>CAWBXE010000009.1:0-191019 GCA_963792715.1 uncultured Alphaproteobacteria bacterium | reverse complement strand
CATTCACGCCAGCCGCAAGGGTAGCTCGCAAGATCAACCCGGATCTGTTCGTCGGCCTGGAGTACTACGCCGATTTCGGCGAGTTTGGCCGCTTCGGCAGGTTTAATGATCAGCAGCATCTCTGTTCGCCGTCACCGATTTCAAGCTCTCGATTTTCGACGTTAATTTTGGCCTGGGCGTCGGGTTGACGCCGAACTCAGATCGTTTCGTCGTCAAGACTATCATTGGCTATGCCTTTCCCGTGCCTGGCGGGAATACCGGCGCAGGCGAACGGGCGACTGCAGGCCCTGTCAATCCAATGGCACGGGCCGCCCGGTTAGCGGGCCCTTAATCCACGAAGGTGGCATGCCGTTGGGCCCTCCTGGCCTCAACAGCTGATAAGCATGGAAGATCACATGGGCAAGCAGCTGCATTACGGGACTACGGCGAAGGTGTTCCACTGGCTGATCGTGGCTCTGCTTGTTTTGCAATTCCCGCTGGGCTGGTTGATGCCGGATATCCACCGCGGCCCGCCGGGCACGCCGATGACCTTTCACATTTCCTTGGGCCTTCTGGTCCTTCTGCTGATCACCTTGCGGTTTTTCTGGCGTCTGACGCACCCGGTCGCGCCGGAGAGTTCGTTGCCCGCATGGCAGCGATTTTCCTCGGAAGTCGTGCATTGGCTGCTCTACGCCAGTGTTTTGGCGACGACAATCAGCGGCTGGCTATTCGCCTCTTACCGCGGTTGGCGGGTATCGCTGTTCTACCTTTTTCCAATGCCCTTGCTTTCAGCCCCGAGTGACGCGAATGCACAGGCGTTTGATGGGTGGCATCAGGCGATGGAATGGACGCTGCTGGTTCTGATCATGGTTCACATAGCGGCTGCATTCGCGCACATTTTCATCTATCGCGATCGGATCATGCAACGCATGCTGCCACCGCAGCGGCAGCCCTGATCGCGGTCGTCGAATTGCTCGCCTAATCGATGCGATTGCCAATTGTCACAGGTTTCTTGAGTAACACACTGAGCTTGGTTTTCTCCATCCACTAAAAGGATATCAACATGGCTACCGACCAATATCACGAGCCCGCTTCTGAATTATCCGCGGAGGTCCGCACGTTTGCACGCATGATCACCGGCTTGATCGAGGAGGCGGAGGCAATCGGCTGGTATGAGCAACGCATCTCCGTGGAAAAAGACAAAGAGGCGCGCGCCATCATGGAAGACGCGCAGGAGGAAGAATTCAAGCATTTCGGGATGGACCTGGAGTTTCTGCTCCGCAAGAAAAAGGTGTGGCGGAAAATGCTTAAGGGAATCTTGTTCACTGAAGGCGATATCGTGGAGGCCGCGGAGAAGGCCGAGAAAGCGGAGGATTGAGTGCATCAATGCTCTGTCTGTCTAGCCTAGGTCACCTATTACTCTAAAGCCAGAGTTGCGACCTGACCCGTTCCGCCGGGAATAGCACGCGCCTCGCGAAAGCCTTCACGAGCGACTTAAGTCGAAGCCACGATCCACGACCCCGCGGAGCCACGCATGCAGCGTGACGCTCGGACGAAAACCCAGCGTCACGCCGGGAGCTATCCTGGCAACATGCGCCGCTATCGGTGCGACAAGAACGATCGCCGCATTAGGTTTTTTGCACTGGGACCGTGCTGTCGTTTTGCGCCCATGCGGCGATAAAGCTGAGCCTGAACGCGCTTTGGGTTCAGATTGTCATTGGTGCGACAGGAATATTGCTCATGTTGACAGTCGCATATTGCGCAGCGTGGTCGAAACAGCGCGATCGGTCACTCCTTTCGCCCGTTCAAATTGGAGAATTCTTATGACCGCCGGTTTGGGACTCATCTGGCCCGTTATGACGGCCGCCTTCCTCGCCTCGCTGGTCGAGGCGGTCGAAGCTCTCACGATCGTGCTGGCCGTCGCCGCCGTTCGCGGCTGGCGTCCCGCCGGCCTTGGCGCGCTCGCCGGCCTTGCTGTGCTCGCCCTGATCGTCGTCACTCTCGGACCCTTGCTCGGGCATGTTCCACTGCACTTCCTGCAGTTTGTGATCGGAGTTCTGCTGTTGTTGTTCGGATTGCGCTGGCTGCGAAAGGCGATCCTGCGCGCCGCTGGTGTGGTCCCGCTCCATGATGAGGCGACGGTGTTCGCAACCGAGACGGCAGAATTGCGCGAACAGGCGCGACGCAACGAAGCACGGCTCGATTGGATCGCAACGCTCACCACCTTCAAAGCGGTCGTTCTCGAAGGCCTTGAGGTCGTGTTCATCGTGATCGCGCTCGGTGCCGGTCGCGGAATGCTCGTTTCGGCGAGTGCTGGAGCGGCTGCGGCGTGTCTGGCGGTGGCTTTGATCGGCTTGATCGTCCATCGGCCGTTGGCGAAAGTCCCCGAAAATACCCTCAAATTTGCAGTTGGAGTTATGCTATCCGCGTTCGGCGTCTTTTGGACCGGTGAGGGGCTCGGCTTGGCCTGGCCTGGCGAGGATCTCGCGATCATAGCATTTGCCGCGTTGTTTCTAGCTGTTAGCGTCGCGGCCGTCGCGCTCGCGCGCTCCAAGGCGAAGGTGATCTTATCATGATGATGTTTCTGCGGGAGCTCGCTGGGCTATTTGTCGACGACGGCCGGCTTGCGCTTATGATTGGTGCGGTCGTCGTTTTCGCCGGTATCGTCACTTTGTTCTTCCCGGACATTCCATTAGTGGCCGGTGCCATCCTTCTGTTTGGGTCTCTAACTACGCTTATTGTAAGCGTGGCAAGGTCAGACGGCCGGTGATTAACCAAGACTTCGGTCTGGTGAATGTCCGGAGGAGTGCAGGTCTGCTTTTGTAAAATAGGCACCGCTGGTAGCAGGATTTGAGAAAGCTCTCGGACCTCGCGATCCGAGGGATAACCCAAAGTGCAATGAAGGCCGATGAGAAGGAGTTAGTCCGCAGCCTGAAATTTATGATGGCTGCGACCGTTATTCTACCTATGATCGTGTTTTGCTATGCGGCTCTGTTGGGGGTGGTGAATAGCGCGAAGCGAACGCAATTACCTGTAAAAGTCTCGACCTAATTTGACGATTTGGGTTGAATGGTGGGCAATGAGAATGCGCGCTGCTCATCCAGCGCCCAGCCTGTATGCAATGTTGTAGGTGGCGAAACTCGCGGCATAAGCGAGCGCGAACATGTAGCCGAAAGTGATCGCCATCCACTTCCAGCTCCCAGTCTCGCGACGGATCACAGCGAGCGTAGAGGCACACTGCGGCGCGAAAATATACCACGCCAGCAGCGACAATGCCGTTGCCAAGCTCCATTTGGTGGCAAGGACCTGCCCGATCTGCTCGGCGGCTTCCTTGCCGCCTTCAATAGCATACACCGTACCCAGCGCGGCAACGGCGACCTCTCGCGCCGCCATGCCCGGGATCAGCGCCACGGCGATCTGCCAGTTGAAGCCAAGCGGCGCCAACAACGGCTCCATAGCTTTGCCGATCATGGCTGCAAGGCTATAATTGATGGAAGGGTTTTCCGCGCCGGGGGGCGGCTGCGGAAACGAAGCCAGAAACCAAATCAGCACCATCATGGAGAAGATCGTTGTGCCGGCTCGCTGTAGAAACATCTTGGCGCGCGTGTAGATGCCGATGGCGACGCTGCGGACGTGCGGCATCTTGTAATCCGGCAGTTCTAGCATGAACGGTGCTGGTGCGTAGTCGCGCCACATGAAGAACTTGATCAGGAATGACACGCCCAGGGCGCTGGCGATGCCCGCCGCGTACAGGCCGAACATCACGAGGCCCCGCAAATTGATCCAACCCCAAATCTGCTCGTTGGGGATGAATGCGGAAATGATCAAAGTGTAGACTGGGATGCGCGCGGAGCAAGTCATCAGCGGCGCGATCAGGATAGTGGTCAGCCGGTCGCGGCGATTGTCAATCACCCGGGTGGCCATGATGCCGGGGATGGCGCACGCGAAACTCGACAGCAGCGGAATGAAGGCGCGGCCGTGCAAGCCGGCGCCGCCCATGATGCGATCCATCAGGAACGCAGCTCGTGCCATGTAGCCGAAATCCTCCAGCAGCAGGATAAACAGGAAGATGATTACGATCTGCGGTAGGAACACAACGACGCTACCGACGCCGGAAATCACGCCGTTCTGCAGAAAGCTTTGGATCAAGCCGGCGGGTAGCGTGCTGTGCACCAGCTGTCCGAGCGAGGCGAAGGCCGAGGACAACAGCTCCATCAGCGGCTGGGCCCATGCGAACACTGCTTGAAACATCACAAACAAGATGGCCGCCAGGATGCCAAGCCCCGCCACCGGATGGAGCACCACCGCGTCAATCCGCGCAGTCCAGGAGTCCGGCCGCGTCGGCAGGCTAACGGTCGCGGCGATGATGCGATCGGCCTCGCGCTGTGTGGCTCGCAATTGCGCAACGGTGAGCGGTTGCCAGTGATTTGGTGCAGGTGGTATTTGCGCGTGCGCCACGAACGCGTCGGTCCAGCGCAGCAGCTCCGCGATGCCGCCCTTTCGCACCGCGATCGATGTCACCACCGGCACGCCGAGCGCCTCAGACAGCCCTGGCACATCCACGGTTACGCCGCGGCGGGTAGCGATGTCGAACATGTTAAGCACCAATATCAGCGGGCGACCGATGCTTTTTAGTTCGAGCAGGAGGCGGATTGTCAGCCGCAAATTGGTGGAATCTGCCACGCAGAGTACGAGATCCGGGAGCACCTCGCCTGGAGCCCGGCCGAGCACTGCATCACGGGTGATCTCTTCATCCGGGCTGCGGCCACGCAGTGAGTAGGTGCCGGGCAAATCGACTAGCGAAAGCTGACGCCCCAGTGGGGTGACGAACGACCCTTCCTTGCGTTCTACGGTAACGCCCGGATAGTTAGCGACCTTCTGACGGCTCCCGGTGAGCGCATTAAAAATCGCAGTCTTGCCGCTGTTGGGCGTGCCCACTAGGGCAAGATGCATCAATGGAGCTTCCATGGCGGCGTCCGATTTAGTCAGGCGACAATGATGGCCATCGCCTCGCGCCGACGCAGTGCAATTGTAACGTTCTCAATCCGTACCGCGATGGGATCACGCCCCACAATGCCTTCGTGAAGCACCTCGACCTCCGCGCCCTCGACGAAGCCGAGTTCAATCAAGCGGCTTTCAAGCTCGATTGCGGAAAGCGCGGAGTTAGTGTCATTGGTAGCGAGGTGGTGGATCACTCCCGAGTAGCCTCGCTTGGCCAATCCCAGGGGGATCTGCGCGCGCGAGTCGTTCTGTATTGTGCTAGTCATGATCTCTCTTTCCAATCGCGTGTAGACAGGTCAAGCGCTGCAATCAAATTAACGGTTACATTAGAGCGATTTTAAAGGCTTATTTGCTTTCAGCGAGGGCGAAGCCGATTGCTCGTGAGAGATATTGTCCGCCTCTTGCGGTGATGATTGCTTGTGTGCAGGAGATAGCGCGCCGTAGGCTCTCCCCTTTATGCAGGAGATTTCAGAGCGGCAGTTTGGGAGATCGCATGAAGCGAGGACTTTGGAGAACTCGGATGAAGCCCGACATCTTGCGGTGAACGCTCTTGAAGAAGCGGGGATGCGTATTGCACCCGGTTTTTACAAAGCCGTCGCGCCGACCTCAACCGGCGGCTTTTCTAACGCCGCTTTCGGAAACGGAATGACGACGCAGACGTGCAGCCCATAAGGACGGCGCTGGCGCGCACGGTCCTGACTAAACGCACGGGCTTCGTCTTCGGCGCTCTCTGCTGCTTCCAAGACAAGGGTGACTTTCCGGCCTGTGATGAACGCTAGGCGTTCAGCGCCGCGGAGGTCAGTCATGATGCGATATCGTGGTTCGCGCGGATCGGCATGTTAGGTACGAGCGTTGGTGCTACAGTCGGCTTAGGCTCGACAATTCGCGCTAGTTCGCGCGACCACGCATCGAATGCTTTGATCTTCTGTTCGTAAAAGTCGTCTTGAAGGTATTCGTCATCGTCAATGTGGTTCAAGCACGCCTCAGCTACGTTGTTCTCAAACCCTAGTCGCTGTATGCGTGACGCTCCGGTTCTGCGGAGGTCATGCAGTGTCCATGGCGGGATGGCTGTGATCTTAGGGTCCTCCTCTTGCGCTACTTCAAGCATAAGCGCGTCGAGCCGCTTCTTGGCCTTGCTAAAGCCAGAGAATGGCGTCCTGCCATTCGTGGTGAAGACATAGCCTTCCGTGTTCTTCACCTTCGGCACCGCCCTGATGGTTTCAATCATGGCGTCGGTCAGGAAGATTTCATGTTCGTGATGGTTCTTGGTCCGCGGCGCGGGCAATATCCACGTGCGCCGATTGCCAAAGTGCAATTCACGGTCGCGCATCCCGGCGACTTCGTTGCGGCGGGCAAGGGTAAGTATCAGTAAGCGCACAACGTAACCCATCGGAAACGGCTCTTTACCGCACGCGATCCAAAGCCAACGTAATTCATCGTCGGTGAGCTTGCGCCGGCGCTTATTGCGTTCCGCGCCTTTGATCCCATTCGCAGGGCGATCTTTGGAGCCTGCCCTTCGTGACACACCAGTTGAAGAATGACGCGATGACGCGAAGCCTACGTGCGGCGCCTTGCGAATGCTTCGTCGCGATCTTGTCGAGATAGGAGGAAACATCGCTCTTCGCGATTTCACTCAGCCTGCGCTTGCTCCACTTCGGTCCAAGCTCGTTTGTATAAAGCTTCTGCACACGGTCTGCTGTAGATGAGCGCCAGCCTCTCTTGTTTCGCGACTTCGGCTTTGGCGCGTTTTGCCATTCGCTCCATGCCGTGGTGAATAGTGCGTCCGGATCGATCCCCAGCGGCTGACTTGCGGCGTGCTTCTGCCTTTTCCTTTGCCGGATCATGGCCGCTCTTCACTCTGATCAGTTCTGCGGCAGCGAGCTTGCGCGCCTTGTCGAGCGAAATGCCGTTCTCTGAATAGGGGCCGATGGTGAAGCGCCGATCCTGTCCCGCAACGTCATAGCGGAGCGACCATGTCTTAATGCCGGATGGGAAGACGGTTAGGCGCAGGCCCGCGATACCATTGGCCGCATCCCTTAGGTCGTATCGGACGGCGTCAGCCTTGGCGGCTCTGGCGACTTCCTTGGTCAATCTAGGGCGCTGGATCACCGGGCTTCCTCGGTCGTGGTGACGGGCCGGTGACGGAAAACCGGCCGCTCACGTCGTTAGATGACGTGATCCACATCAACTAACAAGAACCAACGAAAGCATTGACATAACATAGTAAATGGTCGCTTTCTGTTAGTCGCTGTTAGATGGCGAAGTGCCCCTTTCCGGTATTCGTAATGACGGGGTCACAGGTTCGAGTCCTGTTTGCGGCACCAGCCAATTTTTGGGGCCGACGCTGCCGCAACGTCGGCCAGCGCTTCAACCTTGTTCCGCACGCGGCAACCGATAGCGAATGATCAGTCCGACGCCGCTGTCTCGTTCTTGTTCAATTACATCACCCGGCTTTATTTCGTCTTTCATCGCCTGGCAGCAGGATTCGATATTCAAGCCGCCCTTGCCAAACGAATTACAAAACTCGACCGAAGTAACGACAATGTCCGTACGCCCTTCGGATTCCGCGCGGCGCAGTTGAGTAAGCAGTGCGTGCCTGAAATGATCGTAAGAAACCATGCGCTAAATGAGTTCCGTGTCTTGCCAGCAAGCTTCCCCTTTCGTGCCGGCGGAGTTCCGGTCTGTTTTCTGAACGCCTGAAAGACGCGCGGGCGAAAGGCTTCAAAGACCGCATGAAGCAGCTAGTACAAGGAACCGAATCGCTTCAAGCGGGTTCATACCCAGAATGGGCAAGCCCTTCATTTCCCTACCTGAACCGACTTGACCGAGGTTGCGCAATCCTCACCCGAGACCGGTTTTTTCAATGGTTAGCCTGACCAAAGACGGCAAGGCTTCGACGGATACAATTCGGACTATCTCCCGTCATTCACTTGCTTACCTGTTGTTCGCGATCAGCGAGCTATTTCGTCATTACGATTTCGATCCACTTGATTTGCTCATCATCCACGCGGTGCTGAACGCAAACGTCCTCAATGTGATGAAGAACCCCGAGCTTGACCGCAAGTTCGGCAGCATCGAAACCGTCGAGCCCGATCAAATCAAACAAGGCGTGTCGCGCGCGACGCTGTCCCGCTTTTTTAATCTGCCGATTGAAACCGTCCGGCGCCGGGCCGATCGATTGAAAAAGCAGGGCATCCTTCGCGAGACCGCTCAGGGTTTGATCGTGACGCAGGACAATCAGTTCAAGTTTGGCAACAATCACGAGCTGCAAAAGACCAATGTACTTCTAGTGCGAAAATTTCTGCGCGATCTGACGGAGGCCGGCATCGATCTGCCCGGCGGGGTCTAGCGGTCCGATGCTAACATTCGCAACTGGGCTCCGCGGATGTTTTTGCGAACGTTAGAACCAAAGGACAACTGATAGAAATCACACGCCGCACTTGTTGCGGACCTGCGAAATGACTTGATCCGAATAACCGTGTGACTTCGCCATCGAGAGCACGAGGGTTGCACCGTACTCCGAAACCTTGGCGCGAAGATCGTTGCAGGTATATCCGCCGGGAAGTTCACTGGCGCTTGCGTAGCTGATGCCAGAAATCACGACGGCGGCAACGAGCGCGGCGTGGCGGATGGTCCTGGTGAGAAGAGCGGTCATGGTCAGTCCCCATTATTTGGCGCCAGATGCGGCGCGTTGTTGATGCGCCACCATGCCCCGACCGGATTGTGCTGACTGTGAGGTCCATCACATAGCGTAGTCCCTTGCGAGTCGGCACGGATTCAAGGCGACGCGGCGTTTGCAGAGAGAGACCCGCGCTAAGGATCGTCCTGCCGAGCTACTTCAGACCGGGCTGCGCTCTTGGGCCAAAAAGGTCGCTAGATCGCGGCGCAATCCAAACCTTACGAGCATTTTGGCAACGACAAACATTGGACCGATCAAGGTTTGCGACAGGTCATCCACGAACGCAGGCCGGCGGCGCTCGAACACGGCGTGGCCAAGGAACTGAAAAGACCAGCCGACCAGAAATAATGCGGTCGCCGCGGACCACATCACAAGCGGGCCGCCGACATCCGCAATGAGTTCTGCGACCGCAAACAACGGACACAGCAACAGCAGCAGTGCTGCCCCAACGCCAAGATCGAGCGCCATCCAGCCGATGACGGCCGGCGCTACAAGCACGATCGCAAGCGGGAGCTGCAGCGAACCGACGGCAATACGCGAAGCCTGCAACGGTAAAATCGCGGCCAGGAAAAGCATGGGAATGCCGATATAATGCGTAACGCAATTGCGCGGGTCGCGGTGGTATCGCGCGTAAAAAGCAAGTTGATGACAAAAGAACCGGTACATTCCATCTCCGACTACATGAAGCTGGATGACAGGCGCTTCATGATCGCGTCGCGCATTTCATCGCGGATGATCTTACCCATATCGTTGCGAGGAATCCGATCGAGCTCAAAAATCCGGTCGGGCGCCATGCCGGCGAGCCTGGCTTTGCAAAAATTCAGAATCGCTTCGTGCTGCAGCGGCGCTTTTCCGACCACCGCCGCCCAGATCAGATCGGTGTTCGGAACAGCAAACACCGCGGCGTCGGCAATCTCCGGAATCAGCCGCAGCGCACCTTCGATTACTTCCGGCGCAAGCTTGTCGCCGCCGCGATTTATTACCTCGTTGACCCGCCCGGTGATGACAAGCAGACCATCCGGCATGAGCATCCCGATATCTCCGGGATAAAACCAGCCATCTTTGAATATCTCGGCGTCGTCGGCGGTCGGCACGAAATATGAACTGATGCAGGCGGACTTGATGCGAACGACGCCTTCCTCGCCGGGCGGTAGCGATGCGCCATCCTTGCCGATGATCTCGACCACCTCGCCCGGCATCACAAATCCCGTGGCGCCGTCGATGCCACGCATCGCCGAAGCTGGTCCATAGGCCACGGGGCCGAGTTCGGTAGAGCCGTAGGCGCAAATCACATTCGGGCACAGTTGCGCGCGCGCTTCGGACAACAACGATTTTTCAAGGCGGCTACCGGCGAGCATCACGTGCCGCAGCGACGGCAGGTTCAGCCCGTTTTTTGTTTGCGTTTCGAGCAGCGTGCGGAGCTGAAATGGCGCGGCGATCAAATGCGTCACATGATAAAGCGCGATCACCTGAAGCACGTCTTCAGGTGCGCCGGCAAAACAAATGGTCCCGCCCAGCACCATCGCGCTCATGAGGGTTTGGTAGCCGCCGAGCGTCGAGAATCCCATCATCGAAAGATAGCGGCCGCGTTCGAGTAGTGCCGCGGAGCGGGCAAAGCGATACTCCAGATTCCGCTCTGTAACGCTGATGACTTTTGGTGCGCCCGTCGTGCCCGATGACAGCACCAAACGGCAAACGTCATCGGGACTATCGAAGCCGATGACCGGCAGCCGCGCAGTATTTCCCGCAGGCAACGTCAGCCAATCATCGCTCACGAGAATGAGCTTCGATTGATTGCCGGGCTCCTGGTATCGATCGCTAAGCAGCTTATCGATGTTGAGGTTGGCCTGCTGGATCAAATACGACGTTTGAAGTGTGAGGGATGCGATTCCGCAGCGGTGCAGCGCCAGAATGAGCACCAGGTGAAGCAGCGGGTGACGAATTTCCAGCGCCACTACCTGGTCCTTCTTCAGGCCGGCCCGCATGACACGCTGGGACGCAGCCTCAACGCAGCCGACCAGAACGCCATAGGTTGCCATTCCGCCGGGGAATGCCACCGCCGGTTCGTCCGGGCTCAGTTTTGCCTGAAATTCAATATGCTCAAACCAGTTCATGCTACCCCAAAGACCTCGGAGAAAGCCGCATCAGAACCGGTAGTTCGCACCGAGTTGTACGATGTTCAGATTGTTGCTGAAACGAAGCGTCGTGTCCGTCACGGTTCCCGCGCTGTACCCCAAACCGTTAAGGCTCAACCTGGAGGCTGCGAGATGCACGTAAAGATATTCGGCCTTCACCGACCAGTTCCGGCCAAGCGCATATTCCACACCGCCGCCGGCTGTCCAGCCAAACGAAGTATCGGAAGACGAGAATAGCTGGTTGTTGCTATTCGTATTGGTGAAATCGAAATTGTAACCGTGATTGACGCGGCCGTAAGCAAGGCCGCCGGTCGCATAGAACAGCGCATTGCCGCCGGTGACGCCAACTCGGCCGCGAGTCGTACCAAGCCAGTCGTAGCGCGCTGAGAGGCTGTCGGGGCCGCCTTTGCTGGGATCGATGCCGGAAAACTGGCTCGCACCGCGCGCATCAAGTTTGTTGATGTCGGTTTCGAAACCGAACACCCAATTCGAGGCCTGCCAATTATAGCCGGCTTGGATGCCGTATTCGGCGCCTTCCGATCTCACCTTGGGAAACGCGGTGCCAGGACATGGCGAAAGCCCGGTGAAGACGCAACCGGTCGACGTATCGGCCGACCACGCGTAGCCGCCGTTGGCGCCGAAATACAAACCTGCCCACGGGAGGCTTTGTGATTCCCTAAACGGAACTGCCTTGAAGTCGGCCGCGAATACCGAAGGGGCAGCCAACAGACCGAGCAGCGATGTCGAAGCCAGGAACACCGATTTTTTCATGGTGCTGAATCGGCCATACTTTGGATGTTCGAGCAATGTTTACGGCTGGTGCCGCAACGTTTTATGGGCTGTTGTGGCGCGATAGCAACGGTTCGTTGCTATCGCTGCTATCCTCGCATGGCGTTAGGTATGGGGGAGATCGCCATGGCACGGGATGGTCCTGTGAGGTAAATGGCTGACAGGAGTTCTTCGAAAAGTGGGACGCATCGTGTTTTTTCCGGCGCCGAAACTCAGTTCGTTGCTTTTTGCCAATGTGCTGTGGCTTGGGCCTGCTGTCGCGGAAACGGCGGTGAAGGTGGGGAAAGCCGAAATCGTCCGCAATGAGGTGGTTAGCGTCGGCGACGCCAGACTGATCCCGATCAGCGTCGGCGATGATCTGGTGCGCGATGAAGTGATTCGCACCAGCCTCAACAGCGACGCCAAATTCGGTCTGGTCGACAACACCAAACTGACGCTCGGTCCCGGCTCCACGCTGAAGATCGATCGCGCCGTTTATTCGGGCGACGCACGTTACAAGCAGATCACGATCAGCCTTACGGAAGGCGCCTTCCGCTTCATCACCGGCAACTCCGACAAGAAGTCCTACAGGATCGAGACGCCATACGCCGTCATCGGCGTTCGCGGGACGATTCTCGACATCCGGATTTCGCAGAACCAGACGCTCGTCGCGCTGCAGGACGGCGCGGCCAGCGTCTGCGCCGGCAGCCGATGCACGCAGCTCTTGGAGCGCGGTCAGACGGCCAATGTGACGCGCCAGGGCGGCATCACGAATATCAAACGCGATCTGGCGCCGAGCTGGACGTTTGCCTCGGTGTGCGCAGGAAATTCAACGCTGTGCTCGCCGCTTCCGGCGCTCACCAGGAAGGCAAACCTGACGGCACCCTTGCCGTCCAAGGCCGGCAAGAAGTCGGCCACCGGCCGTATTTGTCCGGATGGGCTGCCGATGATCGGAGACAGTTGCGGTCTGCCTTTTAATCCGACAGGCAACTCCGCCTTGCGCGATACCTCACTGCCATCGCTAGGCAATGGCTCGCGGGATGGTTCTTTGCCATCGGGAAATAATCTTGGTCTGCCCGGCCTGGATTCGACGCTCGGCCGAACGAATGTCCCCTCGATTGGCGGCGGATTATCGCCACTGCGAAGGTAGCGTCACGGACCCGCACCGTTGCGAAGGTAATACGGGCGGCGCTGTATTGTGTTCAGTGAGATGCTAGGGTGCCGGAATATTGAGGAGGCATGAGACGATGAAGATATTTTTGCTCGCCGCTCCGTTCCTTTTTATGGTCTCCGCAGCCTCGGCGCAGAACAGCGCCTGCACGCGCGACGTTACCCGCTATTGCCGTGCGCACATGAATGAGGGCGACATGGTCGTGCTGGCGTGCCTGCAACAAAATCGCGGCAGGCTAAGCCCGGCTTGTCAGAAAACCCTCGCCGAAAACGGCCGTTAAATCGCGTGCTGAGATTTCCCCGGTCACTGCGGTGACCGGGAGCATTGCGCCCCGAATGCTTCGGTCGTTATTGTGGCGTCCTGACAATGGTTAACATTGCAGGGGATAATGGGAGAAACGCACGTGAGGAAACAAACCAGGCGCGAATTCGCCGCCACCGGGTTAGCCGCCGTTGCGGCCTCCGCATTGTCCGCCCCGTATGTGCGGGCCGCCGACAAGAAATACGATCCGGGCGCGACCGACACCGAAATCAAACTCGGCCAGACCGTGCCGCATAGCGGCCCCGGCTCGCTCTATGGCGTGCTCGGCCGCGTCGGCGAAGCCTATTTTCAGATGCTGAACGAGTTGGGCGGCATCAACGGGCGCAAGGTGAAATTCCTCACCCTGGACGACGCCTATAGCGCGCCGAAATGCGTGGAAGCAACGCGTCGGCTGGTAGAGCAGGAGGAAGTGCTGGCGCTGTTCGGCTCGCTCGGCACCGCGCCGCAGACCGCCGTGCACAAATATCTCAACTCCAAAGGCGTGCCGCAATTGCTGCTCAACACCGGCGCGTCGAAATGGAACGACCCCAAGAACAACAAGTGGACCATGGCGGGCCTGCCGCTTTACCCGACGGAAGCGCGCATTCTCGCCAAGCACGTCGTGAGCGTGAAGCCAAACGCCAAGGTCGGCATTCTCTACCAGAACGACGATTTCGGCCGCGATTTCCTCGGTCCGTTCAAGAAGGTGCTGGAGGAGGCCGGCGGCACCGCAAAGGTGATCATGGAGCAGACCTACGATCTGACCGATCCGACGGTCGACTCGCAACTGATCAATCTCTCGAAGTCGGGTGCGGATGTTTTTTACAATATCTCGACCGGCAAGGCGACGTCACAGTCGATCCGCAAGGTGGCGGAGCTTGGCTGGAAGCCCCTGCAGTTGTTGTCAGCGGGATCGACCGGACGTTCCATCCTCAGCGCCGCCGGTTTTGAAAACGCCAACGGCATCGTCGCCATACGCTACTCAAAGGAAGTCGGCGTGCCACGCTGGGAGAAAGACTCCGACGTGATGGCGTTCGAGGCACTGCGCAAAAAATATCTTCCCAATGTCGATCCCGATAACACGATCGCCTTCGCCGGCTATGGCCAGGTCGCCAGCATGTCGGAAATCCTGCGCCGCTGCGGCGACGATCTCACCCGCGCCAATGTGCTGAAGAATGCGACCACGCTCGCCGGGTTTCACTCGCCGTATTTCCTGGATGGCGTCAACTTCAGTTACACGCCGGACGACTACACGCCGATGAAGACGCTCTACATCTCGCAATTCAACGGCAAGGACTGGGATATCTCCGACAAGCCGGTGACGGAGTAAACGACGCTAATATTAAGTGCCGCCGCCTGCGGCCGTGGCGACTGGCAATACCTCGTGCGCCGCGCGATCGGGCGTGTCTTCCTTCCATCGCACCGAGCCGAACGGCCGCTCCAGCATGCGGCGCACCCGCACCGGCTCGGCACCGAGATGGAATTCCATCGCCTGCACATGCAGCGCGCGCTCGGATTGCGTCGAGCGATTGCGCTGACGCAGATAATCCAGCCAGGTCGGACAGTGATAGCGCTCGGTCCACAGCTCGGGGTCGGCGATGTCGCGGGCGATTGACCAGCCATAGGCGCCGTTGCGCTGGCGGCTGAGCTGCACCTGCTGCATCAGGCCATGAAAGGCGCGCGCATTTTCCTGATCGACGCGATATTCGATCTCGACAACCAGTGGGCCGCTGCGTGCGGTCAGCGGTAGCCGCACTTCGGGATCGGCAAGCACCTCCGCAGCTTCATTGCGCGCCCCGACCGGCGGCATCCGCAACCATAATCCGAGCAGCGGCGAGATAAACATCGCGGCGGCGGAAACCAGCAGCGCCGTCTCTACGCCGACGACGTCGGTAAGGTGTCCCCAGCCCCAGCTTCCCATCGCAATGCCGCCGGCGATCGAGGCCTGGAACGCCGCGAGCGAGCGGCCTGCGACCCAGCGCGGCGCGGACAGTTGCACACCAATGTTGAACAGCGCGACCGCGAGCATCCACACCGCGCCCGCGACCACCAGCGCTGCGGCGGTGAGCACCGGCTCCTTGCTCAGCGCAACCGCCGCGATGGCGCCGCCCATGCATAAGGCGCAGGCGCGCACGGCGGCTTCGCCGCTCAATCGCTTGCGTATTTCGGAGATGTTGAGCGCGCCGATCACCGCGCCCATTCCGAATGCGCCGAGCATGATGCCATAGGTCTGCGCGCCGCCATGCAGCAGGTCGCGCGCGACCAGCGGCATCAGCGCCGACACCGAACCGCCGGCGAGGCCGGTGACCAGCGTGCGCGTCAGCACGATGCGGATCGATGGCGAGTTGGCGATGTAGCGAACGCCGGAGACGATCGCGCGGCTGAGTTTTTCGCGCGGCAATCGCGACGGTTCGCTGGTCCTGCGCCACAGGAACAACACGATCAGCAGCGGGATGTACAAAACGGCATTGGCTGCAAAGGCGGCGACCGCGCCGGCGGCCGCAACCACGATTCCGCCAATCGCCGGGCCGAAACTGCGCGCGATATTGTAGCTGATGCCGTTGAGCGCGACGGCGGACGGCAGCGTTTCCGCCGGCACCTGCTCGCTGACGGAGGATTGCCACGCCGGGCCGAACAGCGCCATGCCGCAGCCTACCATGAAGCAGAACGCCAGCAGTATATTCGGGGTGACCAGACCCAGCCACGCCATCACCGCCAGCGCGGTGGCGCCGGAGAGCGAGATCGACAGCGACACCAAGGCGACGATGCGGCGGTCGTACATATCGGCGATGGCGCCGGCCGGCATCGAGATCAGCATGATCGGCAGCATCAGCGCGGTCTGCACCAGCGCGACCTTGTCGGCCGACGAGGCCATTTGCGTCATCGCCCAGGCGGCGCCGACGCCCTGAATCAAGAGGCCGAGGTTGGAGAGCAGGCTGGCAAGCCAGATGCGCCGGAATACCGAATGCCGCAGCGGCGCGGTGACGCTGTCGGCGGAAAACGTCGGTTGTTTCGGCGGTTTCGTCATTATCGTTCCGTGCCGGGATCGTCCGGCGTTGATTCCAGCCATTTGATGCCCGTGAAACTCCGTGGCTGTCCAGTGCCTAAGCCGCTACAACCGCCGCGCAAACGCACTAAGGTGCTGAAAATCACGGGAGGTCACGGATGAATTTGTCGCGGCGGTCGATTTTAGCGGGTGCAGCCACCTTGCCATTGGCGGTCAATGGTTTGGGATTTAACGCCCTTGCGCAAAGCGC
Organism: uncultured Alphaproteobacteria bacterium; assembly: GCA_963792715.1. GTDB lineage: Bacteria > Pseudomonadota > Alphaproteobacteria > Rhizobiales > Xanthobacteraceae > Bradyrhizobium. The sequence goes on along the minus strand of CAWBXE010000009.1, from coordinate 174,729 downwards.
TCCCGCCGCTCCAAGCGGCGCTGACATTCCGCCCATCCTGTTCGTGCACGGCAATGGCGACCATGCCCCGGTGTGGATGACCACGCTGTGGCGCATGGAATCCAACGGGATCGCGCGCGACCGGATGTTCGCCATCGACTTCACCGATCCGATGGCGCGAACCGATGACGCCGTGGCGCAGGCCAACCGATCGTCCAGCGAAGATCAGCGCCGCGAACTCGGCGATGCCATCAAGCAGCTGAAAAGCCGCACCGGGGCCGCACGCGTGGCTCTCGTCGCCAATTCGCGCGGCGGCTACGCCGTGCGCGGCTACATCAAGAACGGCGGCGGCGCCGATGTCAGCCATGCCGTGCTGTGCGGCGTACCGAACCATGGCATTTTCGATTGGGACGATCTCGCCGGCAGCGAATTCAATGCCCGCAACCCGTTGCTGCGCGCCCTCAATGAGGGCGAGAGCGAAGTCACAGCGGATACGGCATTCCTGACGTTGCGAAGCGACGGCAACGATAAATACGCGCAGCCCGACGGACGTTTCGTCGGCAAGCCTGGAACGCCGACCGGTTTAACCAGCGAGGGTCCTGCACTGAGCGGCGCCACCAATCTCGTGATCGGCCCGGTCGATCATCGTGAGACCGCGTTCTCGCCGCGTGCCTTCCGCGAGATCTACAAGTTCATCGCCGGACGTGAACCGAGCGTGATCGCCATTGCGCCGGAAAGTGAAGTCAAGTTGAGCGGTCTGGTAACGGGGACGCCGGGCGGCGTGCAAACCAATCGCCCCGTGGCGGGCGCGTCGGTCGAGGTCTACCAGGTTCTGCCGGCAACCGGCGAGCGCGTCGGAGCGGCCATTCATGCTTCCAGGACAGGCGCCGACGGGCGCTGGGGGCCCGCGCCGGCCAATCCTAACTGGTATCTGGAGATTGTACTCGACGCACCCGGATCGACGATCACGCATTTCTATCGCTCGCCGTTTCCGCGGTCTTCGGATGTCGTGCATCTGCGCGCCGCACGGCCTCTTGGTCCGCCCGACGCCGGCGCGGGCGCAGTCGTCATCATGTCGCGGCCGCGCGGATATTTCGGTCTGCCGCGCGATATCGTGCTGCTCGATGGCAAGGAGCCAACGGACGTGAAATCCGGCGTGCCGACCGATTTCAGTGACCACCGCGCGGCTTCCTGCTGCAGAGGTAGGCCGCGCCGTCACGGGACTGTTCAACGAGGAGCGCATTGTCGCGCGGGGCTGGCCGGCGTCGGAAAACCGGATTTCGATCGCCGAGCTGACTTATTAACGAGGCTTAAGTCGATTTGACCCTGAAGGCGCCGGGATTCCGCACTATATGAATGCCGGACGGTGTTTTTTGTCCTGCAATTCGAACCGTGAGGCCGAGCGTGAGCATTGCCCAAGCCTACGATATTGCCGTGGCCCGTGCGCCGCTGGTGCCGCCCGCGCCGCCCCGTGCATCCTCGACCATGGGCGCGTTCGGCCGAATGGCGCTGATGCGCAAGAGCGCAATTTCGACATGGGGGCAGCGCGCCTACGAAGAGGACATCATCAAGGGCCGCTTTTTCGGCCGCAACAGCTTCACCCTCAATACGCCCGAGGCGATACGCCACGTGCTGATCGACAATTACGAGAATTATACGCGCACGCCGACCGGCCTCCGCGTGCTGACGCCGATGCTGGGCGAGGGGCTGCTGCTCGCGGAAGGGCGAACATGGAAACATCAGCGCCGCACGTTGGCGCCGGCGTTCACGCCTCGCGCCGTAACGACGCTGGTGCCGCACATGATTTCGGCGACCGACGACACCATCGCCGATCTTAACAGACAATGCGGCGTTCCGGTCGATCTGCGCGAGGTCATGCAGCGCATGACGCTGGAGATCGCGGGCCGCACTATGTTTTCATTCGAGATGGGCGATCGCGGCCCGGCGCTGCGCGCATTCGTGATCGAATACGGCTCGCGGCTGGCGCGGCCGCATTTTCTCGATCTGGTGCTGCCGTTGGGTTGGCCGAGCCCGCAGGACATTTCCCGCGCGTTCTTCCGCAGGCGATGGACGCGGTTCATGGCGGAGCTGATCGCCGCGCGCCGCGCCGCCGGCAAGAACGAAGGCGCGCCGCCGCGCGACCTGTTCGACCTCATGGTCGCCGCGCGCGATCCCGAAACCGGCGAGGCGTTTTCCGACGATCAGCTTGGCGATCAGGTGGCGACCATGATTCTCGCCGGCCACGAAACCACGGCGACCGCGCTGTTCTGGGCGCTGTATCTGCTTGCGCTCGATCCTGCGACACAGGAGCAACTGGCTGACGAAGTACGGAGCGTTAATGTCAACGGCGCTCCCGATGTCGAGCGGCTGAAGTTTACCCGCGCCGTGATCGACGAGACCATGCGCCTGTATCCGCCGGCCTATCTGATCGCACGTGCCGCCGCCGGCCCCGACACGATTGCCGGCATGGCGGTCAAGAGTAAGGACCTGGTGTTGATCGCGCCGTGGCTCCTGCACCGGCATGAAAAGCTGTGGCAGGATCCGAACGCCTTCATCCCCGCGCGGTTCATGCCGGCCGCGCCGCCGCCGGATCGCTTCGCTTATCTGCCGTTCGGCGTCGGCCCCCGCGTCTGCATCGGCGCGCATTTTGCGTTGGTCGAAGCGACGCTGGCGCTCGCGAAACTGATCGGCGCTTTCCGCGTCGAACTGCTTGACCGCGAGCCGGTGCTGCCGATCGGCGTGGTGACGACGCAGCCGGAGCGGTCGCCGATGTTCCGGATCACACGCCGCTGACAAAAGCGTCAGTGGACGCAGCCCGAAACTACAATAAGGTCGAGGCATGACCGACACACAGGCGCAGTTCTCGGCGCTGAAACAGACTGCGGATCCCGCGGTGGCCGATGCGATCGCGCGCTTGATCGAGCAGGGCGAGGACCACGAACTCAACCGCATCAACGTGCTGGATTTTTCGGCTCGCAACGGGCTCGACGAAGAGCTCGTCATCTCCGGCTTTCTTCACGCCTCGCGGCTGGGTCTGTTCGATCTCAACTGGAACGTGCTGTGCCCCGGCTGCCGCGGCGTGCTCGAGGCCCACGACACGCTGAAATCGCTGCGTCATGACGACTATCACTGTGGCTTGTGCGCCTGCGGTTATGAGGCCTCGGTCGACGAACAGGTTGAAGTTGCCTTTACGGTTAGCCCACGGATCAGGGGCATTGCCTCGCATGACCCTAACGGGTTGCCGATCTGGGATTATTTCCGGCAGGTTTTCTGGAGCTCGGGCGTCGATTTCAACGAGGAAGCATTTGCGTCGCTCACCCAGGACATCGTACTCGCTGCGCGCGAGCTTCCGCCGCATGAGAAGGCGGTACTGGCGCTGACGTTGCCGGCGCAATTCATCATCGTTTTCGAGCCGGTCACTCACGCCGCGCATTTCATCGATGTGCAGGGCGAGCCAACCGACGAGGTACAGCACCTGGCGTTGACCTACACAAAGGCGCACGCCGCTGTGCAAACGGAAACGCTTCGTCCCGGCCCGTTGCGGCTTTCGCTCGATAATCAAACCGATGTCCGGGTTCTGCCTTCGGTACTGGTTGCGGCCGACGCGCTGCATCATCTTATCGGCAGCCGCAAGCCGATCCTCACCGCCAAGCGCATACTGACCAATCAAACTTTCCGCGACGTCTACAAGGCGGACAATCTCAACATCGACCAGCGTCTCAAGATCACGTCGCTGACGTTCCTGTTTACCGACCTCAAGGGATCGACCGCGCTGTATGAGCGGGTCGGCGATCTCGTTGCCTTCGATCTGGTGCGCGCGCATTTCCACGCTCTGCTCGAAATCATCTCGTCGGAAAAGGGCGCGGTGGTTAAAACCATCGGCGATGCCGTGATGGCGACCTTCGTACGCCCCGAACATGCGCTCGCCGCGGGCCTGCGGATGCGCGCCGCCATGGAGGCTTTGAACGTCGAGCGCGGGACCAACGATCTGGTGGTCAAGATCGGCATCCACGAGGGCCCCTGCCTTGCGGTGATGCTGAACGAGCGCCAGGATTATTTCGGCCAGACCGTCAATGTCGCGGCGCGCGTGCAGGGCCTTTCAAACTCGCAGGCGATCCATATCACCAGTCCGGTGAACGATGCGCCCGCGGTCGCCGCGATGCTTGGCAAGGCGGCGATCACGCCCATTCAAAAGCAGGCGGCCTTGCGAGGCGTTGCCGACAAGATCGTCGTTTACGAGATTCCGTGACGTTGCCGAATCGTAACGTAAACGCGACCGCGCAGGATTGCGCGCATTCGATTCTCGATCCATATATTGGTGACATCGGGTAAACGACGGCCGCGAAAACCCTGAAAATTTTCGGTTGAGAGATTGATGCTGGACGGATTGCGCCAATTCATTGCCGACGTTGTTTCTCCCACCGCGCACGCGGAACAGAAATTCGACGACACCGGATATCGCCTGGCGGCGACGGCGTTGCTGATCCATGTCATCTCGCTCGACGGCGAGCCTTCCCAGATCGAAAAGCGCAAGCTGCACAGCCTGCTCGAGAGCAGTTTCGGGCTCGATCCGGGCACCGCCGACAGGTTGATCGCGTCCGCGACCCTGGTGGAGGGCGAAGCTGTCGATCTCTATCATTTCACCAGTGTCATCATGCGATCGGTAGATGAGGCCGGGCGGCTGCGTATCATCGAAATGATGTGGGAGCTGGTGTACGCCGACGGCGAGGTCAGCGAGTTCGAAGACAACGTGGTCTGGCGAGCGGCGGATCTGCTGGCAGTTTCATCGCGCGACCGCATTAACCTGAAGCATCGCGTTGCCGGCACTTCAGAGGCATCAAGCTTCGAAGCCTGATTTCCCGAACCGGCCCTATCGGCGTTGAATCCGCATTTCAGCCGGGCCGCTATGCTCGCACATGGCTTGTTTCGTGCATAAGGCGTATGGTTATTTGCACGATCTTGCGGCTTTGTATCTTCGCAATAATTCAAAGAGTATTCCATCGTGACTGAACGCGTGACGCTGATCACCGGAGCGTCGGCGGGTATAGGCTGGGAGCTGGCGCGCGTCTTCGCCGCCAACGACCATCGGGTCGCGCTGGTGGCACGCCGCGCGGATCGTCTCGAAAAACTGGCGGCCGAAATTGTCGCCGCCGGCGGCGCGGCGCCGATCATCATTCCCTGCGATCTCGAACGGCCCGACGCCGGCGACGTGATTGCCGCTGCCTTGAGCGCCGAAGCCGTCGAGGTGGAGTTCGTCGTGAACAATGCCGGCTTCGGATTGTTCGGCCACGCGATCGAGTTGGACCGCGCGGCTCAACTCGGCATCGTCGCGGTGAATATCAGGACGACGACGGATTTGTCGCTGCGGTTTTCCGACAGCCTGATCAGGCACGGTGGCGGCATCCTCAATGTCGGTTCGATCGCCGGATTCTTGCCGGGGCCGGGGATGGCCGTTTACTATGCGTCCAAGGCCTATGTGTTGTCGTTGACCGAGGCGCTGCACAAAGAGCTCGGTCCGAAGGGCGTGCGGGTGACGGTTTTGTGTCCGGGTCCGGTGCCGTCGGAATTTCAGGCGCGCGCCGGCTTCGATCCGGGATTCGACTTCAGGCATTTTGAACGTCTCGGCATCGGCCGTGGCACTGGCCGGCTATCGCGGCTTGATGGCCAACAAGCGCATCGTCCTGCCTGGCTTCGGCATCAAGATGGTCCCGTTGATGCTGCGGCTGTTTCCGCGCAGTTTCATCCTGGCGGCGGTCGCAGGCTTTCAGTTGCGCAGGCAACGCTGACGGGCCGCACGACCGGACCTTCGCACGGTTGACGCGCGCGCTCCAATCGGAGACCGTAGGATGGTCGATAGTTTTGGGTGGGCGTTCAAGATGCGAACCAATACAGCAGCGGCTCTGGTTGCCCTGATCGGAGTATCGTTGATGCCGGCATCGGGAGCGCAGGCGCAAAGTGCTGCTTCCGCAACGCAGTTCACGCAGGTTAGGGCGTCCGCGCAAGATTTCTCGGCACAACGCCGCGTGCGCCGTGCGCCGACCCGGATTTCGGGTTTATCCGCGCTACGCTCCCGATGCCGACGGTGTCTATCCCCGTTATTACCCCGGCCCCAACGCGGTGCGGGATTGCACGGCGAGCTATGTGCAGGAATATCGGCCCAGCGGAACCGTGATCACACCGCGCATGAACTGTTTCTGGCGCCCCGGCTAGATTTGGCCGCGATCAACGCCCGCGCGCCGCGCCGATCAGTCCGGCGCCGACAATCGCCGCTGATGCGCCGTAAACGATGATCGCCATCGTCAATTGCGTGAGAGCGCTGGCGCTGCCTAGGCCGCCGCCCGGCCCCTGCGATGCAAGCGCGTTGCTTGCCGTCAATAACGCGCCTCCAGTCAAGGCTGAAGCGAAAACGAGGCGCGAGACCGAAGATGTCTTGCAGAACATGGGGTCCTCCTTGTCAACTTTGATTGCAATCTATGTCGCACAAGATACGCACTGCGAACACGCGCGGTTTTGAAAAATTCGAGAAATCCGGAACCGTTTGGCTTAATTCGAATTCATGTTTGCGGCGCAGATGTTCAGCCCGCATTCAAGGGAGACAACAGATGAACGTAAAAAGAGTTCTGGGCTTTGCCGCTGTCGGGGCACTGCTTGTTGTGGCCGCGCCGACCGAGCGCGCCCAGGCGCTATCCTTGATCAATCCGGGGGTCGCCGCCGCGGTTCAGGATGGTTCCCAACTCACGACGGAAGTGCGTTGGCGCCACTGGGGCTTTCGCCGTCACTATGGCCATCGCCGCCATTTCTGGCGCCGCCGCTGGTGATCAAGACTTAATGTGACGCGTCCACGTCTTTAAGATAAAACAGGCTCGCATCGCGGGCCTGTTTTTTATGCATATTGCCGGTTGCGCTGGAATTGCGAGAGCGTTACCGCGCAAGAACGGGAAGGATATCACTTGAAGCTTTTTGTCGCCGTTGCGATCGCCGTAAGCCTGCTTGGTTGGAGTGAAATTGCGCCCGCAAGCGCCGCCGATTCCAACGTCCAGCGCCGGTCTCATCATCGCCGTGACTACGCCCTGAGCTATTTGCGGCCATCGCATCAGCCGTATTACTACGATCGTCCAGTCGTTTATCGGCCTTACGGCCTCGTGCCGTTCTTTTTCGGATTGAGCTTTCCGTATCGAACCTGGTGATACCCAAACGCCTGCGTCTCGCTCACTTCAAACCCGACGTTCATCATTGTGAATTGCACATTCACCGCGCATTCACGTCGCGATTTCTAATTTGCAGCGGGGCAACTGAACAACGAAATTGCGGGCAACGTGACACGCCTGCTTCGTTGCAACCGATCGGGAGACTTCGCGGATGATGAAAATTCCAGATCCCAAGTACGGCTTGCTGCGGTACCTCGGCCTTGCGGCGGCTGCGGTGCTGATGCTGTCGGCCGCGCCGGCACAGCGCGCCGAGGCGCTTTCGCTGATAAATCCCGGTGCCGTATCCACCGCAAAATATGCCTCCGAACCGTTGGTGACGGAAGTTCGCGGCGGCCGCGGCGGCCGTGGTGGCGGACGTCATTTCGCGTTCCGCGGCGGCGGGATGCGCTTCGGCGGTATCCATCGCGGCGGATTTCGCCGCTTTCACTTCGGCGGCTATCGCCGGCATTTTGGTCCGCGTTACTATGGTGGACCGGTCTATTACGGTTCGCGCTGCAGGATCATCTTGACCTATCGCGGGCTACGCCGTGTATGCGGCTGGCGTCATCATCGCTGGCATCACCGGTATCATCGCTGGCATCGCCGCTGGTGGTAGTGAGGCGCTGCGGCTAAAAAGAATCAGGCGCACCGCGGGCGCCTGATTCTCGAAGCATGTTTGCGGGCGGGCGTTTACCGCCACTCCCTGATGTCGACGAAATGTCCGGCGATCGCCGCCGCCGCCGCCATCGCCGGCGACACCAGATGGGTGCGCCCCTTGAAACCCTGGCGCCCCTCGAAATTGCGATTCGAGGTCGAGGCGCAACGCTCCTCCGGCGACAGCTTGTCGGGATTCATCGCCAGACACATCGAGCATCCCGGCTCGCGCCACTCGAATCCGGCTTTCAGGAAAATCTTGTGCAGGCCCTCGGCTTCGGCTTGCTCTTTCACAAGACCCGAGCCCGGCACGATCATCGCATTCAGGTTGCCGTTGACGGTCTTCCCGTCGACCACCTTCGCCACCGCGCGCAGATCCTCGATACGGCCGTTAGTGCAGGACCCGATGAAGATGCGGTCGAGCGTGATGTCGGTGATCTTGGTGCCGGCCTTCAGCCCCATATAATCCAGCGCGCGGTGCTTCGAGAGCCGCTTGGCCTCATCGGGAATAGCGTCGGGATCGGGCACCACGCCTGAAATCGACACCACGTCCTCAGGCGAAGTGCCCCAAGTCACGATCGGCGGCAGCTTTGCCGCGTCGAGTCTTATTTCGTGATCGAAATGCGCGCCTTCGTCGCTGCGCAGCGTTTCCCAGTAGCGCATCGCGGCGTCCCAGGTCTCGCCCTTCGGCGACATCGGGCGGCCCTTTAGAAATTCATAGGCCTTCTCGTCCGGCGCGATGAGGCCGGCACGCGCACCGCCTTCGATCGACATGTTGCAGACCGTCATGCGGCCTTCCATCGACAGCGCGCGGATGGCCTCGCCGGCATATTCCAGCACGTGGCCGGTGCCGCCGGCGGTGCCGATCTCGCCGATGATCGCGAGAATGATGTCCTTGGCGGTGACGCCGTCGGGCAATTTGCCGTCAACGGTGGCGCGCATGTTCTTCGCCTTCTTCTGGATCAGCGTCTGCGTCGCCAGCACGTGCTCGACCTCAGAGGTGCCGATGCCGTGCGCCAGCGCGCCGAACGCGCCGTGCGTCGAGGTGTGGCTGTCGCCGCAGACGATGGTGGTGCCCGGCAGCGTGAACCCTTGCTCGGGGCCGATGATGTGAACGATGCCTTGGCGGATATCGAACTCGTCGTAATAGGTGATACCGAACTCTTTGGCGTTCGCAGCCATCACCCGCATCTGCTCGATGCTTTCGGGATCGGGATTGGGTTTCGAGCGGTCGGTAGTCGGGATGTTGTGATCGACCACGGCCAGCGTCTTCTCCGGCGCGTGCACCTTGCGACCGGTGGCCCGCAGGCCCTCAAACGCCTGCGGCGACGTCACTTCGTGGACAAGATGGCGGTCGATGTACAACAGGCAGGTGCCGTCATCAGCCTCATGGACCAGATGATCTTTCCAGATCTTGTCGTACAGCGTGGTGGGATGGGTGTCGGGCATGATGTCAGGCCTTCAATCGGAATTTGGATCGGACAGATGCAACGGTGCGCGGTAAATGCGCGCAAGAAGATGTCAGGCCGCGAGCGCTGCCGTCGTGCGCCGTCCGAAAAAGCGTCCAGGCAAACGGCTGCGGTCGTCGAGAATGACCCGTGCCGCGATGGTTTGGCGATCTGGAAACATGAGGTTGATATAGCACGCGGGTGCAGATGCGACAACGCGAGTCGTCGCTTTGACGCAAGCAAAGCCGTCATCCTGAGGTGCGAAGCGCGGAGCGCGAGCCTCGAAGGACGGCTGCGCACGCTGTCGCCCTTCGAGGCCGCGCAAGAAAGGGCGCGGGCACCTCAGGGTGACGGCTCTTACCCAACAAAAAAAAGCGCGGGGTGAGCCGCGCCTTTTAAAACCAAAGCTTGCGAGAAACTACTCAGCGGCGGCAGCAGTCGAGGCCGGCGCGGCGCGATCGGTCTTCTTCTCGACGATACGGGCCGACTTGCCGCGCAGGTTGCGCAGATAATACAGCTTGGCGCGGCGCACCTTGCCGCGGCGCACCACCTTGATCGAGTCGATCATCGGCGACATCACCGGAAACACACGCTCGACGCCTTCGCCATAAGAAATCTTGCGGACGGTGAAGCTCTCGTTGAGCCCGCCGCCGGAACGGCCGATGCACACGCCCTCATAAGCCTGCACGCGGGAGCGGTCCCCTTCGACCACCTTGACGTTGACGATCACAGTGTCGCCGGGCCCGAATTCCGGAATGGTTTTGCTGGCGGATAGCTTTTCGAACTGCTCTTTTTCGAGCTCTTGAATAAGGTTCATCGTGAATCTCCATCGGCGGCGCGCCCCAGCCGCAAAAGCGCGGGCTGCGCAAACGTCCATCTATCCTGTACGGATTTGGCGTCCGTATACGGCAAAGACCAGCCGTTGTCACCCGTCAGTCGGACGTTTTTGGCCGTTTTTGGCAGCCCAAAGGTCAGGCCGCCGCGCTTGCGTAAGCGCCTGCGCCTGAGCCTGCCGCCAGGCGGCGATTTTGGCGTGGTCGCCGGACATCAAGATTTCCGGGATCATCAGGCCTTCGAAGTCCTGCGGGCGGGTGTATTGCGGGTATTCCAGCAGGCCGTCGGAGAAACTCTCGTCGGCGCCGGATTCTGCCTTGCCCATCACGCCCGGCAGCAGCCGCACGCAGGCGTCGATCAGCGCCATCGCGGCGATTTCGCCGCCCGACAGCACGTAATCGCCGACCGACACTTCCTCCAGATTGCGCGCGTCGATGACGCGCTGGTCGACGCCCTCGAACCGGCCGCAGACGATCAGCGGCCCGGCCCGGAGCTCAGTTCCGCCACGCGGGACTGGGTCAATGGCCGACCGCGCGGGCTCATCAGCAGGCGCGGGCGATCCGGCGAGATGTCAGCTGCATCGATTGCCGCCGCAAGCACGTCGGCGCGCAGCACCATGCCGGGTCCACCGCCGGCCGGTGTGTCGTCAACGCTGCGGTGTCGGTCAGTGGCCGAGTCGCGGATATCCCGTGCTTCCAACGCCCACACTCCGGCCGCCAGCGCTTTCCCTGCAAGGCTGACGCCGAGCGGGCCGGGAAACATCTCCGGAAACAGCGTGAGAACGGTCGCGCGCCACATGGTTTCCATCATCAAAAATAAATACGGGGTCATACGCGGGCTAAAGCGCGAAGCGCGTCTTCACACTAAATGACCCGCGTATCCATCAATCTTCGCAAGAGTCTTCGAAGAGGATGGATTGCCGGATCAAGTCCGGCAATGACCCAGCTTGGTTTTCGGAAGCTTCTCCGAATTGATAATTTCACAAAAGTGAAGAGCCCCCCACCCCGACCCCTCCCTCCACCGCAAGTGGGGGGAGGGGTCGGGGGTGGGGAGTGCCTGTTGATCTAAAGATGCGCCCTTCGGATTTATGGCTCGCCGGAATCGTCGCCCTCGATCTCGCCCGGCAACTCGATCACCACGCGGCCACCAGCGATATCAACTGTCGGCACCACCGCGTTCGTAAATGTGAGCAGCAACGCCGGACCGTGCGGCGGTGCGATCTCGATGATATCGCCCGCGCCGAAATTGTGGATCGCCGTGACGCGGCCGATGGGTTCATCCGCGGCGGTCACCGCCGCCAGTCCGATCAGATCGGCGTGGTAATATTCGTCCGCATCCGGCGCGGGCAATCGGTCGCGCGCGACGTAGAGCTCGATGCCGTTGAGCCGTTCGGCATCCTCACGCGTCGCGATGCCCTTCAGCATCGCGACCAGATGGCCCTTGGCTTGCCGCGCATTCGCAACCTCGAACTGCCGCGCGCCATCCTTGGTCGACAGCTTGCCGTAACGCGTCACCGCGAGCGGGTCCTCGGTGAAGGTCCACAGCTTCACCGCGCCACGCACGCCGTGTGGCGCGCCGATCCGGGCGATGCAGATTTGCGCGCCCATCGCCGCGCGCCCTCGCGCTTACTTCTTCGCGGCGGCTTCGGCGGCGGCCTTGCGCTCCTTGCGCGGCACAGCCCTTTCCGGATTGTTGCGCGCTTCGCGCTTCTTGACGCCAGCGGCATCGAGGAAACGCGACACGCGGTCCGAGGGCTGCGCGCCCTTCGCCATCCAGGCCTTGACCTTGTCCATGTCGAGCTTCAACCGCGCCTCGTTGTCCTTTGCCAGCAGCGGATTGAAATGACCGAGCCGCTCGATGAAACGGCCGTCGCGCGGATAGCGCGAGTCGGCGACGACGACGTGGTAGACTGGACGCTTCTTGGTGCCCGCGCGAGCGAGGCGGATGACGACTGACATGATGTTCTCCTGAGGTTGATGTGTGAGTTACAATGCTGAGTGAGTAAGAGTTTGGTCCGTCACCCTGAGGTGCGCGCGTTTTCTTGCGCGCCTCGAAGGGCGGCGGACGGAAGCATGTGCGGCCATCCTTCGAGGTTCGCCGCAAGCGCGGCTTCACACCTCAGGATGACGGCGGTGTCGCGAAAATTTCTCATTTCTTTTTTCCAAAACCGGGAAAGCCGCCGAGCCCCGGCAGTTTGCCGCTCAGTCCCGTAAGCCCCGGCAAATTAGGCAAGCCTGATCGCAACCCGGCAGGAAGATCCTTCGGCAGCGCCGGCATGCCGCCTTGCGGCGCGCCGCCCGGCAATTTCTCCGCCATGGCTTTCATCTGCTCGGGCGAGGGCATGCCGCCGCCAAAGCCCATCGCCTGCGCGATGCCGGCCATCGGTCCGCGCTTGCCTGATCCCATTGCCTTCATCATGTCGGCCATGTTCCGATGCATTTTCAGCAATTTGTTGACCTCTTCCACCTTAAGGCCCGCGCCCGCGGCGATGCGCTTCTTGCGGCTGGCTTTCAAAATGTCGGGGTTCTTGCGCTCCTGCCGCGTCATCGAATCGATCACCGCGACCTGACGCTTCAGCACGCGGTCGTCGAGATTGGCGGACGCGAGCTGGTTCTTCATCTTGGCGATGCCGGGCATCATGCCCATCAGCCCGCTGATGCCGCCCATGTTCGACATCTGCAGCAACTGTTCGCGCATGTCGGAAAGGTCGAACTGACCCTTGCGCATCTTTTCGGCTGTGCGCGCGGCCTTTTCCGCGTCGATATGCGTGGCGGCCTTTTCCACCAGCGACACCACGTCGCCCATGCCGAGAATGCGGCCGGCGATCCGGTCGGGGTGAAAGTCTTCCAGCGCGTCGGTTTTTTCGCCCGTGCCGATCAGCTTGATCGGCTTGCCGGTGACCGCGCGCATCGACAATGCGGCGCCGCCGCGGCCATCGCCATCGACGCGCGTCAATACAATGCCGGTGAGGCCGACGCGTTCGTCGAACGAGCGCGCCAGATTGACGGCGTCCTGGCCGGTGAGCGCGTCCGCGACCAGCAGCACCTCGTGCGGATTGGCGGCGCTTTTGATCTCGGCGGCTTCCGACATCATCTCTTCGTCAAGCGTGGTTCGCCCGGCAGTATCGAGCAGCACCACGTCGTAGCCGCCGAGCTTGGCGGCTTCGAGCGCGCGCCTGGCGATCTGCGCCGGCTTCTGACCGGCAACGATCGGCAGCGTCTGGATGTCGAGGTCGCGCCCCAGCACCGCCAACTGCTCCATCGCCGCAGGACGATAGATGTCGAGCGAGGCCATCAAGACCTTGCGCCTGTCGCGTTGGGTCAGGCGGCGCGCGAGTTTCGCGGTGGTGGTGGTTTTGCCGGAGCCCTGCAGGCCGACCATCATGATCGCGACCGGCGGGACGGCGTTGAGGTCAATGGTCTGGCCGTCGGAGCCGAGCGTGGCGATCAGTTCGTCATGGACGATCTTGACCACCATCTGGCCGGGGGTCACCGACTTGACGACGGTGGCGCCGATCGCCTGCTCGCGGACGCGGTCAACGAAGCTGCGGACCACATCGAGCGAGACATCGGCTTCGAGCAATGCGCGGCGCACCTCGCGCATGGCGGCATCGACGTCGGCTTCCGAAAGCGCGCCGCGCCCTGTCAACCGATCGAGTATGCCGCCAAGCTTTTCCGACAGATTGTCGAACATGCGCGCGAACCTAAGAACGGCCTTTCTTGGAAAAGGCCTATGCCAAAACACCTTTGCGCCCGAGGGCGCATCGCGCTGTCGGACGTTGACCTCCGGCCTCAAAGGCCGGTCGGCGGGTCGAAAAGAAGACTTTTCGAGAAGTGGCGCGGTTAAACCCCCGCAGCCCGTGAAAGTCAAGAAATGTCGAGAGAAAGCGGCAATTCAAGGGCCGGGGTAGTCCATCTCGGCTCTTGCAGAAACGCACGTTTTGAGGCCAATCGGGCGATGATAACCACCCGCCGCCGGCTACTGGCATCGCTGGGCGGCCTGACTGTCGCGGCGGGTCTGTCCGCCATCTGGGCCTCCCGCATGAAAACCTATGACGGCCCCGTCTCCGATCATTTCGACGGCACGCATTTCTTCGACCCGGACGGATCGCCTCCGAAGAGCCTGGCTCAGGTGCTGCGCTGGCAATTCGGCAGCGGCCGCGAGCGCAACGCGTGGCCGGAATGGGCGCCGAGCGCCTACGCCGATACGCCGCCGCCGCGCGTCAGCGGCGATAAGGTGCGGCTGTCATTCGTCGGCCATGCCAGCTGGCTGATCCAGACCGCCGGACTGAATATCCTGATCGATCCCGTATGGTCGGACCGCGCCTCGCCCTACACATTCATCGGGCCGAAACGCCACAACGCGCCCGGCATCGCCTTCGACGCGCTGCCGCCGATCGATGTGGTGCTGGTCTCGCACGGCCATTACGACCATCTCGACGTTGCGACGCTGTCGAAACTCGCGGCGGAATTTTCGCCGCGCGTCGTCACCCCGCTCGGCAATGACGTCACAATGCGCAGCACCGACGGCGCGATCCGTGCGGAGGCGTTCGACTGGCACGACCGCGTTGAGCTTGGAAATGGCGTCGCCGTGACGCTGGTGCCGACGCGGCACTGGTCGGCGCGCGGGCTGTTTGACCGCAACAAGGCGCTGTGGGCGAGTTTCGTTTTGGAGACGCCGGCGGGAAAAATCTACATCGTCTGCGATTCCGGCTACGGCGACGGCAAGCATTTCCGCAGGGTTCGCGAGGCCCACGGCCCGCTGCGGTTGGCGATCCTGCCGATCGGCGCCTACGAGCCGCGCTGGTTCATGCGCGATCAGCACATGAACCCGTCGGACGCGGTCAAAGCGCTGGCCGATTGCGGCGCGCAGCAGGCGCTCGCACATCATCACGGCACGTTCCAGCTTACCGACGAGGCGATCGATGCGCCGGAGACGGCGCTGCATGCGGCGCTCGATGAGGCGGATATTGCGCGCGAGCGTTTCGTGGCGCTCAAGCCGGGGCAGGTGGTGGAGATTTGACGCGGAGTTGCCGGGATCGCGCTCCGCTGCGATCATTGTTCTTTCGGCTTGATCGCCCAGGACACACTCACCGTTACCTGCAGCGTTTCCTCGCCTTGCGCGACCGGTGCGGAGGCCGCCATGCCGGCGGCCATTCTGCGAAACGGCATCGGGCCGGGCGATCCCTCTTCCGAAATGCTGACCGGCGCGCCGAGCGCAACGCCGGCGGCCTTGGCGTAAATCTCGGCCTTGCGGCGGGCATCGGCGATCGCCTGCTCGCGGGCGTCGTCCAGCAGTTTTGACGCCGCCGACACCATGAAATTGATGCCGCCGATATTGTTGGCGCCCGCGGCAACCAGCATATCGATGACGCCGGCGACCTTGCTGATATCGCGCAGCTTGATGGTGACGTGATTGCTGGCTTGATATCCGGTGACGGTATTGGGGCCGCTGCGGTTGGGCGCGTATTGCGGCTGCAGCGATAATCGCGAGGTCTGGAAATCCTTCTCGTCGATGCCGCCGCCTTTCAGCGCAAGCAGCACCTTGCCCATCGCCGCGTTATTGGCCTCGGAAGCCTCGCGCGCGGACTTGGCTTCTGTCGTCACGCCGCCGTCGATCTGCGCGAGGTCTGGCGGCACCGATAGCTGGGCCTCGCCGGTGACGGAAATCGTCCCGATGGGCGTGATCTGCGCCAGCGCGGGTGCTGCGAGCAATGCGCTCCCAAAGGCAGCGGCGAGGACGGCGCGATACTTCATCGTGTCCTACTTCAACGGTACATAGACGTTGATCACCAGCTTGTCCTCCGCCGTGGTCAGCGGATCGGTAATGTATTCCTCGATGAAGGTGTCCTTGGCTTCCAGCTTCTTGTCGTCGAGATAGTTGGTGATCGCCTCATAGGTATTGTCCATGTTGTCGTACGAGCCGCGGTGGACGAATTTCAGCGACTTGCCGTCCGGGGTTTTGCCGAGGCTCATGGTCTTGGAGAGATTCTTCGGCTCCCGGTCGACCGGAATTTCCGCCTGATAGGTGAAGCCTGCGTCATCCGTGGAGGTGTAAACGATCATCACGTTGCCGGCGGGCTTGATGCCCTGCTTTTCCAGAAAGGCTGACAGGGACTTGAGCGAAGCGGTCAAGGTATCGAACGCGTCATCCCACTTGGCTTCGCCCTTGGCGACCAGCGCCGTCTTGGCCGTCAACGTAATCTCTTCGCCGAAGGGATCGGCGGTCTGCACCGCAACAGCCGGTGGCGGCGTTGTTGGCGGAGTTTCCGCCGAAGCGGGAGGCGGCGGGGGTGCTGGCGGACTAACCGCAGGTGCTGAGGGCGGAGGCGTCGCCGGCACCGGGGGGGCCGGCGTATCGGTCGTAGCCGGAGCGGGTGCTACCGGGGCAGGAGCCGCTGCTTCCGGAGCCGTGGTGGGTGGCGACTGGGCGAGAGCGCCCATGATGCCCAATGGAATGCTCAGTGAAATCGCCGCCGCGGGAATCAGCGCCATTCGGAAGAAGCGGTTGCGGTTCATTTCGGATGGTCTCCAGGGGATGGGCATTTACACGATGCTAACACGCGAGCGGCGATTTCGTCCCATGCAGATGCGTCATGCACGCGCCTCGCCGGCACCCAGTGCCGCCCGACCCAGCGCTGGTCAATCCGCCGCCATTGACCATATAAGGCGGGAGGATCACGGCATGAACGCGCTCGCAAATCACGCTTTCACTAAAATGAACGGTATCGGCAACGAAATCGTCATAGTCGACCTGCGCGACCGACCCTCAGCCGTCACGCCCGATGACGCGCGCGCCGTGGCACAGCCGTCGGGCGTGCCGTTCGATCAACTGATGGTGCTGCAACCGCCGCGATTGGCTGGCACCGAAGCCTTCGTGCGCATCTACAACAATGACGGGTCCGAGGCCAACGCCTGCGGCAACGGCATGCGCTGCGTGGCGCGGCAATTGTTCGCGGCAACGGGGCAGGCCGCGCTGACCTTCGAAACCAAGGCCGGATTGCTGAATTGCTGGCAGGGCCCGTCGCCCGATCTCTTCACCGTCGACATGGGGCCGCCCAAATTCGGCTGGCAGGACATTCCGCTCGCGGAAGAGTTTCGCGATACCCGCTCGATCGAATTGCAGATCGGACCCATCGACGCGCCGGTGCTGCACACGCCTTCCGCCGTGAGCATGGGCAATCCGCATGCGATCTTCTGGGTCGACGATGTCAACGCTTACGACCTCGCACGCTTCGGGCCACTCCTGGAAAATCATCCGATCTTTCCGGAGCGCGCCAACATCACGCTGGCGCATATCGTCGACCGCGACCACATCACGATCCGCACCTGGGAGCGCGGCGCCGGACTGACCCAGGCGTGCGGATCGGCGGCCTGCGCGACCGCCGTCGCCGCGGCGCGGTTGCGGCGCGCCAATCGCAGCGTCACCATCACGCTTGCCCGGCGGCGAACTCGGCATCGAATGGCGCGAGCGCGACGATCACGTGCTGATGACCGGCACCGCGACATTCGAATACGAAGGCCGGTTCGATCCGGCTTTGTTCAGCAGCGTCGCTTAATGAGCGTCGAGGTCGTCACCTTCGGCTGCCGCCTGAACGCCTTCGAGTCCGAGGTGATCCGCAACGCCGCCGACAGTGCGGGGCTCTCCGATGCCATTGTCTTCAACACCTGCGCCGTGACCAACGAGGCCGTGGCGCAGGCGCGGCAATCGATCCGGCGGCTGAAGCGCGAGCGGCCCGACGCGCGCATCGTCGTCACTGGCTGCGCGGCGCAAACTCAAGCCTCGATGTTTGCCGACATGAGCGAAGTCGATCGTGTCATCGGTAACGATGACAAGATGCGCAGTGAAGCCTGGCAAAACACGCGCGCGGCGTTCGATGCCGCGCCAGCCTTCGGCATCGCGCAGAGCGAAAAAATCGCCGTGGCCGACATCATGGCCGTGACGGAAATGGCGCCGCATCTGCTCGAGGGATTTCAGAGCGGACTGCCGCGGGTATTCGTGCAAATCCAAAACGGCTGCGACCATCGCTGCACCTTCTGCATCATCCCATATGGCCGCGGAAATTCGCGCTCGGTTCCGATGGGCGCGGTGGTCGATCAGGTGCGCGCGCTGGTGGAGCGCGGCCACGCCGAGATCGTGCTTACCGGCGTCGACCTCACCAGTTACGGCGGCGATCTTCCGGGCACGCCGAAGCTGGGAACGCTGACCAAGCAAATCCTGCGGCATGTGCCGGAGCTTAAAACGCTTGCGGATTTCGTCGATCGATTCGATCGAGGTGGATCGCGACTTGCTCGACGTCATCGCGGCAGACGAGCGGTTGATGCCGCACCTGCATCTGTCGCTGCAATCCGGCGACGACATGATCCTGAAGCGCATGAAGCGGCGGCATTCGCGCAGCGATGCGATTTCGTTTTGCGCCCAGGTGCGGCGGTTGCGGCCGGACATCGCGTTCGGCGCCGATATCATCGCGGGCTTCCCGACCGAGAACGACGAAATGTTTTCGCGGTCGCAAGATCTGATCGAAAAATGCGGCCTCACATTCCTGCACGTGTTTCCGTATTCGCCGCGGCCGGGCACGCCGGCGGCGCGGATGCCGCAGGTGCGGGGCGATGTCATCAGGCAGCGCGCCAGGCGCTTGCGCGCTGCGGGAGACGCGGCGCTAAGGCGACGTCTCGCATCGGAAATCGGCGCTCGGCGCGAGGTCCTGATCGAAAGCGTCACCCAGGGCCGCACCGAGCATTTTATTCCGGTGGCGATTTCGGATGGCTCGCCCGGCGAGGTGCGCGCGTTGGCGGTGACAGGGCACGATGACGCTAGGCTACTAGTTTAGGCTTCGCCTCAAAACGCCGTGCCGGCCCGCTTCGGCTTGTGCTCTTCAACCTCCGCCTCTCGCGGGATAGGCACGATCCGCAGCGCGGTGATGCGATTGCGCTCACGGCGCAACACGCGAAACCGGAAACCGTGAAACGTGAAATTCTGGCCGCGTTCCGGAATGGAGCGCGCCTCGTGGATCACCAGCCCGGCCACGGTGGTCGCCTCCGCGTCGGGAAGGCGCCAGTCCATCGCGCGGTTGAGGTCGCGGATCGGCACCGACCCATCCACCACCACCGAGCCGTCGGGCTGCGCGCGAACGCCGGCCACCACGACGTCGTGCTCATCGGAGATGTCGCCGACGATCTCTTCCAGAATATCCTCCAGCGTCACGATGCCTTCGACCTCGCCATATTCGTCGACGACCATGGCAAAATGCGTCTTGCGGCGGCGGAATGCCTTGAGCTGTTCGGACACCGAGCGCATTTCCGGCACGAACCAAGGCGGCAACGCGATAGTCGACACGTCGATCTTGCCGGTGTCGCCCTCGGCGGCGCGGATTGCCCGCAGCAGATCCTTGGCGTGCAGTACGCCGATGATGTTTTCGGGCCGTTCGCGCCAGAGCGGAATTCGCGTGTACTCGGTGGCGAGTACTTCGCGCACCAGTTCTTCAGGCGGTAGGTCGGCGTTGATCATCACCATCTCGGTGCGGTGGACCATCACGTCAGAGACCTGCAGCTCGCGCAGATCGAGCAAGCCGCCGAACATGTCGCGGTCGAGTTTCTCGACACCGCCCTCGTGATGCAGGAGATCGACAGCGCCGCGCAGTCGCTCGGTCGGCGACAACACCGGCTGGTTAGCGCCGATCTTGATGCCCAAAACTGTCATCAGCGCGCGAACGATGGCCTCGATCACCGAGAGCAGCGGCGACAGCAGGTAGACCATCAGCGTCATCGGCCGCGCCACCAGCAGCGCCACCCGATCCGGTGCGTTGATGGCAATCGTCTTCGGCAGCACCTCGGCGAAGATAACGACGGTCACCGTCATCACAGCGGTAGCGTAGAGCACGCCTACCTCACCGAACCACGCGGTGAAGACGCCGGTCGCCAGCACCGAAGCGCCGATATTGCCGATGTTGTTGCCAAGCAGCAGCGCACCGATCATGCGCTCGCGCATCGCCATCAGGCTGGTCACGACGCCGGCCTCGCGGTTGCCCTGCTTGGTGAGCCGCAGCATGCTGGCGCGCGAAGCCGCCGTCAGCGCGGTTTCGCTGCCCGAGAAAAATGCCGAGACCAGGAGAAGGGCAATAACGATAGCGAAGGTGAACCAATCCATGACGTGACGATCACTTCTTAATTTTTATGCGCAAGCTTGCGCGTGAGAAATTCGCGTACCAGCGAAGGTTCTACATCGTTCGCGATCACGGCCCGTCCCACCGTTTCGAGCAGGATGAATGTAAGCCGGCCGCGTTTGACTTTCTTGTCCTGCGCCATCAGCGCCAGCAGCGCGTCGGCGTCGGCCAGTCCCTCTTGCGTAAATCCGGCGATATCCTGCAGATGGGTGGGCAGGCCCACCGCGGCAAGGTGATGTTCGATGCGACTGGCATCCGCGGGCGCGAGCATGCCGAGCTGTGCGGAAAATTCCGCGGCCAGCACCATGCCGACCGATACGCCTTCGCCGTGAAACAGCCGGTCGGAAAAGCCCGTGGCGGCTTCCAGCGCATGGCCGAAGGTGTGGCCAAGATTGAGCAGCGCGCGTTCGCCGTTCTCGCGCTCGTCGCGCGACACGATGGCGGCCTTGGCGCGGCATGAGGTCGCAATGGCGTGCTCACGTGCTGGTCCGCCGCTGAAAATGTCCGCATGGTTGGCTTCCAGCCATGCGAAAAAAGCCTCGTCGCCGAGCACGCCGTATTTGGCGACCTCGGCATAGCCCGCGCGAAACTGCCGCGGCGACAGGGTGTCGAGCACGGCGGTGTCGGCGATCACCAGCACCGGTTGATGAAAGGCGCCGACCAAATTCTTGCCCTGCGGCGAGTTGATTCCGGTCTTGCCGCCGACTGAAGAGTCCACCTGCGCCAGCAGCGAAGTCGGCACTTGCACGAAATCAATGCCGCGCCGCAGGACCGCCGCGGCGAAGCCCGCGAGATCGCCGACAACTCCGCCGCCGAGCGCGATGACGAGATCGTTGCGCTCGATCTTCGCCGCGATCAGCGCTTCGCTGACTTGCTCGAGACCCGCGTAGCTCTTCGTGCTTTCGCCCTCGCCGACGATGATGCGCGATGCGGCAATTCCCGCTTGCAACAGCGAGGCCTCGCTCTTGTCGAGCCAATGTTTCGCCACCGCGCGGTCGGTGACGATGGCCGCGCGCGCGCCCGGCCGCAGCGCGGCCACCCGTTCGCCCAGGGAATGCAGCGCGTCGCGCCCGATGATGACGTCATAGGCGCGGTCGGCGAGCGCCACCTTGACCGTAATCGGATCGGAATTTTTCAGCGGCGCGGTCACGACAAGGCACCGCGAACGAGATGGCCGTGCAGCGTATCCACGCACTCATCGACGATCTTGTCGTGCGGAACGTCGCGCGACGAGATCGTGAGATCGGCTTGACTGTAAATCGGATCGCGTTCGGCGATCAGGCGGTCGATCGTCGCGGCTGGATCGGGCGTTTGCAGCAATGGGCGGTCGGGCCGGCGTTTCACCCGCCGCAGGATGATATCGGCATCGGCTTTGAGCCAGATCGAAACCGCCTTGTCGCCGATGCGTTGGCGCGTTTCCTCGCGCATGAAAGCGCCGCCGCCGGTCGCCAGCACTTTGGAAACGCCGTCGAGCAAGCGCGAGATCACCCGCGCCTCGCCGTCGCGGAAATGCGGCTCGCCATGAACTTCGAAAATGTCCGATATCGACATCCCGGCCGCCGTCTCGATTTCAGTATCGGCATCGAGAAACGGCAGTCGCAGACGCGCAGCGAGCCGGCGTCCGACGGTGGATTTGCCCACGCCCATCATGCCGATCAGGACGAGCGAACGCTGTCCCAGGGCCGCGACAATTTCGGCCTCCTGGGAAGCGCTGCTGGCCGGCGCGGCGGTCTGGGGCATGAAACTCTCTTTGGCCGCAACATTACGGCGTGGGTTCACCTATACTACTGCCGCCGATGCCGTTGCCAGAGAGTCTTGCACCTTGAGCGCGAACATGATGGGGTTCGCTTGCGCTCATCCCCATGATTTCAAATGCTAATGTCGTCCTCCTGAGTCTCTGAGATGCCAAGCCTGTTGCGATTTTTGACCGTGGTCGCCGTGATCTGCGGGGTGGTTTACGGCGCGATCTTCGCGCTGGCGAATTTCGTCAATCCGAAGCCGCGGGAAATGACCGTCACCATCCCTGCGGATAAGTTTCTCAAGAAATAGCGCTTATGGTGCGCGGATGCCTGCCAGAACTTCCGACGCGCAACTGACGAACCTGTTTCTCGACATGCTGGCGGCGGAGCAGGGCGCGGGCAACAACACGCTCGACGCTTATCGCCGCGACCTCAGCGATTTCAGCGGATTTCTGCTACGCAGCAATTCGAGCTTTGCCGTCGCGGAAACGCAGGCGCTGCGCGACTATCTCGCCGATCTCGACAGCCGCGGTTTCAAATCATCCAGCGCGGCGCGGAAATTATCCGCAATGCGGCACCTTTTTCGGTTCCTGCTCAACGAACGCATTCGCAGCGATGATCCCGCTGCAATTTTGTCGGGCCCAAAGCGTGGCCGCAGCCTCCCGAAAGTGCTGTCGATCGGGGACGTCGATCGCTTGCTGAAGCGCGCCAAAGTTTTTGTCGAGGCGCCGGAAGCGTCTGCGCTGCAGCGGCTTCGTGCGCTGCGATTGTATTGCCTGCTTGAGGTGCTCTACGCCACGGGATTGCGGGTTTCCGAACTGGTGGCGCTGCCTTTGTCGGCGGCGCGGCGCGATGCCCGCATGATCGTGGTGCGCGGCAAGGGCAACAAGGAACGCCTCGTGCCACTCAACGAACCGTCCAAGCAGGCGATGGCGGATTATCTTGCCGCGATCGAGATGCAGAAGCAGGATAAAGCCAAAAACGCCCTCGCCACCAAGTGGCTGTTTCCGTCCTTTGGGGAAAGCGGGCACCTGACGCGACAGCATTTCGCCCGCGAGCTGAAGGAACTGGCCTCCGCCGCCGGGATCGCGCCGCGGCTGGTAAGTCCGCATGTGCTGCGGCATGCCTTTGCAAGTCATCTCCTGCACAACGGCGCGGATTTGCGAATCGTGCAGACGCTGCTCGGTCACACCGACATCTCGACCACGCAGATCTACACCCACGTGGTCGAGGAACGCCTGAAGAGCCTGGTGCGCGATCTGCACCCACTGGGACAGGATTAGCGTCGGTCAATAAAATCAAGCTGTTGAATTTGCACGCATTCTCTACCGTCCGCTTGACTTGCTTCATGGTTTGCCTTGAAAAGCGGCGGGCCGTTTCGTGCATCGCTTTCGGCCCCATATGGTGTGAATGTCCGATTCCATGCGCAGTTACCTCGATTTCGAAAAGCCGGTTGCTGAACTCGATGCGAAGATCGACGAGCTGCGCGCGCTCGCCGCGACCGGCAGCGATATCGGCGACGAGATTTCGCGCGTCGAGGAAAGCGCGGCGGAAGCGCTGGACGACCTCTACGCAAATCTGACGCCATGGCAGAAAATGCAGGTCGCCCGGCATCCGCAGCGGCCGCATTGCATCGATTATCTGGACGCGCTGATCACCGAATTCACGCCGCTGGCGGGCGACCGCAAGTTCGGCGACGACGAAGCGCTGATGGGCGGCTTCGGCCGCTTTCGCGGCGAGAGCATCTGCGTTCTCGGCCAGGAAAAAGGCTCCACCACCGAAACCCGGCTCAAGCATAATTTCGGCATGGCGCGGCCCGAGGGCTATCGCAAAGCCGTGCGTCTGATGGAGATGGCCGACAGGTTCGGTATTCCCGTGCTGTCCCTCGTCGACACGCCCGGCGCCTATCCCGGCATCGGCGCGGAGGAGCGCGGCCAGGCCGAAGCTATTGCGCGATCCACCGACGCCTGCCTGCAGCTCGGCGTTCCCAACGTCGCCGTCATCATCGGTGAGGGGGGATCCGGCGGCGCGATTGCGATCGCAACCGCGAACCGCGTGCTGATGCTGCAACATGCCGTCTACAGCGTGGCGACGCCGGAGGCCGCGTCCTCGATCCTGTGGCGCGATTCGACCAAGGCGCAGGACGCCGCCACCAGCATGAAGATCACCGCACAGGACTTGATGCGATTCGGGGTGATCGATTCGATTCTGCGAGAACCCAAGGGCGGCGCCCACCGCGACCCTGCGGCCGTGATCGCGACCACCGGCGACGCCATCGCGCAGGCCCTGAACGACCTGCGCAGCCTCGATTCCCAAGCGATCCGCAAGCAGCGGCGGCAGAAATTCCTCGATATCGGCCGCAAACTGGGATGAATCTTCTTGGGTCGTCTCCGCGAAAGCGGGGACCCATAAACCCCTGACGGTTTTGTTGCTCAAGACATTGAAACCCTTAGTAAAACGCAACGACACGGCGTATGGGTCCCACTTGCGAGGGGCGACACCGGATCGGAGGCATACCTCTCTCCGCACTACAACTTTTTGTGCCGAAGACGTCCGTTAAGCCCCAATTAAGCCCTGAGGCCGATATTTAAGATTGGTTCACTATCGATGCGATGGAACCCGCCGCACGACCTTGGCTAGCTTGCGAGGGTCGGCCATTTAAGGATAATATTTTATTCAATGGCTTGGGGCATGGACGCTTTAGAGGGTGCCGGTTTGCCCGTGGGCCGCGGAGCTATCCGTTGATCAATCGCATGCTTGTTCGCGCAGTTTTGACGTCGGCCGTGCTTGCGGCTGGCGCGCTGCTGGCCGGCTGCAATAGCGATGAGATTTCGCTGGCGAACAACGCCAAAGCCAACCAGCCGGTCCCGCCAAGACTTGTCGCCGACATGGCGGCGAGAGACATGGACATGCAATCGCCGATGCTGGTCCGGCTTTTCAAGCAGGAGGCCGAACTCGAGGTCTGGAAACAGGATCGTTCCGGCCGCTTTGCGTTGCTAAAGACCTATCCGATCTGCCGCTGGTCCGGCGATCTCGGACCCAAGACCCGTGAAGGCGACCGGCAGGCGCCGGAAGGTTTTTATTCGATCACGCCGGCGCAGATGAATCCGCAGTCGTCCTATTATCTGTCGTTCAACATCGGCTATCCCAATGCCTACGACAAGGCACTGGGCCACACCGGGTCGCAGCTGATGGTCCATGGCGACTGCTCGTCGCGCGGCTGCTACGCCATGACCGACGAACAGATTGCGGAGATATATTCGCTCGGCCGCGAATCGTTCTTCGGCGGGCAGCGCGCCTTTCAGGTGCAGGCCTATCCGTTTCGCATGACGCCGGTGAACATGGCCAGGCATCGCAACAACCCGAACATGCCGTTCTGGAAAATGATCAAGACCGGCTACGATCATTTCGAGCTGACGCGGCAGGAGCCCAAGGTCGAGTTCTGCGAAAACAAATACGTGTTCGATCCGGAGCAGCCGGCGAATTCATCGCGGCCGCTGGTGTTTAACGCGTCGGCGAAATGTCCGGCCTATGTCGTTTCGCAGGAAGTCGCCGACGCCGTGCGCGAGAAACAGCGTCACGACGAGCTTGAGGCCTCCCGTTTGGCCGCCCGTGGAACGCCGGTTGCGCGCATGAACACGGGCATCGATGGCGGCATGAACCGGATATTCGCCTCCAAGATTCCCGACGGCGATACCGGCCTGTCGGAAGGGGGCTCGGGGCAAGGGCTTTCGCTGGTGGCGCTGTCGCCCGCTCCGGGGACGATACCTGCAACCGTGAACCCGCCGCACCCGTCGGACACCCTGCTGAGTGGCGCACCGGAAGAGCCGGTCGTCGCTGTGGCCGTGGCCCGCGCGCCGCGCGTCGTCCAATCCGCGCCGACGACGCGCGTGGCCTCGGCAGTGCCTCCCGCGCAGTCGGAAAGTTTCCTGGGCAGCGTTGCCCGAAGAATTGGACTTGGTGGTGCCGATACGGCTCCAGCCGCGAGCAACGCTCCGATACCCGCCAAGCCGAGGGTGATCGAGGCGACGCGTGGGGATGTGCCGCGGCCGTCGGCTGCGATCCCGAAAGCGAAAGCCGGCGACAGCAAGGTCGCCGCGCGTCCGGCGCTCAAGCCGTCGTTGACGGCCGCCGATCAGCCGGCAGCCGCAGCGCCCCCCACGAACACCATGTCGGGCGCGACCCCCGTGGTGCCGGCGAACTCGTTCGAGAGCCGCTTCTCGGCGATCAAGTAGAGCTTCGTTTTCTTGAAATGTTAGCCGGCGCCTAAAGTCACAGGCGGCCGCACTAGCTCACGCATACCGCCCATGGCAGTGCTTGTACTTCTTGCCCGAGCCGCAGGGGCAATCCTCGTTGCGGCCGACCTTGCCCCAGGTTTCCGGCTTATTCGGATCGCGCGTTTCGGATGCCGCCGGCACCAGCGACGCATCGGCGAACGCCATCTGATCCTCGCCGGTGTCAGGATTGAATTTGTGCGCTTCCATTTGCGGCAGCTCGGGCTGCTGGTTTTCCGGCGGCACGATTTCGACGCGCATCAGTTGCGCCGTCACCGCTTCGCGTAAGTGTGCGGTCATCGCCTCGTAAAGATTGAACGCCTCGGATTTGTATTCCTGCAGCGGATCGCGCTGGCCGTAACCGCGCAGTCCGATCACCTGACGCAGATGGTCGAGCATGATGAGATGCTCGCGCCACAGATGATCCAGCGTCTGCAACAGAATGGTCTTCTCGACGTAACGCATCACGTCAGGGCCCCATTGCGCCGACTTCGCCGCCATATGCTCGTCGACACGCTGTTCGATGCGCGTCAGCAACTCCTCGTCGGCGATGCCTTCTTCCTTGGCCCAGTCGTCGACCGGCAGGTCGATGTCGAGAACGCGCTTGAGCTCGTCGCGCAACCCGGCGACGTCCCATTGCTCGGCATAGGCATGCGCGGGAACGTGCTTGGCGACGACATCGTCGATGAAGTCGTGGCGCATGTCCGTCACCATGTCGGCGACACTGTCGTTGCGCATCAGTTCGACGCGCTGGTCGAAGATCACCTTGCGCTGGTCGTTCTGGACGTTGTCGAATTTCAAAAGGTTCTTGCGGATATCGAAGTTGCGCGCCTCGACCTTCTGCTGCGCCTTTTCCAGCGCCTTGTTGATCCAGGGATGGATGATGGCCTCGCCCGGCTTGAGGCCAAGCCGCGTCAGCATGGTGTCGAGCCGGTCGGATCCGAAAATCCGCATCAGATCGTCTTCCAGCGACAGGAAGAATTTTGAACGGCCGGGGTCGCCCTGACGCCCCGAACGGCCGCGCAACTGGTTATCGATGCGCCGCGATTCGTGGCGTTCGGAGCCGATGATGTAGAGGCCGCCGGGACGGGTCGCGGTCTTGGCAGGCTTCGAGCCTTTCGCGGGCTCGATCTCGATTTCGTCCTCGGCCTTGAGCACGATCTCGCGGAAGCGCTCGACGTCGGCCTTGATTGTTTCGATCTTTGCGGCCTTCTCGGCCTCGTCGGTAATGTCCGCAGTCTCGTGCTGGATTCGCATGTCGAGCGAGCCGCCGAGTTTGATGTCGGTGCCGCGGCCGGCCATGTTGGTGGCGATCGTGATCGCGCCGGGTACGCCGGCTTCGGCGACGATGTAGGCTTCCTGTTCGTGGAAGCGCGCGTTGAGCACCGCGAACAGCTTCGCCGGCTTGCCGGCGCGCGCCGCGTCGTACAGTTTCTGCATCGACTTCGGGCTTTCGAAGTCGAGCTGCTTGTAGCCGTGCTTCTTCAGGTAGTCTGCAAGGACCTCGGATTTCTCGATCGACGCGGTGCCCACCAGCACCGGCTGCAGCCGCGCATTGGCGCGCTCCACCTCCGCCATGATCGCGGCGTGCTTTTCATCCTGGGTACGATAGACCTCGTCGTCTTCGTCGAGACGCTTGACCTCGACATTGGTCGGGATTTCCACCACTTCGAGCTTGTAGATATCGAACAGTTCGTCAGCTTCGGTCAGCGCGGTGCCGGTCATGCCCGCAAGCTTTTCGTACATCCGGAAATAATTCTGGAAGGTGATCGAGGCCAGCGTCTGGTTTTCCGGCTGGACGGTAACGTGCTCCTTGGCCTCCAGCGCCTGATGCAAGCCTTCGGAATAACGGCGGCCCTGCATCATGCGGCCGGTGAACTCATCTATGATGACGACTTCGTCGTCCCTGACGATATAGTCCTTGTCGCGCTGGAACAGCGAATGCGCCCGTAGCGCCTGATTGATGTGATGGACGACGGAGACGTTTTCGATGTCGTACAGCGACTCGCCCTTGAGCTGCCCGGCGTCGCGCAGCAGCGTCTCGATCTTTTCCATGCCGGCTTCGGTCAGCGTCACCGTGCGCTGCTTCTCGTCGACTTCGAAATCGACGATCTTCTCGAGCTTCGGCAGGAAGGTGTCGATGGTGTTGTAGAATTCGGAGCGATCGTCGAGCGGACCGGAAATGATCAGCGGTGTGCGTGCCTCGTCGATCAGGATCGAGTTCGACTTCATCGACGATAGCGAAGAAATGTCCGCGCTGGACCATGTCCTCCAACCGGTACTTCATGTTGTCGCGCAGATAATCGAAGCCGTATTCGTTGTTGGTGCCGTAGGTAATGTCGCGGGCGTAATTCTGCTGGCGCTCGGAATCGTCGATGCCGTGGACGATCACGCCCGTGGTCATGCCGAGGAAGCCGTAAATCTGCCCCATCCATTCGGAGTCGCGTTTGGCGAGGTAGTCGTTGACGGTGACGACGTGGACGCCCTTGCCGGCGAGCGCGTTGAGATACACCGCCAGTGTCGCCACCAGCGTCTTGCCTTCGCCGGTTTTCATCTCGGCGATGTCGCCTTCGTGCAGCACCATGCCGCCGATCAACTGCACGTCGAAATGCCGCTGGCCGAGCGTGCGCTTGGCGGCTTCACGCACTGTCGCGAACGCCGGGACCAGAATGTCGTCTAGCGTTTTGCCGTCGGTGAGTTGCTGACGAAACTCGGCGGTGCGCGCTTTCAGCGCTTCGTCGGAAAGGGCGGCGACTTCCGTTTCGAGCGCATTGATGGCATCGACGCGCGGCTGGTAGGCCTTGATCCGCCGGTCATTGGCGGAGCCGAAAAACTTGCGGGCGAGCGCGCCGATCATGTCTCATTCCTGTCTTTGAGGTTCGGCGTTGCGGCCATGACGTATCTCGACCTGTCCGCTATCAACTCATCGTGACGAAATAGGGCGTAAGCCCTGCGCGGATCGACAATAAATGGGAATTCGCAGGCTAATGCCGAGCCAAACCCGCCGTCGCCGCCGGTACCGTCGCGCAGAGATATGGCTGGGTCGGAGGGTTGTCAACGGCGGCCAGCGCGGCCGATTTGAGGCTCCCGCAGCCGTTGCCGACTTCGAAAATGGCGCGTTAACCTGTCGCCGAATTCATCATTTTGACAGACTTTTCGCGTTGCCAAGGCAGCAAGGTTGGGCGAGTGTCCCGCCGCCCAAAAAGCTGCGCATCATTCAAGACAAGGATTTTCCATGACCTCTTCGTCGCCCGATTTGAAATCCGGCCTGCGCTACTGTCTCGGCATTGTCACGACGGGTTGCCTCGCGGCGATGCTGTTCACCGCCGCTCCGGTTCGCGCGCAGGATGCAAACAAGGTGCTGGCCAAGGTGAACGGCGCCGAGATTCGCCAGAGCGACGTGGCGCTCGCCGAGGAGGAACTGGGTCCCAGCCTGGCGCAGATGGACCCCGCGACCAAGCAAGAAAACGTGCTGTCCTTTCTGATCGACATGAAGATCGTCGCCAAGGCCGCCGAAGAAAAGAAGATCGCCGACCGTGAGGATTTCAAGACCCGGCTCGCCTTTGCGCGCAACCGTCTCCTGATGGACAGCCTGCTGTCCGTCGAAGGCAAGGCCGCGACCACAGACGAAACCATGAAGAAAGTCTACGAAGACGCCACCAAATTGATCACCGGCGAACAGGAAGTGCGTGCCCGGCACATTCTTGTGGAGACCGAGGACGAAGCCAAGCAGGTCGAAGACGAGTTGGCGAAGGGCGCTGATTTCGCCGAACTCGCAAAGAAGAAATCCAAGGATCCCGGCGCTTCCGATGGCGGCGATCTCGGTTTCTTCACCAAGGACCAGATGGTTCCGGAATTCTCCGCCGTCGCCTTCGCGCTGGAGCCCGGCAAGATCTCCGAGCCGGTGAAGTCGCAGTTCGGCTGGCATGTCATCAAGGTCGAGGAAAAGCGCAACCGCCAGGCGCCGGATTTCGAATCGGTCAAAGCCCAGATCGAAACCTATGTGGCGCGCAAGGCGCAGGCCGATTATGTCGCCAAGCTGCGCCAGACCGCCAAGGTCGAGCGCATGGACCAGCCGGCGGATGCGGCCAAGACGGAAGTAAAGCCAGAAGCTCCGAAGTCCGAAACCGCAAAGCCGGAGGCGGCAAAGCCCGCCGAAACCAAGATGGCGCCGGCGAAGAAGTAACTTCACCCTTGAGGGGAGGGTAAAGGGCGCGCACTCCCCGCGCGCGAGGAGAGGTGATACAGAGCGCTTCCTCGTTCGAAACAGGAAGTCCTTCATGTCCACCGCCATTTCTCCGCTTGCGCCCGACAGCGTCCCGGACATGCCCAACGTCGCCGGCGTGAAGCTGGCGACCGCGGCGGCGGGCATCCGCTACAAGAACCGCACCGATGTCCTGCTCGCCGTGATGGACGAGGGCACTTCGGTCGCAGGCGTGTTCACAAAATCGAAGTGCCCCTCCGCGCCCGTTGAATGGTGCCGCGCCAAACTCAAGCGGGGCAAAGCGCGCGCGCTTGTCGTCAATTCCGGCAACGCCAACGCCTTTACCGGAAAGACCGGCAAGCAGGCGACGGCCTTGACTGCAACGATCGCGGCCAAAGCGCTTCGCTGCGACGCGGACGATATATATCTCGCATCCACGGGCGTGATCGGCGAACCGCTCGATGCCACGAAATTCAATGGCGTGCTCGGCGTGCTGGCTGGGGCGGCCTCTTCAAACGGCTGGATGGACGCTGCCAGGGCGATCATGACCACGGACACCTTTCCAAAGGTCGCAACCGCAAGCGTGAAGCTCGGCAAGGCGAAGGTCACGATCAACGGCATGGCCAAGGGCGCCGGCATGATTGCGCCGGACATGGCGACGATGCTGGCGTTTGTCTTCACCGACGCGCCGATCTCCGCGCCCGCGTTGCAGTCGCTGCTGAAGACGGGCGTGGAAGATACCTTCAACGCCGTCACCATTGATGGCGACACGTCCACGTCTGACACGCTGCTGGCGTTCGCCACCGGTGCTGCCAAGGACGCGCCGAAGATTTCGCGCGCTGCTGATCCCCGGCTGAAGGCATTTACGAAAGCGTTCAACGCGGTGCTTGCCGATCTTGCCGAACAGGTGGCGCGGGACGGCGAGGGCGCGCGCAAGCTGGTGGAGATCATCGTCGAAGGCGCGGTCTCGAAGAAGTCTGCGCGAAAAATCGCGATGTCGGTGGCGAATTCGCCGCTGGTAAAGACCGCGATTGCCGGCGAGGACGCCAATTGGGGCCGCGTGGTGATGGCGGTCGGCAAAGCCGGCGAGCCCGCCGATCGCGACAGGCTGTCGATCTCGTTTAATGGCATCCGCGTCGCCAAATCCGGCGCGCGCGATCCCTCTTACGACGAGGCGGAAGTATCGGCAGCGATGAAGAACCCGAAGATCCAGATCAGGGTCGCGCTGGGTCTCGGCAAGGGCCGCGACCGGGTGCTGACCTGCGACCTCACCAAGGAATACGTTGCGATCAATGGGGACTATCGGTCTTAGCTTTCTTAACCTCCCCCTCCAGAGGAGGGTGAAATGAAACTCACGCTCGTCGTCGCCTGCGCGCTGATCGACGCCGACCGTCGCGTGCTGATCGCGCAACGGCCTGAAG
This sequence comes from uncultured Alphaproteobacteria bacterium, assembly GCA_963792715.1. Lineage (GTDB taxonomy): Bacteria > Pseudomonadota > Alphaproteobacteria > Rhizobiales > Xanthobacteraceae > Bradyrhizobium. The sequence continues at coordinate 142,827 of CAWBXE010000009.1, read as the reverse complement.
GCAAAACGCTCGCGGGTCTCTGGGAATTTCCCGGCGGCAAGGTCGAGCCCGGCGAGCGTCCCGAGCAATGCCTGATACGCGAGCTGAATGAGGAAATAGGCATCGACGTGAAGGAGGATTGCCTCGCGCCGCTGACCTTCGCCAGCCACGCCTACGCAGACTTTCATTTGCTGATGCCGCTGTACATTTGCCGCCGCTGGAGCGGTGAAATGGTCGCTCGCGAGGCGCAGAAGCTTTCATGGGTCCGTGCCAATAAACTGCGCGATTATCCGATGCCGCCGGCCGACATTCCGCTGATTCCGCATCTCATCGATTTGCTGATGTGAGAGAAGGCACAACGCCGTCATCCTGAGGTGCAAGCGCAGCGAGCCTCGAAGGATGCGAAACGAAGCGCATGTGGCCTATCCTTCGAGACTCGCGCAAGCGCGCTCCTCAGAATGACGGCGGTAGCCGCCCCTTCACCGCCTCGGCCAGACTCGCTTTCGCAGATCCCGGCTTCAGCGGCTGCTGCTGGCTTTCGTGCGGCGCCCAGCCTGAGAGCCAGATGACATCGAAGGTGGCGCGGATGCGCCCGTCGGCGTCGGCGAAACGCTCGCGGTAGATTTCCGCCATTCGCAGCATGGTGGCGCGGCGCGTCGGCATGCGGCGGCGCTCCACCAGAATGTTGGTCGCGGCCATGCGCCTGAGATCGTGCATCAACGCAAACGCGTTGTCATAGCGCACCACGATGCGATCGACGTCGGTGACCGGCAGCGCAAATCCCGCGCGCTGCAGCAGTGCGCCGATGTCGCGCAGATCCGCGAACGGCGCGACGCGCGGCGACACCCCGCCTTCGATCTCGGCTTCCGCCGCCGCAAAGGATTGCCTCAATTCGGTCAGCGTGTCGCCGCCGAGCATCGCCGCCAGCAGTAGCCCGTCCGGCTTCAGCGCGCGGCGGATTTGCGCCAGCACGCCGGGCAAATCATTCACAAATTGAAACGCGAGGCCGGAGACGGCGAGATCGATCGATGCTGGCTGCAATGGCAGCGGCTCCATTTCGGTATCGGGCAAATCGACGCGCGCGATGGACGCGACACGGGCGCGCACAGCTTCCTGCAGCGTTTCGCCGGGGGTGCCGATGTCCGCGGTCTGCGTGAACTCGCGCAACACCGCGTGCAGGCGTTCTGCCACGTCGTCCGCAGCGCGATCGAGCAGGAATGTCGCTGCACCCAATCGCAACGCGCGATCCTGCCGGAAACGCAACAGCGCGCGGTCGAACAGCATGGGCGGAGCGGATGAAGTAGGCGGCATGCGGCTTGGTACGCCGATCGTGTATCGACTGGCAATGCGGAGCGCCTCATGGTGAGGAAGCGCTCTTGCGCCGTCTCGAACCATGGACATGAACAATCATCCTTCGAGACGCGGCCAAGTGGCCGCTCCTCAGGATGAGGGTTTGTTTATGGCTTGAGCGCCCTCCGGCCCCACGCTAGCCTCACCGCATGGACACCCACGCCTCGCCACCGCGTGCCTTTACACACTACCTCCGCACCGCGTGGTCGCATGCGGCGCGCCTCGCGCTCGACATCGCGCTGCCGACACTATGCGTATCCTGCCGCGAACCTGTCGCAGGTGAGGGGGTGTGCGCTGCATGCTGGGCGAAATTGTCGTTCATCGGGCCGCCGTTTTGCCCGCGGCTCGGCATTCCCTTTGTCTACGATCCCGGCCCGGGCCTATTGTCGATGGAAGCGATCGCCGATCCGCCCGCCTACACGCGTGCCCGCGCCGCCGTGCGCTACGACGATGTCGCGCGCACGCTGGTGCACGCGCTGAAATATCAGGACCGCACGGATCTGGCCCCGGCGATGGGCCGCTGGATGGCGCGTGCCGGTCAGGAATTGCTTGAAGAGGCCGACGTGCTGGTGCCGGTGCCGCTGCATTGGCGGCGCGGCTGGAGCCGGCGTTACAACCAATCCGGCGCGCTGGCGCGGGTGATCGCGCGGCAGACCGGAGTCATATTGGCGCGCGATGCGCTGCGCCGGGTGCGGCCGACGCAGCAGCAGATCGGATTGTCCCGGTCAGAGCGCGCCAGCAATGTACAAGGCGCGTTCAAAATCGCCGCGGAACAAAAATCGCAGATTCAGGGCCGCCGCATCGTGCTGATCGACGACGTTCTGACCTCGGGCGCAACTGTCGATGCCTGTGCGCGAGCGTTGCTGCGCGCCAAGGCTGCGCAGGTCGATGTGCTGGTATTCGCGCGGGTTGTGGACACCCACAAAGCTCCCATATAATCTGGTGTCGTCTTATCCGATCCGAGCGTGGGACATGGCCGCCAACATTGAGATCTACACCCGACCGGGCTGTGGCTATTGCAGCGCCGCCAAATCGCTACTGACGCGCAAGAACGCCGCGTTCACCGAATTCGACGTCGCCAGAGATTCGACGCTGCGTCAGCAGATGTGGGACCGCGCCGGCGTGGGCTCGACCTTCCCGCAGATTTTCATCGGCGGCACCCTTATCGGCGGCTGCGACGAACTCTACGCGCTGGATCGCGCCGGTAAGCTCAATTCGATGCTGGCCGGCGAAAAGGCGAATTCATGACCGGCACCACCTTTACGGCCGCCATGGTGCAGATGCGCACCTCGCTGTCGCCCGAAGCGAGTTTCAAGCAGGCCGAAGGCCTTATCCGCGAAGCCAAGGACAAGGGCGCCGACTATGTGCAGACGCCCGAAGTCAGCAACCTCATTCAGAAAAACCGCAAGGCGCTGTTTGAACTGCTGAAGCCGCAAGACGAAGATCTTTCGCTGAAGGCCTATTGCGACTTGGCGCGCGAGCTGAAAATTTATGTGCATGTCGGATCGTTGGCGCTGCTGGCAACGCCGGATCGCGCCGTCAACCGTTCGTTCCTGATCGCGCCCGACGGCAACATCCTCGCGAGTTACGATAAAATCCACATGTTCGACATCGAGCTCGACGGTGGGGAGAAATATCACGAGTTCGGCGAACTACCAGCCCGGTGAGACCGCCGTGATTTCCGATCTGCCGTGGGGCCGCATCGGTCTCACCATCTGCTACGATGTGCGTTTTCCCGCGCTATATCGCGCGCTGGCCGAAAGTGGCGCGGCATTCATCTCGGTACCGTCAGCATTCACGGTGCGGACCGGCGAAGCGCATTGGAACACGCTGCTGCGCGCCCGCGCCATTGAGAACGGCTGCTACATCTTTGCCGCGGCGCAGGCCGGAAAGCACGAGAGCGGCCGCGAGTGCTACGGCCATTCGCTGATCGTCGACCCCTGGGGCGTCGTGCTCGCCGAAGGCAACGCGACGGAGCCCGGCGTCGTGATGGCGAAGATTGATCCCGCCAAGGTCGTCAGTACCCGCAAGACTATTCCGTCGTTGCAGCACGGCCGCCGCTTTGGCATCGCCGATCCCAAGGACTCGCCGGAGCATCTGCATCTGGTGCGGGGATCGGCATGATCCGGTACAATTTGCGCTGCGAACGCGGCCACGGTTTTGAAAGCTGGTTTCAGAGCTCATCCGCTTACGAGTTGCAGGAAAAGCGCAAGCTGGTGAGCTGCCCGAACTGCGGCTCGGTCAAGGTCGAACGCGCGATCATGGCGCCGCAGATCGTCAGCAAGAAGAGTTCACACGCCGAGCCCGGGTCCGCCGCCTCCACCGAAGTTGCGACGACACCGGTGCCGAATCCGCTGATGATGATGGCGCAGGAACGCGAGCTGCGCGCCAAGCTCAAGGAATTGCGCGACCACGTCGTGAAGAACGCCGACAACGTCGGCGAGCGATTTCCGAACGAAGCCCGCAAGATGCATTACGGCGATATCGAGCATCGGCCGATCTACGGCGAGGCCTCGCCGCAGGAAGCGCGCTCGCTGATCGAAGAAGGCGTCGAGGTGTCGCCGCTGCCGGTACTGCCTGAGGACAGGAATTAGCCTCCGTCATTCCGGGACACGCCTTGGCGTGGACCCGGAATCCATACTCCCTGTGGCGGCGGATGGATGTTGAACTCGAATACAGGGGTTGTAGATTCCGGGCTCGCTTGCTTCGCTCGCGCCCCGGAATGACGAACTACACCGCCACCAATAACGCCACGCCGATCACGATCAGCGCGATGCCGCCGAGTTCGCGCGCGGACAGCGGCTGCTTGAACGAATAATAAGCCACGCCCTGCGCGAACAACACCTCCACCAGAGCCAACGTGCGCACATTGGCGGCGGCGGTGAGCGCAAAGGCCAGAAACCAGAACTGCGACGCGAACGCGCCCATGAAGCCGGCGAACATCGACGGCTTCCACAAACCCAGAATTTTCTTCAGCACGTCCGGCGCGCGCAGCAAAAGATAGATCGTCAGCACGAACGTCTGCACGAACAGCCCGAAAACCAGCGTATAGGACGCCGCGGTCACGAACGTCACGCCGGGCACCACGATGATGGCGCCGCGAAAACCGATCGCGGATAGTGCGAAGGCCGCGGCGGCCACGAGGCCGAGCACCGTCGGCTTCATCTCGGCGAAACTCTTTTCCCCACCCGGCCGCAACGCGGTGATGACCACGCCGACCGTCGCGATCAGGATTGCGATCACTTTCAGAACCGTGAGGTGATCGCCCAGAAATACGAAGCCGAAAATCGCGGTCTGGATCGCTTCGGTCTTTAGGTAAGCCGTGGTCACGACGAAGGAGCGGTCGTTCATCGCCAGCAGCATCAGCCCAGTCGCCGCAATCTGGCTGAGCGCGCCAAGCAGCAGCCACGGCCAGAACGCCGCGGTCGGCCACGGTACGGCGTCACCAGTTGCAACAATGACGACCGCGAAAAATATCAGCGAGAACGGAAACCCGAACAGGAAGCGGATGTTGGTCGCGCCCCAGGTCCCCAGCGGTCCCGTCAGGCTGCGCTGCATCGCGTTGCGCGCGACCTGCCCCGACGCGGCGACGATGGTGAAGGGAATCCAGAGCGTGGTCAGGGTGAACATGGGGCCAGACTTGAAACTCAGCGGCGTTTAGTAGGAGCCGTCATCCTGAGGTGCGCGCGAAGCGAGCCTCGAAGGATCACCACAGTGTATGCAGCCAGCCTTCGAGGCGCGCAAGAAAGAGCGCGCACCTCAGGATGACGGTCGCGGCTAATTCGCCCCCTCGGCGACCACCATGTAGTTCACGTCCATGTCGGACGAGAGGCTCCATTTGTCGGCGAACGGGCTATACACCACGCCAACCTGCTCGGTGGTCGAGAGTTTGTTGTCGCGCAGGTGGCGGCTAAGTTCGTCAGGAGTAACGAACTTGTCCCACTGATGGGTGCCGCGCGGCAGCCAGCGCAGGATGAATTCCGCGCCAACGATGGCGAGCGCGAAACTCTTCCAGTTGCGATTCAGCGTCGAGACCACCATTAGACCAGACGGCTTCAGCATCGCCGCGCAGCGATTCAAAAACACGCCGACATCCGTGACGTGCTCGACGACTTCCATCGCCAGCACAATGTCGAAGCGTTCGCGCACGTCCATTTCCTCAGCGGTGGTGCAGCGGTAATCGATCGAGAGCTGCGACTTGTCGGCATGGAGTTTAGCAGCGGCGATGTTGGTGGCGGAGGGGTCGATGCCGATCACCTGCGCGCCCAGCCGCGTGAACGGCTCGCACAGCAACCCGGCGCCGCATCCGATGTCGAGAATACGCAGGCCGGACAAGCAACTCAAACTCTTTACGTTGCGCTCGAACTTGCGGCAGGCGGCATCGCGGATGTAGGTCAACCGCAGCGGATTGATCTTGTGCAGCGGCGCCATCTTGCCGTTGGGATCCCACCATTCGTCCGACAGTTTTGAAAACTTCGCGACCTCGGCGGGATCAACCGTCGATCCCAAACCGCTTGAAACACTCGACTGCATGGTCATGTCGTCGCGGCGCTCCTATCGCGCGGTGATGTAGTTGCGAAATTCCAGCGGCGCGGCGATGGTGTCGATGGTTTCCCTGCCTTCGCCGACGCCGAGGATGGTCACGTTGCCGTAATTCAGGATGCGGCCGAGGATGCTCTGGTTGACGTCGACGCTCTCGACCTTGTCGAGGCTCATTTCAAAGGTACGGCGCTTGATGAAACCGGTTTTGTGCACCACGCGCAGGTTGGTGACGTCGGTCTCGGTGGTCCAGCGATGGAACCACGCCGTCAGCGACCAGTACAGCGCGGCGAGTGCGGAAATTGCCGCGAGCGATAGCCACACGGGAACGAGGCCTTCGGTCGTTGTTCTGTGCGCGAGGATGAGAAACGCAACCGCCACAATCCAGCCGATGATGGCGGGCCAATAGAAGATCCAGTGCGCGTTGGTCGAATACAGCACCTTTTCGCCGGGCTGCAGGATATCGTCGATATAACGTGCCATAGATCGCCTCTTGTCGCGCCCCGCCCCGATAGGTATACGCGCCTTTTCGGCCGCGCGCTTTCGGTTCCGCGCAGGTTACACTACTTAACTTCTCAGGGAATGCACCAGCCGTCATGGGCCGCCTTGTCATGAAATTCGGCGGCACTTCCGTCGCCAATATCGACCGCATCCGTAACGTGGCACGTCACGTCAAGCGCGAGGTCGATGCCGGCTATGACGTCGCCGTCGTGGTTTCGGCGATGGCCGGCAAGACCAATGAGCTGGTGGAATGGTGCCGCGAGGTGTCGCCGATGTACGACGCGCGCGAGTATGACGCCGTGGTGGCTTCCGGCGAGCAGGTCACTGCGGGCCTGCTTGCCATCGCGTTGCAGGCGATCGGCATTCAGGCGCGGTCCTGGCAAGGCTGGCAGATTCCGATCCGCACCAGCGATGCGCATGCGTCGGCGCGGATTCTCGAGATCGACGGCGGCGAAATCATCACCCGGTTCAACGAGCGCAAGGAAGTCGCTGTCATCGCCGGCTTCCAGGGCATCAACTCGCAAAACGGCCGTATCGCCACGCTGGGACGCGGCGGCTCCGATACGTCGGCCGTTGCCATTGCCGCCGCCATTCAAGCCGAGCGCTGCGACATCTACACCGACGTCGATGGCGTCTACACCTGCGATCCGCGCGTGGTTCCGAAGGCGCGCCGGCTCGATAAGATCGCGTTCGAGGAGATGCTGGAACTGGCATCGCAAGGCGCCAAGGTGCTGCAGGTGCGCTCGGTCGAACTTGGCATGGTGCACAACATGCCGGTGTTCGTGCGGTCGAGTTTCGACAAGCCCGAGGATATCGATCCGCACGGCACGCCGCCGGGAACGCTGATCTGCAGTGAGGAAGAAATCATGGAAAGCCACGTCGTCACCGGTATCGCCTTTTCCAAGGACGAAGCCCAGATTTCCGTGCGCCAGATCCAGGACAAGCCGGGCGTAGCGGCTTCGATCTTCGGGCCGCTCGCCGAAGCCAACATCAACGTCGACATGATCGTGCAGAACGTCTCCGAAGACGGCGCCACCACCGACCTTACGTTCACCGTGCCCGCTTCGGATTACGCGCGCGCGCGCGACACCATCACCGGGGCCAAGGAGAAGATCGGCTACGCGCGCCTGGACAGCGCCACCGACGTAGCCAAAGTCTCCGTGATCGGCAGCGGCATGCGCAGCCACGCCGGAATAGCCGCCAAGGCGTTTGCTGCGCTGGCTGCGAAAAATATCAACATCCGCGCCATCACCACATCCGAGATCAAATTCTCGGTGCTAATCGATACCAACTACACCGAGCTTGCAGTGCGCACGCTGCACACGCTCTATGGGCTCGATAAGGTATAGCCGAAGGCGATCACCTTCGCCATTGACCTCCAACAAAGCGGGCGCTTGCCTTGAAGGAGAAGCAGCTCGATTTCCTGGACGCGGCGAAAGTATTCGAAAGCTTGGATACCATCACCTTTGAAGATGTGCGCTTCACCTATGGCGAGAGCCGTTTCATAACCGCAGGTCGGCTCGATAGCCAATGACCGTCATTGTTTGGACCCCGCGTGGCGCGGACCGCCACGTCATTTCGATGAGGCATTGTCATGTCAAGGAAGAGCGCAAGCTCCTTAAGCGCTTCGACATCTCGAGCAACAGCCCGTAAGCCTTGGATCGATCCGGACGACGCGCCGGAATTAACGGACGAGATATTGGACCGCGCCGAAATTCGCGTTGGCGGCCGTGTTGTGCAGCCGGGCCGTCCGCCGCTCGGCGCTGAGCCGAAAAGTGCGGTGACGTTGCGGCTCGACGCCGACGTGCTGGCGTCCTATCGCGCGACCGGCGCGGGCTGGCAGACCAGACTCAATGCCGATCTGCGCAAGATTCGCAAACTCGGCGCGGCAACGCCTGCGCGCGGAGCCTGATAGCGCCGCGGCATGGCAGGTGTTTTGCTTGGCAAAACAACACGTCATTCGCTATACGGCCTGACGGGGACTTAAACGCAGACCGTACCATGTTTCGAATGGGTCGATTCGGCTGGCCTTCGCGCTGCAACCGCGTGCGACAAGCACAAAGCCGTTGTTTTTACTAAGTTTAGCTGGCGTTATGGACTAGCTAGCCTGTTGGAGGATGTCGGCACATGCGGAGCGCGTCGGGAGGGCCCCGCGTCTTGTTGAGACGGCTCCGCGAAACCATGGCGGAGCAGGTCAGCGCGCAGGAACGCCTCGACAAGATCGTGGTGCTGATCGCCGCCAACATGGTGGCGGAGGTGTGCTCGACCTACGTGCTGCGCGTCGACAACACGCTGGAGCTCTACGCCACCGAAGGCCTCAACCGCGACGCCGTGCATCGCACCGTGCTGACCGCGCACGAAGGCCTGGTTGGTCTCGTATCGAGCGAGGCGACCCCGCTCAATCTTTCCGACGCGCAGAGCCATCCGGCGTTTTCATTCCGCCCGGAAACCGGCGAAGAAATCTATCACTCCTTCCTCGGCGTTCCCATTCTGCGCGCCGGCAATACGCTCGGCGTGCTGGTGGTGCAGAACCGCGCCAAGCGTACCTATGTCGAGGAAGAGGTCGAAGCGCTGCAGACCACCGCGATGGTGCTGGCGGAAATGATCGCGTCCGGCGAATTGTCCGCGCTGGCGCAGCCCGGCGCCGAGCCCGCCGCGCGGCATTCGCTGCACAAGACTGGCGCGATTCTGTCCGACGGCATCGCGCTGGGCCATGTGGTGCTGCACGAGCCTCGCGTCGTGATCACCAACTACATCGCCGAAGACCTGCCGAAAGAAATCAGGCGGCTCGACACCGCGCTGGCAGCATTGCGTGCCGACCTCGACCGCATGCTGGAACGTGGCGACGTCGCCGAAGGCGGCGAGCACCGCGACGTGCTGGAAGCCTATCGCATGTTCGCCAACGATCACGGCTGGTCGCATCGGCTGCATGAAGCGGTTGCGACTGGCCTTACCGCCGAGGCCGCGGTCGAGCGCGTGCAGTCGGACACGCGCGCGCGCATGCTGCGCTCGACCGATCCCTATCTGCGCGACCGGCTGCACGATCTCGAAGATCTCGGCCATCGCCTGATGCGTCAGCTGGTGGGGCAGGATCACGCGCCGTCGCGGGAGCAATTGCCCGACAATGCGATCCTGATCGCGCGCGCCATGGGTCCGGCCGCGCTACTGGACTACGACCGCAAACGGCTGCGCGGCCTTGTGCTGGAGGAGGGCACCGCCAACTCCCACGTCTCGATCGTCGCGCGCGCGTTGGGCATTCCCGCGGTCGGCGAAATCCCGAACGCGCCGGGGCTCGCCGATCCCGGTGACGCCATCATCGTCGATGGCACCTCAGGCTCGATTTACGTGCGCCCCTCCGCGGAAATCCAGTCCGCCTATGGCGAGCGCGTCCGCGTTCGCGCAAGGCGCCAGGCGCAATATTCCGCGCTGCGCGACAAGCCCTGTGTCACCAAAGACGGCCAGCCCGTCGAGCTGATGATCAATGCCGGGCTGATCATCGATCTGCCGCACATCGACGACACTGGGAGCGCCGGTATCGGGCTGTTCCGGACCGAACTGCAATTCATGGTCGGCACCAGCCTGCCGCGCTCGACCGATCAACTGGCGCTGTATCGCGCGGTGCTCGACGCCGCCGGCCCAAAACCCGTGACCTTCCGCACCCTCGACATCGGCGGCGACAAGGCGCTGCCGTATATGGAAACCCTGGTCGAAGAAAATCCGGCACTGGGCTGGCGCGCCATCCGGCTCGGACTTGATCGTCCCGCGCTCCTGCGTGGCCAGATCCGCGCGCTGCTGCGCGCTGGTGGCGGACGCGCGTTGCGCATCATGTTCCCGATGATCTCGGAGGTTGCCGAGTTTGACCTGGCCAAGGGCATCATCGAGCGCGAACTGACTTATCTGCGCCAGCACGGCCACGCGCTGCCAGAACGCATCGACGTCGGCACCATGGTCGAAGTGCCTGCTCTGCTCTACCAGCTCGACGAACTTCTGGAGAAGGTCGATTTCGTCTCGGTCGGCTCCAACGACCTGTTTCAATTCCTGTTCGCGGTCGATCGCGGAAATGCCAAGGTGTCGGAGCGTTTCGACACCTTGTCCGCGCCGATCCTGCGGGCGCTACGCGACATCGTTTTGAAAGCCGACGCTGCCAAACGATCCGCATCGTTATGCGGCGAGATGGCATCGCAGCCGCTCGGCGCGCTGGCACTGATCGCGCTGGGTTATCGATCGCTGTCGCTGTCGGCCACCGCGCACGGTCCGGTGAAGGCGCTCATTCTCGACCTCGATGCCAGGAAGGCCGCCGCTGTCATGAGGGCGCTGCTCGACGCGCCTGCCGGCAGCGTGTCGATCCGGCAGAAGCTTACCGAATTCGCCGAAGCCGAAGGGCTGACGTTGTGAGGGAATGTGAGTCTCCGGGTGCGCCGCGCCTTCTTCCCCTCTCCCCTTGCGGGAGAGGGTGGCGAGCATCGCAGGATGCGAGCCGGGTGAGGAGGCTTTTACGTCGCGAGGGAATATACCCCCTCACACGCCTTCGATGCTGCGCATCTCAGGCACCCTCTCCCGCAAGGGGAGAGGGAAAAAGAAACGCTGTGCTAAATAAAGCGCGCCTGTGACCATGCTGCCCGAAGCCAAACTCGACATTCTGCTGGCGCATCACGCTTCGCTTGAGTTGCAATTGCTCGGCCAGGTCAGCGCCGAGAATTACGTCAAGATGACGCGCGAACTCGCCGAGCTGAATCCGCTGATCGACGCGGTGAAGGCCTACCGCGCTGCCGATACGGAAATCGCCGGCATCGACGCCATGATTGCCGATGCAACGACGGACGCCGACATGCGCGCCATGGCGGAAGCCGAGCGCGCGACACTTGAAGAGCAACGCCTTGAACTGGCGCAGCAGATCCGCTTGGCGCTGCTGCCCAAGGACGCCATGGACGAGCGCAACGTGGTGCTGGAAATCCGCGCCGGTACCGGCGGCGACGAGGCGTCGCTGTTCGCGGGCGATCTTTACCGGATGTATGAGCGTTTTGCGGCGCTGCAGGGCTGGAAGGTCGAAGTCGTTTCCGCCAGTGAAGGCACGGTCGGCGGCTTCAAGGAAATCATCGCCGAGGTGCAAGGGCGGGGCGCCTTCGCGCGGCTGAAATTCGAATTGGGTGTGCATCGTGTGCAGCGGGTGCCGGACACCGAAACGCAGGGGCGCATCCACACCTCGGCGGCGACGGTGGCGGTATTGCCAGAGGTCGAGGACGTTGACGTCGATATCAAGAGCGACGACCTGCGGATCGAGACCATGCGCGCGCAGGGCGCCGGCGGGCAGCACGTCAACAAGACCGAATTGGCGATCCGCATCACGCATATTCCCACCGGGATCGCTGTCATGATGCAGGACTCCAGATCGCAGCATAAGAACCGCGCCTCGGCGATGAACATCCTGCGGTCGCGGCTGTACGACGCCGAGCGCCAGCGCATCGATTTAGCGCGCTCCGCCGACAGGCGCGATCAGGTGGGCTCCGGCGATCGCTCCGAACGTATTCGTACCTATAATTTTCCGCAGGGTCGCGTCACCGATCATCGTATTAACCTGACACTCTACAAATTGCCGCAGGTGATCGCGGGCGAGGCGCTGGGTGAGTTGGTCGATGCGCTCACCACGGAGCACCAAGCTGCGCAACTCGCTGCGCAAGGCGCGGCGGCGTGAACACCACATCCTCCCAGCCAACATGCGCAAGGTCGTTCTTGCTTTCCCCTCGCTGCTCTGCATCTCGGGCACCCTCTCCCACAAGGGGAGAGGGAAGAAAGCGCCGCAATCCGTGACCAAATCGCTTTCATTGACCGCACAATCCGTCGAGGCCGCACGGCGTGCGGTCACCGCGCGATTTAGAACTAGTGACATCGACTCCGCTGAACTGGATGCACGGGTTCTGATCGGCGCCGTGCTGAATCTCGATCTCACCGGGCTGATCGCCGCGGCGGATCGCATCCTCACCACCGACGAAGCCGCCCGCATCGAGACTTATGCACAGCGGCGCATCGCCGGCGAGCCGGTCGCACGCATCACGGGCGTGAAGGAATTCTGGGGCTTGCCGCTGCAACTGTCGCCTGCAACGCTGGTGCCGCGGCCCGACACGGAAACCGTGGTCGAACTGGCGCTGCAGGTGCTCCGCGTCGAATCCAGGCAGCATCGCACACTGCGCGTCGCCGACCTCGGCACCGGCTCCGGTGCCATTCTGCTGGCGTTGCTCTCCGAGCTTCCCAATGCATTCGGCATCGGCACCGACATCAGTCTTTCCGCGCTCGAAACTGCGCACGTCAACGCACGGCAACTCGGGCTGACGCCGCGCGCGGCCCTTGTCGCCTGCGATTATGCCGCCGCGCTGTCGGGGCGCTTCGATCTGATCGTGTCGAACCCGCCTTATATCCGCTCAGCGGAGATCGCCGGGCTGGCGACCGAGGTACGCGATCACGACCCGCAGCGCGCGCTCGATGGCGGCGTCGATGGTCTCGATGCCTACCGCCGGATTATTCCTGAAGCGGCTCAAATGCTGGCGACTGATGGCCTCCTTATTCTGGAAGTCGGGCAGGGCCAAAGCGACGATGTCGCCGCGTTGCTGTCGGCAGTCGGGTTAACGCTTCACGAACGCAAAGCAGACCTCGCCGGCATCGATCGCGCCTTAGCAGGACGGAAGCTGCCCTGATAAAGTCCGATTCGAACGCAAAAAATCACTTGGAATCATCGGCCGATGCGACTACGTTCCGTCACACAACATCGGTCCAGGGTTACTGGCCCCGTAGGTGCTACGGGTGAAGGCCAGAGTTCTCAAAGCGAGAGCCCGCCCCGAGTGAAAGGTTCCAAAAGGCAGGTTTGATTGAGCGCGATGGCTGAGAGAGCTGCGCTGCTCGCGACCGCAAAGCGAACGAAAGCCTGATATTGCGCCTGGAAATTCACGCGAAAAACCTGTGCTTGTTTTGGCAGGCTGCATGATTTGGTTCTGCCGGCGCGATATGCTGGCTTGGGGAAAACGCGTCTTGTTGAACGCGACTTTTTTGAAAAACGGTCGGCACGATCGATGCTGAAGAATGCACCACGATTTGGTATGCGTCGGCGCATGCCGCCTGTGTGCGAGTAACGACAACAATCCAACATTGAAAATTCAAGGCTGGGATAAAGGCACGACATGAGAAACGGTCAGAACAACAATAACAAGCGGATGCGCAATAACCGCAACAACAATAATAATCACAACAACAATAATAATAACAACAACCGGCGCGGCCAGAACCCGATGACCCGGGTGTTCGAATCCAATGGGCCCGACATTAAGATCCGCGGCACCGCCTCTCACGTCGCCGAAAAATACGTGCAGCTGGCGCGCGACGCGCGAAGCTCCGGCGACCCGGTGGCATCCGAAAATTATTACCAGCACGCCGAGCATTATTTCCGGCTGATCGCCGCGGCGCAGGAGCAGTTCCGGCAAAACCAGCCGCAACCGCGCACGGAAAACGAGATGCCCTCGGAAGACAGCGGCGAAGACGAGAGCGAGAATTTCTCTAATTTCGGACAGGAGCCGGGCTTCGTTCCGGCGCAGCCGCAGCCGTTCGTGCCGCGCGACAACAACCAGCGCGAAAAAGCACACAACCAGCGCGAAGGTCATTCCTACCCGCCGCGCGACCAGCAACAGTTTCAGCCGCGCGAGCACAACAATTATAGAGATCGCGATCACCGCCCGCAGCCGCAATTTCAGCCGCAGCCCCAGCCGCAACCGATGGTCCCGGCAGTCGACGGCAATGTCGATCGCCTGCCGTCGTTCATCACCGGGCCGCAGCCGCAGATCAATGGTGGTCCTGGCGGTTTCGAGCCGAACGGCCAGCAGGCTAACGAGCGTTTCCAGCCGCGCCGCCGCCGCCGTCCGCATGGCGGTCCGCGGCCGGAAGGCATGGCTGCGCCGGTCGTGCCGGGCGACGATTTCAATCCAGGCAACGAGTAGCGCTAGACTCGGCGTCGCGGGATCGAGTTCATGCTGATCCTCGCCATCGATACCGCGCTCGACGCCTGCGCCGCCGGCGTGCTGGACACCGACGCTGATGCGCTGATCGCGCATGAATTGCAGGCCATGCAGCGCGGCCACGCCGAAGCGCTGATGCCGCTGCTCGCGCGCGTCATCAAGGATTCCGGCATCGGCTTCAATGATCTCGACCGCATCGCGGTGACGACGGGCCCGGGCAGCTTCACGGGCCTGCGCGTTGGAATTTCGGCCGCGCGCGGCATAGCACTTGCCGCCGACAAACCAGTGGTCGGCGTGACGACGCTTGCAGCCTATGCGTCGCCTCACTTACGCGAGCATGGCGAACATCCGATTCTTTCCGCGATCGATGCGCGGCATGACCACGTCTACTTTCAGGTCGTCAGCGGCGATGGCACGTCGTTGATTCCGCCGCGCGTTGCGCCGATCGAAGAGGCCCTCGCCGCCGCGCGGTTCGGTGCGCCGCAACTGGTGGGCAATGCCGCAAACATTTTGGCTGTCCGCTGGCCCTCCGAAGCGTCGGCACCCCTGCTGATCGATGCGCAGCCGGCGCCCGATATTCAATGGGTCGCCTGGCTCGGCGCGGCCGTCGATCCGGAAACATCCCCGGCGCGGCCATATTATCTGCGCGCGCCCGACGCCAAGCCCCAAACTGATCCACTGCAAAAAACCGTGCAGTCAGCCCTCCCATGATCGATGCCGCAATGGCATGGCTGTCGAAATTCTGGAACGGCGGCACGGCGGCGGTCGAACCCGCGACCTTGCGCGACGCGCCAAAGCTTTCACAGCTTCACGCCGCGTCGTTTCATCGCGGATGGGGCGAGGGCGAATTCGAGCAGATGCTCAGGGAGCGCAACACGCTTGTGCATCGCTTGATGCTGGGACGAAAGGTAATCGGCTTCGCGGTGTCGCGCATGGCGGCGGACGAAGCCGAGATACTCTCGATCGCGGTGGCGGCGAGCCATCGCGGCCGCGGCCTGTCGCGCGATCTGTTGCTGACCCATCTCGGTCACCTGGCGGGTCGCGGTGTGCGCACCGTGTTTCTTGAGGTCGAAGAAAATAATGCTCCGGCGCGACGGCTGTACGAGCGCATGGGATTTGCAGGCGCGGGACGCCGCGAACGCTATTATCAGCAGCCGGGCGGCGAACAATTGAACGCGCTGATGATGCGCCGCGACTTGTCGTAAAGCGCGCCAGATGGCAGAACAGGCTTTGTTACTGGAACCACGGCCATGCCCGCGCTGAAATCCGCACCCGCCCTCAAAGCTTCCGGAATTGAGGCGCGTTGCGCCGCGACCGGGATGCGCATGACCGAGCAGCGCCGGGTGATCGCGCGCGTGCTCGCGGAGGCGGCCGACCATCCCGACGTCGAGGAATTGTACCGCCGCTGCGTCGCCGTCGATGACAAGATTTCTATTTCGACGGTGTATCGCACGGTAAAACTGTTCGAGGACGCAGGGATCATCGAGCGGCACGATTTTCGCGAGGGCCGCGCGCGCTACGAGCAGATGCGCGACAGCCACCACGATCACCTGATCAATCTGCGCGACGGCAAGGTGATCGAGTTTACCTCCGAGGAAATCGAGAAGCTGCAGGCGGAAATCGCGCGCAAGCTCGGTTACAAGCTGGTCGATCATCGGCTGGAATTGTATTGCGTGCCGCTCGATGACGATAAATCCTGAGCGTGCAAATCGCCGCGAGAAAATTCGATCTCATCATTTTCGATTGCGACGGCGTGCTGGTCGACAGCGAAGTCATCTCTTGCCGCGCCCACGCCGAGACATTGACGCGCCACGGCTATCCCATCACCGCCGATCAGGTACTCGACCGTTTTCTCGGCGTGTCGGATCGCGAGGCCCGGCTGGAGATCGAAGCCGAACTTGGCCGCAGCCTCCCCCCCGATTTTGAAACATTGATAAAGCAGGCGGCGATATCGCGATACGAAATCGATCTGGCCGCCATTCCCTGTATCCATGACGCGATCGCTGCGATCGATCTGCCGAAATGCGTAGCGTCATCAGGTACGCCGGAAAAAATTCGTCACGGTCTCACCTGCGCCAAACTTTATGACGTGCTTGCGCCGCATATTTTCTCCGCAACCCAGGTCAGCAACGGCAAGCCCGCGCCTGATCTGTTTCTGCTTGCGGCCGAGCAGATGTGCATGGCGCCAGCGCGATGCCTGGTGATCGAGGATAGCGTGGCCGGCGTCACTGGCGCGCGCGCCGCCGGGATGACGGTGTTTGGATTCTATGGCGGCAGCCATTGCCGTCCCGGTTATGCCGAAACGCTCCGCGCGGCGGGCGCTGCGGCGACATTCGCCGACATGCGGGAGCTGGCGGGGATGATCGGGCAAGCGCAAACAGCCTGACGTCGTCATTCCCCGACGCGCAATTGGCGTCTGGATGCGCGCTTTTGCAGCGCAGGCCCGGAATCCACACTCCTGTCGTGGTTATGGATTCCGGGCTCGTTTCGCTTCGTTGCACGCCCCGGAATGACGATTGAACCACTGGATTTCCCGCTCTTTGCGCTATAATGAAACCCCGCGCTGCAAGCGCGCGCTTTCCCGGTACACGCAAAGGTCCCATGTCTCCGCCGCGCAAGCTGCACATCAAGTCCTATGGCTGCCAGATGAACGTTTACGATGCGCAGCGCATGGTTGACACGCTGGCCGGCGAGGGCTTTGTCGAAAGTGGCAGCGCGGACGACGCCGATCTGGTGATCCTCAACACCTGCCATATCCGCGAGAAAGCCTCCGAGAAAGTCTATTCGGAATTGGGACGGCTGCGCGTCGCCAAGGACGAAGCCGCGCGCGCGGGCCGCAAAATGAACATCGTCGTCGCCGGGTGCGTCGCGCAGGCCGAAGGCAACGAGATCATCCGCCGTCAGCCTGCCGTCGACGTCGTAGTCGGGCCGCAGAGCTATCATCATTTGCCGCAACTGCTGGCGCGCGCCAGAACGCACGGCCGCGCGCTGGAAACCGAATTTCCCATCGAAGACAAATTCGAATCCCTGCCGCCGCCGTCGCAGCAGGCGATCCGCGCGCGCGGCATTTCGTCTTTCGTCACGGTGCAGGAAGGCTGCGACAAGTTCTGCACCTTCTGCGTGGTGCCATACACGCGAGGGTCGGAAGTGTCGCGTCCCGTTGCGAAGATCGTCGACGATGTGAAACGCCTTGCGGACAACGGCGTGCGCGAAATCACACTGATCGGCCAGAACGTCAACGCCTATCATGGCGAAGGCCCGGACGGACGGCCATGGGCGCTAGGCACCTTGCTGGAACGGCTCGCCGGTATTCCCGGCATCGTGCGGCTGCGCTACTCCACCAGCCATCCCCGCGATGTCGATGAGACATTGATCAAAGCGCATCGCGATCTGCCGGCGCTGATGCCGTTCGTGCACCTGCCCGTGCAGTCCGGCTCCGACCGCATCCTTGCCGTCATGAACCGCAAACATACCGTGGATGACTATCGCCGCGTCATCGACCGTTTCCGTGAAGCGCGCCAAGACATTGCTTTCACATCGGATTTCATCGTCGGCTTTCCCGGCGAGACCAGTGAAGATTTTCGCGCGACCCTCGCGCTCGTCACACAAATCGGCTACGCTGGCGCGTATTCGTTCAAGTATTCGCCCCGGCCGGGAACGCCGGCGGCGGACATGCAGGAGACGGTGTCAGCTGAAGATATGGACGAGCGATTGACGCGACTTCAGGAATTGATCGACAGCCAGCAATCCGCTTTCAATGCGGCGGCAATTGGCAGCACCGTCGATGTGCTGTTCGAACGATCAGCGCGCAATCCCGGCCAGATCGTCGGCCGCACCGCGTATCTGCAGCCGGCGCATGTTTTTGCCTCTCCCGAGATCATCGGGAAGGTGCTGCCCGTGACCATCGAAAGCCTGGAACGCTACAGCCTGCTCGGCGAACTCGCATCGTCGCAACATGCACGGCCCGCGCCGGCGCCGTCTTCGACACACTTTCAAACAACCGTGGGAGCCTGAATCTTTGCCCAAAAGCGCATCGGATTCGCCCTCGCTCGCCCCCAGCCGCAAACCTGACCGCGACCTGCAAGCCCAGCCCGAGACGCAAGTCGTCATCGACTTCGACGACAATCGCGCGGCCTCGGCGCTGGTCGGGCCTTACGGACAAAATCTGGCGCTGGTCGAACGTCGTCTCAACGTCGTCGTCGACTCGCGCGGCAACCACGTCACCATTGCCGGCACCCGCGACGGCTGCGATGCCGCACGCCGCGTGCTGGAGACGCTGTATGCGCAGGCGGCCAAGGGTCACGATCTTTCGCAAGGCGATGTCGAGGGCGCGATCCGCGCCGTGCTGGCGCAGGGATCGCTGTTCGAGTTCGATCCCAAGGCGCCGAAATCGGCGTTCGAAGCCATCAACCTGCGCAAGCGTCCGGTACGCGCGCGCACTGCCGCGCAAGACAGCTACATTCGCGCCTTGAAGAAACACGAACTGGTGTTCGGCATCGGTCCCGCGGGCACCGGCAAGACCTGGCTTGCGGTGGCGCAGGCCGCGCAATTGTTCGAACGCAAGGAAGTCGACCGCATCATCCTGTCGCGACCCGCGGTCGAGGCCGGCGAGCGGCTTGGTTTTTTGCCGGGCGATCTCCGCGAAAAGGTCGATCCCTATCTGCGACCGATCTACGACGCACTCTATGATCTGATGGATTCGCGCATCGTCGAACGCGCGCTGCAGACCGGCGAAATCGAAATCGCGCCGTTGGCGTTCATGCGCGGTCGCACGCTCACTAACGCGGCGATCATTCTCGACGAGGCGCAGAACACCACGTCGATGCAGATGAAGATGTTTCTGACACGGCTCGGTGAAAACAGCCGCATGATCATCACCGGCGACC
This sequence comes from uncultured Alphaproteobacteria bacterium, assembly GCA_963792715.1. Lineage (GTDB taxonomy): Bacteria > Pseudomonadota > Alphaproteobacteria > Rhizobiales > Xanthobacteraceae > Bradyrhizobium. Next base: position 123,575 of record CAWBXE010000009.1, on the reverse strand, counting down.
CCAGCCAGGTCGATCTGCCGCCCGGCCAGACTTCGGGTCTGGCTGAAGCCGCGCGGCTGCTCGACGGCGTCGAGGGCATCGCGCAGGTGAAATTCACGGCGGAAGACGTGATCCGTCATGAACTGGTGGCGCGGATCGTCGCCGCCTATGAGGGATTGCCGCAGAAGCCGGCAACCGGCAGGCCGTAATGCCACTCACAACGTCTCAGGCCGGCGCTCTTCAATCGGACGACGCCCGCGAAAGAAACTTAACCTCGATGTCGTCGTTTGCGCTTCCCATCACCGAGGTCATGATCGTTGCCGATTGCTGGCAGGCCGAGCCCGACGCCGAAGCCGTGATCCAGCGCGCCATTGAGGCGGCGGCCAGCATGGTCGACACCGGCCTAGGCGAGGCCGAACTTGCGGTGATGCTGACCGACGACGCGGGCATTCGCACGCTGAACCACAACTGGCGCGGGCAGGACAAGCCGACCAACGTGCTGTCATTTCCGGCGCTGCAGCCGCCTGCGGGACGCGAGCCGGATGACGCGCCGCGCATGCTCGGCGATATCGCCATCGCCTACGAGACGGTGCGGCGCGAGGCCGATGAGGAGAGCAAACCGTTCGATCATCATCTCAGCCATCTTGCGGTCCATGGTTTCTTGCATCTGGTCGGCTACGATCACGAGAAAGATGCGCAAGCCGAGGACATGGAAACGCTGGAACGCGAGATACTGGCGCGGCTCGGCATTCCCGATCCCTACGCCGATCAAGACCTCAAGAGCTGAGATGCCGGACTCCGAACCGACCCACGACAATCCGCGTAACATCAAGAACCTGCCCGCCGTGGTGCCGGAAGTCGAGATGCTGCGTCCGGCCGCCGCCGACAACTGGCTGACCCGCGCCATTCGCTCGCTGTTCGGATGGAAGCCCGGATCGGTGCGCGACGACCTCAAGGTCGTGCTCGATGCATCGCAGCCCGACGAGACATCGTTCTCACCGATCGAGCGCACCATGCTGCGCAATATATTGGGCCTGCACGAGCGGCGCATCGTCGACGTGATGGTGCATCGCGCCGACATCGTCGCGGTGAAGCGCGATATTTCGTTGGGCGAATTGATGACGCTGTATGAAGGCGCGGCGCATTCGCGCCTCGTGGTCTACAACGAGACGCTGGATGATCCCGAGGGGATCGTTCACATCCGCGATCTCCTGGCCTTCATGACCGCGAAGGCGCGCAGCGCAAAACCGAGCACCGCCAAGCGCAAGAAATCGCCGGCCGCCGGTCTCGATCTGCGCGCGGTCAATCTGGCGCTGCCGCTCGCCGATGCCGGCATCATCCGCAAACTGCTGTACGTGCCGCCGTCGATGCGCGCGATCGATCTTCTAGCGCAAATGCAGGCCTCGCGCATCCATCTCGCGCTGGTGGTGGACGAATATGGCGGCACCGATGGTCTCGTCTCGATCGAGGACATCGTGGAGCAGATCGTCGGCGAGATTGACGACGAGCACGACAGTGATGAGCCGCCCTCGATCGTCAAGCAGGCGGACAACACATTCATCGCCGACGCCCGCGCCAGTCTTGACGATGTGCGCTCCGTGATCGGCGAGGATTTCGTCACCGGCGAGGCCGGCGAGGAGGTCGAGACGCTCGGCGGCTATCTCGTCACTCATGTCGGCCGGCTGCCGGTGCGCGGCGAAGTCATTTCCGGCCCCGGCAATTTCGAGATCGAGGTGCTCGACGCCGATCCGCGCCGCGTCAAGCGGCTGCGCATCGGTGCCCGCAAGGAACGTCCCGCGCCGCGCGCACGGGATGCGAAACGCCGTGATGCCGCGCCTGACTCCGGGACTGCGCCGGCCAGCGACAGCAAAATCCCGCCACCCGGAGACGGAACGACCACGCCGTGACGATCGCGCGCAAACTCCGCACCATCGGACTCGCCATCATCCTGGCATGGGGCTGGAAGCGGGCCGTGATCGCGCTCAGCGCCGGCGCGTTGTCGGCATTCGCGATGGCGCCGTTCAACGCTTGGCCGGTGCTGTTCGTCACCTTTCCGGTGATGGTCTGGTTGATCGACGGCGCGGCGGCTGGGCGGGCGCGCGGCTTGCCCGCTGCGGGGCTGGCAGGATGGTGGTTCGGCCTCGGTTATTTCGTGCCGGGGCTGTACTGGATCGGCTACGCGTTTCTGGTCGATGCGCAGACGTTTGCCTGGCTGCTGCCGTTCGCGATCCTCGGACTGCCGGCCTATCTCGCACTGTTCACCGCGTTGGGCTTCGCGCTGGCGCGGCTGATCTGGACCCGCGACGCCTCGCGCGTGCTGGCGCTCGCGGTCTGTCTCACCGCCGGCGAATGGCTGCGCGGCCATGTGCTGACCGGCTTTCCCTGGAATGCGTTCGGCTACGCGCTGACCCAACCGCTGGCGCTGGCGCAGACCTCGTCGTTGATCGGGCTGTGGGGCATGACGTTTCTGGCGGTTGCGATCTTCGCCAGCCCCGGCGTGCTGATCGACGGAAATTCGCGTGGCCGCCGACCGTGGATTGCGCCGGCCGCGGCGCTCCTGATGCTGGTCGCGATGGGAACGTTCGGCGCGATACGGCTGTCGCTGCAGCCGACAAAACTTACAAACGTCAAGCTGCGGATCATGCAGCCCAATCTGCAGCAGGATGTCCGCTTCAATTACTCCGCCAAGGCGGAGGTGATGAAAAAATATCTGGCGCTGTCCGATCGCGCCAGTGGTCCGCAATCCACCGGCGTGCGAGACGTGAATATTCTGGTGTGGCCGGAATCCGCATTTCCGTTTTTCCTGACGCGCGAAGCCGACGCGATGGCGCAGATCGCCGGGTTGCTGCCGAAGGGCACGGTGCTGATTACAGGCGCGGTGCGCGCGCCCGAGGTTGTACCCGGCGAAAAAATCACCCGCGCCTACAATTCAATCTACGTCATCGATCACGACGGCAGCGTGCTGTCGGTGTACGACAAATTGTATCTGGTGCCGTTCGGAGAATTTCTGCCGCTGCAGGACTGGATGGAAAAGCTCGGCTTCGTGCAGCTCACCAAGGTGCAGGGCGGATTTATTCCGGGCTTGCGCCGCAAGAACATGGATATCCCGAACGCGCCGCCGATGCTGCCGCTGATCTGCTACGAAGCGATTTTCCCTGGCGACATCGCGATAAGCGGCGAGCGTCCCGGCTGGATCGTCAACGTCACCAATGACGGCTGGTTCGGTATCTCGACCGGTCCGTATCAGCATCTGCAGCAGATGCGCGTGCGAGCCATCGAACAGGGGCTGCCGGTGGTGCGCGCCGCGAATACCGGCGTCTCGGCCGTGATCGATCCGCTGGGGCGGATCGTGGCGCGGCTGGGTCTCGGCCTGGAAGGCGTGCTGGACGCGCGGCTGCCTTCCGCGATTGCGCCTACGATTTACGCACGTGCTGGCGATATTCCGGCGGCGATCATCATCGCCGTCGCATTGCTGGTCGTCATTCAGCGCCGATTCACCAAGCGGGTTCGCCACATTTGACGATATCGGCGTACAGGCATAGTTCATGCTTGAGAATCGGCGCGAGTGAAGGAGTGCGTAGATGGTGACCAAGGCGCCAAACCCTACCGATAAATATGTCGGCAGCCGTGTGCGCATGCGCCGTATCATGCTCGGCATGAGCCAGGAGAAGCTCGGCGAAGCGCTGGGACTGACGTTTCAGCAGGTGCAGAAATACGAAAAGGGCACCAACCGCATCGGCGCCAGCCGCATCCAGAAAATCTCCGATATTCTCCAGGTGCCGGTCTCGTTTTTGTTCGAGGGTGGCCCCAGCAGCGCCGTCAGCGCGCAAGGGTTTAGCGAAGCGCCGTCGGCGGCCTACGTCTCGGATTTTCTCGCGACTTCAGAAGGCCTCGCGCTCACGCGCGCCTTCACGCGCATACCCGATGCCAAACTTCGCCGCAGGATCGTCGATCTGGTCGAACAGATCGCCGCGCGCGAGGAGGAAGACAAGCGTTGACGTCTTCACCGCTGAATCCGTTCGACGCCGCTGCCATCCTCGACGGCATTCGCAGCTGGGTCGAAATCGAAACGCCGACGGACGTGCCGGAACAGGTCAACAAGCTCGCGACTATGGTCGCCGACGGCTATCGCGATTTGCCCGCCACCATCGAACGCATTCCCGGCATCGACGGCCGCGGCGATCATCTGGTTGCGCGTTCGAATTGGGGGCAGGGCGCGCCGGGAATCCTGATCCTCAGTCATCTCGATACCGTGCATCCCCTGGGGTTCATCGAGCGGCTGCCGTTCAAGGTCGAGGGCGACAGCGCGTTCGGTCCCGGCATCTACGACATGAAGGGCGGGGCTTATATCGCCTATCACGCCTTCCGCCAGCTTTGCGCCGCGAAAGAACGCCCGCCGCTCGGCATTACGCAGCTCTACGTTTCGGATGAAGAGATCGGCAGCCCGACTTCGCGCGCGCTGATCGAGGCCGAAGGGCGCAAGGCGAAATACGTGCTGGTAACCGAACCCGCGCGCGACGGCGGCAAGATCGTCACCGGACGCAAGGGCGTCGCGCGGTTCGAAGTTTTTGTGAAGGGCGTACCTTCGCACGCGGGCACGCGGCCCGAAGACGGACGCAGCGCGATCCGCGAATTGGCGAACATCATTCAAACGCTGGAAGCGATGAACGACATCAAGCGCGGCGTCAGCGTCAATGTCGGCGTCGTCAGAGGCGGCACCAAGCCGAACGTCATTGCCGAGGACGCCTATGCCGAAGTCGACATGCGCGTGCCGACGCTGGCCGATGCAGACGAACTCGTTCCGCACATCCTGAATTTGAAGTCGCAGACCGATGGCGTCACGGTGAAGGTCGTCGGCGAACTGAATCGCCCGCCCTATGAGAAGAACGACGCCGGCGCCGCGCTGTTCGAGCACGCCAAGACGCTCGCCGCGGAGATTGGCTTCGATCTGATCGATACATCGACCGGCGGCGGCTCCGACGGCAATTTCACCGCGGCGCATACCGCGACGCTCGATGGTCTCGGCGTCGACGGTCAGGGCGCGCATACCCATTATGAGCAGCTCTATATTTCATCGATCGAGCCGCGCGCGCGGCTGCTGTATCGGCTGTATCAGACGCTGCGATGACCGCTGCGACTCTCGAGCGATCCTGAAATACCGGAAGAAGGCGCCGCGCCTCGCCGCGGCTTTTTCGGCCGGCGCAAGGGACACAAGCTCCGCATCCATCAGGCCGATCTGATCGCGCATCTGCTGCCGCAGCTTGCGCTCGACATCGCAACGCCTGCGCCTGCGCATTTGACGGCGCTGTTCGATCCGCCGGTCGAACAAGTTCGCCTTGAGATCGGATTCGGCGGCGGCGAGCATCTCATCGCCGAAGCGCAGGCGTTTCCGCGCACCGGCTTCATCGGCTGCGAGCCTTACGTCAACGGCATGGCGAAAATTCTCGCGCAGATCGAGGCGCACGACATCCGCAACATCAGGCTGTTCGCGGGCGACGCCACGGAATTGCTGGCATGGGCGCCGCCGGATTCGCTGGCGCGGATCGATCTGATCCATCCCGATCCATGGCCGAAGCGGCGGCACTGGAAGCGGCGCTTTGTGCAGGACGCTGTAGTGGCGGCGATGGCACGCGTGCTGGCGCCGCGCGGCGAATTCCGTTTCGTGTGCGATATCGACGACTACGTCGCGTGGACGCTTTCGCATCTCACGCGTTCGCCCGATTTCGTCTGGACCGCGGAGCGCGCCGACGACTGGCGTCTGCCGTGGCACGGCTACACCCTGACGCGCTACGGCCGCAAAGCGCAGCGCGAAGGCAGGCGGGCGGCGTATCTGCGATTTATGCGGAGCGGGTAGGGCGACACATCGCGGCTGCTGGTGACGGCTCTCACTTCTCCCCTCCCCCCGCTTGCGGTGGGGAGGGGTCGGGGGTGGGGGGATACATAGAGCCGCTAATCAAAAAGCGGTTCTCTCCCCTGAGCTATCTGCTGTTGCGGCAGGTTGCTGCTTTGAAAAAAGAGCCCCCCACCCCCAATCCCTCCCCACCACTCGGAAGAGCTCGTGGGAGGAGGGGAGCGCGTTTCCGCCGTCGTGGCGTTCGGCTCTTGGCGTAACCCTTACTCCACCTTCTCGCCCGCCCGCGCCTTTCGCGCGTCCGTGGCTTCCCACACCATGCGCTTGCCGCGCTCGCGGCCGAGCAGTTCGATCGGATCGCGGTTGTCGATGTGGCCGAACTGGCCCTTGTAGACGCTGTAGCCGCACAGCTCCTGCAGCCTGCGCGGAAATTTGCGCGCGACTTCCAGCGGAATGCCGAGCTGCAGATTTTCCTGTTGCCGCATCCAGCCCCAGCAATAGGCGCAGGAAAATGCGAAGCGCCGCTCGTCGGTAGTGTTGGCGCCGCCGCCATGCCACAGCGCGCTGTCGAACAGCAACACGCTGCCCGCCGGCATCGTCGCGGTCACGGTGTCGTACGCCTTGCCGTATTCCGGCGACGCATCGTATTTGTGGCTGCCCGGCACGATCCGGGTCGCGCCATTGTCGTCGGTGAAATCCGACAGCGCCCAGATCGCATTGATGGTGATCGGGATGTGCGGGCGCGGCAGCGGAATCAATTGCGTGTCCTCGTGGATCGGCTGCGCCTCCTGGCCGGGTCCAAGCACCAGGGAGCAGAACGACGACAACAGACATTCCCTGTCCAGCATCTTCTCCACGACCGGCAGCACGTTCTCGTGCAGCGGCACTTCCCAGAAGATGTCGTCGTAGGTCAGAAGATTGTTGATGCGGACGGTCTTGAAGCCTTCGAACGACGTCTTGGCGTAGCCGAGATCGTGCTCGCGCTCGATGCGCAATTGCGCTTCCTTCAGCCCTTCGACCAACTCGGGCGCGACGGCGCGTTCCAGCACGGTATAGCCGTCGTTGCGGATGCGTTCGGCGTGCGATTGAAGTTCGGCTTCGCTGGGCATGACGTTCCTCCCTTCGTTGCGAGCCAACGGGTCGCGCGAATGCGCGCCCGATGACAGGCTACACGAAGCAATCCAGCGGCCGCAAAGCAAAACCGGCGCCCGCTCTTCGCAATGACGGCTTCTTCTCGCCTCCCCACCACTCGCGAGAACTCGTGGGAGGAGGGGAGCGGTCTTGCTCGTTGCGATTACGCCGAGCGGCGCATCTGCCAGAAGTTCAGCACCCGTTGCGCGGTCGAGGGCACCAGACGGCCGAAATTGGCGCGGGCGATTTCAAGGTCCGCGTCCGACAGTGAGCGCTTCGGTCCAAGCTGAAGCGTGATCAGCGCGCGCACCGTTGCCCAGTCGAGACCCAGCGCTTTTCCGAGGATCAGGACGGGGTCCTTGCGGTCTCCCGCGATCAAGCTGTCGATGATCGCAATACGCACCGCCGACATCGCCGAAAGTGCTGCGACCGATTCCTCGTATTTATGCGCCTTGGCGAAATTGATCAGCGCGCTCTCGTCCAGTTCCTGTGCGTGATGCAATGAGACGACGATGCGCTGCGCGGCGGCGAAATCGCGGCGGATGGTGGCGGGCGTCAGCGCGCCGGAGATTTCGACGATCGCCTGATTGATGGCGTTCTTTCGAGAAGGTTTTGCGGCCTCGATCAGCCGGCGGCGGATGATATCGACCGACCTCCCCAGAAGGTCCTTGAGCTGCGGCGCGGAGAGATCGTCGCGCTGGCCCACGGCGAGGGCGAGCGCCCCGTCGTCGCCGGCGCGCTGGATCATGGCCGAATAGCCGTTATGGGAAAACTGCGCGCCGCCGTTGCCGGCGACGTTTCTGACCACCTCGCGGTCGCCGCGGCGCACGATGACGTCGGTAATCCCAGGCGAAAGCACCGGCCGTTCGGTCATCGCCAGCAAATGGCCCTGGTCCTTGTTGGCGGCAATTTCGATCAGCGTCGCGTCATCAAGTACGGGCGAACAGCGCAGCAATGGACCGGCGACGCGAATTTCGTCTTCGCGGGCCAACTGGCCGACCAGCGTCCGCGGCGCGTTGCCGAGCGTGGATAGCCGTTCGGCGAGATCGACGCGGGTGGAAAGTTCAGTGTGCGGCACGAGGCCGGTCAGGACGCCATCGAACAGATCGACATGGGCGGGCTGGAATTGCGCCGCATCTTGCAAAAACAGATCGGAGATGCGCTGCGCGGCATCGGTTCTGCGCTTGGGATCGCCATGCTTGATGATGTTATCCAGCTCGGGGATCAATAACCTGGCTTCTGCCATGAATGTACTCAACGCAATTACACGCGACTTTCGGCAATTTAGTTTGGTTTCATGAAGGAAGCGTTAGGCGGGTTTTTGCGCCGTAAACGCCGCAAAATCATCGCTCTCCGGGCGTCGCGGCCCTTGCCGGGTGTTGCAAAAACCGCTATATCCGCTGCAACTTAAGAGTTCTCATACGACAAGCGTATTGAGAGTGGGCCCCTCCGGACCCGCTCTTTTTTATTACCTGAAGCTGCCCGGAGCGGCGACGCCGCCGGGTTCCCTTCGGAACATCAGCCCGACCCGACACAATCGAAAATCGGCTTCACCCAACAACGCCAGCAGATAACTTTGACCCTGGATATGACCGATCCGACCTTTGCTGCCGTGGACCTCGATCTGCTGGCCGAACCGCGCCTGGTGACCGAACCGGGCATGGCGGCGCGGGTATCCGCGGTCGCGGGTCCGGTGCTGCAGGGCATGGGCTATCGGCTAGTGCGGATCAAGATATCCGGCGAACAAGGCTGCACCGTCCAGATCATGGCCGAGCGTCCGGATGGCACCATGCTGATTGACGACTGCGAGGCGATCTCGAAGGCGCTGTCGCCGGTGCTGGATGTGGCCGATCCGATCGACCGCGCCTACCGGCTTGAGGTTTCCTCGCCCGGCATCGACCGGCCGCTGGTGCGGCGCTCCGACTTCGAGCGCTATGCCGGGTATCTGGTAAAGATCGAGATGGCGCTGGCGCATCAGGGGCGCAAGCGTTTTCGCGGCATCCTGGGCGGCATCGAAGGTGGCGCCGTGCATCTGGTCCGCGAGGATGTCCGCGGTGAGGATGATCCAGCGGTGCTGCTGGTGATGGAAGACATTGCGGACGCGCGGCTGGTGCTGACCGACGAACTGATCGCGGAATCGATGCGGCGCGGCAAGGCCGCGGAGCGCGAGCTCAAGGAGAGCCTCGGGCTTAAAGCGCCGCCACCCGCGCATGCGAAGAAGAGTGACCCGGCCAAAAGCAACGCGCCGAAACCGAAATTGAAGTTTGCGAAAAAGACCCCGCCGAAAAATACCAAGGAACACCGGCTTGCCGCCGAAAGAGCGCGGCGAGGCGAAATAGACCCCATCGAAGGAGAGTGAGTCATGGCAGCCGTCAGTGCCAATAAACTCGAATTGCTGCAGATCGCCGATGCTGTCGCGCGGGAAAAGTCGATCGACCGCGGCATCGTCATCGAAGCCATGGAGGATGCCATCGCCAAGGCGGCGCGCGCCCGCTACGGCAGCGAGACCGATGTGCATGCCGAGATCAATCCGAAGACGGGGCAGTTGCAGCTTACCCGTCACATGCTCGTTTCGGAGCTTGTGGAAAATTCCGCCAACCAGATTTCGCTAAAGGACGCGCAGCGCGCCAATCCCGGCGCGCAGATCGGCGACACCATCGCCGATACGCTGCCGCCGCTGGAATATGGCCGCATCGCCGCGCAGTCCGCCAAGCAGGTGATCGTGCAGAAGGTCCGCGAGGCCGAGCGCGACCGGCAATACCAGGAATTCAAGGACCGCATCGGCGATATCGTCAACGGCATCGTCAAGCGCGTCGAATACGGCAGCGTGATCGTCGATCTCGGCCGCGGCGAGGCCATCGTGCGCCGCGACGAGATGCTGCCGCGCGAGGTTTTCCGCAATGGCGACCGCGTCCGCGCCTACATTTTCGACGTGCGGCGCGAGACCCGCGGCCCGCAGATTTTCCTCTCCCGCACCCATCCGCAATTCATGGCGAAGCTGTTCGCGCAGGAAGTACCGGAAATCTATGACGGCATCGTCGAGATCAAGGCAGTGGCCCGCGATCCCGGCTCGCGCGCGAAGATCGGCGTGATTTCAAGGGATTCGTCGGTCGATCCGGTCGGCGCCTGCGTCGGCATGCGCGGGTCCCGCGTGCAGGCGGTGGTCAACGAGCTGCAGGGCGAGAAGATCGATATCATCCCGTGGTCGCCCGACATCGCAACCTTCGTGGTCAACGCGCTGGCGCCCGCCGAAGTCTCCAAGGTCGTGATCGACGAGGAGCGCGAGCGCATCGAGGTCGTGGTGCCCGACACCAACAACCAGTTGTCGCTGGCGATTGGACGGCGCGGCCAGAACGTGCGCCTCGCCTCGCAGCTCACCGGCTGGGACATCGACATCCTCACCGAGCAGGAAGAATCTGAGCGCCGCCAGGCCGATTTCGAAAATTCAACGCGCGTGTTCATGGAAGCGCTGAACGTCGACGAAGTCGTCGGCCAGCTGCTGGCGTCGGAAGGTTTCACTTCGGTCGAAGAACTGGCGCTGGTCGATGTCCGCGAACTCGCAGGTATCGAAGGTTTTGACGACGAGACCGCGAACGAGTTGCAGAGCCGCGCGCGGGAATATCTGGAACAGCTCGAAACAGAGCTTGAAAACAAACGTAAGGAACTCGGCGTGGATGATGCTTTGAAGACGGTGCCCGGGGTGACCTCGAAGATGCTGGTGAAGTTCGGCGAGAACGACATCAAGACCGTCGAGGATCTGGCCGGCTGCGCTACCGACGATCTGATCGGCTGGACCGAGCGCAAGGAAGGCGCGGAGCCGACCAAGCATGCGGGCTATCTCGATCCCAACGAGACCACCCGCGAGGAGGCCGAAAGCATGATCATGCAGGCGCGTGTCATCGCCGGCTGGATCACCGAAGCCGATCTGGCAAAGGATGCCGAAGCGGCCGAGGAAGCTACTGAAGGCGAGGCGGTTTGATCCAGATGTTCTCCATGAGAGCCTCCATAAATTCTACGTCGTGCGCGGGCTTGACCCGCGCATCCATCATTCTTCGCAAGACTCTTCCGAAGATGATGGATTGCCGGGTCAAGCCCGGCAATGACCGCGTACCAAAACGAACTTAAGGACATGCCGCACGCATGCTGGCCTTCGCCGACCCAGATCTCGACAACGGACCGCGGACCAACAAGTCCGCGACGCAGCGGATGTGCGCGGTCACGAGGGCGGTGCGCCCGATCGACGAGCTGATTAGATTTGTCGTCTCGCCGGCTGGCGATGCGATCCCGGATTTGAAGCGCAAGCTTCCCGGCCGCGGCCTGTGGATTTCGGCGTCGCATCGCGCGGTTGCGGAAGCCGTCAAGCGTCACCAATTCAGCAAAGGGTTCAAGCGCGAGGTTCGCGTCGCGGCGAGCCTGGCGGCGGATACCGAAAACCTGCTGGTTCGGGCTGTGATTGAAGCGCTGGCCATGGCCGCCAAGGCGGGGCAGGTGGTTTCCGGCTTCAGCAAGGTCGAGGCCGTTCTTAGGGAGCGCCAGGCGCGGGCATTGCTCCACGCCAGCGATGGGGCGCCGGACGGAATCCGCAAACTGGACGCCATCGTTCGGCAAAATACACCTGATGGCGATGAATCGCCGAAATTGCCGGTCGTGAATGTGCTGACGTCCGAACAATTGGATTTGGCACTGGGCCGGTCAAATGTGATACATGCAGCGTTGCTCGCCGGCCCGGCGGGCAAGACATTCCTGTCGCGCAGCCAGATTCTGGTCCGATACCGGCTGGCAGACGACGGCAAATCGGGCCGGAATAGCCTAAGCGAATAGCAGGTTTGAATACACCGACGGTGCGAACGCGCACCAGTTAAACAGGATTAGGACTGCTTGAATGGTTGATACGAAAACGTCCGGCGACAAGACTCTGAGTGTGCCGACCAAGACCTTGACGCTCAAGCCGCGCGTCGAGACTGGCACCGTGCGCCAGAGTTTTAGCCATGGCCGTACCAAGCAGGTGGTTGTCGAGAAGCGCGGCAAGCGCCGCATGCCCGGCGATCCGCCCGCAGCCGACACGGCGCATGCGCCTGAGCCGATCGTTGCCAAGGTAGCCGCGCCTGCGCGAGCGCCGCTGGGCCGCCCCGCAGCGACCCCGTCGACTCCGGCGCGCAGCGGCTCCGGCGTGGTGCTGCGCACCCTCACCGAGGACGAGCGCACCGCGCGCGCCAGTGCGCTGGCGGACGCAAAAGTCCGAGATGTCGAAGAGCGCCGCATCGCCGAAGCCGAGGCCGCACGCCGTAACAGCAAGGAAGGCATCGAGCAGGCCGAGCGCGAAGCCGCCGAAGCCCGCCGCAAGGCCGAGGAAGAACGTCATCGGCAAGACGAGGAAGCCAAAGCCAAGGCCGAACGCGAAGCCAAGAAGCGTTTCGGCGAAGCCGAGACCGCCGCGGCACGCGCCGCCGCGCCCGCTGCGCGTGCCCCCGGCGTCGCCGCCGATGCCACCGATGAGGACGAAGGTCCGCGCCAGATTCGCCGTGGTCCCGGCGGGGTCGCGCGCCCCGTCATGGCCCCGAAGACCACCGCCAAGCCGGCACCCGAGAAGCAGCGCGGCCGGTTGACGCTGGTGACGGCGCTCACTGCCGGCGACGTGCGCGAACGCTCTATCGCCTCGTTCCGCCGCCGCACCCAGCGCCTCAAGGGTCATGCCTCGAACGAGCCGAAGGAAAAGCTCATCCGCGAGGTGACGATCCCGGAAGCGATCACCATTCAGGAACTCGCCAACCGCATGGCCGAGCGCGCCGTCGATGTGATCCGGCTGCTGATGAAGCAGGGTCAGATGGTGAAGATCACCGACGTGATCGACGCCGACACCGCGCAGCTCGTCGCTGAGGAAATGGGGCACAGCGTCAAACGCGTCGCCGCGGCCGACGTCGAGGAAGGCCTGTTCGACGTCGTCGACGATTCCAGCGACACCGAGCCGCGTTCGCCGGTCGTGACCGTGATGGGCCACGTCGATCACGGCAAGACCTCGCTGCTCGATGCGCTGCGTCATGCCAACGTGGTGTCCGGCGAAGCCGGCGGCATCACCCAGCATATCGGCGCCTATCAGGTCACCTCGCCGGAAAGCGGCAAGAAGATTACCTTCATCGACACCCCCGGCCACGCCGCGTTCACCGCGATGCGCGCGCGCGGCGCCAAGGTCACCGACATCGTGATTCTCGTGGTCGCGGCGGACGACGGCGTGATGCCGCAGACCGTCGAGGCCATCAATCACGCCAAGGCGGCGAAGGTCCCGATGATCATCGCCATCAACAAGATCGACAAGCCCGACGCCAAGGCGGATCGCGTGCGCACCGAACTGCTGCAACATGAAGTGCAGGTGGAATCGATGGGCGGCGAGGTCGTGGATGTCGAAGTCTCCGCCAAGAACAAGACCAATCTCGACAAGCTACTCGAGATGATAGCGCTGCAGGCCGAACTGCTCGACCTCAAGACCAACGAGGCGCGCCCCGCCGAAGGCACCGTGATCGAAGCCAAGCTCGATCGCGGCCGCGGACCTGTTGCGACCGTGCTGGTTCAGCGCGGCACGCTGCGCGTCGGCGACATCATCGTCGCCGGCGGCGAGATGGGCCGCGTCCGCGCGCTGATCAACGATCAGGGCGAGACCATCGACGAGGCCGGTCCTTCCGTGCCGGTCGAAGTGCTGGGCTTCAACGGTCCGCCGGATGCCGGCGACCGCATGGCCGTGGTCGAGAATGAAGCCCGCGCGCGTCAGGTGACGAGTTACCGGGCGCATCAGAAGCGCGAAAAATCCGCCTCCGCCATTTCCGGCATGCGCGGCTCGCTCGAGCAGATGATGTCGCAGCTCAAGACCACGGGCCGCAAGGACTTCCCGCTGATCATCAAGGCTGACGTGCAGGGTTCGCTCGAAGCCATCCTCGGATCGCTGGAAAAACTCGGCACCGACGAAGTCACCGCACGCATCCTGCACGCGGGCGTCGGCGGCATCTCGGAATCCGACGTGACGCTGGCGGAAGGTTTCAACGCCGCCATCATCGGCTTCAACGTACGCGCGCACAAGGAAGCCGCCGCCGCGGCAAAACGCAACGGCATCGAGATCCGTTACTACAACATCATCTACGATCTCGTCGATGACGTGAAGAAGGCCATGTCGGGCCTCTTGGCGCCGACGCTGCGCGAGACCATGCTCGGCAACGCGCTGATCCTGGAGGTGTTCAACATCTCCAAGGTCGGCAAGGTCGCCGGCTGCCGCGTCACCGACGGCACCGTGGAACGCGGCGCCAATGTTCGCCTGATCCGCGACAACGTCGTCGTGCATGAAGGCAAGCTGTCGACGCTGAAGCGCTTCAAGGACGAAGTGAAGGAAGTCGCGTCCGGTCAGGAATGCGGCATGGCGTTCGAGGGCTATGGCGACATGCGTGCCGGCGACGTCATCGAATGTTATCGCGTGGAGACGATCCAGCGCAGTCTGTAAGTTCGAACCCTACAGCTGCATCCTCGTCATTCCGGGATGCGCCTCTTGGCGCAGGCTCCGGAATCCATACTCCCGGTAGTGGTTATGGATTCCGGGCTCACTCGCTTCGCTCATGCCCCGGAATGACGGCAGAGTAATTGGAAACTGTTGATGCCCCGCCATCACGAAAAAAACTCCAGCCCCGGCGGTTCGCAGCGACAGCTGCGCGTCGGCGAGATCGTGCGCCACGCGGTCGCGGATATTCTATCGCAAGGTGGCGTGCACGATCCGGATCTCGAAGGCCACATCATCACCGTGCCGGAAGTGCGGATGTCGCCGGACCTTAAATTGGCGACCGTTTACGTGATGCCGCTCGGCGGCCGCGACACCGACGTCGTTCTCGCGGCCCTCGAGCGTAACAAGAAATTCCTGCGCGGCCAGACCGCGCATCGCGTTAACCTGAAGTTCGCACCTGATCTTCGCTTTCGCGCCGACGAGCGATTCGACGAAGCGGAACGGATCGAGAAATTACTGAGAACACCTGCGGTGCAACGCGACCTCAAGCCAGAATCGGACGATGAATGATGGCAGTGACGACGCCAAACAGCGTGATCGATTCGCAGGATGATGAATCGCGCGACGCTGAAAAAAATAATTTTGGCGATGCGTGTCGTGTTCAATCGTCGACCCGATCGTTGACTCCCACCTCCCCCCTTGAGGGGGAGGTCGACGCGCCTAGCGCGGCGGGAGGGGGGTATCCTCCTCCACGCCTAGAAGGTACGCCCCTCCCCAACCCTCCCCCTCAAGGGGGAGGGAGCGGGACGAGCCGCGCAATGACGGTCAGCGCCCCGCCAAGCAGCAGCGCCAACAGCAGCCGCGACGCGACAAGCGCGACGTGCACGGCTGGGTAATTCTCGACAAGCCGATCGGCCTCACCTCGACCCACGCCGTCGCGATCATCAAGCGGTTGTTCTCCGCCAAGCGCGCGGGGCACGCCGGAACTCTCGACCCCCTCGCCTCGGGAGGTTTGCCGATCGCGTTGGGCGAGGCCACCAAGACGGTTCCGTTCGTGATGGATGGCCGCAAGCGTTACCGTTTCACGGTCGCATGGGGCGAGGAACGCGACACCGACGACACCGAGGGCCGCGTCACCCAGACCAGCGAAGTGAGGCCCTCCGCCGAGGCGATCCGGGCGCTGCTGCCGCGCTTCACCGGCCTGATCGAACAGACCCCGCCGCAATATTCCGCCATCAAGATCGCGGGCGAGCGCGCCTACGATCTGGCACGCGACGGCGAGGTGGTGCAGCTGGTGCCTCGCCCCGTTGAAATCCACGAATTAACGCTGGTGGAACAGCCAGATAGCAGCCATTCGGTGTTCGAGGCCGAATGCGGTAAGGGCACCTATGTGCGAGCGCTGGCCCGCGATATCGGCCGGCTTCTGGGTTGTTACGGTCATATCTGCGCGCTGCGGCGGACCCTGGTCGGGCCGTTCGGCGAGGCAGACATGATTCCGCTGGAACGGTTGGAGGCTTTGTGCGATAGAGCGGCGTCTGGCGAGGGTAGCCTCGCCGACGCGCTTTTGCCCGTTGAGACCGCGCTGGACGACATCCCGGCGCTGGCCGTCACTCGGGCGGATGCGGCAAGGCTCCACCGGGGCCAGGCCGTTTTGTTGCGCGGACGGGATGCGCCCGAATTTAGCGGCACAGTCTATGTCACGGTGGCAGGCCGGCTTTTGGCCCTCGCCGAAATTGGCAATGGCGAACTCATCCCCAAGCGCGTGTTCAACCTGACCGGACTGACCAGTTCGGCTCGCAGCAACGAAAGAGTTTGACGATGTCGATTACCGCGGAACGCAAAGCGGAAGTCATCAAGACCAATGCCAACAAGGCCGGCGACACCGGCTCGCCCGAGGTTCAGGTTGCGATCCTGTCGGAACGCATCACCAACCTCACCGAACACTTCAAGGCGCACGTGAAGGACAATCATTCACGCCGCGGACTTTTGAAGATGGTCGCGACGCGCCGTTCGCTGCTCGATTACATCAAGGGCAAGGACGAGGGACGCTACAAAGCCCTGCTCGAAAAGCACAACATTCGTCGCTGATATTTGCACCGTTGCGTTTGCACGATTGTTCGCAACGCGACGATGCGCACTCCCTCTCCCGCTTGCGGGGGAGGGTTGGGGAGGGGCTACACTTCGCAAGGCGCCCCAACTCGACCGGCAAAGCCGGTCAACCGCCCCCGCAAGCGGGAGAGGTGAAGAAAGGTCCAGCAGCAATCCGGCGGCTGGGCGATGACGGGCAACGGCCCGTCGCACGGGAGCTGTGAGCTCCACGATGAAAGAAACACATCACATGTTCAATATTCATTCAGTCGAGATCGATTGGGGTGGCCGTCCGCTCAGGCTTGAAACTGGCAAGATCGCCCGTCAGGCCGATGGGGCCGTCATGGCGACCTACGGCGAGACCGTCGTGCTCGCCACCGTGGTCGCCGCCAAGCAGCCCCGCGAAGGCGTCGATTTCCTGCCGCTGACTGTCGATTACATCGAGAAGACCTACGCGGCCGGCCGCATTCCCGGCGGCTACTTCAAGCGCGAGGGACGCCCTACCGAAAAGGAGACGTTGGTCTCCCGCCTGATCGATCGCCCGATCCGCCCGCTGTTCGTCGACGGCTGGCGCAACGAGACGCAGGTCATCGTCACCGTGCTGTCGCACGACATGGAGAACGATCCGGACATTCTGGCGCTGGTGGCATCCTCCGCCGCGCTGACGATTTCAGGCGCGCCGTTCAAGGGTCCGATCGGCGCGGCCCGCGTCGGCTTCAGCAACGACGAATACATCCTCAATCCGACGCTCGATGAAATGGTCGAGAGCCAGCTTGATCTGGTCGTCGCCGGCACCGCCGACGCCGTGCTGATGGTGGAATTGGAAGCCAAAGAGCTCAACGAAGAGATCATGCTCGGCGCTGTGATGTTCGGGCACCGGCACTTCCAGCCGGTCGTGAAAGCGATCATTGAGCTGGCCGAGAAGGCCGCCAAGGAGCCGCGCGACGTCAAGGTCGTGGATGAGAGCGTGCTGGAGAAGGAAATCCTCGGGCTGATCGAAACCGATCTGCGATCGGCTTACGCGATCCCGGTGAAGCAGGATCGTTACAACGCGGTCGGCGCCGCCAAGGCCAAGGTGATGGCGCATTACTTCCCGGAAGGTCAGGAGCCGAAATACGACAAGCTCCGCATCGCCGGCGTGTTCAAGGAACTCGAAGCCAAGATCGTGCGCTGGAATATCCTGGACACCGGCAAGCGCATCGACGGCCGCGATTCCAAGACCGTGCGCAACATCGTCGCCGAAGTCGGGATCCTGCCCCGCGCTCACGGCTCGGCGCTGTTCACGCGCGGCGAAACCCAGGCGATGGTGGTGACCACGCTCGGCACCGGCGAGGACGAGCAGTACATCGACTCGCTGTCAGGGACGTACAAAGAGCAGTTCCTGCTGCACTACAACTTCCCTCCCTACTCGGTCGGCGAGACCGGACGCATGGGCGGCACCAAGCGCCGCGAGACCGGACACGGCAAGCTTGCCTGGCGCGCGATCCATCCGGTACTGCCGCCGCATCATGAATTCCCTTACACGGTGCGTGTGGTGTCCGAGATCACCGAATCCAACGGCTCGTCGTCGATGGCGTCGGTGTGCGGCGCCTCACTCGCGCTGATGGACGCAGGCGTGCCGTTGAAGCGGCCGACCGCGGGCATTGCGATGGGTCTCATTCTGGAAGGATCGCGCTTTGCGGTGCTGTCCGACATCTTGGGCGATGAGGATCATCTCGGCGACATGGATTTCAAGGTCGCCGGCACCGATCAGGGCATCACCTCGCTGCAGATGGACATCAAGATCGCGGGCATCACCGAGGAGATCATGAAGGTCGCGCTCGGCCAGGCCAAGGATGGCCGCATTCATATCCTCGGCGAGATGGCGAAGGCGCTGACCAACGCACGCGCCGAGCTTGGCGAATACGCGCCGCGCATCGAGACCTTTAAGATTCCGACCGACAAGATCCGCGAAGTGATCGGCACCGGCGGCAAGGTGATCCGCGAGATCGTCGAGAAGACCGGCGCCAAGGTCAACATCGACGACGACGGCACCGTGAAGGTGGCTTCGTCAGACGGCGAATCGATCAAGGCCGCGATCAAGTGGATCAAGTCGATCGCGTCCGATCCCGAACTCAACGCCATCTATGACGGCACCGTCGTCAAGGTGATGGAGTTCGGCGCGTTCGTGAACTTCTTCGGCGCAAAGGACGGCCTCGTGCACATCTCGCAGCTCGCTGCGAACCGCGTGCAGAAGACCTCCGACGTCGTCAAGGAAGGCGACAAGGTCAAGGTCAAGCTCTTGGGCTTCGATGACCGCGGCAAGACGCGGCTGTCGATGAAGGCGGTCGACCAGACCACCGGCGAGGACCTCGAGGCGAAGCCGAAGGCCGAAGGCGTCAACGCCGCGGAGTAGTTTCCGCGCAGCGACATTGCGGTATGCGAAAGGGCGGCTCACGGGCCGCCCTTTTTGTTTGTGCGAAACCTTCAAATCATGGGCGGTTGCACTGGCGCGGTGATGAAGGAAAAAGTGGCAAGCAGGAACCTGCCCGAGCGCCGCGCGTTGGGAGAAAGTACGCCGGAGCCAGTCATGAATTTTTCAATGCCTTCATATCTCATCGGGGTTGGAACCGTGGTTGGAGCCGTCGCGCTCGGTTTCGGCGGCGGCGTGGTGCTCACGAATTCCGCCGTGAAAGATACCCCCGCGCAATCGCGGGTCGACCGGCTAGCCCATTCCGATTCGGCGCCGGCGCGCAATAACACACCAGCTGACGACGCACCGAAGATCGAAGCGCGGATCGTTCCAATTACTGCGCCCGCTCAACCAGTTCAGCCCGGCGCTGCCGAGGCGACCCAAGCCGCGGTTGCGCCAGTGCCCCAAACGGCCGCACCGCAGACGCAGCAGGCGGCCACTGTAGCGAATCCGGCAGATCAGCCAGGCGCGGCTGAGTCGAACGGGCGCGACGATCGGGAAAGATTGGCCCGGCAGCAGCGTGTGCAGCGAAGAGCCGAGCGGCGCAAATATTATGCTCAGCAAAAGGCAAGAGCGCAGGCCGTTGCCCGAATGAGGCAGCCGCAATTTGAGGATGGCCAGTCTGCCAAGCCCGAACTCGCTTTCGAGCGCGCGGATGATGGCTTCAACTTTTTCGGGCGCCCCAGTTCTCCGTCGCCGGCAGACCATAACTGACCGAACTTTTTAGCGAACCCAGTGCGTATTTGGGGGCGGCTTATAGGCCGCCCTAATTTTTGATTTCGTCATTGCGACGCAGACAATTCGACTGGACCGAGCGCCGGATATCTTTCAAACTATCGACACATCATGGGCGCAGAATTCGCTCGGCACATACAACTCATTGAAAGCGGAAATGTTTGCAGCGCGGTCGATGCGCAGCGACAACTCCCAATCCAACCCTTCGCGGAGAAAAACAATGGACGCAAAAACGGATGACAAGGGCGCGGGCAAATGCCCGTTCACGGGCGGCAAAAGTGGACACCGCAACCGCAACTGGTGGCCGGAAGCGCTCGACATCGGCATGCTCCATACCAATCATCCGTCCGCCGATCCGATGGGCAAAGCGTTCGACTACGCCAAGGAATTCAAAACGCTCGACCTCAACGCCGTGATCAAGGACCTGCATGCGTTGATGACGGACAGCCAGGAGTGGTGGCCGGCCGACTTCGGGCATTACGGCGGACTGTTCATTCGCCTGGCGTGGCACTCGGCGGGCACCTATCGCACCACCGACGGCCGCGGCGGCGCCGGCGCCGGGCAGCAGCGCTTCGCGCCGCTGAACTCATGGCCTGACAACGTCAACCTCGACAAGGCGCGCCGCCTGCTGTGGCCGATCAAGCAGAAATATGGCGCCAAGCTTTCATGGGCCGATCTGTTCGTGCTGGTGGGCAACGTCGCGCTGGAAGACATGGGCTTCAAGACGTTCGGCTTTGCGGGCGGCCGCGCCGACACCTGGGAGCCGGAAGAACTCTATTGGGGTCCCGAGGGAACGTGGCTCGGCGATGAGCGCTACAGCGGCGAACGCGAATTGGCAGAGCCGCTCGGCGCGGTGCAGATGGGCCTCATCTACGTCAACCCCGAAGGCCCGAATGCCAATCCTGATCCGGTCGCCTCGGCAAAGGACATCCGCGAGACATTCTTCCGCATGGCAATGAACGACGAGGAAACCGTCGCGCTGATCGCGGGTGGACATACGTTTGGCAAGACCCACGGCGCGGGCGATCCTTCATTGGTCGGCATCGATCCGGAAGGCGGCGCTATCGAGCATCAGGGGCTCGGCTGGCACAGCAAGCACGGCACCGGCATGGCCGGCGACGCGATCGGCAGCGGTCTGGAAGTCACCTGGACGCAGACCCCGACGAAGTGGAGCAATTTCTTCTTCGACAACCTGTTCAAATACGAATGGGAGCTGACCAAGAGCCCTGGCGGCGCGCAACAGTGGGTCGCAAAGAACGCCGAAGCTGTAATTCCGGACGCGCACAATCCGTCGAAGAAGCATCTGCCGACGATGCTGACCACCGACCTCGCGCTGCGTTTCGATCCGGCTTACGGGAAAATCTCGAAGCGCTTCCACGAGCATCCGGATCAGTTCGCGGATGCGTTCGCCCGCGCGTGGTTCAAGCTCACGCATCGCGACATGGGGCCGGTCGTGCGTTACCTCGGGCCGCTGGTGCCGAAGGAAACGCTGATCTGGCAGGACCCGATTCCATCCGGCACGAAGCTATCCAATGCGGACGTAGCGTCGCTTAAAGAGCAAATCCTTGGCTCAGGGCTGACGGTGTCGCAACTGGTTTCGACCGCGTGGGCGTCGGCTTCGACGTTCCGCGGCTCCGACAAGCGCGGCGGCGCCAACGGCGCGCGCATCCGGCTTGCCCCGCAAAAGGACTGGGAGGTCAACCAGCCTGCGCAACTCAAGACGGTGCTGTCGAAGCTCGAAGCGATCCAGAAGGATTTCGTCAAAAACGTCTCGCTCGCCGATCTGATTGTGATCGGCGGCTCGGCGGCGGTGGAAAAGGCGGCCAAAGACGCGGGAGTGTCGGTTGACGTTCCCGTCACCACGGGCCGTGGCGACGCCTCGCAGGAACAGACAGACGCGGCGTCGTTTGCGCCGCTGGAGCCGCGCGCCGACGGCTTCCGCAACTATCTCAGCAGCGAAGACTCAGTTCATGCAGCCCGAGGAAGCGCTGGTCGACCGCGCGCATCTGCTGCGGTTGACGGGTCCGGAAATGACGGTGCTGGTCGGGGGCCTGCGTGTGCTCGGCGCCAACGCCGCAGACTCCAGGCATGGCGTCTTCACCAAGCAGCCCGGCAAGCTGACCAACGACTTCTTTGTCAATCTGCTGGATATGACCATGGTGTGGCAAACCCCCGGCACCGATGGTCTGTACGAGGGCCGCGATCGCAAAACCAATGCGGCGAAATGGACCGGCACCCGCGTCGACCTGATCTTCGGGTCGCACTCGCAGCTCCGCGCGCTCGCGGAAGTCTATGCGTGCGCCGACGCGAAAGAGAAGTTCGCGCGCGATTTCGTGGCGGCATGGGTGAAGGTGATGAATGCCGACCGCTTCGATCTGGCGCACGGCGACCCGTCGATGCTGCAGGCGGCGGAGTAAGTGTTCATCGTCCCCTCTCCCCTCGTGGGAGAGGGTGCCCAAGATGCGCAGCATCGAGGGCGGGTGAGGGGGTCGGCGCGTCGTTCGTTCACGCCCCCTCACCCGTCTCGCATCTGACGATGCTCGACACCCTCTGCCACGAGGGGAGAGGGAAGTAAGAAGGAAATTCCAAATGATGAAACTTTACTGGTCACCTC
Organism: uncultured Alphaproteobacteria bacterium; assembly: GCA_963792715.1. Taxonomy (GTDB): domain Bacteria; phylum Pseudomonadota; class Alphaproteobacteria; order Rhizobiales; family Xanthobacteraceae; genus Bradyrhizobium. Next base: position 101,248 of record CAWBXE010000009.1, on the reverse strand, counting down.
GGTCGCGCTCGTTCACCGCGCTGTGGCTGATGGAAGAGACCGGCGTGCCGTATGAGCGCGTGCTGACCGACATTTCCACCGGCGCGCAGAAGACGCCGGAGTTTCTGAAGATCAATCCGATGGGCAAAGTGCCGGCGCTGCAGGACGGCGACGCGACGCTGGCCGAAGCCGCCGCGATCTGCGCTTACGTCGCCGAGCGCACGCCGCAAGCGAAGCTCGCGCCGCCGGTCGGCGATCCCCTGCGCGCAAAGTATTTGTATTGGCTGTTCTTCGCGCCGGGCTGCATCGAGCCCGCGATGGTGCAGCTCGCCACCAAGATCGAGATGAACTCCGTCGCCGCCGGCTGGGGCGATGCGCAACGCGTGTTCGACGTGCTCGACGCCGCGCTGGAGAAGGGCCCGTGGATTCTCGGCGATACATTTTCGGCCGCCGACATCGCGATCGGATCGGGACTGAATTTCGCGGTGCGGCTGTTCAAGATGGCGCCGTCGCGGCCGTCGTTCGATCGCTACATCGACCGCTGCGCGGCACGCTCGGCGTTCGCGCGCGCGGAGAAAATCGCGGCGGGATGCTCTGTTTGTCGTCCCCGCGAAGGCGGGGACCCATACGCCGTGTCGTCAATGCTCCGGGGTAGCGCAAGTATCCTCGTTTCGGCTGCCTCGCGTCACAACCAATGCCAGGGGTGATGGGTCCCCGCCTTCGCGGGGACGACGCCCTCCCGGGGAGGTGAAAATCACTCCCCCTTCAGCTCATCGGGGCGCGGCATCGAGATGATGTTGTAGCCTGAATCCACGTAGTGGATTTCCCCGGTGACGCCGGTGGACAGGTCGCTCAGCAGATACAGCGCGGCACCGCCGAGTTCGTCGAGCGTGACGCCGCGGCCCAGTGGCGAATGCTTTTGCATAAAGCCGAACATCGCGCGCGCATCGCCGATGCCTGAGCCGGCAAGAGTCCGGACCGGGCCTGCCGAGATGGCATTGACACGAATTCCCTGGCGGCCGAAATCAGCCGCCAGATAGCGCGTCGATGCCTCGAGTGCGGCCTTGGCTATGCCCATGACGTTATAATTCGGCATCACCTGCGTCGATCCGCCGAAGGTCAGCGTGACGATCGAGCCGCCGTCCGGCATCAGCTCGGCAGCGCGCTTGCTGATTTCGGTGAACGAGAAGCAAGAGATCACCATGGTACGCGAGAAGTTCGCACGGCTGGTGTCGGCGTAACGGCCCTTCAATTCGTTCTTGTCGGAAAAGCCAATGGCGTGGACGACGAAGTCGAGCTTGCCCCAGTTTTCCTTTAGCGTCGCAAATAGACCATCGACGCTGGCGAGATCCTCGACGTCGCAGGGCAGCACCAGTTTCGCACCGAGCGATTGCGCCAGCGGCTTGACGCGCTTGCCGAGCGCCTCGCCTTGATAGGTAAAGGCAAGCTCCGCGCCCTGCGCGCTGAGGGTCTTTGCGATTCCCCACGCGATCGAATGATCGTTGGCGACGCCCATGATCAGTCCGCGCTTGCCGTGCATCAGGTCTTGCATTGCCACCCGCCGCGACGCTGTCCCCTCCCCCCTTGAGGGGGAGGGTTAGGGAGGGGGGTAGCTGCAACCGAAAGCGTTCGACGGTGAAGCCGGGAGTGTACCCCCCTCCCGATGCTTCGCCGTAGCCGAGACGTCGTCTCGGCGTCATTCTTGAGGGCGGCGGCCGATGGCCGCCTTTCGCTCCCCCTCAAGGGGGGAGGTGAAGAAAGAATGGCGAGTGTGTTCACGCATCCATCCGCTTGAATACCAAAGTGGCGTTGGTGCCGCCGAAGCCGAATGAATTCGACAACACCGTGCCGACCTTGGCGTTATCGATGCGTTTGCGCACGATCGGCATGTCCGCGAAAACGGGATCGAGCTCGGTGATGTTGGCGCTCTCGCAGATGAAACCGTTGTTCATCATCAAGAGCGAATATATCGCTTCCTGCACGCCAGTGGCGCCGAGCGAATGTCCGGTCAGAGATTTGGTGCCTGAGATCGGCGGGCATTTGTCGCCGGTGCCGAACACTTTGCGGATCGCCGCGATTTCCGGCGGATCGCCGGCGGGCGTCGAGGTCGCGTGCGGATTGATGTAGTCGACCTTGGTATTCACCGTCGCCATCGCCATGCGCATGCAGCGTTCCGCGCCCTCACCCGAGGGCGCGACCATGTCGTAGCCGTCGGAAGTGGCGCCGTAGCCGATGACTTCACCGTAGATGCGCGCGCCGCGCGCCTTGGCGTGTTCCAGTTCTTCCAGTACGACGACGCCTGCGCCGCCGGCGATCACGAACCCGTCGCGGCTGACGTCGTACGCCCGCGACGCGGTGGACGGCGTGGCGTTATACTTCGACGACATCGCGCCCATGGCGTCGAACAGCACCGACAGCGACCAGTCGAGTTCCTCGCAACCGCCGGCGAAAATGATGTCTTGCTTGCCGATCTGGATGGTCTCGTAAGCATTGCCGATGCAATGGTTCGACGTCGCGCAGGCCGACGAGATCGAATAGTTGACGCCCTTGATCTTGAACCAGGTCGCCAGCGTCGCGGACGCGGTGGACGACATCGCCTTCGGCACCGCGAACGGCCCGACGCGTTTCGGCCCCTTGGTGCGGGTGATGTCGGCGGCGTCGACGATGGTGCGCGCGGACGGTCCGCCGGAGCCCATGATGATGCCGGTGCGCTCGTTGGAAATATCGGAGGGCTCGAGTCCCGAGTCCTGAATCGCCTGCTCCATGGCGATATGATTCCACGCCGCACCTTCGCCGAGGAAACGCATCGCGCGACGGTCGATCACGTCAGCCGGATTGACGGTCGGCGCGCCCTGCACCTGCGAACGAAAGCCCAGCTCGGCGTATTTCTCGGCGCGCGTGATGCCGGACTTGGCCTCATAAAGGCTCGCGAGCACTTCCTGGGTGTTGTTTCCGATCGATGAGACGATGCCCATCCCGGTGATGACTACCCGCCTCATCATCTCGCCCCGTCACTGCGTTGTTGTTGAAAGGCCGACCGTCTTGGCCGCGCGTTGTTCAAGTTGCCGACGACACGGCGGCGCTCTGCTTGATCAAACCGACTTTCAGATCCTTGGCGCGATAGATAATCTCGCCATCGGCGGAAAGCCAGCCGTCGGCAATGCCCAGCCACAGCCTGGAGCGCATCACGCGCTTGATGTCGATATTGTAGATAATCTTCTTGATGGTCGGCGGAACCGTGCCGGAGAATTTCAATTCCCCGACGCCAAGCGCGCGCCCGCGGCCGAGGCCCCCGCTCCAGCCGAGAAAGAAGCCGACCATCTGCCAGAGCGCATCGAGCCCGAGGCATCCAGGCATCACCGGATCACCCTTGAAATGGCAGCCGAAAAACCAGAGATCCGGATTGACGTTGAGTTCAGCGCGAATCAGGCCCTTGCCGTGCTCTCCGCCAGTCGCCGAAACCTCGCTGATGCGGTCGAACATCAGCATCGGCGGCAGCGGCAGCTGGGCGTTGCCCGGGCCGAACAGCTCGCCGCGGCCGCAGCTAAGCAAATCCTCGTATTCGTAGCTTCCGCGCTGCTCCTGCATGCTGCGTTTCCAGGCCCCTGTTGGAGTATTGTTGGACGATGGCACTGAAACTGGTGCTGCCAATCGAATCTGCAAGGACTCTATGGGATTAGCCCCCTCACGCGCGCTCTCTATCACGGCACCTGCGGAGCGGCAAAGCAGCGCACCGGAGTGGTCTCGCCGGGCAGTTCCTTAGAACGAACCCAGTTGCGAAAAACTTGCATCTGATCGCTTTCTTTCTTATAGTCATCGCAATGGGTTGGTTAAGGGCGATCGGGTGCCTGCCGTGAGTATGATCGAGAATATCATGGTCCTATGAGGACGATGCCGCGGTGGCTGCCCTGGCGCATGGCCGGCAACCAGCGCTGACCGGCTGTCCTTGGCATGACGTCAACGAGATGCTGCAGACGGCGGGATTGCGCCCGACGCGGCAGCGCATGGCGCTGGGCTGGCTGCTGTTCGGCAAGGGCGCCCGCCATCTCACCGCGGAAATGCTCTACGAGGAAGCCACCCAGGCCAAAGTGCCGGTGTCGCTTGCAACGGTTTACAACACCCTCAATCAGCTGACCGACGCGGGACTGCTGCGGCAGGTCAGCGTCGATGGCACCAAGACTTATTTCGACACCAACGTCACCGCGCATCATCACTTCTACGTCGAGAACAGCCACGAGCTGGTCGACATTCCCGACCCGCATCTGGTGCTGCAGAAGATGCCCGAAGTCCCCGAGGGCTATGAGATCAGCCGCGTCGACATGGTCGTGCGGCTGCGCAAGAAGCGCTGACTTCCTCGCACACCATTTAATTTAATTCACTTCGCCCGCTTCGCCGCATGCGCCCGAGGCGGCGTCGCGCCGTTGTCGGTCACAGCTATGATCGCTCGCGCCAGTGCGCGGCCGGTGCAATCATATCCCGCGGCTGAATTGTGCAGCCCGTCCCACGCCACCAGCGCGCTCATGGGAAGCCCGGCATCGACCGCACGGTGCATCAATTCGAAACGCGAGAACAGCGCGACGTGTTCCTGCCGCGCCGCGTCCGCGATGCTCGCCTGCATCTTGGAATATTGCGAAGCAAGGATCATCGGCGCGTATTGCTGGTCCATCAGGATCACGTCGGCCCCGCCTGCCTTTAACGCGCGCACGCCATCGGCGATCTTCTGCGTCAGGCCCTCGGCGCTCTGCAGCCAGGTCACGTCGTTGGTGCCGACCTGCCAAACCACGAGATCGGGCGCGTGCGCGAACACGTCCTGATCGAAGCGTGCGACATTGCCCGGGATGGTATCGCCATTGCGGCCGCTGTTGACCATGGTAGGCCGCAGCGCCGGCTTCAACCGCATCAGTTCGGCCGTCAGCACGCCGGGATAGGTGGCGGCCGGGTCGGTCTGCCAAAGACCAACCGTCGAGGATGAGCCGATCGCTACGATTTTGAGCGCGCCGCCGGTCTTGATAATCTTTGCCGTTCGCGGCAGCGCCGCGCCGGGCGAAAGCATCTGGTTCATCGCAAGGCAGGCCTCAGCGGCGGATTGGCCTTGCGCCAGAGCGGAACCGGACATGGCGCCGACTGCCGCCCCGGCAACACAAGCCGCCGCGATGGCGCGACTCACCGCGTGGGCACGAAAGAGTTCTCGTGATCTGGCTGTCACCGCGTCCTGATCCGCAACTTTCACAGATTCGCACCCATGGGATTGACCCACGTCCGACCCGCACCGATTCGAACGCTGCCGGGAAAGCCCAAAACCCTCCCAAAAGGCGACTCTTTTAGAGGCAACAGCCTCATCCCTGCCGGGATTGGAGCCAGCCGCGTGTTTTTAATATCACACCTCGCCCAAAACAACCGTCCGAACCTCCAAAACGCCATCCGCAAGATTGCGATGTGACGTTTGGCAAGGTACCTTCGCTTTGCATTCAGAGCTTCGTGAAGTGTTTCTGGCCACATGCAAAGGAGTAAAGCCATGAAGAAGATTGTTCTCGTCGCCATCGGTTCGCTGTTCGTTGCAGGCGCGGCTTCCGCCGCCGATCTGCCCCGTCCGCAGCCGGTTTATTCGCAGGCCCCCGTCGGCAAGATGCCGATTGGCAAGACCCCGATCGGGAAGTCCCCGATTGGTAAGGCTCCGATCGGCAAGGCGCCGCTCGTCACCAAGGGCTAATCTCCCTGGTTTTCGCTTAAATATTCACGCGGCAGCTAAGGTTGCCGTGTGAAGCCTGTCTAGTCCTCTGTCGGGCGCTGTACATACGACAGCAGGATGTCACTGTTTGTGGGACCCTGACGTGAAAAACATTCAAAATCAACGGGGATTGCTGCGTCTGATCGGGGCATTGAGCCTCCTGTCGGTGTCCGGCTTTGCCCTCGAATCGGCTCACGCCCAGCAAATCGCGGCGTATAGCGCCGACGTCGCCACCTACGATCAGGCACCCTCTGAAAAGAGCACGGCTGCAACCGCTGCGACGGCCAATACGGCGCGCAAGCTGGCCAAGCGCACCACCGTCGCATCGGCGGTCGCCACCACGATGCCGGCAGACGCTGCGTCCGCCAAGCCGGCCTCGACCAAGCCAAAAATCACCACTGCCTCGATTGCTCCCACTTCGGAAGTCGGGTCGGCAGCGGGCGATGCCAAGCCGGCTTTGGTCAAGCGCAAACAGATTGGCAGCACCACGCCATCGACCAAGCTGCCCTATTACGTGGATTTCCGGGCGCGCACCGCGGCTTCCTACGGCCATGCCTTTGTCTGGTACGGCAAGACTTCCGACAAGAAGGTCGATGTCGCCGGGCTGCATCCGAAGGGTGAAGAAGCCGAATATATGCTGGGTCATGTGACTTGGGTTCCCGCCGAGACCGGTGCGAGCTACGGCGACCTGGACGAAGAATATCTGACGGCTAGCTACCGGGTCTATCTGAGCGAGGCGGACGCCAAGGTCGTATTCGCCCACATCCACGAACTGCAGGCGACATCGCATTGGTGGAATGCGCAGACCAACAATTGCACGGGCTTTGTCGGCAAAATCGCCGATTTCATGGGCCTCAAGACGCCGTTCCATCTGGTCTGGCCAGAAAACTACATCAAGCAGATGAAGGAAATGAACGGCGGGCGTACCACCATCAACCTCGCAGAAAAGCCGGCATTTACGCTGTTTAACTGATCTACGACGCTCTGAAAGCAAAAAGGCCGAGGGCTAAACCCTCGGCTTTTTTGCGTCCCGACGTCAGAAACCGCTTATCTTGAGCACTGCCGGCGTTATGCTATCCAGGCGAATGCCGGAAGGTTCTCCCGACGAAAGGTCTTGAAGCTATGCCGAGTTCGAAAGAAGCAGCGATTACCAGAAAGATCCTCATCGAGGGCCTGAACGAGGATCTGTCACGCGAATATCAGGCGATCATCGCCTACGTGAACTACTCGCAGGTGCTCAAGGGTGCCGCTTACATGAACATCGCCGACGAGCTGGAGGTTCATGCCAAGGAGGAGCTGACGCATGCGCTGAAAGTCGCGGCCCACATCGATTATCTCGGCGGCATGCCGTCGGTGACGCCGAAACCGGTAAAGACCTCGGAGAAAGCCGAAGACATGCTTCGCTTCGATCTGGAGAACGAGAAGGAAACCATTCGCCACTATCGCCGACGCGTTCGCCAGGCCGACGCCTTGAATGAATTTGCGATTGCCGAGAGCATTCGCGACATCCTGGTCGACGAGCAGGATCACTTGACCGCACTCGCGACCGCCTTGGGCATCGATCCGCCCGACCCCGGCATCGCCGACTAGGCGCTCACTCCACCTTTTCGTCGGCGTAGACGCCCCACAGCCGCTGCTGCTCGATCCAGCCGTCGAAGCCCGTGCCCATCACGCGGCACCAGCCGTTGGCGCAACGCTTGACCTGCGCGACGACGCCGTTCTGCAAACGCGCCGCCACCGCGCTGGCCGAATCGGCGCGGTCGTAAAGCGGCGCCAGCTCGTCCTTGGTCTTGGTGGTGACGACGGCGGTGCGCCGTCCCGACAGCAGCGAATGGTAGACCCAGCCCTCGGCGCCTTCGGAATCGCGCACCCGGCGCCAGTTTTCGAATTCGGCGGTGATCTCGACGGGCAGTCCCGAGCGGGTATAGACCCAGGCGACGTCATTGTCCTTGGTCGGGCCGGCCCGAACATTGACGTGGTCGGATTTGAGGCTGACGTAGCGCGGCACCGGCAACCCGCTGGCGGATGTCGCCGCATCCTTGGCGGCAAAACCGGGTACCGTTGAATTTGCGACGACCGCGACTGCGAGCATCGCGACAGAAAACAAACGCCTGAACGCCATAGAATTTACGCCCCCAACAATGCCGCCGGTGCTTTTCGCCGTTCCTTCCGCTTCTTGCCCGGTTCTTGTCTTGAGCCGGTCTTCTGCTAGACAGAACCAAACCCCATGGAATTCAGGACAACGCCTGAATCTGCCCCATGGAAACTGGAGGAAACCCGAGGAAACACCGTGATCGCAGCAGCGGCAGTTTCAAACACCCGGGTTAATGCGGACTGAACGGCCGGGCCGAAAGCCTGCGCAGAGCAAGGTATGCCGGTGAAGAAAAAGCCTTTGGTGGTCGTGACCCGCAAGCTGCCGGATTCCATCGAGACCCGGATGCGCGAATTGTTCGATGCGCGGCTCAATCTCGACGACACGCCGATGACATCGGAGCAGATCGCAGAGGCAATACGCGAAGCCGACGTGCTGGTGCCGACGGTAACCGACGAAATCACCAAGGATCTGCTGGAGCAGCCCGAATCCCGGCTGAAGCTGATCGCCAATTTCGGCAACGGCGTTGACAATATCGACGTCACCGCGGCGCTCGCGCGCGGCATCACCGTCACCAACACGCCGAAAGTGCTGACCGAAGACACCGCCGACATGACCATGGCGCTGATTCTGTCGGTGCCGCGCCGGCTCATCGAAGGGGCAGCCATCCTCACCGAGGGCAAGGACTGGCCGGGCTGGTCGCCGACCTGGATGCTGGGCCACCGCATCGGCGGCAAGCGGCTCGGCATCATCGGCATGGGCCGCATTGGGCAAGCGGTGGCGCGGCGCGCCCGGGCCTTCGGCCTGCAGATCCACTATCACAACCGCAAGCCGGTGGCGCCGCGCATCGCCGACGAACTTGGCGCGACCTACTGGGAAAGCCTCGACCAGATGCTGGCGCGGATGGACATCATCTCGGTGAATTGTCCGCACACGCCAGCTACGTTCCATCTGCTGTCGGCGCGGCGCCTGAAACTGATTCGCAAGGAAGCCTATGTCGTCAACACCGCGCGTGGCGAGGTGATCGACGAGGATGCCATGGTCAAGCTGATCGAAGCCGGCGACATCGGGGGCGCGGGGCTCGATGTGTTCGAGAACGAGCCGGCGGTCAATCCGAAACTGGTGCGGCTGGCGAAGACCGGCAAGGTGACGCTGCTGCCGCACATGGGATCGGCGACGATCGAGGGTCGCGTCGAGATGGGCGAGAAGGTCATCATCAACATCAAGACCTTCCTCGACAACCACAAGCCGCCGGACCGCGTGCTGCCGGGGATGCTGTAGGCTCAGTCATTCCGGGGCGCGCGAGCCCGGAATTGCATAACCCCTGCTGTCAACTGCAAATGCCGGGATACAAATCCAGTCACTCAGGATTTTGCTTTTCAATGAGGCGGATTTTCCAGTCTCGTCGCCATTTCTTTAGTTCTTTCCCGCGAGCGATAGCGACAAGGGCTCATCATACATTTCGAACCAGACGAGCTTATCCACGCCGTAACGTGAAGTGAACCCATCGCCGTGCTTGCCGCGACGCTCATACACTCGCCGAACAATATCTTTGGTAACACCAAGATATAGCGTGCCGTGTTTTCTGCTGGCGAGGAAATAGACATAGTAAGCCATCTCGACCACGGGGATTACGGATTCCGGGCTCGCGCAAGAGGCGCGCCCCGGAATGACGATACTGGTGATGTTTTGCGTTGTCATCGCCCGCCCTAAGATTCATCTATCCCTGGTCAAATCTTCAATCGTAGGCTGATCGCCATTGAGCGGGTTGGCCGGGTCGCGCGCATAGCGCAGCGTCTCGAACCGCATCGCGCGGGCATCGACCATCAACAGCCGGCCGACCAGTCCTTCGCCGAAGCCGACGATCTCGCGGATCGCCTCCAGCGCCATCATCGATCCCAGCACACCGGCGAGCGCGCCCATCACACCGGCCTCGGCGCAGGCCGGCACCATGCCCGGCGGCGGCGCTTCCGGAAACAGGCAGCGGTAGGTCGGGTTGAGTTCGCCCGCGGCGTTGCGCTCGAACGGCCGCAGAGTGGTCAGCGAGCCGTCGAACACGCCGAGCGCCGCCGTGATCAGCGGCTTCTTCGCCAGATAGCACACATCCGACACCAGATAGCGCGTCGCGAAATTATCCGAGCCGTCGAGCACCAGATCATAAGCGCTGATCAGCGCCATCGCATTGTCGGCATCGAGCCGCATGTCATGCGCCACGAATTTCACATGCGGATTGAGCGCATGAATTTTCGCAGCGGCACTTTCGACCTTAAGGCTGCCGATATCGGGCGTGGCGTGAATGATCTGCCGCTGCAGATTGGACAGCGACACGGTGTCGTCGTCGATCACGCCAAGCGTGCCGACGCCGGCGGCGGCGAGATACATCAGCACCGGCGCGCCCAGTCCTCCAGCGCCGATCACCAGCACGCGCGCTGCCTTCAGCGCGGCCTGTCCGGGGCCGCCGACCTCGCGCAGCACGATGTGACGAGCGTAGCGTTCGAGTTCGTCTGGGGTGAGCATGAATTGCTTTCAACGACGAATGCCGGAATGACGAGCCGCTGTTGCGCCCCAAAACAGATGTGCTTAATTGCGCGCGCGTCAACACAGGAATTGTCATGAGATCGATGCTGGCCGCAACCCTTGTCGCGCTGATCGCCGGTACCGCGCAGGCACAGACGACGCCGCGCGCGGCGAAGGGCGGCAAACCGAAGCCGGCGGTTGCCGCGGCCAGCCCGGCGCTGCAGACCCCCGCCGACACCGCCAATGCCATGGCGCAGGGCGAACGCATGACGCTGCAGTCTGATTTGGCCTGGGCCGCGCAATACAACGGCGCCATCAACGGCGAAGTCAGCGAGCGCATGGTGGCCGCGATCAAGGAATTCCAGAAAGATCGCGGCGCCAAGCAGACCGGCGTGCTCAATCCCCAGGAACGCGGCGTGCTTTCCGATGCCGCCAAGCACCAGCAGGAAAACGTCGGCTGGAAGATGGTCACCGATGCGGTCAGCGGCGCGCGCCTCGGCATTCCGGCAAAACTGGTGCCACAACAAAGCAGCGACGCCAACGGCTCGAAATGGGCGTCCACCACCGGGACCATCCAGATTCAGCTTTCGCGGCGCAAGGAAGCCAATCCGACCGCCGGGAAACTTGCCGATCAAGAGAAGAAGGAGCCGCCCGGCCGCAAGATCGAATACAGCGTGGTCAAGCCGGATTTCTTCGTACTCTCGGGTACGCAGGGCCTGAAGAAATTCTACGCGCGCGGCGCTTACAAGGACGCGGAAGTCCGCATCCTCACCATCCTCTACGATCAAGCCACCGAAGGCACCATGGAGCCGGTGGTGATTGCGATGTCCGGCACCTTCAATCCGTTTCCATCGGGCGCTCAGGCTGGACCGGGGCCGCGCAAAACCGTCGAATACGGTACCGGCGTCGTCGTCAGCGATGACGGCGCTGTGGTCACCGACCGTCAGGTGACCGATGGCTGTCTGGCGATCGTAGTCGCCGGTTATGGCAACGCCGACCGGGCCGCGGAAGACAAGGATCACGATCTCGCTTTGCTGCGCGTGTACGGCGCGCGAGGCTTAAAACCGCTGGCACTGGGTGGCGGCGACGCAAAACCACAACTTGAGCTCACGGGGATCGCCGACCCGCAGAATCAGGGCGGCGGCGCGGCTGTCAGCAGCGTCAAATCATTCGTCGCGCCGGTCGGCACCAATGGCGATCTGGCGCTGACGCCGGCGCCCGGCCTGGGATTTTCCGGCGCCGCGGCGCTCGACAGCGAAGGCAAGTTCGCCGGCATCGCACTGCTGAAGCCGGTGGTGGTTGCGGGGCCGACGGCCGCGCCGCCTTCACGGGCGAGCCTCGTCAACGCGGATATCGTGCGCGGATTTCTCAAAAGCAATGGCGTACCTGCGAACGGTTCATCCACGGAAGCAAAAGCGTCGGTCGTCCGCGTCATCTGTGTGAGGAAGTAGTGCGCGTGTCCCGAAATCCCCCACCCGACAAATCCGCGGCCGCCGAGTTCGACTACGTCATCGTCGGTGCGGGGTCAGCCGGGTGCGTGCTGGCCAATCGTCTCAGCGCATCGGGCAAGCACTCGGTGCTGCTGCTCGAAGCGGGCCCGAAAGACTCCAGCCCCTGGATCCACGTGCCGCTGGGTTACGGAAAGCTGTTCAAGGCCGCGAAAGTCAACTGGATGTACCAGACCGAGCCGGAGCCGGGCCTCAACGGCCGCAAGGTGTTTCAGCCGCGCGGCAAGGTGCTCGGCGGCTCCTCCTCGATCAACGGCTTGCTTTACGTGCGTGGCCAGCACGAGGACTACGATCGCTGGCGCCAACTCGGCAACAGCGGCTGGGGTTACGACGACGTGCTGCCGTTCTTCAAGAAGGCCGAGGGTCAGCAGCGCGGCCCGGACGATTTTCATGGCGCGGGCGGCCCGCTGCCGGTGTCGGACTGGCGGCATCACGATCCACTTTCGGAGGCTTTCGTCACCGCGGCCGCGCAGACCGGCATCCCGACCAACCCCGACTTCAACGGCGCGTCGCAGGAAGGCGCGGGATTTTTCCAGACCACGACGCGGCGCGGCCGACGCGCGAGCACCGCGGTGGCGTATCTGCGGCCGGCGCGGCGTCACGGCAACCTGCGCGTGGAAACCTCGGCACTGGCGCAGCGCATTCTGTTCGAGGGACGCCGTGCCGCCGGCGTCGAATACAAGCAGAACGGAACGCTACGCACCGCGCGGGCGCGCAAGGAAGTGCTGGTCTCGAGCGGCGCGTACAATTCGCCGCAGGTGTTGCAGCTTTCCGGCGTCGGCCCCGCCGATCTGCTTACCAAACACGGCATCGCTGTCGTGCTTGATGCAGCCGGTGTCGGCCACGATCTGCAGGACCATATGCAGGTGCGCATGGTGATGCGCTGTGCCCAAACCGTGACGCTGAACGACGTCCTCAACCATCCCGTTCGCCGCATGATGGCCGGCGCGCAATACGCCGCGTTTCGGCGCGGTCCGCTGACGGTCGCCGCCGGCACCTCGGGCGCGTTCTTCAAGACCAATCCGCGGCTGGCGACGCCGGATATCCAAATTCACTTCCTGCCGTTCTCGACCGACAAGATGGGCGAGGCGCTGCATTCGTTTTCCGGGTTCTCCGCATCGGTTTGCCAGTTGCGCCCGGAGAGCCGCGGCTCACTGCGCATCAAAAGCGCCGACCCCAGTGTGCCGCCGGAAATCCGCATCAATTATCTTGCGACCGAAACCGACCGCACCGCCAATGTCGAAGGCCTCAAGGTGCTACGCAAGATTTTGCACGCGCCCGCGCTCAAACCCTACGTGACCAAAGAGGCCGAGCCGGGGCCGAGCGTTACGACCGACGAGGAATTGCTGAACTACTGCCGCGAGCGCGGCAGCACGATCTACCATCCGACCTCGACCTGCCGGATGGGCAACGACCCGCTGGCGGTGGTTGATGCACGGCTCAAGGTCCGCGGTCTCGAAGGCCTGCGCGTTGTCGATGCCTCGATCATGCCGGATCTGGTCTCCGGCAACACCAACGCGCCGGTCATCATGATCGCCGAAAAAGCGTCGCAGATGATTCTGGAGGACGCGGGGTGACGCGACAAATCGAGCCGCTGCGCGCTACCCCGGCACGCGGCCTTTCACGGCGTGGGCCCAAGCACCATAGGTAATGCGGCCCCCGGCATCCGCGGGAAGCCGCTCGCGCAAATTGGTCTTGAGCAATTCGACGTCCTGCGGCGGCATTGCCGCGATGGCCGTCGCGACGATTGATCCGGTCGTGCTCGAAGCCCAGAAGTCGTCAAAATCCTTGAAGGTCCGTTGCACGTCTATCCGGCGCGTTTCCACACCCTCGAGACCGCCGTCCGTCCAAAGCCTTTGCAGCGCCTCGATCCTTGAAACCTCGAAGCTTGGCGGTAGAACCGGCGCAAAGCCCATGGTCTGCAATTCCGCCTGCACCGGCCGCAATGGAAATCCACCGCCTACCATATCCCAGGCATAGGCCGCGACGGTGCCGCCGGGCGTCACCACGCGCACCATTTCGGCGAGGCCCGTGGCCGGTTCGGGCACAAAGAAGATAACCAGCGCCATCACGGCGATATCGAAGCCGCGATCCGGAAATGGCAGCGCCTCGGCGTTGCCCTTCTGGAATTGCGCGATGCGCGCTCCTGGACGCGTGCGTGCATAGGCAAGCTGTCCGTCTGACGGGTCGATTCCCTGAACCTCGGCGGGCGCATATTTCTCGACGATCAACTCGGTGAAGGCGCCGTTGCCGCAGCCGACGTCGATCCATTTCAGGCCGGAGCGCGGCGCTGCCCAATCCAGGAAGATTTCGCCGGCGGAGCGGCTCCACACGCCCATCATCCGTTCGTAGGCGGCGCCATCGTCGAAACGGATTTGCTGTTCGGCCATTGCGCTTCCCCCCGCGTTGCGATTTTTTTTCGTAAGAGCCCGCAAAAATAGCACCTTCCCGGAATGGCCGAAAGGCTCACGCGGCGCGCGATGGTCGCAGGATCGTCGGTTTAATACGAGACATGCTCTGCCGTCGTCCCAGCGAAAGCGGGGACCCAGTATGCCATGTCGCCAATGTTTGCGCCGAGGCGTAGCTTTCTGTTGCGAGATCGGTTTTTGAATTCCGACGCCTGGAGTACTGAGTCCCGGCTTTCGCGGGGACGACTAGGTGAGCGCGACCCATGTTGCTCAGAGCAGATTCACTTCTGGCACTTTGGGCACCAGAATGTCGAACGTCCATTCTGGGTAAACCGTTTCACAACCCCGCCGCACTTTGGCGTCTCGCATTTCTTGCCTTCGCGGCCATAGACCTGAAATGAATGCTGGAAATTGCCCAGCTCGCCGGAAGTCTGGCGATGATCGCGCAGCGAAGAGCCGCCGGCCTTGATGGCTTGATTGAGCACGGCATGAATCGCAGCTACCAATCGTTTGGCATGTTCGGTCGGCTCCCCCTTTTTCGTCGCCAGCGTCGCGGCAAGGCGGCGCGGCGACAGATGCGCGCGAAACAGTGCCTCGCAGACATAGATGTTGCCGAGCCCCGCCACAACGCGCTGATCGAGCAGCGCCGCCTTCAGGCTAGTCTTCTTGCTGGCGCAGGAGCGCGCGAGCATCCTGGCGTCGAAGGCGTTGCCGAGCGGCTCGGGGCCCAGACCCTGCAACAGCGGCTCGCTATCGATCTGGCTGCGCGGAAAAATCTTCATGTAGCCGAAGCGGCGGGGATCGTTGAAGATCACGGTTGCGCCCGACGACATGTGAAACACCACGTGATCGTGCGCGCGGTCCTCGCGGCGCGGATGATGGAATTTTCCGGGCGCGGTTTTCTTTTCGTCGGCGATGACGCGAAACGAACCCGACATGCCCAGATGCATCAGCAGCACGTCGCCCGATGCGAGATCGGCCATGAGATATTTTGCGCGCCGGCCGATGCCGGTGATGGTTTGCCCGTTGAGCCGGGCAACAAAATCCTTCTGGAACGGAAATCGAAGGTCTTTGCGCCGGGTTTCGGCCTCGACGATTTTCGCGCCTTCCATCGCCGGCTGCAGCCCGCGCCGGACGGTTTCGACTTCGGGGAGTTCGGGCATCTCGATCGGCCTCGCGACAAAACAGCGTTGTTATTAGCAGGCAACGCATCGGCAACCGCTGCGCGGTTATACGTTGCTCGGCGCCCCCACCCCAACCCCCCAGAGTTTGTGTCCAGGCCGCGAATTGACAAAGTAGCTACCGGTAGCTACCTTGTTTTTCATGCGCAAAGTCGGCATCAAAACGCTGAAAAACGATCTCAGCAAATATATCCGCGCTGCCGCTGCCGGCGAGACTGTGATGGTGACCGACCGCGGGCACGTTGTGGCTGAAATCACGCCCCCGTGCATCTCGGACGATCCGCTGGAGTCCAATCCGCTGCTTTCGGAAGACGTGCGGCGCGGGCGTATCGCCCCGGCGACTGGTTCGCCATACACGCCCGGTCCTAAAATCCATGGTGTGCCCTTCGATGACATCATGGCCGAACTCCGCGACGATCGGGATCGGCGGTGATCTATCTCGACACGTCGGTTGTGTTGGCCCAGGTCTTTGATGAAACGAAAGCTCCGCCGCTCACGCTTTGGCACGAAAGCCTGATATCGAGCCGGCTGCTTGTCTATGAACTCTGGAATAAGGTCCACGGACGCCGTCTTTCACCATCGCATCAGGCGGAAGCGCGGGCTTTGATCGGCGCCGTCAACTTCGTCGAACTCACGCCGCCGGTTCTGGCGCGGGCGCTAGAGCCGTTTCCGGTTCCCGTTTCCACGCTCGACGCCCTGCATCTTGCAACGATTGAGTATCTGCGAGGGCGCGGCGAAAACGTCAAACTCGCGAGTTATGACGAGCGTCTGCTTGCCGCAGCCCGTTCGCTTGGAATTGCAGTCGCCGCGCTTTGATTGCCAGGCACTCACTAGTCATAGCGCGCAGATCACAGCCCTCGGGGCATTCACCTTGCGAGGCTGACGCGATAGCGCTGTTGCGCCGGGCGCGCTATGGTTGGGCCGTCATTGTGTGAAAGCGTATGAACGATGAACCACCCAGATCAAACCGCGCATTTCGGATTCAGGAGCGTTCCCCTGGACGACAAGCAGACGCTGGTGAACGACGTATTTCACAGCGTGGCATCGCGTTACGACCTGATGAACGATCTGATGTCGGCGGGGCTGCATCGCGTCTGGAAAGACATCATGGTCACCGCGCTCAATCCGCCGCGTGGCGATGCGGCGTTTGCGCTGCTCGATGTCGCGGGGGGTACCGGCGATATCGCTTTCCGCGCGGCCAGAGCGTCGGGCGCCGGTTTTCACGCCACGGTTTGCGACATCAATTCCGACATGCTCGCGGTTGGCCGCGAGCGCGCGGCGAAGCAATGGCTCGACGATCGCGTTTCGTTTGTCGAAGGCAATGCCGAGGCGCTGGCATTTCCGGATCGCAGCTTCGACGGCTACACCATCGCGTTCGGCATCCGCAACGTGCCGCGCATCGATCTGGCGCTGAACGAAGCCTTCCGCGTGCTGAAACAGGGAAGCCGTTTTCTGTGCCTGGAATTTTCCGCGGTCGATATGCCCGGCCTCGACAAACTCTACGACCTTTTTTCGTTCAACGTGATTCCATCGCTCGGCAAGGCCGTGACCGGCGACGCCGAGTCCTATCGTTATCTCGTCGAATCGATCCGCAAGTTCCCCAAGCCTGCTGTCTTCGCAGAGATGATCAGCGCCGCGGGATTTTCACGCGTCAAGCATCAAAGCCTCTCTGGTGGCATCGTCGCGCTGCATTCGGGCTGGCGCTTGTGATTTCTGCCGTCACTCATATCGCGCGGCTGATGCGCGCCGGATTCGTGTTTGCGCGCGAAGGCGTATTCGGCGTCGTCGATCCCTCGCTGGTGCCGCCGCCGGGACACCTTGTGCTGCGTTTGGCGCGGCTGATCGAGCGGCCCGGCGTCAAGTCCGGCCGGCGTTTGTCGCGCGCGTTGACGCGGCTTGGGCCGGCGTATCTGAAGCTTGGACAGTTTCTGGCGACGCGGCCCGATGTCGTCGGCGTCGCGATGGCGCGAGATCTGGAAAGCCTGCAGGACCGGCTGCCGCCGTTTTCGCAAGCGGAAGCGGAGACCGTGATCGCTACCTCGCTGGAGCGGCCGGTAACGCAGGCGTTCGCGAGTTTCGGTCCGTCGGTCGCCGCGGCCTCGATCGCGCAGGTGCATCGCGGCGAGACTGAAAAGGATGGCGTGCGCAAAGCCGTCGCGGTGAAGGTGCTGCGGCCCAACGTCGCCGCGCGCTTCCGGCGCGACCTCGGGGATTTTTTCTATGTCGCGCACAAGGCCGAAGCGCTTTCGGCGGAAGCGCGGCGGTTGCGGCTGATCGAGATCATCGGGCTGATGTCGCGCTCCGTCGCCATGGAAATGGATCTGAGGCTGGAAGCCGCCGCGATGTCCGAGATGGCGGAGAACACCGCCGCCGATCCGGACTTTCGCGTCCCCAATGTCGATTGGGACCGCACTACGCACAACGTTCTCACGATGGAATGGATCGACGGCATCGCGCTGAACGATCATGTTCGCCTAGAGCAGGCTCAAGTCGATCTGCCGGATCTCGGCCGCAAGGTGATCCAGAGTTTTTTGCGCCACGCGCTGCGCGACGGCTTCTTTCACGCCGACATGCATCCCGGCAATCTGTTCCTCGACGACGCCGGACGACTGGTCGCTGTGGATTTCGGCATCATGGGCCGCCTCGGCATGAAGGAGCGCAGATTTCTCGCGGAGATTCTGCTGGGCTTCATCACGCGCGATTATCGCCGAGTCGCCGAAGTGCATTTCGAGGCGGGCTATGTGCCGGCGCATCATTCGGTGGAGAATTTCGCGCAAGCGATCCGCGCCATCGGCGAACCGATCCATAACCGCACCGCTGAAGAAATCTCGATGGCGAAGCTTTTGACGCTGCTGCTCGAGGTCACTGGACTGTTCGATATGCGTACGCGGCCCGAACTGATCCTGCTGCAGAAGACCATGGTGGTGGTCGAAGGGGTTGCGCGCAGTTTCGATCCGAAGCTCGACATCTGGAAGGTTGCCGATCCCGTGGTGCGCGAATGGATCGAACGCAATCTTGGTCCGATCGGAAAAGTTCAGGGCGCGATCTCCGGCGCCGGCGAACTTGGCCGCGTGCTCGCGAGCCTGCCGTCGATCGCGTCGCGTTCGGTCGCGGTGCTGGAGCAGATCGAAACCATGACGCGCGAGGGCATCACGCTGTCGCCGGAGACGATCGCGGAGATCGGTCGCTCCGAGGGACGCCGGAATCGGTGGCGTACGCTGGCGGTCTGGATCATCGCGGTGACAATCGTTGGGATCCTCTGGGCCGTTCGGTAATTGATTGCAATGCAATTAGAAAATGCTAGCATTGCTGTCAGATTTGCTTGGATTGATCGATGGCCAGCCTGACCATCCGGAAACTCGACGACGCGATCAAGGCCGAGCTGCGGCTGCGCGCCGCGCGGAACGGCCGTTCCGTCGAGGATGAGGTGCGGGTCATCCTGCGCGAGGCATCACAGAATCGCCCCGGATTCGCCGCAACGTTTTCGCCGGCGGCGCAGCGCCCCCTGGATGAGCCGCATCGCGTTGTTTCAACACGACAATCGCGCGTCACCCTGATCATTGGCGGCGGTATCGCCGCCTACAAGGCGCTCGACCTCATTAGGCGCTTGAAAGAACACGGCTTTTCCGTCCGTTGCGTGCTGACCCGCGCCGCGCAACAATTCGTCACCCCGCTCGCCGCCAGCGCGTTGTCGAACGAGCGCTGCTACACCGACCTGTTCGATCCGCAGAGCGAATTCGATGCCGGGCACATTCGATTGGCGCGCGAATGCGATCTCATTATCGTGGCACCCGCCACCGCCGACCTGATGGCGAAGATGGCGAACGGCCATGCCGACGATTTGGCTTCCGCAATTTTGCTTGCCGCAGACAGGCCGATCCTGCTGGCGCCGGCGATGAATCCACTAATGTGGAATAACGCCGCTACGCGCCGCAACGCGGAGCAATTGCAACGCGACGGTGTCAGCATGATCGGGCCCAACGCCGGCGAGATGGCGGAGGCGGGCGAAGCCGGCGTCGGCCGCATGGCGGAGCCAACGGAAATCGCCGCCGCCGCCGAAAAGTTTTTGCGACCGCCGCAACCACGTCCGCTTGCCGGCAAGCGCGTGCTGATCACCGCGGGCCCGACGCATGAGCCGATCGATCCCGTGCGCTACATCGCCAACCGTTCTTCCGGCAAGCAGGGCTTTGCGATCGCCGCCGCCGCGCACGCCGCGGGTGCCGATGTGATTCTGATTTCTGGGCCGGTCGAACTCGACGATCCCGTGGGCGTCACGGTGAAACATGTCGAGTCTGCGCGTGACATGCTCAATCAGGTTGAGGCTGCGCTGCCGGCGGATATCGCGATCTTCGCCGCGGCGGTTGCCGACTGGCGTGTTGCCAGCGAAGGCGCGCAGAAGCTGAAGAAAACATCGGCGGGCATGCCGCCGCTGCAAATGGTCGAAAATCCTGACATTCTCGCGACCGTTTCAAAACTAGTCGGCAAGCGCCCGAAGCTGGTGATCGGCTTCGCCGCCGAAACCGAGCACCTGCTCGACAACGCCAAGGCCAAGCTGAAGCGCAAGGGATGCGACTGGATCGTCGCCAACGATGTTTCGCCGGCGACCGGCGTGATGGGCGGTGACCGAAATACGGTGCATCTGCTGACGCGCGATGGAGCCGACAGCAATGGAGATATCAAGATCGACAAAATCAAAATTGATCCTTGGCCTGCCATGACAAAAGACGAAGTCGCGATCACGCTGATCGCGCGCATCGCGGAAGCTGTTGAGACGCATTCCGCATGAGCGTTGTGGTCAAAGTTGACGTCAAGCAGTTACCGCACGGCGAAGGAATGCCGCTGCCGGCCTATCAAAGCCTCCACGCCGCCGGTCTCGATCTGCTTGCCGCCGTGCCTGAGAACGCACCGATGACGCTCGCGCCAGGCAAGCATGCGCTGATTCCAACCGCCCTGGTTCTTGCCTTGCCGGAGGGATTCGAAGCGCAGGTCCGCCCTCGCTCCGGTCTGGCTGCGAAGCACGGTGTCACCGTGCTGAATGCTCCGGGGACCATCGATGCCGACTATCGCGGCGAAATCAGCGTGCTGCTGATCAACCACGGCGATGCGCCATTCACGATCCGGCGCGGCGAGCGCATCGCTCAGATGGTCGTCGCTCCCGTTGTTCGCGCGGAACTCGTTGACGTGGCTGCGCTATCTGAAACCGACCGCGGCAGCGGCGGCTTCGGTTCGACCGGTCGCTAGCGCGTAAAAAACAGCGCGTCTTCCGCGCGGCAAAAAGCTCACGCCCCGCATTTTTTTTCGATGCGGTTTGCGTTCACGGTTCGGACTCTTACCCGTCGACTCCCGAAGAGGATATTGTGAATCGATTCGCGAACGGTGGGGAAACGCCGGTCGTGCGGACGTGCGGTTTGGGGCAAACATGTCAGGCGTGATCGCGGCGATGCGTCGGACGTTGCTGTCGTGCACCTCGCTGGTGCGCAACGGCCTCGCCGGCGTTACCGCCTCAACGCTGCTGACGACCGCGCACGCCGGTGAGGTGCAGGTCGTTGAGCGCGGGCTGGAGCGGTTCTTCGACCTCAATCGCCAGGAAATCGCGGTGCTGGCGACCGCGCTGGCCGTGCTCGGCTTTTCCGTCGTCGCTGCGATCCTGCTGATGCGTACCCGTGTACGCGCGGCAAACAACGAGGCGCGTCTGCGCACCCACATCCACACTCTGCAGGCGGAAGCGGATCGATTCCGCGCGTTATTGTTTGCCGAGCCGCAGGTATTGATTTCATGGGCCGCGGGCGACGATCGGCCCGAGATCAGTGGTGATACCTTGCTGCTGGTGCCGCAGGATGCGCAGCTGCAGTCGCCGCAACGCATCCTCGCGTTCGGAACCTGGCTGCCGCCTGAACCGGCGCTGCAGATGGATCATGCGGTTGATGCGCTACGCGATGGCGGCGAGGGGTTTCTGCTCAACCTGACAACGTCGGCCGGCCGCTCCATCGAAGCGATGGGCCGCGCCATCGGCGGTCAGGCTGTCGTGCGCATTCGCGAACTCAGTGGCCTGCGCCGTGAGCTTGCCGAAACCAACCTTCAGCACAGGACGCTGTTAAGCGAGACCGAAATTCTGCGCGGGCTCGCGGCGGCGGCGCCTTTTCCGATCTGGGCCAAACGGGCGGAAGGTGGTCTCAGCTTTGCCAATCCGGCCTATGTGCGCGCCACGGAAGCAAACAGCGTGGCGGATGCGATCGCGCGCAACCTCGAACTGCTCGACAGCGATGGCCGCCAGGAGATGGCGCGCGCGCTTAACGACAATTCGGCCTTCGCCGCACGGCTGCCGATCGTGGTCGGAGGCGAGCGGCGCATCTACGACGTGCACGCGCTTAAAGTGGGTGGCGGCAGTGCCGGCATCGCCATCGACGCCAGCGAAGCTGCGGCGCTGCGCGCGGCGCTGGTGAGAATGGCCGAAGCGCACCGTCGCACCCTTGATCAATTGTCATCCGGCGTAGCGGTGTTCGACGGGCAGCGGCGGCTGACATTCTATAACGACTCCTATCGTCGGCTGTGGGATCTCGATCGCGCCTTTCTCGACGGCAATCCCGACGATTCCGGCGTGCTTGACCGGTTGCGCGCGGCACGCAAACTCCCCGAGCAACCGGATTTCCGCGCCTGGAAGGCGAAGCTGCATGAAGCCTACCGGGCAGTCGAGGCCGCCAAGGACACGTGGTTTTTACCTGACGGGCGCGCGCTCAGCATCGTTACCACGCCCAATCCCGAAGGCGGCGTCACTTATCTGTTCGACGACGTCACGCAAAGCTTCGAACTGGCGCGTCGATTTGATGGCCTGATCCGGGTACAGCGAGAGACGCTGGACAGTCTCGCCGAAGCGGTTGCGGTGTTCGGCAGCAACGGCCGCGCGCAACTGTTCAATCCGGCTTTTGCGAAAATGTGGAAACTTTCCGACGAGGCGATGAAGGCTGAGCCGCATATCGAGGCCGTGGAAGCCTGGTGCAGGCCGCTGTTTGACGATGCGGCGACGTGGCAAACGCTGCGCGAAGCCGTTACTGCAATCGATAACCGCATCCCGGTGCCGCTGAAGCTGGAGCGCAAGGACGGCAGCCTACTCGATTGCATGATCATGCCGTTGCCGGACGGCGCCACCATGCTGACCTTCCAGGACATTACCGATACCGAGAATGTGGAACGCGCGCTTCGCGAGCGCAACGAGGCGCTGCAGACCGCCGACCAGATGAAAGTCGATTTCGTCCACCACGTTTCCTACGAATTGCGTTCGCCGTTGACCAACATCATTGGCTTCGCCGATCTTCTGACCGATCCCGGAACCGGCCCCTTGATGCCGAAGCAGGCCGAGTACCTCAACTACATCACCGCCTCGACCAATTCGCTGTTCGCCCTCATCAACAATATCCTGGACCTTGCGACCATTGACGCTGGCGCGATGACGCTCAGTCTGGGCCCCGTCGATATCCTCAAGACAGTTGCCGGCGCTGCGGAGGGAATTCAGGACCGGCTGGTGACCGACCGTATCGATCTCAAGGTCGATGCCGATCCCGCCATCGGTAGCTTCGTCGGCGATGAGAATCGCGTCAAACAGGTGCTGTACAATCTGCTTGCCAATGCCGTCGGTTTCTCGCCGCAGGATTCCACGGTGACGCTGAGCGCCAAACGCACCGAGCACAGCGTGATTTTTTCGGTAACCAATTCTGGGCCGGGCATCCCCACCGAAGTGAAGGACAGGATGTTCGACTGGTTCGAAAGCCATTCCAACGGATCGCGGCACCGCGGTGCGGGGTTGGGCCTGTCGCTGGTCCGCTCGTTTGTTGATTTGCATGGCGGCAAGGTGCGCGTTGATTCAGTCGTCGGCAAAGGCACAACGGTGACGTGCGATTTTCCGATCGATCAGGCCGCGCACCGCAACGCCGCGGAATGAACGAACCCTCGACATTCTCGGTGACGCTGGCGAACGAGACCGCAACCGCGCATTTGATGGCTGATATCGCGCTGCTGATCGGTCCCGGCGACGTCATCACGCTGTCGGGCGATCTCGGCGCCGGCAAGACCGCCGCAGCGCGGGCGATGATCCGTTATCTCGCAGGCGACGATACGCTCGAAGTGCCGAGCCCAACTTTCACGCTGCTACAAAGCTACGATCTGCCGCCGTTTCCGGTCGTGCATGCCGATCTCTATCGCATCAGTGATTCCGCGGAGCTAAACGAGATCGGGTTGTTTCCTCCGCCTGACAATGCCCTCGGGCTGATCGAATGGCCGGAGCGCGCACAGGCTGCGCTGCCGGCGGACCGGATCGATGTTGCGCTGAGCCATGATGCGGCATCGGACTCGGACGTACGCGTCGCGAAGGTCACCGGCTATGGCAAGGGCGCCGCGCAGGTCGTGCGACTCAAGGCGCTGCATGCT
The DNA here is from genome assembly GCA_963792715.1 of uncultured Alphaproteobacteria bacterium. Lineage (GTDB taxonomy): Bacteria > Pseudomonadota > Alphaproteobacteria > Rhizobiales > Xanthobacteraceae > Bradyrhizobium. Next base: position 77,414 of record CAWBXE010000009.1, on the reverse strand, counting down.
TTTCTCGACAACGCAGGATATGCCGGTGCGCCGCGCCAGCGCATGGCCGGTGACGCATCCACGCGCTCCTATGCGCGACTGATGCGCGACGACGGCGTCGTGATCCTGATGAACGCGCCAAGGCGGCCGGACGGACCGGCGATTTACAACGGCAAGTCGTATAGCGCGGCGGTTCATCTGGCCGAAGACGTCAAGCCGTTCGTCGCCATCGCAGAAGGGTTGCGCACACGCGGATTTTCCGCGCCCGCCATCCACCATGCCGATCTCGAAGACGGCTTCCTGATTACCGAGGATTTCGGCGACGCCGGTTTTGTCAGTGGCGATCCGCCCGCGCCGATCGCGGAACGCTACCAGGCGGCGGTCGATATGCTCGCGGCGCTGCATCGCGACGCGTTGCCCGGCGTCCTGCCGCTACCGAAGCAAAGTAGTTACGACATCCCCGCTTTCGATACTGACGCGCTGCTGGTCGAGGTCGGCCTGATGCCGGAATGGTATATGCCCGACCGCGGCGTCAAACTCACCGATGCATTGCACAGCGAATTCTTCGCGATGTGGCGCACGTTGTTGGACCGTCATGTCGCTGCGGCCCGAACCTGGGTGATGCGCGATTTTCATTCACCCAATCTGATCTGGCTCGACGAGCGGGTGGATATAGCCAGGGTCGGGATCATCGATTTTCAGGACGCCGTGCTGGGCCCGGCGTCCTATGATCTGGTCTCACTGTTACAAGACGCGCGCACGGACGTACCGGAATCGCTCGAGCTGACGATGCTGACGCGTTACATCAAGGCACGGCGTGCGTTCGACGCCGCGTTCGATCCAGCGGGCTTCGCCGAGCTTTACGCTGTCATGTCCGCGCAGCGTAATACGCGGCTGCTCGGAACGTTTGCCCGGCTTAACCGCCGCGACGGCAAGCCGCACTACCTCCGGCACCAGCCGCGGATCTGGACCTATCTCAACCGGTCACTGGCGCATCCCGCATTGTCAGGCTTTCGGGATTGGTACGCGGCGAATGTGCCGCCCCCGGTTCCCTGATTTACTGATTGTTAGCCACCTGAGCGATATTCTCGCGCAGAGAACCATCCCTGAACCGGGTATGGGCGCTTGACAGCGAGGGTACGGCCATGGCGGCGGAGCGGCGCAAGGGCGATCGCGTGATATTCGAACGTGGCATCAACGCGCATATGATGGGTATCGACGGTACCTGGCGGCGCGACTGCACCATGGAAGATATCTCCGAAACCGGCGCGAAGCTCACCATCGACGGTTCTGTCGAGGGGCTTCATCTCAAGGAATTCTTCCTGTTGCTGTCTTCTACCGGGTTGGCCTATCGCCGCTGCGAGCTTTCCTGGGTCAATGGCGATCAGATTGGGGTCAGCTTCCTGAAGCAGGCGGACCGGAAGAAAAAGCCGGCGCGGCACAGCGCCGCCGCGTCGCCGGACGTTGTGGAGCTTTAAAATCCTGAGGCGGGATTTGTCGCACATCCGTCATATCGGGCGAGTACCGCATCAGCGGATCGATGCACGCCCGAATCACCGTGATATAATCGTAAGCGTCGCGAACCCGTTTTGAGAAATTTTCTGAATATGCCGGTCAAGCCCACCAAAGCCATGGTCCTCGCCGCCGGTCTCGGCGTGCGTATGCGGCCGTTGACGGACCGGATGCCTAAGCCTTTGGTGAGGGTCGCGGGCAGGGCGCTGCTGGACCATGTCCTGGACAAGCTTGGGGATGCTGGCGTCAAGGAAACTGTGGTCAATGTGCATTATCTGCCGGACCAGATCATCGAGCATGTGGCGGATCGCGCGCATCCCCGCGTTATCATCTCCGACGAACGCGATATAGTGCTCGGCACCGGTGGCGGCTTGGTGAAAGCATTGCCGCTGCTTGGAACAATGCCATTTTTCCACGTCAACGCCGACACCATGTGGATCGACGGCGTGCGGCCCAATCTGGCGCGGCTGGCGGAAGCCTTCGATCCCGCCCGTATGGATATTCTGCTGCTGATGGCGCCGACGACGAGCAGCATTGGCTACAGCGGCCGCGGCGATTACGCGATGCTGACCGATGGTGCGCTGCGCAAGCGCCGCGAGCTTCAGGTCGTGCCGTTCGTGTATGCCGGCGCGGCAATCATGTCGCCTGCGCTTTTCGCGGACGCCCCAAAGGGCGAATTTTCGCTCACCAGAATGTTCGACCGTGCCAACGAGCAGGAGCGCCTGTTCGGATTGCGGATGGACGGCGTCTGGATGCATGTCGGCACCCCCGATGCTGTCCGTTCAGCGGAAGAGGCTCTTCTCGAAAGCGTCGCCTGAGCGCTATTCCCGTCTCGATTTCGGCCACGCCATGATGCATCCTGATTGCGAATCGGGATCTCCATGCGCGTTTTCAGCGTTCCAGCCTCAGCACCGTTTTTGCGTACGCTCATTGACGCGTTGGTGGATGGCAAACTTGTAAATGGCTTCAACGCCCGCGCGCATCCGGAACGGCTGGCGGAGGCCACGCTGTACCTGCCGACCCGGCGCGCTGGCCGCATGGCGCGCGAAATTTTTCTCGATGTCCTGAAGACTGACGCAGTCATCTTGCCGCGCATCGTCGCGCTCGGCGATATCGACGAGGAAGAACTGGCGTTCGCGCAGGTTGCATCCGACGCACTGACCACGCTGGATATAGCCCCCGCGCTGGACGGTCTGCAGCGCCGGCTCATGCTGGCGCAGTTGATCGCCAAATGGGCCAAACAGATCAAGCCGGATGATCCCATACAGGCGCCGCTGGTGATAGGCGGGCCGGCATCGACGCTGGCGCTGGCCGACGATCTCGCGCGGTTGATGGACGATATGGTGACGAGGGGCGTGGAGTGGAAAGCACTCGACGGCCTCGTGCCGGAAGCGCTCGACCAATACTGGCAGTACACGTTGGACTTTTTGAAGATAGCGCGACAGTGGTGGCCCGAGCATCTTGCAGATATCGGCAAGATCGAGCCTGCAACTCGCCGCGATCTTTTAATCGAGGCCGAAGCCGCGCGTCTCACCCGGCATCAAGACGGGCCCGTGATCGCCGCGGGATCGACGGGATCAATGCCGTCGACCGCAAAATTTCTTCACGTCATTGCGCGACTGCCGCAAGGCGCGGTGGTGCTGCCGGGCCTCGACACCGATCTCGACGACGACGCATGGGACATGATCGGCGGCTCCAACAGTGTGAACGGCAAGGCGCCGACGCAGCCATCGTCCAACCATCCGCAATTCGCGTTGCATGGCTTGCTCGATAGCTTCGGCATCAAGCGCCGCGATGTCGAACTTCTCGGCGCATCGGCGCCGCGCGGACGCGAGCTGCTGGTCTCCGAAGCGATGCGGCCTTCGAACGCGACGGCGCACTGGCATCGGCGCCTCGCCGAGGCTGGCGTAGCGGAAAAAATATCCGCCGGCATGAAGGGTCTCGCGGTCATCGCCGCCGCCAACCCCGAGATGGAAGCGCTGGCCATCGCCGTGGCGATGCGAGAAGCGCAGGAACTCGACAAGAAGGCCGCGCTCGTGACGCCGGACCGCGCGCTGGCGCGGCGCGTCATGGCGGCGCTGGGACGCTGGAATCTGGAGTTCGACGATTCCGGCGGCGATTCGTTGATGGACACTCCGGCCGGCATCTTTGCGCGGCTGGTGGCGGAAACAGCATCGAAGCAACTCGAACCAGTGTCGCTGCTGTCGCTGTTGAAGCATCCGCTGTGTGGGCTTGGCCGCAAGCACGGCGCGTCCAGGAAGGCCATCGAAATATTGGAGTTGGCATTGCTGCGCGGCACGCGTCCCTCGCCGGGACGCATCGGGCTGGCGCAGGATATCGCGCGCTTTCGCGAGGAGCTTGGAAAATTCAAACGCAAAGAAGCTTCAACGCTGCATCATTCGGAGCCCCGAACGAGACTTCGCGACGAGCAACTGATCGAGGCCGAGACGCTAATCGCAAAATTGCGCGACGCGCTCGCGCCGCTCGAAAGCATCGACTCGTCGAAGCCGCTGGATTTTGCGCAACTGGCGGACTGCCATCGCAAAGTTCTGATCGCATTGTCGTGTGATGAAAACGGGGTCGCGATGGCGTTCGAAGACCAACACGGTTCGGCGCTCGCTTCGGCATTCGACGATCTGTGCGGCGATCAATCCAACGGCGGTCTTCTCGTTACCCTCAACGATTATCCAGAAGTCTTCGAGACGGCGTTCGGCGACCGCATCGTGCGGCGCCCGGAGGTGCCCCATGCATCCCTGCGCATTTACGGCCAACTGGAAGCGCGGCTGACGCAATCCGACCGCGTTGTTCTCGGTGGGCTTGTCGAAGGGGTATGGCCACCGTCGCCGCGGATCGATCCATGGCTGAGCCGGCCGATGCGGCATGAGCTCGGTCTCGATCTGCCGGAGCGGCGCATCGGCCTTTCAGCGCACGATTTCGCGCAGCTGCTCGGCGCCGACGAGGTCATTCTGAGCCACGCCGCGAAGGTCGGCGGAGCGCCGGCGGTGGTGTCGCGTTTCCTGCATCGACTGGAAGCGGTCGCTGGCGAAGAGCGCTGGGAGTCAGCGCTGGCCGCGGGCGAGAAATATCTGCATTTCGCGGCTGAGCTTGACCGGCCCCCTGCCGTCGAACCGATCACCGCACCCGTCGCCTAAGCCCCCGCGCTCGGCGCGTCCGCTGAGATTGTCCGTCACCGCGATCGAGGATTGGCTGCGCGATCCCTACACGATCTATGCGAAGCATATCCTGAAGCTGACGCCGCTCGATCCGGTCGACATGCCGCTGTCCGCGGCGGATCGCGGGTCGGCGATCCACAATGCGCTTGGCGATTTCACGCAAGCTTATTCGAAGGCGCTGCCGGACGATGCCGTTCGCGTGCTCCGCGAGATCGGCGCAAAACGTTTCGCGCCTTTGATGACGCGCCCAGAGGCGAAAGCGCTGTGGTGGCCGCGCTTTCTGCGCATCGCGTCATGGTTTGCGGGATGGGAGAACGAACGCCGCATCAACGTCAAAGATATCGCCGCCGAAGCGGAAGGCAGCCTCTCAATCGCGCTCGACGACGAACGCAATTTCGTTCTTTCGGCCCGCGCCGACCGCATCGAACACCGCACCGACCGCACCTTCGCCATTCTCGACTATAAGACCGGAGCGCCGCCGTCCGCCAAGCAGGTATTCCTCGGCCTGTCGCCGCAGCTGACTCTCGAGGCGGCGATCCTGCGCGAAGGTGGTTTCAAAGATATTCCAGCGGGCGCGTCCGTCAGCGAATTGCTCTATGTGCGGCTGAGCGGAAACAAACCACCGGGCCAGGCCAACTTGCTGGAGCTGAAGCTCGGCAAAGGCAAAAACGAACAGGCGCAGTCACCGGACGACGCGGCCGACTACGCGCGGCAGGAGCTGGAAAAACTCGTCCGCTCTTTCGACAACGACGCCAAGCCATATCAGTCGCTGGTGCTTTCGATGTGGTCCGATCGCTACGGCCAATACGACGATCTCGCGCGTATCAAGGAATGGTCGGCGGGTGGTTTTGGCGAGGAGCTGGAATGAGCACCCCGCGCAACAATATCCCCGATGCCGTCCGCGCCACGCAGGCGCGTGCGTCCGATCCGGCATCGTCGTCGTTCGTGTCTGCGAATGCCGGCTCCGGCAAAACGCATGTTCTGGTGCAGCGGGTCATCCGGCTGCTGCTGAATGGCGTGCCGCCGGAGAAAATTCTTTGCATCACCTTTACCAAGGCCGCGGCGGCCAACATGGCGGAACGGGTTTTCACCCGCCTCGGCCGATGGGTCGCACTGGATGATAAATCGCTTGATGCAGAAATTCGCGACGCGGGCGTGGCGCGGGTGGATGCCGATGTGCGAAGGCGTGCCCGTGAACTGTTCGCGCATGCGTTGGACACGCCGGGCGGACTGAAGGTGCAGACGATCCACGCGCTGTGTACGCGGCTGCTCCAGCAGTTTCCGTTCGAAGCGAACGTGCCGGCTGGATTACGGTGCTCGACGACCGCGACCAGACCGAGATGATGGAACGAGCCAATCTTGCCGTGCTGCTAGATGCTTCGCGCGATCCGAAAAGCGCTGCGGGCCAAGCGCTCGATATTGCGATGGCGAGCGCGGCCGACGTCACCTTCAAGGACGTGGTGCGCGAAGCCTGCCTCAGCCGCGATCATTTCCTGGCATGGACCGATGGCGCCGGGAGCGCAGCCATTGCGATGGCGCAGGTTTCGGCCGCGCTCGGCGTCGATCCGAAAGACAGTCTTGCGAACGTAGAGCGCGAGATGGTCGAGGGACCGCATCTGCGTTTATCGGAATGGGAATCCGTTGCTGCCGTTCTCGATACCGGCATCAAGTCCGATCACGATCAGGCGGCGCGCTTGCGTGAGGCGCTCGGCCGTTCCGGAGGCGAGCGGGTCGAAAGCTACCTCGGCATCTTCCTGACGGATGCACTCTCGCCTCGCAAATCCGTTCTTACGAAAAAAATTTATGATGCTCATCCGGGCGTCGCCGCGCGTTTCGATAGCGAGGTTAGCCGCATCGGTTCTCTCATCGAACGCCGCCGCGCGCTGACGATCCGCGACCGAACACAAGCTCTCATCACCATCGCGACCGCCGCTGCTGCAAATTATAGGCGCGAAAAGCAGGAACGCGGGCTGCTCGATTATGATGACCTGATCGACAAGACGCTGGCGATGCTGGTGCGCGTCTCTTCGGCCTGGATGCATTACAAGCTCGATCGCGGCGTCGATCATGTGCTGATCGACGAGGCGCAGGACACCAGCCCGCGGCAATGGGACATCGTTACCCACATCATCTCGGAATTTACTTCCGGCGAAGGCGCGCGCGACGGTGTCAAGCGTACGGTTTTCGCGGTCGGCGACGAGAAGCAGTCGATCTTTTCCTTTCAGGGCGCGGTGCCGCGTGAATTCGACCTGCGGCGCAGCCTGCTCAAGAGTAAGTTCGAAGATGCGGGGCTAAAATTCGATCCGGTGAAACTCAATTTCTCGTTTCGCTCCGGCCACGCGATCCTGCAGTCGGTCGATCATGTTTTCCGCAACGCAGATATCTACCGCAGCATCCATGCCGAAAACGCCTATCCCGTGCACGATGCGTTGCCCGACGCAGGGCCGAGCCTGATCGATCTCTGGGCGCTTGAGCTGCCTAGTCCACGCCAGGACATCGAGGGTTGGCGCGCGCATCTCGACGCGGTGTCGGAGACCAGCCCCGAAGTCAGGCTAGCAAAGCGCATCCAGGCCGAGATCAAAACCTTGATCGAGCGCGGCACGATGACCGGCAGCATCGGCAGTCGCCGCGCGCTGCGTTACGGCGACGTGCTGGTGCTGGTGCGGCGGCGCGGCAATGCGTTCGATGCCGTGATTCAGGCTTTGAAACGCGGCGGCGTCCCGGTTGCCGGCGCCGACCGGCTGAAACTGACCGAGCACATCGCCATCATCGATTTGATGAATCTGGCTGACGCGCTGCTGCTGCCGCAGGACGATCTGGCGCTTGCGATCGCACTGAAAAGTCCTCTGTTCGGTCTCGACGATGACGACTTGTTCAAGCTGGCGTGGCAGCGCGGTGGTTCGCTGCGCAGATCGCTAGGGAACAGGCGGCAACAAGCGGCAGGTTGCGCGAGCCACTGGAGCGCCTCGAGCAATGCGAGCGCCGCTTCGCGTCAGATACGCCGTTTGCGTTCTATGCGTGGTTACTGGGCGGTGCCGGTGGCCGCGCGCTTATTCTGAAACGCCTCGGTCCGGAAGCCAACGACGCGATCGACGAGTTTTTGGAACTGGCGTTGAGCTACGAGAAAAAGGCTCCCGCCTCCTTGCAGGGTTTCATAGCGTGGCTGCGCGCCGCGGATACCGAAGTAAAGCGCGACATGGAAATCTCGCGCGACGAAGTCCGCGTCATGACCGTACACGGTGCCAAGGGGCTAGAAGCGCCTATCGTATTCCTGGTGGATACGACCACATCGCCCGCGGATACCACGCGCCTGAAACTCATTCGGCTGCCGCAAGGCAACGCTGCGCCGCAGTCTCCCGGCATCGTGGTCTGGGCAGGCAAGAAAGCGGAAGACCCACCGACCGTCGCGTCGGCGCGCGCCGCCATGCTTGCGGAAACCGAGGACGAATACCGCCGCCTGCTTTATGTGGCGATGACACGTGCGGCGGATCGCCTGATCGTCGCCGGCTGCTTGCCAGGCAACATGAAGAAAGTGCGGGAGCTTTCGTGGTACGATCTGATCGTAAAAGGCCTTGAAGGCTCTGGACTGCATATGCAGAACGTGCCGCCGCCGGACGGCGTGGTAATGCGCTATTCGCGGCTGGAGGATGTTGAGCCGGAAGGTAGCGCTGCCATCGCATCGGCTGTCGCCAAGCCTATCCAGTTGCCGGATTGGCTGCGCACGAAAATCGTGCCGCAGTCGCATCGTGAGAACTTCCTGCGGCCGTCCGATCCGGCCGATGACGATCACCGCGGCATCAAGTCCGGGGAATTGTTCGAAACGCGCGCCCGTGCGCGGCAGCGCGGCGCGCTGGTGCATCGGCTGCTGCAATCGCTGCCGGATGTGCCTGCCGACCATCGACTGGACGCGGCAGCAAAATATCTTGGCCGCAACGCCGAAACATGGTCGGGTGGCGACCGCGACGCGCTCGCCGCTCAGATTCTCTCGCTGATCGCGGACGCGCGGTTCGCTTCGGTGTTCGCGCCCGGCAGCCGGGCCGAGATCTCGATTGTGGGCTACGTGGATCGCCCTGGGCAACCGCGCACACTGGTATCTGGTCAGATCGACCGGCTTGTCGTGACGCCGACCGAAATCCTGATCGTCGATTACAAAACCAACCATGTCCCGCCGCGCGCGGTGGCCGACGCGCCGCGGGGCTACATCCGCCAGCTCGCGCTTTATCGCGCCGTGCTGGCGAAGTTATACCGGGATCGGCCGATCCGGGCGGCGCTGCTGTGGACGGAAATACCTGAAATGATGGCGGTTTCGGCCTCTGCGCTGGATGCGCAGCTTGATTTGGCTGCCGCGCCGTGACTGCGCTTGACCCAGCAAGACCGCGTTCATAGGTTGGGCCTATGTTTCCCAGGCGCGATTCCCCTGAGGATGCGCCGCTTCCAACCCAAACGAGGTACATCATGGCCGTTGGCAAGGTTTCTGACGCCAATTTCGAAGCCGAAGTGCTTAAGGCGACCGGCCCCGTGGTGGTCGATTTCTGGGCCGAATGGTGCGGACCGTGCCGCATGATAGCGCCTGCGCTGGACGAAATTTCCGGGGCGATGGGCGACAAGGTCAAGATCGTGAAGCTCAACGTCGACGAGAGCCCAAAGACGGCCTCGAAATACGGCGTGATGTCGATCCCGACCCTGATGATCTTCAAGGGCGGCGAGATGGCCTCGCGTCAGGTCGGCGCCGCGCCGAAGCAGAAGCTGCAGCAGTGGATCACCGCCGCGGTCTGATCCTGCTATTGCAATAATTTGTTCGGACGGCCGGCGAAGTGCCGGCCGTTTGCGTTAATACGGCAGGTTTGAGGTACGGAGAACCGACTTTTGACCACCGCTGCGCCATCCCGCAAAGAACGCGCCTCGAAGCCGTCTGGGTCAGCTTCGCTGGCGGCAATGGAAGCGCGTTCGGTCGATGGGATCCCGCGCGGGCGAGAGTGGCAATACGAGCCGAAGTGGGACGGTTTTCGTTGTCTGCTGTCGCGCGACGGCGGAACTGTCGCGTTGCAGTCCAAGTCGGGCCAGGACCTCACACGCTATTTTCCCGAATTGGTCGAAGCCACGTTGCGGCTTAAAGCCAGCATGTTCATGCTCGATGGTGAGATCGTGGTGCCGCGCGGCAAGACGTTTTCATTTGACGATCTGCTGCAGCGGATTCATCCGGCGGCAAGCCGCATCAAAAAGCTGGCGCAGGAAACACCGGTGCTGTTTCTGGCATTCGATCTGCTGGCGACGGCGAAAGATAAAGAACTCACCGCGAAGCCGCTCAGAAATCGACGCCCGGCACTGGAGGCCTTTGCAAAGGCTCAATTCAAATCGCAAGCCGTGTTTCGATTGTCGCCGGCAACGCCGAGCTACGTGACCGCGAAGAAATGGCTCGCGCAATCCGGCGGCGGATGCGACGGCGTAATCGCAAAACGCGTTGACCTGCCGTACCAGTCCGGCAATCGCGACGGCATGCAGAAGATCAAGAATTTTCGCAGCGCCGATTGCGTCATCGGTGGCTTTCGCTACGCCACCAACAAGATTGGCGGTAAGAAGGTGGTCGGCTCGCTGTTGCTGGGTCTCTTTGATGACGAAGGGTTGCTGCATCACGTCGGCTTCACATCGGCGATCAAGCAGAATGAAAAGCTGGCGTTGACGGCGAAACTCGAACCGCTGGTCGCTAAACCGGGATTTACCGGCAATGCGCCGGGCGGACCCAGCCGCTGGTCCACCGATCGCTCGGCGCAGTGGTGTCCGTTGAAGCCCGAACTGGTCGTAGAAATATCATACGATCATTTCAGCGACGACCGTTTTCGCCACGGCACCACGATTTTGCGCTGGCGGCCGGACAAGGCGCCGGCGCAATGCACGCTGGATCAGCTGAAGCAGAAGGCCGTCAATCCGATGAAGCTGCTCGCGTGATCCAGCCGCTCGCAAGTGCCGACGCCAATTCAGGATGGCCGTTCCGCCGCGCCAAGGCGGCCATCGCATCATGATCGTAGGGCACATGGCGGAAAGTGGCCTGCCACCGGCCCTTGATTCCTTCCAGGATAGCATAGCGTGCGTCTGGAGTGCCGGCCTCGACAACATGCGGAACCGGATGGGTGTCCCGAAAGCCCGGACAGCCGACGCTTCCCGGATTGACCACCATGCGGCCATCGCCGAGGCGGACGGCGCGCGCGATGTGGGTGTGACCGCACAGGATTAGCGATTGCGCGATGCCTTCAGCTTCCTTCTCGATTGCCTCCAGCGATGACATCTTCATCAATCCGTCAGACGTCACGGTCTCCAGCCAATACACTTCGTCGCTTTTGGGGGTGGCATGGCATGCAAAAATCCGATCGCGAAATAATTGCTTCGACGGGATCGCGCGGAGCCAATCGAGATGATCGGTATCAAGCTGGGCGTACGGGCCCCGCTCCCACGATCCCATTTTTTCAGGAGGCCTGTCGATCAGATAGCGGTCGTGATTGCCCAGCACGTGAACGGCATCGATCGCCATCAGCACATCCAACGAACGACGCGCATCCAGTGCGCCGCTCGCCATGTCGCCGAGATTGACGATGTCTTTGATGTTCTGCGCGCGGATATCGGCCAACACGGCTTCGAGCGCGAGATAATTCCCGTGCACGTCGGCGATGACCGCGAAACGCATCGTATCCCTCAAGACCGACTATCTCGGTATTGTTCCGTTCGCTGCCAATACGTGGCCGGCGAGGTAAAGCGAGCCGGTGACAAGGATGCGCGGCGGCACGTCGTAAGCGAGCTTCGTCAGCGAATGCAGCGCTGCTTCTACACCGGAAGATGCTTCCACGCGCATTCCCAAACGCCGCGCGGCATCCGCCAGCGCATCCACGGACATCGCCAGATCGCGATCCGGAATTGGCACCGCGATGATGTGCCGGGTCAGCCCTGCGAAATTGGCAAGAAATCCTCCGGCGTCCTTTTTGCCCATCATGCCGACGATCACCACCAGCGGACGGGACACGCGTTCTTCCAGGTCACCGAGCGCCGCTGCCACAACGCGTCCGCCGTCGATATTATGCCCGCCATCCAGCCATATCTCGCTCCCCGCCGGGGCCAGACCGATTAGCGTACCCGCCGTGAGACGCTGCATCCGCGCCGGCCATTCGGCATTGACAATGCCGCTTTCGAAAGCGGCGTTGTCGATCTGAAAGGCGTTGGCCGCGCGCAGCGTCGCGATAGCTAGACCGGCATTGTCAAACTGATGCCGCCCGAACAGTTTCGGCGCGGCGAGATCCATCAAGCCGCGCTCGTCCTGATAGACCAGCCGTCCGCGTTCGATGCTGACGTGCCATTGTTGGCCGGCGGCATTCAAATGGGCCCGCATGCGGTCGACCTGCTGCTCGATCATGGCCATGGCTTGTGGCGATTGCTCCGCGCAGATCACCGGCGTTCGGCCTTTGATGATGGCCGCCTTCTCGGCCGCGATCTTTGTCAGATCGTCACCCAGAAATTCCATGTGATCCATCCCGATCGGCGTGATGACACTCGCGAGTGGTCGGTCAATCACGTTGGTGGCATCGAGCCGTCCGCCAAGACCCACTTCCAGCAGCACCGCATCGGCCGGATGTTGCGCGAACATGTGAAATGCCGCCGCGGTTTCGATCTCGAAGATTGTGATCGGCGCGCCGGCATTGACGCGTTCGCAATGCTCCAGCGCATCGTGCAATTCATCGTCGCTGGCCAACCGGCCATCGCCCTCGTGGCCGAGGCGATAGCTCTCGTTAATCCGAACCAGATGCGGCGAAGTGTAAACGTGAACGCGCAAGTCCGCGGCTTCCATGATCGCGCGCAGAAAGGCGATCGTGGAGCCCTTGCCGTTGGTGCCGGCGACATGAATGACGTTCAGCAGTTTGCGTTCGGGATGACCGAGAGCGGCCAAGAGGCGATGCATACGCTCAAGCGTCAGATCGATGCGCTTGGGGTGTAGTTGCGATAGCCGCGCTCGCAACTCATCCAGTGGCGTTAAGGACCTATAGGGAAGTGCGGTCACGCGTGCGGCGCGACCGGCGCTGCTTCAACGGACGACATGATCTCGGCCGGCACGACGTTGGTCTCCAACGGTTCTTTCGCTGGCGACGTCACGACCTCGATGGCGGGAGATTTCGTCAGCAGCCGGCACAGCCGCGCCAGGGTCGGTCGCAAATCGTGGCGATGTACCACCATGTCGATCATGCCGTGTTCTTTGAGATATTCGGCACGCTGAAATCCCTCCGGCAGTTTCTCGCGAATGGTTTGTTCGATCACGCGCGCGCCGGCAAATCCGATAAGCGCTCCCGGCTCGGCGATCTGCACGTCGCCGAGCATGGCGTAGGAAGCGGTAACGCCGCCGGTGGTCGGATTGGTTAGCACCACGATATAAGGCTGTTTGACTTCGCGCAGCATCTGCACGCCGACGGTGGTCCGCGGCAGCTGCATCAGCGATAGGATGCCTTCCTGCATTCGCGCGCCGCCCGAGGCCGCGAACACAATGAACGGCGATTTCTTTTCCACCGCGAGCTCAAGCCCGCGCACGAGGGCTTCGCCCGCGGCCATGCCGAGCGAACCACCCATGAAGTCGAAATCCTGCACCGCGATGACGACGCCGGCGCCTTCCAGCTTGCCGTAGCCGACCTTGATGGCGTCGTTCAGACCGGTCTTGGCGCGGGCATCCTTGATACGGTCGGCGTAGCGGCGCTCGTCGCGAAATTTCAGCGGGTCGGCGGTGACGTCGGGCAGCGCGATGTCGTACCAGGTCTCATTGTCGAAAATCGATTTCAGCCGCGCCACCGCGCTCATGCGCATGTGATAGTTCGAGCCGGGGATCACGAACTGGTTGCTCTCGACGTCCTTGTAGAACACCAGCTGTCCACTATCGGGACACTTGATCCATAAGTTTTCCGGCGTTTCACGGCGCAGGATGCTGCGGATTTTCGGCCGGACGACGTTGGTAAGCCAATTCATGTCTCGCTCCGCATCCGCAACAGATCAGAATCACTGTGAATTATATGGCGAGCCTGATGGCAGCCAGCAACGGCGCCATCCCCTGTCTCCACCGCAATTGTGGCTTATTCGGCAGCCTGTTTGGCACCACGAACGCCTTGCGCCAGCGTTGAGACGAGGTCGGCCACCGCGCCGACCGTCCCGGGTGTGGCGCGGCCCTCGCCATCGAGGCTGCCGCGCAAGGCATCGACCAGCGCCGAGCCGACGACCGCGCCGTTGGCATGCCGTGCGATATCTTGCGCAGCCTTAGGCGTGCGGATGCCGAAGCCGACGCAGACGGGCAATCTGGTATGCCGCTTGATGCGCGACACGGCCTCGCCGACCGCGGACGAGTCCGCGCTGGCGCTGCCGGTGATGCCGGTGATTGCGACGTAATAGACAAAGCCGGAGGTATTCGCGAGCACCGCGGGCAGGCGCTTGTCGTCGGTGGTTGGGGTAGCAAGGCGAATGAAATTCAGGCCCGCCTTCATGGCAGGCAGGCAGAGTTCGCCATCTTCCTCGGGCGGCAGATCGACGATGATCAAGCCATCGACCCCGGCTGCTTTCGCATCAGCCAGAAAACTATCGACGCCGTAGATGTAGATCGGATTATAGTAGCCCATCAGCACCAGCGGCGTGGCGTCGTCGCCCTCGCGAAACGCGCGTACCAGGTCGAGCGTTTTCTTCAGCGTCATGCCGGCCTTCAGCGCGCGCAGCCCCGCGGCCTGGATCGCCGGACCATCCGCCATCGGATCGGTAAAGGGCATGCCAATCTCGATAATGTCCGCGCCTGCCTTCGGCAGCGCCTTCATGATTTCGAGCGAGGTCGCGAGATCCGGATCTCCCGCCATCAGGAACGTCACGAACGCCGCGCGTCCCTGCGCTTTCAATTCCGCGAAGCGCGCATCGATGCGGGTCGTCATTTCTTCCCCCGCAAAATATCCGCGACTTGGGGAATGTCCTTGTCGCCGCGGCCGGACAGATTGACCACCATCAGATGATCCTTCGGCCTTTTCGGCGCGAGCTCCATCACCTTGGCGATGGCATGCGCGGGCTCCAACGCCGGGATGATGCCTTCCAGCCGCGAGAGCAGCTTGAAGGCTTCCAGCGCTTCATCATCAGTTGCCGACAGATATTTCACGCGGCCGGTTTCATGCAGCCAGGAATGCTCAGGCCCGATGCCCGGATAATCCAGCCCCGCCGAGATCGAATGCGCGTCCTGAATCTGACCGTCGTCGTCCATCAAGAGATAAGTACGGTTGCCGTGCAGCACGCCGGGCCGTCCACCTGCGATCGACGCCGCGTGAAGCTGCGTCAGGCCGTGGCCCGCGGCTTCGACGCCGAAAATCTCGACATCGGGGTCGTCGAGGAACGGATGAAACAGTCCCATCGCATTGGAGCCACCGCCGATGCAAGCGACCAGCGAATCCGGCAGCCGGCCTTCGGCTTGGTGCATTTGCGTCCGGGTCTCGTCGCCGATGACGGACTGAAAATCGCGCACCATCATCGGATAGGGATGCGGTCCTGCCACCGTGCCGATGCAATAGAACGTGTCGTGCACGTTGGTCACCCAGTCGCGCAACGCGTCATTCATCGCATCCTTTAGCGTGCGCGATCCCGACTGCACCGGGACCACCTTGGCGCCGAGCATTTCCATGCGGATCACATTCGGCTGCTGCCGCTCGACATCCACAGCGCCCATATAGACCACGCAGTCGAGCCCGAACCGCGCGCACAAGGTTGCGGTGGCGACGCCATGCTGGCCGGCGCCGGTCTCCGCGATGATGCGCTGCTTGCCCATGCGCCGCGCCACCATGATCTGGCCGAGCACGTTGTTGACCTTGTGCGAGCCGGTGTGATTCAGCTCCTCGCGCTTGAAGTAGATTTTCGCCCCGCCGCGGGGAGCGGCAACGCTTTTTGAAGATGTTCGGTGAGACGCTGCGCGAAATACAATGGCGACGGCCGGCCGACATAGTCTTTCAAATAGCCGTTCATCTCGCGCTGGAATGCCGGATCAGCCTTGGCATCGGCGTAAGCCTTTTCCAGATCGAGGATCAGCGGCATCAATGTTTCGGCGACAAAGCGTCCGCCGAAAATACCGAAATGGCCGCGGTCGTCAGGTCCGCTGCGGAAGGAATTGGGAAGAATCGGGATCTCATCACGTGACAAGCTCTTGGACCAGGCGAGCGGCGTGGATGAAAGCACGGATCATCTCCGGGTCCTTGATACCAGGCGAACTTTCCACGCCCGACGAAACATCGAACCCGCAGGCGTGCGTGACGCGCGCAGCTTCGGCGACATTGCCCGCGTTCAAGCCGCCTGAAATTATGAACGGCACTTTCACATCGAGTTCACTAAGCAGACGCCAATCGAACACCGTCCCAAGACCGCCGGGACGAGTCGCGCCTTTCGGTGCGCGGGCATCGAACAGAATTCGATCGGCCACCGCAGCATAGCCGGGCAGGGCGGCAAGATCGGCTGATGTCTCGACGGCAATGACTTTCATCGCCGGCAATCCGAATTTCTGCTTGATGTCGCGCACGCGTCCCACGGTTTCATTGCCGTGCAACTGCAACATATCGGGCTTAAGCGTTTCGACGATGTTGGCCAGCGTGGCGTCATCGGCGTCAACGGTAAGCGCTACTTTCTCGGCGCGGCCATTCGCTCGTCTTCCGAGTTCGCGCGCCGCATCGAGGCCGATGTGGCGCGGGGACGCTGGAAAAAACACGAATCCCACCATATCCGCGCCGGCTTGCAGCGCGGCATCGAGCGTCTCGGGCGTGGAAAGGCCGCAAATTTTGACGATCAGGGACATGGCTTGGAGACGATTTGGACCGGTTAAGACGAGGCCGCGTTCTACAACGTGGCGCCCTGCTTGTCTCGCCCGCTCGCGCCATATTCCGCGCTTGGCAACAGCGCCGGCAGCCGGTGCGGGTCGCCTCGCGGCGTCATCGTGCTGGCACGCAGGTCGGCAAGCTGCATCCGCGCCTGCCGCGCATCGTCCTCATGCTGCCGCGCGGCGCGGCGCCAGTGGCCCTGCCGCAGCCAGGTCGCCGTGCTGCCGACGATCACGCCGGCAATCGCAACGCCGATGATGACGACGAACAGCGGCAAGGTGGCGCTGATCGACGGATCGCGGGAATTGAACGGATCGAACGAAACCGTGACCATGTGCCGGTTGGCAACTGCGAACACGATGAAGATCAGACCCAGCGGGATCAGCACCATGGCTGTAAGAAATTTGCGCATGACGCTCTCGCGTTGAAGAAAGCGCGGTTGCTTTTAAGCGCCCGCGTCGGAAGCTTCGGCCTCGCGATTGAGCCGCTCACGCATTTCCTTGCCGGTCTTGAAAAACGGCACGCTCTTCTGATCGACCGGCACATGTGCGCCGGTGCGCGGATTTCGGCCGGCGCGCGCGGGGCGGTGTTTTACCGAGAACGCGCCGAAACCGCGCAATTCTACGCGGTCGCCGCGCGCCAACGCGGCCACGATCTCGTCGAGGATCGCATTCACAATGTTCTCGACATCCCGCTGATAGAGATGCGGGTTGTGCTCGGCGATACGCTGAACAAGTTCGGATTTGATCATCGGCACTGGTACCCGAGGGCATAGAGGACAGCCATTTCCTTGAAAATGCCGTGAACTGTCAAGCCGCTAAATGAAATTCAAACGAAGCGAAAAGGCGTGACAAACTGCCGAAAACGGTCCTGCGCGATCCGCGTGCACTCGGAATGACGCGGGCCGAAGCCAGACTCTTGTTCGGTCAGTTCGCACCTGCAGGACGCCACAACGCCAGCATGCCATCGAGACCGAGATGTTCGACGGCCTGCGCCACGCCCGCCTGCTCGATCTGCCGCGCGATAACACGCCAGACCAAGCATATCGAGCGCGATCGATGATGCGGTTCGCAGGAAGGTCAGATCGCCGAACCGCGGCTGCAGCTTGAAATCCTGCACCGGCAGGTCCTTCTTGATTTTCTTCTCAGCAACCAGCCATGCCACTGCGGTTTTTTCGTCCCCGAGCTGGTCGATCAGCTTCAGGTCTACCGCCTGACGGCCCGTGAAAACGCGGCCGTCCGCGACTTTTTCCAGCAACGCATCATCCATGCCGCGGCGATCCTTCACCAGGCCGCGAAACCACGCATAGGAATCCTTCACCAGCGCATCGAGCGCCGCGCGCGCTTCCGGACTGGTCGGCTCGAAGCCGTTGGGCGCGGCCTTCAACGGCGAGGACTTCACTTCCTCGACCTTGACGCCGACGGTCTTCATCAACTCGGTAAAATTCGGAAACTGAAACAGCACGCCGATAGAGCCGACCAGCGAGCGTCTGCTGCGCAATGATGTGATCGGACGCGAGCGCTGCGATGTAGCCGCCCGATGCGGCAAGCCCCTCGACCACGACGACCAGCGGCTTCTTGGCTTTCAGCCGCACCAGCGCATCATAAAGCTGCTCGGAGCCGGCGGTGGTTCCGCCGGGCGAATTGATATGAACGATCACCGCGGCGGCCGATGATTTTTCCAGCCGCTCCAGCGCCTCGACGCGATCCTGGTCGCTGCGGATCAAGCCCTTCGATCTTGATGCGCGCGATCGATGCCGGACGTCGTCGAGCGCACTCGCGGCCCGCCGGCGTCGCGATCATGCCGACGGCAATCACCGCCACGATCGCGCCCAGCACGGCGGCCACGCGCCAGAATGTCAGCTTGCGGCGCATCCGGCGGCGGTCGACGATCAGATCGGAATCGGACGACATGAAATTTCTCCCAGCGGTCTTGTCGCACGTTGCAGTACCAGCATTGATTTGAGGTTATCTGATTACATCAATTGCGACGCAATTTGAAGAAAACAAGGCCGTGCGCTTCATCTCCACCGAGCGACCGTGCAAAAAAAAAGGGCCCCGGTAAAATCCGGAGCCCTGATGTTCGTGACAGCGCAAGTCGAGGCTTACTTGTCGGTGCGCCCCTTGAGCGCGGTGCCGAGAATGTCGCCCAGCGTCGCGCCCGAATCCGACGAGCCGTACTGCGCGATGGCTTCCTTCTCCTCGGCGACTTCCAGCGCCTTGATCGAGACCTGCACCTTGCGGGCCTTCTTGTCGAACTGGATGACCCGCGCATCGACCTTTTCGCCAACGGCGAAACGTTCGGCGCGCTGATCGGAACGCTCGCGCGCCAGTTCCGAACGCTTGATGAAGGTGGTGAAGTCGGTGCCGGCGATCTGAACCTCGATGCCGGTTTCCTTCACTTCGAGCACTTCGCAGGTCACGACCGCGCCCTTCTTGACGTCGCCCGGCTCGGCGAACGGATCGCCTTCGAGCTGCTTGACGCCGAGCGAGATGCGCTCCTTCTCGACATCGACATCGAGCACGATGGCCTTGACCATGTCGCCCTTCTTGAAGTTGTCGATCACCTGCTCGCCCGGCTGCTTCCAGTCGAGGTCGGACAGATGGACCATGCCGTCGACGTCGCCTTCGAGGCCGAGGAACAGGCCGAACTCGGTCTTGTTCTTGACTTCGCCTTCGACGGTCGAGCCGACCGGGAATTTCTCGATGAACACTTCCCAAGGATTGCGCATGGTCTGCTTGAGACCGAGCGAAATCCGGCGCTTGACGGAATCGACTTCGAGAACCTGCACTTCGACTTCCTGCGAGGTCGAAACGATCTTGCCGGGATGCATGTTCTTTTTGGTCCACGACATTTCCGAGACGTGGATCAGGCCTTCGATGCCCGGCTCCAGTTCGACGAACGCGCCGTAGTCGGTGATGTTGGTGACGCGGCCGGTGAAGCGCGCATTGAGCGGATATTTCGCCTCGATGCCCTGCCACGGATCGTCCAGCAACTGCTTCATGCCGAGCGAGATGCGGTGGGTCTCGTGGTTGATCTTGATGATCTTCACCTTCACCGTCTGGCCGATGGTGAGAACCTCGGTCGGGTGATTGACGCGGCGCCAGGCGATGTCGGTGACGTGCAGCAGGCCGTCGATGCCGCCGAGGTCGACGAACGCACCGTAATCGGTGATGTTCTTGACGACGCCGTCGATGACCTGACCCTCTTCGAGGTTCTGCACCAGTTCCTGGCGCTGCTCGGCGCGGGTTTCTTCCAGAACCGTGCGGCGCGAGACGACGATGTTGCCGCGGCGGCGATCCATCTTGAGAATCTGGAACGGCTGCGAATTGTTCATCAGCGGCGCGACGTCGCGGATCGGGCGGATATCGACCTGCGAACGCGGCAGGAAGGCCACCGCGCCGTCGAGATCGACGGTGAAGCCGCCCTTGACCTGATTGAAGATGACGCCGTGAACCTTCTCGTTGTTGTTGAAGGCCTTCTCGAGCTTGCCCCAGCTTTCCTCGCGGCGCGCCTTGTCGCGCGACAGCACGGCTTCGCCGAGCGCATTCTCGATGCGGTCGAGAAACACCTCGACCTCGTCGCCGACCTTGAGGTCGCTTTCGCGGCCGGGGCCGTTGAATTCGCGAAGCGCCACGCGGCCTTCGGTCTTCAGGCCGACGTCGATGACGGCCATGTCTTTCTCGATCGCAACAACGATGCCCTTGATGACGGAGCTTTCCTGCAGATTGCCGCCTGCGAAGGACTCATCGAGCATCGCGGCGAAATCGTCGCGGGAAGGATTATAGGAAGCAGCAGTCGAAGCCATTTGTTCTCCAGATGCGGGTGTCGCCGGCCATTCGGGTTAAAGGGCGTATCGCGCGTCCAGTTGTCAGGGATCCGCAAACCCTAACGACCGCTCGCTGCAAATCGCAAACTGCGAATTGCAGAAAGCGGGCCGGCAGCATGCCTGCACGTTCGATACGGTGATTTGATCCGGAGCCTGAAAGCTATCGACTTCAAGAACCTGGAGCGGGCTTTCCTCCAATGACGGCAGGGTGTCAAACCCGATGCCGGCCCGCTCGGACGGCCTCGACAATGTCGATGGCGGCCCGGACGCCGCCTTCTATATCCAAATGCGAGTTATCGAGCAAGTGCGCATCGTCAGCCTGTTTCAGCGGCGCGATGGCTCGATTCTGGTCGCGCTCGTCGCGCTTGAGGATGTCCGCCAGCACCGCAGCCTCATCGGCGGTCTCGCCCCGGGCTTGCGCTTCCAGCGTGCGGCGGCGGGCGCGCACTTTGGCGTCGGCCACGACGAAGATTTTCACGTCTGCATCGGGACAAATCACGGTTCCAATATCGCGGCCGTCGAGCACTGCGCCGGGCGGATCGGACGCAAACTGGCGCTGAAAATTGATCAAGACCTCCCGAACCTTGGGTATCGCCGATACCACCGAGGCCGCCTCGCCGACGGCTTGCGTTTTCAACGCCGGATTGCCGAATTTTTCAGGGTCCAGCGCCAGCGCCGCGGATACGGCAATCATCTCGTCGGTGAGGTCAGCGCCGGCATCCAGCAGCGCTTTGGCCACCGCGCGATAGATCACGCCGGTATCGAGATGGCGGTAGCCGTAATGCGCGGCGAGCCGCTTGCCGAGCGTGCCCTTGCCCGATGCCGCCGGTCCGTCGATGGCGATGATCATGCTGAATTGCCGCCCGGAGCGTCGAGATGGCTGCGCGCACGGCGCAGCGGCCGTTCTTCGGTGAAAATATTGCGCGAGGCGAACTCGCCAGGACTGCTGAACGTGAGATATTCGCGCATGCCGGCATCGTCGAACGGCGAAGTGTGCCACGCGTGTTTCAGATAGCGTGCCGGTCCATAAGCCCACGCCGGGACATGCGGCAAGGCGTATTCATGCGCAAGGTATTCGGCAATGGCGCCTAGCAACGCATCTTCGTGCTCACCCACCGGTGGGGGTTCATCATGCAGCATTTCAGCCCGGCTCGCGTTGTCCCGCGCCAGATAAAATGTATCGAGAAACTCGGGCAGCGCCTTTTCGAGGGGCACGCCGGAGCTAATTCTGGTCGTCAGTTCGGTCAGGGTATTTGGACGCATCGGTCGCTGCCTGGTCCTGCGAGAAGAGCCGTTTTACACGAAACGTTGCTTGTCGGCATCGGCCGCGCTGATGGGGAAGAATTCTGCAAGCACACTTATCGCCTGCTCCACCTCTGAAATATCGGCGGCACGCAGCAGGTGCGCCGTATCGGCCATGTCCTGCGCACCTTTCTTGAAATCCGAGATGCGAAGCGATTTGAGCTTCATCGCAAGCAAATATCGCGCGCTCGGGATGAATACGGTCAGACCCACCTTCTCGTTTCGGCGCGGGAACGTGCCGAACGCGAGATGATCCCGATCGAGTTGGGCCAGCGGACTCAAATGAAACGACACCGCGTCATTCAGCCAGTCATCGCTCCATCCCTTTTCCCGAGCGATCGCGGCCACGATGTCCTTAAGCCAATCCGGCCATGCGCCTCCGATATCCGCAATATCGACGTCCTCGGTTGCAAAGCGGAAATTGCTCGCGAGCATCAGCGCAGAGCCACCATAGACCGCGATCTGCAGCTTCGTGCCGGCCGCAACTGCCGCGTAACCGATGCGGTCGAACGCATCCAGCAGTGCATTGCGGTCAAAGGCCTGAGCTCATGGTTCTAAGAAAACTCCGCGCCCAACCCACGCATCATCGGGATGAAATCCGGAAAGCTGGTGGCGATGAACGCGGTGTCGTCAACCTTGACAGGCATATCGGATGCAAGCCCCATCACCAGCGCCGACATCGCGATGCGATGATCCATATGCGTGGCGACGAGGCCGCCGCCCGGCACAGGCCCCCGGCCCTCGACGATCATATCGTCGCCGGAAATCTCGACCTTGACGCCGTTGACCCTCAGCATCGCGGCGGTCGCTTCCAGCCGGTCGGATTCCTTGACCCGCAATTCCTGCAGGCCGCGCATGATGGTGGTGCCCTCGGCGAAGGCGGCGGCCACCGCCAGCACCAGATATTCGTCGATCATCGATGGCGCGCGTTCAGGCGGCACCTCGACGCCGCGCAGTTTCGACGCGCGCACCCGGAATTGCGCCATCGGCTCGCCGGCGTCGCCGCGCACCTCGCTCTCCTCGATCGAAGCGCCCATTTCGCGCAGTGTCGTGAACAGTCCGGTGCGCAGCGGATTGGTCATCACGTCTGACAATACGATGTCTGAACCTTCGACGATCAGCGCCGCCACGATCGGGAACGCCGCCGACGACGGATCGGCAGGCACCACGACGTCAGCGCCTTTCAGCTCTGGCTGCCCGGTCAGCTCGATCTTGCGGCCATGTATGCCTTCGGGCGACGAGACAATCTGCGCGCCGAAATGCTTCAGCATCAGTTCGGTATGGTCGCGGCTGGCTTCGGTCTCGATCACGGTGGTGATGCCTGGCGCCGACAATCCCGCCAGCAGCACCGCCGATTTGATCTGCGCCGAGGCCACCGGGGTGCGATAGAGGATCGGCAGCGGATCGCGCGCCCCCGTCAGAGTAAGCGGCAGGCGGCCGCCATCGCGGCTCTCGCTTACACGCGCGCCCATCAATTCCAAGGGATCGACGATGCGGCGCATCGGCCTAGAGCGCAGTGATGCGTCGCCGTCGAATGTCGCGACAATGGGACATCCGGCGACCGCGCCCATCACCAGCCGGCACCCGGTGCCGGAATTGCCGAAATCGAGCGGCGCATCCGGCTGCGCAAATCCGGAGACGCCGACGCCCGCGCACCTTCCATGCGAACTCGCCGGTCCGTTCGACCTTGGCGCCGAGCGCCCGCATCGCCTTGGCGGTGTTGAGTACATCTTCGCCCTCGAGCAGGCCGGTTATCCGGGTCTCGCCGACCGCCAACGCGCCCAAAATCAGGGCACGGTGCGAAATCGACTTGTCGCCGGGAACGCGGACTTTTCCGCGCAGCGGCCCGCTCGGCGGGCTTCGAGCGGCGTTGGGATGGGCGGATTGGGTCAAGATTGTGTTCCTTGCGCGGCGCGCACGTATCACAGGGGCCACGCCGCGTCACGCAGCCGGGAGTGTACTGCGAACGCTATTGACAGCCGCGCGGCAACTAGCCAAGTGAAGCACCGTTTTTCAAAAATTCCCAGGATTTACACGTGGCCAAAGCCGATCTCGGAACCAAACGCATTTGCCCGACGACAGGCAAGAAATTCTATGACCTCAACAAGAGCCCGGTGATCTCGCCCTATACCGGCGACGTCGTGCCGATCGCCCCGATCCCGCCGCCGCGCACCCGTGCCGACGCCGCCGCCCGTGCCGCTGCTTCCGCCGCCGCATCTGCAGCGGAGACGCCGGAGCCCGCCGAAGCTGAAGAGTTGGTGCCGCTCGAGGAAGCCGACGCCGAAGAGAATACCGGCAAGGTCAAGGCCGTCGTTCCCGAGTCGGAAGACGACATCGAGGTCGACGATACCATCGACGACGATGAGGACGACGATTCTACCTTTATCGCCGACGAGGAAGAAGGCGACGAGGACGTCACCGACATCATCGGCGATGTTTCGGGCGACGAGGAGACTTGAGATCGGTTCTGAACTGTGTTCAGGATTTTTGACCGCGTGTTGATCCAGTCGCGGCGAGCATGATCCGGAAAAGTGGTTGCCGGTTTTCCGATAAGATCATGCTCAAAAAAGCGGTTTAGGGGCCATAGCTCAGCTGGGAGAGCGCTTGCATGGCATGCAAGAGGTCGGCGGTTCGATCCCGCCTGGCTCCACCACGCTTCGCACCAGTTCTTTCAAGGCCTCGGGGCTACGCGTGGCGCAGCCGCACTAGCCGAAGCGAAGCGTGCCCGGCCTAGCCCGCAGGGCGACGGGCCGGAGAATTTCCATCATTGTAGAGCGAAGTCCCTCAGGCCGCGCATTTGCGAAGAAGCGGC
Organism: uncultured Alphaproteobacteria bacterium; assembly: GCA_963792715.1. Lineage (GTDB taxonomy): Bacteria > Pseudomonadota > Alphaproteobacteria > Rhizobiales > Xanthobacteraceae > Bradyrhizobium. The sequence continues at coordinate 52,961 of CAWBXE010000009.1, read as the reverse complement.
TGTGATGATTAGGTCTCGCCGCTCGCGATAAAAAATATCCGAAGGAAACGCTCATGCCCCCCACAGCCGCGCTCGGCGCCATGACCGGACTGCGCGTGATCGATCTGACGCGCGTGCTTGGCGGACCTTATTGCACGCAGATCCTCGCCGACCACGGCGCCGACGTCATCAAAGTCGAACCGCCGGCCGGCGACGAGGTGCGGGACTGGGGTCCTCCGTTTCATGACGAGGATGCGGCGTATTTTGTCGGCATCAACCGCAACAAGCGCTCGATCGGGCTCGACCTCGCCTCCGAGGGAGGTCGCGTGGTTCTCCTCACGATGTTGGAGAATGCCGACGTCCTGATCGAGAATTTCAAGCCCGGTACGCTGGAGAAATGGAGCATCGGCAACGACGCGCTACGCGAGAAATTTCCGAAGCTGATCCACTGCCGGATATCCGGCTTTGGCGGCGACGGCCCCCGCGGCGGCAATCCAGGCTACGACGCCATCATCCAGGCGATGAGCGGCATGATCGCGGCCACTGGTTCGCCCGAGAGCGGGCCGATGCGCATCGGCGTGCCTGCTCGTCGACATCACGACCGGACTTTATGCGGCGATCGGCATTCTGATGGCGCTGGCGGAGCGGGAGAAATCTGGTCTCGGGCAATTCGTCGAAACCACGTTGTACGAAACCGGGCTCGCCATCATGCACCCGCATGCGGCGAATTATTTCATGCACGGCAAGCCGCCGAAACTCACCGGCAACGAGCATCCCAATCTCGTCCCTTACGCGATCTTCCCAACGAAAACCGACAACATCTTCATCGGCGTTGGCAATGACGGCACTTTCCGCAAGCTTGCGAGGGAAATCGGCAAGCCGGAGCTTGGGAGCGATCCACGCTTTGCGCGCAACAAGGACCGTATCACCAACCGCGATGCGCTGCGCACCGAACTTGCTGCCGTATTCAGCCAGCACGATGCCGAACCTTTATGCAATCGCCTGCTCGCAGCCGGACTGCCGGCAGGACCCGTTCAGTCGATCGATCAGGCGTTGACAAGCGCGCACGCTGTCCACCGCGGCGATGTGATCGAGAAGGATTGGTACAAGGGCGTCGCTTCACCGATCCGCTTTGCGCGGAGCAAGGCATCCCTGCGCAGCGTGCCGCCGAAATTCAGCGAGCATGCCAGCGAGGTGCTGACGGAATTCGGCTATTCGGCGGGCGAGATCGCGGCTTTGGTTGAAAAAGGCGTGGTTTGCGGAGCGGAACGGAAAAGGTAGCTTCGACCGGCATCAGCCTATTTTCCCGCTTCCCTTAAGCCATGCTTCCCCCGTAGCCTACGCTCGCTTATACGGTCATTTGCACGTCATCCAGCGCTGTTAGCGCACAACGATGATGACGATCCAACCGGGAGGTTTTTTTATGGCTCTTCGACACTTCGCCTTTGCCGCCACGCTGGCCACGTTTGCACTCGCTAGTCCTGCCTACGCGGTAACGGAACTGCAGTGGTGGCACGCCATGACTGGCGGTAATAACGACATCGTCAACAAGCTTGCGGAGGATTTCAACGCCAGCCAGAGTGACTATAAAGTCGTTCCATCGTTCAAGGGCAGCTATCCCGACACAATGAACGCCGGCATCGCCGCGTTCCGTGCCGGCACCGCGCCGCACATCATTCAGGTCTTTGAAGTAGGTACCGCGACCATGATGAGCGCCAAGGGCGCGATTAAGCCGGTCTATCAATTGATGAAGGACGCGGGCGAGCCTTTCGATCCCAAAGCCTATCTGCCGGCTATCACAGGCTACTACTCCACCGCGAAGGGCGAGATGCTGTCGTTCCCCTTCAACTCGTCTTCGATGGTGATGTGGATCAACAAGGATGAATTGAAGAAAGCCGGTGTCGCCGAGATCCCGAAGACCTGGCCGGAAGTCTTCGATGCCGCCAAGAAGCTGAAGGCGGCCGGTCATTCGACCTGCGGCTTCTCCAACGCCTGGGCGACGTGGGCGAACATCGAGCAGTTTTCTGCGTGGCACAATGTTCCGATTGCCACCAAGGCAAATGGCCTCGATGGCTTCGATACAGTGCTTGAATTCAACTCGCCGCTGCACATCAAGCATCTGCAGAATCTCATCGACCTGCAAAAGGACAAAACCTATGATTATGGCGGGCGCGCCAACGCCAGCGAAGGCCGCTTCGGCTCCGGCGAGTGCGCGATCTTCCTTACGTCGTCGGGCTATTATGCAACGGCCAAAGGCACCGCCAAGTTCGACTTCACGTCGGCGCCGATGCCTTACTATCCAGACGTAAAGGGCGCTCCGCAGAACTCGATCATCGGCGGCGCGTCGCTGTGGGTGATGGGCGGCAAGAAACCCGAGGAATACAAGGGCGTCGCCAAGTTCTTCACCTTCCTGTCCGACACCAACCGCCAGGCCAAGTTGCATCAGGAGTCAGGTTATCTGCCGATCACTAAGGCGGCGTACGAAAAGACTAAGGCCGACGGCTTCTATGAAAAGAATCCTATTTTGGAAACGCCGCTGAAGGAGCTGACCAACAAGGAGCCGACGGAGAATTCGCGCGGCCTGCGTTTCGGCAACATGGTGCAGATGCGCGACATCTGGGCCGAAGAACTCGAAGCCGCTTTAGCTGGTCAGAAGACCGCGAAGGAGGCGCTTGATTCGGCCGTCTCACGCGGCAACGCTATGTTGCGGACGTTTGAGAAGACGGTGAGCAAATAGAGGGACGTTTCCTGACGAACAGCGCGATGCCATCGACAGCATTAAGGGGCTCCCTCCCTCGCGCGAGGGAGGGAGCCCGCATCGGGTGCGGTTTCGCGTAGATGGAAAAATCCGCCTTCTTCAACAACAAGCTGTTGCCATACCTGCTGCTGGTGCCGCAGCTGATCATCACATTCGTATTCTTTTACTGGCCGGCCAGTCAGGCGCTGTGGCAGTCGTTCCTGCGCGAGGATGCTTTCGGGCTATCGTCGGAATTCATCGGCCTCGAGAATTACCAGGCGCTGTTCGCGCAGCCTGAATACTACAAGGCCATGCTGACCACGGCGGTATTCTCAACCCTGGTTGCGGTGCTGTCGCTTTCCATCGCGCTGTTGTTCGCGACACAGGCAGACAAGAATCTGAAGGCCGCGCCGTTCTACAAGACCTTCATGATCTGGCCTTATGCCGTCGCTCCCGCGGTCGCCGGCGTATTGTGGATCTTCATGTTTCATCCCTCGCTCGGCACGTTGGCGCAGCCGCTGCGCTGGATGGGGTTTGATTGGAATCCGCTGCTCAATGGCAAACATGCCATGGCGCTGGTTGTGATGGCTGCGGTCTGGAAGCAGATTTCCTACAATTTTTTGTTTTTTCTGGCCGGCCTGCAGTCGATCCCGAAAAGCGTCATCGAAGCGGGCGCGATCGACGGCGCCGGCCCGATGCGCCGATTCTGGACCATCGTGTTTCCGCTGCTGTCACCGACGACGTTCTTTCTCCTGGTGGTGAACATTGTCTACGTGTTCTTCGATACTTTCGGAATCATCGATGCCGTGACCGGCGGTGGTCCGGCGGGTGCGACCACGACCATGGTCTATAAGGTCTATGCGGACGGCCGGCTCGGCGGCGATCTTGGCGGCTCCGCGGCGCAATCCGTTGTCCTCATGGTGATTGTCATCGCGCTGACCGCGATCCAGTTCCGTTACGTCGAGCGCAGGGTGCAATACTGATGGTTGAGCATCGCCCGTGGAACGACGTGATCGCCTACGCCATCCTGACGTTTGGCGTTTTCATCGTCGCGTTTCCGGTCTATCTCGCCTTGATCGCGTCAACCCATACCGCGGCAACGGTCGTGAGCGGCAACATGCCGCTGCTGCCGGGCGGGCACACGTTGGAGAACTATTACCGCGCGGTGTTCGTCGGCGGCTCGCGCACCAGCCGCGAGCCCGTCGGACACATGCTGCTGAATTCATTCATCTCGGCCACCGGCATCGCGGTGGGGAAGATCTTCATTTCGATACTGTCGGCCTATGCCGTGGTGTATTTCCGTTTTCCATTCCGCAAGACCGCGTTCTGGATCATCTTCGTCACGCTGATGCTGCCGGTCGAGGTGCGCATCTATCCGACCTACAAGGTGGTGTCGGACCTGCACATGCTCGATACCTATGCCGGGCTGATCCTGCCGCTGATTGCCTCCGCAACCGGCACGCTGTTGTTCCGGCAATTCTTCATGACCATTCCCGATGAGTTGCTGGAAGCCTCGCGGATCGACGGCGCCGGTCCCTTTCGTTTTTTCTGGGATACACTGTTGCCGCTGTCGGTCACGACCATCGCGGCGCTGTTCGTGATCCAGTTCATCTACGGCTGGAATCAGTATCTGTGGCCGCTTTTGATCACCACGCAGGACTCGATGCAAACCATCGTCACTGGCATCAAAAAAATGCTGACGACGACGGATGAGCTGGCGGAATGGCAGCTGGCGATGGCCACGGCCATTCTGGCGATGTTGCCGCCTGTCGGGGTGGTGATCTTCATGCAGCGGCTGTTCGTGCGCGGCCTCGTCGAGACGGAGAAGTAGATGGCTAAAGTATCTCTCCGCGATGTCCGCAAAACCTACGCCGGCGGATTCGAAGCCATCAAGGGGATCGATTTTGAGGTCGGCGACGGCCAGTTCTGCGTGATGGTCGGCCCCTCCGGCTGCGGCAAGTCAACGCTGCTGCGCATGGTCGCGGGGCTGGAGACCATCACGTCGGGCGAAATCGACATCGGCGGGCGCGTCGTCAATCAGATCGAGCCCGCCGAACGAGATATCGCCATGGTGTTCCAGAATTACGCGCTCTATCCGCATATGACCGTCTACAACAACATGGCCTACGGCCTGCGCAACCGCCGCATGCCGGAAAGCGAAATCGATACGCGCGTCAAGGAAGCCGCGAAAATCCTTGAGCTCGGCGCTATGTTGGAGCGCAAGCCACGACAACTCTCCGGCGGCCAGCGCCAGCGCGTCGCGATGGGCCGCGCCATCGTGCGGCAGCCGAAAGTGTTTCTATTCGACGAGCCGCTCTCAAATCTCGACGCCAAGCTGCGCATCGCCATGCGCGTCGAAATCCGCAAATTGCAGCGCCGTCTGAAAACGACGTCGATCTACGTCACCCACGACCAGCTCGAAGCAATGACACTGGCCGATATCCTGGTGGTGATGAACGGCGGGCAGGTCGAACAGATCGGCAATCCCCTCGACATCTACCAGAAGCCGGCGACGACCTTTGTGGCGTCATTCATCGGCGCGCCGCCGATGAATTTGATGCCGCTGCGGTCCGATGAAATCAGATCGCAATTGTCCGCCGACAGCCCCGCCAGCGAGGCCGGAATTTTGGGGATCCGACCCGAAGATTTCGCGATCTCCGACGATGCGGCCGGTCCCGGCGCCATCGTCCTCGACCTTACCGTCGAAGCGATCGAGCGGGTCGGGGCGGAGACCTTTGTCTACGGAACGCGCCAACGCGAGGCGCAAGGCATCGCCGCCAATCCCGGAGATTTGCCGCCGGGGGAGGTGATCGTCCGCATCCCCGGCGCGGTTGGGCCCGCGATCGGCGAGCACATTCGGGCGGTGGCGCCGCGCGAAAAACTGCATTTGTTCAGCGCCGACGGCCGCAGCCGAGTCGATCTCTAGGCGGCTTGAACCCACCTTCCATCGTCCACATATTGACTGGTGACCGGTTGGCACGTCGCCAGTCGGCCACGTCAGGATGCCGAGAGGGTCCTGGCATCAAAGTCGCTTCGAGAGGACTTTGTGATGTCTCGTGTTCCTTCGTTATCCAGTCCGTTCCTGTTGGGATTCGACGAAATCGAGCGGGCGCTCGATCGCGTCGTCAAAGGCGCCGACGGTTATCCTCCCTACAACATCGAGCGCTGCGACCGTGCCAACGGCCAGCCCGAACGATTGCGGATCACGCTGGCGGTTGCCGGCTTCACCCGTGACCAACTCGATGTAACCATTGAGGAAAACCAGCTCGTAATCCGGGGCCGCCAGCAGGACGACAAGACCCGGCAATACATCCATCGCGGCATCGCCGCGCGCCACTTCCAGCGCACCTTCGTGCTGGCGGAGGGGATGCAGGTGCTGGGTGCGGACTTGAAAAACGGGCTGTTGTCGATCGATCTGGCCCGGCCTGAGCCGGAAAAGGTCGTTAAGACAATTGCTATCAATGAGCATGAATAATGCATGGTCCGGAAGTGGACGGCCGGTTCCCGCTGGTCCCCGCGTTTCGGATGGAACGAGTAGCGGACTCGACCGCTTGGTCAAATAGAGGAGTTGAGACCATGACTGAAGTTGAAGTTGTGTTTGAACCGGCCGACGTCTCAAGCGAGGCGCTGGCGAACCTGGGCGAAGGCCACATAGCGTACGTGAAGCAGATCCGCTCCGAGGACGTGCCGGGACTTTTCCCGCAGGCACCGAAGATAGCGCCAGGCCTGAAGCTGTTCGCGCTGCATGCCGCCGACGGCACGCCGATCATGCTGACAGACAGCCGTGAGGCGGCGATCGCCAACGCATGGAGCAATGAACTGCAGGCCGTCAGCGTCCACTAGGGATCGCTACGGCTTTAGAGAGAATTTGAACACGCGGGGTTGGCTCCGATTCGCCGGGGACATCCCCGCGTATTTTTATTGACCATCAACGCATCGGCCTTCGTCGACCAATCCACCACAGTCCGAGATTCCAGCTCACGCAGACGGCTAGCGCGAGACTCAGCGCCATCGCCGAGCCAAAATGCAGCGCGGCGACATGCAGCGTTGCGATGGCAATGGCGAATCCGATCAACCCCCAGCCGCCGTTCGCGATCACCGCCGCCGTTGGCGGTCCGCCGATGCGCGGATGCAGGATCAGCATCAGGCTGGTGAACACTGCCGGAAATAAAGCGATAATGCCACTTACGGTCGGCCCGACCCATCCCGACAGCGTGACGACCGTCGCTACCAGCGTCGAAACCAGCGCGGCACGCAACGGGATGTCGTACCAGCGCCGCGTGATCAGCGGCATACGCTGAACATGCCGGAAGCGGCGCATTAGCGGCAGGCAGATCCCGAAGGCGATGGCATTCACAACGATGCCGCTCAGTAACGACCAATGGATCAGGCGCGCCGCTGACGCCAGTGCGACCCAGACGGCAATAGCGGTCGCCAGGCTCACCGGCATGCTGTTTCGTTGCGCCAGCAGCACGTAGGTCAGGCTTAGGAAGATCGTTGCGGCGTTGACCGGCAGGCTCGCCAGCGCGCCTTGGGCGATAAAAGCCGCATCATGGTCGAGTGCCAGAAATACATAGGACGGACCCGCCGAGACCGGCAGTGTCGCGATCAGCGCGCCTATCACCGGACCCGAGCGCTCGGTGATAACGGAGGCGCTGACCACGAATGCCGCCGTGATGGCCATGCGCAGCGCGAGCGTCAGGATGAAAACGAAGTCGGGGGAGATAATGATTGTCGTCATCCTGAGGTGCCCGCGCAACGCGCGGGCCTCGAAGGATAAGCGGCAACATCGCCCTTCGAGGCTCGCTTCGCTCGCACCTCAGGGTGACGGCGCTGAGCTTGTGCAGTTATCAGACTTACGTCCTGTGCATCTCGACCGAAACCTTGGGTCCATTCTTGATGGTCTGATACACGACGCAATAACGCTCGGTGAGCTTCAGCAGCAGATCGAGCTTGTCCTGTGGCGCGTCGGTGCCGACATCGAAACGCAAGCGGATTTCGGCGAAGCCGACCGGCGCTTCCTTGTCGACGCCGAGCGTGCCTCGAAAATCCAGATCGCCTTCGGCGGTGACGACGCCTGAATTCAGGGGCACCTCGACGGCTGTCGCCACCGATTTCAAAGTAACGCCGGCGCACGCAACCAGTGCTTCGAGCAGCATGTCTCCCGAGCACAACTCGAGCCCAGAGCCGCCGGTGGCGGGATGAAGGCCTGCCACCGATAGTGCGCGGCCGGTCTCAACCTTGCAGGCGATGCCTTCGCTCTCAATCGAGCCCTTGGCTTTTAGAGTGATGAAGGCCGCTTTCGGATCGGACTTATAGCGATCCTTGATCGGGGCCTGCGTGGCGCGAAGTTCGGCGGCGTCCATATTTATTCTCCGGGTTCTTAAAGCGCTCTTACGATAAAATTGTCATTCCGGGGCGTGAACGAGGCGAAACGAACCCGCAATCCCTAACCACGACAGGGAGTATGGATTCCGGGCCTGCGCTGCAAGAGCGCGCATCCCGGAATGACGCTGAACTTGTCACCACCACATCGCTTCGCCGGCGTTCGATTTCGCATCGGCGTCGGGCACGCTGCGATCGAGCGAGCGATCCAGCGCCGTCAGCACGCGGCGTTTGAAATTGTCGAACAACGGCGAGTTGCGGTCGCGTGGCCGCGCCAGATTGATGGTGATCTGCTCAAACAGACGACCGGGCCGAGGCCGCATCACCAGCACGCGGTCCGCCAGCACCACGGCCTCGTCGACATCGTGCGTGACCAGCACCAGCGTTGGCCGGGTATCGGCCCACAGATCGAGCAGATGATCCTGCAGGTCGCGTCGCGTAAACGCGTCGAGCGCGGAGAAAGGCTCGTCAAGCAACAGCACTTCAGGCTGCGGGACCAGCGCGCGGGCAATGGCCACGCGCTGCGCCTGCCCGCCGGACAATTCACGCGGCCATGCATTGGCCTTATCGGCCAGCCCAACGCGCTCAAGTGCGCGGGCAACCTTTTTGCGGCGGACATCTAATGGCGATTCCGACAGCCCGAAGCCGATATTATCGGCGACGCTGAGCCACGGCAGCAGCCGCGGCTCCTGAAAGATGATGCCGATCTTCTGGTGCGGCGCCGTGATGGTGATGTCATCGAGAACGATGGCGCCCGTGGTGGCACGGTCGAGCCCCGCGACGGCGCGCAGCAGCGTCGATTTTCCGCATCCGGAGCCGCCGATGATGGCGATAATTTCGCCATTCCTGACTTCCGCCGAAAATCGTTCCAGAGCGTGGACGCCGTTGGGATAGGTTTTGCCGACTCGTTCGAGCACCAGCATCAGGCTGCTCCGCGCTCGCCGCCGAATGCATCCTGCCAGCGCAGCAACGGCGCAGAGGCGATCTCGATCAGCCAATCAGTGGTCTTGCCGAGAATGGCGAAGATGACGATGGCCGCGAGAATTTGCGCCGGCTTACCGAGCTGTTGGCCGTCGATCAGGAGATAGCCCAAACCCTCCGAAGCGCCCATGAATTCCGCAGCGACCACGAACATCCAGCCTAGGCCAAGGCCGACCCGCAGCGACACCACATAGGCCGGCAGCACTGCCGGCAGCAGGATGCGGCGGATCATTGCGGGACCGCTCAATCGGAAGGTGCGGCCGACTTCGACAATCTTGCGATCCACCGACAGGATCGCGCCCATCACGCCGAGATAGACCGGGAAAAATACCCCGACCGCGATCAGCGCAACTTTCGACGTTTCGAAAATTCCGAGCCAAAGAATGAACAGCGGCACCCAAGCGATCGACGGGATCGCACGTAGCGCCTGCACGGTGGGGTCGAGCAGCCGCCGCGCAAGGCTCCAATAACCGGAGACGGCGCCGAACAGCGTGCCGGCGATGACGCCGAGGCCAAACCCTGCACCAACGCGCGTCAGCGTCGCGATGACATGGCGGGTGAGTTCGCCGCTGCGTGCCAGCTCCATGATGGTCGCAAAAATTTTGCTGGGCGGCGGCACCAGACGGCCGTTGGACCATCCGGACCAGACGATGGCCTCCCAGGCCAGCGCCAGTCCAATCGGCAACAGCAATCCGAGCGCGGGCCGCCCGTAGCGGCGCAAACGCACGGAAAGCGCCGCGATCGGATCGGCTTGCTGAAAAACGGGCGTATCGATGGTCATGGCCATAGCAAAACCGTTTCCAGCGAGGGAATGCAAGTTTCGAAAGCACGGACCGACTCACTGCCGTCGTCCCCGCGAAGGCGGGGACCCAGTACCCCCAGCGCTTGTGGAACTCATTAGCGCTCTGAATACTGGATCGCCTGGTCAAGCCGGGCGATGACGAGTCTTTAGGTGGGCACGGTCCGCCTCCTATCGCATGTAGATCAATTCGTCGGCAGCGGCACCTGATCGTCAATCAAGGCATCGAGCGTCGCCTTGACGTCGGCCTTCGCGTCGATCACGCCGGCCTGCTGCAGCGCGAGGCCGGCAGCAAGAATTGAATCGCGCTGCGGCGCGCCTATCCGGCTGTGGGTCAGCTCCGTGCGCTCCTTGAGCTGCTTGTCGACCACCGCGTCCGGCAGCTTGGTGACGCCGATAAAAGCCTTTTTCAGCTCATCGTAATTCGCCACTGAATATTTGCGCGCTTCTTCGTAAACCGCGAGCACGCGGCGAACCTCATCCGGATGCTCCTTGAGGAATTGCTCGCGGACATTGAGGATGCCCCAGGTGTTGGCGTCGGGCTTGCGGAAAAACAGTTTCGCGCCGTCCTCGATTTCCGCCTGCGCCATCATCGGGTCGAGCCCGGCCCACGCATCGACGTCGCCGCGGATCAGCGCGGTCTTGCCGTCGGCGTGCTGCAGCAATACGGGCGTAATGTCCTTTTCAGTGAGTCCGGCATCGAGCAGCGCACGCACCAGGAAGATGTGCGGATCGGTGCCGCGCGTCACCGCGACGCGCTTGCCCTTGAGGTCAGCGACATTGGCGATCTTGGAATCCTTCGTCGTTACCAGAGCGGTCCATTCCGGCCGCGAATAGACGTAGACCGACTTGATCGGGTTGCCGTTGATTTTAGCGACCAGCGCGGCAGAGCCCGCGGTTGAGCCGAAATCGATTGAACCGGCGTTGAGAAATTCCAAAGCCTTGTTGGAGCCCGCCGACTGCACCCAGACGATTTTGATGCCGTCCTTGGCGAATTCCTTTTCGAGCATTCCGTTTTGCTTGAGGATGATCGACACCGGATTGTATGTTGCCCAGTCGATATGAATCTCTTTGAGCGCGTCGGCGGCGAAGGCCGCGCCGGGCAGCAGCATCGAAACAGCGAACGACGCAACCAAAGCGCGCCGCGAAACAGGGGGCTTCATCGATTTCTCCATCAGGGCAAGGATATCAGCCGAAAAAATTGTATAAATCAGCTTCTGTTTCAACGAGTTAGCTTGGTACGTCAACGAGAAAATAGCTGCCGCCTATAGCCTGTGCCGAGCATATTCGTTGTGCAAAATCCGCGAAAATCAGCATACGCTTGCTGCAGTCATAGAAGTTCCGTGACAGCCGCGATGGCGTCCGATATCCGATCTTGATGGACAGCGTTGTGACACAGGCACGGCCCGAACCCGACGAACGTTTCGACACGGTGCGGGTGACTGCAGCGATCGATGCGCTGGCCGCGAAACACGCCGGGCATGAAGATGTTTTCCGATCCGCCGTCGCGCAACTGCTGAAGGCCGAATTCATTCAGTCGCGAGCGGTCGCGCAAGAGTTGCTGCTGAAGGATCGTCACGGACGGCGTTGCGCCGAACGGCTGTGTTTCATTCAGGACGAGATTATCCGCATCCTGTTCGCGGCGGCGACGCGCCACCTCTATCATTCTCCGGTTCCTTCCAATGCCGAGCGCATGGCCGTCGTTGCCACCGGCGGCTATGGGCGCGGGTTGATGGCGCCGGAATCCGACATCGATCTGCTGTTCATTCTGCCCTACAAGCAAACCGCCTGGGGAGAGCAGGTCGCCGAGGCGATCTTGTACTGCCTGTGGGACATGGGCCTGAAAGTGGGCCACGCCACGCGCTCCGTCGACGAATCCATTCGTCAGGCCCGTGGTGACATGACGATCCGCACCGCGATCCTCGAAACGAGATACCTGACCGGCGACCAGCCGCTCTACGACGAACTGGTTTCCCGCTTCGACAAGGAAGTAGTGCAGGGGACGGCAGCCGAATTCGTCACCGCTAAGCTTGCGGAACGCGAGGAGCGGCACCGCCGCGCCGGACAATCGCGCTATCTGGTCGAGCCCAACGTCAAGGACGGCAAAGGCGGCTTGCGCGATCTGCATACGCTGTTCTGGATCGCGAAATACGTTTATCGCGTGCGCGAGACCGACGAACTGTTGCAGCATGGTGTATTCGACGCGCAGGAATATCGCACCTTCCGCCGCTGCGCGGACTTCCTGTGGTCGGTCCGCTGCAATCTGCATTTCGTCAGCGGCCGCGCTGAAGAGCGGGTGTCTTTCGATATGCAGCGCGAGATCGCGATCCGGCTCGGCTACACCTCGCATCCGGGCATGCAGGATGTTGAACGCTTCATGAAACATTACTTCTTGGTCGCGAAAGACGTCGGCGACCTGACCGCGATCCTGTGCGCAAAACTGGAAGATCAGCAGGCGAAGCCGGCACCCGTCTTAAGCCGCATGATGGCGCGCCTTCGGCCGGGCGCGCAATGGAAGAGGGTGCCCGACAGCGACGACTTCGTCGTCGATAATAACCGCATCAATCTCGCGACCCCTGAGGTCTTCAGGCAGGATCCCGTGAATCTGATCCGCATCTTCCGTCTCGCACAGAAAAACAATTTGGCGTTTCATCCTGACGCGATGCGCACGGTAACGCGCTCCTTGCGGCTCATCAACGCGCCGCTGCGCGAGAATCCTGAGGCTAACCGGCTATTCATGGAGATCCTGACCTCTGACGATGCCGAGATCGTTCTGAGGCGCATGAACGAGACCGGCGTACTGGGCCACTTCATTCGCGCCTTTGGCAAGATCGTCTCGATGATGCAGTTCAATATGTATCATCACTACACGGTGGACGAACATCTCCTCCGCTGCGTCGGCTACCTCCAGGAGATCGAGCACGGCGGCAATGACGAATTCGTTGTCGCCAGCGACCTCATGCGCAAAATCCGTCCCGAACACCGCGCGGTGATCTATATCACGACGCTATTGCATGACATCGCCAAGGGACGCCCGGAAGATCATTCGATCGCCGGCGCGAAGGTCGCACGGCGGCTGTGCCCACGGCTCGGTTTCAACGCTTCCGATACGGAACTGATCGCCTGGCTGATCGAGCAACATCTCACGATGTCAACGGTGGCGCAGTCGCGCGATCTGTCGGACAGGAAAACCATCGAGAATTTTGCAGCGGTGGTGCAGTCGGTCGAGCAGATGAAGCTACTGACCATTCTCACGACAGCGGATATCCGGGGCGTCGGCCCCGGCGTGTGGAACGGCTGGAAGGCGCAGCTATTGCGGACGTTGTACTACGAAACCGAACCTGTACTCACCGGCGGCTTTTCGGAGGTCAATCGCGCGCAGCGCATTGCCGTTGCGCAGCGGGAATTCCGTGCGGCATTCACCGAATGGCCGGAGCAGGAGCTCAACACCTACATTTCCAGACATTATCCGGCTTATTGGCTCAAGGTCGAACTGTCCCGCAAAATACGTCATGCGCGTTTCTTGCGCGCCAGCGAAGAAGGCGGCCACAAGCTTGCGATCAATGTCGGCTTCGACGAAGCGCGCGGCGTCACCGAACTGACGATCCTGGCACAGGATCATCCGTGGCTGTTGTCGATCATAGCCGGATCCTGCGCGTCGGCCGGGGCGAATATCGTCGATGCGCAGATTTATACGACCACTGACGGTCTTGCGCTCGATACAGTCGCCGTCTCCCGCGAATACGATCGGGACGAGGATGAAGGACGGCGCGCGACGCGAATTGGCGATATGATCGAGGACGTGCTGGAAGGAAAGTTGCGGTTGCCTGAAGTGGTTGCGAAGCGCGCGGCCGGACGCGCAAAGTCCCGTCCTTTCGTAGTCGAACCGGAAGTCATCATCAACAACCAATGGTCGGACCGCTACACCGTGATTGAAGTCTCCGGCCTCGATAGGCCCGGACTGCTGTACGAGCTGACCACCGCGATCTCGAAGCTCAACCTGAACATCGCATCGGCCCATGTCGCCACCTTCGGCGAGCGCGCCCGTGACGTCTTCTACGTCACCGATCTGCTTGGCGCCCAGATCAATGCGCCGACGCGGCAGGCGGCGATCAAACGTGCGTTGATCCACCTTCTGGCCAGCGACGAGGTTCTGGCGCAGCCCGCGGCGTGAACTTTCCGGTCGAGCACCTGCCTGCGCCTAATTCTTATTTCGCGGAGCTACGATGAACTGGATTGCAAACGTTCTGGTTGCAATGGTTGCAGCGCTTCACCTGTACTTCCTTTTGCTGGAAATGTTTCTTTGGACTAAGCCGATCGGCCTTAAGACGTTTCGAAATTCTCCGGAAAAGGCGCAGCAATCCGCCGTGCTCGCCGCGAATCAGGGTTTGTATAACGGCTTTCTCGCGGCCGGTCTGATTTGGGGACTTGTTCAAACCAATCCGGCCTTTGCATTTCAGATCAAGGTGTTCTTTCTGCTCTGCGTCATCGTGGCCGGCGCGTACGGGGCGGCGACGGTCAACCGCAGGATTTTGTTCGTTCAAGCCGCCCCCGCCGCGCTCGCGCTGATCCTGCTCATGCTGGCGTAAAATCGCGCGCTTTTTGAAGCCTGCGACGCCTTGCATTGGCACATCCGGTCGTCCAGTATCTTCGCAGCGATGGCGTCCACGCCCTGGACAAGATCATCGGCCCAATCACACTGGTATGAGGAAAACTGAGGCATGAAGGGAATTTTTCATTTAGTCACCGCTTCGGCGGTGGCCGTTGCACTGTCGGCATCGTCTGCTTATGCGCAGAAGAAATACGATCCCGGCGCGACCGACACCGAAATCAAGATCGGCCAGACGGTGCCCTTCAGCGGCCCGGCATCGGCTTACGCCACGATCGGCAAGGCGCAGGCTGCCTATTTCAAGATGATCAACGATCAGGGCGGCGTGAACGGCCGCAAGATCAATCTGATTCAGTACGACGACGCCTACAGTCCCCCAAAGGCCGTAGAGCAGGTGCGTAAGCTGGTCGAAAGCGACGAAGTCCTGGTGACATTCCAGATCATCGGCACGCCCTCCAACGCCGCCGTTCAAAAGTATCTGAACAGCAAGAAGGTGCCGCAGCTTTTCGCCGCCACCGGCGCGTCGAAGTTCACCGACCCCAAGAACTTCCCATGGACGCTCGGCTTCAATCCGAACTATTTCGTCGAAGGCCGCATCTACGGCCAATACATCATCAAGAATTATCCGAATGCCAAGGTCGGCGTGCTGTATCAGAACGACGATCTCGGCAAGGATTACCTGAACGGCATCAAGGCCGGTCTTGGCGACAAGGCGTCGAAGATGATCGTCGGCGAGGCCTCATACGAGGTGGCCGATCCGACGATTGACTTGCAAATTCTTAAGCTCCGGGATGCCGGCGCCGATCTGCTGTTCAGCGCGTCCACGCCGAAACAGGCCGCTCAGGCCATCAAGAAGAACTTCGAGATCGGCTGGAAGCCGGTGCACATCCTCGACATCAACGCCACATCGGTCGGCGCCGTGATGAAGCCCGCGGGACTTGAAGCGTCGACGGGCGTGATCAGCACCAACTACGGCAAGGATCCGCTCGATCCGCAGTGGAAAGACGATGCCGGCATGAAAAAGTACTTCGCCATGATGGAGAAGTACTATTCGGACGGTGACAAGAATTCGAGCTTCAACTCCTACGGCTACAGCACCGCGCAATTGCTCGTTCACGTGCTGCAACAGTGTGGCGATAACCTGACGCGCGAGAACGTCATGAAGCAGGCGACCAACCTGAAGAACGTCGTGCTCGACCTGTCGCTGCCCGGGATCGTCGGCAACACCACGCCGGACGACTACCGCGTCAACAAGCAGATGCAGATGATGAAATTTAACGGCGAGCGCTGGGAATTGTTCGGACCGATCATCGAGGACACCGGCGCGAGCGGTTAGGCTCAAGCGATATAGCTGGGTCGATTTCTGCCGGCGCATGCTCCTGCATCGCCGGCAGTTTTCGTTTCACGCTCTTTTACCCGATTCTGGACTGCTCCGCGGTAAGGTTAAGGCATCTGAAATCGCTGATTAGCCAAATGCTTAGATGCCCTTGGTTACACCCGCATTAACTATCGCTTAACGCGCCTTTAAATCACGCCCGGTAGTCTCCCGCACAGTTGGCGTGAGCGTTTAAGTATGGCGTGGGGACGGAAAAAGAGCGGGGGACGCCGGGAGCCACAATTCGGGCTCGCCGCATCGCTCGCCAGTCTGCGTCTTAACCCGCAGGACCGCATCGCCGGGAGCGAAACAGCGCCAAAGAAGCCGGCCCGCAAGGCCGGCGCAGACGGCTCTGCGGGTGAGCGAAAGCCAAGCTCCCGTCGAAGCACAAAAAAAGAGCAAAAGCAGGACGCGCGGCGGTTCAAGTTTTTTTCGTCTGGCGTATTGGAGCGCCGTCCTTGGTCTGTGGGCAACGATCGCGACCGTCGGCGTCATCGTCTGGGTTGGCGCGCACCTACCGGCAATTCAGTCGCTCGAAATTCCAAAGCGTCCCCCGACAATCCAGATTGTAGGTCTCGACGGCAGCGTGCTGGCGACCCGCGGCGAAATGGCAGGCGCCAATGTTTCTCTGAAAGATCTGCCGCCCTATCTGCCGAAGGCGTTCATCGCCATCGAGGATCGCCGGTTCTATTCGCACTACGGCGTCGACCCCTTGGGCATCGCGCGGGCAGCGGTCGCCAACATTCTGCATCGCGGCGTATCGCAGGGCGGATCGACGCTGACGCAGCAGCTCGCCAAAAACTTGTTCCTGACGCAGGAGCGCACGATGGCGCGCAAACTGCAGGAGGTCGAACTAGCGCTATGGCTGGAGCGCAAGCATTCCAAGGCGGAAATTCTCGAGCTTTATCTGAACAGGGTCTATTTCGGCTCCGGTGCCTACGGCGTCGAGGCAGCGGCGCAAAAATATTTCGGCAAGTCCGCAAAGAGCGTCACCATCGCTGAAGCCGCGATGCTCGCAGGTCTCGTGAAGTCGCCTTCTCGTCTGGC
The DNA here is from genome assembly GCA_963792715.1 of uncultured Alphaproteobacteria bacterium. Classification (GTDB taxonomy): domain Bacteria; phylum Pseudomonadota; class Alphaproteobacteria; order Rhizobiales; family Xanthobacteraceae; genus Bradyrhizobium. Next base: position 36,049 of record CAWBXE010000009.1, on the reverse strand, counting down.
ACCGAACCGCAATCCGGAAGGCGCCGAGAAGCGCACGCAGACCGTACTCGCCGCGATGGCCGACGCAAAATTTATTACCGACGCTCAGGCGCAGACCGCGAGCGCTCACCCTTCCTCAACCGTGAGACCATCGGGCGCGGGCACCATCAACTACGTCGCGGACTGGATCGGCGAAGTGCTCGACGATCTGGTTGGCCAGATCGATCAAAGTATTGTGGTTGAAACCTCGATCGATCCGAAACTGCAAAGCATTGCGGAAGCCGCCGTGATAGATGAACTCGCAGCCAAGAGCGTGAAGTTCAACGTCAGCCAGGGCGCGCTGGTGGCGATGAGCCCCGATGGCGAAGTCCGCGCCATGGTCGGCGGCCGCAATTATGCGGAAAGCCAGTACAACCGGGCGGTGACGGCAAAGCGTCAGCCGGGATCGGCGTTCAAGCCGTTCGTTTACCTGACGGCGATCGAGGCCGGATTGACGCCCGAGACGATCCGTCAGGATGCACCGCTCGACGTCAGAGGCTGGAAGCCGGAGAATTACAGCCACGAATATTTCGGGGCGGTGACGCTGACCCAGGCTCTGGCGATGTCGCTCAACACGGTCGCGGTGCGGCTGGGCCTTGAAGTCGGTGCAAAGAATGTCGTGCGCACGGCGCATCGGCTGGGCATTTCATCGAAGCTTGATGCCAACGCCTCGATCGCGTTGGGCACATCGGAGGTTTCGCTTACCGAGCTGGTCGGGGCTTACGCTCCGTTCGCCAACGGCGGCCAGGGTACCACGCCGCATGTGGTGAACAGGATACGCACCGTCGAAGGCAACAAAGTATTGTACGAGCGGCCGGCAGATCAGTTCGGTCAGGTGATCGATATGCGCAGCGTCGCGATGATGAACACGATGATGCAGGAAACCTTGCTGAGCGGTACCGCGCGTAAGGCCGACATTCCCGGCTGGTCCGCGGCCGGGAAGACCGGCACCAGCCAGGATTTCCGAGACGCCTGGTTCATCGGCTACACCGCCAACCTTGTCACCGGCATATGGCTCGGCAACGACGACAATTCACCGACAAAGAAGGCTACCGGCGGCGGTTTGCCGGTCGAGATATGGACCCGCTTCATGCGCGCCGCGCATCAGGGTGTGGCCGTCGCGGCATTGCCGAACTCGCGGCAGAGCGGCTCCTGGTCTAATTACGCCCTTAATGGCGCATCGCCGAACGCGCAGATCGCCGACGCGCCGATGCCGGCGACCGGCGTCCGCAGACCGGCGCCGACGCGGACATCGGTGCGGCCTGAAGCTGTTGGCGGGTTGGACGGCTGGCTGATGGATCGCCTATTCGGGCGTTAGTGACTAACGTCAATCTGAAATGCCGTAGCGGTGAAGATCGTTGCCGTGCGCATCGAGCCATGTCTTGGCGCGCTCCACGTGGCTACACACCCGCCCCACGACTTTCCAGAAGCGTGGCGAATGGTTCATTTCAACGAGATGGGCTACTTCATGGGCGGCGAGATAATCGAGCACGAAAGGCGGTGCGAGGATCAGCCGCCATGAGAACGACAGCGATCCCGCCGAGGTGCATGAACCCCAGCGGCTTGATTGATCGCGGATCGATATCCGCTTCACCTTGACACCAAGCGCCTGCGCATAGGATTGCGCCGCCTTCTGCAATTCGCGGCGAGCCTCGCGCTTCAAATGATCGCCGATCCGGCGCTCGACATGCTCGACACCGCCCGCCACGCAAAGGATGCGCTCGCCGCTTTCTCTCGTTTCGGTCCATGCCGTGCCTCGTACGCCGGCGCGGTGCACGATCCGATGCGGCACACCGCGCAGCGGTACTACGGTGCCCGGCTGAAACGGCGCTGCTTTTGGAAGCCGACCGAGACGCGCGGCGATCCAGCCGCCGTGCCGCTGCGCAAAATCCTTCGCATCGGCTAGCGTGCCGCGCGGCGGCATTGTCAGGATCGCTTCACGATCGCTGGGATGAATGCGCAGCGTATAGCGCCGCGCGCGACGATGGCGCCGGAGACGAATTGAATAGATTTGCGAGCCGTGCTTGACGAGAAGCCGGGATGGTTCAGCGGGACGCCGATAAAGAAGAGCGCGAACGGCCATTTCTGCAGATCCAAGCGACAGCAATTCGCTTGGATTCTGCCATATCCGCCGCCATTGAAACCGCTCGGCGCAAAAACAAATCATTTGCCCAATATACAGGGGATCATCGGCTCCATGAGCCCTACAGAATGCGTCGCGGAACGAAAGTTTACGTAAAATCGGCCTGCAATCGGTATCGTAAAGAAATGAGTATCAACTCATTCTTTCGCCCAACGGCAGTCGCATTTTCTTTGGGGTAATTCAGAGGGTTAGAAGTTCGGCCCGCGAATCAAGATCGCGGGCCTTGTATATCCCCGCGATTATTCCGCTGCTGCGACCAAGCGCGGCGCTATTTTGGCTGCCGAGAGCATGAAATCGGAAATGCGCGGCACGATTTCCGATTTGAACCGCGAGCCGTTGAATACGCCGTAATGTCCCACGCCAGGCTGCACGTAATGCACGCGGCGGTCGTCGGGGATCGACGTGCAAAGCGCGTGCGTCGCCTCGGTCTGACCCAGGCCGGAGATATCGTCGTTCTCTCCCTCGACCGTCATCAGCGCCACGCGGGTGATTTTGGACGGCTCGACCGGCTTGCCGCGATGGGTCATCTCACCCTTGGGCAGCGCGTGCTTGACGAATACCACGTCGACCGTCTGCAGATAATATTCGGCGGTGAGGTCCATGACCGCGAGATATTCGTCGTAGAAGTCGCGGTGCTTGTCGACCAGATCGCCGTCGCCCTTCACGAGATCCTTGAACAGGTTCTTGTGCGCGTCCATGTGGCGATCGAGATTCATCGTGATGAAGCCGTTGAGCTGCAGAAAGCCCGGATAGACGTCGCGCATGAAGCCCGGATGCGGAAACGGCACCTTGCTGATGACGTTGTGGCGAAACCACTCGATGCCCTTCTCGGCCGCCAAATTATTGACCGCGGTCGGATTGCGGCGAGTATCGATCGGGCCTCCCATCAGCGTCATCGAGAGCGGAACGTAGGGATCGTTCTCCGCTTCCATGATAGATACGGCCGCGACAACCGGCACCGAAGGCTGACAGACCGCGATGATATGCATGTTGCCGCCGAGCTCGTGCAACATCTCGATGATGTAATCGACGTAGTCGTCGAGATCGAAGCGACCGGCGGTCAACGGCACCATGCGCGCATCCGACCAGTCGGTAATGTAAACCTCATGCGTCGGCAGAAACGCTTCAACGGTGCCGCGCAGTAACGTCGCGTAGTGGCCAGACATCGGCGCAACAATCAGGACGCGGGGCTGCGGCGTCCGCAACGGACGTGTCAGCTTGCGATCGAAATACAACAGCCGGCAGAATGGCTTTTCCCACACCGTGCGGATTTCTACGGGTGTGCGGACGCCGTTGACCTCGGTGTCGTTGAGGCCCCATTCGGGTTTGCCGTAGCGCCGCGTCGTGCGCTCGAACAGTTCGCAGCCAGCGGCGATGGATTTGCCAACGTCGGTGTGCGACCATGGATTGAGTGAATTCTGAAACAGAATCTTGGTCGCATCGGTGACCGCGCGTGCCGGATTGAGCGATGCCTGCACCAGCTCATACATCCAGTACATCGGCGTCGTCATCGCCGGGCCGCCTTGGGCCGGCAGCGCCGGCGGCCGGCCAAACTCACCTATCGGCATAAATCCCTCAAACCCAATTTCGCATCGCAATATAGTGGGTGTTGCATCATAAAGCGTCAATGCGCTGAACAGCTTAATCACATGGTTAGCGCCCGATCGGCTCCTGGTTGTGGCCTAAAAGCCGCTATTCACCGCCCTGGATCAGCGAGCCATGACGACGGGCGCTTTTCAGAAGCTGAAGAAATATCGCGAACGATGCAATAAACAGCACGGCGTTGATCGCCAGCGCCTCGATCATCAGATCAGCGCGAAATACGTGCTCGATCAACAGCGCCCGCATGCCTTCGAATACATACGTCGGCGGCAGACACCAGGCGATGTATTGCAGCCAGTGCGGCAGCACCGTCACCGGATAATAAACGCAGGCCAGCGGCAGTATTCCGAACATCAAGGTCCAGACGATGCTTTCCGCGCCCAGGCCGTTGCGCAGCACCAGTCCGGACACAAAAATTCCCAGCGACCAGCTGGTGAAGATCAGGTTGCAGAAGAAAGCGATGAGCGGCAGGCCGAGGCTGTAGAAATTGAAATCGAAGAAAATGATCGCCAGTAGCGTCATCGGTATCACGCCGATGGCGAGCCGGATCAAGCTCATGATCATCAGCGAGATCAGGAACTCAATCGGCTTCAGCGGGCTCATCATCAGGTTGCCGAGATTGCGCGCCCACATTTCCTCAAGAAACGAGATGGCGAAGCCCAGTTGCCCGCGAAACAGGATATCCCACAGGATGATGGCGCCGATCAGAGTGCCGCCGGCCTGCGCGAAGAAACCGGAGTTCTGCGCGACGTAAGTCTGCAAAAATCCCCAGGTAATGATTTGCAGGATCGGCCAGTACATCAGCTCAAGAAGCCGCGGCCAGGACGAGATCAGGAGATACCAGTAACGCAGGATCATCGCATTAATGCGATGCATTGCGATTCCGCGGTGGCCGCTGAGCTTGACGAGATCGCTCATGACACGCCCTCCTGAACGCGTCCACGCGCGACATCCAGGAACACCTCTTCGAGCGTCGCGCGGTTGTAACGCAGCATGATGCTGTCCGGTGTGTCGTCATCCTCGATCCGGCCGCGCTTCATGATGATGACGCGGTCGCATAATCGCTCAACCTCGAGCATGTTGTGCGACGCCAGCAGGATCGTGGCGTTGTTGGTCTTGCGATAGGTCTCAAGATGCTGCCGGATCCAGTCGGCGGTGTCGGGATCAAGCGAGGCGGTCGGCTCGTCCAGCAGCAACAATTCCGGCTGATTGATCAGCGCCTTGGCAAGGGAAACGCGGGTCTTCTGGCCGGCTGAGAGTTTCCCGTTCGGCCGATCGAGAAATTCACTTAAGTCGAGGTCGGCGGCAAGCGTCTCGATGCGCTCGCGTAAATTTTCCACGGCGTAAAGTCTGCCGAAGATCGAAAGATTTTGGCGCACAGTCAGCCGCATCGGCATATCGACATACGGGCTTTCGAAATTCATCCGGCCGAGCACGGCCGCGCTTTGCTGCGGCATCGAACAGCTCAGCACCTGCACGCGGCCCGAAGTCGGCAGCACCAGGCCCATGATCATGGCGATCGTTGTGGTCTTGCCGGCGCCGTTGCCGCCGAGCAGTCCCGTGATACTGCCCCGCGCGATTTGAAACGAGATATCGTCGACCGCGCGCGTTTTCTTATAGACCTTGACGAGATGCGCGACATCGATCGCCGGTCCCGAGGGAGCGGACGTGAGCAAATCAGGCAATGCTGCGCCGTGAATCTTCATGCGGGCCGTTCATTGGGCCATAGAGGCGTCGAGCGCAAGACACGAACCAGGCGAACCGCACCGTCGGCATCGGCGATGTTTGTGGTCGGGGAGTTGCGCGGCTAAACTCGCCGAATGACCGACGTTGCTGCCTCCGATTTTAGTCATCCGCGCCGCTATGTTCGTCTGGACACGATTCTGCGGCTGCGCTGGCTCGCTGCCTTGGGCCAAATGGCGGCCGTTTTCATCGTAGAGCAGGGGCTCGAATTCGACATTCCTGTCATTCCCTGTATTGCCATCATCGGGCTTTCCGCGCTGCTCAATCTTGTACTTCAGATCGCCTTCAATCCGATGCAGCGGCTGGAACCCGCTTACGCGGCGGGTCTATTAGCGCTGAACATCGCCGAACTGGCCGGGCTTTTGTTTTTCACCGGTGGCCTGCAGAACCCATTTTCGTTTCTGTTTCTCGCGCCAGTTCTGATCTCGGCAACGGTGCTGCCGATCCGCCTCACCATCGCGCTAGGCTTTTTTGCGGTGGTATGCGCCACGGTGCTCGGCTTCATCCATATGCCGCTGCCCTGGGACAGCGACGAGCCGCTCGAGTTGCCGCCGATCTATCTTTTTGGCGTTTGGCTCTCCATCGTGCTGGCGATCGGCGTTACCAGTCTTTACGCGTTCCAGGTCACGCAAGAAGCCCGCAAGCTATCCGATGCGCTTGCCGCCACCGAACTGGTACTGACCCGCGAACAGCATCTGACGCAGCTCGATGGTCTTGCCGCCGCGGCCGCGCACGAACTCGGCACGCCGCTTTCGACCATCTTTCTGATCTCGCGCGAGCTTGAGAAAACCGTGCAGGCCGACGGATTGCTCGCGTCCGACCTCAAGACGCTGCGCGAACAGGCGCAGCGCTGCCGCGATATCCTGGGCAAGATCACCCAACTGTCTTCGACCGGCGCACCCTTCGATCGCATGCCGCTTTCGACGCTGGTCGAAGAAGCCGTCGCGCCGCATCGCGATTTCGGTATCGCTATCAAGGTCAGGATCGCAGTCGCGGGCGCCAGCGAACCCGTCGGGATGCGCAACCCGGCAATTTTGTACGGCGTCGGCAACATTCTGGAAAACGCTGTCGATTTCGCGCGCCAGACCGTCGAAGTGAATGCGTGGTGGAATGACGAAACCGTGGAAATCGAGATTTCGGACGATGGGCCAGGTATCGCGCCGGATATGCTGAAGCGCATCGGTGAGCCCTATCTATCGCGCCGACCCAATGCCGATGTAGCGCAGGGCGAACACACTGGCCTAGGGCTTGGTGTATTCATCGCCCAGACGCTGCTGGAACGCGCCGGCGCCAAAGTATCCTTCACCAACCGGACATTTCCCGATCATGGCGCCGTCGTTCAGATCGCTTGGCCGCGCCATGATTTCGAAGCGGCTGAAACAAGCGCCGAACCAGTCACTTAAGGTCAATCCAGCCTGCGACAAATTGGCCTGACCCGTCTTATCGCAGGTGCACCGACCTAAGACGGCCTTGGCGGCAAGCCCTGCTCGCGCCATATGCTGGAAACCCATCGGGAGGAAGCTTTAAGTGAATGCCATTGCCGAACTGACAGACCACGCCGATCGTTCGCTGCTGATCGTGGAGGACGATAAGCCGTTTCTCGAACGTCTCTCGCGCGCGATGGAAACGCGCGGCTTCACGGTTACGTCCTGCGGCAGCGTCTCCGACGGCCTCGCGCACATCGGTAAGGGGGCGCCGGCCTTTGCCGTGGTCGATCTGCGGCTCGGCGACGGCAATGGCCTCGACGTGGTGTCGGCGCTGAAGAAACAGCGCCCCGACGCGCGCGCGATCGTGCTGACCGGCTACGGCAACATCGCCACCGCGGTCACCGCAGTGAAGATGGGCGCGGTGGATTATCTTTCGAAGCCCGCCGATGCCGACGATGTCGTGGCGGCATTGCTGGCGAGCGGCAACGAAAAATCCGAACTGCCGCATAACCCGATGTCGGCGGATCGCGTGCGTTGGGAGCATATCCAGCGCATCTACGAGATGTGCAGCCGCAACGTTTCGGAAACCGCGCGGCGGTTGAACATGCACCGCCGCACCCTGCAGCGCATTCTTGCCAAGCGCGCGCCGCGATAGTCCTCGTCATTCCGGGATGCGCGCTCTTGCAGCGCAGGCCCGGAATCCACTCCCGTCGTGGTTATGGATTCCGGGTTCGTTTCGCTTCGCTCACGCCGCGGAACGACAGCGCGCCTAAATCTCTTCATGCCCCTGCGGGTCGACGAGGCGATTGATCCGAAGTGACGCCGTCATCGCGAAACGTATCGTCATAAGCTTGCGCGTCGGCGCCGGCAGCCGGTGCTCGGGCGCCTCGCAATGCATGTGCGCACCATAGGCGTCGGCAACGATCAAACCGGTATCTTGCGGAAAGATTTCGCAAGGCAGATCCTGCGTGAAGGCAAAGAACAACCGGTCGCAATGCGCGCGGTAGTCCTGCCATTTCTGGTCTGCGCGCAAATCCTCGATCGATGATTTGATTTCGACGATCCATATATCGCCGCGTTCGTTCAGGGCGACGAGGTCGGCGCGCCGCCCTGACGGCAACGACAACTCACTGATGCAGGAAAAGCCCAGCGAGCGCAGCAGCCGTGCAGTGCCGCGCGCAATCGCCAACGCTGTCTCCGACTGACGCCGGTCGGGCGCAGGCACCAAAGTGAGGTAACTGCATCGCGATTCCATGCGGCGAACCCTAGCCGATTCTAAGGCAACGCTGAAGGCGTCATCGGCACAAAATCGCCGCAGATTTTCAGCGCACGAAAATTGGGCGGCGGGAAAGTTGGCCGGAAGCGAGCCCCAATCTCCACTGAATTAATCTTCAGTTTTCAATTCAGAGCATGGCGCAACATTCTCTTCGCGGAACTCTACCCAAACCTTGAGCTTAATGCACTGCCGCTAAAGACCGGAGGCGGTTCGCAAAGGCTGCCTGGATGATCGACGATCTCTGGTACAAGAACGGCATTTTTTATTGCCTGTCGGTCGGCACCTACATGGATGCCAACGGGGATGGTATCGGCGACTTCAAAGGTCTTTCGCGGCGGCTCGACTATCTGCATGGACTCGGCATCACGGCTATCTGGCTGATGCCGTTTCAGCCTTCGCCGATGAAAGACGACGGCTATGACATCTCCGACTATTATGGGGTCGATCCTAAATACGGGACGCTCGGCGATTTCGTGGAGTTCACGCATGGCTGCAAGCAGCGCGGCATCCGCGTCATCATCGACCTCGTCGTCAATCACACCTCGGACGCCCATCCATGGTTCAAGGATGCGCGCAGTTCTCCCGACTCGCCCTATCGCGACTGGTATGTGTGGTCCGACAAGAAACCGGCGAACGCAAACAAGGGAATGGTTTTCCCTGGCGTGCAGAAATCGACATGGACGCGCGACAAGGAAGCCAAGGCGTATTTCTTCCATCGCTTCTACGATTTTCAGCCCGATCTGAACACGTCGAACCCTTTCGTGCAGGCCGAGATTCTCAAGATCATGGGGTTCTGGATTCAACTCGGCGTCTCGGGCTTCCGGATGGACGCCGTGCCCTTTGTCATCGCCACCAAGGGCCCGAAGGTGAAAACGCCGGTCGAGCAATACGACATGCTGCGGTCGCTGCGCGAGTTTCTGCAGTGGCGCGAGGGCGACGCCATCATTCTGGCCGAAGCCAATGTGCTGCCGAAAACCGACATGCAATATTTCGGCAAGGACGGCGACCGCATGCACATGATGTTCAATTTTCACGTCAACCAGCATCTGTTCTATGCAATGGCGGCGGCGGATTCGCGACCGCTCGCGGCAGCCATGAAGGCGACCAAGCCTCGTCCTGCCGCTGCGCAATGGGGATTGTTTCTGCGCAATCACGACGAGCTCGATCTTGGTCGCCTCACCAAGAAGCAGCGCGATCTGGTTTTTCAGCAATTCGGTCCCGACAAGAATATGCAGCTCTACGATCGCGGAATTCGCCGGCGTCTTGCGCCGATGCTCGGCGGCGACCGGCGGCGTCTCGAACTGGCTTACAGTTTGATGTGCACGCTGCCGGGCACGCCGGTGATCCGCTACGGCGACGAGATCGGCATGGGCGACAACCTCGCGCTGCCTGAGCGCAACTGCGCGCGAACTCCAATGCAGTGGTCGACCGAGCCGCACGCCGGCTTCACCAAGGCCGATAAGCCGGTCGCGCCCGTGATCGATGACGGGCCGTACGGCTATGCGCACGTCAACGTCGCCAAGCAGCGCCGTGACAACAACTCGATGCTGAACTGGACCGAACGCATCATCCGCATGCGCAAGGAAATGCCTGAAATCGGCTGGGGCGATTTCCAGGTCATCGCGACGCGCGATCCCGCCGTGCTCATCGTGCGCTATGACTGGCGTAACAATTCGGTGCTGTTCGTGCACAATCTCGATGAGAGGCCACGCGAGGTTTCGTTCTCGGTCGGAATTCCCGGCGAGGAAGGCAAACATCTCATAAACGTGCTGTCAGAAGACCATTGCGAGGCCGACGCGCGGGGCAGGCACAAATTGATGCTCGAGGCTTACGGCTATCGCTGGTACCGCGTCGGGGGATTGGACTATCTCCTGAAGCGGACCGATATCGACGGCGTCACCGACAGTCACCCGGCGTAGCCGGGAATAAAAAACAGGCTTGGCGGCTCACCAAAAATCGGCATTGTGCGGCCATGACCGAAACCACCAACGAAACCCAGACCAAAGCCAAGGCCGGCGCGGCGATCATTCCGGTGACGCCGTTTCAACAGAACTGCATGCTGCTGTGGTGCGAAGCCACTCGCAAAGCGGTGGTGATCGATCCCGGCGGCGACGTTCCGCTGATTCAGGACGCCATCAAGCAGGCCAACGTCACGGTCGAGCAGATCTGGCTGACGCATGGCCATATCGACCACGTCGGCGGCGCAGCCGAACTGCGCGACGCGCTGAAGGTGCCGATCGAAGGGCCTCATGCGGCGGACAAATATCTGCTTGATAATGTCGAGATGAGCGGCCGGAGTTTCGGTATGACCGGCGTGCGCAATTTCGTGCCGGATCGCTGGCTCAGCGAAGGCGATCAGGTCCGCATCGGCGAGTTGACGTTCGACATCCTGCACTGCCCCGGCCATTCGCCGGGCAGCGTCGTGTTCTTCAACAACGAAATGCGCTTCGCCCATGTCGGCGACGTGCTTTTCAGCGGCTCGGTCGGACGCACCGATCTGCCCGGCGGCAGCCATGCCACGCTGATCAAATCCATCACCGAAAAGCTGCTGCCGCTCGGCGACGATGTCAGCTTCATCTGCGGTCACGGCCCCGGCTCCAGCATCGGCCAGGAACGACTGACCAATCCGTTCCTCAACGGCGCGATGTAGTGTTGCGCGATTGATCGAGTCGCTGGTCATGTTTGACTTAACACCAACTCATTCCAACCAGCGAGCTTGATACCCCCCACCCCCGGCCCCTCCCCACCACTCGCTTCGCTCGCGGGAGGAGGGGAGAGATGCGGACGCGCTTGTTTATCGAGGAATGCAGCGCAGGGTCGCCATCTCCCCTCCTCCCGCTTGCGGTGGGGAGGGGTCGGGGGTGGGGGGTGCTTAAAGCATTGACGGGAACGCGGCATTCCCTTCCGCGTTGAGCGGGATGACCCGAGCCATCGCATCAACAGAGGTTTCATCTCGCCCGTCGCCGCCCTCCGCGCGAAAACCGAAGCGCGCGACGAAAACCGCGCCCGCCACAAGCGCGGACCAACGCAAAGCCCTGAAGGCACGCCGCAAGTTCCTGCGGGTATTTCCCGGCGGATTTCGCGATGAGACTTATGTCAACTGGGAGCGCAACTATAAATGGGACGCCCACAAGAAGTGGGAAGCGGCACTGGGCAAGCCCGCGATGGAAGCGCTCATCAAAGCGAAGAAATTCGAGGAGATCGCAGCGACCGCGACGCGGATTGAGTCCCGGACCAATCTTTTATTCTCATTCGAGAAGATGGCGCTACGCGACGCCGTTTGCTCACCCGCCGGCGCAAAGACATTTGCGCTGGCGCTGTTCGATTTCCTGCATGGCACCAAGCCGATGGAGCAGCGCTTCACCGAGTGGGTTGAGGCTGTGGCTGCGTTGCCGCGGCGAAAGACACGCGTACTCACCTGGCCGCTGGTCACGGTGTTCGGTTTCATCGCGCAGCCGCAGACGCATTTTTTCCTGAAACCCACGGTGACGCGGGAAGCGGCGCGCCGCTACGGCATGGAATTCCAGTACGCGTCGCGGCCGTCGTGGCCGCTGTACAAAGGCCTGCTGGATTTCGTCGGCAAAGTCCGCGGCGATATCCGCGACATGCGCCCGCGTGACATGATCGACATGCAGTCGTTTCTCTGGGTGCAGGGTTCGGACGAGTATCCGGATTAAGATCGTGTTTGCTACGCTTCTCGCAACGAAGAACGGCTTTCATTAAAACTTTAGCGAGTTTCAGAACGGCGTTTCAGCGAGTGGCGGGTACACGGTTCAGCAAAAGGAGATCCGCCATGCGCCTCGAGAAGCCGACGATCAACGAACCGAAGCAGCCTAAACGCTGGGAGTACCGGCTCGGCTCGGCGGTGATTGCCACTGTGATTATCGTCGCCTGCGGATTCGTCAAAACGAAGTTCGGCCCGCACGCCATCACCCAAGCCAACGCCGCCGAACCCAGCGCCTGGGTGCTTCTTTCCGGAGAAAAGCCCGCGCTGTCGCTCGACCAGACGGCGTTCGCCGGCCAACTCACCGAAAACAATTCTTACGGCCATCCCGACGGCAGCCGCACCGATTGGGTGCAATCGGGTTCGCTCGCGCTCAGCGCACCCAACATGACGGTCCTGATCGCGCGGCAGACGCAGCCCAAACCAATCCGTTACAGCGTCGTCCGCAATCTGGAAGACCTCAGCGAACTGAAACTGGTGCAGCACCACTACCGGCCGATGTACTACGCGATGGACACGCGGTTCGGTGAACTGCGTGGCGTGATCTTCGACGTCAATGCGGACGGCGTGCAGAAACGATGCGTCGGCTTCCACAAGCCGGTGAGCAACCGCGTGTTCGTCAAGGGATTCGTTTGCGGCAGGGATCAGGCCGAAGTAACCCCGCAAAAGGTGGCGTGCCTGGTCGATCGCATTCATTTTTCCAGTGCGGCCGATGACGAGGCGATGAAAGCCAGCCTTGCAGACGGCGAAGCCAAGGAATGCGGCGCTGTACTGCTCGATCCTAAAAGCGACGCCGCCGGCGAAAAGAGCCCAAAAGAATCGCTGTAACTGACAGCGATTCCACATCCGCGGCGTCGTCCCCGCCTTCGCGGGAACGACGCGGTGAGGTAATTGACGAAAGCTATTTCATCAGTCCCGCCGCCGTGAGCGCGCGCGTGATGATACCGCCGACATCGATCGCGTCGGGGCGCTTCTGATCGTTCGGCTCGGTTTTGCGGTTGAGCTTTAGCATCGGCTCAAGCACCGTCGTTAGGGCAGGGGGACGAGCCGCGAGCGGTACCGGCTTTGTAAGCTGCCTTGAATTTTGCATGGAGGCACCGGCGGAAGCCTGCGCGGGCTGATGCGCATTTGCCGTCAGGCCGAAGAATTTCGCGATGTGATAGGACGACGAGATGCCGGCCTCGATCAGGAACGCGCCTTCCGCACCGTAGTGTTCCGCGTTTTCGGCAAGGCCGAGCGGCGTGCCGTGGGCCATGTTGGTGATGGTGTAGGATTCAACGACGGTTTCGCCGTCGGCGTTGCGCCAGACCTGATGGGGATATCCATCGACCGACGATCGCGAACTCGGCGCCGCCGGCAGGTGATGGACATCGAGCCATTGCTTGATGAGTTCATCGGCATTGGCGGGGTTCACGGTCCTGTCGGCGCTGCCGTGCCAGATCGAGAGTTTTGGCCACGGGCCCTTATGCGGCGACGCGTTGCGCACGAGATCGCCGAGCTCGCTCGCCGGATGCGGGCGCGACTGAAACATGCCGTTCAACGCCTGCTGCAGGTTGGTCGCGACGCCATAGGGAAGGCCCGCGATCACAGCGCCACCCGCGAATACGTCCGGGTAGGTGGCCAGCATCGCGGAGGTCATGGCACCGCCGGCGGATAAACCCGTAACGAAGATGCGGGTCTCGTCGATGTTGTGGTCGCGAGCCATCCGCGCGATCATCTGCCGGATCGAGGCAGCTTCGCCGCTACCCCGCGTGGTGTCTTCCGGAACGAACCAGTTGAAGCATCCGTTCGCGTTATTCGAGTGCTTCTGCTCGGGCATCAGCAGCGCGAACCCGAAACTTTCCGCCAGCGTCGACCAGCCGGCGCCCATGTCATAGCCGGCGGCATTCTGGCCGCAGCCGTGGAGCACCACCACCAAGGGCAGTGTTTGCCGCGCCCTCTGGTCGCCGGGAACAAACGAAAACATCCTGAGATCGCCGGGATTGGAGCCGAAACCTGCGGTTTCAATCAGGGGGCCGGGCCTGCCGCCGGGCTTCATACCCTGGGTCAGGGCACCTAAGCCACTGAAGTTACCTAGCTTTGGCAAGCGGCGAAGGAATTCTATGTTATCTGCTAGCGACACCGGCAGCTCCTTTGTGAGAGGTCTCTAAACCTCGCAAGGAAGAGATGGTTGCTGCACTGCAATAAAAAAGGTTTATGCTGCCATTTAGCTGCAACAAAGTGACCGGAACCGCGTGACTGTGCCGTCCTGACGACACGCACACGGGCTGAGCCGCAGCGACCGCCGTCCAATTGCCTTGGCGTGTGCGACCCCCTAGCCTGCGGATCGGCCAACCAAGAACAACAACCGCCCGGAGAAAACACCCCATGGCACGCCTGAAATTCGGCGCCTTCCTCGCCCCGCATCATCCGATCGGCGAGCACCCGATGCTTCAATTCCGCAGGGATCTCGATCTGGTCGAGCAACTCGACGCGCTCGGCTACGACGAATTCTGGTGCGGCGAGCACCATTCCTCGGGTTGGGAGACCATCGCCTCGCCGGAAATGTTTCTCGCCGCTGCGGGCGAGCGCACCAAGCGCATCAAGCTCGGCACCGGCGTGGTGTCGCTGCCGTATCACCACCCGTACAACGTGGCGCAGCGCATGGTGCAGCTCGATCATATGACCGGCGGCCGCGCCATCTTCGGCTCGGGTCCGGGAGCGCTGGCGTCCGACGCGCATACGCTCGGCATCGATCCGATGACGCAACGCGACCGCCAGGACGAGGCCATCGGCATCATCCGCCGGCTGTTCAACGGCGAGCGCGTTACCGCGAAGAGCGACTGGTTCACCATGAACGACGCGGCGCTGCAGATCCTGCCGCTGCAGGAGGAGATGCCGTTCGTGGTGGCGTCGCAGATTTCGCCATCGGGCATGACGCTGGCCGGCAAATACGGCATCGGCATCATCTCGCTCGGCTCGATGTCGACGCAGGGCCTGATGGCGCTGCCGACGCAATGGGGATTTGCCGAGGACGCCGCCAAGAAGGCCGGCACCACGGTTGATCGAGCCAACTGGCGCGTGCTGCTGTCATGGCACATCGCCGAAACTCGCGAGCAGGCGCAGCGCGAAGCGGGCCCGGGCCTGATGCGCTGGCACAACGAATATAATGTCGGCACGCTGCAGCGGCCGGGGCTGCAAGCGTTCGCTTCGCCTGAGGACGCGGTGGAGAAGACCGCCGGCGGCGCGGGCGCGGCGTCGACCATCGGCACGCCCGACGATCTGGTGAAGACCATCAAGAGCCTGATGGATGTCTCGGGCGGCGTCGGTACCATCGTCGGCTTCGTGCACGACTGGGCCAATCCCGAAAACACCCGCCGCAGCTGGGACATGGTGGCACGTTACGTGGTGCCCGAAATCAACGGCCACATCGCGAAACTGCGCGAGTCGCAGAAATTCGTGATCGAGAATCGCGCGATTTTCGAGCGCGCCGGGCAGGCGGTGATGGCGAAGATCATGCAGAACGACAAGGCCGCGGCGGCGCTGCCGCTCACCGGCCCCGGCCGTGTCGCGATCCCCACCATCAACGCGCCGGACCTGCAGAAGGAAGCCAAGAAGCAAAAGGCGTGAGGTTGCGGGTGCGAGGCCGCTTCTTCCCTCTCCCCTTGCGGGAGAGGGTGCCTGAGATGCGACGCATCGAAGGCGGGTGAGGGGATTCGCGCTCTATTGTTAGGTCCCCCTCACCCGGCTCGCATCTACGATGCTCGCCACCCTCTCCCGCAAGGGGAGAGGGAAGACCAGTCACATCCCCCAATAATCCTGCGCGGTCTCCCACGCGACGTTCTGCAGGAACGCCGCGGTCGGCTCGTCGATGCCGGCATGATAGGCATTGCCGACCGGCGAATTTCCCGTGAGCGCGGCAAATACCACGCACGATGCGAGATAGGTCCCGGCCGGACTCGGATGCCGCTTGTCGGCGGCGTATAGATTGAGTTCGGGCTGCTTGCCGAGCGCGCGTGCGAAAGCGAGACCGGCGGGAATAACCAGCGCGTCGTTGTCGTTGCCCGCGACCGTATAGGCCTCGGCCAGTTGCGCCGTCATTTCCGGCTTGTCGGCATAGGCCCACGACATGAACAACACCGGCCTGGCGCCGTGCGCGCGCACGATATCGCTGTCTTTTTTAGCGTAGTCGGTGAACACGGTTTTCAGCTTTGGATGGATCGGGCACTGGCTGCAATCCATCATGATCGCCACGTCGAACAGCTTGTCGCGCTTGTTGAAGACGACGTTGTTGTTTTCGTCGAAGGAGTACGACGCCAGCGCATTGGGGCGGAAATAGCTTTCGACGTCGTGCCAATCGAAACCCGAGCCGCCTATTGTCACCGAGGTCGCGCTGTAGTCTTTTTTGTGCGCAGGGTCCGCGGCGCGTTCCAGCTGCAGCACATGATTGTGCATGCTGTTGTTGTAATAGAAAAAGCTGTTGCCGATGAAAATCTCGGTCTTGGGAAAGTCCGGGCCAAGCGTCGTGATTTTCGGCTTGGTCTGAGCGGACAGCGGCATGGGTGCGGCTGCGCAACCGGTTACCGCGGCGATCATGAAAAGTGAACGCAGAATTTTGGGCATGCCGGCGCTCCCTGCCTTTGTTTTGCTTGGGAGCAACTTATCACTTCATGGAGATTTGTCGCGTGTGATTGCTCTTCCCTCTCCCCTTGAGGGAGAGGGTGGCGAGCATCGTCAGATGCGAGCCGGGAAGGTACAGTGCCGCGACAAAGCGTACCCCTCTCCCGCTTCGATGCTTCGCATCTCAGCCGCCCTCTCCCTCAAGGGGAGAGGGAAGAAAAAATCACGCCGCCTTTTTCTTCGCGCTGATCAGCTTGCGGTTGATCAGGCATTCGGCGATCTGGATCGCATTCAGTGCCGCGCCCTTGCGCAGATTGTCGGAGACGCACCAGAGCACGAGGCCATTCTCCACCGTCGCATCCTCGCGGATGCGGCTGATGTAGGTGGCGTCCTCACCGGCGGCCTCATAGGGCGTGACGTAACCGCCGGGCTCGCGCTTGTCGATCACCAGACAGCCGGGCGCATTGCGCAGGATGTCGCGCGCTTCATCGGCCGAGATCGGATTCTCGAACTCGATGTTGACCGCCTCCGAATGACCGACGAACACCGGCACACGAACACACGTGGCCGAAAGCTTGATTTTGGGATCAAGAATCTTCTTGGTCTCCATCATCATCTTCCACTCTTCCTTGGTGTAGCCGTCCTCCATGAACACGTCGATCTCGGGGATGACGTTGAAGGCTATACGCTTGGGGAATTTCTTGTTGACCAGTTCCGAGTTGGTGTAGACGGCCTTGGTCTGCGAGAACAGTTCGTCCATCGCATCCTTGCCCGCGCCCGACACCGACTGATAAGTCGACACCACGACGCGCTTGATCGTTGCGTGATCGTGCAGCGGCTTCAGCGCCACGACAAGCTGCGCGGTGGAGCAGTTCGGATTGGCGATGATGTTCTTCTTGTGAAAACCTGCGACCGCGTCGGCATTGACCTCGGGCACGATCAGCGGCACGTCCGGGTCCATCCGCCAGGTCGACGAATTGTCGATCACGACCGCGCCGGCGGCGGCGATCTTCGGCGACCATTCCTTGGACACGGCGCCGCCCGCCGACATCAGACAGATATCGGTGTCGCTGAAATCGTAATGCTCGAGCGCTTTGCATTTCAGGGTGCGGTCGCCATAGGAGACTTCGACGCCCATGCTGCGGCGCGACGCCAGCGCCACCACTTCGTCAGCCGGGAATTTCCGTTCGTCCAGAATGTTGAGCATTTCCCGCCCGACATTGCCGGTCGCTCCGACCAGCGCGACTTTGTAACCCATCATTCAATCTCCGAAAGAACAAGCTTCCCGTATCGCGTACAGCAGACGGGGAAGAGGCAGCGCTTCTAAGCTGGAAATGCCGCCAAGACAATATTTACAGGCTTAATCCCTGCCAAACCTATGGTCGATATCCGGCCAACAGGCTGTTTTTCATGCAACTTTTAACTTCGGCTGCGCATTATGTTACGAAGGTGTGGCCGGATTGACCTTGTGGCTCTGCCTTCAGCGGCTAGAATGGCGGTAATGGAGCGTGTTGCTCCGCGTTTTGAGTGCCTATGAGGACGTGATGACCTTGAAATTATCAGCCGCCAAGCTTGCGACGCTTCTCGCGACGATTGCCATTGTTGCGACCAGCGTGGGCGTTACGACGGCGAGCGCCGAGACCAAGCGCCGGTTCGACGAGCGCGGCCGTCCCTATTACGGACCGAATGGACCCAACGTGCAATATCAGCGCGGGCCGACGCGGATCTACGTCACCAAGCGCTCCTGGCTCGACGCCGGCACCGAAGTGCTGCCGGGCGAGCGCAAGTTTCAGGACTATGCGTTTCCGCCGGGGACCTCGTTCGGCCAGCAAAATCTGAACCGCCCGCTCGACCGCCAGCCGCTCAGTCCGGGTTCGGATTTTGGCTACGGCGACGGCTTCAACGGCCCGCGCCCGTTCCCGCTGTACTGAGCACGTTACGCTCCGCGCCGTCCGAACTCCGTTCGCATCGGACTGGGCATGCGACTGGCTACGGCCGCCGCTGGGGCCGGCACGACGCGCGGCCTCTCAGGTGACACGTCTCGCCTGAGCGGAGGGTCGTCCAGACCAGTCAGCGATCCGGTTTCCGGGCCGCTCGGCCAAAACAACAGAACGCTGTAGAACCCGACGTTGGTCAGCAAGCCGACGATTGTCTGGTGATCCCCTCGACCAGCCGACCAGGCAGGGAATTTGGCCGCCACATAGGCGTCGATAGCCGCGATCAGCACCCACGCCGGAATGACGATGGCGGGACGCCATCCAATGTCGCGGATGCGCATCGCCTGCAGAGTAAGGGTAGCCCACAGGAAGACTGGGAGCAGGCACAGCGCGGGCACCAGCATCAAGATGGTGGACGGCGTCGATCCCTTGGGGGTTTGGTGAAAAACGTTGGCGGCAATGGTGAAGCACACCACCGTCGCCAGTACGGCGAGCACGATCCCCGCCAGAAAATAATGCAGCCGGCCAAGCCGGGCGTTGAAGCCGAACAGGAAGCCAAGCATCGCGCCATCCCCCTTTTTTTGAGACAGTGCAGCACAAAAAGCTTTCGGAGCGATGAATCCAAAGCACAGTAATGGACGGACAAGCTTTCCTATGGCAAACGCGCGCAAGTGCGATCGCCGGGAATGATGAACCAACATGACGGCTGCCATCATCGATGGAAAAACCATTGCCGCCGGGCTTCGCGCCCGCGTCGCCGGCGAAGTGACGCGCCTGAAGCGCGATCATGATCTCACGCCGGGACTGGCGGTAGTGCTGGTCGGCAACGACCCCGCCAGCGAGGTCTACGTCCGCAACAAACACAGGCAGACCCAAGCCGCCGGCATGGCGTCGTTCGAGCATGTGCTGCCGGCGGACGTTGTCCAGGACGAATTGCTAGCGCTGATCGCGAAGCTGAACCGCGATCCAGCCGTGCACGGGATTCTCGTGCAGCTGCCGCTGCCGAA
Source organism: uncultured Alphaproteobacteria bacterium (assembly GCA_963792715.1). Taxonomy (GTDB): domain Bacteria; phylum Pseudomonadota; class Alphaproteobacteria; order Rhizobiales; family Xanthobacteraceae; genus Bradyrhizobium. The sequence goes on along the minus strand of CAWBXE010000009.1, from coordinate 16,573 downwards.
ATCGCTCGACGCGGAAACGATCATCAACGCGCTTGATCCGGCGAAAGACGTCGATGGGCTGCACCCTAATAACGCGGGACGGCTCGCCGCGGGGTTACCGGCATTGTCGCCATGCACGCCGCTCGGTTGCATCATGCTGACCAAGAGCGTGCATGCGTCGCTGGAGGGCCTGAACGCCATCGTGATCGGCCGCTCCGTTCTAGTCGGACGGCCGCTGCTGCAATTGCTGCTTAACGAAAACGCCACGGTGACGATAGCGCATTCGCGCTCGCGCAACCTTGCGCAGCTTTGCGCGCGCGCCGATCTCATCTATGCGGCGGTGGGCCGCCCGGAGATGGTGCGCGGCGACTGGATCAAGCCGGGCGCCACCGTGATCGACGTCGGCATCAATCGCATACAGGCCGACGACGGCAAATCCCGTCTGGTCGGCGATGTCGCGTTTGCGGAAGCGCTTGAGGTCGCCGGCGCGATCACGCCGGTGCCGGGCGGTGTCGGACCGATGACGATCGCATGCCTGTTGGTCAATACGCTGCGCGCCGCCTGCGCCATTCACGGGCTCCCCGCGCCGGGGGTGTAGCTGGTTTAATAAGCGCCGCGTCGTCCGCGCGAACGCGGGGACCCATACGCCGTGTCGCCGATGTTTCGGGAAACGCTGGTATCCTATTGCGACAGCTGCGCATCAAATGAATGCTAGGGATGATGGGTCCCCGCCTTCGCGGGGACGACAAGAATAGGCCCCTACTTCCGCTTCGCGCGGGCGATACCTTCCAGAATGAGTTGATGCGCGTCTTCCGCGCCGCCCCAGCGCAGCACCTTGACCCACTTGCCGGGTTCGAGATCCTTATAGTGCTCGAAGAAATGCTGGATCTGCTGCAGCGTGATCTCCGGCAGGTCGCTGTAGGTTTTCACCTTGTCGTAGCGCTGGGTCAGCTTCGACGAGGGCACCGCGATGATCTTCTCATCGCCGCCGGCCTCATCCTCCATCAGCAGCACGCCGACCGGACGCACGCTCATGACAGCGCCGGGCACGATGGCGCGGGTATTCGCGACCAGCACGTCGCAGGGGTCGCCATCGCCAGAAAGCGTATGCGGGATGAAGCCGTAATTTCCGGGATACCGCATCGCCGTATAGAGGAAGCGGTCGACCACCAGCGTGCCGGCGTCCTTGTCCATTTCGTATTTGATCGGCTCGCCGCCGACCGGCACTTCGACGATGACATTGACCTCGTGCGGCGGGTTGTTCCCGATCGAGATGGCGTCAATGCGCATGAAGTTCGCTTTCTTGTTCGAATACCAAGGTTACGTCATTCCGGGGCGCGAGCTCTTGCGAGCGAGCCCGGAATCCATAAACCACTGCAGGGAGTATGGATTCCGGTCCTGCGCTGTCGTCGGGCAAGAGTCCGACTGAGTGCGCGCATGCCGGAATGAGGGCGGTGTTTAATAAGGACTCAGTTGGTCCAGGCGAACGCGACCTTGTCGAGCGATTTCGGTCCGAACTTTTCCGAGGAACGCGCGACCATCCGGCCGCCGAGCGCGCGGTAAAATTCGGTCGCCGGATCGTTGTCGGACAGCGCCCAGATCACCATGCTCTTCAGGCCGCTCTGCACCAGATCGCGCTTGGCCGCAGTGAAAAGCCGCCGGCCGAAGCCTAGCCCCTGGAATTCCGGACGAAGATAAAGTTCGTAGATTTCGCCTTCGAAATGCAGGCTGCGCGCGCGGTTGCGCCCGTAATTGGCGTAGCCCGCCACCTTGTCGCCGAAACAGAGCACGCTGACGCGGCTGCCTTTACGGATCGCCGAGTCCCACCATTGCGGGCCGCGGCGGTTGATCAGCTTCTCGAGCTCGGCGCCGGGAATGATGCCCTGATACGCGGAGCGCCAGGCTTCGTCATGGGTCGATGCCACTGCGCCTGCGTCCGCAGCTCTGGCCGGCCGAACCTCGATCAGGGTTGTGCTCATGGGCCTCATCAAAGCAAGTCGGCGCGGCCGCTTCAAGGTCTATCGTTAATTATCGGTTAACGTGTGGGCTTTTTGCATCAGTTTTTTAGGTGGTTGTATCGAAAGAGGACAGGCGGTTCTGTAGAATGCATCCGTGCGAGGCCGGAATAATCGATGACCCTGTATTTTCTGATCAAATATATTCATGTGCTCGGCGCCATCGTTATCCTCGGCACCGGCACGGGGATCGCATTTTTCATGCTGATGGCGCACCGCAGCGGCGACGCCGCGTTCATCGCGCGCACGGCGGGGACGGTGGTGCTGGCGGACGCACTGTTCACCGCAACAGCCGTCATCTTGCAGCCGGTATCCGGCGCGCTGCTAATGGTGCTGTCGGCGACGGCGCTGACGGAACGCTGGCTGTCGGCATCGCTTGTGCTTTACGTCGTCGCTGGCTTGTTCTGGATTCCGGTGATCTTCATGCAGATCGAGATGCGCGATCTGGCGCGGGCAGCCGCCACGCAACAGGGCCCGTTGCCGCTGCGTTATTTCGCGCTATTTCACCGCTGGTTTATATTCGGCATTCCCGGTTTCGGTTCGGTCATGGCCATTCTGTGGCTGATGATCGCAAAACCGCAATTCTAGGCGAACGGACATATGAGCGCGAACCGGCGGGCAGCGAACATACTGGTGCTGGGCGCGTCCGGCCTGATCGGGCGCTTCGTCACCGATGATTTGCGCGAGCGCGGTTTTGCGGTGACCGGCGTGGCGCGCGGCTTTTCAGCATCGCAACGCGCTTCGTCATTCGATCTCGAAATGCCAATTCTGTCGATGGACAGCGCCGCGCTGATGCGGCTGCTGGACGAGCACGATATCGATCTCGTTGTGAATTGTCTGGGTGTCTTGCAGGATGGACCCGGCAGCGATACGCGCTCGGTGCATCGTGATTTCGTCGAACGGCTGTTGTGCGCGATCCGTGACACGGGGCGCGCCCTCCGTCTTGTGCATATCTCGATCCCCGGCGACGCTATCGACGACAGAACGGTGTTCAGCCAGACCAAGCGCGAGGCCGAGCGCCTGATCGAAACCTCTGGCGTGCCTTACGCCATCCTGCGGCCGGGCTTCGTGATCGCACCATCCGCTTATGGCGGCAGCGCGATGCTGCGCGCTTTGGCCGCACTTCCAATCGACCTTCCCGCTGCGGTTTCCGCGACGCCGTTCCAGCCGGTGGCGGTCGACGATATCGCCGCCACCATTGCGTGGCTCGCGGAGCGCGACATCAACGACAAGGGAGCTAACGCGGTCGCGTGGGACCTGATGCAGCCACAACCGATTACGCTCGGCGGCGTGATCGAACAGTTCCGCTGGTCGTTCGGCACGACGAACTATCCACGGATTGCGATGCCGGGCTTCATGCTTGATCTCGGTGCCGCGCTTGGCGACCTCACAAGCCGGCTAGGTTGGATGCCGCCGATGCGCAGTACGGCGATCGCCGAAATGCGCCGCGGCGTGCGTGGCGATCCGGCGGCGTGGATGGCGGCGACGGGCATCGTCCCGGCAACAATCGCCTCGACAATCGCCCGCGGCACCGCCACCATCCAGGACAAATGGTTTGCGCGGCTGTTTCTGATCAAGGCGCTGGCGATCGCGAGCCTTGCTCTGTTCTGGATTGCATCGGGCTTGATCGCGCTGGTGCTGTCGTATCCCGCAACGAAAGCTATCCTGACATCGCACGGTTTTTCGCCGCGCATCGCGGCGCCCTTCGCGATCGTCACCAGCCTGATGGACATTTCGATCGGCGGGCTGATCGCGTTCCGGCGCACCTGCGCTGCGGGATTGATCGCCGGCATTTTCGTATCGGCCGGCTACATGCTGGGCACGGCGGTGCTGACGCCCGATCTTTGGCTGGAGCCGCTCGGCGCGTTGGTCAAGACCGCGCCCGCGATCGTACTGATGCTGACCGCGCTGCTGACGCTGGACAGCCGGTGATTTTGCCATGGCTTTGAATGCGCAGTGGCCGGACGACGACGTGATCCTGTATGACGGCATCTGCGTGTTCTGCTCGCGCTGGATCAGGTTTGTCGCCACGCGCGACGTCAAGCGCCGCTTTCGCTTCACTGCGATCCAGTCGGACTACGGCTCGCGCCTGGCGCAGGCATTCGGCATCGACCCCAAAGATCCCGATACGAACGCGGTGGTGCATGGCGGCGTCGTCACGTTCAAATCCGACGCGGCGCTGACCGTGCTCGGCGCGCTGCCGGGATGGGGATGGGTGCGGATATTTCGTGCGCTGCCGAAGCCGCTGCGCGACGCGGTTTACAATCTCGTCGCCCGCAACCGCTACTGGATTTTCGGAAAATACGAGGAGTGCTTTGTGCCGGACGCGGCGTTCAGGGCGAGGGTGATGGAGTAGGCTTTGCTAACGACATTTAAGCACCTCCCGCGCAGCCCTCTCCCCTGAATCCCGCGCGCCATGCGCGGTGGAGAAAAAGTTCGGCGAGGTGGCCTCGCCGGCAAAAAACAAACGCCCGTCCATCGGCGCAGCCAACACCGCCCGCGCCCCGGCGTGGCCGGGTAGCGCGTGCGAATAGGAGCCGCGCGCGAACGGGTCTCGCGCCCAGCGCGATTCCGCAAGGGGTTTAAGTTTTTTGCGAAAATCCGAGCCGAGCAGCGCCACGATCTCATCAATGCTTTGAGCTGCGAACGCGCCATCGCCGGCGTCTTCCAACTCGCGCGCAAAACTGCCGCCGAAAAATCCTTCGATGCAGGGTTGCCCGAACGGGCGCAGATGATAGCTGCCCATCGCCGTGCGCATGGTGGCGCCGCGCAGGCTGCCGTCCTTCGGCAGAGCGTCGGGTTCGTCGAGCGCCAGCATCACCTTGTCGGCGAGACCGAGCGGCAGGCCGCGCGCGGCGTCGACTTTCGAGGGCAGCGCCGGATGAAAGCGAATCGCTTCATCGGCAATCAGGTTGGTCGGCACGGTGACGATGACGTTGTCTGATGTCAGCGGGCCCTGCGACGTTTCGATGCGCACTCGTGGACCGGAATGATCGATGCGCGTGACATTGCAATTGAGCGCGATCGGGCAACGCGCGCCATAGGCCGACATCAGCGCGCCGTAACCGCGCCGCACGCGCCAGTTCACCTCACTGTCTTCATAGGCCTTCATGTCCTGCAGCGACATCTGTTCGAGTTCGCAACCATTGATGTAGGTCGAGATCGCATCGATCATCGGATTCCAGCGGTTGCCGGGTTCGAGGTATCGGCTTGCCGCGCTGTCGCCGCCACCTTTCGCAGCCTGCTCGGCGCGCGCGTAGAAATCATCAAGCGCGGCGATGAATTCCTGCCGGTCCTTGAGCGGAAACCCTGCATCGAAACTCTGCTCGCGCCACGGCGGGCGCGTCTTGTCGATTTCGTAATTCAGTTGCTTCGCAATTCCGACAAAGGAATTTTTATCCGCGGAATGCAGCCAGCCGCAGCCGAGATCGAAGGTGATATCCGGTGCAGCCATGATGGTATGGGCGCGGCCGCCGACGCGGTCGCGCGCTTCGAGCACGATGACGGAGAGGCCGGATTGCGCCAGCGCATGCGCCGCGCCGAGGCCGGCGGCGCCGGCGCCGATGATGGCGACATCGACGGAGGAGGGGAGGGACATGGCGATATCCTACGACCGTCATTCCGGGATGCGCCACTTGGCGCAGGCCTCAGACGCGCAATTGCGCGTCGGGGAATCCATACTCCCGGTCGTGGTTATGGATTCCGGGCTCGCTCGCTTTGCTTGCGCCCCGGAATGACGACTACGCCACCGCCTGCTTGCTCTTTTCGGCGCGCTTGCGGTCGTTGGCGTCGAGGAACTTCTTGCGCAGCCGGATCGACTTCGGCGTCACCTCGACCAATTCGTCTTCCTCGATATAGGCCAGCGCCTTTTCCAGCGTCATCTTGATCGGCGGCGTCAGGCGCACCGCTTCATCCTTGGACGTGGTGCGGATGTTGGTGAGCTGCTTGCCCTTGAGGATGTTGATCTCGAGGTCGTTGTCGCGGGTATGCTCGCCGACGATCATGCCCTTGTAAACCTTCCAGCCCGGCTCGATCATCATCGGGCCGCGGTCTTCCAGCTTGAACATCGCGTAGGCCACCGCCTCGCCCTGATCGTTGGAGATCAGCACGCCGTTGCGGCGGCCCTGGATATCGCCCTTGTAGGGGGCATAGGCGTGGAAGAGCCGGTTCATGATCGCGGTGCCGCGCGTGTCGGTTAGGAGTTCGCCCTGATAGCCGATCAGGCCGCGGGTCGGCGCGTGGAACACGAGACGCAAGCGATGCCCGCCGGAGGGTCGCATCTCCATCATCTCGGCCTTGCGTTCGCTCATCTTCTGGACAACGATTCCGGAATGCTCCTCGTCGACGTCGATCACGACTTCTTCGATGGGCTCCTGCCAATCGCCTGACGCGTCGTCCTGCTTGAGCACGACGCGCGGACGCGACACCGACAGCTCAAACCCTTCGCGGCGCATGGTCTCGATCAGGATGCCGAGCTGCAATTCGCCGCGCCCGGCGACTTCCATCGCGTCCTTGTCGTCGGATTCGCGTACGCGCAACGCCACGTTGCCTTCGGCCTCGCGCAGCAGACGGTCGCGGATCATGCGTCCGGTGACTTTGCTGCCTTCGGTACCGGCCAGCGGCGAATCGTTGACACGGAATGTCATCGAAAGGGTCGGCGGATCGATCGGCTGCGCAGCGATACGGTTTTCGACCGCCGGATCGCAGATGGTGTGAGCGACAGTGGCGTTCGGCAACCCGGCAAGTGCTACGATGTCGCCGGCTTCGGCCTCATCGACCGGGACGCGCTCGATGCCCCGGAACGCCAGCACCTTGGTGATGCGGCCGGTCTCGACCAGCTTGCCCTCGTGATCCAGCACCTTGACACTCTGGTTCGGTTTCACCGAGCCCGACGAAATGCGGCCGGTGATGATGCGGCCGAGATAGGGGTTGGCTTCCAGGATGGTGCCGAGCAGGCGGAACGGCCCCTCTTCCACCACCGGCGGTTTGACGTGGCTGAGGACCAGATCGAACAGCGGCTGCATGCCATCATCGTGCGAGCCCTCGAGGGACGTCGCCATCCAGCCCTGCTTGGCCGATCCGTACAGGATCGGAAAATCGAGCTGCTCGTCCGAGGCATCGAGTGCCGCGAACAGATCGAAGACTTCGTTGATGACTTCGACGGGGCGCGCGTCAGGGCGGTCGACCTTGTTGATGACGACGATCGGCTTGAGACCCATGCGCAGCGCCTTCGAAACCACGAACTTGGTCTGCGGCAGCGGACCTTCGGCGGCATCGACCAGCACCAGCGCGCCGTCCACCATGTTCAGGATGCGTTCGACTTCGCCGCCGAAGTCGGCGTGGCCCGGCGTATCGACGATGTTGATGCGGGTACCCTTCCACTCGACCGAGGCCGCCTTGGCGAGAATGGTGATGCCGCGCTCGCGCTCCAGATCGTTGGAATCCATCGCGCGCTCGACCTGGCGCTCGTTGGCGCGATACACCCCCGACTGTTGCAGCAGACGATCGACCAAGGTGGTTTTGCCGTGGTCGACGTGGGCGATGATGGCGACGTTGCGAAGGTTCATCTGATTTCTTCTTCAGTCGGACAATGGCTGGAGCGCGATCTCACCGGAAAACCGGGACCCACTTTTCCGGATCACGCTCAAAAAACTTGGAGTTGAAAAGGCGCTTCAGGCGCCCAAAAAGGAAGCCCGGCCAAAGGGACCGGGCAAGCCTTACTCGTTGCACCGCAATATAGTCTAAAATCGCCAAAAAACAATGCGATTTTTGACAATGGCAAGCCTATTTACGCCCCGGCACGTCCGGGCGACCGCCAGGAAGTCACATTACAGCGCAGTGCCTGCCCGCAACTGAGCGCCGGTCCGCTGCAAATGCTGCGGCATGGTCGCGAACAGCGCCTTGCGGTCCGCCACGGCGTTATGAAATTGCTCGAGCGCGATATTGAAGGCCGTCAGCGCCCCCTCATCGATCGCGCCCTGCTCGAACCCCTGCAGCGTGTTTCGCAGGATGATGTCGGCTTCCGCCTGCATGTCATCGAGGTCGTCGATCGAATGGCTCTTTCGCGCCAGCGACAACATTTCCAGCAGCCGTTCGCGCTGTGAGCTGGTGCTGCCGCGCTCGTCCTTTTTCAGATGGCTCGCGAACCACGCGCCGGCCGAACCGAGCACCGACAACCCCATGAGGCTGAACCAGATGTAATCGCTGTAGCGATCCAGAAAGCTCTTTTCCTCGCCGTCGACATAGGCCGCGGCGCCGGGATGGACTGGAATCACCGCATCCTTGTCGGTGTCGGGCGTTTCGAATTTTCCGCTCAGCGGGAATTCCGCCATCACACTTTGTCGAGCAGCGAACAACTGCCGGGTTAAAGCAGCGACAGTCGAATCGGACAATCCCCTGCGCGCCACGATATGATGGGAGAAGCCGATGGTCTTTACGTCATCCTCCGGCCGCGCCGGCGACCCGCCGAAGGCGCCCGCTGGAATTTCGGTCGCTTCGTACATCGGATGGTTCTGGGCGATGGCCTCGGCTGAATCGATGGCGAGGAAGGCCGGTGTGCCACCGTCCCGCACCGAAGCCGCGATCGCATCCGCGATAATCTTGCCGTTGACCGGTCCTGCCGCGAGAAACGCATCCGCTTTCTGGTTGCGGATCGCCTCGGCGACTTCGTTGCCGGGAAATTGCACGATCTCCACCTTGGCGGCATCGACGTCGTACTGCCGAAGGATCACCTTGAGGAGATTGACGTTGGCACTGGTTTTTCCAATCACGGCGACGCGGTGTCCGGCGAGCTGTGCAATTTTAGTGATATCGGACGCGGATGGCACCCAGAGCACGGCGACGTTCTTGCGCAACGTCGCTACGGCCTGCGCATTCTTGGGCAGTTCAAGATCGCCGCGAATGACGGCAAGATCGGCCTTGCCTTCGGCCAGCATTGTTGCGCTGGCCGCCGCGCTTTCGGCCGGCAGGGGACGCAAACGCACGGTGTCATGCTCGCGCGCAAAGGCCTGCGTCAGCGATTGGATCACCTTGGCGTCATCGTTGCTCGACGGGCCTACCGCGATACGTAAGGTGACCGGACGCATCGCGAAATAATAGGCGCCCGCGGCGACGCCGACCAATGCAAGCAGCCCGGCCAGCGTGACGAGCATCAATTTCCGCCTTGCCGAACGCGGAGACGGCGGCGCAGGCGGGCCGACGAGATCCGGCGAGTCGGTAAGCGATCGGGAGAACAGGCGCTTGAGGCTCAATCCAGCAAATCCAGATGAATGATTCGACACTCTAGCAAAATCCCTGCCAGCGGGAGCGGATGGCAACCGCCGCTTTTCACCCCCTTTGCATTAGGAATGTGGCAGTCATGTGCGGCGCATTGTCCGCAATTGGGCTAGTGAAGCCGCAGGAACGGGAGGCGAACCTCATGGTGAAGCAATTATCGGCGTCGGCCCGCGCGTCGGCATTAAAGGAATTGGCAGGCTGGTCGGAAGCGAATGGAGGCAACGCGATAGCGCGCACCTTCACCTTCAAGGATTTCAACGAGGCGTTTGGCTTCATGACGCGCGCCGCGCTGGTGGCCGAGAAGAACGATCATCATCCGGAATGGCGCAACGTCTACAAGACGGTGGACGTGGTGCTGTCCACCCATGACGCTGGCGGCGTTACCGAGCGTGACATCGAACTGGCGACGGCGATGAACAGAATCGCGAAGCAGTTGGGCGTGAGCTGAAACGCCCTGCGAAGCTTGCACCAGATCGCTAGACCACCGCGAGCCTGCGATCGATCGCCAGCAGCACGCGGTCGAGATCATGGCCGCGGCGCAGAATCAATCCGCTCGCCGAGATCACGCTATAGACGCCCTGCTTGCGCGCCAACCGCGGATCTTTCTCGATGCGGTAGATCGGCACTTCGGAGGCGCGCCGGAACACTGAAAATACCGCGCGATCTTTCAGGAAATCGATGGCGTAATCACGCCACTCGCCGTCGGCGACCATGCGCCCGTAGAGATTGAGGATGCGATTGAGCTCGGCGCGCGTGAAGGTTACGCGGGCGGGCACGAAGCTCGTCGCGGTGCCGCGCTCATCGGCGCGAACTTCGCTTGGGTCGATTTCGCCCGACATCGAACTCATGCAGCGCCTCCTGTTTGGCAATAGCCATGATTGCGCCGACGGCGCGCGGCTGCAAGGGGCTCGTTCGCGCAAGGTCTCGTGTAAATCGGTCGAATTCGCCCGTCACGCAATCGTTAGCAACATCATAATGCAGCCCGATTTCCGCCAATCGAGCGCCCTTTCGCCTTGTGAAAAGACCTCACTGCGTTGGCCCGGTTCTTTCGACTCCGGATTCCTCAGCCCCCAGCCCCCCGGTGTCGTCGGGACCGGGCTAACGCAGGAATACCCATACTGGGCCAACGAAAGTTGGTCCTTTTTCTTTTTGAGGTGACGCTTGGGGAAGGGCTGACGTTCAGAAGTTTAGTGCAGCGTTGTGTACGCCGCGCCGAGCATCGGGCCGGGCTTGTCGCGGTTGCCGTCCTGAACATAAACCACCGCGGCGTCGACGCCCTCGCGCGAAATATTCTCCAGCGGCACGGTCCAGCTTCCGGCTGCGCCGTTCCAGTCGCCGACCTTCAAAATATTACGCACGACATTATGATAGGTGACCTGGCGGCCGCGATTTTCGCCGCGACCGATCGCGATCGGCACGGCTTTCGACACCGAACAAATCCAGACTTCCCCGTGGGCAACAGAACCTTTATCCGATGCAGCGACAGAGACATTGATCTGCTTGCCGTTGACCGTCATCGATACCGGCACCGACATCACGCCATCGCGCTTTTTCGTATCGCCCATCGCGCTCTCGATGCCCTCGCGATCGCTGCCGATCACGTGCATCGAACCGTTGACAACGACCTGCGGCGTGTAGACGTCGCGATCGCCGCGCATGTGCGAGTAGGCCTTCTGACGCGCGGTGAACCGCGAGTCTGCGAGCGTATCTTTCCAGCCGAGATAATCCCAGTAGTCGATCGGCAAGCTCAGCGCGATCACGGAAGGATCGTTCGCCAATTCACCGACGATTTTGTCGGCAGCCGGACATGACGAGCAGCCCTGCGAGGTGAATAGTTCGATCACCGCGCGCGGGTCGGCGTGGGCAGGCCGCACGACAGCGACGATGGCGCACACGCCGAGCGCGCCAGATAATTGCGAAATCGATTTACCCGTCATCGTTACTGCCACGCGCGAAACCGCGGCCGGCAGGCCGGCGGGTTCCAGGATGCCCTCAAAAACTCGAGGCGGCCCTTTTTTAGGCCGCCTTCCGTCATCTCGCCACTCACTTCGCAGTGAGGGCGATCACGATTCGCAATCACGCCGCGAGCTTGCGCAGCACATAATGCAGGATACCACCGTTGCGATAATATTCGAGTTCGTCGAGCGTATCGATGCGGCATAGCAGCGACACGCGGCGCAGATTGCCATCGGCGGACACGATCTCCGCTGTCAGTTTCTGGCGCGGTTTCAGATCGCCCTGCAGGCCGCGGATCGTCACGGTCTCGTCGCCCTTCAATCCCAGCGATGTCCAGGACGTGCTGCTCTCGAATGTCAGCGGCAGCACGCCCATGCCGACCAGATTAGAGCGGTGGATACGCTCGAAGCTTTGGCAGATCACGGCGCGGACGCCGAGCAGCCGCGTGCCCTTGGCGGCCCAGTCGCGCGACGAGCCGTTGCCGTATTCAGCGCCGGCGAACACCACCAACGGCACTTTCTCGGCCTGATACTTCATCGCGGCGTCGTAGATCGACATCTCCGCTCCGTCCGGCCAATGCTTGGTCAGGCCGCCTTCGGGAATATTGCCGTCGGCGCCCTTGAGCATGAAGTTTTTGATGCGGATGTTTGCGAAGGTGCCGCGCATCATGATCTCGTGATTGCCGCGCCGCGTGCCGTATTGATTGAAGTCCGCCGGGCGCACCTGGTGGTCCGATAGATATTTTCCGGCCGGCGATGTCAGCTTGATCGCGCCGGCCGGTGAGATGTGGTCGGTTGTGATCTTGTCGCCAAACATCGCCAGGATGCGCGCATCGACGACGTCGACGATCGGCTCCGGCTCTTTCTTCATGCCTTCGAAGTAGGGCGGGTTCTGAACGTAGGTCGAACTCATGTTCCAGCGATAGGTTTCGCTCTCGACAGTCTTGATCTTGCGCCAGTTGGTGTCGCCCTTGAACACGTCGGCGTAACGCTTCTTGAAGATCGCCGAAGTGACGTACTTCTTCATCAGCGCGTTGATCTCCTTGGTCGTCGGCCAGATATCCTTGAGATAAACCGGCTGGCCGTCGCGGCCGGTGGCAATCGGATCGACCGCGAGATTTTTCGTCACTGTTCCGGCTAGCGCATAGGCTACCACCAGCGGCGGCGACGCCAGATAGTTCGCCTGCACGTCCGGGCTGACGCGGCCTTCGAAATTTCTATTACCCGAGAGCACCGCGGCGGCAATGATGCCGTTGTCATTGATCGTTTTGGAGATCTCTTCAGGCAGCGGCCCGGAATTGCCGATGCACGTGGTGCAGCCGAATCCGATCAGGTTGAAGCCGACCTTGTCGAGGTCGAGTTGCAATCCGGAATTCGAAAGATATTCCGCGACCACCTGGCTTCCCGGCGCCAGCGAGGTCTTGACCCACGGCTTTGCGGTCAATCCCCTGGCAGCGGCGTTGCGCGCCAGCAGGCCCGCGCCGATCAGTACGCTGGGATTCGAAGTGTTGGTGCAGGACGTGATCGCCGCGATGACCACGTCGCCATGGCCGAGATCGAAGTTGCGGCCTTCCACCGGGTAACGCTTCTTCGCGTCGTCCGCCTTTTTGTATTCGCTGGTCATCGCCAGCGCGAAACCTTCACCGACGCCGGGCAGTGCGACGCGGCCTTCGGGACGCTTCGGGCCGGCCATCGACGGTACGACGTCGCCGAGATTGAGCTTCAATGTTTCTGTGAATACCGGATCGGGTGATTTGGCGGTGCGGAACAGGCCCTGCGCCTTGGCGTAAGCGGCGACCAGCGCGACGCGCGCGGGGGCGCGGCCGGAAGTTTTCAGATAATCGATGGTCTCGGCATCGACCGGGAAGAAGCCGCAGGTGGCGCCGTATTCAGGCGCCATGTTGCCGATCGTCGCCTTGTCAGCGACCGAGAGATAATCCAGACCGGGGCCAAAGAACTCGACGAATTTTCCGACCACGCCCTGCTTGCGCAGCATCTGCGTCACCGTCAGCACCAGATCAGTGGCGGTGACGCCCTCCTTGAGCTGGCCGTCGAGCTTGAAGCCGACCACTTCAGGCAGCAGCATCGACAAGGGTTGCCCGAGCATCGCGGCTTCCGCCTCGATACCGCCGACGCCCCAGCCCAGCACGGCGAGGCCGTTGACCATTGTCGTGTGCGAGTCGGTGCCAACAAGCGTATCCGGGTAGGCGACTTCGAAGGTGCCGGTCTTCTTGCCGACGGTCATCTTTTCCTTGCGGGTCCAAACCGTCTGCGCGAGGTATTCCAGGTTGACCTGATGGCAGATGCCGGTGCCGGGCGGCACCACCGAGAAATTCGTAAACGCTTTCTGTCCCCATTTGAGGAATTCGTAGCGCTCCTGGTTCTGCTTGTATTCCTCGATGACGTTCTTGCCGAAAGCCTTGTTGTCGCCGAAGAAGTTCACGATCACTGAGTGGTCGATGACGAGATCGACCGGCACCAGCGGGTTGATCTTCTCGGCATCGCCGCCGAGCGCCTGCATCGCGTTGCGCATCGCCGCGAGATCGACCACCGCCGGCACACCGGTGAAATCCTGCATCAGCACCCGCGCCGGACGAAATGCGATCTCATGTTCGAGCGCGCGCTTCTTCAGCCATTGCGCGACGGCAAGAATGTCGTCCTTCTTGACCGTGCGGTCGTCCTCATTGCGCAGCAGATTTTCCAGCAGCACCTTCATCGAGTACGGCAGCTTCGAAATTCCGGTCAGGCCGTTTTTCTCGGCGGCGGGCAGGCTGTAATAGACGTAGGTCTTGGTGCCGACGGTGAGGGTCTTCTGGCATTTGAAGCTGTCTAGCGAGGTCATAAGAGGCGATCCCATTTGTGATACCCGGCATAAGGTATCAAAACACCGTCAGCGGGAGCTGAGCCGATTGGCTTGCAGGCGCGGATTGTGTGCTGCATCAAGTTCCGGCTTATAGAATCTTTCCAAGGCTGCCGCCACAGCGACAATCGTGTCGCAGCAATGCGGTATCTGCCGTGCGCGCAAGAGGCAAATGCGGCTCGTGGGGCGCAACATCAGCTGTATTCGGGGCGGCCGCGAGGTGTTTCGCGGGCTCGATTTTCACGCCTTTTCCGGTGAAGCGCTGGCCGTTACCGGACCGAATGGGGCGGGCAAGACCTCGCTGCTGCGGTTGATCGCCGGTCTGCTTACGGTTTCGGACGGCGCAATCAGCCTCGAAGACGGCGACGCCGAACTCACGCTGCCCGAACAGGCGCACTATCTCGGCCATCGCGACGCGCTGAAGCCCTCGCTCAGCGTGCTGGAAAATCTGACGTTCTGGCGGGATTTTCTCGGCGGTGGGGGCTTTGACGTCGACGAGAGCCTCGCCGCGGTGGAACTGGATCATATCGCAAAGCTGCCGGCGGCCTATCTGTCCGCCGGACAGCGGCGGCGGCTGTCGATCGCGCGGCTGCTCGTGGTGCGGCGGCCGGTTTGGCTGCTGGACGAGCCGACATCAGCGCTCGATGCGTCAGGGCAAACCATGTTCGCGGGTCTGATGAGCGACCACCTCGCGCGCGGCGGCATGATCCTGGCCGCCACCCACGCACCGCTGGGGGCGGCGCGTGAATTGCGGATGGGAGGCGGGGAGTGAAAATATTGCGAAGGGCGACGCGCAGACTTTTCCCCTCTCCCCTCGTAGGAGAGGGTGGATCGAACGCGCGAAGCGGGTTCGAGACGGGTGAGGGGGCGCGGCACAACGCAGAGTATTACCCGCTCACCCGCCTTCGCTCCGCTCAGGCACCTTCTCCCACGGGGAGAGAGGGAAGAAGGCGGCGGCCAACCTTCTCCCCTCCCCCCGCGCAGCGATGGGGAGGGTTCGGGGGTGGGGGGTGCTCCATCCGCTGCGCTTCGTCTCCGGAACAAAAAACTGCCGGACAACAACACGACGATGATCGGCAAACAGTAAGGCAAGCGCTCCCCACCCCCGACCCCTCCCCACCACGCCGAAGAGCGGCGTGGGAGGAGGGGAGCAACGTGCGTTCGCTGCAAAACCCATTGCCTTTGCGAGCGACCGCATGACCCCGCTCGCCGCCATCATCTCGCGCGACATCCGCATCGCGCTGCGCGTCGGCGGCGGTGCGCTGATCGGTGTGCTGTTTTTCCTCACCGTCGTGGTGCTGATGCCGTTCGCAGTCGGACCCGATCTGGCTCTGTTGGCGCGGCTTGGCCCGGCAATCCTGTGGCTCGGCGCTTTGCTGGCAAGTCTGCTCACGCTCGACCGGCTGTTCGCCGCCGATCACGACGACGGCTCGCTCGACCTTATCGTCATGAGCCGCACGCCGCTCGAACTCACCTGCGCCGCCAAGGCGCTGGCGCATTGGCTCGCCGCAGGGCTGCCGCTGGTCGTGGCCACGCCGGTGCTCGGCCTGCTGCTCAACCTCGATGCGACGTCGACGTTCGCCGTAGCCCTAACACTACTGGCGGGAACGCCTGCGCTGACGTTCACCGGCATGATTGGCGCGGCACTGGCGGTAACGCTGCATCGCGGCGGCTTGCTGCTGGCTGTGCTGGTGCTGCCGCTGTCGATCCCGGTGCTGATTTTCGGCGTCGCAGCCTCGCAGGCGGTAATCTCGGGACCGCTATCGTTCGGTACGCCGTTTTCGATCCTGTGTGCGCTGTCGCTGGCGAGCTTTGTGATAGGGCCCTTCGCAGCGGCGGCAAGCCTGCGGCACGGGCTGGACTGATTGATAAAACAAATTCACTTCATTTGCCTGTCGCACGCCCGACGCTTATCAGGAACGCCATGACGCTGACCGATCTCGCCAATCCAACAAAATTCCTGTCGCTGACCGCGCGCATTTTGCCGTGGCTTGCGGGCGCGACCGCGATCCTGCTTGCGATCGGGCTTACTCAGTCGGCGCTCGCGCCGGACGACTATCAGCAAGGCGCGACGGTGAAGATCATGTTCATCCACGTGCCCAATGCCTGGCTGTCGATGTTCGTCTGGGGCGTAATGAGCGTGGCCGCGCTGGGAACACTGGTGTGGCGGCATCCGCTCGCCGATGTCGCTGCGAAAGCAGCCGCCCCGATCGGCGCGGCGTTTACGTTTCTGGCGCTGGTGACGGGCTCGCTGTGGGGACGACCGATGTGGGGCACCTATTGGGAATGGGACGCGCGGCTGACCTCCGTGCTGATCCTGTTTCTGATGTATCTCGGCCTGATCGCGCTGTGGCGCGCGGTGGAAGACCCCTCGCGCGCTGCGCGTGCCGCGGCGATCCTGACGCTGGTCGGCGCCATCAATATTCCGATCATCAAATTTTCGGTCGACTGGTGGAATACGCTGCATCAACCGGCTTCTGTGATGCGCG
>CAWBXE010000008.1:0-13768 GCA_963792715.1 uncultured Alphaproteobacteria bacterium | reverse complement strand
GGGTATTTGCGGGTTCGGTTTGCGCGGCTGAGCGGCGGGGTCAACCGTTGCTGAGCGCAAACATTCGCTTGATGTTCCACGCCATGGTGACCAAGCTCCACTCACCTTCGACGTTGTCGAGCCCGCGCAACAGGAACTGGCGGAAGCCCATCACCGATTTGATGATCCCAAACACCGGTTCCGGGGTTTGCTTGCGCAAGGCATAGAGCCTTTTGCCTTCCGGGGTCTGCAGACGGTGGGCCATGGCCTGAAGCGGCGTCGGGTTGTGCGGTGCCGGCGGTGCCTCGGCAAAGCGCTCGCGCAAGCTCGGGTGATGCGGTTGCCGGCCCGCAGCAATCAGCGGCTCGATCCTGGCCGCGGCGCAGAGCATCACATTGGCGTCGCTGAAGTAACCATTGTCCGCCAGCAAGATTTCCGGCTTGCCGAGGTCCTCGGGCAAAGCGTCGAGCTTGTTCAGCATCGGCTCGATCTGCTGCTTGTCGTTGGGCGCCTGAACCACCTGCGCGGCGACCACCAAAAGGCTTTCCGCTGCCACCACCGCCTGGGCGTTGTAGCACTGATCAAACCCGCCGCCCGCTACCGGCATGATGCGCGACTCTTCATCGGTCAGATTGATTTGATCCGTCGGCCGCGCGCCCTCGACCGGGGGCTCAGGCGGCTTGCCTCCGGGCTTCTTGCCCGTGGCCTCGGTCTTCGCCTGCCGCGCCGCGAGTTTGGCCTGATGCTCGGCCTTCTCCCGCTCATACCGCTCATTGGCGCGGGCTTCGATCTTGGCGCGCGCCTCGACAAGCTTCGCCAAACGCTCCTCGCGGCGGGCCAACTCATCAGGGATCGACATCCCGTCGGGAATATCGGCCTTGTCTGCAGCTTCGGCCCGCGCCAGCAGATCGGCCACCTCGGCCTTCAATTGCGCCTCGATCTTGCCCGCGTGCTCATACGACAACGCGCTGTGCCGGCTGGCGTTGGCGTGGATCTTCGTGCCATCCAGTGCCACGGTGCCCATCTTGAGCATCCCCATCTCACGGGCCAGCGAGAGCACCTGCACGAACAGCCCTTCGATGTCCTTGAAAAAGCGCCGCCGAAACGTTGCGATCGTGTCGTGGTCGGGATGGTCGTTCGCAGCGACAAAGCGGAACGCCACCGAATTGTACGTCGCCCGCTCCAGCTTCCGGCTCGAAAACACCCCGGTGGCATAGCCGTAAACCAGAAGCCCCAACAGCATCGAAGGATGATAGGAGGCCGACCCGGACCCGCGATAGCTCCCGCTCAGCACCCGCAAATCCAGCGCCTCGACCACCTCGACAACAAAGCGCGCGAGATGTTTTTCTGGCAGCCATTCGTCCACCGACGGAGGCAGAAGAAACGCCGTCTGCCGATCAACATCACGGAAATTGCTCATCGGTCGACAGTCCACAAACGGCTTCGAATCAATGATTTGATTCTAACCAGAATCAGCCACGTTGGGTTAAGCCCGACAGGCTGCTAGGCAACTGTAAGGTGCCGTCCGGAATGCGGTTGGAATTCGGTGTGGCGCATTCTCCGGTAACATGAAGGTATCGTTTCAGGCGGCAAGGTCAATCGGCTGATCAATGGGTTTTGTGGAGAGCGTCTGCCAACCATCCACCTTTCGCATGTTGATCTGTCCTGAAGCGAGCAGCGCCCAGAACAACATCGCGGCGGTGTCGGCGGATGGCAGAACAGTTTGGGTCTTGATCCGTCGCTTGAATTCCTCGTGCAAACGCTCGATCGCATTGGTGGTGCGTACGCTGCGCCATTGGCTCGGCGGCAGGCGCGTGAAGGTGAACAAGCGGTCTCCTGCCTCTTCCAGGCTGTCGGCGACAGCGCGGTGCTTGAGCCTCCATTTGCGGATGAAGGCCTTGCGGCGGACCTCGATCTCCTCGGGTGTCGTTGCGTAGATCATGTCGTTGTAATCCGCGGTGATCTCATCATGCAGGCGCTCGGGGGCATGCGCGAACAGGTTTCTGTGCTTGTGGACCGTGCAGCGTTGCACCGGTACGCCGTCCCAGACCGCGGCAATGGCCTTGTCGAGCCCCGGCGCGCCGTCGACAATGAGGAACTCAGGCCGCCGCAGCCCGCGCTTGATGAGATCGTCGAGGACAGTGCGCCAAGCCTCGGCGCTCTCCCCACCCATGCTCTTGATCGCGAGCAGTACCTTCTGGCCGTCCGCGCGCACGCCGAGGACAACGAGCAACGAGATCGAGGTCGCTTTGCGGTCGAGCCGAACGCGAACGACGGTACCATCGAGGATCAGGCGCACGATCGGCTCCTCGGCCAGCGAGCGGGTGTTCCAGGCATCCCAGTCGCTCTTCACTTTGCGCCACGTTCGGCTCACCGTGTCCTTGCCGACTGTCCCGCCAAACAATGCTGCCAGCGCGCGACGCACCCGCCTTGTGTTGGTGCCGGCGAGATAGCTGCTCGCGATCAGGGCGTCGGCGGCAAGCGTGCGTCGCTGATAGGCCCGCAGCGCCTGGCTCTTCCATTCCGCCGTCCCGCCCTCCGGCGTGGTCAGCCGGGCCCGCGGCACCGCCATTTCGATCGGCCCGAACGTGCCTGTCAGCGACCGCGTCCGGCTGCCGTGACGGTGGCCCTTAACCTCGGCTCTTGCTTCATTGCAAGCCATCTTGCTGCGTCCGTAACGCGGCCGTGCCAACGCAGCGTCGAGCTCGCCGCGGATCAGCTCTTCGATGAACTGACGCGATCGAGCCCGCACCTCGGTCTCGATCGGATCGAACCAGTTGTCGAAAAGATCAACAGCCATTTCGGTCGCTGGCTGCAAAGAATCAGGCTTCGTGGTATTGTTCGTCATGGCGTGGTCTCCAGTCCGACGCTTCAACGCCGGATGATTCGAGGTTGAACACCCCGGAGACTACGCCAACCTCAATTCCTACCAACTCCGCGACGGCACCTTGCCGCCGAGCAATGTCCAGAGCGGGACACCGGTGAATGTAAGATTGGTCGGTGTTGTGCCGCTCAAGAAAGAGACGTTTTCAGTTGTCGCCGGCAGCGCTTGTAGGGAGGAAAGGTTGTATGTTTGCGGTGTGATGACTTGACCCGTCACGGTGAGCGAGGTCGTCACTTGTTGCGCCGATGCGGCGATGGTGGAGCCGAACAGCACGGCCATGCTGACGCTACAAAGCAATGTAGAATGCCGCCGCCCGCTCGCTAAAATTGAGTTTCTGAAATAACCGCTGTTCTGACCTCATAACCCGCGTCGCACGGGAGGATGCTTGCATTTCCTAACACTCCGAACGCTACTGTTACTCAACTAAAGATCGCGCACTAAGAAGTTACGACTAAAACTTGTCCATTTTAACTACTGATATATCCTGTCGCATATAACGACAAAGTGCAATTAGTTTTCGCCCTGGAACCGGGGAGATCCGAGGTTCTGTCGGCTGAAGGGCGCTGCGTCACGGGAACGAAAAGTCGACCAAGCCGCGATGCCGGATACGTACCAAGATTGCATTTATAACTAGTATCAACTTTGGGTACTGCGCCGGATCAAGCCATTCTCATCACGCGGAGGATGCCAAGCTCTCGCGTTTAATCGCGAAGCCGCAAAACCCTGCGGGGCGCGCGATCATTGTAGCGGCGGCCTCGACCAGTGGTTCGTCGGTAAAAGGCTTCTTCAAAAGCGCTGCACGTCGATGCCGGGCGGGTCGGCAAAGAGCGAAGCCCTGAAGAAAGCAGGTTGCTACGGAAGGCCGTGGACGCTCATGGATGTCATATTCGCCAAGCGAGAGCAGCCGCCGAACTAAGTTCGCGCCTTACGCGCGCCTTTCGGATCAGCTGACCGCCTCGACAATCCGACGCAGCTGCGATCTTCAAGAACCTGGCCGCCCCTGCACGGCAGCGCACTGTCATAAAACCTTCATATATTTTTCGTCGTGCGTCGCTTCGATTTGTGACAACATTAATACAGACATGTGTCAGTTTGATTTTATGCGGAGCGATCCTGCATGAGTTTGGAATGGCCGGCGCGGCCAGCTCTCCCATTTAAGTCCCCGTCGACTTCCTCTGCGCGCTCCGCATCGGGCTTCCTGACCTGGTCGAATCCGCTGGCGTGGTGGTGGGGAATGCTGACGCTGGTCAGCGCGCTAAACATTGCGCTGTGGTTTGCGCTCTACCGCGAGCTTCCGGCTGCGCCGATCTCCGGGAGTGCATCCGGCACCGGACTGATGCTGGTGCTGTGCGGGGGTTACGTGTTCGGCTGCGCCTTTCGCTCGGTCTTGCCGCGCGCCGACGTACAGCGGATCTGTCTGTTCGACACCTGGCTGTCGAACGTCATGGTCGGCCGTTCGGTCGCGACCGTGGCCGAACTCTGTTTTGCCGCCCAATGGGCGATCGTCCTGTATCGATTGGGCATGATGACGGGAGCCGATACCGCGTTGACCGCTGCATGGGTGATCGTTCCGTTGATCCTGATCGCGGAGTGCTGCTCCTGGCATGCGGTGCTGACCACCAACTATCTCGGCAATGCCATCGAGAATTCGATCTGGGCGGTGGCGTTCTTCATCGCGGGCATCGCGCTATGCCGGATGCTGCCGGAATTCGACGGGCCGGCGCGCGTGGTCCTCGCCATCGGCGTTGCGGGAATCGTGGCCTATCTGGCGTTCCTGATGACTGTTGACGTTCCCATGTATTTCAATCGTTGGCGCACGGGCGGCGCGGACGGCAACCGGCATCTCAGCGCGCGCGAGGGATTCCGCGACGTCAGCACGCGCTGGGTGGTGACGCATGACCTCGCCGAGTGGAAAGGCGAGATCATCTGGATGTCGCTTTATTTCAGCATGGCGGTGTGGGCGAGCCTCGCGTTGTGCGTCTGCTATTCGCTTGGTTATCAGTTGCCGCGCTACCGCACCGAAGCAAGCGTTGCGGTTTACGCCAGCAGCACCGCGTCGGCGCCGTTGACCGCCTCGGCGCTGTCGGTCACCGTCCGCTCCAGCGAAGGCGCCTGAACCGAAACGTTTTCGGCAAAGAACCGCGCTACCGCGATATAACGCTCGCCGTTGCCGGCTTCGTGCGCCGCGAGGGCTTCGGCCGCCAGCATGCAGCCACCGAGCGTTGCACCGAATAGTCGCAGATATGGCGTCGCCCCGGCCAGCGCCTCGTTCGGTTTCGACGCGACGCGCTCAAGCAGCCATTTGCTGGTACGATCGAGCGCGCTGAGCGCCTCGCGCAGTTTTGTTCCTGTGGTGCCGAAGGCTGGATCGTTGCAGCGCTCGACCTGGGTAGCGACGCCAGAGAGTTCGTCGATCAGAGCGAACACCGATGCGCCATTATTGGCGGCGAGTTTTCGCGTCACCAAGTCGATCGACTGGATGCCATTGGTGCCCTCATAGATTGAGGTGATGCGGGCGTCGCGGGAATGCTGCGCGGCGCCGGTCTCCTCGATGAAGCCCATGCCGCCGTGGATCTGCACGCCGAGATAGGCCACCTCGTTGCCAATGTCGGAGGAGAACGCCTTGGCAATCGGCGTCAGCAACGCGCCGCGGGCGGCGGCATCAGCCCGCACCCTGGCGTCCTTGGCCCGCACCGACACGTCTAGCGCTACCGCGGTCGCGTAGCAGATCGTGCGCGCCGCCGCGGTGAGGGTCCGCATCTGCATCAGCATGCGCTTGATGTCCGGATGCGCGATGAGGGGGGCTGAACCGTCGCCCTTGCTGCCGATGGCGCGGCCCTGCCTGCGTTCCTGCGCGAAGGCCAGCGCCTGCTGGTAGGCGCGGTCGGCGATGCCGACGCCTTCCAGGCCAACGGCAAGCCGCGCCTGATTCATCATCGTAAACATGCATAGCATGCCGCGATTTTCCTCGCCGATCAGGTAGCCGATCGCGCCGTCCTTGTCGCCCATTGTCATGGTGCAGGTCGGCGAAGCATGGATGCCGAGTTTGTGCTCGACGCCGCTAGGATAGATGTCGTTGCGCGCGCCGAGCGAGCCGTCGGCGTTGACGAGGAACTTAGGAACCAGGAACAGCGAAATACCCTTGGTGCCCGCGGGCGCATCCGGCAGCCGTGCCAGCACGAAATGCACGATGTTATCGGTCATGTCGTGATCGCCATAGGTGATGAAGATCTTGGTACCTTTGATGCGATAACTGCCGTCAGCCGCGCGCTCGGCACGGGTGCGCAGCGCGCCGACATCGGATCCCGCTTGCGGCTCGGTGAGCTGCATGGTGCCGGTCCACGCTCCGGAAATGAGCTTTTCCAGGTAAATCTTTTTCAGCCCGTCGCTGCCATGGGCATCGAGCGCCTCGATCGCACTCAAGGTCAAAAGCGGGCAAAGACCGAATGCGAGGTTCGAGGCGCTCCAGATTTCGGTGCACGCCGCGTTGACGGCAAGCGGCAGGCCCTGGCCGCCGAACGCTTCCGATCCCGACACCGCATTCCAGCCCGCCGCGATCCAGCGCTGGTAGGCATCGGGCCAGCCAGGGGCGGTGGTGACTTTGCCGCCATCGAGTTTGACGCCATGCTCGTCGCCGATACGGTTGAGCGGAGCCAGCACGTCGCTGGCGAACTTTCCGGCTTCCTCGAGCACGGCTGCGGTGATGTCGGCGTCGAAGTCGCCATAATGGCCGGCCTTGATGGCCGCTTGCAGGCCGGCGCCATGGTTGAGGGCGAGCAGCATGTCGTTGATCGGCGCGCGATAGGGCATGACCATGGCCTCGCTTGAGGGATAGAGGACCGCAGGGCGCCGTCTTCCCACGAAACCGTCATTCCCTCAACTCCGCGGGGGTCGGGAGGTGTGGAAGGCGACCGTTACCGGCATCGCGCCGAGGCCGAAACGGTCCGATTGGACAAGATGACCTGCCGCGGGCATTGGCGAAATCAGGCTTCCAGCCGGTTGAAAAGGCTCAACTCCCTCTGTAGACCGATGTCACCGAAAGAATCCGCGCGGACTATTGTCCGCCAGTTCGGGACAGACCTGTTGGGGCGTAGCCAAGCGGTAAGGCAGCGGATTTTGATTCCGCCATTCGGAGGTTCGATCCCTCCCGCCCCAGCCAGTCGCTTTGTTTTCGAGAACTTTGCTCGGGTTGGCAGGTAAAGCTGCCCTGATAGCGCGATCGTTAGGCCGCTTCGCTTTTCGCGCGCCGGCGCACCGCGTCATTTCACTGCTGCGCACGATCAATGTCGTTCCAGATTATGAGTTGACCTCACATCGCGTTTCACATCGAAATTGCATGTTCTCCGCGCCCCAATTCGTGTTAAAATCTGGTGCGTCTGGAACTGGCGAGTGCGAGGCGGTATTCGCCATTCATCATGGCGTCGCGAGCCAGCAATGAACCTTGAATCTGAATTAAAATTCCGTGTTCCGGCACGCAGCCTATCCAAGATCGCGAAGGTTCGAATTGCGGGTGCCCGCGGTGGCGCGCGTTCGCAGACCCAGCTTCTGTCGACGTACTTTGACACCAAAAAGCATAAGCTAAGGCGTCGCGGTCTTACTCTTCGGGTTCGACAGGCGAACGGAAACTACCTCCAGACCGTAAAGGCGGCGGGAACAACAAGTTTTGCGCGCGGCGAGTGGGAGAACGAGGTGGGAGCTCCTGTCCCGGATCTCGACAAGGCTGACGACACGCCGCTTCAGAAGCTGGCCACAAAAAAGCTGCGACGCGGCTTAAAGCCTGTCTTTCGGACCTCGGTGCGCCGCATCACTCGGCTTTTCCATGCCGGGCACAGTGAGATCGAACTCGCCGTCGACCGCGGAAACGTTTTTGCAAATCGGCGTTCAGCGCCGATCTCCGAATTTGAACTCGAATTAAAAAGTGGGCAATCAT
Source organism: uncultured Alphaproteobacteria bacterium (assembly GCA_963792715.1). GTDB lineage: Bacteria > Pseudomonadota > Alphaproteobacteria > Rhizobiales > Xanthobacteraceae > Bradyrhizobium. The sequence continues at coordinate 5,975 of CAWBXE010000008.1, read as the reverse complement.
CGGATCTGTTTCACATCGCCAGGCTTATGGCGCAGAAAACGGGCGGCCAACTCGATCTGCGATCAAAATCGGAGAGGGGCTATCGGCTCACCAACAGGACCAAAGACGCGGCAATTCGGGCCGAACCCATTCATCTCGATAGCAAACTGAGCGTACTCGAAGCATTCGATGTGATCGCGCTCTCGACGCTCCGTCATTTTTCGGCAAATGTCGACGCCGTGGGAGCGCTTGATGCCGAAGCTATCCACCAGATGCGGGTCGGAGTGCGACGGTTGCGAGCGGCCATCTCGCTCTTCAATAAAGTACTTCCGAACGCCAGCACGGCAAGAATCAAGGCTGAGCTTAAATGGCTCACGAACGAACTGGCCCCAGCGCGGGAAATCGATGTATTTCTCAAGGAGTGGCTGCTGCCGTTCGTCGCGAAAAGCAAGCCTGGGCGCGACGCTCGCGCGATCGAATCTGAGTTTACGGCAAAGCGCGATGCAGCTTTCATGAATGCGCGGCGTGCCATCGAGACGCCACGGTTTCGTCGCCTGCTGATCGACGTCCTCGAGTGGATAGAGACTCGAAGGCATCTGCACGACGATAGTACCGACACATCGATCGGCCGTTTCGCCGTGGCCCTCCTTGACCGTCGGATCAAGAAGGCACGCAAGCAAGGAGAGCGTCTCGACCAATTGTCGCTAGAGGAGAGGCACAGGCTGAGGATCAAGATCAAAAAAGTTCGCTATGGTGTCGAATTCTTCCAGAGCCTTTACCCGGATAAAGATCGCAAGAAGCTTGACCGGCTTATGACGCGTCTCAAGAAAATTCAAAATGCCTTGGGTGCATTGAATGACGCGAAGGTGCACGAGAAAATAGCAAAGCGAGCGGCGCTAACAGCGCCCCGAAACAAACGGGTGCGTGCATTTGCGTCGGGCATGCTCGTGGGACAAGAGACCGAAGCAACTAACGGAATGATCCGAACCGCCCATAGAGAACTGCGTAAATTGCGTCCATTGGCGATCGAACCGAAATAGCGAAGATTTTGCCAGACTTTGGACAGGACGCTCCCTGGGCTGGCGTGGAAACCGTAGCCACCTTGGTTGGAGCGTAATTTCTTTAAACTAGAATACGACGACCGAGCGGATCGACTTGCCCTCGTGCATGAGGTCGAACCCCTTGTTGATATCCTCGAGCTTCAGCACGTGGGTGATCATCGGGTCGATCTGGATCTTGCCGTTCATGTACCAGTCGACGATTTTGGGCACGTCGGTGCGGCCGCGCGCGCCGCCGAACGCGGTGCCTTTCCAGACCCGACCCGTCACGAGCTGGAATGGCCGCGTGGCGATCTCCTTGCCCGCCTCCGCCACGCCGATCACCACCGACACGCCCCAGCCCCGATGACAGGCTTCCAGCGCCTGGCGCATCACATTGGTGTTGCCAGTGCAGTCGAAGGTGAAATCGGCGCCGCCGTCGGTCAGCCCGACCAGGTGCTGGACAATATCGCCGTCGACTTTCTTCGGGTTGACGAAATCGGTCATGCCGAAGCGGCGGCCCCATTGGTCCTTGGAGTTGTTGATATCGACGCCGATGATCTTGTCGGCTCCTACCATCCGCGCGCCCTGGATGACGTTGAGCCCGATGCCGCCGAGGCCGAACACCACCACGTTGGAGCCCGGCGTGACCTTGGCGGTATTGACTACGGCGCCAACGCCGGTCGTCACGCCGCAGCCGATATAACAGCTCTTGTCGAATGGCGCGTCCTGCCGGATTTTCGCGACCGCGATCTCCGGCAGCACGGTGAAATTCGAGAACGTGGAGCAGCCCATGTAGTGGAAGATGGTCTTGCCCTTGTGGCTGAAGCGCGAGGTGCCGTCGGGCATCAGGCCCTTGCCTTGCGTGGCACGGATCGCGGTGCAGAGATTGGTCTTCTGGCTGAGACAGCTTTTGCACTGCCGGCATTCCGGCGTGTAGAGCGGGATCACGTGATCGCCCGGTTTGACCGAGGTGACGCCGGCGCCGACCTCGCGCACGATGCCAGCACCTTCATGGCCCAGGATCGACGGAAAAAGTCCCTCGCTGTCGAATCCATCCAGCGTATAGGCGTCGGTGTGACAGATTCCCGTCGCCTTGATCTCGATCAGGACCTCACCCGCCTTCGGACCTTCCAGATCGAGTTCGACGATTTCGAGCGGCTTCCTGGCTTCAAAGGCAACCGCGGCGCGCGTTTTCATTGATCGTTCCTTGGGCAGCTTCGTGTCCAAATTCGGCGGGAACGCCGGTGTTCCGAGTCTGATTGCTCGTAACCCGCGCGCGCTTATCTGGCTTCGAGGTTGAGCGTACCATCCCAGCGCGCAGTTGAACACCGCAGGCGGCAGCATATAGCCTATCGCTTTCACGCCCCGCGATTTGCATAAATCCGTTTCCTCGATCCCGGAGTTGGGGCCTATGCTTTCACTTTCGGCTGAGATCGACTACGGCTGACCGGTGAAATGCGGACGATACACCTGATGAAGCTGTTCATGTTCTATATCGGCGGCAGTTGCGGCAATTCGAATATCGAACTGCACGATGTACGGTTTTCGATCGGAGAGACGCCGGAAGATTGCCATGAGGATTTGCGCCGGCAATGGTGGGGCGATCCGGAAAGCCTGCATCTCGACTGCTGGGGCGAGGTCGAGCAGGCCGACGGATTCGATATCGCTTTGACGAAGCAAGCACCGCATGACGATGCGAGCCGATTGTTCTTCGTCAATGTCGGCGGCTATGACCCCGCCCAATTCACTGAACTGCACAAGAATATCCTGTTGGTGGTTCCGGACGCCAGAACCGCCAAAGCCAAAGCAAAGGCCAGAATTCGGAACTGGCTGCAGCCGCACAAGGACCGCTTGTTCGAGGTCGATAAGGCCGTGGATCTCACATCCGTGATGCAGCGCTACGGATATTCGCTGCAGCTGACAAGGGCCAGCAATGAAAAGCCCTTTGCGTTCGTGTGCCGATATCTGTCGATCGCCTGAGCGTCGGACGACTCCGCGCTGCTACTGCATCACCCATCGCGACTGGTTCTGCTCCCTGCGGTCGCCTTGGCCGGCGAGACCAAGCCGGGGATCGCGGCCTTCGTGCTTGAGCAATTGATCCTTGGCTTCCAGCCCTCCGGCAAAGCCGGTCAGTTTGCCATTGGTCCCGAGCACGCGATGGCAGGGTGTGATGATCGAGATTGGATTACGGCCGTTGGCCGCGCCGACCGCGCGCGAGGCGTCGGGGCGGCCGATCTGTCGCGCGATCTGGCCGTAGCTGCGGGTTTCACTGAACGGGATCGTCAGCAGCGCCTTCCAGACGCTCTTCTGGAAGTCGGTGCCCTTGAAATCCAGCGGCACCGTGAATTTCTTCAATTTGCCACTGAAATAGGCTTTCAACTGGCTCTCGGCCTGGTCGATGAACTTGTTGTTTGAACCGGGTTTGAATGGACCAAGACGAACCCGTCGCGGATCGTCCTTTTCCCATAGCACGGCGGCCAGGCCCTTCTCGCTTGCGACGAGCTTGAGTTTGCCGAGCGGCGTATCGATCAATTTATAAACGTAACCGGTCGCGTTCACGGCGAGCCTCCTGATAGTGTGGCGTCTGTTGCCGTCTATCCTGCGGGATCGGGGCTGCGCTCGCCACCCGGAACCTGACAAAGGTGGGAAGCGCCGGCCCGGTTAGTCAGCGTTTTTTCGCTTTCCTTGCCCGCATGTAATCCGCCAGCACGAGGGCGTGGTTTACCTTCTCGTCACGGGCGGCATACAGCAACGTCGCCTTGGCTTTGGCCAGCTGACGTAATTCGGCAAGCGCAGGATTTGATTTCAGCTCAAGTTGGTATCGCTGTTTGAACTCGTCGAAGCGGTCCTCGCGGTGGTCGAACCATTTCCGCAATTCGGGCGATGGTGCGATGTCCTTGCACCAATGGTCGAGTGCGGCGGAGTTCTTGCGCAAGCCCCTCGGCCAAAGCCGGTCCACCAATATCCTGACGCCATCGTCCGATGAGGGACGTTCATAGACGCGTTTGATGCGGAGCGATGACATCGCTGGCCTCCCGATGGAAAGTGCGGACTGACGCGACAAGTCTGGAAGTTGCGAGCTACTCCGCCAGTTCCGAATAAGGCGATGTCGGAACCTGTGTCTTTTCCGTAAGAGTTTTCGGCTTGCGCAGCCAGACATAAACCTGGCCCACGATCAGCACGACGCAGATGAAAAGGAAGAACGCGCTGATCGGGCGGTCGATGAAGGTCGTGAGGTCGCCTCGCGAGATCAGCAGGCTGCGGCGGAAATTTTCCTCAAAACGCGGACCGAGCACGAAACCGAGCAGGATCGGGGCGGGATGAAAATCCAGCCGCAGCAGGATGTAGCCGACGATGCCGATGACCAAGGTCTCGCCGACCTGGAACATGTCGTTATTGGCGGCATAGACTCCGATGCAGACAAAGAACATGGCGCTCGGATAGAGGTAGCGATACGGAATGCTCAGCAGCTTCACCCACAGGCCGATCATCGGCACGTTGAGGATGACCAGCAGGATGTTGCCGATCCAGAAGCTCGCGATCAGCCCCCAGAAGATATCGGCATGCTGGCCGATGAGTTGCGGACCTGGAACGATGCCGTGAATGATGAGCGCGCCCAGCAACAGCGCCATCACGGTATCGCCGGGAATGCCAAGGCTCATGGTCGGGATGAAGTCGCCCTGCACGGATGAGTGCGTCGAGGCCTCGGGGCACGCGACGCCCTCGATGGCGCCGCGACCGAAGCGCTCTGGCGTCTTCGATATCTTCTTCTCGGTGGCATAGGAAACGAAAGAAGCGATGGTCGGACCGGTTCCCGGGATCAGCGCGCACAGGCTGCCAAGTACTGTGCCGCGGATCATCGGCCAGAACGCCAGCTTGAGGTCAGCCTTCGACGGGAACATGTCGGAGATGCCGACCTTGGCGTATTTCATGTCGACGGATTTGGTGTTGTTGATGCTGTTCATGAACTCGGCGATGCCGAACAATCCGAGCGCCAGCGCGACGATTTCGACGCCGTCGAACAACTCGGTAATGCCGAAGGTAAAGCGGGGCTGTCCGGTTTCGATGTCGGATCCGACGATGCCGACCAGCAGGCCGAGAATCGTCATGGCGATGCCCTTAAGTGGAGATCCCCTCGCCAGGGTCGATCCCGCCAGCAAACCTACCAGCATCAGTGAACATACTTCGGTCGGACCGAATTCGAGTGCCACCTTGACCAGCAAGGGCGCCAGGAAAATCATCTCGGTGATGCCGAACGACGCGCCGATAAAGGCGGCGATGATCGTAATGCCGAGGGCAGTGCCGCCCTTGCCCAGTCTGGTCAGCGGAAATCCGTCGAGGCACGTCACCGCGTGAGGCGGATGACATGGCAGATTGAGCAGGATCGAGCAGATCGCCCCGCCGTACTGGGCGCCGTAGTAGACACCGGAGAGCATCAGGATCGCCGGCACCGGCTGCATTCCGAAGGTGAGCGGCAACAGGATTGAAATCGTGGCGACCGGTCCCATTCCCGGCAGTACGCCGACCAGATTGCCGACCAGCACGCCGAGGAAGCAGTACATCAGATTGTGCGGCTCGAGCGCGACGCCGAAGCCGTACCAGAGATCGGCGATGGCCGTCGAGATCACAGGTTGACACCTCGCAGCAGCGGAAACGGAATGCCCAGAAAATAGTGGAACAACAGCACTCCAAACACGGTGATGCCAAACGCCAGGATCGCTGACGATTTGTACGTACCGCTCTTGTCCCCGAGCGCGCAGACGAAAACGCAGGCGAACACCGCCGGGATCATGCCGCCATACTCGCCGAGAATAATGAACAGGACAGGCCCGGCGATAATGCAGAACCAGCCGAACCATTGCGGGTTGTCGGGCATGAACTTCGCATCATCGGATTCGGAGGAAGCGAGTGCCGTGCCGGCGATCAGCAGGCCCATGAAGGCCAATCCAACGCCCA
>CAWBXE010000007.1:0-129326 GCA_963792715.1 uncultured Alphaproteobacteria bacterium | reverse complement strand
TATGTTCCCCAGGGGCAATCACAAGGCAGTGATCAAGCTTGATAGTTCGCGATTGGAAGCGGCGTTCCGCTGTCCGTATTCGATATTATATAGTCGCAACAATAGCTTATGTGACAAGCGCCATTTGCTAGCCCAAAACAATCGGGGGAACCGGATTTTAACAAACCATTTGGCTGTGTCTCAAAAGCCTCGGCGGTCAAGTCTCGCTGTAAGGGCAAAGTTGCTTTTTCACGAGCACCACAGAAAAAAGTCATGCAGGTACTTCGCCGCGGTTAAGCCATTCTGTCTCCAGATCGGAAATCGTCGATGCTCGGCAAGTGTCTCGCCTACGCCATCGTGCTCTGTTGTCTGGCGCCCCGCGCGGAGGCCGCCGGCATTCAACTTCTCGACTTCGATCCAAATCTGGCGGGTGCGATCTGGTATCCCTGCGCGGGCGAACCGACGCCGGTCCGCTCGGCAGCCTGACGGTAGGACCGATCGAGACGCTGATGGGGGTGAAGGACTGTCCCATCGCCGATGCGAAGCTGCCGCTGATCATATTGTCACACGGGCGTGGCGCGTATTTTGGCGCGCACCATGATACGGCTGAAGCGTTGGCCGACGCCGGGTTTGTCGTCGCAGCCATTAATTATCCGGCGACAACGGGAATGTCCTGTCGAAGCGTGACGATCTGTCCGTGTTTGCTTCGCGTCCGGTGGACACGATCCGCCTGCTCGATTTCGTGCTCCACGACTGGAAGAACAACGCGGCGGTTGATCCTGCCCGCGTTGGTTTCTTCGGCTTTTCCAAAGGCGGTTACACCGGCTTCGTGCTGATGGGCGTAACGCCGGACTTCAATCGCTTTGCAAAATTTTGTCAGGAGAAAGCGGACGTGTGCGAGCGGCTTCACAACGGAGAAGGGGTGACTAACTTGCCGTCGGACGCGCGCATCAAGGCTGCGGTTATCGTCGATCCGATGAATGTAGTTTTTACACGGGATAATCTGGCGGCGATCCGCATCCCGCTGCAGTTCTGGCGATCTGAACTCGGAGGTCCAGGGGTAGGCGACGGTTCGGGCAATGCGCGCATCGCGGACAGCTTGCCCGGAAAACCCGAGATTTATGTTGTGCCGGCCGGTCACTTTACTTTCTGGCGCCTTGCTCGCCGCAGCTTGCGGCGGCCATACCGCGCATTTGCACCGATGTGCCCGCGGGCTTCGACAGAGCGGCCTTCCATCACAATTTCAACGCGAGCGTGGTGCGGTTTTTTCAAGAGCAGCTCCCTAGACCGTGAACTTTAACGGAAGCGGCGTCGTCAGTTGGATTGGCGGCTGCGGGGGCCGTTCTCGCCGCCCAGGGCTAGGGACATCATTGATCCGCAATAACGGAGCTAAGGGGCACGTCCAGGGTGTAGACGAAACCCGTTGATTATAAGCGAGCTGCACCTGTCCGTTGAGCTGCTGACCGAGAGATTGCATCATGCGCGTGCCGAAGCTGCGTCGGGTTGGCGCCTGAACCGGCGGGCCGCCGTGCTCCGTCCATGCAAGACGAAGCCGGTGCTTCTCGGGATCAATGGTCCATGTGACTTCAACCCGCCCGATGGAGACGAGAGAGCGCCAATTTGGTGGTATTGGTACAAAGTTCATTGAACGTCATCGCAAGCGCGACAACAGCGCCCGAAGTAATCCTGATATCGGGCCCATTGAAATAAAAACGTTTGGCTCCCGCAGTCTCGAAAGGCTCCGTAGCATCGCTGAAGGTGTGCGTAAGGCTCGCGTTCGACCAGCTGATCTGCATCAGAAGTCATGGGCGCGGCCCAGCGCTAACAGCCTGCCTTCCATCGCTTTCTGTCCGTGCTCGATCGTCGGAGCGGTTCGAAAACTCTGCGATGCAATGGCGCTGACAGTTGCAAGCGTATTCTTGATACGATGATGCAGCTCTCCCAGGATGAGCTTCTGCAGTTTGTCGAGCAGCTTCTCGTTCCTTGGCGTCAATACCAGCCTGAGCCAGCAGCGCCTTGGCGTCTATGCCTGCTTGCTCAAGCAATAGCCGAAGGCTGTCGTTCTCGGCCGACAGAACGGCTTCCTGCGCCGAGCGCGGCACCGGCTTGACGATTGTCGGCGCCTGAGCAATTTCGCCGGCAAGCAATAAGTCGCATTGGCACCGCCTCGCTTGCGCCGGCGCCTACCATCGCTTGCAAGGCCGCAATCATCTTCTGATTGCTCAACGGTTTGCCAAAGAACCGGCTGTCGGCCGGCTTTTCCGTATTCGACGGGTTAACTTGGCCCGATACCAAAATAATCTTGATGGATGGCCAACGAGCCTGCACCAGGTGGGCCAACTTAAGGCCGTCCATGCTGCCCGGCATCTGAATGTCGGTGAAGAGTAAGATATATCGGAGCGCGACTCCAGGACCGAAATCGCTTCATCGGCGTTGACAGCCTCCACAGGACAAAAGCCTGCGTCTTCGACGATGTCTACCGCCCGCATGCGTAGACCATCTCGTCCTCAACTATGAGGACATTGGGTATTGCAAGCGAAGCTGCGGACATGAAGGACACCTCGAGGTCGCCGATATAAGTACGGCTAAGAGCAACGGAGCTCGTCTCGGTTCGCGCGTTGGGCGATAGTCACCCCCTGATCACGATCTCTACAGTATTCCGAGAAGGACCTTGGGAGAACATCTATTTTGAGGCAGCGAACGGGACTTCGCTTACGCGCAACCGCTTCACGAGCGCGACCAAATTGGGCGACGTGTCCATGCGCTTCCGGTCGAAATCGGCTCGAAGCCGTTCGCCGATTTCCTTGCTCATCGCTAAATTAGTGGCGCGGTCAATCGAGCTGTCGCCTTGGCGTGCGGAATAGGTCATGAAGATCCGATCTGGCTTTAAGAGAACAATGACTAAAACGCGCAGAAGTGCGCAACTAAACCACGAGCGTGCACGTTTTTGTCAAGTCGATAGACTGGCTGAGGAGGCGCGCTAAGGGAATTCAGCAGATGATCGAGCTGCGATTTCTGAACCCAACCATTGTGGTCCAATAGATAATCGACGAACATTTTCGCAAATTTTGGACGATGTTTTACCGCAGAAAGCATGGCTTTTTTGGTGACCGAAGTTATCCGGCAGTCGCCTATGGCTGTGGCTGTTGCAATGCGGACCGGGACGTCGTGAAGGCATGCTTCCCCGAAAAATTGCCCCTCCCGGGCCATTCCGAGCGACGTTTTTAAGCCGTCCTTAGATATGGTGGTTAGCTCTACGCAGCCTTCTTGCACGAAAAATACAAAATTGGCGTCTTCGTCTTGACTGTAAATCTTTTCGCTGTCTGCGTAGGTGATGGTCGTTCTGCCGCGTCCTAGCTGCGCCAGGAGGCGGTGGGCATCTACCTGGTCTGGTGTAAATGTCGGTTGCACATATTGATTCCTCCCTTTGGGCGGGAGCACAACACTCTCAGTCACCGTTAACAGCCATTAGAGGCGGTGATACGGAATAAACGGGCCAAACCGGTTTAAGTTCCATCGATTGCCGAACTGAGCGATTACCTTCGAACCAATCTTCGACTTGACAATTTTCGTTTTCTGGACTAAATTCTTATCCATCCCGTCCCACTTTGAGGGGCGTTGCCAGGGACGCTTGTTGGCGCGGGGCGGGATGGCGGCGCCTGCGGGGCGCGGGGAGGACGTCTCCTCGCGCACTCGGGAGGTTTTGGGTAACCGTCCGGGTCCACTATGGGACTTTGCCTTCAATGGCTGGACGCGGAACGGACGAAGGCGGGCGAAAGCCCGTCCGGGCGTAAGCCTTCGGGCTTCAGCCGTTCCCGGAAGTATGGTCCCAAAATCAGAAATCGCCGCGGTGGAGCGTCGAAAGGCGTTTCCGCGGCCGGCCAAAAGCTGGTTCGCGGCCCACACTATAAGGCGCGCCTTTCGGCGTTCCGCCTCCCTCAATTGTCGAGGGAGGAAACTGAATCCACCACTCACGCAACAGCATTTGCGGGCAGCAATGACGCTTGCCTGCCGTGCGAGCCATCCGGAGCGGAAATCATGACGGCGACAAAATTGTGGGACGCGAAATTTTTATTCGAACGCGAACGCTGCGCGCGCGAAGAGGCGGTTGCGGCGCTTACCGATGCGGATTGGCAGGAAGCTTCCGCACAGTTCGAGCGCGAGCTATCCGATCACGTGCGCGGCTATCGCGACTGCCGCGACGCTGCGTGCGGCGTGCGCGCCGCTGCGTCGGTTTCGAGCCGAACTGCTCAGGGCATCCGCCGCCGACGACAAATGCGCTGGCGATGGCGAACGAGCGCGACGACATCGAAGAGATTTACGCGCGAATGCAGATCGCGCGACGTGAGGCCGCACTTCGCCGCGAGACGGCATCATCGTAGACGCACAAAACAAAAAAGCCGGCGTCGCCGCCGGCTTTCATGACTTGTCCTGTCCTGCGACGGCGCGCTTTGCCGCGCATTCGCCGCCGCAATCAATACGCGGCGTGCGGCGTGGCTTCCTCTTGCCGCGCGATCGTGGTCTTCACCGCCGTCTGCACCTTCTCGAACGCACGCACCTCGATCTGGCGGACGCGCTCGCGCGACACGCCGAACTCGGACGGCGAGATCTTCCAGCGTCATCGGATCGTCAGCGAGACGGCGCGCCTCGAAGATGCGCCGTCTCGCGCGGATTGAGCACGCCGATGGCGCCGTTCAGCGCCTTGCGGCGATGATCGAGCTCCTCGTGCTCGGCCAGGATGGCTTCCTGGGTGGGCGAGTGATCGACCAGCCAGTCCTGCCATTCGCCGGCTTCGCCGTCGTCGCGGATCGGCGCGTTGAGCGACGCGTCGCCGCCGAGGCGGCGGTTCATGTCGACGACGTCCTGCTCGGTGACGCCGAGGCGCTTGGCGATCAGCTTCACCTGGTCGGGGCGCATGATCGCCTTCTTCCAGCGCCGAGATCTTGCTCTTCGCCTTGCGCAGATTGAAGAACAGCTTCTTCTGGTTCGCGGTGGTGCCCATTTTCACGAGCGACCACGAGCGCAGGATGTATTCCTGGATCGACGCCTTGATCCACCACATGGCGTAGGTGGCGAGCCGGAAGCCTTTGTCGGGCTCGAACCGCTTCACCGCCTGCATCAGGCCGACATTGCCTTCGGAGACGACTTCGGAAATCGGCAGGCCATAGCCGCGATAGCCCATGGCGATCTTGGCGACGAGCCGCAGATGGCTGGTGACGAGCTGATGCGCCGCGTCGCGATCGTCATGCTCGCGCCAGCGCTTGGCGAGCATGTATTCCTGCTGCGGCTCCAGCATCGGAAACTTGCGGATTTCGGAGAGGTAACGGGAGAGGCCGGATTCTCCGTTGAGAACCGGCAGTGTAGCTGTACGGGCCATTGAGCGCCCTCCAGTGTTCAGGCTCCCGATAGCGGCGAGCCAGGCAGGCGGTCGCTTTGTTAAAGCCGACCGCGCTGCGATGTTCCGCGTTGGGATATTCAACGCAGGTGCAACATACACCAAACGCAGGGGGGATGGAAGAATACCGCGCGTCACGTCGCCGTGACGCTGGCTAAACTGTTGACATGGCGAAAAGTTTTCTGCGTTGGCCGCGTCATTGCGCCGCTCTCAGGCGCGCGCTGCAGGAGGGCCAGATCCTGCGGCAGATGCCGCCTCCCAGTCGCAGAATCTCTCCGGTCCGCGGGTGCTCCAGAGCGAGCAGATAGGCATGCAGCGCCTGCCGGTCCGAGCATCGCCAGAGCGGCCTGGCTTTGCGGTCCGCAGCGCGCCGCCTTGGTCTTGAAATGCGGCGCCGTAGACGTCGTCGCCCAGCAGCGGGATGGCCGATATGGGCGAGGTGCACGCGGATCTGATGGGTGCGGCCGGTCTCCAGTTGGCAGGCGAGCAGCGCGGCGACCGGCTTGCCGTCGCGCCCGGTGAAGGCCTCGGCGACCTCCCAATGCGTCATCGCCTCACGTCCGCCATCGCGCACGGCCATTTTCTCGCGCGCATGCGGATGCCGGTCGATCGGCGCATCGACCGTGCCGATGCTGACGGTTCGGCACGCCCCAGGCGAAGGCTATGTAGCCGCGCCGCATCGCGCCGGTGCGGCCGTGATCGGCGAACTGCGCGGTCAGCGATTGGTGGGCGCGGTCGTTCTTGGCGACCACCATCAGCCCGGTGGTGTCCTTGTCGAGCCGGTGCACGATGCCGGGCCGCCGCACGCCGCCGATGCCCGACAGCGATGCGCCGCAATGCGCGATCAGCGCGTTGACCAGCGTGCCGGTCTCGTGTCCGGCGGCCGGATGCACGACCAGTCCTTGCGGCTTGTTGATGACGATGATGTCGTCGTCCTCGTAGACGATATCGAGCGCAATGTTCTCGCCCGCGGGCTCGGCGGCGATCGCAGCGGGCACGTCGATTGTGATCGTATCGCCGGGAGCGACATGATAAGCGGGGTCGCGGACCGCGACGCCTGCGATCGTGACCCTGGCCTGCGAGGATCAGCGCCTTCAGGCGCGAGCGCGACAGCTCGGGGCTGCGCACGGCGAGCACGCGGTCGAGCCGGAGCGAACCCTCGTCGCCGCCGACAACGACTTCCAGCATCTCGCCATTCGCAGGCGCGGGTTGATCAACCGAAAAGTATTTTTCAACGAAGAGTCTTGCATGACCGAAGCTGTTGTACCCGAACCGACACCCGAACAGGCCGCGCTGTTTGCGCGGGTGCGGCGGATGATGCTGATCGCCGGTCTTACCACGGCGCTGGCGGTCGCGGCGGTTCTTGTCGCCATCGGCTACCGGCTTTTCCGCAGCGAAGGAAATCCGCCGGCCGCCGACATCACCGCGACGTTGCCGAAAGGCGCCCGCATCGTCTCCACCGCCGCCACCGCCGACCGTCTCGCCGTGACGCTGGATAGTGGCGGCGCCATCGAAATTCGCACCTTCGATGCGCGCACGCTGAAACCTTTGGGTACGCTCAAATTTGTCAGCGAACCCTGAGGCCATGCGCTGTCTTGCAGATGCTGCGTTTCAAGGCTATTGCCTGAGCGTTCGCTCCCTTCGTCTAGCGGTTAGGACGCGGCCCTCTCAAGGCTGAAACAGGGGTTCAATTCCCCTAGGGAGCGCCAATCAAATGGGGCTTCGTTGGTTCAGGCTGACGGCGGTAGCAGAATTGCAACACTCCCCGCTTCTTTTTCGCCGATAGCCCGAATGAGTTGCTCCGGTCAGCGCGTCGGACGATATTATAGCCTTGCAGGGAGAATTGAGATGACGGCTTCATCAGTCAGTTCGAGTTCAAAGAGCGCCGCTCGCAAGCCTACTCTTGCAAAAGGACCGGTGATATCGGATGTAACGGCACAGAGCATAAGCATCGCAAAAACGTTGTAGATGTTCTCGGACGGGACGTCACTGACGTACCCCGACGGTCACGACGAAGTTAATCGCAACACTGCACCCTGCTTTTCGGATGCATTTGCTGATTGGCTGCTAGGCCGGAATGCGCCGACGGGTGTTGCGCCTACAATGAGAAAGTATCGAAATGGCGTCCACGGTTGTTAATTCGATTTCGAGAAATTCGGCTCGCAGACCCTACGCGAAGCCGACGCTCGTTAAAGGCCCGGTGATAACCGATATCACGGCCATAAGGGCCGGTATTAGCGGCGCGCCTCCGCCTCCGCCCTGACGATTGCGGGGACCACGTTGCGGGAATATTGCTCGCGATCGCTTGAGATTCACCGCAATGCTGGTCGGGTGAGCGCGGCCCGCACGATTACGCGGCAGCAAATTTACAACACTTGGAGTAGTTTTTCGAACTTGCTCGCCGGTGAGTTGTCCAGCCTCAATGCGCAGATTAACATGATCGCTTAGTTTGTATTGCTCATGGAGTAGTTGTGATGACACCTTTGTCAGCCAGTGCAATTTCAAAAACTGCACCTCGCAGGCCTTATGCCAAGCCAACGCTCGTAAGAGGTCCGCTGATCAGCGACGTAACGGCCCAAGGCGCAACAAGCCCAGGCGGGACGAATTTGAATATAACATAGGTTGCACGGACCGCGCTGACGGTGAGCTGTCTCAGGCAAATTCAGGATGACGCTCGTCATCCTCGACGTCGCTAGAGTTACGCGGGTAGCAGAATTGCAACACTTGAGAATCGTTTTTTTGAGTAGCCTCGCAGATGTTGCCCGGCCGGAATGCGCAGATTAGTATGATTCCGTAGATTGCATTTGTTCATGGAGTATTGTGATGACACCTTCGTCAGCCATTTCGATTTCAAAAACTGCCGCTCGCAGGCCTTATGCCAAGCCGACCCTCGTGCGAGGTCCGCTGATCAGCGACGTGACGGCCTCGGCTGGTATCAGCGGCCCGACAAGCACCTAATTGTCCGGACTGCACTGACCGCAAGCTATTCGCTGGCAAGTGAGGATCAAGCTCGGCATCCGCGACGATGCCGATGGATACTCAGCCGCGGAATTGCACTATCCACGGAGTATTTTGATGACGCCTTCGTCAGAGTTGATTTCAAAAATGGCCGCTCGCAGGCCTTATGCCAAGCCGATCCTTGTGAAAGGTCCGCTGATCAGCGACGTGACGGCCTCGGCTGGTATTAGCGGTCGGACTTCGACTGACCTGTCGCGCGGACCGCGAACTGCCGCTGTCATTCCAAGATGACGGGCGTAATCCGCGCGGATGCTAGCAGCGAAGCGGTAGCAGAATTGCAACACTTGAGAATTGTTTTGTGAGGCGCCTGGCAGATGTTGCCGGGCCGGAATGCGCAGATTAGTGTGATTCCGTAGACTGCATTTGTTCAAGGAGTATTGTGATGACGCCTTCGTCAGCTAGTTCGATTTCAAAAATTGCCGCTCGCAGGCCTTATGTTAAGCCGACCCTTGTGAGAGGTCCGCTGATCAGCGACGTGACGGCCACGGTTGGTTTCAGCGGTGTGACTGGCTCCTAACGGATCGCGCCATCGCGCTGGAAGTCGTATCATTCGAGCTCTGTTTTTATCGGATGCAGGTGCAATTCCGGCGCGCGTGGTTTGGGCGTGGTGCGCGGCCGGCCACGACGTTGCCGAGATTTGGACCGACGCGAGTCCGAAGCGCGACAGCCTGTGGAAGCGCGATCGCCGTCTGGGGCGGCTGGCGGCTCGGTGGTCTTTGACCGCGGCGATCAAACGAAATCGAATTCCGCATCGCCGTATCGAAAGCTTGAAAGAAACCGAGAAGTTCGTCGGATTGATAGAATCGCTGAATGTGGACGTGGTCTTAAGCGTGCATTTCGCGAAGATATTGCCTGCCGCCTTGCTGTCCAGATTGTCTGTACCCGTCCTCAACCTTCACCCGACGCTGCTTCCCGCTTACCGTGGCGCGACGCCACTGCTCGCCATGCTTGCCGATGATGCCCAGGACAGGTTTGGCGGTATCACGCTGCATGGGATCGTTCCGGCGATAGATGCAGGGCCGATTTTTGCTTCGCGCAAAGTCCCGCTTCCACAGAACAGAAACCTTCGAAGCTGGGAGATCGACCTGGCGCGTACCGGGTCGGCTCTTGTCCTGGAAGCGGTCCCGCGGATCGTCAGCGGCGAGCTTGCGGGAATCGAGCAATCCGAAGAGGCCGCGATCTACCGGAATACCACGGTCGACGAGCTGAAAGTCAGCACCGCGCAAGCCGCCTCGAAGGTGGCCCGGCTCTGCGAAATCATAGGACCTGCGCGTCCGATCGTCATCGACGTTGGTGGACGCGGGTACCAGGTCACACGAATCGCAAAGAATTTGGGTCCGCCGACCGGTCAAAAGCCCAGCGTTGGATGGCTGACCATCGATGCCGATGTTGCCGACGCGCGCCTTCGGCTTCGCCGAAAGCCATCGTGGGAAGGCCGGAGACGGCGGGTCGAAACGAAGCTGCGCTATCTGTTTTCGTGGTGAGCGAAGAGGCCGTATCAATCGAACTTGTCACCGAATCGGAACGAGCAAAATTGCAACATTCCCGTTCTTTCTTAGAGCCGCCAGGTCAAACGGTAGACGAACGGTCCTCAGCATATTAGTCTTTTGTGTTAATGGAGTGATCGAGATGACAACGCCCGTAAGCACGATTTCAAAGATCGCAATCCGCAAACCTTACAGCAAGCCTAGTCTCTTGAAGGGCCCGCTATTGAGCGAGGTCACGGCTTTTTCGGGTGGCATAAGCGGTGGAAAAACGACCGCGGGTTGAGGCTGTAGAGGCTGCTTTCGGAGAGCAACAATATTCGCGCGCGGCAATGACGCGAGAATTCGGCGAAAGCGGGTTCACGTAACGGAGTTCAGGAAAAACGAGACGAAAATCCTCTCCCAATTTTGCAAAATAATATTGTGCGGCCATGGAGCTATCGAGATGACGTCATCATTATCGGCCAGAACGATTTCCAAAACCTCAGTTCGCAAACCTTACAGCAAGCCCAGTCTTTTGAAAGGCCCGGTACTGAGCGAGGTGACGGCGCAGTCCGTAAGCGGCGGAACGAGCACAATGACAGGGTGCTGGGTCGCACGAGCTGCTTTTGGGGAGCGCGATATTCGCTGGCTCATTTTCCGTGCCTGGCTTTTTGAAGATGCGCCAACGTGGTTTCGACGGCTTTATATCCGCCATGGGGCAAAGGTCGGCGGCTGGCTTGAAGGTCGCGACGGCGCTCGCCGGCTTGTGCGCGCTGCGATGATGCCGGCAATCAAGCGAAAGCTGAACGCGACACCCGGATGCTGACTTTGGTCAATCGAACTTTGCCTGGGTGAGCCGGTCCGATATCCGGACGGCGCGCCCGGCATCGGGCCAAACGAGAATCGGCACCATCTCGGCAGTTGGCGGATTTAAAATGACTTCGCCGTTGCACACCACCCAGCAGTGAGCCTGCATGTCAACGCGGTTGAGCGAGCCCCGATCGATTCCGAAATGAAGCGTCGGAGCGAAACCCGCTCTTTCCAGAAACCGGTACGCCAACAGTCCTTCGCGAAAACAGCGGCGGTCGCGCATGACCCAAGGATGCCGCACGCGTCGGACGATCGACTTCACGATGTAGTCGCTGGATAAACCCGCATAGGTGAGGGGCCCTCGATACCGCGACGATTCCAGGATTTCGGAAAACGGTCGGCGATAGATCCGAACAGGCAGGGTCCGCGCTGCCGTCCAGAGCGCGGTCTGAAAGCGCAGCTCGTTGAAAGTCATGACGGCACTGATCGATTACGCCTTCACGATGATGCCTTGCGCGGCAAGATCATCCGCCAGCGCAAGCATATCGGAGCCGAGCACCTCCCGGTCGACGTCG
This sequence comes from uncultured Alphaproteobacteria bacterium, assembly GCA_963792715.1. Lineage (GTDB taxonomy): Bacteria > Pseudomonadota > Alphaproteobacteria > Rhizobiales > Xanthobacteraceae > Bradyrhizobium. The sequence goes on along the minus strand of CAWBXE010000007.1, from coordinate 118,083 downwards.
TATTCAGCGAGAACCTCTGAAATAATGTCCCCAAGCGTACGACGCCCATCCACGTGTTTTAAGAAGGCTTCGGTTGTTTCGTTGCAGGTAAAAAGCTGGCCGCTATCGGTCCGCAAAATGACGGCACCGTCTCCCAGCGACTGAAATGTCGCGTTTGGCGCAATTGCGATAATGTCCAAATCCTTCATGCGACGCTCCTCATTCGAAAAAAATTCTTGTCATATTTCTATAGGCGCAATCCAACTCAACCGGATTTTGGCATGGCGCGGATCGCATCGAAAATCATGCTGGGCTGAAAGTTACCCGGGTCAGGGCCCATACTCAATGAGAGCGTCGCCGTGTTGGCCAAAAGCTTGGCGACCGCGGAAAACTTGGCCCGGCCGTTGGCGTCGACGCCGCCGGGAGATCTCTGCAGGTTGTCCGAAAGAACGTGGATAGCCGCATCGGCCTTTGATATCGGCTCGATCCGATGCGCAACCAGATTGGGTTTTTTCAAAATGATGATGGCTCCGCATCGCCGAAGCCTTGGTGACGCCAGAGTAATCAAATCGGTCAGCCGATCGAGAGTAATGAACTGCTCTTCCAAGTCCCACTCTTCTTGGAGCGCCGGACCCAGCCAGGGCAGCATATCCGCGGTCCGTTGATGAATTTTCACGCCACGCGGAATTCCCCACGCAAAGGAGCAATCGCTGGACACCTCGATCACCGCGGCGTCATCGCCGGCAAGCGCGAGTCCATTGCCGGCGAGAGTCATCGCCGTTGTGCTCTTGCCGGTCCCGCTCGGCGCAAAGATCAGAATAGTCTCGTCGGCGTGAGGTTCGACAAGGCAAGCCGCGTGCAGAAGAAATCGATTCTCCGCAGCCAGTATTTCGCTCAGTAGCCAGAAAATTCCCGTCCCGCCGATCGAAGCGCTGCCTTTCGACGTAAACTGGACGAGAGCCGATCGCGACTGGACTTCGACCGTCATGTTGTAGTGATGCGGCACAAAAAGCGTTCGACTGTTGTTGTGCTCCGACAACACAGAATCAAGTTTCTCGTGAAGCGGGCCCTCCCAGATTATGCGAGATCCGGGAGGACTGCTTTCAACCTCATTCACGCTCTGGAGTGTCAGGATCCAGCCTTCAGCCTTCCGGTCTGTGACGGCAAGCTGCCCCATGAGCGGGTCCAGAAATCCGACCTTCTGTTGATCGCCTTCGATTGTCAGGAAAACGCCATTGAGATCGTAAAGGCGCTGAAGAATGTCCGCCGTCATCGCGCCCAATCTCATAATTAAAAGCTGCGGCTGCCCGTCGAAAAGACAGGCGCAGCAACCCTCCTCTTTCCTACCAATTCGATCTCAAAGAAAACAGGGGTGTTGCGACCTAAGCTATGACAGCATCCCAGCCGCGCGCGCAGGCCCCACTAACGCGCCCGCTTCCAAGCTTGGAGTAGGGGACCATTACCGCCGTAGACGGGGTCCTTGCGCGGCCGGGTTACCCTGGGAATGGTCTTGAGCGCGCGCTGGTGATCTTCGCTGCTGGTGCATTCGTCGTATTTGCCGGAAGGTGGATACGCGCCGATCACGAGGAAATCGCTGCTGGCCGACAAGCCCTGATGGCCGGTGCCAGCCGGCAAGATCGCGACGTCTCCGGCCTTCAATACGAGCGTGCGTCCATTGATGCCGCCGAACTGCACCTTGCCGTTGCCGCGCGCGATGCCCAGCACTTCGTGGATGCGCGAATGATAGTGCACGTAGTCATAAATTCCGTCGCGCCAGGAATTGCCCCAGCCGTTGCCAGCGAACAACTCTTCGAATACCGCGGCGGGATCGAAATCCTGCGGAAGCCGTACGACATTGCGGTAGATCACTAGCGGCCACTCTGGATGATTGGGAATGATGCCGTCATCCCTGAACCGGAACGTATTGGCTTTTCGCTTACGAACCAGCGCCACAAGGTCCTTGCGCGAAGGCCGCGCCCAGCCGGTCAGCTTTTCGGCGATTTTTTTGACGCGTTCCAAAGCGGGCATGGCCTTCTCCCTATCGGATCGCAGTCATGCTTCGAAACGTTATGGAATATCGAGGTGTCTCCACAGGCGGGATGCTGTGCTCCCATATCCGGCGCGACTTGTCCGACATCAAATAGAGCGAGCGCGGCTGCGCATCGAGCGTGAATCTTTCCCAGGCTGTGCTGCTCCTGCGGCGAAAGCGCAATTTGCATGCCGAGGCCAGCGACAAGCCAAAGACCTTGTCGAAATGCGGTTTGTCGCGATGCCAGCCAATGCCCGCCCCGACTTCGTACTCGGTGCAGAGAACCTGTTGCACGGCTCCATTCCTCAATTCGCCGTATCGCTCGACCTCGGAGATAACTGGTACGATCCACGGCGGGATAGCTTCAGCGGGTTGCAGCTTTTGGATGTTGTAATCGTATCGCCAGCCGAACGATGCAACCCGCCGCTTGCCTTCGAAGGCGCCGAATTGGAACGGCGCCAGCGGCAATCCGCGGATATGCGCAATCAAGCCGCGCTCGTCATCGGCCGAAATGAAACTGGGCTGGTAGCGCAGACCTTGAGGGCCCGCGTCGGGCGAAAAAAGGGCAAGCTGCGCGGACACCGCGTCAGGTGGCCTTTTTTTCACGGCGCACGCCCTTGAAGGGCTTGGCGGTCGCGCTCTTCTTCTGATCCATGAACTTGCCGGAGGCCTTGCTGCGCTTGGTCCAGTGCTCTTCGCCCTCGATCTTGGTTTTCAGCTGCGTGCGCTTCTTCACCGCGCCTTTGCGGGCGTTGTCTCCGACGGGCTTGTTGACGGCCATGGTGCTCTCCTTGGATGGGCAAGCATGGAACGTTGCCGCGCTGGCGTGGTTCCATCGCGCCGCTCGGTTTGCTAAGTCGTGGTTTCGTCTCTCCGCTAGCAGGGCATTCCACGACATGACCGACTTCCATGGCGTCTTTCCCTATCTGGTTTCGCCGCTCGAGGCTGACGGGCGAATTCGAACCGGCGTGCTCGGCCGTCTTTGCGACGATCTCATCGGCGCCGGAGTGCATGGGCTCACGCCACTGGGTTCGACCGGCGAGTTTGCTTATCTGAGCCGCGAGCAACGCAGCGTCGTCGTGCAAACCACCATCGATGCCGCGCAAAAGCGCGTGCCTGTGGTGGCCGGCGTCGGCTCGACCTCGACGTTGGATGCGGTGGCGCAGGCGCAATCCTATCAAAAGCTCGGCGCCGACGGCATTTTGGCGATTCTGGAGGCCTATTTCCCGCTCGGGGATGCGCAGGTCGAATCCTATTTTCGCGCCATCGCGGACGCGGTCGATATTCCCGTGGTGATCTACACCAATCCGCAGTTTCAGCGTTCGGATTTGACGCTCGATGTGATCGCACGGCTCGCCGAGCATCCGCGCATCAGCTACATCAAGGACGCCTCGACCAATACCGGGCGGCTGCTCTCGATCATGAATCGCTGCGGCGACAACATCGGCGTGTTCTCTGCCTCGGCACACATCCCGGCGGCGGTGATGCTGATCGGCGGCGTCGGCTGGATGGCGGGACCGGCCTGCGTGGCGCCGCGGCAGAGCGTCGAGCTGTATAATCTTTGCCAAGCCGGGTGCTGGGACGACGCGCTGAAGCTGCAGAAGAAGCTGTGGGGCATCAACGAAGCTTTCGCGCGATACAATCTTGCCGCCTGCATCAAGGCCGGACTTTCCATCCAGGGTTACGATGTCGGCGATCCCGTTGCGCCGCAGGCCGCGCTGACAGTGGATGAACGCACAGTGGTCGAGGCGGTGTTGCGGGAAATCGGGTGAGCATCGTGAAACTACGCCATCGTCCTTCCGGGATGCGCGCACTTGCAGCGCAGGCCCGGAATCCATACTCCCTGTCTGATTATGGATTCCGGGCTCGTGCTCAGCACGCCCCGGAAGGACAAAAAATAAACTCGAAAGAAAGACTGAATGAACATCCTTCCCGCTAACATGCGCTTCGGCGCCGGCCAGCCACTCAAGCGCCTCGAAGATCAGCGGTTGCTGACCGGCAAGGGGCAATTCATCGACGACAAGCCCGAGGACGGCGCGCTGTGGCTGCATGTGCTGCGCTCGCCGCATGCCCACGCGAAGATCGTTTCGATCGACACGGGACCCGCTGCCGCAATGGCCGGCGTCATCGCCATTTATACCGGCGCCGATCTGATCGCCGACGACATCGGCACTATCCCGACGCTGTCCATTTTCCAGCGTCCCGACGGAAAGCCGATGACAGTGCCGCCGCGGCGGTTGTTGGCGCATGAGATCGTGCGCTTCGCGGGCGAGCCGGTCGCGGCCGTCGTCGCGACATCGCGCGTCGCGGCGCAGACCGCCGCCGAGGCGATATCGATCGACTACGAGGTGCTGCCATCAGTGGTCGATCCCGTGGAGGCGACAAAGCCCGGCGCGCCGGTGGTATGGCCCGACGCGCCCGACAACATCGTCGCGGTCATGAGCTATGGCGACGCGGCAAAAGTCGAGGCGGCGTTCGCCAGTGCTGCGCATGTGGTCTCGCTCGATCTCGTCAGCCAGCGGCTGATCCCCTCGGCTATGGAGCCGCGCAGCACCATCGCCGAGGTCGACAAGAAGTCCGGCCGCCTGATTTTGCATGTGCAATCCCAGACGCCGGGCTCGACGCGCGATGTGCTGGCCGAGGCGGTGCTGAAGCGGCCAAAGGAAAGCGTGCGCGTGCTGGTCGGCGACATCGGCGGCGGGTTTGGCATGAAGACCAACCTCTATCCGGAAGACGGCATCGTTGCGTACGCGGCCGCCAAACTCGGTCGCAAGGTGCGATGGCGCGGCGATCGCACGGACGAATTCGTCGGCGGCACGCATGGCCGCGATCTGACCTCATCAGGCGAATTCGCGCTCGACGCCAAGGGCCGCGTGCAGGCTTACCGCGTGCGCTCGGTCGGCGGCACCGGCGCTTACATGACGGGCGCAGGCAATATCATTCCGCTGGTGCTCGGTCCCTTCGTGCAGAGCGGCGTCTACGATCTCCCGCTGGTGCACTACGAGATCAAGTCTGTCATGACCAATACCGCGCCGGTTGGGGCTTATCGCGGCGCGGGCCGGCCGGAAGGTGTGTTCATCGTCGAGCGGTTGATGGACGCAGCGGCGCGTCAGATCGGGATGGACCCGCGCGCCATCCGCAAGGTGAACTACATCAAGCCCGCGCAGTTGCCCTACACCAACGCTGTCGGACAGGTTTACGACAGCGGCGCGTTCGCGCACATGCTGCAGCGCGCGTCGGAGCTATCGGACTGGGATGGCTTTGCCGCGCGCAAAAAGGCCGCAAAGAAAAAAGGCCTGCTCTACGGTCGCGGTCTCACCAGCTACATCGAGTGGACCGGCGGCCGCGCGCATACCGAAAAGGTCAGTCTGCACGCGACGGCGGAGGGCCGCGTCATCCTGCATTCCGGCACCATGGCGATGGGGCAGGGGCTGCAGACCACTTACACGCAGATGGTTGCGGCGTCGCTCGGCATCGCCATCGACAAGATCGACATCGTGCAGGGAGACACCGATCTCGCCACCGGCTTCGGCAGCGTCGGCTCGCGCTCGTTATTCGTCGGTGGCACCGCGCTCGCGGTTTCCGTCAACGACCTGATCGCCAAGGCGCGCGAGAAGGCTTCCAATACGCTGGAGACTTCGATCGAGGATGTCGAATATAGCGATGGCTGGCTCACTGTGGTGGGCACGGACAAACGCATCGGGCTTTTTGAAATCGCGAAGAATGAAACCGGCGCGCGTCTCAGCGTCGATAGCGAAGGCGAGGTCGACGGCCCAAGCTGGCCGAACGGCACGCATATCTGCGAAGTCGAGATCGATCCGGAAACCGGCATCACCCGCGTGGTGAAATACACCACGGTCGATGACGTCGGCATCGCCGTAAATCCGATGCTGGTCACAGGCCAGGTTCATGGCGGCGTCGCGCAGGGCATCGGCCAGGCGCTCTATGAGGGCGTTACCTATGATGCCGAGGGTCAGCTCCTGACCGCGAGCTATCAGGATTACTGCATTCCCCGCGCCGACGACATTCCGCCAATCGAAGTCACGCTCGACGGCTCCGCACCATGCAAGACCAACCCGTTAGGCGCGAAAGGCTGCGGCGAATCCGGCGCGATCGGCGGCCCGCCTTGTATCGCCAACGGCGTGATGGATGCGCTCTTTGAGCTCGGCATCAAGGGGCTCAACACGCCGCTGACGCCGCTGAAAATCTGGCAGGCGATCCGGGACGCGAAGGTCGCGTAGAAATAGTCGACTTAGACCGGGCCCCTATTGCGATACCCGCGACGACGGCCTAGCTCTGCCGAGGTCGCGGTCCATCTTGGGCAATTCGACGGGAGATTTTTTATGCGCAAACTTTTCACGGTGCTGGCGGCGCTGGCGACGTTGAGCCTCACCAATTGCGGCTATAACGCGATCCAGACCAACGACGAGCAGGTCAAGTCTGCATGGTCCGAGGTCGTCAACCAGTATCAGCGCCGCGCCGATCTGGTGCCGAATCTGGTCAATTCGGTGAAGGGCTTCGCGCAGCAAGAGAAAGACGTGCTGCTCGGCGTCACCAATGCGCGTGCCAAGGTCGGCGCCCTTCAGGTCACGCCGGAAGTCCTCAACGATCCCGCCGCGTTCCAAAAATTCCAGGCAGCGCAGGGCGAACTCTCCAGCGCGCTGTCGCGGCTGCTGGTCGTGACCGAGAATTATCCGCAGCTCAAATCCGACGCGCTGTTCAGCAACCTGATGGCGCAGCTCGAAGGCACCGAGAACCGTATTACCGTGGCGCGCAACCGCTACATCAAGACCGTGCAGGATTATAACGTGACCGTGCGCTCGTTCCCGACCAATCTCACGGCGATGGTGTTCGGCTATAAAGAGAAGGCGAATTTCGCAGTCGCCAACGAAAAGGAAATCTCGACCGCGCCGAAGGTCGATTTCAATCCGGCCGCACCGGTGGCGCCCACAGTTCCTGCACCGGCAAAATAGTTGCGAACCAGATTGGCCCCGATGAAGGCTGCAAGGGCCGCCATTCCCGCGTTGCTGCTCTGCTGGGCTTTTGCTTTCGCCGCGCTGGCCGATGTTGCGGTGCCGGCCTTGAACGGGCGCGTGGTTGACCAGACCGGCACGCTGAGCAGCGACGCCGCCTCGCGGCTAGAGCAGAAGCTCAGGGATTTCGAGGCGCGCAAGGGCAGCCAGATCGCGGTGCTGATCGTGCCGACGACGCAGCCCGAGGCGATCGAGCAGTATTCGATCCGCGTGGCCGAAGCGTGGAAGATCGGCCGCAAGAAGGTCGATGACGGCGCGATCCTGCTGATCGCAAAGAACGATCGCAAGCTGCGGATCGAGGTCGGTTACGGCCTCGAAGGCGCGCTGAACGACGTGACCGCTAAGCGCATCATCGATGAAGTCATCACGCCGAAGTTCAAGAACGGCGATTTCAGCGGCGGCATCGAGGACGGTGTCGACCGCATGATCGGCGTGATCGACGGCGAACCTCTGCCATCTCCGAAACCCCAGCACGAGTGGCAGGACCAAGGCTTTGATCCCGGCCTGTTGTTCAATCCTTTTGTCATCGTCGCCGCGATCGTGCTGAGCGGCTTCATGCGCGGCATTTTCGGCCGCCTGTTTGGCTCGCTCGCCACAGGGGGAATCGTCGGGCTGATCGCCTGGGTCGTGATATCTTCCTGGATCGCCGCGGGCATCTCCGGCGTGATCGCTTTTTTCTTCACGCTTCTGAGCAGCAGCGTGGCCTCGGGAAGCAGCGGCCGCGGCGGCTGGTCGGGCGGCAATTGGTCGGGCGGCGGTGGCGGATCATGGTCAAGTTCGAGCGACAGCGGCGGGTTCAGCGGCGGCGGTGGCAGTTTTGGCGGCGGCGGTGCGTCGGGGAGCTGGTAGCATGGGCATCAAGCGCATCGGCAGGCATCTGGTGCAGCACCGCTGGGCGGTGCGGAAGTATTTTCCGCAGCGTGTACTCACCGCGATCGAGCAGGCCATCAAGACTGGAGAAGCCACGCATTCCGGCCAGGTGCGTTTCGTCGTGGAAGGGGCGCTCGACGGCAAGCCGCTGTTTCGCAATCAGCCCAGCCGCGAACGCGCGCTGGATATTTTCTCAAAGCTGCGGATCTGGGACACCGCGCACAACAACGGCGTGCTGATCTATCTGCTGCTGGCGGACCGCGACGTCGAGATCGTTGCCGACCGCGGCATCGACGCAAGCGTCGGCGCGGCCGGCTGGGCGAAGATTTGCGCTGATATGGAGACCGATTTTCGCAGCGGCAATTTCGAGGCCGGTGTCATCAAGGGGATCGAAGAAGTCTCACGCCAACTGGCGCGGCATTTTCCGAAGCACGGCGCGAGTCCGAATGAACTGCCGGACACACCGGTGGTGATGTAATTATCGGCGCCGTCATCCTGAGGCGCGTGCCATTGCGAGCCTCGAAGGATGCGGCAACATATTCGGCGATCCTTCGAGACGCGCGCAGAAGCACGCTCCTCCAGGATGACTGTGTTGGCTGGATCGATCTACGCCTTCGCCGAAGGCCGCTGCGCGACGCGCGCGAACCATGCCGCGATATTAACATTCGCCGGATCGAGCGGCTGGCCGACCTGACCGCCGAAATCGAGCCAGCAGTACAATAGGATGTCCGCCAGCGTGAAGCGCGAGCCGCAGATGAAATCCTTGCCGGCTATTTGGCCGTCGAGCCATTGCAGGCGGTTAGCGGCGATTTTCTTCAGGCCCGGTGAGGCGTCGGGCGCCACCGGAATCCGTCTCTCGAAGAACTTCAGCCCCTCGCCGAAACGATAGCCATTCCCCATCATCTCGCAGATGTTGAGATCGACGCGCCGGGTCCACATTCGGCACTCGGCGCGCTCCTCAGGGGTGCTGCCGATCAAAGCAGGTTTTGGATTCTTCTCTTCGAGGTATTCGCAGATCGCCGTGATCTCCGACAGATAGCTGCCGTCATCGAGTTCGAGCGCCGGCATCTGCCCATGCGGGTTGCGCTTCAGATGTTCCTCTTGCCGGTTCTCGCCGCGGCGCAGGTCTACGGCCTGCTTCGGAATTTCGAGGCCTTTCTCCGCTGCGAACATGCGGACGACATGCGGATTGGGCCCGATCGAATCGTACAGTTTCATACGCGCTTCCCCTCTGTCTCATTGCGGCCATGTTAGTCGGGAAATCCATGGGTCGGCAAACCGGCTATTCAGGTTAGAAAGCGGTTTGGGCATAATCCTAAAATTTCCGTAACGCCAAGTCACAGTAACGAATTTGCAAGCAATAAAAGTTACCAAACAGTCAACCTTTATTGGAGAATTGCCCCGTGAGCGAACAAACGGCCGATCAGACCAGCGGTGGACCCAGCGCGAACTCGGTCGCAACCGGACCGATTGACCCCAGCGCAACACCCGTGTCCGCTGCCTTGGCCCAGGCCACTGCGGTAATCGCCAATTCTCCGAACGCGCCGGTAACCGCCGCACCCTCCGCCGATATCGCTAAAGATACTCCCGCGGCTGGCGCACCCAAGGTAGACACCAACACGCCGGAGGCGCCGAAGCTCGGCGCTTATACGGCCGACACGCCAAAGATCGACGCGACGCGCGCGCCGGGCAAGATCCTGGTGATGTCGCCATCGCGCGATAATACGTGGAGCGAGCAAGTCGATCCCGAACCGGCGACTAGCGCCCGCAAGCCGGGCCTGTTCGGCAAGCGCCGGGCCGGAGCGCTCGCGGCGGTGATCGCGCTTGCCGCGGTAGCTGGCGCCTTCGGCGGCGCACTGGCGACAGGATTCGGACGGCCGGCTAACGATGAAACCAAGACGGTTGGCGCCCGGGCGCTGCAGGATTCCATTCAGCGGCTCGAGACCGATGTCGCGGCCCTGAGGGCGAGCTACGAACACAGCTCCAAGCTCAGCATCACGCAATTCAGCAAGACCAGCGACCGGCTCGACAAGGTCGAGAAGGCGCAAGTCGAACCTGCGAAACTTGCCAAAATCAGCGAGGCTGTGGAAAGGCTCCGCGCCACGTCGCCTGCGCCGGCAGCTCCGGTTGCAACCGCGCCGGTAGCGTCGCGGGAAACCACTGCTTCGATCTCGCCTCCAGCCGCTGCCGCCGCTGCAGCGGGCATTCCGGTTCCGACGCCGAAGCCGGAACTGGCCCGGCTGCCGACGGTGGACGGCTGGGTGCTACGCGATGTCGCTGACGGCGGCGCCGTGATAGAAGGCCGGCGCGGCGCGTTCGAAGTATTCGCCGGCGATACTATTCCGGGCCTCGGCCGCGTCGAGGCCATCCGGCGTCAGGATGGCCGCTGGGTCGTGGTGACCAGCAAGGGACTGGTGGTCTCGCGCTGACCTGCGCGTCAATCTTACTGCAGGCAATGACGGCATCTTGAGTACATGCCGCGCGACAGGCCGCATGCTTTTGGGTAGCTTCACTGGCGTCTTCGTCAGAAGAGGCTGCAGGTGCGTTTCTTCATACCTTTCCTCGCTTTGCTATGCGGCCTGACGGTGTCCAACACCCTGCAGGCTGCGGCGCTTGAACGCGGCACGGCGATAACCGATCCCTACGCGCTGCGAGAGCTCGACGCCGGCAGATTCGGTCTCGGCCGCATGCTCGATTCCGCGCGAGCCGCCGACGCGCCGATCACCAATGACGTCCTGTTCGCGTTGCCGGCGATGATTGGCATAAGCAAGGCGATCGATGCCGAGTTCGATCGTTACCTCCTCAAGCATAAAGCCGGTCGTTCGAACGAGACCATTGGCGTCGGCTCTTCCTTCGATTTTCAGCTGTTCGACCGCGCGGTGCTTTATTCCAAAGGGTCGCGTTTCGCGTTGGCGGGAATCGTAAACCGGATGGACCGCGCTTATCTTTCGCCGGGCAACTGCGGTGAAATCAGACTGATCTATCGGCTGGTGCAAACCGAGAGTGCTAAAGCCGGCGAGGGCGCCATTCCGCCGCGGCTACCAATGACGTTGAGCATCGTGCTGAAAGCCAAAGACGATAGCACGAACGGCGCCTCAGCTTCCGTCAGCTGCGCCGACATCGCGCGGCGCTGGCTGGACACCGCCCATTGGTCGCTCACCGGCGCAGCCCTCGCGTCGGGCTTGATGTCGCAGCGCGGGCCGTTGTTCCTGATCAGGCCCGAAAACATCGAACGCATCGAAACCAACCTGCAGATCGCGTATGCGCCGAGATCGGTAGTCCGCGATTTTCGCACCGACTATCTGCTCAAGCAATTTCGCTACAATGCTGGCGCGAAGTCATTCGAGGAAGCGCCGCTCGACAACCAGATCGACCGCGACAGGATTTTGACCGATACGAATCTCGGTCGCGAATTCCGGACATGGCTGCTCGATCCCGATCACCTCGGTGAGTTCGATCGCGGCACCGTTTTGTTTCCGGAGAAATTTCTCGCCCGCGGCGCCATCGCCTCCACGCCCGCCGGATTTGCGGGCTCGAATTTGCAGCCCGCGTTTGGTCTTTTACAACCAGACACTTCGGGAAACGTCGTCCTCAGGGATAGCGACGTTGTCGCTGCGTTGAAGCGCGCGGCGGAGAGCGGCATCGTGCTACAAAATATCCGCTCGCCCGCAGGCTTCGAACGCAGACTTAACGACGTGACCTGCTCAGGCTGCCATCAGACCCGGGGCATCGGCGGCTTTCATTTCGCCGGCGTCCACTGGATGGCGGCGAAGCCGTCGAATTCCGTCACCGTGCCGGCATCGCCGCATTTCTTCGGCGACCAGGTCCGCCGCCGCGATATTCTGGCTGCGATGCGCGATGGCAAGCCGCCGGATTTCTCGCGGGGATTCTCGGATCGGCCGCAGGCGCGGGGCAGCACAGAACTGGCGGGGACCGGATACGATGACGGTTGGGGCGCGCATTGCTATCGGCAACAGCCCGGCGCTTCGAACAACGACAAGAGTTTCAATTCATGGAGGTGTGCCGAGGGACTTTCCTGTCAACCTGTAGACGAGGCGTCGCCGATCGGCATGTGCTTCGTCGAAAACCGATGAGCGCTGGAAACCGATCGTGAGGCAGCCTATTGTTTAAACCGACCGTAGCAAATGGATGTCACGCGATGAACGAAGCGGACAAGAAGAGCAAGGTTCGCGATATCAAGATCGCGAAGAATGAGAGCAGGATGCAGGCTACCGGCGACGCCCGTGTCAGCCTATGGGCGATCGCAGCCGCAGTGATCATCGGCCTTGCCGCTTTTGGCTGGGTCTTCCTGCACCGTTAGCAGGAAAGTTCACGCCACCGTTCCCGCAGCGCGCAACTGCCGGATCGACGCATCGTCATATCCCGCGCCGCGCAGAATTCGTCCGAGTGCTCGCCCAGGCCGGGCGGATGACGCGGCCGCGTTTTACTGGCGCCATCGACCCAGATCGGACTGTTGATGGTCAGCATGTCCGTGCCTTCGAACGGGATCAGCACGTCGTTCTCGAGCATCTGCCTGTCGTTGGGAATATCGTCGAGGATGCCGACGACGCCGAACACCAGTCCGGTGCCGTCCAGCCGGCTGCGCCATTCCCTGAGATCCTTGCCGGCGAAAATTTCATCAAAGATCCCGATCAGTTCCAGGGAGCGCGCGTGACGGTCGGGTTTTGTGGCGAACCGGGGGTCGTCCTCCAGGTCTTCGCGCCCGAGGCACTTCGTCAGCGCCGGCCACTGCTTCTCCTCGTTCAGCAGCGACAGAATAATCCAACGTCCATCGCGGCATTTGTAATGATTGGTCACGGCATTTAGCGCGCGTTCGCGGGGCCGCCGTTCCTGAAATTGTGCGCCGCATAATTTGGCTTGCGCCAGCACGCTGCTGGCCCAGACTCCATTCGCCATCAGGTTCGAACTGACGTGAGAACCCTTGCCGGTGCGTTCGCGCCGGTACAGCCCTGTGACGATAGCGCTGTACAGCGCCATGGCGCAGGGATGGTCGCCCATGCCGGCGACGGATCGCGCCGGCGTTGTCTCGGTGTCGGCGCGCACCAGGTCCATCAGGCCTGAACGCGCCCACCACGCGTTGCTGTCGAAGCCGGGTTTGTTGGCTTCCTCGCCTTTCTCGCCGTAGCCGGTGAACGACGCGTAGATCAGGCGCTCATTGAGCGGCGCCAATTCCTCGTAAGTAATACCGAGCCGCCCGCGCACTGCGGGCGGAAAATTTGTGATGAAGACGTCAGCCTCGCCGACAAGGCGGCGCAATACATTGCGGCCTTCCTGCCTCGCGAGATCGAGCGCGATGCTCTTCTTGTTGCGGGATTCCAGCATCCACGCGTAGTTGTGCGGGCTAATGGGATATCCCGGCAGGTTAGGCAGATTACGGTAGGGATCGCCAAGCCCGGGCGGCTCGATCTTGATCACATCGGCCCCGAAGTCCGACAAGACCGTCGCAGCCGCGGGCGCCGCGATGAAACTCGCGCAGTCCAGAACCTTCAGGCCGTCAAAGATGCCGCTTTCCATGTTGCGTGGCTCCCGTGATTTTTTTGGTCTTCCTCGTCCATTAGATCGATGTTCTCGCGCGATGCAACGTTTCCACATTGAGGAGCATCGCAAATTGCAGTGGTCTAACGCTGCACCTGTCTTGGCACCGCGCAATAGCTGAGATAATTTTCACCAAAATTCGGGTGACGGGGTATGAACCGCATCGTTCAACGGATCAAACGGAAGGCGGCGCTTTCGTCGCGTCGGCTCGCTTTCACCATTGCAGGTCTAGGTTCGTTCGTTACGCCGCTGCCCCTGCATGCACGAGAACTCAGCCCTCCGATTGCGGCGCTGTACACCACGGTTTCGATCTTCCCGCCTTCATCCAGGGAGATGACGGTCTGCTATGGTTTCGTCTGCCGGCGCCGCGAACTGCTGGACTTCGCCGCACGCGACCGCAGCGCTCTGACGCAGATCATGAGCTCTGGCCGATCGTCCGCCGTGGCCGAGCGGGCGGCGGTGCAAAAGGCCGTGATCTGGTTCGATCGCCGCATGGGACCGATCCTCGGAACCGATCATCGCGTCGCGCACGCGGACATTCGCAAATTTGACGCCAGCCACAATTTCGACTGCTGGGACACTACCCGCAACACCACCAGCCTGCTGCTGGTGCTGGAGCAATGGGGTCTGTTGAAATATCACGTGGTGGGCGACCCGCACTACCGCGGCAATCCGTTTGCGCTGCAAGGACCGCACAATACTGCTGTGCTGGTCGAGCGCACGAAAAACGTGGAATGGGCTGTCGACATGTGGCCGCGCGGCTATGCGCAAGCGCCCGATGTCATGAAGGTCGAAAAATGGGAGCAGGAAAATTGAGCGCAAAGAATGCGTAGTTGAGCTCTAGTTGCTCTCGCCTGATGCGCTCCAGTTTTTATCGGGATCTTTCGGAAAGCCCCACCCTCGGATTTTGTCCGAGAGCGTGCTGTTCCAGTCCGCTTCGCGTCAAACCTTGAGGTTTTCCGCCGAGGTCTTGCCGCGATTGGCAACCTCTTCATATTCCACGGTCTGCCCTTCGTTGAGCGAAGAAAGACCAGCCTTCTCGACCGCCGAAATATGAACGAACACGTCTTTGCCACCGCTGCTCGGCTGAATAAATCCGAAGCCCTTGGTCGCGTTGAACCACTTAACAGTACCCTTAGCCATCACGTCGTCTCCGCGGGATCAAAAAACGGTAACGAACTGCCTCTCCCGCAAACCGGCACATTCGAGCGGCACGATACGCGGTATGGGCCGGGCTTGATAGCGGGAAATGATAATCCGATCCGGGCGAAATCGGCGGTTATTTCGATCCATTCGCATATTTTGCCTGTTTTGCGGTCATTTGACGTGCTTTGGGATCGCAAACATGCTGATTCAATTTTCTGGAAATGATAGGGGCGACGGTCGTCAGTACGTCGCCGCCAGATAGTCGACGATCTTGCCGACGTCGGCGTCGTCGATCGGCGCGCCGTAGACCTTGATCATCTTGGTCACTTCGGCCTGCCAGAAATCCTTGCCGAATTTCGCACCGCGCGGTTGAGTTTGGACATAGTCTGCGGAGTGACACGCGGTGCAGTTGTTCTGCACCGTTTCGAGGTTGGGCCCCGGTTTGAACGCGGCGGTTTCCTCCGGCAGGGCGTAAGCGATCGGCGCTGCCGCAGCGGCGAAAAGACTTCCAAGGTTCAGCGCGGTGATGGCGGCGGCGGCGAAAAGGAAACGTTTCATGATGCCCTCTCAAGCCGCGGTGACGCGAACGGTTTCAATGACGTTGCGCAGATAGCCCGCTGGATTCCACAGCGGCTCCATCGGCTGCACGTCGCCGGCATTGTTGGTGGCGCGAACCTTGAGCTCGTGAGCGCCGGCCTCCAGTTTCACCGGCAGCGTCCATTCCCGGAACGAATATTTTCCAAGGTCCTTGCCGAGTTGTGCCGGCATCCAGGTCTTGCCGCCATCGGACGAAACCGCCACCTCCTTAATGCCCTTGCCGCCGTCGAACGCGATTCCCTTTAGGCTCGTCGTGCCGGATTTCAGTTTCGCGCCGTCGGCCACGCTGGTGATGAACGAGCGCACCGTGAAACGGTTGATCGGGATCGTGGCCTTCGGCGCGGTACCCGGTTCGATGCAATGGCAGTCATTGTCCGGAATGCGATAGGCGGTCTTCATCCAGAAATTATCCAGTACACTGTCGATCACGGTGATTTCGTTAAGGTGCTTTACCCAATAGGTGCCGTAATAGCCGGGCACGACAAGCCGTAGCGGAAAGCCGTTGAGCACCGGCAAATCCTTGCCGTTCATGGCGTAGGCCAGCATCACTTCGCCGTCGCGCGCGTGATCGATATCGAGCGCCTTGACGAAATCCGGCGTCTTGTCGCTGACCGGACCATCCATGCCGTTGAAGGTGACTTGCTTGGCGCCCTGCTGCACGCCGGCTTTTTCCAGCACGGTTTTCAGCGGCACGCCGCGCCAGCGCGCGTTGCCCATGGCGCCATTGCCAAGCTCTCCGCCGGCGACGCGCGGCGTGGAAAACCCTCGGCTGTTGCCCGAGCATTGATTGACGGCTGTAAGCTCGACCGCGCCGAGCTTTTTGATCTCCTGCAGTGACAGCTTAAGCGGCTTGTCGACCTTTCCCTTGATCTCGACGGTGAACTTGTCGGGATCGATATTGAGCGGAACATCCGCCAGATGATATCTTACGAAGAAAGCATCGTTCGGCGTAATGACGTTCTCATTGAAAACCGAAAACGGCGTCTCAAGCTGCGGCGGGCGGGCGGTGAGACCTATCATCGGGCGCTTCTGCGGGTATTTCACCAGCGGGCGTTCGCCATTATCGAACGGTAGCGTCACAGTATCGAGCGCGAACGCCTTGATGGAATTCAAACCGGCCGCGGCGCCAAGCGCGGCCAGACCGGCGCGCCTGATGATCTCTCGTCTGTCATGCATGGGCTTCCTCCGAAGCATTTTAGTCGAAGCCGGTCATCACCGGATTCGTTGACACCAAGTGTCGCACCCGGTTGCCGCAAGTCAATTGTCTTTTGGATTGCAATTGAAGCGCCATCGCATCGCTGCGCTGCGACATATGTCTTACATCGCAACGGCCACATTCAGTTCGTCAACAACCGCTGACAGCAAGCGCGCATCGGCGACTATCCTGACGCTGATCGGCTCGACGCGTCCGCGGATTGCCAGGTCGCGTTGCGGCAGGGCGTCGGCCGGCACTCCCGCGATGACGCGGACCTCTTCCGACAGGATCGCTTCGCAGCCAACGGTTTTCGTCATGTCCTGCAAGCGCGAGGCAACATTGACCGCGTCGCCCAGCGCGGTGAAAACCATGTGATTGCGGTAGCCGATGTCGCCGATGATGACTTCACCGGCATGAATGCCGATGCCGAAGCAGATCGGCTCCGGCAAATCATGGCTGAGAAATCGGTTAAGTTCGTCGACGTTGTTGGCAATCGCCGCTGTTGCGCGCATTGCCTGACGGCACGCCGTTTCCGGGTTGGTGCCAAGCCCGAACAGCGCCAGCATGCCGTCGCCGACGAACTGGTTCGGCTGGCCGCCGCTTTCAATCACGCCCAGTGAGACCGCCGCCAGGAATTGATTGACGATAAACACGGTATCGAACGGCAGGCGCTTTTCCGCCAGTAGCGTCGAGCCGCGCATATCGACGAACATGCTGACGAGATAGCGCTCTTGACCGATGCGCGCCGCGTTGCCTGCATGCGAATTCGCCGACTCGACGTTCGGGAGAAAGAGCTGGAAAAACGCCAGATCGGATTCCGGCCGAAGCTGGCAGGCGAGACGGATGGCGGGATCGCCGCCCGCGCCGACGCGGTCCAGCACGAAGGCTTCCCGGCTCGACGGTGCGGGCAGCAAACTTACGTCCCCGACCACGCGAATGCGGCATGTCGAGCAACGCGCGCGGCCACCGCAGACGCTGGCATGCGGAATGTTATTGAGCAGGCTCGCTTCAAGCACGCTCAACCCCTTGGGCACGCGGATCGTCCTGCCGTTGCCGTACGACAACCTGATCATGCCGCCACGCCGCTCGTTCAGCGCCCGCACGCCGCGCGCGGCCAATACCAGTCCGATCAAGCCGGCGTAACCGATCAGGAAATAGTCGACGATGTCGTCCAGCACGCCTTGCTCCGCGGCGGTACCGACCTGACGCCGCGAAAGATTATCCGCTTTCCATTGCGCGCTCTCGCTGTCTTGCACCACGGTGCGTCCGCCCTGATAGATTCCCAGCATGGCGATGGCCGGCACAAGCACTGCGGCGGCAAGCAGGAACGGCGCCGCATGCTTGTAGAAGGCTTTCATGCGCAGCCAGAAATAGAGGCCGATACAGCCATGAACCCAGGCTACGACCAAGACGAGGTACATCAATGGCAGTCTGTACGGCCATGCGACCCAATAGGCGTAGAACACCTGCGGGTAGAGCTTTTCATGATCGAACAGCGTTTGGCCGACCCGAACGCCGACGATATGAGCGATGATCAGTGCGGGGATGCTGAGGCCGAGAACAAGCTGCAGCGGCTCGATCGCCTTCCAGCGAAACTGGCGCCGATCGTACAGCGCCCAGACGCCAAGCCCGGCGTGGACCGTCGCGGCGGTGTAGAACACGACCGAGATGGGGAGGAATTGCCAGAAGGTGGTGTGGTAATAGACGCCGGCCGCCAGCGCATCGGCGGAAACGTTGCCGAGCGCGTGATTGAGGAAATGACTAACCAGATACGCGAACAGGATCAATCCGCAGGCAAGCCGGATCTGCCGGATGCCGATGCTTCCGACGATTTTGCGAAGCTGCGATGAAATTGATTTTGCCATGGCCGCCATTTGAGATGGTCATATCAATGGTAGAGTTTATTGTTTTCCAAGACCACACCTGTAAGCGGTGTTCGCCACGTTGACACTCGTTCCGGAGTTGGCAAAGAAACTGGCGTGACCCCGGCCCGCGATCTACTCGTCCAGCAGAACGACATTGCGACCACGCGGCAACGCTACATTGCCGTTGCGCTGGTCGCGGCGATGACCGCGCTGCGGATAGTCTACGCTTGCGTCACCGAGTTGCGCACCGACGAAGCCTACTACTGGACCTGGTCGAAGGAGAACGTGCTTTCGTACCTCGATCATCCGCCAATGATCGCATGGTTTATCCGCTTCGGCACCGCTGTTTTCGGCGACACCAATTTTGGCGTGCGGTTCGCGGGCATCGTCGCGATGCTTGTCATGCAATTGCTCCTTATGGATATCGTGCGGCGCGTGACGCACGACCGGCGTGCGATGATCATTGCGGTGCTGATGCCGGAAGCGGCGGTATATTACGGGCTGCTGATGGCAAAAGTAGCGCCTGACGTCGCGATGATTCCGTTCGCGGTGGCGATGGTGTGGGCGCTGGTCCGGCTCGCACAGAGCGGCGACCCGCGCTGGTGGCTCGCCGCGGGTCTGTTCGGCGGACTGGCGCTGTTGTCGAAATTCACCGCTGTGCTGCTCGTGCCCGCCGTGCTGGCGTTCATGCTAGTGCCAGACTGGCGCCGGCGCTGGCTGACCAGTCCCTATCCTTGGCTTGCCGCGCTGATCGCGGTTGCAATGTTTTCGCCGGTGCTGATCTGGAACGCGCAACACGACTGGGCGTCGTTCAAATTCCAGTTCGTCCGCGCGGTCGCCACGCACGGGCTCTCTTTGCGCACCGTCGGCGATTTTTTCGGACTGCAGCTAGGGCTGGTCGGACCGATCCTGTTGCCGGTTATGTTGTCCGGCGTGGTGCTGACTGCATGGCGCGGTTACCGCCAACGCGAGCCCGTTTCCATTCTGCTCTCGACCTGCGTGCTGGTGCCCCTTGGCTACTTCTTCTGGAAGTCGCTGTCGCTGCGGATCGGCGACACCTGGCCGATGTTCATGTGGCCCGTTGGTTTTGCCGCGGCCGCCATCAACCTTGCCAGGCTTTCGCAGGAAGAGGGTTGGGCGGCCCGAAACGTCAAATCAGCCGTCGCGTGGGCTTACGCTGCGATCGGATCGGGAATCGCGATCGTCATACTGGTGTTTTTTTATTACGTCGTCAGTCCGTGGAATTTCATCGGGCGTACCGATCCGGTCGGCGGCGAGGCCGGCTACCAGCAGGTGGTTGATCGCGTGGAGGCGCAATTGCAAACGACCGGCGCGACATGGATCGCGACCACTGACTATCGCACTTACGCGATGCTGCGCTGGTATTTCAACAATCGCGTGCCAGTGATTCAGATCAACGAGCGTGGGCGGTTCATGGGCTTCCGCGATCCCGGCGTCGGTCGGATGAAGGACCACACCGGGCTGTATGTCGCGCGCGGAGGGGACAGCCGCAATCCGGTCTGGCAGGCAACGACCGCTATGCGCGAGCCGCTGGAGCGGGTGCAGCGTACGTGGCGCGGCAATCTGATGGACATCTACACCCTGGAAAAGCTGACCAACTGGTCGCCGGAACTTGCTCCGCCGCCGGATTCGCCGCTGTATCGTTGGCGCGTATTGGCGGGAAGGTTTGACGCGCTCGGAAACGACGGAGCCCGAAAATCTGCCCTTGCGGCTTTGGCTCCGAACTAAAATCGATCCCGGGCGTTATGCGGGTCCACAGGGAACATTCAGATGAAAGACAAGATCAAAGAGCATATGGAAGTGATCGGCGCTGACGGCGTGCATGTCGGCAAGGTCGATCGGGTCGAAGGCAACAGGATCAAACTCACCAAAGCCGACAGCGGCGAGGGCGCCCACAAGGGCCATCACCATTACATCGAGCTCGGTTTGGTCGCCGATGTCGAGGGCCAGAAGGTGCGGCTATCCGCGAATGGCAACGTCGCCGTAACGATGGAAGAAGAGAAGAACCACAAGCCGGCCTGAGACCGACCTCACAAAAACGCCGCCCGAAGTAGTTCGGGCGGTGTTTTCATTGCGAGCTATTCCTCGCCATCGCGCTTGCGCATCAGATCCTTGGCGAGATCGCCGAGCGCCGGCCGCGGCAACGCGGTGAAGGGCAGCGGTCGCGTCACGTCGATTGCAGCCAGACCCAGCCGCGCGGTGAGCAATCCGTTGAGGATGCCTTCGCCAAGCCGCTGCGATAGTTTTGCCGCAACGCCGTGACCCAGCACCTGCTGGATCAGGTTGTCGCTCGCCGCCATGCCGCCGGTGATGGCAAGATGCGCGATCACATGACGCATCAGTTTGATCATGCCGAGCGTGCCCGGCCGCCCGCCATAGAGCCGCGCGAGTTGCCGTACCAGCCGCAGCGATGCTGCGAACACGAACAGCACGTCTATCAGCGCGCGTGGGCTGATCGCGGTGACGACGGAGACACGCTGCGCCGCCACCGAGACGAGCCGTCGCGCTTCCTGATCGAGCGGCGTCATCAATTCGCGCTCGGCGAGCCGGATCATGTCTGCGCCGTCGATGATATCGTCGGCATGGTTTGCCAGCGTAGTCCGCGCCCGCGCCAGTTGCGGATTGCGATGTGCGATTCTCAGCAAATCCTGAACGATGGCGCGGCTTTCAGCGCGTTCGTCGTTCAGCAAGGCATCGATGGCGCGGCTATGCAGCTTCTCGATGGTTGCGAGTCGGACGAGGCTGATCGCCTCACGCGCTGCGATCACCGCCAGTGCGAGCGCTGCCAGTAGCGCAAGCCCAGCTCCGAAAATTCCAAGGCTCTCGCTACGCGCGAACAGATCTTCGATCAGATGCGTGACGCTTAAGCCGAACCCAAGCAGTACAAGGCCGGCCAGCGCGGTCCAGAACAGCGTGCTCCAGCGAAACCCGCGCTGAACGGGAATGATCGGCTCTTCGACCACGACCGGCAGCGACATCGGGTCGGCCTCCGGCGTGATGCGGACGGCGCCGCGCGGCGGGCGCGATGGGTCTTCGTAGGCGTCCATCACGATGACGCGGGGGTCGTCAAGCTTGAACGTCGCCGGCCGGCGAGAAGTTGATCGCTCGCTCATTGCAGTTTGTCTCCGATCAGGAACTGGAGCGCGCGGTCGAGGCGGATGTGAGGCAGCGCTGGGCCGTCCTCCTCATCGCTTGCCAGTTGCGGTGGGCGAAAGCGAAGAAAGCGAAAATCCGATTTGTCGGCGCTGGCGCTGGAAAGCCCACGGAACGCACGGTCGTCGCCGAACAAGCTATCGGCATTCACCGGCAGGTCACCCGGAAAAGTCGCCACCTCGGTTTCGCCGTCGAAGATCTCGCCGTTAGCGACTTCACCGCGCGCTGGCGTGCCGAGGATCGACGGCAGCTTTTCGCGGCCGCGCTGAACCTGAGCCTCGCGGGTGGCGCGGACGGCGGCGAGTGCAACCACGTCGATCTCAGCTCCGGCAACATCCGCTCTTGCGGCAGCCTTGCCTACGGTTCGCCGCAACACCGCTTCAAGGCGATCGTGGCTCGAATGATGCAGATGGTCGGCCTTGGTTGCCGCGAAAAGAATACGGTCGATCCGCGGGCGAAACAGCGCGCTCAGTAATGTGCTGCGGCCGACCCGGAAGCAATCCAGGATTCCGGCGAGCGCAGCTTCGAGATCGTGCAGCGCTGCCGGGCCCGCATTGAATGCCGCAAGTGCATCGACAAGAACGATCTGCCGATCGAGCCGCGAAAAATGATCGTGAAAAAACGGACGCACGACGACATCCTTATAGGCCTCGTAGCGGCGGCGCATCATCGCCCACAGCGTGCCCGCAGGCGCGATGCCGTCCTCCGGCAGATCGAGCGGTGCGAAAGTGAGCGCAGGCGAGCCCGCGAGATTGCCCGGCATCAGGAAACGGCCGGGCGGCAGCAGGTTCATGGCGAAGCGCTCGTCCCGGCAGGCGCGCAGATAACCGGTGTACAGTCGCGCCGCTTTCAACGTCGCCTGTTCGTCTTCATGCGCAACGGGATCAAGCGTCGCAAGGTGCGCTTGCCATTCGGAGGCAAGATGCGCGCGGGGCTCGACCCGCGACAGCGCAAGACTTTCCGCCGACCACTGCTCATAACTTTTATTGAGAAGCGGCAGATCGAGCAGCCATTCGCCGGGATAATCGACGATATCGAGAACGAGAGACCGGTCGGCGCCGTTCTTGCGCTGGTAGTCGATCACCAGGCGCAGCTCGCTGATGTCGATGGTCGAATTTGGCCAGCGGCGTTCTTCGATCAACGTCCGGACATGGCTTTCGTAGGCAAAGCGGGGGATCGCGTCGTCCGGTTGCGGCTCAAGGCGAGAGCGGGCGATCCGCCCGGTAGCCAGCGATTCAAAAATCGGAAAGCGCCCGCCGCGCGTAAGACCGTGGACCAGCGCCGTGATGAACACCGTCTTGCCGGCGCGTGACAGTCCGGTGACACCAAGCCGGACCGTCGGATTGAAAAGATTATCGCCGTAATCGAGCAGCGCTCGCGCGGAAAGGCGCGCTTCATCGAGAATATCGGAGAAAGCGGAGGCCATGCTCAAAATTAAGACTTGATCTGATGGAGACAAATAGAGCCAAACTCTCAGGAAAGTGGCGATGATCAGTTAGAAATCAAGTTCATATTTAGGACGCGTTTTGCAACCAGAAGCAATGTGCTTCGTTACCGCGCAAGATGTGATTTATCGCTTGTTCAGGCTCCGGACCGCTCCATGACCATCTTTAGGTTGAAGAAATTCGCTACGACCTCCGTGACGGCCGGCGCTATCCATTGGAATTACGACCGTGCCGAACTGATCGCCGACGGCGTCGTGCATGGCATCGGAATCTTCAGCGGTTTGATAGCGGCGACCGTGTTGGTGGTGCTGGCCGCCATTTATGCTACGCCTTTCGAAATCGCGGCGGTCTCGGTCTACGTCGCCGGTTTGCTGACAATGCTGGCCCTGTCGGCGACCTACAATCTGTGGCCGGTGTCGCGCGCCAAATGGGTGCTGCGCCGCTTCGATCATTCCGCAATCTATGTGCTGATCGCGGCGACCTACACCCCGATCATTCTGGAGATAAAGGACAGCGTGTTCACGATTGCGTTGCTGATCGGCGTATGGTGCGTGGCGATCGTCGGAGTAGGTTTCAAGTTGATGCTGCCGGGTCGGTTCGACCGGCTGTCGGTCGGGCTCTATCTGGCGATGGGCTGGAGCGGCTTCATGGTTTATGATGCCGTCGTCACCACGTTGCCGACGCTGACGCTGTGGTTTATCGCGGCGGGTGGCTTGCTTTACACGTTGGGCGTCATCTTCCATGCATGGCAGCGCCTGCGTTTCCAGAATGCCATCTGGCATTCGTTCGTGCTGCTCGGAGCAGCCTGCCATTACACCGCCGTGCTCGACCTCGTTTTGACTTAGAACATTTCGGCAAGCGGAGCATCTCGATGCAGGTGGCCGGTAAGATTATTGTTGTCACCGGAGGCGCCAACGGCATCGGCCGTGCGCTATGCGAAACCTTTCATCGCGCGGGTGCGGCAAAGGTGGTCGTAGCCGATCTCGATTTGGAAGGCGCGCTAGCCGTCGCTGCCTCGGTCGATGGCGCAGCATTCAGATGCGACGTCGGCATTGAGCGAGACATCCGCCACGTGATCGAAGAAACCGAGCGGCGGTTCGGCCCGATCGCGCTGTTTTGTTCGAACGCCGGCATCGGCGGCGGCTTTGATCCGCTGTCGGAGAATGCCGGCGGCACCTCGGACGAGCCATGGGCTAGAAGTTGGGCCATTCACGTGATGGGGCACGTCTATGCCGCACGGCATCTGGTGCCGCTGATGAAGGCGCGCAGTGGCGGCTATTTTCTCAATACGATTTCCGCGGCTGGTTTGCTGTCGCAGGTCGGTAGCCCGGCCTATTCGACCACGAAGCACGCCGCGGTAGGCTTTGCGGAAAATCTCGCGATCTCGCACCGTGCGCAGGGCATCAAGGTCTCAATCCTGTGTCCGCAGGGCGTCGACACCAACATGCTGCGCTCGATCCCGAAGGGCCCGCAATCCGGCGATGGCGATCTCAGCCCTGAGCACGTCGCGCAGGATGCGCTGCGGGGAATTGAACAGGAAACCTTCGTGATCCTGCCGCATCCGCAGGTCGCGGATTATATGCGCAAGAAGACCGAGAATTACGATCGCTGGATCGGCGGAATGGCGAAAATCCAGGCGAAGATGCGCCAAACGTACGGGAAATAGGCCGTCAGCTTGTCACGGTGCGTCACCGTCGCGGCAGGACATAGGCCTGTGTCGTTCTCACTTTTTGCTGAACGCCAGCGCCAAAGCCCAGTTCGTGCTAGGCTCACCTTGGCAAGACGGAGTCTCGGATGTCAGTTTGGCTGATCAGCTTGGTCACGATAGCCTCGATGCCGGCTGCATATGGCATGGCCCGTGACCGCGGCCGATCTGCAAAGGCCTGGTTAAATATCGCGGTGTTCGTCGGGCCGTTGGCGCTTCTGGCGCTCTTGGTTCTGGGGAAACGCGACAGCGAAACCATCTCGGCAGTGCCTTAAACGGAACGTGAGGCGAGGCCTTGAACTTTAGCAAAATCGCTCTCGGTGCCGTCCTGCTGACGCTTGGCGTTTACCCCGATAGGCTGAAGGGCGGAATCATTGCCGTTGCGACATGCATCGTGCTGGCTTTTGTCCTTCACTTCGCGGCGCCCTGAAAGTCAAAGCTACCGCATATCCATTTGATGAGTTCGCAAACTGTGCGGCCCTGCCGGCTGTGTTAAGGCGTTGCGCGAAACTCAATGATCGAGGGCTGACGATGATCGAGTGGTTCGAAGACTTGTCTGTGGGGATGCGTTTCAAAAGCGACGGCGTCCAGATTTCGGAAGCCGAGATCAAGGAGTTCGCTGCCAGGTTCGATCCGCAATCGTTTCACCTTGACGATGAAGCCGCTCGAAAAACTATTTTCAAAGGTCTCGCGGCATCGGGATGGCACACCGCCGCCATCGCCATGCGCCTCGCGGTGCAAGCTCGTCCGTTCGGCCCTCATCCCCTCATCGGTCTTGGCGTGGACGGGCTGCGCTGGACGATGCCGGTCAGGCCTAACGATATCCTCCACATCGAAGGGGAAGTCGTCAGCCTGACGCCTTCGAAGACAAAGCCTCAGGGGACGGTTCTGGTGAAGTGGACGCTTTACAACCAAAAGGGCGAGGCCGTTTACACCTTCACGCCGATCGGCTTTGTGCCGTGCCGGCCTGAAGGCTAGCCGCCGTAAAATTTCGTTCGTTGGTTCAGACCTGATTTATCGCCGACGGGCCGGCCAAGCCGGCGCGCCAACCGAGACGGTTTCTTTTATTTAGAGGCCTCTCCGGGGTCTCCCTTTGGACCGGCGGAGCCATCTTTGCCGGCCGGTCCAGCAGGGCCTGGCGGGCCTTCCTTTCCTGGAAGTCCAGCCGGTCCGGGCGGACCGTCTTTCCCGGCCATTCCCGGAGCACCGTCTTTGCCAGGGGGGCCGGGAGGACCTGCCGGGCCCTCAAAGCATCCGGCCAAGGTGACTGCTGCAACACTCAGAACAAGTAACGTTGGAAATCGCATCCTCGCCTCCGCTTCTGGCTGAGCGGAAAGTGTGCCTCAAATCCGGAACAAGGCTACTGCTGTTTTCGAATGGTCCACAGAAGGTCAAAAAAGGTCAAAGCGGAACAACGCGCCTCCTACTGGGACGGATAAAACCTTCTAGCAAAAAAGGGGCCGCCGGCTGGGGACTTAAATCCGGCGGCCCTTGTCGTGCAACCTGAAACCAAACGGTGATAAAATGCGTCCTGCACGTTCGCGGAGTCAACGAACGCCCGGGCTGATTGATCCCTGAAAAAGCCGATCAAAACCGGGCGAGAGAGCGGAACCGATCTTGAACTGGTAGTGTCGCAGCCTGTCAGTAAGCGGGTGCCCTGCTAAAAGGCGTAACCAATCCGCCCGCCGAGATTATTCAGCCCCTGGTTTCTGCTGCAGTTTGTGAGACCGAGCCCAGCTCCGTTCGATAAATGTTCAAACGTGAACATGACACTCCAATTCTGGTCCAGGCGGTAACCCAATGAGCTGCCGACATGGAACAGGGGGTTGCAGCCCAATGCCGATCGCGTAAATGTGCCAGTGAGTGAGCCGTCATGTAAAGCGGCGTCAAGAAATGCTTCTGCGAAAACACGATCGAAAATTGGAACAGTCCAGAGAAGACCTGCATAAGCCGAACTGGTACGGCCGCCTGTGTTCCCGGTCGCGCCAGCATGAATCCGCGGGATAAACAGAGACCAGTCCCCCGAGGGCCCTCCGAATTTGGGCAGGACGATCTCTCCGTTTACGTCCCAAGTCCCCTTCTCGGCGTTGCCGATGCCATGCGCGAAACCGCCGAACCGGAGTTCGAGGGGCGTGGAGAAGGCAACAGGATCCGCCACGTTTGACAGCACGGTCGAAGTGGCATCGCGAGGGCCGATTTCAGCGGCGCCTGCTTCCTGCATGGCTAGACACAAGACCGCTGATAGGATGCAACCGCGCACGGCTGTGCTTACGTGTAAGGCTGGAGAAAGAAGCACGCCATAACGACGTACGTCGGCATTTCGCCGGCAAAATCTAAACTCGTGCTGAAAACGGGCATACGCAACTCGACATTGGTGGACCTTATCCGATTTTGTACGACATCAAACTTAAACTTACCTCAAGCTCACCACTGCTCTTTTCAAATTGTGCCACTAAGGGTCGAAACAGGCCAGCACGCAAATAAATTGAAGAACATATTGCGAACTTAGAACAAATAGGGTACAGAGAGGTATCAGGTCTAAATCGCCTCTCGTTTGTCCAGCCAGCAAATCCCCGCCATAAGGAGCACAACCCATGCCCGTTTCCGCCCTGCGTATCGTCGAAGGACCATCCATGGACAAAACCAAGGCTTTGGCCGCAGCGCTCTCGCAAATCGAGCGCCAGTTCGGCAAGGGCTCGGTGATGAAACTGGGCAAGAACGACAGGTCGATGGATGTCGAGACCATTTCGTCGGGCTCGCTGGGACTCGATATCGCGCTCGGCGTCGGCGGCCTGCCGCGCGGGCGGGTGGTCGAGATTTACGGACCGGAATCCTCAGGGAAAACGACGCTGGCGCTGCACACCGTGGCGGAAGGCCAGAAGAAGGGCGGTATCTGCGCCTTCATCGATGCCGAACACGCGCTCGACCCGGTCTATGCCCGCAAGCTCGGCGTCAATATTGACGAGCTCTTGATTTCGCAGCCCGACACCGGCGAACAGGCGCTGGAAATCTGCGATACGCTGGTGCGCTCCGGCGCGGTGGACGTTCTCGTGATCGATTCGGTCGCAGCCTTGGTGCCCCGCGCCGAACTTGAGGGCGAGATGGGCGATGCATTGCCCGGCCTGCAGGCGCGACTGATGAGCCAGGCGCTGCGCAAGCTGACGGCGTCAATCAACAAATCCAACACCATGGTGATCTTCATCAACCAGATCCGCATGAAGATCGGCGTGATGTATGGCTCACCGGAAACCACCACCGGCGGCAACGCGCTGAAGTTTTATGCCTCTGTGCGTCTCGACATCCGCCGCATCGGCGCGATCAAGGAACGCGACGAGGTGGTCGGTAACCAGACCCGCGTCAAGGTGGTGAAGAACAAGCTGGCGCCGCCGTTCAAGCAGGTCGAGTTCGACATCATGTATGGCGAGGGCGTTTCCAAGATGGGCGAGATTCTCGATCTCGGCGTCAAGGCGGGCATCGTCGAGAAATCCGGCGCATGGTTCTCCTATGACAGCCAGCGCCTGGGCCAGGGCCGCGAGAACTCCAAGGCGTTCCTGAAGGCGAATCCCGACATGACCGCGAAGATCGAGGCGGCGATCCGTCAGAACTCCGGATTGATCGCGGAGCAGATTCTGGCGGGCTCGCCGGAGCGCGACGCTGACGGCGAAGAGCCGGAGGAATAAGGGTTTAGGGAGTTGTCATTCCGGGGCATGAGCGCAGCGAAATGAACCCGGAATTGCAGAATTGTTCGCAGGAGATTCCGGGTTCGCGCTAAAGCGCGCCCCGGAATGACAACATTCTGAACCTTACTCCGCCGCCTGCGCGTAGTCCTCGATCGGCGGACACGAGCACACCAGATTTCGGTCGCCGTAGACGTTGTCCACGCGCCCCACCGGACACCAGTATTTATCGATGCGTGAAGTCCCGGCGGGAAAGCAGCCCTCGGCACGCGAATAGGCGCGGGTCCAATTATCGTCAGCGATGTCGTGCACCGTATGGGGTGCGTGGCGCAGCGGCGAGGCCTCGACTTTCCAGCGCCCTGCTTCGATCTCGGCAATCTCGCGCCGGATAGCGATCATCGCGTCACAGAAACGATCGATCTCAATTCTCGATTCGGATTCGGTCGGCTCGATCATCAGCGTGCCCGGCACCGGAAAGCTCATGGTCGGTGCGTGAAAGCCGTAATCGATCAACCGCTTGGCGATGTCGTCGACGGTAACACCGCAGCTCGCCTTCAAGCCGCGGGGGTCGATAATGCATTCGTGCGCGACGCGGCCCTTCGCGTTGCGGTACAGCACGGGAAAATGCGGATCGAGCCGCGCCGCGATATAGTTGGCGTTCAGGATCGCGATCTCGGTGGCGCGCGTGAGGCCTTCGCCGCCCATCATCAGAATGTAGATGTAGGAAATCGTCAGGATCGACGCCGAGCCGTACGGCGCCGCCGACACCGGCCCGACTGCGGGCGCTGCTTCGCCCGCCGCTACGATGTGTCCCGGCAGGAACGGCGCAAGATGCGCCTTGACGCCGATCGGCCCCATGCCCGGGCCACCGCCGCCGTGCGGAATGCAGAACGTCTTGTGCAGATTGAGGTGGCTGACATCGGCGCCGTAATCGCCGGGCCGCGCGAGGCCAACCTGCGCGTTCATGTTGGCGCCGTCGAGATAGACCTGTCCGCCATGCGCATGCACGATGTCGCAGATGTCGCGAATATGTTCCTCGAACACGCCGTGCGTAGAGGGATAGGTGATCATGACGGCGGCGAGATTCTTCGCGTGCTGCGCCGCCTTGGTGCGAAGGTCACCGACATCGACGTCGCCGCGTCTGTCGCAGGCGACCACAACCACATCCATGCCGACCATACTCGCCGAGGCGGGATTGGTGCCATGCGCGGACGACGGAATCAGGCACACCCTGCGATGCGGCTCGCCGCGCGCGGCGTGATAGCCGCGGATCGCCAAAAGCCCGGCGTACTCGCCCTGCGCGCCCGAATTCGGCTGCAGCGACACGGCGTCATAGCCGGTGATGTCGCACAGCCATTGCTCCAGCCGCCTAAACAGCGCGTGATAGCCGGCCGCCTGATCATCCGGGGCGAATGGATGCAATCTTCCGAAGGCCGGCCACGTCAGCGGGATCATTTCGCTAGTGGCGTTGAGCTTCATGGTGCAGGAGCCAAGTGGTATCATGGCGCGATCGAGCGCGAGGTCGCGATCGCTGAGTTTGCGCATGTAGCGCAACAACTCGGTCTCGGAGCGATGCGCGTGGAATACCGGATGAGTGAGAAACGCGCTGCTGCGTTTCAGCTCCGGCGGCAGCGCATCGCCGGCACCAGCCTCGATATCCGCGTACGCGAAATCACCGCCGAACGCGCGCCACACCGCTTCGACAGTCCCGACCGTCGTGGTTTCATCGAGCGCGATGCCGATGGCGCCGTTGCTGCCGACCCGCAGATTGATTTTCTCCGCAAGCGCGCACGCAACGATCTCTCCTTGTTTCCCGCCTGCGTCCACCGTGACCGTGTCGAAGAACGCCTCGCTGCGGGGCGCAAAGCCCAGCTTGCGCAAGCCCGCCGCCAGCACTGCGGCGCGGCGATGTACCGAGCGCGCAATATGGGTGAGGCCTTCTGGTCCATGATAGACCGCGTACATCGACGCAATGACTGCCAGCAGCACTTGCGCGGTGCAGATGTTGGAGGTCGCCTTCTCGCGACGGATATGCTGCTCGCGGGTCTGCAGCGCGAGGCGATAGGCCGGTTCGCCGCGCGAATCGATCGACAGCCCGACGAGACGGCCCGGCAGCGAGCGCTTAAGGCTGTCGCGCACCGCCATATAGGCCGCGTGGGGCCCGCCATACCCCATCGGAACGCCGAAGCGCTGCGCCGAACCGACAGCGATATCGGCGCCGAGTTCGCCCGGCGAAACCAGTAGGGTCAACGACAGTAGATCGGCCGCGACAATGGCGAGCGCGCCTTTGCTTCGCAGCGATGTGATCGCGGGGCGCAGATCGCGCACCCCGCCGGATGTGCCCGGATATTGCAGCAGCGCGCCAAACACTTCCGATGTTTCGAGGTCGATGACGGGATCGCCTGATATCAGTGTCCAGCCAAGCGGTTCGGCACGCGTGCGCAGCACCGCCAGCGTCTGCGGATGCACCTCATGATCGACAAAGAAC
Organism: uncultured Alphaproteobacteria bacterium; assembly: GCA_963792715.1. GTDB lineage: Bacteria > Pseudomonadota > Alphaproteobacteria > Rhizobiales > Xanthobacteraceae > Bradyrhizobium. Next base: position 87,324 of record CAWBXE010000007.1, on the reverse strand, counting down.
GCTTTGTTTTCGACTTGCGACGCGCGTTCCGCCAGCGCCATCGCTTCCGCGGCCGCGGTCGCCTCGTCGAGCAACGACGCGTTGGCGACATCGAGCCCGGTGAGGTCGCAGATCATGGTCTGGAAATTGAACAGCGCTTCCAGCCGGCCTTGGCTGATTTCAGGCTGGTACGGCGTATACGCCGTGTACCACGCCGGATTTTCCAGGATGTTGCGCTGGATCACCGCGGGCAGGAGGGTGCCGTAATAGCCCTGGCCGATCAGCGAGGTGAAGACCTCATTTTGCGCAGCGAGATCGCTCATATGGGCTAGCGCTTCGGGTTCGCTTAACGGCATGCCCAGATCGAGCGGCACGCTTTGGCGAATCGGCGATGGCAGCGTCTCACTAATCAACGCTGTCAGGCTCTTCGCGCCTACCGTCTCCAGCATCGCGTCGATATCTCGCGGGGAGGGACCGATGTGCCGCCGTGCGAAATTGGTGGCGGGTTCGTCTGTAGGCTTGCGGGGCGTGCTCATGCTTATCTCCTCGTCATCACGCCGTGTGTGCCTTGTAGGCGGCCGCGTCCATCAGGCCGTCGAGTTCGTTCTTGTCGGAAATTTTCAGCTTGAAGAACCACGCCTTGCCGCCGGCGTCGGAATTCACCAGCGCGGGTTCGGCGACAACGGCGTCGTTGACCTCGAGCACCTCGCCAGTGATTGGTGCGTAGACGTCCGACGCCGCTTTGACGGATTCAACGACTGCGGCCCCCTCCGATTTTTTCAACTGGCGGCCGACCTTCGGCAGTTCGACGAACACGACGTCGCCCAACTGCGATTGTGCGTAGTCCGTGACGCCGATGGTGGCGACGTCGCCGTCGATGCTTAGCCATTCGTGATCTGCGGTGAACAGAGTGAGCATGCTAAATCCTCAGCGTTTGTAGGTGTTGGGAACGAACGGCATTGATGAGACGCGCAGCGGCAAACGCTGTCCGCGCACCTCGGCGAAAACCGTGCCGCCTTCAGTCGCTTGCGTGGCTGGCAAATAACCCATCGCAATCGGCGCATTGAGACTGGGGCCGAAGCCGCCCGAAGTCACCGCGCCGATTCGGTCGTTCGATTCCGCATCCGCAAACAGCGGCGCGCCTTCACGCACCGGCGTGCGGCCTTCGGGCTTCAAGCCCACGCGGCGGCGCGGCGCTCCTTTCTCGAACTGCGAGAGAATGATATCAGCACCGGAGAATCCGCCGGCGCGGGCGCCGCCATTGCGGCGGCTTTTCTGGATCGACCATTCCAGCGCGGCTTCGACTGGCGTGGTCGCCGTGTCGATATCGTGGCCGTAAAGGCAAAGCCCGGCCTCGAGGCGCAGGCTGTCGCGCGCGCCAAGCCCGATCGGCAGCACGTCGCTATTCTCAAGCAGTGCGGTCGCCAGCGCTTCGGCGCGATCGGCAGGCACGGAAATCTCGAAACCGTCCTCCCCGGTGTAGCCGGAGCGCGACACGAAACAGTCGATATCCATCACGCGATGCGGCCCTGCGTCCATGAAACGCATGCCCGGCGCTTCCGCGCAATATTTCGCCAGCACGGCTTCTGCCGCCGGCCCCTGCAGCGCCAGCAGCGCGCGATGCGGCAGGGGCTCGATGATGCAACTATCCGACAGATGCGCGCGCAGATGCGCTTCATCCTCGGCCTTGCACGAAGCATTCACCACCACAAACAGATGGCTGCCGAAATTCGCCACCATCAGATCGTCGAGAATGCCGCCGGTATCATTGGTGAACTGCGCGTAACGCTGCCGGCCCGGGGCAACCGCAACGATATCGGCAGGCACCAGCCGTTCCAGCGCGCGAGAGGCGTCCTCGACCTTGCCGGATTTCGCATGCAGCGCGATCTGGCCCATGTGCGAGACGTCAAATAGCCCGGCGCTGGCGCGGGTATGCAGATGCTCCCTGAGCACGCCCGGCGCGAACTGCACCGGCATGTCATAGCCGGCAAACGGCACCATCTTGCCGCCGCGCGCGACATGCAGCGCGTGCAACGGCGTTCGTTTCAATAAAGGCTGGTCATCGCGCGCTGGCATTGAGGGACCCTCGCGGTCCGCAAGGAAAAATTCCCGCGAACGCATCGAAGCCCCATCTGTCGCTGTGCCTGAGAGTATTATCCCGTCGGCGGATGCGTCCGGCCCATTCGGGCTCGGCTGCGTCTCTTTCCAGATGCTAACAAGTCACGCGGTCCGTTTGCCTGAGAGTTTCCGGGGCGGTTGCTCCTTCGGCGCCGGCGCTTAAGCCGATCTCTCCCGGCGTGACTTAAACTGAACGGTGGAGAGGAAACCACGGCTTCACGTGGGCTGTCAACGCGGCGGCAGGCGCTATCAACGGGCATCCGGGCGGCATGGCAAGCCACTGATTTGCTGCACACTTTCTGGACACCGCAACCGCCACTGTCTAAAAGCATCCGCCGGATAATTCGAGCAACCTGGGATTGATATGAGCGGCGTTAACGAGATCAGATCGGCATTTCTGAACTATTTTGCGAAGAACGGCCACGAGATCGTGCCGTCGTCGCCGCTGGTGCCGCGCAACGATCCGACGTTGATGTTCACCAACGCCGGCATGGTGCAATTCAAGAACGTATTCACCGGCGTCGAGAAGCGGCCCTATCAGCGCGCCACCACTTCGCAGAAATGCGTCCGCGCCGGCGGCAAGCATAACGACCTAGACAATGTCGGCTACACCGCGCGCCATCACACTTTTTTCGAGATGCTGGGCAATTTCTCGTTCGGCGACTATTTCAAGGACCGCGCCATCGAGCTGGCGTGGAATCTCGTCACGAAAGAATTCGGCCTGCCCAAGGACAAGCTGACGGCGACCGTCTACATCGACGATGACGAGGCGTTCGACCTCTGGAAGAAGATCGCAGGCCTGCCGGAATCGCGCATCATCCGCATCGCGGGCTCGGACAATTTCTGGCAGATGGGCGACACCGGTCCCTGCGGGCCGTGCTCCGAGATCTTCTACGATCATGGCGACAAGATTCCTGGCGGCCCTCCCGGCTCTGCCGATCAGGATGGCGATCGCTTCATCGAGATCTGGAATCTGGTGTTCATGCAGTATGAGCAGGTCGAGGGCGGCGTGCGCAATCCGCTGCCGAAGCCGTCGATCGACACCGGCGCTGGGCTCGAGCGAGTCGCGGCTGTGCTGCAGGGCAAGCACGACAATTACGACATCGATCTGTTTGTCGCCCTGATCCGCGCCATCGCCGAACTCACGGGTGCCGATCCGCATGGCCCGCAAAAAGCATCGCTGCGCGTCATCGCGGATCATCTGCGCGCGTCGTCGTTTCTGATTTCCGATGGCGTGCTGCCCTCGAATGAAGGCCGCGGCTACGTACTGCGGCGGATCATGCGGCGCGCGATGCGCCACGCGCAGTTGCTTGGCGCCAAGGAACCGCTGATGTATCGGCTGGTTTGGGCGCTGGTGCGCGAGATGGGGCAGGCCTATCCCGAACTGACGCGTGCCGAAACGCTTATAGAGGAGACCCTGCGGCTGGAAGAAACGCGCTTTCGCAAGACGCTGGAGCGCGGGCTGACCATTCTCGATGAGAAGAGCTGCACTTTAAAAAAGGGAGACATGCTCGATGGCGAAACCGCGTTCACGCTCTACGACACCTATGGCTTTCCGCTTGACCTGACGCAGGATGCCCTGCGCGCCCGCGGCATATCTGTCGATATCGCTTCATTTACCGACGCCATGGACCAGCAGCGCGCAAAGGCCCGTGCTTCTTGGTCGGGCTCCGGCGATACCGCGACTGAAAACATCTGGTTCCCGCTGCGCGAGAAACTCGGGGCCACGGAGTTCCTTGGCTACGGCACCGAGACGGCGGAGGGCATCGTCGCGGCGCTGGTCAGGGACGGCAACGCCGTCGATAGCCTCAAGACTGGCGAGACCGGCGCTATCGTTTTGAACCAGACGCCATTTTATGCGGAGTCCGGCGGTCAGGTCGGCGACACCGGTGTGCTAACCGCAGAAGGCATACGATTTCGCGTCACCGATACCCAAAAGAAGGCCGGCGATCTCTTCGTGCATCTCGGTACGTTGGAGCAGGGCACGCTGAAAAAGGAGGTGGCGCTTCATCTCGAGGTCGATCACGGCAGACGTAGCTCGATCCGTGCGCATCATTCCGCGACGCATTTGTTGCACGAGGCGCTGCGGCAGGTGCTGGGCGATCACATCGCGCAGCGGGGCTCGCTGGTGGCGTCGGATCGGCTGCGCTTCGACTTTGCCCATAACAAGCCGATCACGCCAGATGAATTGCGGCGCGTCGAGGACATCGCCAACGATGTCGTGCTCGAGAATGACGAAGTCACCACGCGGCTGATGGCCGTCGACGACGCCCGCGACGCCGGAGCGCGCGCGCTGTTCGGCGAAAAATACGGCGACGAGGTCCGCGTCGTTTCGATGGGGCGGAGCGACCGCGAACACGGCAGCAACGCGCTGGGCTGGTCGGTCGAATTATGCGGCGGCACCCACGTGCGGCGCACCGGCGACATCGGGCTGATTTCGGTGACGGGCGAAAGCGCGGTGTCATCGGGCGTGCGGCGCATCGAAGCGCTCACGGGAAATCACGCGCGGCGCCAAGCCAATGAGACGATTCAACTCGCCAAAAATGCTGCCGGTGAACTGCGCACGACGCTCGACGATATGCCGGCGCGCATCGCGTCTCTGATGGAAGAGCGCAAGAAACTGGAGCGCGATCTGTCCGAAGCGCGCAAGCGGCTCGCGATGGGTGGCGGCGCATCAAGCGCGAACGGCAAGGCAGACGGCGCCAGTGGCGTGCGCGAGGTCGGCGACGTCAAACTGATGGCGCGCGCGGTCGAAGGCATCGATATGAAGGATCTCAAAAGCCTCGCCGACGACGGTAAGAAACAGCTCGGCTCCGGCGTCGTTGCCATCGTCGGCGTTACCGACGACGGCAAGGCGAGCGTCGTGGTCGGTGTCACCAGCGATCTGACCTCGCGGTTCAACGCGGTCGATCTGGTCCGCAAGGGCTCGGAAGCGCTGGGCGGCAAGGGCGGCGGCGGGCGGCCCGACATGGCGCAGGCCGGCGGACCCGATGGCGCCAAGGCCGGTGCGGCGCTCGACGCTATCGCCGCGGCGATGGGTGGTTCATAACAACAGGCCTGCCGGGTTTCGGCACACGCTTGCAAGCAATGGCGTTGGCGACCGCGCGGCTTGAAAAAAGCCCAAATGAACCGTTATGATACCACTCTATCGGATGAGGCAGGTATGTTCAGGCGATTAGCGATTGTGTTCGGCGTGATCGTCATGGGGATCGTGCTCAACGGTTGCACCAAATGCGGTCCAATCTGGGACGACTGGCTGCAGTCACCGAAATCCTGCAAGGCCGACCGTTTCTAGCTGGAGACCGAAGAGGGTCTCTTACACCGGACGGCGAGCGCAGCGCAGTTTAGCGACGGGGCGTGAGGGAGAGCATGGCATGAGAGTATTTCGCCTGGTGTTGCTGGCCGCCCTCCTGACGGGTCCGGCCTTTGCACAAACTCCGAACATCAATCTGATACCGGAAATAAAATCCATGACTCCGGAAGAGAAGGAGCAGGAGGCGATCAGGGATAAGGCGTACAAGGAATCGCTGAGGAAGATCCCCGATGCCAAGACATCGTCAGATCCGTGGGGCAATGTGCGCAGCGACGCCGCTCCCAAGAGCGCAGCAAAGCCCGCTTCGACGAAGCCGCGCACCAAAACCGGGAGCGTAGCGCCCAACTGACCCGTCTGGAATCGCCGTTTTTTTTGGTTAGGTTTGCAGGCCCTGCGATGCTATATTGGTGGGGTCGCAAGACGATGGCGCTGAAACTCATGGCGGACTGCGGGCAGACCCGGGGGCAGTACCCGGCGCCTCCACCCCAGCAGCCAATTCCGGGCTGCTAGGGCGGGGGCGAACCAGGATCGATGGCCGCGAAGAAGTTATGAATTGTGCTCGGCATGATACCGCCGTTATCGGGTCAAAAACCTAAATGCAAACGATAACGTTGCATTGAACGACGTGCGCCTCGCGGCGTAACTGTTCGGGGTAGGTCCACCTGGCAACAGAACGGCCATCGCCGCGTCAACCTTCGGGTTGGCGCGGCTTTCTCTTTTTGGAGACGGTGATGCCACCATTCGGTATCAGAGGGACGAAATGCGCGGCTACACTACCAAAGAGAAGAGGCGGATTACCGTTGGCGCGGTGACATCGCTGATTGTCGTCGGCTGGGCAGTCGTGCTTGCCATCGCGTTTCTGTCGGCGCGCTAATCATGGTCTCATTGCATCTTTGGTCGGTAGCGCCGCGAATGATTTCAGCGTGAGCGCGGCCGTGCGTACCAGCGTGGCCTTTAATGTCGATTTGCGGATCTATCTTCCTGCTACGCAATCAGGTTGGCGTTATCAAGCATACCCCAGACGTCGACCACGGGCTTTCCCTTCAGGTCCGCGGTCTTGTAGCAGTTATGCGGCGTGCAAAGGATCAGCACATCGCTGCGCGCGATGACCTCGTCGAACGGCAGCAGGTCGGGATCTGACGTGACGAACGGATCGGTCGTCAGAACCTCGTGCGCGTGCGCGTTCAGCACCTTCTTGAACTTGTAGCTCAGCGAGGCGCGAACATCGTCGCTCTCGGATTTGAACGCCATGCCGAGCAGCCCGACGGTCATCTTCCTGAGGTCGTAGCGACGACGCAGATCGGCGATGATGTGCAGCGGCAGGCCCTCGTTGATCAAGCATCGCAGCGTTGCCGAGGCTGAATTCGTTTCGTGCAAATGCCGCCAGCTGCATCGTGTCCTTCATCAGGCATGGACCCGCGGCGTATCCGGGCGTCGGAATGTTTTTGGCACGGGGATAATTGTGCTTCATCGCTCCGAAGAATGCGGTGGTAGTCCAGCCCTGCGGACCTGGCGATCAGATAGAACTGGTTGGTGACAGCGAATTCGATGTAGCGATAGGCGTTGCCGAACAGCTTTGCGAACTCCGCCTCGATCGGATCGAGGGTAACGATCTCCGGTGCGATATTTCGAAACAACGCCGCCGCCTCCTCCGCCGCTTCGGGCGAGCTGCCGCTGATGATCTGCGGCATCTGCGCCAGTTCATCGATGCCATAGCCTTGCACGATGCGCTCCGGGCAGAACGCAACCTTGAGCTTGCGGCCGTTGACGCGTGAGGTAATCGCTGATCCAGTCGGTCGTGCCCGGATAGAGCGTCGAGCGCAGCACCAGAAGCTGATCGTCTCTCAGGTAACGGCAGCAGCGCGTCGAGGCATTGCTGGATCACGTGGCGTTCGGATTGAGAAATTCGTCCACCGGCGTACCGATGGTAACGATCACCGGGCCTGAATTGGAAACCTCGCTCGGCTGGCTGGTGAAAATCAGCTTTTTGTCGCGGAGCGCGCCGGTCAACAATTCCTCGGCGCCGTGCTCCATAAAAGGAAGCCGCCCGTTCTTCAGTGCTGCAAGGCTCTCCAGATTGAGATCGTTGACGTTGACCGTCAGGCCCTTGGCAGCGAACGACAGCACCAGCGGGACCCCGACATGGCCGGCGCCGCCAACTACGGTCAAATCCGCGGTTCGCGCGTTTGTCACGGCAGCCGACTTTGGAAGTTCTGAGACGGTCAAGGCTTTGCACCATGGGTTAGAACGAAGGAACGCAAAGGCTTTATGAAGTCAGGCGCGAACAGCACGCAATTGAGCGCCTTTTAGGCCGGTAGCAGCCGGCGCAGCTTCGTTGAAGCCACATAACGGTAGCGTAGGTCCGAAAAATAATCGGTGCCGCCCGTAAACCCTGCGCTCTCTTAAAACCCCGGGTGATCTCGCTTGCCAGCACCAAATCGCTCTGAATTTAGCGAATTGCTCACCGTCTTGGTACTGCGAAATCTAAGTACGAATTCCGGCCGCGGCCATCCCTAACCATCGACCTCTGATTATTCCATTGAGCAAAGACAAGACGCCGTGCACATATTTGTGCTCACTATGAGTTTGCAAATCTGAACGACACGCTTATGCTTTATCGGTCAGGCGGTAGGTCTTCGAGATGAGATCGGTTAGCATTAAAGGATGACTTCACTGATAACGACCAACAGCGCGACGTCGGACAGCCCGGAGAGTTCGCAGGGCATTGTCGACACGCTCAAGACTTTGATGGTCGAGCATTCGCTGCCGCTTTGGTCAGGTGAGGGGTGGGATAGCACCACGGGCGGGTTCTGCGAGAGGCTTGACCGGGAAGGTCGTGCCGATCGCGGCGCGGCGCGGCGCGTTCTTGTGCAGGCGCGGCAGATTTATTGCTTCGCCAAGGCCGCGCAAACCGGCTGGTATCCGGATGGCCGGGAGATCGCGCACAAGGGGCTCGAATATCTTTTGGCGAAGGCCAAAAGCCCTGACGGCCAGCCGGGTTTCGTTCATCTGCTTACGCCCTACGGCGATGTGCTCGATCCTCTACGCGATACTTATGACCACGCGTTCGTATTGCTCGCACTGGCCAGCGTTTATGCGCTCGACCGCGATTCGCAAATTCGTGCCGAGATCGACGCGCTGTTGGGCTTTCTGGACTTGAAGTTGCGCTCGCCGGATGGCGGCTTTCTCGAAGGCTTGCCCGCGTCGATGCCGCGACGGCAAAATCCGCACATGCATCTGTTCGAGGCGATGATCGCAGCGTTCGATGCGACCCACGACGCGGCATTCCAAAATCGCGCCGGCGAATTCTTCGCGCTGTTTCTGTCAAATTTTTATGACAAACAAAAACGCGTGCTCGGCGAGTACTTCGAAAACGACTGGTCGAGGATCGAGCCGGTCATTGTCGAGCCCGGGCATCAAGCGGAATGGGTCTGGCTGCTGCTGGGCTTTGAGCGGATCACGGGCTGTCCCACCGGACGGTACCGCGGCGAGTTGCTCACTTCCGCCTTGCGTTACCGGGATGACGTTAGCGGCTGCCTCGTCGATGCGGGCGATGCCAACGGCAATATCACGAGGCGCACGAGGCGCCTTTGGCCTCAGACCGAGATCGCCAAGGCGTGGATTGCGCAGGCCGAGGGCGGGGAGGGCGGCGCCGCCGATGAGGCTCGAGCCGCCTTGGTGCGGCTTGAAAATAACTATCTCCGTCATCCCGCCGCCGGTGGCTGGTACGATCAGTTCGATCGCGATGGACGCTCGCTGGTGGATACGATTCCAGCGTCGTCATTTTATCACATTCTCTGCGCGGTCACCGAAGCGGATCGCGTGCTCGGTTAGGCCATGGTTTTCAGCCTCGATCGACAGCAGTCCGGCCTTTGCTTTTCTTCGACGTGGCGGTATCGCCGATGACGCCGTCTTCCCGCAATTGCGCGATCTCCTGACTGCTTAACCTGAGCAGCCGGCTCAAGACATCTTCGTTGTGCTGGCCAAGCGTGGGCGCAAGATGCTCGATCGCATAGGGCATCGCTGCATCGCCCTCGCGATAGGCTACCGACGGCAGCAGATGCGGGCCCATGAAAGGCCGATCTACCGCTTGCCAGTGCCCAACCTTCATCAGGTGCGGGTCGCTCGCCAAATCCATTGGCAACCGCGCGACACCGGCTGCAATTCCCGCCGCCTGCAGCGTGACCATCGCGAGGTCCGGCCGAACCGTCTCCGTCCAGTGCCGGATCGCTACCTCAATGCGGTCCTGTTCGCCGCGGCGTCTATCGGCGGTGAGAAGCGCCGCGTCGGCAGCCAGATCAGTCCGATGCATGATCTTGCAAAGCGACTGCCACTCCTCATCGGTTCGCACCGCCAGCGTGATCCATTGGTCTTCGCCGAGACAGGGAAAGCAGCCGTTCGGCACGAACGAAGGATGCCGGTTGCCGATGCGCGGACCGCTGCAGCCGGTGATCGACTGCTCGATGATCGACGGCGCTACCAACGGCAGGAGGGCTTCGACGGCGCTGAGATCGATATGCTGACCTTCGCCGGTGTTCTTCTGGTGCACGAATCCAAGCATCAGCGCGGCGGCGGCACTGAGCCCCCCGACGGGATCGCCGAGCGCGGCGTGCAGCATCGTCGGCGGGTCGGCCTCGCGGCCGGTGACCGAGGGCAGGCCCGAGGCCTGCTCCAATGTCGAACCATAGGCGCGACAGCCGCTCCATGGCCCGGTCATTCCGAACGCCGGCATTGTCACCACCACAAGACGTGGATTGATGGCTAGCATCTTCGCGGCGTCGAGACCGAGGCGCGGCAATACGTCGGCGGCGTAGTTGTCGATGACAGCGTCGGCATCCGCGATCAGGCCCTTGAGCATCGACAGACCGATTTCGGACGTAAGATCCAGCGTGATGCCGCGTTTGTTGCGGTTCATCATCATGAACCAGTACGTCTTCTCGTAGGTCCGCTCCGGATGATAAGGGCCGCGCGGGTCGGTGCCGCGGAACCAGTCGGGATACTGGCAGGACTCGACCTTTATGACTTGCGCGCCGAGATCGCCCATCTGACGTGTCGCGGTTGGACCGGCCCATCCCATGGTCAGGTCGATGACACGAAGGCCTGTGAGGGGCAGCGGATCACCAGCCGTTGAGGCGCGGCTTGCGAGCCGTGTGCGCGCAGGCAAGATGTCATCGTTGCTTTCGCCGGCGAACGGCGCACGCCCGTTGGGTTTCGGCGGCGATCGCGTGAGATGCTGCGGCAGCACCGGTGCATCGAACGAAGCCTCGCCGATCGTCACTTTCGCGAATGCGCCGCGCTCTCGATAAACCTTCTGCTCAAGCAGTTCGGCCATGTCCGGCACGACCGCCAGCGGCAATCTCAGTTCGATGCCTTTCTCGAACCATTCCATTGCGCTTCGCTGCATCAGCACCGGTTCGATGATGCGTTTCAATTCCTCGGCGTGCAGGTAGCGCTCCGCGGTGGCGGAATAGCGCGGATCGGGACCGAGCTCCGGCAGCCCGATCATTTCGCAGAACGACACCCATTGCGCCGGGGTGACGACGGTAACGCCAAGCCAGCCGTGTTTGGTCGGCAAAATTTCCGACGGGAAAACCGCGGCCGAAGCGGTTGATGCCGATGCGTGGCCGGGTGAATCCGGCTTCCAGCGCCAAGCCGGTGTCGAACTCGCTGATCTGCAGCATCGCCTCGTGGGCGCTGACCGCAAAACGCCGCGCGCCCTGGGATTTCCGTGCATATAGGCCGGCCAGTGTCGGAATGAACGCGGTGAGCCCGGCGACGACGCCGATTTGGCCGTCGCGCGGCAGCACCGGTGGCCCTTCCAGCGGCCCGACCAGTTTCACCAGACCTGCGAGACTGCGGCACACCGAATCCGTCGCCGCGTAGTCGCGATAAGGACCGTGCTCCCCGAACCAGGAGATGGCTGTGATGGCGAGTCCGGGTTCGGTTATCCGCAGGTCGCGATGCGAAAGCGTTGACGTCTCGATGGCCGCCGGATGCCGCGCGTCAAGCAAGAGATCCGCGTCTTTCAGCAAGCCGCGAATTCGATCGACATCCACAGGCTTGTCCAGATCGGCGGTGATGCTGCGCTTGTTGGTGTTGAGCCAAGCGAAAGCGCCGCTCTCGCAGCCTCCTCCGCCGGCATCTACCAGCGGCGCGAGCTTTCGCGCGGGGTCTCCATCCGGTGGTTCGACCTTGACGACTTCCGCTCCGAAATCGGCAAACATTTTGCCGCAATAGGCCAGCGCGTCGCCGGACCCGATTTCCACGACGCGCAATTCGGACAACGGCAATTCCGGCATTTCCGTCGATCTTTTTTGTTAGCTGCAAATGCGGCGTCTTCCAGTCATTGCGAGGAGCAACGTAGCGACGAAGCAATCCAGTATTCTTTGTGGCCCTAGATTGCTTCGCTGCGCTCGCAATGACGAACTTCGAAGCATCATGTCGTGATCGGCGCGGGCGTCAAGTCAGCGAGCGGCGTGGCGCTTTTTTGCCGAGCGCCGCCGACATCGCCGCTATCAGCGGCTTCATGAAGAAGGCTCCGTTTGCCGGATAGATATCGGCGCGCAGGCCATGCGATTTCAATTCTTCCGAGACCACCGGTCCGACCGAAGCGATGGGCGTCTGAGTCAGTCCGGCGCGCAGCCGGTCTTCGCAGCCGTGTGCCTGCGCCACCTCGGTGAGGCGCCTCACCTGGCCCGAGCTGGTCAACGCGATGGCATCGATACGGCCCTGCGCCATCTCGTCGATCGCGGCAATGATGTTGGTGTCGGCAACTTGCGCATCATAGACATAAGGCAGCACCGTATCGACTTCGGCCCCTTGTGCTTCGATTGCCGCGATCAGCACACCGTGATCTTTATCCGGGTAGAGTTGTAACCCGACACGATGCCCCTTGAGGTCGAAGCCCGACATCATCTCCGCAATACCCTCGGAGGTCGGCTTCTCCGTCGTGACCTCGGCTTGCAGACCGATTTCGCGCAGCGCCCGGCCGGGTTTGGGGCCGCGCGTAAATTTTCGTGCCTTGCCCAGTGCGGCAATAAAGTGCTCGTCGACGCCGATGCGCCGCGCGACCTTGATCAGGCGACGCAGTCCTTCGCCGGTCATGAGCACCAGATCGTCGCAGGGACGTTCGATGAATTGCTTGATCCAGTTTTCGATCGGAGCGGAGACCGGCGCGTCGTGGATCGTGAACATCGGGCACTGCACGACGTCCGCGCCCTGTTCGGCGAGCAGCCGGGAGAACTGCGCTTCCTCGCGAGTTTCCAGAATCAGGATGCGGTAGCCACTGAGCACGTCAGCCCATTCTCATTCGAACACCGGATGGAACGCTCTCGGTTTCCAGCCAAAGTCCTGCGTCGCCGCCGTTGAATCGAACGCCATGTCCTTCATCATTCGGGTGCCCATTGCAACATTGGCGGTCGGGTAAAGGGGCCTTGCGAAAACAAATGCAGCTTTCCATACGAAGACCGGTACGGGGACAGTACGCCGCGGCCGCCGTAGCCCGTCGAAAATCCGGCCGATCATCTCCCGATAGCTCAGCGTTTCGCCTCCCGGCAACGAATAAATCTTGTTGGCCGCGGCGGCACTCGATGCGGCCGATATGGCGCCGATCGCCAGATCTTCGGCATGTACCGGCTGCCGCAAACCCCCCGCGCCACCGACCAGCGGCATAAAGCCGAATCGCCGTATCAGCCGGGACAACGGTGTGATGTTCTGATCCTGGCCGGGAGCGTAGATCAGGGTAGGCCGCAATATCGTCCACTCGATGCCGTGCTGTTCGCAAAGTGCGGCGATCTCCTGTTCGGCGACGGCGAGGTTTCGCAGCGCCGCGCGCTCGGCAGCGATTTCGCTGTTCATTTTTGTGACGATGCTGGTTGATGAAAAGACGATCAAGCGTTTGAGTGAACGGTTGAAAATAAGCGGAAGCGCCGCTGCCAGCAGAATTGCGTCGGCCGTGCAGTAGAGAATCGCAAAGGGTGGAAATTGCAATGTATCGGGTTGTGACAGATCGCCCTGAAACCAGATCGCAGCTGTGCTATCGCGACGCGACCTCGACAAAGCCAATGGCTGCTCGCCCTTGCGGCTGAGGTGCTCAACGATGTAGCCGCCGACCAAACCGGTGGCGCCAATTACCAGGCTTTTTGCGCGGTAGGGCTCGGCTGTCATGATCACGAAGGAACTCGCTATCGATCAAGTCAAACGTCGTTACGTCAGCGCCGCCTCATTGGTCAGCGTCCTGCGGCGGCAATGAGGGTTCGCTCGCGCGGGCGCGCTCGCGTTCACGTTCGGCCGCAGGTAGCTGGCGCAGTCGCTCCCGTTCTTGCATATACGCATCGTATTTGGCAGTGCCGGGACGCGGCGGCGCATCCGGTGGAAGGCCACCAGCCCACTGCGGAATGTAGTCGCCCATTCCTGCGGCAAGATTTGAATTGATCGTGCCGCAGCCGCCGAGACTGCACGGCATCAGCACAAGGGCCACAATTATCAATCGGCGGCGGATCATATCCGGCATGGAAAGCAAGGCGGAACCTTTGGTGCGTACCTGGTGCGGATTGTCAGCGAAGACTAACCGAACATCTGCCGACAGCATGTTCTATTTGCGACCGACGAATTTACGCGTTAATGCATTGAAATAACATCGCTTTTACACAAGATGGCTTCTACGGCCGGTCGCGGTGATTACGATTCGGTTGACCCGCGTTTTCTTTGATGATGCGGATAAATCGCCGCGCCGCAATGATATACGATGCTCATAATTCGGCTATGGTAGCAGCAACGGCCGAGCAAAACGGTCAGGGGAAACGTATCAAGGAAGGGCGCAAATGTTTGATCGCATGAAATCCATTTTGGCTGTCGCGGCCGGTGTTGGCTTTGCGGTGGCGTTAGCTGCCGCACCGGCTCGGGCGCAGGACTCGGTGAAAATCGGCCTAATTCTGCCGATGACTGGCGGTCAGGCTTCCACCGGCAAGCAGATTGACAACGCGGTTAAGCTTTACATGCAGCAGCACGGCGACACCGTCGCCGGCAAGAAGATCGAGATCATCCTGAAGGACGACGCCGCGGTTCCAGACAACACCAAGCGGCTCGCGCAGGAACTGATCGTGAATGACAAGGTCAGTTTCATCGCCGGCTTCGGTGTCACGCCCGCAGCACTGGCCGCGGCGCCGCTGGCGACGCAGGCCAAGGTGCCGGAAATCGTGATGGCAGCGGGCACCTCTATCATCACCGAGCGCTCGCCCTACGTCGTGCGCACCAGTTTCACGCTGGCGCAGTCGTCCACCATCATCGGCGACTGGGCCGCCAAGAACGGCATCAAGAAAGTCGCGACGCTGACGTCCGACTACGCTCCCGGTAACGACGCGTTGAATTTCTTCAAGCAGAATTTCACCGCCGGCGGCGGCGAGATCGTCGAAGAGGTCAAAGTGCCCTTGGCCAATCCCGACTTCGCACCATTCCTGCAGCGCATGAAGGATGCCAAGCCGGACGCGATCTTCGTGTTCGTGCCGGCCGGGCAGGGCGGCAATTTCATGAAGCAGTATGCCGAACGAGGTCTGGACAAGTCCGGTATCAAGGTGATCGGGCCCGGCGACGTCATGGATGACGACCTGCTCAACGGCATGGGCGACGCTGCGCTAGGCACCGTGACCGCGCATTTGTACTCGGCGGCGCATCCCTCGGCGATGAACAAGGAGTTCGTCGCGGCTTACAAGAAAGCATTCGGCACACGTCCGGGCTTTATGGCCGTGAGCGGCTATGATGGCATCCATCTTATCTACGAAGCGCTGAAGAAAACCGGCGGCAAGACCGACGGCGATGCGCTGATCGAAGCAATGAAGGGAATGAAGTGGGAAAGCCCGCGCGGGCCGATCTCGATCGATCCGGAAACCCGCGACATCGTGCAGAACATCTACATCCGCAAGGTCGAGAAGGTGGACGGCGAACTCTACAACGTCGAATTCCAGACCTTCGAGGCGGTAAAGGACCCCGGCAAGACGAAGAAGTGAGTGGCGGCCAAGTCGCTGCAGGTCGAGCGGCTGAGCCGCGTCCCCTCCCCCTCGTGGACGGGTGCCCGAGCGAAGCTTTCGCGGTGAGCGGGCCTCGCAAGGGTCGCGCGGTCATCCGCTCGCACGGCATGCTGCACCTCCAGAGTGGAAGGGGAGAATGCCCCCACCACGGCGCGCAAGCGCCGCCACCTCCCGACGGGGGAGGGATCAAGTGACCACGCTCCTCACCATCCTGTTCGACGGCGTAGCCTACGGCATGTTGCTGTTCGTGCTGGCGTGCGGGCTCGCGGTGACGCTGGGCTTGATGAACTTCGTCAATCTCGCGCACGGCGCATTCGCGATGGCCGGCGGCTATGTCTGCGCGGTGTTGGTCAATCGCATGCGGATGGCCGTTCTTTGCCGCGTTGCCGATGGCGTTTGTTGCGAGCGCGCGATCGGCGTGGTGCTGGAGCGCTCGCTCTATCGCCACCTCTACGACCGGCCGCATCTCGATCAGGTGCTGTTCACCGTCGGTCTCGTCTTCATGGCGGTGACGACGGTCGACTACGTCATGGGATCGTCGCAGACCTTCATTCATCTGCCGGACTCTCTGCAGGGCCAGATCGAGTTGTTCGGCATCGGCGTCGGCCGTTACCGGCTGATGATCATCGTCATCTGCGGACTGCTGACGGTCGCGCTGCAGCTGATGCTGGCGAGGACGCGGTTCGGCAGCCGGCTGCGCGCGGCGGTCGACGATCCGCGCGCCGCCAGCGGGCTCGGCATCAACGTGCCGCAGGTCTTCGCGCTGACCTTTGCGTTCGGCTGCGGGCTCGCCGGTCTCGGCGGCGCGCTCGGCGCGGAAATCCTCGGGCTCGATCCGTATTTTCCGCTGAAATTCATGATCTACTTCCTGATCGTGGTGACGGTCGGCGGCTCGTCCAGCATCACCGGACCGTTCCTCGCGTCGCTGCTGCTCGGCATCGGCGACGTCGCCGGAAAATATTATGTGCCGAAGCTCGGCGCGTTCGTGATCTACACCATGATGATCGTGATCCTGATCTGGCGCCCGAACGGCCTGTTCGGCCGCACCGCGGCGCGATGACCGGCGATGACGCTGCCAGCTCGACGTCGCAATCATGCAGCTGCAGGCGCGCTGGCGCTGGAGCGAGATCGTGTTCTGGCTGCTGGCGCTGGCCTGCGTCGTTTCTGTTTCCCGATCGCGCTATCTCATCCTGACCGAGATCGCCTGGCTGGCCTGTTCGCGCTGTCGCTCGATCTGATCCTCGGCTATGCCGGCATCGTTTCGCTCGGCCACGCCGCGTTTTTCGGCGTCGGCGCCTATTCCGCCGGGCTGCTGGCGGTGCATGGCATCATCACCGAACCGGTGCTGGCGCTGGTCGTCGCCGGGCTTGCGGCGATGGCGCTCGGTTTCGTCACGAGCTTTCTGGTGATCCGCGGCGTCGACCTGACGCGGCTGATGGTGACGCTCGGCATCGCGCTGTTGCTGCGCGAGCTCGCCAACAACTTTTCCAACATCACCGGCGGCTTCGACGGCCTGCAGGGCATCGAGATGCAGCCGATCCTCGGCCTGTTTGCGTTCGACATGTTCGGCAAGACCGGCTTCATCTACTGCCTCAGCGTGCTGTTCATCCTGTTCCTGCTGGCGCGCCGCATCGTGCATTCGCCGTTCGGGCTGTCGCTGCGCGCGATCAAGAACAATCCGCTGCGCGCGGCGGCGATCGGCATTCCCGTCAACCGCCGGCTGATCGCGATCTACACGCTCGCCGCGTTCTACGCCGGATCGCCGGCGCGCTGTTCACGCAGTCGACGGCGCTGGCCTCGCTCGACGTGTTCTCGTTCGAGCGCTCGGCCGACCTGCTGCTGGTGCTGGTCATCGGCGGCACCGGCTATCTCTATGGCGGTTTGATCGGCGCGGTGGTGTTCAAGCTGCTGCAGGAATTGTTTTCGACGCTCACGCCGCAATACTGGCAGTTCTGGATCGGACTTGTGCTCGTCGTGATCGTGCTGGTCGGCCGCGAGCGCATGCATCGCTGGGCGCTGTGCGCGCCGAACCTTGTGATCGCGCAGTTCGCCGGGCGAAAGCCGCCGTTGCCGTTCCCGAAAGCGAGGCGCCATGACCGCCGCGCTGGAAACGATCGCGACTGGAAAAGCAGTTCGGCGGGCTCAAGGTCACGCGCGATCTTTCGCTCAAGATCGCGCCCGGCGCGCGCCATGCGCTGATCGGCCCGAACGGCGCGGGCAAGACCACCGTCATCAATCTTCTGACCGGCGTGCTGCAGGCCCGATGCGCGGCCGCATCCTGCTCGACGGCGACGACATCACGGACTTGCCGGTGCATGAGCGCGTGCCGCGCGGACTGTCGCGCACGTTCCAGATCAACCAGCTCTACGCCGATCTGACGCCGCTCGAGACCATCGGCCTCGCGGTGTCCGAGCGGCTCGGCCGCGGCAGCGACTGGTGGCGCCGGATGGGCAGCGCGACGACGTCAACGCCGAGATCGCCGAGAACCTCGCGCGCTTTCATCTGCTCGACGTGATGAACGAGCCCACCGCGACGCTTGCCCTATGGCAAGCAGCGCCTGCTCGAGATCGCGGTCGCGATCGCCGACCAAGCCGCGCGTGCTGCTGCTCGACGAGCCGGCCGCCGGCGTGCCGGAAGGCGAGCGCCACGACATCCTCGCAGCGGTCGCGGCGCTGCCGCGCGATGTCACGGTGCTGCTGATCGAGCACGACATGGACCTGGTGTTCTCGTTCGCCGACCGCATCTCGGTGCTGGTCAATGGCGCGCTGCTGGTCGAAGGCACGCCGGACGAAGTCGCGCGCGATCCCCGCGTCAAGGCGGTCTATCTCGGCGAGGGCGCCGATGCCTGATCTCCTCGCGCATCGACGATCTGCGCGCCGGCTATGGCGAAGCCGTCGTGCTGCCCGATATGTCGCTCGAGCTTGCCGAAGGGCCAGGTGCTGGCGCTGCTCGGCCGCAACGGCACCGGCAAGACCACGCTGATCAATTCCATCGTCGGCGTGACGCGGCGTTTCGCCGGCACGTCAGCTCGGCGGGCTCGATATCACGCGGCTGCGGCCGATCAGCGCGCGCGCGCCGGCATCGGCTGGGTGCCGCAGGAGCGCAATATCTTCAGCTCGCTGACGGTCGAAGAAAACATGACCGCGGTGGCGCAGCCCGGTCCGTGGACTGTCGCGAAGGTCTACGAGATGTTTCCGCGGCTCGAAGGAGCGGCGGAGCAATTTCGGCAACCAGCTTTCCGGCGGCGAGCAGCAGATGCTGGCGATCGGCCGCGCGCTGACGCTCAATCCGAAGGTGCTGCTGCTGGACGAGCCGACCGAAGGCCTCGCGCCGATCATCGTCGAGGAACTGCTGGCGGCGCTCGGCACATCACGCGCGCCGGCGGCATCTGTTCATCATCGTCGAGCAGAACGCGCAAAAGATTCTCGAAGCTCGCCGACCGCGCTGTGATCTTGGAGCGCGGCGCGATCGTGCATGATGCGGCCAGCGCCGCGCTTGAAAGCCGATCCGGCGACGCTGGAGCGCTTTCTCGGCGTCCCGGCGCCGCGCACAGCATTAAAGTTGCTATCTTGGAGACGTAAAAATCGAATGCGAGACAGCAACGCAAAGCCCCGTTCCGCGCCGATGAAGTCGGCAGCCTGCTGCGGCCGCCGCGCATCAAGGAGGCGCGCGCCAAGCTCGAGACGGGCGAAATCTCGGCCGACGACCTGCGCAAGGTCGAGGACAGCGAGATCGAAAAGGTCGTGCAGAAGCAGGCCTCGATCGGCCTGAAGCTCGCGACCGACGGCGAGTTCCGCCGCTCCTGGTGGCATTTCGATTTCCTCAGCACCTCGACGGCTGCGAACTGTTTCACCCCGACGAGGGCATCCAGTTCGCCGGCGTCCAGACCCGGCACGACGCGCATCCGCGTCGTCGGCAAGCTCGACTTTCCGGACGACCATCCGATGCTGGAGCATTTCAAGTTCCTGAAGAAGCAATGCGACGCGCGCGGGCGACCGCCGAAGATGACGATCCCGTCGCCGGCGGTGCTGCATTTCCGCGGCGGCCGCAAGGCGATCTCGAAAGAGGTCTATCCCGACCTCGACCCGTTCTTCGAGGATCTCGGCAAGACCTACCGCAAGGCGGTCAAGGCGTTCTACGACGCCGGCTGCCGCTACCTGCAGTTCGACGACACCGTGTGGGCCTACCTCTGCTCGGAGGAGGAATTGGCGAAGGCGCGCGAGCGCGGCGACGACCCGGACAACCTGCAGGAGATCTACGCGCGCATCATCAACTACGCGATCGCCGAGCGGCCGGCCGACATGACGATCACCACGCATGTCTGCCGCGGCAATTTCCGCTCGACCTGGATTTCCTCCGGCGGCTACGAGCCGGTGGCCGAGACGCATGCTGGCCGGCACCAATTACGACGGCTATTTCCTCGAATACGATTCCGATCGCGCCGGCGGCTTCGAGCCGCTGCGCTTTCTGCCGAAAGGCAACAAGATCGTGGTGGTCGGCGTCATCACCTCGAAGATCGGCACGCTCGAGAAGAAGGACGACATCAAGCGGCGGCTGGACGAGGCCGCCAAATTCGCGCCGCTGGAGCAGCTCGCGGTGTCGCCGCAATGCGGCTTCGCATCGACCGAAGAGGGCAACATCCTCACCGAGGACGAGCAGTGGGCGAAGCTGAAGCTCGCGGTCGAGGTCGCGAAGGAGGTGTGGGGGACGTAGGTACTCCTGCGCCGTCCCCGCGTACGGCGAGACCGCGAGTCGATCCGTCCTGCCGTTGTGCAAAGGCCGTTGGCCCACTGCCGCACAGGGCACACGGCGTGGTCATCCCGCCTGCGCGGGCGACGGCGATATGCAGTCGCCCAGATGGGCAGATGATGATAGGACGCTCGCGAACTCGCCGTGCCCAGCCACAAATCCGCCCGATGAAAAACGATCAGATCCTCGGCCAGATCTCAGACTATTGCCGCCAGGCACGATATGGCGGAATCGACCTTTGGCCGCCGCGCGGTCAATGACGGCAAGCTGGTGCATCGGCTGCGCGAGGGCAAGCGCATCACCGTCGATACGCTCGAGCGCATCCAGGCCTTTATCGCCGCCTCGACGCCGGGCGGGCGTGCCGCCGCCGCGCGGCCTCGAAGTCCCGCCGGAGAAGCGCGATCCCCGCGGCAATTTCCGCTTTTTCGAGAACCGGCAGAAATATCTGCTGTTCGTCCACACCTGCAGCGAAAAGCGGGTGATCGCCGAGCGGGTGGCGCTGGAGCTCGGCAGCATCCATCCCCGGCCGCCGGCGCTGCGGGTGTTCGACGCCGGCGTCGGCGACGGCACCGTGCTGGCGCGGGTGATGCGGTCGATGCACGGCCGCTTTCCCGCACATGCCGTTCTATATCGCCGGCAAGGAACTCAGCCTCGAGGATGTCCGGCTGACGCTGGACAAGGTGCCGGACCGGCTGTTCGAGCATCCGGCGACCGTCTTCGTCCTGACCAACATGAACTACGCCGAAGCGCCGTGGCTGGCGCCCGGCCTCGCCGGCGGCCGCCGCCGGCATGATCTGGCACGAGGTCGCGCTGCGCGGCGCTTCCTCCGGTGAATTCGAGGCCCAGATCGCCGAGCTTGGGCCGTTTCTGGAGGAGAACTGGCGCGCCAATGTCAGCCCGCGCTCGGGCATGCCGGTCTATGAGCGCCCGGTCGCCATCGTGCTCTACCGCGAGGATCACCGCTTTCTGCTCGATTCGATCATCCCGCGCGCCGGCCGCGCCGAGGCCAATTTCGACCTGATCATCGCCTCGCAGCCCTACCGGGCGAAATCCTCGGTGAATTTCCGCGCCAAACGCATCATCGCGCCGCTGGCGCGGGCGCTGCGGGCCGGGGGCCGGCTGATCGGAATTCACTCCCACGGCCAGGATCCCGGGCTGGAGATCATCCAGGCGGTCTGGCCGGGAGAAAACCCTTTCGCGGTGAGCCGTCATGAGCTATTGCGCGCGGTGAAATACGAGCTGGGTTCGGCCGGGCGCGACCTTAATTTTAACGCCTATGCCGATAACCGCTCGATCTTCCGCTATGATATGGAAGCGCTGCCCAATGAGGTCACCGGGTCGATCGGAACCTCGACGGCCTTTGCAGCCTGGAACGCGGCGGTGTATGTCGCGCAGATCGAAGACGACCGGCTGACGGAAATGACCCAAAGCGGCCGCTATCTCGACGCCACCAGAGAGGTTCTGCGCAAGCATAACGGGCTCTGGTTCTACGACGAATCCTACGTCATCTCGCGCCGGCGCGACTGACATCTCAGGACACATTCAGGAAAGGGCCGCCGACGTCCGGCGGAAAAGGGGTTGGTTGATGCGCGCGTCTTATCTGTTCACCAGCGAGTCGGTTTCCGAAGGCCATCCGGACAAAGTCTGCGACCGCATCTCCGACGAGATCGTCGATCTGTTTTTCCGCGAAGGCCCGAAAGCGGGCATCGACCCGTGGGCGATCCGCGCCGCCTGCGAAACGCTCGCCACGACCAACAAGGTCGTGATCGCCGGCGAAACCCGCGGGCCGAAATCCGTCACCAACGACCAGATCGAAAGCGTCGTGCGCGCCGCCATCAAGGACATCGGCTACGAGCAGGATGGCTTCCACTGGAAGAACGCCGACATCGATATCCTGCTGCATCCGCAATCCGCCGACATCGCGCAGGGCGTCGACGCGCATGCAGCCGGGCACCAACAAGGAAGAGGGCGCGGGCGATCAGGGCATCATGTTCGGCTATGCCACCAACGAGACGCCGGAATCTGATGCCGGCGCCGATCTTCTACGCCCACAAGATCCTGCGGCTGATTTCGGAAGCGCGCCACTCCGGCACGGAGAAGGTGCTTGGCCCGGATTCCAAGAGCCAGGTCACGGTGCAGTATGAAAACGGCAAGCCGGTCGGCGTGCGCGAGATCGTCGTCTCGCATCAGCATCTGGTCGAGGACATGACCTCGAACCAGGTGCGCGAGCGCGTCGAGCCTTATGTGCGCAAGGCGCTGCCGGACGGCTGGATCAGCGACAAGACCATCTGGCACATCAATCCCACCGGCAAGTTCTTCATCGGCGGTCCCGACGGCGACTCCGGTCTCACCGGCCGCAAGATCATCGTCGACACCTACGGCGGCGCGGCGCCGCATGGCGGCGGCGCGTTCTCCGGCAAGGATCCGACCAAGGTCGATCGCTCGGCGGCCTATGCTGCGCGCTACCTTGCCAAGAACATCGTCGCCGCCGGTCTCGCCGACCGCTGCACGCTGCAGCTCGCTTACGCCATCGGCGTGGCGCGTCCGCTGTCGATCTATATCGACACCCACGGCACCGGCAAAGTGTCCGAGGACAAGCTCGAGAAGGCCGTCGCCGAGGCGATGGACCTGACGCCGCGCGGCATCCGCAAGCATCTCGATCTCAACAAGCCGATCTACGCGCGCACCTCGTCCTACGGCCATTTCGGCCGCACGCCGGACAATGACGGCGGCTTCTCGTGGGAGAAGACCGATCTCGCCGACGCGCTGAAGCGCGCGGTGTGAATTATCGCCTCGCCCCTTGCGGGGAGGGTCGGCCGGCGAAGCGGCGCGGCCGGGTGAGGGTTAATCGAACGCGATCCACTGCGACTCTCCATCGACCATCGTTCGCGTCGCTCTCGATGCGCCACCCTCCCCGCAAGGGGGAGCGATAAGAGCGCCACAATGCGTCCAGTTTCGTTCTGTACGGAACGTTCGAATTCATTCGTTCAGGAAACATCACATGACCGCCACCGCCAAGAAGCCCGCCTTCACCGACTACATCGTCACCGACATCGGCCTCGCCGAATTCGGCCGCAAGGAACTCTCGCTCGCCGAAACCGAGATGCCGGGCCTGATGGCGACGCGCGAGGAATACGGCCCGAAGCAGCCGCTGAAGGGCGCGCGCATCGCCGGCTCGCTGCACATGACGATCCAGACCGGCGTGCTGATCGAGACGCTGAAGGCGCTCGGCGCCGACATCCGCTGGGTCTCCTGCAACATCTATTCGACGCAGGATCACGCTGCGGCGGCGATCGCTGCGGCCGGCATTCCGGTGTTCGCGGTCAAGGGCGAGAGCCTGAAGGATTACTGGGACTACACCGCCAAGATGTTCGACTGGCACGGCGGCGGCACTCCCAACATGATCCTCGACGACGGCGGCGACGCCACCATGTACGTCCATCTCGGCCTGCGCGCCGAGAACGGCGACACGGCGTTCCTCGACAAGCCGGACTCCGAAGAAGAGGAAGTGTTCTTCGCGCTGCTCAAGAAGCAGCTGAAGGAAAAGCCGAAGGGCTACTTCGCCGAGATGGCCAAGAGCATCAAGGGCGTGTCGGAAGAGACCACCACCGGCGTGCATCGCCTTTACGACATGCAGAAGGCGGGCAAGCTGCTGTGGCCCGCGATCAACGTCAACGACAGCGTCACCAAGTCGAAGTTCGACAACCTCTATGGCTGCCGCGAGTCGCTGGTCGACGGCATCCGCCGCGGCACCGACGTGATGATGTCGGGCAAGGTCGCGATGGTCGCGGGCTTCGGCGACGTCGGCAAGGGCTCGGCGGCGTCGCTGCGCCAGGCCGGCTGCCGCGTGATGGTGTCCGAAATCGATCCGATCTGCGCGCTGCAGGCGGCGATGGAAGGCTATGAAGTCGTGACCATGGAAGACGCCGCGCCGCGCGCCGACATCTTCGTCACCGCCACCGGCAACAAGGACATCATCACCATCGAGCACATGCGCGCGATGAAGGATCGCGCCATCGTCTGCAACATCGGCCACTTCGACAACGAAATTCAGATCGCGCATCTGAAGAACCTGAAGTGGGACAACATCAAGCCGCAGGTCGACGAGATCAATTTCCCGGACGGCCACCGCATGATCCTGCTGTCGGAAGGCCGCCTGGTGAATCTCGGCAACGCCATGGGCCATCCGAGCTTCGTGATGTCGGCGTCGTTCACCAACCAGACGCTGGCGCAGATCGAGCTTTCGCCAACAACAAGGACGGCAAGTACAAGAAGGAAGTCTACGTGCTGCCGAAGTCGCTCGACGAGAAGGTCGCGCGGCTGCATCTCGCCAAGATCGGCGTGAAGCTCACCGAGCTGCGCAAGGATCAGGCCGACTATATCGGCGTGAAGCCGGAAGGCCCGTTCAAGTCCGATCACTACCGGTATTAAAGCTGCCGGCGTGATAGCTGATCGAAGAGCCCTGGAACCCTCCAGGGCTTTTTTCGTTCTGCCATGGCGTCGCATGCGTTGTTTCGCGTATTCGCTGACCGGCGCAAATCACCGAACGTGTCAGACGGTTAACGCCGTATTAATCGGCGAGTGACAGGCTGGCCTGGGTCAAGGCTGCTCACAGACGAGGAACGCACCATGGATGCCCAGAGGATTGCCGTCGATGCCGTCGTGGTGTTGACCGGCTGCGACCGCGATCAAGTGACTGCCTTTATCCGCCGGTTCTATCTCGCCGGCGTCAAGGATCCTAAGCGCCTGACCTTCAAGGGCCTGCAGGCCGTCTCGCGCGGGTAGGCCGGCGTCGTCGAATGTCGCGACTTTTCGAAAACTTGCCTCTCCGACGGCTACCAGCCTTCCAGCACGATCTTGCCGCGCGATTTGCCAAACTCAAGCAATGCATGCGCGCGCTTCAGATTGGCGGCGTTGATGGTGCCAAAAGTCTGGTCGAGCGTCGTTCGCAGCACACCGTTGTCGATCAGGTCGGCGACCTCGTTGAGAAGCTGATGCTGCGCGATCATGTCCGGCGTCTGGAACGAACTGCGGGTGAACATCAATTCCCAATGCACTGAGACGGCCTTGCCCTTGAAAACGCTGACATTGAATTCCTGGGGATCGTCGATCAGCCCGAATTTTCCTTGCGGGGCGATGACGTCAGCCAGCGATTTGTAGTGCTGGTCGGTGTTGGTGAGGCTCGCAATCAACGCGACCGGCGGAAGTTTCAGTTTCTCGATCTGCTCCTTCATCGGCCCGGCATGATCAATCACGGCATGCGCGCCGAGATCGAGGCACCATTTCTGCGACTCCGGCCGCGACGCGGTTGCCACCACCGTCAAGCCGGTAAGCCGTCGCGCGAGCTGGGTGAGGATCGACCCTACGCCGCCGGCGCCGCCGACAATCAACAGCGTGCGCGGATCGGCGCTCTCGCCGCGCGCCGCGCCAAGCCGGTCGAACAACAGCTCCCACGCCGTGATCGATGTCAGCGGCAATGCCGCGGCTTGCGCGAACGAGAGCGATTTCGGTTTGCGGCCGACAATGCGCTCGTCCACCAGATGAAATTCGGAGTTGGTGCCTTGACGTTGGATCGAGCCTGCGTAGAACACTTCGTCGCCGGCCTTGAAAAGCGTAACCTCCGGCCCGACGGCATCGACAATTCCCGCCGCGTCGAAGCCGAGGATCTTGGTTTCGCCTTCGGGCGGCGCGGCGCGCTTGCGGACTTTGTAGTCGACGGGATTTGCCGAAACCGCTTTGACCGAGACGCGTAAATCGCGGCCGCCCGGTTCCGGCTTCGGAGCCTCGAAATCGATCAGCGAATGCGGATCGTTGAGCGGAAGTGATTTCTTGTATCCGACGGCCTTCATCCGGCGTTCTCCCTTGTATTCAGGGCTAACCCGCGGCCCTCGGGTTCACTACGTGCATTTTGTTGCGAAAATGCAAGCTCAGGGAGTGGCCCGGAAGCGCCGTTATTGGCCGATAGATCGTGACGCTGTCACTTCTATTCGTAGGCCTGAAAGCCTATATTCGCCGAGGAAAATCGGGAATCCTTTTTATGATCGCATTTCGCTTTCTCGCGGCAGTTTTGGTTTCGATGGCTGCGACGGCGCAGGCCGGCGCGCAGGACCGGCGGCTACCGTCCTCGCCCAGCGATTTGAGATTGTCCTATGCGCCGATCGTCCAGCGCGTGCAGCCCGCGGTGGTCAACGTCTACGCCGCAAAGGTTGTGCAGAACCGCAATCCGTTGCTCGACGATCCGATTTTTCGTCGCTTCTTCGGCGGCGGTGGTCCGCAGCCGGAACAGATGCAGCGCTCGCTCGGTTCTGGCGTGATGGTCGATCCCAGTGGCCTCGTGGTGACCAACAACCATGTCATCGAAGGCGCCGATCAGGTCAAGGTTTCGCTGTCGGACAAGCGCGAATTCGAGGCCGAGATCGTGCTGAAGGACAGCCGCACCGATCTCGCTGTGCTGCGCTTAAAGGACACGAAAGAAAAATTCCCGACGCTGGATTTTGCAAATTCAGATGAACTGATGGTCGGCGACGTTGTGCTGGCCATCGGCAATCCATTCGGCGTCGGCCAGACCGTGACCCACGGCATCATCTCGGCGTTGGCGCGCACGCAGGTGGGGATCACGGACTATCAGTTCTTCATTCAGACCGACGCCGCGATCAATCCCGGCAATTCCGGCGGCGCGCTGGTGGACATGACCGGCCGGCTGGCCGGCGTCAACACCGCGATATTTTCGCGTTCCGGCGGATCGCAGGGCATCGGCTTCGCGATTCCGGCCAACATGGTTCGCGTCGTCGTCGCCTCCGCCAAAAGCGGCGGCAAGGCCGTGAAGCGGCCGTGGCTCGGCGCGCGGCTGCAGGCGGTGACGCCTGAGATCGCCGAGACGCTCGGCCTTCGCCTGCCGATCGGCGCCCTTGTCGCCAGTGTGACGCCCAACAGTCCCTCTGCGCGGGCGGGGCTGAAGCTTTCCGATCTGATTGTTGCCATCGACGGCCAGTCGGTCGACGATCCCAACGCGTTCGACTACCGTTTTGCGACGCGGCCGCTGGGCGGCACCGCGCTGGTCGACGTGCAGCGCGGTGGCAAGACCGTGAAGCTGACGATCCCCCTCGAAACAGCGCCGGATACCGGACGCGATGAAATTACGCTGACGACGCGCTCGCCGTTCCAGGGCGCCAAGGTTGCCAACATTTCGCCGGCAGTGGCCGATGAACTGCATCTGGATGCAAGTACGGAAGGCGTCGTGGTCACCGATCTCGCTGATGATGGCACCGCGGCCAGTGTCGGATTCCAGAAGGGCGACATTATCCTCGCGGTCAACAACCAGAAGGTTGCCAAGACCGGAGATCTAGACCGCATCACGCGCGAGACCAGCCGGCTGTGGCGCATCACGCTGGTGCGCGGCGGCCAGCAGATCAACGTCACGCTCGGCGGATGAGCCCGAAGCGCCCACGCGAAGCCGCGAACCTGTTCGTCGCAGCGGGACTGGAACGCGATGCGCCGCGCCCGCTGCCGGACCGGTTGCGGCCGCGCAGCCTATCGGATGTCGTCGGACAGGATCATATCTTGGGAGCGGACGGCGCGCTGACGCGCATGCTTGAAACGCGCACGCTGGGCTCGCTAATTTTTTGGGGGCCGCCCGGCACCGGCAAGACCACGGTGGCGCGATTGCTGGCGGACGCCACAGAGATGCATTTTGAACAGCTCTCGGCAGTGTTTTCCGGCGTTGCTGACCTGAAGAAAGTATTCGACGCTGCTCGCTCGCGACGCGAACTGGGCAAAGGCACGCTGCTGTTTGTCGACGAGGTGCATCGCTTCAACAAGGCGCAGCAAGATTCTTTCCTGCCTGTGATGGAAGACGGCACCGTGGTGCTGGTCGGCGCTACCACCGAAAATCCATCGTTCGAACTTAACGCCGCTTTGCTGTCGCGCGCGCGTGTGCTGGTATTTCATTCGCTCGATGCCGCGGCGATCGAAAAACTGTTCGTGCATGCCGAGGCGATCGAAGGCAGAAAGCTGCCGCTCGACGACGAGGCGCGTGCCGTGCTGGTGCGGATGGCCGACGGCGATGGCCGCGCCGCGCTGACGCTCGCGGAAGAGGCCTGGCGTGCCGCGCGGCAGAGCGAAACGTTCAACGCCGAGCAGTTGCAGGAAATTCTGCAGCGGCGCGCTCCAATCTACGACAAGTCGGCCGACGGGCACTACAACTTAATCTCGGCACTGCATAAATCGGTGCGCGGCTCCGATCCCGATGCATCGCTGTATTATCTGGCGCGAATGCTGGATGCCGGTGAGGACCCGCTGTTTCTGGCGCGGCGCGTGGTGCGCATGGCGGTCGAGGACATCGGCCTTGCCGATCCGCAGGCGCTGGTGCTCTGCAACGCCGCCAAGGATGCCTATGATTTTCTTGGGTCACCCGAGGGCGAACTCGCGATCGCGCAGGCGGTGATTTATCTCGCGACCGCGCCGAAATCCAACGCTGCCTACAAGGCCTATGGCGCGGCGGTGCGCGCGGCGAAAGAGAACGGTTCGCTGCTACCGCCGAAGCACATCCTGAATTCGCCGACCAAACTTATGAAGTCGGAAGGCTATGGCAGCGGCTACGAATATGATCACGATAAGCCGGAAGCATTTTCCGGGCAGGATTACTTCCCCGAAGCGATGGGCCGCCAGACATTTTACAACCCACCCGACCGCGGCTTCGAACGCGAGATTCGCAAGCGGCTGGAATACTGGTCGAAACTGAGAAACGAAAAGATTTCATGAGCCGCCGCATCAAAAAGCCACTCGCAAAACGCGCAACGGGCGATCGTCCGAAAGGCGCGCGACCGTATCGCGGCGGTCGGACCGAGCGCGGCGCGAACACCGAACGCGGGATGTCTTCTCCCCTGTCCACGCGAAGCGAAGCGCAGCGGCGGGAAGGGGTCGGGGGTGGGGGGCCTTCTTTTCACAAGCGTCCCTCTAGCCCGCCGCCGTCGACCGCGATCCTTCGAGGCTCGCCGCAAGCGCGGCTCGCACCTCAGGATGACGCCGCGAGGGTTGAGCCGCCGCCGCTTCCCACCAAAGTGCAAACCGTCGTCGTCACCGCGGACGAAAGCAACATGCGCGTCGACCGCTTTCTTGAATCGCGTTTTCCCGGCCTGTCGTTTTCGCACATCCAACGCATCGTCCGCAAAGGCGAGTTGCGCGTCAACGGCAAGCGCGCCGACAGCAAGGACCGGCTAGAAGAGGGACAAAGCGTTCGCATTCCGCCGCTGAAACTCGATCCCGTCAAGGCCGCCGGAAGCCTCTCGGAGGCCGCGACGAAAACGCTCGATGCACTGAAGGCGATGATCCTGTTCGAGGACGCCGACGTGATGGTTCTGAACAAGCCGGCCGGGCTTGCGGTGCAGGGCGGGTCGGGCATCACGCGACATGTCGACGAGATGCTGGAAGTGATGCGCGACTCAAAAGGCCAGAAACCGCGGCTGGTGCATCGGCTCGACCGCGAGACATCCGGCTGCCTCCTAGTGGCGAAGACGCGCTTTGCGGCGACCGCCCTGACGGGATCGTTCCGGCATCGCTCGGCGCGCAAGATCTACTGGGCGCTGGTGGCCGGCGTGCCGAAGCCGAAGCAGGGTCGCATCTCAACCTATCTGGCGAAGGAAGAAAGCGAGGACGACACTATCATGCGCGTCGCCGCGCATGGCGACGAGGGCGCCAGTCATGCGGTCACATACTACGCGGTGGTGGAAACCTCGGCAACGAAGCTGGCATGGGTATCGCTTAAACCGGTGACAGGGCGCACGCATCAACTGCGCGCGCACATGGCGCATATCGATCATGCCATCGTCGGCGACCCAAAGTATTTCAACAAGGAAAACTGGCATTTGCCCGGCGGGCTGCAGAACCGGCTGCACCTGTTGGCGCGGCGCATCGTGATCCCGCATCCGCGAGGCGGCGTGATCGATGCCACGGCACCGCTGCCGCCTCATATGCTGCAGTCGTGGAATTTGCTAGGGCTGGAAGCCGAACGCTTCGATCCGATCGAAAACGCGCCGGAAGAGTGAGGCTCGTCAATTCTTGTACTGCCGCAGAAACGAGCGCAGCGAGTCATACGGGCTTTCGACATCGAGAATGACCCAGCCGTCGCGTCCGTTCACCACAACGAAATTCAGCGTGACGGCGTGCTCCCGATTGTTGAAAGCGACGGCGACATAGGTCTTGTCGAACTGCTTGTGCGTAATGGCGTATCTGATCGGGCCGAGTTTCCACGAGGTGCCCTGGACGAAAAAATCGTATGGAAATCCCTTCGACCATGCCAAATCGATGTTAAGCGACGGATCAAAAAATTGCTGCGCCGTTTCGTGATTCCGGGGCAACCCGCGGGAGAGATCGGCCGATCCCTGCCCGTAATAGGCATAGACGTTGCGGACCAGCGATTCCGGCGACCGGAATCCGGCCTGCAGCGGCGCGCAGGCGAGACCGGGAAGCAGCAAGAAGACGACACCGATAAACTTCTGCATCGTTACGCGCCGTGACATGTTTTCATCGCAGTTGCTCTTATCATAAGTCGGAACGCCCTGCCTTATGAGCCACCAGAAACCGAATTGAAATGCGCGAACTGTTCGACGAAGTTGCCGGCAAATCTCCGCTCGACCCGCACGAGGCGGTGCGGCGCACGACGCGAGGTCCGCAGCGCAAGCGATTTTTTACATCCGCGGGCGTCATTGAAACGCCGGAGGGCTTTGGCGTTGTGCTCGATGGCAAGGCGATCCGCACACCCAGCGGAAAAGCGCTGATCACGCCGGCTCGCGCGATTGCGGACGCCATCGCGGCAGAGTGGAATGCTCAGCGGGAGATCATCGATCCCACATCGATGCCACTGACCCGGCTGGCCAACAGCGTGATCGACGGTGTTGTCGATCGCGTCGATGCGGTGACGGACGATATCGCGAAATATTTCGGCTCCGATCTGCTGTTCTATCGCGCGGGCCATCCCGATGGTTTGGTCGCGCGCGAAGCCGCGTCGTGGGACCCTGTGCTGTTCTGGGCCGCGGATACGCTCGGCGCGCATTTTATTCTCACTGAAGGCGTTGTGCATGTGCGCCAGCCCGATCAGGCCATCGCTGCCGCGCGCGCCGCATTACCTGATGACCCGTGGTCGACCGCAGCATTGCATGTGGTGACGACGCTGACCGGTTCGGCGCTGCTGGCGCTTGCGCTGCTGCATAGTGTGCTCGATCGCGATCAGGTGTGGGCTGCCGCGCATGTGGATGAGGACTGGAACATCGAGCAATGGGGGGAGGACGCCGAGGTCGCAGCGCGGCGCGCGGCGAAGCGTGTCGATTTCACGGCCGCTGCCTTCGTGCTCGAGGCGCTCAAATCGTCAGCGGTGCGCGCTTGATCAGCCGCCGTCACGCCCTGGGTATTCTCGCCGCCGCCGGCGCCTTTCCATCGCGCGCGCTGGCCGATGTCGCGCCCCAGCGCAGCGAAATTCGCGAAAGCCTCGCGAAACATTTCGCTGACGAAGGCACGGCCGGTACGTTTGTTGGCTACAAGACCGAGGACTATCTGATCATCGCCAGCGACGCCGACCGCTCGGGACAGCCGATGCTGCCGGCGTCGACGTTCAAGATTCCGAACTCGCTGATCGCGCTGGAGTCCAGCGTGGTCGGCGATCCGGATAAAGATATATTCAAGTGGGACGGCGTCACGCGCCCAATCGAGGCGTGGAATCGCGATCATACGCTGCGTTCGGCGATCGCCGCCTCCGCCGTGCCAGTTTATCAGGAGATCGCGCGCCGCATCGGACAAGAGCGGATGCAGAAGTACGTCGACCTGTTCGAATACGGCAACCGCGATATCGGCGGCGGCATCGACCAGTTCTGGCTGACGGGCAACCTTCGGATCGATGCGGTTCAGCAAGTCGATTTCGTCGATCGCCTGCGGCGCGGCGTGCTGCCGGTCTCCAAACGCAGTCAGGATCTGGTGCGCGACATCCTGCCGGTGACGAAAGTCGGCGAAGCTACCATCCGTGCCAAATCGGGTCTGCTCGGCGCCGAGATCGGCAAGCCGAGCTTAGGCTGGATGGTTGGCTGGGCCGAGAAGGGTCAAGGAAAAGATAGTCAGCAGACCGTGTTCGCGCTCAACATGGACTGCCGCGATCCCCACCATATCGCCGACCGCATGAAGCTGACGCAGCAATGCCTCAGCGATATCGGCGCGATCTAACTTAAACACGCTGGCGCTCAAAGCCCGGCTGGAATAGCATTTCCCATCAATAAAAGCGCAGGGACGAAATCATGAAATCATCTTCGCTCTGGATGTCGTCCGTGGCGCTGGCCGCGGCCGGAGGATGGTTAGCCGCGACGATGTTCGCGCCGTCGGCGGTCAGCAAGGAGCCGCGCTTTCCCCAACTCACCATCGATCAGTTGAGCGAGGCGCAGAAGCCGCTCGGCGAGCAGGTGATGAAGGTGTCCAGCGTTGGGCTCGCGGGCCCGTATAATCCGATGATGCGCAGCCCGGTTCTCGGGCAGCGGCTGTTCGATCTGTTTCATTATCTGCGTTGGGAAACTTCGGTACCCACCAAGTTGAACGAATTTGCGATCCTGATCATCGGGCGGCAGTGGCGCTCACAGGTCGAATGGTACGCGCACGCGCCACTGGCACAGAAGGCGGGGTTGTCGCCTGACATCATCGCCGAGCTAAAGGCCAGCAAGCGGCCTTCCAGCATGGCTGAGGACGAGGCGCTCGTGTATGACTTCGTCACCGAGCTTACCACCACGCAGAAAGTTTCCGACGAAACCTACGCGCGCGCCAAGAAAATCTTCAACGATCAGCAGATCGTCGATCTGACGGCGGTGGCGGGAAACTACGTCATGGTGGCGATGCTTCTGGGCATGGCGGAAGAAAGCACGCCTCCGGGCAAGGAGCCGCCGTTCAAGGTTGGTGAAAAATAGGCTCCGCATCCAGACCGCTCGATTATAACAATGCTGGCCGCGTGTCAGCCGGGGACACGCATGAAAGACATCCTGGACACCCTTGAAGAACGGCGCGCCGGCGCGAAGCTCGGCGGCGGCGACAAGCGGAATGCCGCTCAGCACGCCCGCGGCAAGCTGACCGCGCGCGAGCGCATCGATCTCTTGCTCGACAAGGGCTCGTTCGAGGAATTCGACATGTTCGTCGAACACCGCTCGGTCGAATTCGGCATGGAGAAGTCGAAAGTGCCGGGCGACGGCGTCGTCACCGGCTGGGGCACCGTGAACGGCCGCAAGACTTTCGTGTTCGCGAAAGATTTCACGGTGTTCGGCGGCTCGTTGTCGGAAACCCATGCGCAGAAGATCGTCAAGATCCAGGACATGGCGATGAAGGCGCGCGCGCCGATTATCGGCCTTTACGACGCCGGCGGCGCGCGCATCCAGGAAGGCGTCGCCGCGCTCGCAGGTTATTCCTATGTGTTCCGCCGCAACGTCATGGCATCCGGCGTTATCCCGCAGATCAGCGTCATCATGGGTCCGTGCGCTGGTGGCGATGTCTATTCGCCGGCCATGACCGATTTCATCTTCATGGTGAAGAATACCAGCTACATGTTCGTCACCGGCCCCGATGTGGTCAAGACCGTCACCAACGAGGTCGTCACCGCGGAAGAACTAGGCGGCGCTTCCGTGCATGCGACGCGTTCCTCGATTGCCGATGGCGCGTTCGAGAACGATGTCGAGACGCTGCTGCAGATGCGCCGGCTGATCGATTTTCTGCCGGCGAACAACACCGACGGCGTGCCGGAATGGCCGAGTTTCGACGACATCGAACGCGCGGACATGTCGCTGGATACGCTGATCCCGGACAATCCGAACAAGCCCTACGACATGAAGGAGCTGATCCTCAAGGTTGTCGATGAGGGCGATTTCTTCGAGATTTCAGAAACCTTCGCCAAAAACATTGTCACCGGTTTCGGCCGCATCGCCGGGCGCACGGTCGGCTTCGTCGCCAACCAGCCGATGGTGCTGGCGGGCGTGCTGGACAGCGATGCTTCAAGGAAAGCCGCGCGGTTCGTGCGCTTCTGCGATGCCTTCAACATTCCGATCGTGACGTTCGTTGACGTTCCCGGATTTCTGCCTGGCACCGCGCAGGAATATGGCGGGCTGATCAAGCACGGCGCGAAGCTGCTGTTCGCCTATTCGCAATGCACGGTGCCGCTGGTCACGGTGATCACGCGCAAAGCCTATGGCGGCGCGTTCGACGTGATGGCGTCAAAGGAAATCGGCGCCGACATGAACTACGCCTGGCCGACCGCGCAGATCGCTGTCATGGGCGCCAAGGGCGCGGTCGAAATCATCTTCCGCTCGGACATTGGCGATGCTGAAAAGATCGCCACACGCACCAAGGAATATGAGGACCGTTTCCTGTCGCCGTTCATCGCCGCCGAGCGCGGCTATATCGACGATGTCATCATGCCGCACTCGACGCGCCGTCGCGTGGCGCGCGCGCTGGCGATGCTGCGCGACAAGCACGTCGAGACGCCGACGAAGAAGCACGACAATCTACCGCTGTAGATATGGAAGCATATGTATTTAAATTGTTACCGCCAGAGATTTACGCAAAATCGAAGAGCGTTCACTCACCTTTCGAGTTGCTTCGGGTCATTGCGCTAATGAATTGACGGCACTTATGACGTACATTGCGTTTGAGCAATCGCTTGATGGCAAAAATGATTTAGAGATAGGACTTATCCTTACGCGCCGATACACGATTAATCGCATAATGGTTTCGAAAATCGTTTTAATACGACGACTTGTGTTCCAATTTTTTAAGACTGTACCGGGCGATGACAAAACGTTTGCTTCAAATCTGAAGCGGTCGTTGGCCTCCATTCTCAGTGCAATTAAGCCACTTAAGTGGGCTGTAATAATGCGGAACAAAGCATCTTTCCACTACGATCAAAAGTTCGCCGCTGAAGGCATAGTTGAACTTGATCATGACCATTCCCTTCGACTCATTGCCGGGCGTATAGGCGGCCTGACGCTTTTCGAATTTTCTGAAGAGGTATTTAGTCGATCGGTATCTCAGAAGGCAGGCGGAGGAGACGTGGGTGTTGGTATGACCGTGGTCACGAATTTTGTCCTCGGTGCGATAAAAGTATATTAGGGCATTTCAGGCACAGTCTGTGATCTCTGCGTTCGAGCATTTTGAATTAGTTAGTTCACGAGATCGAATAGATTTAAGAGAAGAATTCTGTGCTGATCCAAGCCTTGTGAAAAGTCCTCTCTCCATCTCAGAAGCCGGAGTCAAGAATTTCAAGGCCAAAGTGAAAAAATAGTGCGACGGGATGCGGGCGTAGCAATCTCGGATGTGATCCCTTAGGCCACGTTTTCCTCGTTCCTTTGAGACGGTAGGAATCCAAAACAGGTCAAATCAATGCCCAACCACCTCTTCGTTGTCCGCGCCACCGTATCCGATCTCGCCAAACGCGCGGCGTTCGACAAATGGTACGCCAGCGAGCACATGCCCGACGCCATGAAGACGTTCGGCGCCAGGAAGGCGTGGCGCTGCTGGAGCATCGATGATCCCAGCGTTCATCTGGCGACCTATCAATTCGCCGACCAGGCATCGCTCGAGCGCGCCGTGAACGGCGACGAGATGAAGCGGCTGGTGGCGGATTTCAACCGCGACTGGCCCGGTGTGACGCGGACGCGTGAGATCCTGGTGGTAGCCGAAGAAGTTTATGCCTCCTGACGAAAAATCCAGTTCAGCAACCATTCATGTTCAGGTCGCGAAACTCACGCTGTCGTTGAATCAACCTGCAGAGGAGGCCGAGATGGAACGCCGGGACTTTCTAAAGCTCACACTTGGATTCGCGGCGGGCGCTGCCGCGCTTGCCGCAAGTGCGCAAGCCGCGCCGTTGCCGCCGGTCATGTCGGCGGATGGTCTCGCGCCGCCGCGCGGCCAAGGCGTCGAACTAGACGCGCAGCCCGCCGTCGTCACTCAGGACGATGTCGATCATCTCAAGCCGGAAGAAGTGCGCTGGGGCCGCCGTCGCCGCGGTGGATTCCGCTGGCGCTTTCGCGGATTCCGCCGTCGCCGTCATTGGGGTTGGCATCGCCATCGCCGGCATCGCCGCCGCTGGTTCTGGTAAATTGAGAAAACCCCGCGAAAGCGGGGTTTTCCACATCGGCCTTCGACCCGCAACAAAACGGCGGGCGCCTATTTCGATGCCAGGAAAGCCAGCATGAGCTCATTGAATTTCGCTGGTGCCTCCAGAAACGCGAGATGCCCTGTGTTGGGAATCACTTCGGCCTTCGCATTCGGCATCTTTGCCGCGAATGCCTTGGCGAGTTCGGCGTTCTGCCCCATCTGGCCGCGCAGCGCTTCTGGCGCGTTGGCTTTGCCCGGCGCGTTGTGATCGTCCGCGCCCATCACAAACAGCGTCGGTTGCGTGATTAGCGGAATCTGATCGACCACCGGCTCGCGATAGATCATCTGCGACGAATTGACGAAAGCGCGCAGCCAGCGCGGATATTCCGAACTGCCTTTGATATTGAAACGCGCATCGATGAACGGCGTCACCTGGTCGGGCTGCAGTTTCAGCGAATAATTGGTCTCAAGCTGTTTGCGATAGGCCTCCGCGGTCAGCTTGTCTTCGTTCTCGATGATTTTCTCGGTCGGCGTCGGCGGCACATATTTGCTGTAGTCTTCCAGACCGATCGGTGCCGTGAGTAGCAGATGCTGCACGCGGTCGGGATAGCCGCGCGCGATGCGCACGCCGAGCATGCCGCCCAGCGAATGCGCGACGATGTCGGCCTTCGGGATTTGCAGGGCTTGAAGCAGCGCGACGGTGTTGCGCGCCAGCGTTTCGAAATGCAGTTCGCCGGTGGGCTTGGACGATTTGCCGAAGCCGATCTGGTCCGGCACCACGACGCGGTAGCCGGCGTCGTTCAGCGTTTCGATCACACCTGCCCAGTAGCTCGACGGAAAATTGCGGCCATGCAGCAGCATCACGGTGCGGCCGTTCGGCTTCTGTGACGGCACGTCCATGTAGGCCATCCGCACCGGCTCGCCGTCGTTGACCAGCGGCAACATGTGAACCGGATAGGGATACAGGAATCCTTCCAGACCGATGCCGTAGGGTTCGCGGAGGATCGCGGGTTCCGGAATGGGCTGCGCAGCACCCTTGTCGCCTTCCGCGGCCAACGCGACCGCGCAGGACGCCATTGCCAGCAGCAACGAAACAAGCGCGCGTTTCATCATCGTCTCCAAAGGCCTCGAATTTCAGCGCTCAGAGATTGCAAGAAATTCAGTCGGGACGATGGCGCGCAGTTCTCAGGCGGCAAGATACGCTAACCAATGTCATACCCGCGAAGGCGGGTATCCAGTAATCGCTGGCGCCCTAGTTTACTGGATCACCCGCATTCGCGGGTGATGACGGCAGCAGAGAAGTCTTAAAGCTTCGGCGCGCTCCCGAGGGGCGTCGCGTTCAGCCGCTCGTTCTTTTCCGCTGCCAGAGCGTCGCCGTCGATCGCCGCCGCGCTCAAGATGCGCTTGAAATCCACGAGCGTGAATTCAGCGTTGCCGACGCGGTCGGGCGTGATACCGGGCTTGAGCTGTACGCTAAGCGCGCCGTCGCAATTGGCGCCCTTGGCTTCGGAGAGCATAGCCTCAGGCGTTTTTTCCAGTCCCTGCGAGCGCTTCACGCCGGCGACGCAACTGCCCTGACCGCTCGCGCTGTTAAGCTTGACCGCTACTCGCGGATCGAGCGGCTGGTCAAGCGCATCGAGCGCTGCGGCCTGCTTGTATTTAACGCTGGTCGTGACGATCTTGCCGCCGCGATAGATATAATAAAGATGCTGATCGCCGACGATGGTCGGCGCGCCGTATTTATCCATCACCTCCTTGACCATATCGGCCTTGGGCGGCTGCTGGTCCGGCGCAAACGTCAGATTGCGCGCGATGTAATAGGCGCGGTTGGCGCTGGCGGGCGACGTGAAGCTGCTCGATAGCGCTTCGCCGTTTCGCTTTTCGCCGGAGGGGAGTTTGAAATCCAGCGCCGCGATATAGCTGACGGCTGTCCCACCGAATTTCTGCTGCTTGATGTCGGTCTTGGCGTCGGGATGCCCCTTGAATGCCGCCTCGAAAATCGCTCGCGCCGAATCCGCCGTGGCGTCGGTTGAAATGCCGAGAATATCCGGCCGCAATTTCGAGAACGCCGTCTCGGAATTTTTTGGCTTGATATCGTAAGCATGGGAGCCTGCGGAAAATGCTGCCGGCGCGATGGCTACAATAGCAATCAAGACGCGTCGCAGCATGAAATCACCCCATGTAGCCCATTGAAAAAAAGCAGCGGGATTACGCCAATCTTTACAGCGCGTTGTCAACACCGTCCTTCGCCCCGGATTTGCTTTCGCCGTCACCGAAGAGCGCCTTGAACTGCTTCTCGCCATTGCGGGTGAAATTGACGATGCGGCTGCCGGGCGAAGGGTCGCGCGCCGCCCATTTCAATTCCGCAAATCGTGTCATGATGGCCGCGCCCACAGAGCCGGCGAGATGATGGCGCCGCGCGCTCCAGTCGAGGCAAGCTTTGCAGAGCGGACGGCGGGGCTGGACGATCGCCGCGGCGTCGATCTGCAGCGATTGCGCCATGAAGCGCTTGCCCTCGGCGGTCAGCTCGATGTCCTGTTTGCGCTGCCGCACGAGTTTTTGCTTTTTCAAGCTGTCTAGCATCTGCACGCCAAGTTCGCCGGCGAGATGATCGTAGCAGATGCGCGCGCGGCGCAGCGCCGGATCCTTTGGGCCGGTGCGCACGCGCATATGGCCGGCGCTTGCGGCAAGGTCCATCAGTCCCTCCAGCGCCGTCGCGACGGCGGGGCCGGTGAGGCGATAATAGCGGTGGCGGCCCTGTTTTTCCGGCTCGATCAGCCCGCCGGCTTCCAGCTTCGCCAGATGCGAACTCGCGGTCTGCGGCGTGATGCCGGCCTCCTGCGCCAGTTCGCTTGCGGTCAACGCGCGCCCACTCATCAGCGCCATCAGCATGTTTGAGCGCGCGGGATCGCCCACCAGTGCTGCGACCATCGCGATATCAGGTCCTGTTTTCATACTTCGATGGTAACTGAAACGTCGCTGTCGAGCAAGCGGCTATGGTGAGCGATCAATCCGCCGGAGGCGCGCATGACCGTCACTGTTTTCATCCGTTACCAGATCGATCCGTTCAAGCGCGCCATGTTCGAGGATTATGCCCGGCGCTGGCTCGCCATCATCCCGAAATGCGGTGGCGATCTCCTGGGCTACTGGATGCCGCACGAAGGCACCAACAACATCGCATTCGCGCTGATCTCGTTTACCGGCCTGGCTGATTACGAAAGCTATCGCGTGCGGCTGCGCGCCGACGCCGAAGGCATGGCAAATTTCAATTTCGCCGAGCACCACAAATTCATCTTGGCGGAGGAGCGCACCTTCCTGCGCAGGGTCGACGCATAGCCGTCACACTGGCGCACCGTGAGATGCGCCGTTATCCTTGCGGGCAAGACCAGGGCAATTGAGGGAGAAACCGATGGCTGTATCGACGGCGGACAAGCGCGCGACGTTTCACAAGATGCACGAGCGGGGCTGTTTCGTTATGCCGAATCCTTTCGATGTCGGCAGCGCGCGGGCGCTTGCGCATCTGGGGTTCAAGGCAATCGCTTCGACCAGCGCGGGCTTTGCGTGGTCGATTGGAAAGTCGGACAATCGTGTCACACTCGAGGATGTGCTGACGCATCTGACCGCGCTATGCGGCGCGGTCGATCTGCCCGTCAATGCGGATTTCGAGGGCGGGTTCGCGCACAAGCCGGAAAAGGTCGCAGCGAATGTGACGCGCGGTGTGGCGACCGACGTCGCAGGCCTTTCGATCGAGGATTTCGACCGGTGACAACGACAAACCGCTCTACGAGCGCGCGTTTGCTGTCGAACGCATCAAAGCCGCGCGCGCTGCCATCGATACCGACAAAAGCGGCGTGCTCCTGACCGGGCGCTGCGAAGCATTCCTGGTGGGACAGCCGGATCTCGCGCTGGTGATCGATCGATTGACCGCCTACGCCGAAGCTGGCGCGGATTGCCTGTACGCGCCGGGCATCAAGACCAAGGAGCAAGTCGCGGCGGTGGTGAAGGCGGTGCATCCGAGGCCGGTTAACCTGCTGATCGGCATGCCGTTCATGACGGTGGCGGAAGCCGCCGATCTCGGCGTTCGCCGCATCAGCGTCGGTGGCTCGCTGACGCGCGCGGCGTGGGGCGGTTTTCTCAAGGCCGCGCGGGAAATCGCGGAGCAGGGCTCGTTCGGCGAGCTAGGCAACGGCCATTCCGGCGCCGAGTTGAACAAGATGTTCGCGAGCTAGACGAGATTCGCAAACTCGCAAGCGCCGGCCGCGAGAGCGCAAACGAAAACGCAGCGAGCGTAGCCCGCTGCTGCGTTTTCGTTCATGCGATCAATGTTACTTCGTGGTCGGGTCGGTTGTCGGGCTGCCGGAGCGATCGATTTCGCTGCCGGTTGGACCGGCGGCCAGCGGCGCTACCGGCCGGGCAGGCGCGGCACCCACGGTCGTACCGGGCTCGGTGTTGTTACGCGGCGTTACGTCGCGCATTCCTGCCGGAGCTTGAATTGGCGAAGTCTGCGCTGTGCTCTGATTTGCCGGGCCTGTCGCGGTCTGGCCGGTGCCGGCCGGGTTCATCGATGTGTTGTTCAGGCCGTAGAACATCGCGCCAAGGATCAGCGCAGCCGCCACCGCATATGCTGCAATACGTCCATTGCTGGCGGGGCCTTCGGCGAGTTCGGGATCGACCTGTAATTCGTTGTCGAGGCGGGCCTGACGCCGAATCACCGGATCATCGGATGGGCTGGATTGAAAGGGATCATTCAGGTTGGGTTGGTGGGCCATAACGGTGCCTCCTTGTAAGCGATGACAACCTCTGGAGGGAGACCGGGTTCCGCTAAAAGCGATGTTTCTGCCCTTCTTTGAAGTCGTCGGCAGCGGAAGGGACCGGCCGGTGCAGCGTTCTAGCGGGCCTTTGCTACCTGATCCGGCGTCGCCGCCGGCGCCGCGTTGCCCCAGGAGTTCCGGACATACGTGGCGACGTCGGCGATTTCCCGGTCCGAGAGTTTTGCGGCATAGGCCGGCATAGAGCCGCTATTGGACGCGCGCGGCGTGGTCAGCGTCTCGGCGCCATCGAGAATGATCCGCAGCGTGCTGGCGGGATCGGCGGACTGCAGATTAGCATTGCCGGGCAGCGGCGGATAGATGCGCGGCGCGCCTTGCCCGTCGGCCTCGTGGCAGGCGATGCACGCGCCTTTGTAGACCCGCGCGCCGTTTTCCATCTGCGCGGCCTGCGGCGAAGTGACCGCGGGCTCGAGCGGGCCAGCGGTAAGGTCCTTGAGATACACGGCCATCGCGCGCACGTCGGCGTCGCCCATCTTCGAGGTCGAATTGGTTACGACTTCGGCCATCGGACCGCCGGCATGGCTGTGGCGGTTGCGGCCGCTCTGCAGATATTCGGCGATGTCATCGATGCTCCACGATTTCAAGCCGCTGCGTTGCGCGCTGT
This sequence comes from uncultured Alphaproteobacteria bacterium, assembly GCA_963792715.1. GTDB lineage: Bacteria > Pseudomonadota > Alphaproteobacteria > Rhizobiales > Xanthobacteraceae > Bradyrhizobium. The sequence goes on along the minus strand of CAWBXE010000007.1, from coordinate 45,600 downwards.
CGAGCCTCGGTGCGAACCAGCCGCCGATTAGACCCCCGCCATAGGGTTGATTGTGTTTGTCCGCGCCCAGTATATTTTTTGGCGTGTGACAGGCGCCGCAATGTGCGGCGCCTTCGACCAGATAGGCGCCGCGATTCCATTCCGCGGTTTTGTGCTGATCGGGTTCGAACATGCCCGGCCTAAAAAAAAGCCAGTTCCAGCCGCGCATCAGCACGCGATAGTTAAGCGGCCAGCGCAATTGCGGCGGCGGGGGTTCGTTGCGCACCGGCTTCAGCGTCGCGAGGTATGCGCGGACCGCCAGGATGTCTTCGCGAACCAGCTTGGTGAAGTTTGGATAGGGAAAGGCCGGATAGTAGCGGGAGCCGTCGGGCGCTATACCCTCGTGCAAGGCACGTGTGAAATCCCGGTCGCTCCACATGCCCAGCCCGGTCTCGCGATCCGGCGTCAAGTTCGGCGAATAGATGGCGCCGAACGGCGTATCGATGCGCTTGCCCCCGGCGAACGGCTTTGCCGGATCGGCGGTATGGCAACTGTAGCAGTCGCCAGCGTCGGTCAGCGCCTTGCCGCGTGCAATCATGTCCTCTGAGGTGTCGGCGCGCGCCGAACCAATGAATGCACTGCACAAAAGCGCGGCAAGGAGAATCGGCCCTGCGTTGCTGCGTGGGGTCAAATCGCGTCCTCTCCAGCGCGCCGGGACAACACGGCAAGGTCACGCCGTTTCGCCGTCGAATACAGCCGCGACATAACACGCAAATCGAGCAGGCCGCATCTCGAAGGAAGTTGCGTTCTCCCGGCGCGGGTCTCCATTGCCGAGATTTATGGTGGCTCCTCACGAAAACGGACGTAGACTGGTTCTAACGTCTCATGATGATTACGTAAAATGCCGCGCGGCTTGGGCCGCTGCCGCTTGAAAGAGGGTGGAATGGGAATCAACCAGGGTCCGATCAGCCTCGATCAGAAATACACCCAAGGCTCCGGTCACGTCTTCATGACGGGGATACAGGCGCTGGTCCGGCTGCCGATGGCGCAGATCAGGCGTGACCGGGCGGCGGGCCTCAACACCGCCGGATTCATATCGGGCTATCGGGGTTCGCCGCTCGGCGGCTACGACCAGCAATTGTTCGCCGCGCGCAAACACCTTGAGCAATACGACATCAAATTCCAGCCTGGCGTCAATGAAGATCTCGCCGCCACCGCGATCTGGGGATCGCAGCAGCTCAATCTCTCGCCCGGCGCGCGGCACGATGGCGTGGTCGGCATCTGGTACGGCAAAGGCCCTGGCGTCGACCGCTGCGGCGACGTTTTCCGGCATGGCAATTCGGCGGGCTCGGCCAAAAACGGCGGCGTGCTCTGTATCGCCGGCGACGACCACGGCGCGAAATCCTCCACGGTTCGGCATCAGTCCGACCACGCCTTCATCTCCGCGCTGATGCCGTATCTTTATCCCTCATCGATCCATGAAATGATCGAGATGGGACTGCTAGGCATCGCAATGTCGCGCTATTCCGGCTGCTGGGTTGGGATGAAGGTGATCACCGAGACCGTGGAAACCACGGCGGAGATCGATCTCACCGACGAGATGAAGCCATTCATCATTCCCACCGATTTTCAGATGCCGCCGGACGACTTAATCTGCGCTGGCCCGACGCGTCCTACGATCAGGACCGCCGCTTGCAGGACTACAAGGGTTTTGCCGCGGTCGCTTTTGCGCGCGCCAACAAGGTCAATCGCATCACCATGGATTCGCCGAACGCGCGCTTCGGCATCATGGCTTCGGGCAAAAGCTACGAGGACATCCGCCAAGCGCTGCGCGAGCTCGGCATCACCGACGAGGTCGCCGCGAAAATTGGTCTTCGGCTTTACAAGATCGGGATGCCCTGGCCGCTGGAGCCGGAAGGCGTACGGCAGTTCGCGGTCGGGCTCGAAGAAATCCTGATCGTCGAAGAGCGCCGCGAGATCGTCGAAAATCAGGTCAAGCAGGAATTGTTCAACTGGCGCGACGACGTGCGGCCGCGCATCATCGGCAAGATGGACGATCACGATAAGCGGTTCCTGCCGTTCTCGGACGAACTCAGCGTCTCCTCGCTCGCCAGTTCGCTGACCGAACGGCTGCTGCGGCTCAACCTCAATCCCGAAATCGCGGAAATGCTGCGCGCCAAGGCCGACTGGTTCAATGGCCGTGAGGCAAGCCAGATGCAGGCGGTGGCGCCGGTTACCCGCACGCCGTATTTCTGCTCGGGCTGTCCGCATAACACCTCGACCAAGGTGCCGCAGGGCAGCCGCGCGTTTGCCGGCATCGGCTGCCATTTCATGTCGATCTGGATGGACCGCAACACCGAAACCTTCACCCATATGGGCGGCGAGGGCGTGCCCTGGGTTGGCATCGCGCCGTTCACCAACGAGAAGCACGTGTTCGCCAATCTAGGCGACGGCACGTACTTCCATTCGGGCAGCCTGGCGATCCGTCAGGCGGTCGCGTCGGGCGCCAACATCACTTACAAAATTCTATACAACGACGCGACCGCGATGACCGGCGGCCAGCATGTCGATGGCGATCTGTCGCCGCAGCAGGTCACGTTTCAGCTGCACTCAGAAGGCGTTCGCGAGATTTATCTGGTGTCGGAAAATCCGGACGCCTATCCCGCAGCGGATATCGCGCCGGGCACCAAGACCGCGCACCGCGACGAACTCGACGCCGTGATGAAGCAATGCCGCGAGGTCAAAGGCGCCTCGGCGATCGTGTTCGTGCAGACCTGCGCCGCGGAGAAGCGCCGCCGCCGCAAGCGTGGCACGATGGAAGATCCGCAGCGCCGCGTCATCATCAATCCCGCGGTGTGCGAAGGCTGTGGCGACTGCTCGGTGCAGTCGAATTGCATTTCCGTCGAGCCGCTGGAAACTGCGATGGGGCGCAAGCGCGCCATAAACCAATCCAGCTGCAACAAGGACTACTCGTGCTTGAAGGGTTTTTGCCCATCTTTTGTCACCGTCGATGGCGGCAAGCCGCGCCGCCGCGCTCCCGCCGATCTCGGCCCGATCGAGGGGTTGCCGGAGCCATTGCGCCGGCCAACGCTCGACAAGCCCTATAACATCGCGGTCGGCGGCGTCGGCGGCACCGGCGTGCTGACCATCGGCGCGCTGCTCGGCATGGCCGCGCATATCGAGGGCAAGGCCAGCATGATCCTCGACATGTCGGGCCTGGCGCAAAAAGGCGGCGCGGTGTTGAGCCATGTCCGGCTCTCCGAAAATCCAGCCGACGTTACTTCGTCGCGCATCGTCACCGGCACCGCCGATCTGGTGATCGCCGCCGATGAAGTGGTGGCGGTCGCCAAGGATACCATCACGCTGTGCGAGACCAGCCGTACCCACGGCGTCATCAACACGCATCTCATTCCGATTGCGGATTTCATCCTCAACCGCGATTTCGATTTTCAGGATCGCAAGGTCAGCCACGTTCTCGAGCGCGCGCTGCATCAAGATTCCTCGTTTTTCGATTTCAGCACGCCGGCCGAGGCGCTGCTTGGCGACGCCATCGCCACCAACATGATGATGATGGGTTACGCTTATCAGCGCGGCTTGCTGCCGCTGTCGGCTGCCGCGATCGAGCAGGCGATCGAGCTAAACGCGGTCGCCATCAAGATGAACACGCAAGCGTTCCGGCTGGGACGACTTGCCGCCGCCGACCCTGCGAAACTTGCATCGATGATGAAGGGCCATGACGACGCGGTGCCAGTGAAGGTGCTGGATGAGATGTCGCTTGACGAGATCATCGCGCACCGCAGCGCGCTTCTGACGGATTATCAGAACGCGGAGCTTGCGAGCCGTTACCGCGGGCTGGTTGACAGAGTGAGAGCCGCGTCGTCGGCCGAATTCGGTGAGGGTCTCACGCGCGCGGTGGCGGTGAGCTACGCCAAGCTGCTCGCCTACAAGGATGAGTACGAGGTCGCGCGGCTCTACACCGACGGCCGGTTTGAAAAGCAGTTGAACGAGCAGTTCGAAGGCGATTTCAAATACAGCTTCAATCTGGCGCCGCCCATTCTGGGCGGTGGCGTCGATGCCATGGGCCGGCCGCGCAAGCGGCAGTTCGGTCCCTGGATGATGACAGCGTTCCGGATGCTGGCGAAGATGAAGGGCCTGCGCGGCACGGTGTTCGATCCCTTCGCCGGCAGCCCCGACCGCAAGCTCGAGCGCAACCTGATCGCCGGCTACGAGAAAGATGTGGCGACCGTGCTCGAAAAGCTGTCGCCGCAAACCATCGATACCGCGGTCGAACTGCTGTCGCTGCCGGATCGCATTCGCGGCTACGGACCCGTCAAGGAAAAATCGGTGCAGGAAGTCAAGGCGCGCTACGCGCAACTGGCAGCCGATCTCGTCAATCCGCCGCCGCTGGTGCCAAGGCAACTCGCGGCGGAGTAAATCTAAGCGTCATCCCGAGGTACGAGCCGGCGCGATGCTCGGCATCGCGTACTTCGGCGAGCCTCGAAGGATGAGTTCAGGGCCGTAACCCCAAAGCATATCCTTCGAGGCGCGCAAGTGCGCGCACCTCAAGATGAAGATGCGTATGTTGCATTGCTCGTACCCTTGCCAAGTTCGCTCCAACGCGCCACAAAACCCGGGTAAGAAACGTAAACAAAAACGCGAGCGGAGAGCGCATTGAGTATCCGAGGAAAAGCCTGGATCGCCGGGATCTATGAGCACCCGACCCGGTACGCCCCCGACAAATCCACCGCGCAGCTGCATGCCGAAGTCGCCAAGGGCGCGCTAGAAGACGCCGGACTGACCAAGGCCGACATCGACGGTTATTTCTGCGCCGGCGATGCGCCGGGCGGCGTGATGGCGATGGCCGACTACATGGGCGTGAAAGTGCGTCATCTCGATTCCACCGACACCGGCGGCTGCTCGTATTTGATCCATCTCGGCCACGCCGCCGAAGCCATCGCGGCCGGGCGTTGTTCGATCGCGCTGATCACGCTGGCGGGCAAGCCGCGCACCGGCGCGATGCCGCCGCGCGCGGTCGGCGCCGAAGCCGATTTCGAGGCCGCGTATAACGCCACCACGCACAACATCTACGGCATGTGCGCGATGCGCCACATGCACGACTACGGCACCACCAGCGAACAGCTCGCGTGGATCAAGGTCGCCGCCTCGCATCACGCGCAATACAACGAGCACGCGATGCTGCGCGACGTCGTCACCGTCGAAGACGTGCTCAACTCGCCGATGATCTCCGATCCGCTGCACCGGATGGACTGCTGCGTCGTCACCGATGGCGGCGGCGCGCTCATCGTCACCACGGAGGAAATCGCGCGCAGCCTGAAGAAGCCGCTGGTGCGGCTTATCGGGCAGGGCGAGGCGCTGAAGGGTCCGCGCGGCGGCAAGGATCTCGATCTCACCTATTCCGCCGGTGTGTGGTCGGGACCGGCCGCGTTTGCCGAAGCGGGCGTGACGCCGAAGGACATCAAATACGCCTCGATCTACGACAGCTTCACCATCACCGTGCTGATGCAGCTCGAAGACATCGGTTTCTGCAAGAAAGGCGAGGGCGGCAAGTTCGTCGCCGATGGCAATCTGATTTCCGGCGTCGGCAAGCTGCCGTTCAACACCGACGGCGGCGGCCTTTGCAACAATCATCCCGTCAACCGCGGCGGGATGACCAAGATCATCGAAGCTGTCAGGCAATTGCGTGGCGAGGCGCATCCGAAGGTGCAGGTGCCGAACTGCGATCTGGCACTGGCGCACGGCACCGGCGGCTTGCTCGGCGTGCGCCACGCCGCATCGACCTGCATTCTGGAGCGCGTGTGATGGCCGAAAAAGAAAAAGCGCAATATCCGGCGCCGCAGGGCAATCCGGAGACCAAGCCGTTCTGGGACGCCGCCGCGCAAGGTAAATTCCTGATCAAGCGCTGCACGTCTTGCGGCGAGCCGCATTATTTTCCACGCACGCTGTGCCCGTTCTGTTTCTCCGACAAGACGGTGTGGGAGGAAAGTTCGGGCGAGGGCGAGATCTACACGTTTAGCCTGATGCGCAAATCCGCCACCGGGCCTTACGCGATCGGCTACGTTACGCTGAAGGAAGGCCCGTCGCTGCTGACGAATTTCGTCGATTGCGACATGGACAGACTGAAGATCGGCCAGAAGGTGAAAGTGGTGTTCAAGCCGACCGACGGCGCGCCGCTGCCGTTTTTTACGGTGGTGTGAAGAGGCACAGCGTCATCCTGAGGTGCGAGCGCTTTTCGCGCGAGCCTCGAAGGATGGCAGGATAGTCGACCGTCGCCCTTCGAGGCGCGCAAGAGCGCGCACCTCAGGGTGACGACAAGAAGCTAAGGAGAAACACCGCCAATGCCGATCGACTACGACCACCTGATGGGCCTGAAAAACCTCGGCCAGAAATACGCCTACACTGACCGCGAGGTGATGCTGTACGCCGTCGGCATCGGCATGGGCGCTGATCCAATGGACGAGAAAGAACTGGCGTTCGTCAATGAGGGCACCGCCGTGCCGCGCGACCTGAAAGTCGTCCCGACTTTTGCCTCTGTGGCGGCGTGGGGCGCGGGGCCCGGCGAAATGAATCTCAACCGCGTCATGGTGGTCGACGGCGAGCGCGACATCACCTTCCACCGGCCGTTTCCGACCGCCGCGCATATCACGGCTGATTCCAGCGTTTTGTCGGTGTTCGACAAGGGCAAGGACAAGGGCGCGGTTATCTTGCACAAGACCGTGCTGAAGAACGACAAGGGTGAGGAGTTGGCGACGCTGGTGGCGTCGCGGTTCGCGCGGGGTGACGGCGGTTTCGGCGGCCCATCCGAAGGCCAGCCCGAGCCGCACAAGGTGCCGGCGCGCGCGCCCGACCGCTCCGTCGATATTCCGACCGTGCCGGGGCAGGCGCTGGTCTATCGCCTCTGCGGCGACCGCAATCCGCTGCACAGCGATCCTGAGTTCGCCAGGCGCGCCGGTTTCCCGAAGCCCATTCTGCACGGCATGTGCACCTACGGCATCACCTGCCGTGGCGTGCTGCAGACCTACGCGGACTATGACGCCGGCGCTTTCAGGCAGCACGTCGCGCGGTTCTCGTCGCCGGTCTATCCAGGCGAGACCGTGACGATGGACATGTGGAAGGACGGCAACGTGATTTCGTTCGAGGCCAAGGTGAAATCGCGCAACGTCACCGTGATCAAGAACGGCAAGACGGTGTTGAACTAGGAGAAGCCACCATGGCACTGCTCGACAACAAGGTCGCGATCATCACCGGCGCGGGCGGCGGCTTGGGCGAAGCTTATGCAAAGCTGTTCGCGCGCGAGGGCGCGGCGGTAGTGGTCAACGACCTCGGCGGACCCCGCGACGGCAGCGGCGGCGACACCTCAATGGCGCAGAAGGTGGTCGACGCCATCAAGGCGCAGGGCGGCCGCGCGGTGGCGAACGGCGCCGACATTTCGTCCATGGCCGGCGGCCAGTCGGTATTCGATGATGCGATCAAGAATTTCGGCCGCGCGGACATTCTCGTCAACAATGCGGGCATCCTGCTCGACCAGACCTTCGCCAAGGCCACCGAAGCCGCTTGGGATAAGGTGATCAAGGTCCACCTGAAGGGCACGTTCTGCGTGACGCAGCCGGTATTTCGCTGGATGCGCGAGAACGGCGGCGGCGTCATCGTCAACACGGCGTCAACCTCGGGCCTGATCGGCAATTTCGGCCAGACCAACTATGGCGCGGCGAAGGGCGGCATCTGGGGCCTGTCGAACGTGCTGGCGATCGAGGGCCGCAAATACAACATCCGCATCTGGACGCTGGCGCCGGGCGCGCTGACACGCATGACGGCCGACCTGCCGCGCTATATCGAGAACCCCGGCATGGCGCTGGGCCCTGACGGCATCGCGCCGGCGGTGCTATACATGGTCAGCGATCTCTCGGGCGACCAGACCGGCAAGACGCTCGGCGTGTCTGGCCCGCGAGGCGTGCGTGAAATGCGGATGATGGAGAAGCCGGGTTGGAAACCGCCGCATAGCGAATGGAAGGCGCAGGACATCGCCGAGCACGCCAGCGATATTTTCTTTTCCGACGAAGAGATCAAGATGGGCGCGCGGCGGTTTTAAGTTGTCATTCCGGGGCGTGATCGAAGCGAAATGTGCCCGCAATCCATAACCACGACAGGGAGTATCGATTCCCCGACGCGCAATTGCGCGTCTGAGGCCTGCGCTGCAGGAGCGCCCGGAATGACGGCACAATTGGTTGCAAAAGGAAAACACCCATGAAACTCACCCACAAAGCCGCCGGCACCTTCGCTATTGCGCCGACGCCGTTCCACGACGACGGCCGCATTGACGAGAAATCGGTCGACCGCCTAACCGACTTTTATGCCGAGGCCGGCTGCGAGGGCGTTACCGTCTTAGGCATTCTCGGTGAGGCGCCGAAGCTGGAAGGCTCCGAAGCCGAGGCGGTGGCGACACGCTTCGTCAAGCGCGCGAAGAACATGCAGATCATTGTCGGCGTTTCCGCGCCGGGATTTGCGGCGATGCGCTCGCTGGCGCGCGCCTCAATGGACGCCGGCGCGGCGGGGGTGATGATCGCGCCGCCGCCAAATTTACGCACCGACGATCAAATCACCGGCTACTTCAGGCAGGCCGAGGAAGCCATCGGCGACAACATTCCCTGGGTGCTGCAGGACTATCCGCTGACGCTGACCGTGGTCATGACGCCGGCGGTGATCCGCAAGATCGTGATGGATTCAAAATCCTGCGTGATGCTGAAGCACGAGGATTGGCCGGGGCTCGAAAAGATTTCGACGCTGCGCGGCTATCAGAAGGATAGCTCGCTGCGGTCGCTGTCGATCCTGACCGGCAATGGCGGATTGTTTCTGGATTTCGAGATGGAGCGCGGCGCCGATGGCGCGATGACCGGCTACGCGTTTCCGGAATTGCTGATCGACATTGTGAAATTGTCGAAGGCCGGCAAGCGCGACGCGGCGCACGATCTGTTCGACGCGCATCTGCCGCTGATCCGTTACGAGCAGCAGCCCGGCGCCGGACTCGCGGTGCGCAAATACGTGCTTCACAAGCGCGGCGTGATTGCATCGAGCGCGCAGCGCAAGCCGGGCGCCACCATCACCGCCGCCGCGAAGGCCGAGGTGGACTACCTGTTGTCGCGCGTGGCGCGGGTCGACAAGCGCGCCAATCTGCAATCGCAGCATTCCAGCGCGGCGGGTTGATCTATGGCCGAAGCCGCCAAACCGCCGCGCCCCGCGTCCACCATTCTGCTGTTGCGCGACAATCCGAGCGCGAACGAAATCGAAGTCTTCATGATGGTCCGCCATTATGAGATCGACTTCAATTCCGGCGCGCTGGTGTTTCCCGGCGGCAGCGTCGATGCCGGCGACAAGGACATCGCCGCGAAGTCCGAGTTGCACGCGGGCGGCGAGGGCCTTGACGAAGCGACGCTGAATTTCCGCATCGCGGCGATCCGCGAGACCTTTGAGGAAAGCGGCATCCTGCTGGCCCGGCCGCTCGGGTCGACTACGTTGATCGATGCCGGGCGCGCCAGCGAGATCAGCGCCGCGCATCGCGCGGCGCTATGCGAAAGCAAGATTTCGTTCGCGCAGATCCTTGGCAATCATCAACTGGTGCTGGCGCTCGATCTGCTGGTGCCCTACGCGCACTGGATCACGCCGGAGGGAATGCCGAAGCGGTTCGACACCTGGTTTTTTTTGGCTGCCGCGCCGCACGAGCATATCGGAGCGCACGACGGCAAGGAATCGACCGACTCGATCTGGGTGTCGCCGCGGGAAGCGCTGGAGGGCGGCGAAAGCGGCCGGTTTAAGCTGCCGTTTCCGACCACGCGCAATCTGATCCGGCTCGGAAAGCACGCCACCGTCAAGGCCGCGCTCAATGATTCCAGCGGCAAGCCGGTCGTCACCGTGATGCCCGTCATGACAAGACTTAACGGCGGCAGACAGCTGCGCATACCGCTGGAAGCGGGCTACGACGGTGACGTGTTCGAGGTCGGGGCGATACCGTAGCATCGTACAGCTCTCGTCGTCATTGCGAGGAGCGCAGCGACGAAGCAATCCAGTCTTCCTTCGCGAGTCTGGATTGCTTCGCTTCGCTCGCAATGACGGCGGATGTCTCGGAGAGAACTACCCCACCTTCGCCTTTTCAACCCCGGCGTGATCCTCGCGATACAGCCTCTGCAGTTCGCGCTTGAGCACCTTGCCCGCGCCTGACAATGGAAAAGCCTCGCTGCGGATGTCGACACTGCGCGGGCATTTGTAACCCGCGATCTTCTCCTTGCAGAACGCGATGATCTCGCCGGCGTTCACCGCCGCGCCGCTTTTGGAATCACGAAGGCGTGGACGGTCTCGCCTAGGGATGCCGATCACAGCGCATTGCGACACCGCCGGATGCTGCGCGATGACGTTCTCCACTTCCATGGAATAAACGTTCTCGCCGCCAGAGATGATCATGTCCTTTACGCGATCGACCAAATAGACGTAGCCTTCTTCGTCCATGTAGCCGCCGTCGCCGGTATGCATCCAGCCGTCGATCACCGCCTTGGCGGTCTCTTCAGGCCGCTCCCAATAACCCTCATCACTATCTGCCCACGCACCGCGACTTCGCCAACCACGCCCGTAGCGACAGGCTTGCGGTCGGCGTCGATAATGCGCACCTCGCAGCCGATCGCGGCGCGGCCACAGGCGCTGGCCGTCCTTTTGGGTGGCGGCCTCGCCGGTGTGCTGGTGCCACTCCAGATGCGTCGCCAGCGGTAACAATTCCGTCATGCCCTAGAGCTGATGAAATGCTTTACCCGGCAGCCCGGCCATCGCGCGATTGAGCAGCGGTTCGCTGATCGGCGACGCCCCTACATGATGCGCTTGAGGTGAGGAGAGATCGGCGGTTTTGAAGGTGGGATGATCCGACAGCATCTGGGTCATGGTCGGCACGATCAGCGTCGCCGTGACTTTTTCCTTTTCGATGATCGGCATCACCACTTCGGGGTGAAAATCCGCACGATCACATTGGTGCCGCCGCCGATCAGCGAGGAGAACATCGCGCCCCATTGGCGAGATGAAACATTGGCGCGGCGTTGAGATACACGGTGTTCTGCGGCAGCAGGCCTCGCTCAACATGTGCAGCGCGTTGCTGACGATATTGGCATGGCTCAGCATCACGCCTTTGGAGCGGCCGGTGGTGCTGCCGGTATAGAGGATGCCGGCCAGCTCTTCGCGGCCGGACATTTGCATCGGGTATGGGCGCGCTCGAGGCAATCAGTTTCTCATAGTTCTGCGCTTCGACCGGGCCGGCTTCGTCATCGGCATAGACAAGCTTGATCGGCACGGCTTTCGCCAGTTCCACGCCCATCGCCGCGAATGTCTTGTCCACCACCAGACCCGCGGCGCGGCAATCGCGCAGCGAATCCTCGATTTCGGCATGGCTCCAGCGGATTTTGGTCGGCGCGATCACCGCGCCGCCCAGGCGATGCCGAGATAGAGTTCGAGATAGCGGTCGGAATTCAGCATCAGCACCGCGACGCGGTCGCCGCGCTTCACGTCCATTCCCTGCAGCGCGACCGCAAGCCTCGCCACGCGGTCGCCGATTTCGCGCCACGTCCGCCGGCGCTCACTGTCGATGGTAGCGATCCCTGCGGGATTGGTCTGCAAGACGCGGCGCAAGCCCTGGGTGATATTCATCGGAGCGATTCCGTGATTTGGCAGGCACTAACAGCGCGTCTTGATCGGAGAGCGATCATACCGAACCGAGGCGGTCCCGCAAGCGCATCGCCGCGGGCTTGCTGACAGGTGGCCTTCTCGGACGTAAACAGCCCAGCTAGCAACCGAACGATTGCACTTGGTTCAGTGCGAATACCGGCATTCCCCTTGGGATCGAATAGGTCGTATATATCGAGCGTCTGTAGCCGGGCCTCTCAAACATCATGCCACCCCCGTTCGACAAAATACCGCGAAGGCTGCGATCGTTTTCACTCTCGATCGGTCAGTTGACGTTTGGCAGCTTCCTGCTGGTGCTGGCCATGACGATGATGACCAGCATCGCCAGCGTGGTTGCGATCCGTCACATCGATTCGACATTCGCCGAATTGCAACGGTTGGAAAGCGTCGGCGATCTGGCCGAGGAGATCGACCGGCGAATGAACGAGTTGCGGCTTGCCGCGCGGGATTTCGTCACCGATCCCGGCGCTCGGTCCGATCGCGTCTGGAATGCGGCCTCGTCTTTGGACGAATTGCTCAAGGAGACGCGGCTCAAGCTCGCATCCGAACAGCAGGGCATGATCGATGGCGTAACGGAGCGCCTTGCGAACTACCGCGAGGGTTTTGAGCGCGTCACCGTACAGATTGCGCGGCGCTCGGATTTGACCGCCGCACTACCACCGCTGCGCGAAAAATTCGAATCGGCCATTGCCGATGTGCCCGACCGCATGATTGCGAGAAGCCTGTTCCGGGCGCAAAATCAGATCGCGGCTGCCTTACTGGCCCACGATCCGACGGCAGTTGCGGAGGCCGCGCAACGCATGCGATCGCTGGCGATCGACGCCCCGACGCTTCGCGCCGCGGTCGATGCCTATGCCGATGGGATTGTCGCAATATCAAGCACGGAAGACGAGATCGCCGGGCTCGACAAGAATGTATTAGGCGCCGAGGGACGGCTGATCGGGCAGGTGACCGAAACGCTGCGTGAGATCAGCACGCGCCAAGGGCATATCCTGTCGGATGATTTCGCTAAAACGCTGACGCAGGCAAAGTGGCAGAGTATCGTTCTAGGCACCCTAGGCGTGCTGATCGGGCTGTTCGCCGCGATATTCGTGGTGCGCAAGACGGTGCGTCCACTTGCCGCCATTGCCGCCTCGATCCGCGCGCTGGCCGGCGGCGATAAGCAGGCCTCGATCCCGGCCACCGATGTCAACAACGAGATCGGCGATATAGCGCGCTCTGCCGAAGTGTTTCGCCGCACGCTGGTCGATGCCGATGCCGCGCGCGAGGCGGCGGTTCGCGCCCTCGCCGAACAGCGCCTAGCCGAGGAGAGTTACCGCAAGCTGTTCGAAGACTCCGTCGACGGGATCTACGTGACCACGCCGGCCGGCGCGCTCGTTAACGCCAATCCTGCGTTGGCGCGCATGATGGGCTACGACACGCCTGCGGAGCTCATTCGTGGCGTTACCGACCTCACGCGTACCATCTACGTGCATCCGGCGGCGCGCGTCGAATTTGAATTGCTGATGGCGCGCGACGGAACGGTGCGGGAGTTCGAGTATCAGGTGCGCCAGCGCGACGGCGGCATTCTCTGGCTGTCCGACAGCGCCACGACGGTGCGTGACGATAGGGGCGAGGTAGTCCGCTATGAAGGTACGGTCCGCGACATCACGGACCAGAAACGTGCCGAAGATGCGGTGGCCGAAGGCCGCCGGCTGCTCCAGGAGGTGATCGACACCGTACCGGCCGTGATCAATGTCAAGGACAAGGACCTCCGCTACATCCTGATGAATCGCTACATGGCGGGGATTTTCGGAATTGAGCCGGTGGATGCAATCGGACGCACGACGAGCGACCTGATGTCGCGCTACGGCGCGGAGAAAACCGACGTGAATGACCGGCGGGTGCTGGAAGAAGGCAGCGAGCTGGGCTTTTACGAAGAGGAATATATCGACGCTACCGGCGTCATGCGGCACTGGCTCGTCAACAAGCTGCCGCTGTTCGATGCAGAGGAAGAGATCGAACACATTGTCACCGTCGCGCTCGATATCGGGGAACGCAAGCGCGGCGAATTCGAAATGCGCAAGTCCAAGGACTCAGCCGAAGCGGCACTGCGCAACCTGCGCGAGACCCAGAACTCGCTGATCGAGGCGGAAAAGCTCGCAGCGCTCGGGCGGCTCGTCGCGGGCGTCGCGCACGAGGTCAACAATCCCGTGGGCATCAGCCTGACGGTTGCATCGTCGCTCGAGCGCAAGAGCGCGCTGTTTGCCGCCGAAGTCGCGCGCGGCGACGTGAAGCGCTCCAGCCTTAATGAGTTTCTCGAGACCAGCCGCGATGCTTCCGCGCAACTGGTGGCCAACCTCAATCGCGCGGCGGAACTCATTCAATCGTTCAAGCAGGTGGCCGTCGACCGCAACTATTCGGATCAACGCACCTTCGACCTCGGCGATCTCACCGAGCAGGTCGTCATGAGCCTGCGGCCTGGTTTGCGAAAGCACAATCTGACGCTCAACGTCGACTGCCAGCCCAATCTGTCGATGAACTCCTATCCCGGCCCATATGGGCAGGTGCTCACCAATCTGTTCCTGAATTCGGTTGCGCATGCCTTTCCCAACGGAAGGCCGGGCACCGTGGACATTGCGGTCCGGGCGTCCGGCAAGGACAACGTCGAGATCCTGTTTTCTGACGACGGCATTGGCATGAGTCTCGACGTGAGAAGGCGCGCCTTCGATCCGTTCTTCACCACGCGGCGCGATCAGGGCGGGACGGGTTTGGGCCTGCATATCGTTTACAACATCGTCACCAATCGCCTCGGCGGACGGCTCGACCTCGACTCGGCGCCGAGTGGCGGCACGCGCATTCAAATCCTGCTGCCGCGCGTGGCGCCGCTGGAGCAGGCGGCGGAGTGAGGTCGGCAAGGATATGACATTCACCCAAACACCGTCGGCAAAGGTAGATTTCATCGAAGCGGGAACTACCGGACCTGTCGTCATGCTTGTTCATTCCAGCGTGTCGGGCGCGCGGCAGTGGCGGCGACTGATGGACGATCTGAAGGACAGGTTTCGCGTCCGCGCCGTCAATCTGTTCGGATACGGCGACACGCCGCCGTGGCACGGCGAAGCAACGCAGACGCTCGCGGACCAGGCTCGTCTTGTTGAGGCAGCGGTCCCGGCAGATGCAGATGAGGTTGCCGTCGTCGGTCATTCGTTCGGCGGATCGGTGGCGATGAAGACTGCGGCGTCGATGCGTGGACGCGTCACCAAGCTTGTGCTGCTGGAGACCAACCCGTTTTATCTGCTGCGGCAAGCCGGCCGGACGGAAGCGTTTGCGCAAGCGTTGGCGTTGCGCGACTGCATCAAGACGTTCGGCGCGCGAGGCGAATGGGAAACTGCGGCGGAGAAATTCGCCGATTACTGGAATGGTCCGGGCACGTGGGCCGGCACACCGCCTGAGCGGCGCGCGGCATTCGCCCAAGCGATTCAGCCTAACTTCTTTGAGTGGGACGCCGTCATGGATGAATCCACGCCGGCGGAGCAATGGACGAAGCTGCTGCCGCGGGCAACGTCGGTTGTGCACGATCCTGGCACCGTCCTGCCGATCCGCGAGATCGCTGAAATCCTGCGTCAGGCTAGCCCGGGATGGACTTACAGGGAAATCGCCGGCGGAGGTCACATGGCGCCATTGACACGTCCGGATCTCGTCAATCCGGCGGTCGCCGCGCTATTGGATGCGTGACGCGCCCGAGCGATTCCTGGCTAGTCCATTCCGGCCAGCAACCGCATCGTCGCGCTGAAGATCAGGCTGGCTTTTCCGACCAGCGCCGTTCCGTTCATGGCCGCTTCGGTGTCGGTGAAGGTCCCGGTGACGCCGATGCCGACCGGATTCGGCCCCCCGAACAAGGGGTTAACCTCGGGACTGCGGGTATGTTGCTGCACCAGAACTTCGCCCTTGAAGGTCTTGTCCTTCACGGAATAGCTGCCGGTATAAAACAGGTAGGCGTCGCCGCCAAAAATCTGACCGTCCCGGAAAAGAATCACGCCGCTGCCCTTGCCCGAGCGCCCGTCGAGCAGGCCGACATGGATGGAGTACAGGCCGTTCTTCATGGAAATCCAGACGCGACCGTCCCGGATCGCGTAGCACCCGGCCTGTTATGCCAAACCCGATGGCGCAGCGTCAACGCGGCGCTTTGGCACCGGTAATCCTGGGCTAAAAATTTGCGCCGTTTTCCGGCGCAATTTGATCGATCAAGTCGGCAGCCGGATCACGCGTACTTCTTGTCGCGCTCCAGCAATTCGATCGAGATGCCCTGCGGGCCGCGGATAAAGCAGATCCGCACCCCCGGCCGGATGGTCTCCGGCTCCCGCGTGAACTCCACTCCTTTGGCCTTGATCTCGCCGGCCACCGCGTCGATGTCCTTGACCGCCAGGCCGAAGTGATCGAGCCCCTGATAGGGCGTCACTGGGGCCGTATTGACGCCGTCATCCGGTGCGACCGGCGCGATGAATATGTTGGCGCCGCCAAGTTTTACGTCGATCCGATTCGGCCCCCTGATGATGACGCCGCCGAGAATGTCCTGGAGCCACTTGGCCGTCGCTTCGGGGTCGGGGCTGCGCAGATGAACATGGTCCCAGGTAACTGCAGGCATTTCATCCTCCCGTTTTCGTGAGCGCTTGCGCGCTTTGAACGTTTTGCGGCTGTGACCATACAAACTGATGGTTTGTCGATAAGGCGACCATCCATGCAGAGACAAACGTAACGTTACAGTTCAGCTAACCATGCGGAACAGGAACTAATCGCGCAATCTGCTGTTACGCAACTGGTTATTCGAAGCGCGAAGCAGAACGGAATATAACATGCCTTGGGTGCGGTACTTTTTCTTCGCCGGAGCGGCGCTTCTCGCACTCTTGTTCATCTCCGACGCTTTTACCCCGAAGGAAGCCGTAGCCGACGGTTCCGCCGCCAACGCGGAGCGGCCGATGGTGCGAATTCAGTCCGATCAGCGATGGCCGGAGCGCATTGTGTTGGATACGAGCCAACCGACGATCGCGCCGCAGGCGGCGCTGCCTCAGTTCGCTGCCGCGACGCCGAAAGCGGTTGCCGACATCGACACGACGACCGCGCCAATGGAAGCTTATGCTCAGGTGCAACAGGTGCAATCTGTCGCGCCTAAAAAGCCGGAGCACAAGGTCGTAAGGAAGGCCCGCATCGCCAAAATCCAGCGCCAGCCCGCAGTTGCTACCGCGCAGCTTTCCGGTTTCGATTTTTTTGCGTGGCGTTAAAAAGCGCTACCCGCGCCTGACTTTTCTTTTATCGCGCAAAAAGCGGCTACATCGCTGGAGCCGCTTTTTATTTATGCGAGCGGCGAGGGCGAGATGGTAGCCCCGCGCATTCGGTTCTGTTAATCGAAGCGCACGCGCTCGTAGCTCAGCTGGATAGAGCATCGGACTTCGAATCCGAGGGTCGGGAGTTCGAATCTCTCCGAGCGCGCCAAGACTAGCCTTATAATTCAAGGGTTTCTTGCAATATCCGCTTTGTTCTGTACGCAAATTCCGTGTTGCGTCCTATATTTGGTAAACCCTTTGAATATCGGGCTTTCCCGTTTGGTCCCGACTAGTCTCTGCAACACGGACGCAACACGGCGCTTCATTGTTTGTTCTTCTTTTTAACGCAAATACTGACCTGTTTCCAAACCCTAGTGGTTTAGAAGTTTGAAACAGCGTGGGCTTGTTTATTCTGCCCGCTTCCATCGTAGATGCTAGCGATCAGGCGGTGGCGAAAAGGCGAGCGCTGGCGTGTGGGCGGGTAAGCTTTGCTGACCGTGGACCTATCGTGCTAGCCTCTTAGCTGCCGACCGCACAACAAAGAGGTGGTTCCCCCAATGGACAATCTTGGTGTGCCAAATTAGGCACAGGATTCCTTGATCCATGGTGTAATATTCGGCTTGGTCTTATGACTCCGGGAGTTGATTCTTGAGAAGCAAGCTATTGATTGCGGTTTCCATTCTTGCCGTCAGTGCCCTGAGTGCGTCTGCTGCTGATATGGCTCCACGCTATGCAAAGGCGGCGCCGATGATGCCGGTCTTCACTTGGACCGGATGCTACGTTGGCGGAAACGTCGGTGCGGGCTGGTCAAGAACCTCGAACACCGACGACGATCCAACGTCGGTTGGTTTGACGGATGCCGGCAGTCACAATGCAACGGGCTTTGTTGGTGGCGGTCAGATCGGTTGCGATTATCAGTTCGCGTCGAATTGGGTGCTTGGCGTGCAAGGCATGTTTAATGGAGCAGATGTACACGGCAGCCATTTGGCATCTTTCGCATATGCCGGCACCAACACGGAAACACTCTCCAGCAAGGTAGACTGGTTTACGACGGCGACGGCGCGTCTCGGCTACGTCGTTACACCGCAGACATTGCTGTACGTGAAGGGCGGCGCCGCCTGGGTGCACACCAGATATTCCGACGCAGACCCGAGCGGAACGATCTTCGTGCCCTTCAGCGGGGTTTCGTCCGCGACCCGGACCGGATGGACCGTCGGGGTCGGTGGCGAATACAAATTCAGCCCGAATTGGTCGGTGTTTGCCGAGTACAATTACGTTGGGCTCGGCAGCAAGGCGTCAACGAATAACTACACCTGTGCCGGAGTGTGTGATTTCAGTACGTTCACGTACTCAAATAAGCAGGATTTTGAGACCTTCCTCGTTGGCCTCAATTACCGCTTTGGCGGCTAGGGAGCGACGAAGCGGCCATCAAAACACAAAGTCAAAGCCCCGGCATCGTCCGGGGGCTTTTTGCTTGGCCTCTATCAAATTCGATGCCGTTCTTAAGGACGCGCTTTGGCAAATTTCCGATTTCCATAATCGCAATCCCAGCCATTTGTAGACCGAGCATTTCTTCTCGCCAGGGATTTACAACGCGGATCCCGACGCCACCAAACGAGCAGAAACAACCGGCCAAATCGCATGGCGGGAAAGCCTCAAAACTGAAATATCGATCCAATATAGCAGGAACCAGCGCGGACCAATCCCGGACCCTTTATGGGCCTCCTAGGCAAGGTTTTGCCGTTGCGGGTCTCAGGTCCGAATGATGGGCCTATTCAAACTGAAGCAATATCGCCTCGTGACAAACTCCTTGAGATTCTGGCTCGCATTTCTGCCCGCGAGCGGGAGAGCAAGGATTACGACGTGAAAAGCTCGTTGCAATGATTTCGGTCCACGTAATCTTTTGCGCCCCAGTTTGAGAGTTTCTTCAGCATAAAAGCTCGGGCTCGGAAACCGAATGGAGGCACGTCAGTTTTGATGTCCAAAGAGACATGGGGAATTGACGATGTGCCTATGCGTGGAGTGTGCGGAAACAGACTACAAAATTCACCGCTACCGGCAGCTGGTCCAGGGATTTGATGCCCTCACGCGCAGCCGCGTTGCCGATCTGATCAACGAACTACAAAGGCAAATAGGGCAGTGCAAATCGCCGGCATCACACGCGCGAGCACAGCGATTCACTTCGTATCTAAGTGCCAATCCAGTAGCCCGTTGATTTTGATTTCCAGCGAAAAAGACTGTTCAAAATCTGGTGCTGGCCTGTTTTGACCCTTAGTGGCCTATATTTGAAAACAGCAATGGCCAGTTTGAAAATTGAGTAGGTCAGGAACTTTCTTTGGGATTTCAGATTTTCGTTGCATGCCGCGATATTTTTTCGACGTCCACCACGATACCGTCTTCATCGATCATGAGGGCACAGAGCTCTCGGATCAACATGAAGCATGGAAAGAAGCCACGGTTACGGCTGGCGAAATACTCCAAAGCATCGACGGAAAGTTGAAGCCCGGCCACGATTGGAGAATGGAAGTCAGGGACGAATTTCGTAACCCGCTTTACGCTCTTCACATCAGCGCGCAAAAGCCGAAGTGATAATCTCTTGCGTCGCTTTCCGGATGCGCTTGGGTTAGGTCGTAAGCTGGTTCTAATGGGGAAAGTCGTGTTTATCGTCGAAGGCAAGCCGCGCGAAAAAGCAGGCAGCGTTAAAATCATAAAACGTACTACCAGAGGCGCTCTGGCGACAGCCAACGACTTTCGGGAAGGGGGACTTCCCTTTGTCACCATTCACTGTGAGGACCGCACCTACAGTGCGGAAGATTTTTCACTCACTTTTGGTAGCAAATAACTCGGACTTGCGGTCCCGCAAATACGCCTTCATTTTAAGGTCGTCGTATTGGCCCACAGATGAGCCGGTATCTGGGCGCCTTCGTTTCTTTGAATGCCTCTAAAATGCGGTGACAAACGGAGCACTTGAAGCTGTCAGCTTCGCGTGGCGCCGCGTTAAACTCGGTGCGCTCGTATTCTGCACCGCAGTCGCATTTAACCTGATAACTTTTCATAACCTGATAGGCAGCAAAACTGGAAATGTTCCTGTCCATGCAGCGACGATTACGACGTATGTTGTCGGCTTCTGCCTTCGTTGCGGTCTTCTTGCCCCGCGCATGCACCGCGCGGGAGTATCGCGGCCAACCGGTCCGTCTATTTGAGTTTGAAAACGGCAGTGGCCTAACTCGAATTTCGCGGGAGACGATAGCGGATCGTAAGCCCCGTACCACTGTCTCGTTCTTGTTCGATAATGTCTCCCGGCTCCATTTTTTCTTTCATGGCTTCGCAACAGGCGTCGATATTCAAGCCGCCCCTGCGGAACGAATTGCAGAACTCCGTGGAATTTATTGGAATGTCGGCCTGCCCAGCGGCCTCTCCCCGTTGAAGCCGAATAAGCAGCGCAATTCTGAAATGATCGAATGAAACCATGCCAGTTGGTACACTCACAAGATTTAAGACTTGTTGCGCACGCTCAGATAGAGCGCGGCTAGCGAAAAGCCGTGATGATGTAATAGCGCAGTATGTTCGTGTCACCGAACACCAACAGCGCTGCGATTCCCGCAACGAAACCCAGCACGAAACAACCGAGAGGGCCGAGCCGGAACTCGCGGTCTTGGGTACCGCCGGAACGGCGATCTGACGAAACATCATCCGCGAATTTTGGAAGCCTGCTCATCAGGAAATAGCGGTGGCCACGATAAGCGCGATCAGAATCGCAGCACCACCAAGGCCGATCCGCAGAAATTGAGGAACGCAAATTCGCTCGTCACGAAGCATGGCGGCCTTCCTCGATAGTTCGGAAACAGGCTGCGCCAACGTCGTTAACAAAAGGTGAAGGCCCGGCCACCGTTAGCGATTGCGTCTGCACTGACGGTGCCACACTTTTGCCGCAGGCTGCTCGTGCAGTGGAGTGGGCATCGATGCCCGTAGGGAGAGAACAAATGGCTAAAGACGATCACAACAAAGCTGCCGAACATCACGAAAACGCAGCGAAGTCACATCGGAACGCTGCTGAGCAGCATGGCAAGGGCGACCATGCAAAAGGTCAGCAGCATTCTGCGGAAGCACAGAAGCACTCGAAGAGCGCGCGTGATCATTCCGACACGGCACACAGCAAGAGCCAACAGCAGAAATAATCAAAGCAATAGTGGGAGGTCGGTTTGGCCGGCCTCTCCACCTTGTACTGACTTACGGGTTTTACGCTCCGCTAAAGCCGCCGCAAATCGTCCCTGAGCGACGCCAGCAAATAGGGTGCGGCGTCATCACATACGGCTCCTGATAACTGCGGTTGCCAATTGTCGAGGCTGGCGAGTTCCTGGGTGTAATCCGAGCGGTCAACGAGGATGCCGGCGGCCCTGATTTTTAGAAGCATGTCAGTTGGCGTTGTTGCTTCCAAGCGCATGATCTTCTGCACGATGTCGGTGACAACATCGTCCAAGCGGGAACTTGCGATGCGCGCACTTCTGCGCATGGGTTGCCTTTACAGAACGCCCCTGTCGGCATCCGGTGTATCGGCCTTGGCGCGTTCGATGAACTTTGCGTCGAGGCGCGCGGAAAGCTTCGCGATGGCCGTTTGATTGCTTCCAGACTTGCGCATGGCTATGCCGCCTTTCGTGTTTGCTTGATGCTTTCCAGGATCAGATGCGGGTTGATGTGTTCGCCCATGCTGAATTGCTGGGCCTCTGGCAGGCGGTCGTCACCAGCCAGTCAGTGGCGCGGTAAAGCAGCCGGATCATTTGGGCTTCGATCCTGCGCTGTTCGCGCTCGTCCTCTTGGACAAGAACGTCCAGATGCACGTTGGCTTGCATGATCTGGAAGGCGACTCCCGCCTTGGAGCCTGCCAACAGATAGCTGGCCTGATCCCGGATGGCGTCCAGTCGATCCCAAATCACCATCAGGCCGAACTTGCTACAAAATTATCTGAGCCAAGGCACTGTCGGCCCGAAACTTGGCCCGTCCCCTGTTGCCAAAAAGAAACAGCCCCAGCGCTTGGGACGCTGAGGCTGATCAGTTAGACGCCGACTGAGGGATACGGGGGGATATTCCAATCGGCTTCGGCCCAACCGTCCCTTGTTGGAATTGTTCCCTTAATAGTGGCCTATTTTGAATTCTGCGAGTGCCTTTAGTCCAATAAACACTCTTCATCTTCTGGCGCGGTCATGCGCTCCAAACCCAATATAAGATATTCAGCTAGGTCGGCTGCTTCGATCACGGAAAAGTCTGCCACGGTCATTGCGAAAGGCGGGGTGCGTCTCGCGATAGCGAGCGTAAAAGGAGCCGCCAGACGCAAAACGTCCGTATCGGAAAAGCTTACCTCGTCGTTGGCGTCCACTTTACCAGCCAATAAAAGGAAGCCGCTGCCCGTGTGAGAAAGCACCGGCAGCGGCAACTTAGATTGCTCACACCAGCGAGCCGTTGAAGCATGCGAAACTGACCTAAAAAATTCGTGATTGTGGCTGCTGATAAATTATGCAGTGGCCTACTTTGCTTTTGCGAGTGGCCTAATTCGGCCAGTACGCGCTCTCTGGCGACTTGCGACCTCACCTGTGAAACTTCTACGCTCGCCCGGTCATGGGCACCAAATCTCGCGAATCCCTCTACGGCACATCGGTAAGGATAGCGGCCGAGCGCGCCATGAAGCGCGGAAGAATGCTGACATACTCGCCTGCGAAGCGTGGACCAAACGCATGCTCGGCTTTCGAGGACCAGCGCAACCATCGCCCATGATGGGGGACGCGCTCAATGCCGGCTATCGCTTTCTCGAAATCAGATGCGCTGCTTGCGATCTGCATTCAACGGTAGACCTGACGATCATCCGCCGCCCAAAGGATACGACGCCGATCCATGAACTAGAACGTCGCATGGCCTGCAAAGATTGCTCACAATCAAGTCGCTACCCGGTCAAGCGCGGCCAGCTGGTGGCGCTGCGCGCCGAGCCGATCAGTGCTCGACATCCCCCGTCCACTTGGTGGCCCGGAGAACGGTGATGTCAGAAAAACCGGACCGCAATCTTGAAGGCCTCGCTGGATTGATCGAAACGGGGGATGAAAACAGCTTCGAAGAAATTGCCATGCTGCTAGGGATGAAGGACGATCAGCATGGTCTCTCCGAAGCCCGTCTCATGGACATGCAACCCGCGCCTTCGGTAGGCTTTTTGCGGAGATGGGCGGCCAGGTTCTGGAAAACAAAGCCGCTGTAAGCCGGGTTTACTTGGCTTTCTTTTCGATCCTGACGCCCTTGAACTTTTTAGCGGCCTTTTTCTTCTTTGCCGTCTTGACCGCCATGAACTCGCCCGACGTCTTGTCGCGCTTCGTCCAGGCTGGCTTGCCCATCACCTTGGTTTTGAGCTGGGTACGTTTCTTCACTGCGCCTTTGCGCGCATTGTCGCCGACAGGCTTGTTAACCGCCATCGTTGTCCTCCCATTACCGCGCCAAGCGGCAGCGCTCAAAAATGGGCCGATTTGGCAGCGCGCCGGTAGAGGAACGATTCGCCATCCCCAAGCTTGAATCCCGGTTCTGTAGCGTAGGAGTTCCGGTATGCGTAAGTCGAATTGGGCGCCGTCGATTGTCCCGAAATGGCAGGATCAAACGGTCTATCTCGTTTTGAACGACTTCGGCCGAGAAGGCCGCGCCTGGTGCGAGGCTGATACCGAGCGAACCGATCTGGAATCCGTCATTTCCGATCTGATAACAGGCCAATACAAGGAACCTGTCGCTGTAGCGGCGTTCAATCTTGATGAGCGCTGGGCGAATGATGTTTCTGAAGATATCGCGCACGAAATCTGGCGCCGCGCGGGATCGCGCGATGATCTTACTCCCATCTATTGCAGACTTCGTTGAACGCTACGCCGGGCCCGAACGGCAGCTAGCACTGCGCTTCGCATGAGCAACCCGCGTTCCATACGATACCGAAAACTAGCGCTGGCTGAGCAGGATGCTGAAGCAGCGAGACTCTTGCGCTGATTGCTGATGAAGCGGAACAAGGCTTGCTTTACACGAGCGATTGGATGCGCAGCGCCAGTTTGAGCTCCAAGCCTACCGAAAAGACTGGCGAAGTCATTCTGAGGCCGTAAGTGGCGTTCCAGCGCAAAAAGCCTGCGGCAATCGGTGTGAAAGCGCCGCTGCCCGGATTCGTAGAGCCCGCACTCGCAACGTCGATCGAAAAGGCACCATCGGGCAGCCGCTGGATTCACGAAATCAAATTCGATGGCTATCGCGTTCAGCTTCACGTCGCTCACGAAGCCGCTCGCGTGTTCACCCGGCGCGGTAATGACTGGACCAACCGTTTCAAGAAAATCGCTAATGATGCTTTTCTGATCCAGGCATCGTCCGCCATCATTGACGGCGAAGTCGTTGTGCCTGCTGCCGATGGCACGACAGATTTTTCGGTGCTGCAAAATCAGCTTCGCGGAAAGTCGGACAAGATTGTCCTGGTCGCTTTCGATCTGCTGTATCTGAACGGCTACGACCTGCGGAAGCTGCCACTGATCGAACGCAAAGCGCATCTTGAAGAAGCTAATCGCGAAAACTGACATCCAGTTCAGCGAAAGCTTCGAAGTCGATGGACCGGACATGTTCAAGCATGCCTGCGGCATTGGCCTTGAGGGCGTCGTTTCGAAGGTGCGCGACAGCAAATACGCATCAGGTCGTGGAAATGATTGGGTCAAAAAAACCTGCGCACAACGCGAGACGTTATCGATCGCCGGCTTCGCGCTGAAGGAAAACAAATTCGACGGCCTCTATGTCGGCAGGATGAAAGCCGGCAAGCTCGTCTATGCCGGCAAGGTCGATCATGGCTTCGATAAAGCGTCTGAAAGCGATCTGCGAGCGCGGCTAAAGCCGCTGATACGCAAGACGCAACCCTATGCGCAGAGGATCGCACATCGCGGCATTTGGGTTGAGCCGTCACTGCTTGCCGAAGTCGAGTACCGCGCCAAATCGGCTGAGGGCAAGGTGCGCCATCCGGTCTTCAAGGGCATCCGGGAGGATCTGTGAAATGAGCGACATCACGATGAATGAAGCTCTCCAGCTGCATGAAGCGGTGCTGGCCTATTTTTGACCCTCAGTGGCCTAATTTGAAAATGGTAGTGGCCTAATTTCCCTAAGTTAAATTCGCCGGTAGTGTTCCACTCCTTGAAACCACCGGAGGAATTAACCCAGTGCGCAAAACATTTTTGGTCTTTTGCTCAGGTCTAGGGATCGTCGCGTCGAGCGTTCTTCTAACGGCGACGCCATCTTTCGCTATTTGCAATGCAATATGCATGCAAAAGTGCCAGCTCGGAGTGTCATCCCGCACGTTCCCAACCATGGCCGCGTGCATCAAAGTTTGGTCGAAGCGCAATGGCCCGAGTGGCGGAGGTTGCGGGAAGCCGGGTCAACCATTCCAATCCTGTAGTCGCTGAAATCGGCCAGTACCCATGAAGCCATTAAAAAAGTTGAGCGTGAATCTATCGAAGCGCTCGACCCGGAGTAACGCCGCGATCCCGAAACGGTCAAGCGGGCTATACGTGAGGGGCGACGCGGGCCTGAACGTCCCGCCGGCACTGCGGACCAATACGGTGTGCCGAGGGCGGCGGAGTAGGCAGACGTGAAATATCGTGATGTCGAATACGCGGTGGTGCAAACCATCGGCCGTCAAATTTGGAAATGGCAGTTCATGATCGGCACCGATGCCATTCGAGGCCAAGCCGTCTACGAAAGCTGCAGCCATAAAGGATGCCGAACACGCCATCGACAAAAAGCTTGTCGTGAAGAAGATTAGATTGGTGCGCCCCAGTTAAGGCCGCACCGGCAAAGGGCATCCCCTGCTTACCCCATGCTTACCCATGCTTACCCACAGGCAGAGCGATGACGAACATTCTTCTTAAGTGTTTGAAATCATTGGCGCTCCCTAGGGGAATTGAACCCCTGTTTCAGCCTTGAGAGGGCCGCGTCCTAACCGCTAGACGAAGGGAGCGAACGATCAGGCAATAGCCCTGAAACGCAGCGTCTGCAAGACAGCGGTTGGCCTCAGGGCTCGCTGACGAATTTGAGCTTGCCCAATGGTTTCAGCGTTTTCGCATCGAAGGTGCGAATTTCGATGGCGCCGCCACTATCCAGCGTCACGACGAGACGGTCGGCGGTGGCGGCGGTGGAGACAATGCGGGCGCCTTTCGGCAACGTCGCCGTGATATCGGAGGCCGGCGGATTTCCTCCGCTGCGAAAAAGCCGATAGCCGATGGCGACAAGAACGGCCGCAACGGCGAGCGCCGTGGTAAGACCGGCGATCATCATCATTCGCCGCACCCGCGCAAACAGCGCGGCCTGTTCGGGTGTCGGTTCGGGTACAACAGTTTCAGTCATGCAAGACTCTTCACTAAAAACAGGCTCTTCGGTTGAACAACACGCGTTTTCCAATGGCGCTCAAAAGCTGAAAGTCATCGTCGGCGGCGACGAGGGATCGCTCCGGCTCGACCGCGTGCTCGCCGTACGCAACCCCGAACTCTCGCGCTCGCGGCTGAAAACGCTGATCCTGGCCGGCCAGGTCTCGCTTGCCAAAACCGCGGAAGATGCAACCCCCGTTCGCGACCCCGCTTATCATGTCGCTCCCGGCGATACGATCACAATCGATGTGCCCGCCGCTGGTCGCCGCCGAACCCGCGGGTGAAAATATCGCGCTCGATATCGTCTACGAGGATGACGACATCATCATCGTCGACAAGCCGAAAGGACTGGTGGTGCATCCGGCCGCCGGACATGAAACCGGCACGCTGGTCAACGCGCTGATTGCGCATTGCGGCGCATCGCTTTCGGGAATTGGCGGCGTGCGGCGGCCCGGCATCGTGCACCGGCTCGACAAGGACACCACCGGACTGATGGTGGCGGCCAAGAACGACCGCGCCCATCAATCGCTGACCGCGCAGTTCGCCGATCACGGCCGCACCGGTGCGATGCGGCGCGGCTACAAAGCCTTCGCCTGGGGCGTGCCCAACCGTCAGCATGGCACGGTCGATGCGCCGATCGACCGGCATCCGCATGCGCGCGAGAAAATGGCCGTGCGCGATGGCGGACGCGAGGCGATCACGCACTGGGAGGTCACCGAGGCCTTCAATGGCCGCGACGGCAAACCGGCCGCAGCGCTGCTCGCGTGCCAACTTGAGACCGGCCGTACCCATCAAATCCGGGTGCATCTTGCCCATATCGGGCATCCCTTGCTGGGCGACGTCGTCTATGGCGCTCATTTCAAGACCAAGGCCGGCGCGCTCGGACCGCGAAGCCAGGCCGCTTTGGCGTTGTTGGGACGGCAGGCGCTGCATGCCTACCTGCTCGCTCTGGAACACCCGAGGACCGGAGAGATTCTGCACTGGGAGGCGGCATTGCCGCAGGATATGCTTCTCCTGCAGACCACGCTGAGAGCGGCGCAATGACGCAGGCAACGCAGAAAACCGTCGCCATGTCAGCAGGTTATGCCAGCCACACGCTGACGTGACACCGGATATCCTTCCATCCCACCCTGCGTTTGGTGTATGTTGCACCTGCGTTGAATACCCAACGCGGAACATCGCAGCGCGGTCGGCTTTAACGAAGCGTCCGTCTGCCTGGCTCGCCGCTATCGGGAGCCTGAACCACTGGAGGGCGCTCAAATGGCCCGTACAGCTACTCTGCCGATCCTCAATGGGGAATCCGGCCTTTCCCGTTACCTTTCCGAAATCCGCAAATTTCCGATGCTGGAGCCGCAGCAGGAATATATGTTCGCCAAACGCTGGCGCGAGCATGACGATCGCGATGCGGCGCATCATCTCGTGACCAGCCATCTGCGGCTCGTCGCCAAGATCGCCATGGGTTATCGCGGCTATGGCCTGCCGATTTCCGAAGTCGTCTCCGAAGGCAATGTTGGCCTGATGCAGGCGGTGAAGCGGTTCGAGCCCGACAAAGGTTTCCGGCTCGCCACCTACGCAATGTGGTGGATCAAGGCCTCGATCCAGGAATACATCCTGCGCTCGTGGTCGCTCGTGAAAATGGGCACCACCGCGAACCAGAAGAAGCTGTTCTTTAATCTGCGCAAGGCGAAGAGCAAGATCTCCGCGCTGGAAGAGGGTGACATGCACCCCGACCAGGTGAAGCTGATTGCAAAACGCCTCGGCGTCACCGAGCAGGACGTCGTCGACATGAACCGCCGCCTCGGTGGGGACGCGTCGCTCAACGCGCCGATCCGTGACGACGGCGAAGCCGGAGAATGGCAGGACTGGCTGGTCGATCACTCGCCCACCCAGGAAGCCATCATGGCCGAGCACGAGGAGCTCGATCATCGCCGCGAGGCGTTGAACGGTGCCATCAGCGTGCTCAATCCGCGCGAGAAGCGCATCTTCGAGGCGCGGCGTCTGGCTGACGATCCGATGACGCTGGAAGATCTCGCCTCCGAGTTCGGCGTCTCGCGCGAGCGCGTCCGCCAGATCGAGGTGCGTGCGTTCGAGAAGGTGCAGTCGGCGGTGAAGACCACGATCGCGCGGCAAGAGGAAGCCACGCTGCACGCCGCGTATTGATTGCGGCGGCGAATGCGCGGCAAAGCGCGCCGTCGCAGGACAGGACAAGTCATGAAAGCCGGCGGCGACGCCGGCTTTTTTGTTTTGTGCGTCTACGATCATGCCGTCTCGCGGCGAAGTGCGGCCTCACGTCGCGCGATCTGCATTCGCGCGTAAATCTCTTCGATGTCGTCGCGCTCGTTCGCCATCGCCAACGCATTTGTCGTCGGCGGCGGATGCCCTGAGCAGTTCGGCTCGAAACCGACGCAGCGGCGCGCACGCCGGCACGCAGCGTCGCGGCAGTCGCGATAGCCGCGCACGTGATCGGATAGCTCGCGCTCGAACTGCGCGGAAGCTTCCTGCCAATCCGCATCGGTAAGCGCCGCAACCGCCTCTTCGCGCGCGCAGCGTTCGCGTTCGAATAAAAATTTCGCGTCCCACAATTTTGTCGCCGTCATGATTTCCGCTCCGGATGGCTCGCACGGCAGGCAAGCGTCATTGCTGCCCGCAAATGCTGTTGCGTGAGTGGTGGATTCAGTTTCCTCCCTCGACAATTGAGGGAGGCGGAACGCCGAAAGGCGCGCCTTATAGTGTGGGCCGCGAACCAGCTTTTGGCCGGCCGCGGAAACGCCTTTCGACGCTCCACCGCGGCGATTTCTGATTTTGGGACCATACTTCCGGGAACGGCTGAAGCCCGAAGGCTTACGCCCGGACGGGCTTTCGCCCGCCTTCGTCCGTTCCGCGTCCAGCCATTGAAGGCAGAGCCCCATAGTGGACCCGGACGGTTACCCAAAACCTCCCGAGTGCGCGAGGAGACGTCCTCCCCGCGCCCGCAGGCGCCGCCATCCCGCCCCGCGCCAACAAGCGTCCCTGGCAACGCCCCTCAAAGTGGGACGGGATGGATAGGAATTTAGTCCAGAAAACGAAAATTGTCAAGTCGAAGATTGGTTCGAAGGTAATCGCTCAGTTCGGCAATCGATGGAACTTAAACCGGTTTGGCCCGTTTAGTCCGTATCACCGCCTCTAATGGCTGTTAACGGTGACTGAGAGTGTTGTGCTCCCGCCCAAAGGGAGGAATCAACACGTGCAACCGACATTTACACCAGACCAGGTAGATGCCCACCGCCTCCTGGCGCAGCTAGGAAGCGGCAGAACGACCATCACCTACGCAGACAGCGAAAAGATTTACAGTCAAGACGAAGACGCCGATTTTGTATTTTTCGTGCAAGAGGGCTGCGTAGAGCTAACCACCATATCTAAGGACGGCTTAAAAACGTCGCTCGGAATGGCCCGGGAGGGGCAATTTTTCGGGGAAGCATGCCTTCACGACGTCCCGGTCCGCATTGCAACAGCCACAGCCATAGGCGACTGCCGGATAACTTCGGTCACCAAAAGAGCCATGCTTTCTGCGGTAAAACATCGTCCAAAATTTGCGAAAATGTTCGTCGATTATCTATTGGACCACAATGGTTGGGTTCAGAAATCGCAGCTCGATCATCTGCTGAATTCCCTTAGCGCGCCTCCTCAGCAAGTCTATCGACTCGACAAAAACGTGCACGCTCGTGGTTTAGTTGCGCACTTCTGCGCGTTTTAGTCATTGTTCTCTTAAAGCCAGATCGGATCTTCATGACCTATTCCGCACGCCAAGGCGACAGCTCGATTGACCGCGCCACTAATTTAGCTATGAGCAAGGAAATCGGCGAACGGCTTCGAGCCGATTTCGACCGGAAGCGCATGGACACGTCGCCGAATTTGGTCGCGCTCGTGAAGCGGTTGCGCGTAAGCGAAGTCCCGTTCGCTGCCTCAAAATAGATGTTCTCCCAAGGTCCTTCTCGGAATACTGTAGAGATCGTGATCAGGGGGATGACTATCGCCCAACGCGCGAACCGAGACGAGCTCCGTTGCTCTTAGCCGTGCTTATATCGGCGACCTCGAGGTGTCCTTCATGTCCGCAGCTTCGCTTGCAATACCCAATGTCCTCATAGTTGAGGACGAGATGGTTCTACGCATGCGGGCGGTAGACATCGTCGAAGATGCAGGCTTTTGTCCTGTGGAGGCTGTCAACGCCGATGAAGCGATTTCGGTCCTGGAGTCGCGCTCCGATATATCTTTACTCTTCACCGACATTCAGATGCCGGGCAGCATGGACGGCCTTAAGTTGGCCCACCTGGTGCAGGCTCGTTGGCCATCCATCAAGATTATTTTGGTATCGGGCCAAGTTAACCCGTCGAATACGGAAAAGCCGGCCGACAGCCGGTTCTTTGGCAAACCGTTGAGCAATCAGAAGATGATTGCGGCCTTGCAAGCGATGGTAGGCGCCGGCGCAAGCGAGGCGGTGCCAAATGCGACTTTATTGCTTGCCGGCGAAATTGCTCAGGCGCCGACAATCGTCGAGCCGGTGCCGCGCTCGGCGCAGGAAGCCGTTCTGTCGGCCGAGAACGACAGCCTTCGGCTATTGCTTGAGCAAGCAGGCATAGACGCCAAGGCGCTGCTGGCTCAGGCTGGTATTGACGCCAAGGAACGAGAAGCTGCTGACAAACTGCAGAAGCTCATCCTGGGAGAGCTGCATCATCGTATCAAGAATACGCTTGCAACTGTCAGCGCCATTGCATCGCAGAGTTTTCGAACCGCTCCGACGATCGAGCACGGACAGAAAGCGATGGAAGGCAGGCTGTTAGCGCTGGGCCGCGCCCATGATCTTCTGATGCAGATCAGCTGGTCGAACGCGAGCCTTACGCACACCTTCAGCGATGCTACGGAGCCTTTCGAGACTGCGGGAGCCAAACGTTTTTATTTCAATGGGCCCGATATCAGGATTACTTCGGGCGCTGTTGTCGCGCTTGCGATGACGTTCAATGAACTTTGTACCAATACCACCAAATTCGGCGCTCTCTCGTCTCCATCGGGGCGGGTTGAAGTCACATGGACCATTGATCCCGAGAAGCACCGGCTTCGTCTTGCATGGACGGAGCACGGCGGCCCGCCGGTTCAGGCGCCAACCCGACGCAGCTTCGGCACGCGCATGATGCAATCTCTCGGTCAGCAGCTCAACGGACAGGTGCAGCTCGCTTATGAGTCAACGGGTTTCGTCTACACCCTGGACGTGCCCCTTAGCTCCGTTATTGCGGATCAATGATGTCCCTAGCCCTGGGCGGCGAGAACGGCCCCCGCAGCCGCCAATCCAACTGACGACGCCGCTTCCGTTAAAGTTCACGGTCTAGGGAGCTGCTCTTGAAAAAACCGCACCACGCTCGCGTTGAAATTGTGATGGAAGGCCGCTCTGTCGAAGCCCGCGGGCACATCGGTGCAAATGCGCGGTATGGCCGCCGCAAGCTGCGGCGAGCAAGGCGCCAGAAAAGTAAAGTGACCGGCCGGCACAACATGAATCTCGGGTTTTCCGGGCAAGCTGTCCGCGATGCGCGCATTGCCCGAACCGTCGCCTACCCCTGGACCTCCGAGTTCAGATCGCCAGAACTGCAGCGGGATGCGGATCGCCGCCAGATTATCCCGTGTAAAAACTACATTCATCGGATCGACGATAACCGCAGCCTTGATGCGCGCGTCCGACGGCAAGTTAGTCACCCCTTCTCCGTTGTGAAGCCGCTCGCACACGTCCGCTTTCTCCTGACAAAATTTTGCAAAGCGATTGAAGTCCGGCGTTACGCCCATCAGCACGAAGCCGGTGTAACCGCCTTTGGAAAAGCCGAAGAAACCAACGCGGGCAGGATCAACCGCCGCGTTGTTCTTCCAGTCGTGGAGCACGAAATCGAGCAGGCGGATCGTGTCCACCGGACGCGAAGCAAACACGGACAGATCGTCACGCTTCGACAGGTCATTCCCGTTGTCGCCGGGATAATTAATGGCTGCGACGACAAACCCGGCGTCGGCCAGCGCTTCAGCCGTATCATGGTGCGCGCCAAAATACGCGCCACGCCCGTGTGACAATATGATCAGCGGCAGCTTCGCATCGGCGATGGGACAGTCCTTCACCCCCATCAGCGTCTCGATCGGTCCTACCGTCAGGCTGCCGAGCGGTACCGGCGTCGGTTCGCCCGCGCAGGGATACCAGATCGCACCCGCCAGATTCGGATCGAAGTCGAGAAGTTGAATGCCGGCGGCCTCCGCGCGGGGCGCCAGACAACAGAGCACGATGGCGTAGGCGAGACACTTGCCGAGCATCGACGATTTCCGATCTGGAGACAGAATGGCTTAACCGCGGCGAAGTACCTGCATGACTTTTTTCTGTGGTGCTTCGTGAAAAAGCAACTTTGCCCTTACAGCGAGACTTGACCGCCGAGGCTTTTGAGACACAGACAAATGGTTTGTTAAAATCCGGTTTCCCCGATTGTTTTGGGTTATCAAATGGCGCTTGTCACATAAGCTATTGTTGCAACTATATAATATCGAATACGGACAGCGGAACGCCGCTTCCAATCGCGAACTATCAAGCTTGATCACTGCCTTGTGATCGCCCCTTGGGAACATAAAACCGAGTCTTTACGTTTCTTGCAACGAGACGTTGAACCAGCGGGTGGGCGAAGCATACCCACCCTCAAAGCTGCAACGCCAGGAGGCTTGGATGAACCATTCGATCTACAGCGCCGATCGTTCGACCCATCTGAAGATCGTGGTGGTTGCGCTGGTCGCGGGTATCGCGGTCGCTGGCTTCGGCATCTCCGCCCGGAACACCTCGGATGAAGGATTTACGCAGACCGCTCGTGTTTTCAAAGCCGGCAAGCCGGTAGTGGTCACAAGTTCAGATGCAATGTTGGTCCGCTAACAGTTTCACGAATTCACGCGGCTCTTTATCAGCCCCCCAAAGTCGCCACGTGAGTAACTAGAAGACCCCAAGTTGACTAAGACGATGAAAACGCCCGCTCCCCACGGGCGTTTTCTTTTGTCTCGTCTTTACTTGCGGGCGGCAGCCGGAGGAACGGTTTCGATCAGTTTTCCGGTGTAGACGATCGGACCCGTCGCAATGCCGGTTGGCGAACCGCCTTCGGGTTCGACGGACACCGCGTAGGTTGCCTTGTTCAGGGTGTCGCTGTCATAGGAAGCAAGCGTGGGCCGCGCGGTAAAATCGCCGTTGCCGATCACGCCGAGCGACCGCGGCCGTTGCAGCTTGTCGGAAACCAGCCACAGTTCGTAACTCTTTCCCGGTTCGGTGGCGGCGCCGACCTTGCGAACGGTCAAACTCTTCGTCGCTCCATCGACCGTGAGAATGAACGCGGGCGCTCCACCTCCGCCCTCCCTCTGCAGGACGGCGACATATTGCGCGGCCGCCGGCGTGGATGGTGGCGCCTGCACCTGAACCACCTGCGTGCGCTGCTTCGGACGAAGGCCGGCAGGCAGCATATCCGGCTGAAAGATCTGCATGCCCACCACGGCGACCAGCGCCGCGGCAATCGCACTCGACAGCGCCGCAAGCGTGCCCCAGCGCCGGACCGGCCCCGGAAACGCAACCACGTTGGAAGTGGTTTGAATCGGAGGGGCGTGAACCGGCGGAGCCTGAGCGGGAGAAGCCTGAACGGAAGGAGCCTGAACAGAAGGAGCCTCGACAACGATAGCAGGCGCGACCGGCGGCGACGGCGCTTCGGGAAGCGCAACCGGCGCCGGCGATTCAGAATGACCTAGCGCTGTCCTGATCTTGTTCCAGACCTCCGTGGGAGGCTCGACCGATCCCACCATCTGGTTGAGGACGCCAAGCTTGTACTCCCACGCTTCGACGATGGACGCGAAGTCCTTGTCGTCGGACATCTTGGTCTCGACCTGCGCACGCTCGGCGGCATCCAGAGTGCCGAGTGCATATTCCGCGGCGAGCGCGATGTCGTCTTCACTATAGGCCATCATTGCAGTCCCAGGCACTCCCGGATGTCCGTCATGCTGCGGCGGAGCCAGGTCTTCACTGTGTTCACCGGCGTCTCGAATTTCAGCGCCAGTTGATCGCGACTCCATCCATTGTAGTACGCCAACAACACCAGTTTCTGCCGCTCCGGTTCGAGCCGGCCGACGCACTATTGCCAAGGGAAGCTGGCGGAATCGTCCTGGTAAGCGGAAGCCTGACGGGCGTGGCTGCCGCCATTCAACTCTCCCGCTCGACCATGCGAAAAATGCGGCAAAATCTCTTTCTGGCGTTCATTTTCAACGTCATAGCGATACCGGCGGCGGCGTTCGGAATGGTAAGCCCGCTGGTCGCGGCCGCCGCCATGGCGCTGTCGGACATAACGGTCGTCGGGAATGCGTTGCTGCTCCGCGGGGCACTGAATTCGCGGCATCCTGCACAAACGCACCGTCGCTGGTTTGGAAATTAAAGATTGAACGCAGAGACGCGAGATGCAGAGAAATTCGCAGAAAAGATAGTGTGTGAGGTTTGTCGTTTAGAGCGTTGTCGCGTTTCAGGGCTGATGCACGGGTCTCCACTCGGACATTCGTCACTGCAGCGCAGCCGCTCGGCGGCTCTGAGATGAAAAATGCCCGCAGTGCTTCGCCGGGTATTTGCTCAGGCCGATCGTGGATTTCCGGATAGCGGTGAAGTTCGTGCTTGACGACAGACGATGCCCTCGCTTTAATGCCGCGACTTTGCCCGTCGGAAGGCTGACCAACGGGCCAATATGGTCGGCAGAATAGCCGGTATCAGCCGCGGTGTGCCATGTAAGGGAATAACCTATGATCTGCGAACTCGAAACCAACGGACTGGCGCTTCTCTCCGATCTGCTTGGCGGCTCGGACGGGCAAGGCCGTGTCGGAGCCTCCACCTGCGAATCCATCGTCTGCGATGGCATCGAAGATTTCTCCAGCCTGCTCGATGAGGAATTTCTTCCCAAAGCCGCCAAACGCAAGGCGGCTACGAGGACGAAGACGAAGACGAGGATGAAGACGGCGATGACGTCGACGACGACGAAGATGAGGACGAAGAAGAAGAAGACGAAGTCGATGAGGACGTCGACGAGGATGAAGAGGATGATGACGACGAAGAAGAGGATGACGACGAGGACGAGGAAGAAGAGGACGACGACTTCGACAACCCCGACGATGATGACGACGACGACGATTACGAAGACGAGGAATTCGAAGACGACGATGAATAGAACTGCTTATGACAACCGCTCTTGCACCATCTTTTCCAACTCGAAGAGGATGGTCTCTTCGAGTTGGTGGATGGAAAGTTGGTGGAAAAGCAGACGAGTTCACTGGCAAGCAAGACGGCTGGTCTCATTTCAGCAGCGCTGGTGTACATTCGAATGCGACGAATGCCGGCGACGTCTTCCCAGAACAAAGTTTTCGATGTTTTTCCCATGACCCGGCTAAAATTCGCAGGCCGGATGTTGCATTTGTCGTTACGGCACGGGCATAGGTCCCGAGAAACGGGCATGTTCCCATCGCACAGGATCTGGCCGTTGAGGTGGTGTCGCCAAACGACAAGATTTACGAACTCGACGAGAAGTTGAACGACTACCACTTGGCGGGGGTAAAACTGGTATGGGTTGTCAATCCCAGTTCGCGGATTATTCGTATCCACCGCTTGGACCATTCCGTTTCGGAACTCAGTGAAAATGACACGATAACCGGAGAAACCGTGTTACCGGGTTTTTCGTCGATCGTAAGGGATTTACTTCCCATGAAAACGCAAACGTGAGTTCGCGCACCCACGAACCATGAAGGCACGAATCGTAGGGTCCGCTTTAACCGATGCTGTGGCGCTTCGAAGTGGAAGGCTGCTCGTTGCCGAACGGCACTTGACCGCCCCTGAAAAAGACGCTACGGGAGGCATTTTTTCTGATTAGGTGATTTGAGAAATCTAGGTCGCCGCGCAATTATCCTACCACCGGCAGACTAACCGTTGCCGCGTCTTCTGCGACTGGTAACAACGTCTCCATCGATTTGCGGCGGAGTTGCCCGCAGGCGGCGTCGATGTCGCGGCCGCGGCTTTTGCGGACGTGGGCGTTGACGCCGGCGTCGCGCAGGATCTCCTGGAAGCGCATCACGTCCTCGGACTTGGGCCGGGCGAAGGGCAGGCCTCGACTTCGTTGTAGCGAATCAGGTTGACGTTGGCCCGCAGCGTCCTGCAGAGCTTGGCGAGTTCGCGGGCGTGCTCGGGCTGGTCGTTGACGCCGGCGAGCAGGATGTACTCCAGCGTGACCTCGCGGCCGGTCCGATCGAAGTAATAGCGGGCGGCATCGAGGATTCGTCGAGCGCGAAATGCTCGGCCCAGGGAATCAGCTGCTTGCGCAGCGCTTCATTGGGGGCGTGCAGCGAGATCGCGAGATTGAGCGGCAACTCTTCGTTCGGCCAGCGCCCGCATTTTCGGAAGGCACGCCGACGGTGGAGATGGTGATCTTGCGGGCGCCGATGTTGAAGCACTCGGATCGTGCAGGACGCGGATGGCCGAATCACGTTGGCATAATTGGCCAGCGGCTCGCCCATGCCCATGAAGACGATGTGGTGATCCGCTCTCTTGGGCCCGACGCAGCAGATTCGTTGAGCCGGAAGATCTGCTCGACGATCTGCCCGGCGGAGAGATTTCCTTTGACGCCGCCACGCCGCTCGCGCAGAATTTGCATCCGACCGGGCATCCGACCTGCGAGCTGACGCAGGCGGTGCGGCGCGGACCGTCGGGGATCATCACGGTTTCGGCGTTGGAACCGTTTTCCCATGTTAGAAGGAGCTTAAGCGTATCGTCACTACTAAGCTGATTGGCGGCAATCGAGGAGGTCGCAAACCGCACATTGGCGGCCAGGGTTTCCTGGTCCGCTTTTGAAAGATTGGACATGCGTGCCGGGTCGGCTACGCGTTTAATGTAGACCCAATCGCGAACCTGCTGCCCGCGGAATTTAGGCCAGCCAAGGGCAAGCACAATCTCGTCAAACTGCGGAGCCGTCAGGTCGAAAAAATTGGCGGTTATCGGAAGTTTGACGGTGGAAGGCATATGATTTGATAGTTGTAGAGGATGCTTTGGTTGTGACGCGGATTACATTATAGGGAGCAGTATCCCTTGACGAGGAATGAAAATACTGCTTTGCTGAACAATGTGCCATGAATGCACGCAAGCGTACAACGAAAGTTGAACAAAATAAGCCCCCGCCCGTCCGCGAAAACGCTAAGCGGCCTGACGGTGTTAATGGAGGGCCAGCCATGTTGCCAGGAATCAGGGAAGTTGAATTAGAGCCTCTTATATCTCCTCCCGTTAAATATCCCCCTGCCGCCGGACAGCCCGGACGCGTGGATGAGCAGTTGCTTGATGACTATCGTCATGGCGAGAACAGCGCGTTTGCAAAACTGGTTGAACGCTACCAGCGTGAACTTTATCACTTCCTCGTTCGGTTCCTGGGAAATCGGGCGAGCGCGGAAGATGTATTTCAGGAAACATTTTTGCAGGTGCATCAGTCCGCCGAGCAGTTTGACCCTCAACGCCGATTCCGCCCGTGGCTTTTCACTATCGCCGCCAATAAGGCACGCGACCTCATCCGATCGCAGGCACGCCGACCTACTAATCCATTACAGGCGTCGATCAGCCCCGGTGACTCCGACAGCGGCGAATTTATCGACCTGATGAAGTCGGCATCGGAATTGCCCGGGGAGCCGATGGAAAAGCGTGAACTCCAGCAATTGGTCCACGATACGGTAACCGGAATGCCTGATCATTTGCGGGAAATTTTGCTGCTATCTTATTTCCACCAGTTCCCCTACAAACAAATAAGTGAAATTCTGGATATTCCCCTGGGCACTGTTAAATCCCGTCTCCATGCGGCAGTTGCGCACTTTGCCGACCGCTGGAAGACAACGAATGAGAAAAAACCTGTGAACCGGGGTAAACCCACGGCGTAAGTCGAGTGAGAGGGTAGTGAGAGAGAGTTGACACGCGGGTGCCGCTTTAGCTGTTCCCATCTGCGGCATGCGTGGTTGACGTTCACGTCCGGCGGATTGCCGGGCACGTCTGGCAGGAGCCTGAAACGGGCATAGCCATCTTGCGGAACGCGTGTTATGTACGACACGCTCGCGCTGAACGTCTTCACCAAACATTGGCGAAAACGTCATGGTCTGGTGCGTGTATGTAGGGTAGGAATAGCTCGACCGGTTGCTGACAATGGGGTCGGCCACCAACGGATTGCCGGGGATATCATTATGAGCCGTAAACTTCGCGACGATGATCGTCGTGCAATGGATTTGCTGATGGACCGAGATCTCATCGCCGCCGCTAAATCAGGGGACGTATCGGTTTTTGCCGGCACCGACGGCCGACTGCGCGAGCAGCGTGGTTCACGTGGATAAAGTGCTGAGTCTTCTCGATCATCTCGACGTTTCCGATCCGCCGGGAACGTTGGTTGGCAAAACGCTTCGTTATGTTAAGGCATCAACCGGACGCGACGTCATGGTCGGCCATCATGCCGGACATTCCGTCCTGGCTGGGTCAGCGCCGGTTGCTTAGAATTCGGCTCAGCTCGCATTTCGTGGTCGTAACACGCATTTCGCGAATCGCATCTGTTGCAGTATGACCAAGCCTTCCGGCTTCGGCTATCATTTGCATTTTACCTATGTGATGCATAATAGCGAAAGCCGGAGGGCTCAGTCTTACTTCCACATTCGCACCGCTTTTACAGTCGAGGAGCCATCATAACCCGCGAGTCCGCCACGACAACACGTCCTGCAAATTGGAAGTTATTACGAACGCATTCGTTGAATCGGTTTTCACTTCAGCGATTCAATAAGCTTTCACAAGAACCGATTTCATATAAGCATTCAACACGATCTGCTCGTGAGACACGCCGGCGATGGCCTGCGTTTCGGCGCACCATTGGCATAAGCCAACCCCGTGGCCAAAGCCGTGACCATCGGTGAAGCGGACGGCTTTGGGGTCGTTAACCGGCCTGCAGAAACTGCTGAAAAGCCGCGAGCCGTCGGGGGCATCGGTGTTAACGGCCAGGCGGAAGTCTTCGCTTCCCATTCGGTAGCGGTAGCCGCGTTTGTCGGTCAGGGCGAAGCTTTCAGGGCGACCGAATCGGTTGGCCGACAACACTTCGACCACCGCGACATCGCCAATCGACTTTTCCGGGCATTGTTGCGTGTTCCCCAGAGCCTTAGTCGGCGGGTAATTTCAACCTTGGTGATGGTTAACGTCGGCCACGAGAACTTCGTCGAGCCCGAGCAGCGCGTGCCTACGTTTTGTTCGGTGAAAACTTCGCTTGGTGGGTCTCCAAACGCCGCAGTTGCGGTTTGAGAAACTCCGCCGCAGCAGGAGCTGAAATAGGCTTTGAAGATGCGTTCTTCGCCGGTCGGTCCAAACGCGACGACCACGCCGCGTGTTGCTTCGATCGCACGGCGAGAGCGGGCGGTTTCGGCGACAATCCCGCCGTACACCTGGCTGCGCGTGTCGGCAAAGAGATCGAACGTCGAGCCGGCGGCATTGGTTCTGGCAACGTAGATAGCATAGGTCCGAGCGACGATGGCTTGCGCGAGAAAAGCTTCGTCGTGCCAGCGCGGCAGGAGTTCCTTCTCCAGCACGCCCATAAGATAGCCGTCCACGTCTACATCATTAATGACGTGAAACAGTCCGTTTCCTTTGGGGATAAAGCGGTAGACTCCGCGGTACGCGTGCCCGTCAACTGAAGTTGAGCCTTCGCTTGCTGGTTCGATCAGCAATTCCCCCCCGCCGACGGAGAGGTCGCCAATTTTCCAACCCGTTTCGGTGCGACTGATGGAAAGTCCGCCGGCGGAAGCAGTCAGGCGTTCTTTTCGGACCCCGTGCCGGTGCTGAGCATCGGCGGGTCGGCGGCGCGTAGAATAACCTGGGATCGATTTTCTAAAATCAATACCCGAAGTGCAGGCGTTCCCGATGGAGTGACGGCTCGGTTTTGGCTCTGCCCGCACCCTAGTGGAATCGAACACGCCCCCGCCGCCAGCGCCAGCAAAAATGGTCGGCGACCCAATTGTTTTGAGTTGTCGGACGAGCGGTCCAAAGTTCGATTGCTGAATATATCCATGGCGTCCCTGCCTGGAAAAGAGTCGTAATAGAGCCGCGCATGTAACCCAACGCCCATAAAAGCCGTAATCGTAGCGAACGCGGTGGCGGTCGAGCTAAAGATGATGTCACTCGTCAGCCCGCGTTCTCTATGGGGAGATTTTAAAAGCAAGTTTTCCGAAGAAGGCTCTGCTCTTGCCTTCGTGTCGAGGAACCTATACCGAGCCCGTGCGACAATCGACACATCAGTCGTCTAACGAATTCGCGCGTCTCGATTGGTCAGTCGGATGCCATGTCTCACGCTTGCGTGGGCATGCCTTGCGTGCATAGACGACCGACACGGAACGGCATGCCCACGCAAGCGTGGGACATGGCACCCACGAATTCCACTGGCAACTTGGACCGGAAAAACCAATTGCCAAGCCCTGCGCCGCGATAAATTTTTGTATCAATCAGTACCGCGCAAAGCATAGATAGCCTTTGCGCGATTAGTCGCTCTAAATTTGGAAGAGTGCCGCAGTGCGAAGCCCTACACAGATCGGGCACGGTCATTTAGAGCCTTCAGAGTACCCGCTATGAGAATGCTTCCCGTAGGGTCCGCTTCAGCGTACATCCATAAATCAAAAACATCGCAACACCCTCAGTTGTTACCAAAGGCGCGATATTTGCGATCACACACCTACTGATTTCTCGTCTCTTCGTCTCTGAGCCTCTCGTTGTCCTCGCCTTTACTCGTCCAGCTTTCGCAAGCTCATGCCGAACGTGACCAGTTGCTGCTTGATTTCATTCAAGCTGGTTTGCCCGAAATTCTTGCAGCCCAGAAGCTCGTCTTCGGTGCGAGCGGCCAAATTCGCCCAGCGTGTTGATATTGAGCCGTTGCAATGCCTTGCGGCTGCGAACGGATAATTCCAGGTCCGCCACGGTCTTGACCAGCACTTCAGGGGCGACATTTCCGGCGGCAGGCGTGGGCGCGGCGTGGAGCGACCTTGCTTTCCTCGGCCTGTTGACCGAGCCGCAGGCCTTTGCTTGCGAGCAGCGCCTTGATTTCATTCAGGCTTGTTTCGCCGAAATTCTTGTATCCGAACAACTCCGGCTCGGTGGTGCGAAGCAAATCGCCCAGACTGCGGATATTCATCTTCTTCAGGCAGTTTCGACTGCGGACCGAAAGCTCAAAATCGCTGATGGGAATATCGAGGACGGCATTGCGCCGGTCTCCGCTGCGATGCGAATCTTCGTCGTAATACATCGACCGGGCCGACTCCACATCCTTCATGTAAAGCCGGGCGCGGCTATGGTTGATGTTGGTGCGAAGCACTGCGTCCAGGCAACGGTGCGCCTCGTCGTAGTGATTATTGTCCTCGTACAAGACCGCGAGGTTCATCAGCGCATTCAGATGCACGGGAGGGCTGGTGGTGACGCGCTCATAAAGCTCAATTGCCTTGGCATCATCGCCCCGACGGTCGTATAACACCGCGAGGCAAAAGCAGGCCCGCTCATGATCGGGGTTTTCCGAGAGGGCCCGCTCATAGAATTCGGCAGCCTTTTCGTGGTTTCCGGCCTGCTCAGCTTCGGAGCCTCGGCGGAAGTATTCTTCAGAAGCACGCTCGTTAATCGATGCGACGGTCATTTCGCTCATAGACGATGAATCCGGTATGCTGCATCTTCTCCGGTAAGGCCGCTGGTCGCGAGAGTCGTGTGCCAAAAAGCGAGCCAGGCCGGGAGACGCAAAGCCCCTATTTGTATAAGTGATCCTCGAAACTGTCAATATCTTCGCTAATCCGATCGCCGGTCGCGGTCGCGGAAAATGGACCGCCCAGCGTCTGGAAAAGCGCTTGCAGGCAGACGGTTACGACGTTCGCACCTGCTTCGAACGCCCCGAAGAGATTAAATTATCCGACGTGGATGGAGAAATCCGTGCTGTTATCACCATCGGCGGCGATGGCACGCTCCGTGCCGTCGCCGACCGTCTGCTTGAACTTCGCGGCGAAGTTCCCCCCCTGCTTCCTGTCCCCTTCGGCACCGCCAATCTCATGGGCATGCACCTGGGCATCAACTGGAATGATAATGCCCTCGAGTCCGGCGTCAGCGACGCCATCGAGCACCTTAACATCAAGACGCTCGATGCCGGGCGGGCCAATGGCGCAGTTATTCTTGCTGATTGTCAGCGTTGGTTTCGACGCCGAGGTGGTTCACGAACTCACCCGAATTCGCAGCGGCCCGATCAACAAGGCAAGCTACCTTTTCCCGACATTTGTGACGCTGCGCATTACAAGTTCCCCGCGGTGCGCGTCTCCGTCGATGGGAAGGAAGTCTGGCCATCTAACCCCGGCATCGTGTTTGTCGGAAACGTCAAGGAATATGGAGCCGGCTTTCCCATGCTCCCCTTTGCCAAACCTGACGATGGCTTGCTCGACATCTGCATCCTTCCCTGCAAAAGCCGGCTGGATCTGATCCGTCTGTTCATCGAGGCGGCGGTGCAACAGCATGTGAAGAATGAACAGACGTTATACCTCACCGGCAAACATATTCGAATTGAGTCCGATCAGGATACCGCCGTCCAACTCGACGGCGACGCGGCAGGCCACACGCCGCTCGACATCAGCTTGCTTCCGGTGAGATTGCCATTTATCGTGCCGGCCATGAAGAAGTGAACGGCTTGAATCTGAAATCTGAAATTTCGGATTTCAAATTTCAGACGTGAGGGTTTCGGAATTCTCATAGCTCAGCCGTCCCGGCCGTGTTTTTTCGCGACGCGGACGCAGGCGAGATGTCTGTGCTATGGTCCTTCAAAATTTTCGGAACTTGTTCGGCGTGGCCGAGACGGCCATGATACAAGCGAGCTATTCAAGGCCGCCCATTTTACGTATCAATCCTCTATCATGACCAACCTTGCCCTTCATCGTTTTCCGTTATTCGTCATCGCCGGCCCGTGCGTTATCGAATCCGGCGAATTGTGTCTGACGATCGGCCATCACGTCAAAAAAATCTGCGACAAGCTCGGGCTCGGCTATATCTTCAAAGCCAGCTTTGACAAAGCCA
Organism: uncultured Alphaproteobacteria bacterium; assembly: GCA_963792715.1. Classification (GTDB taxonomy): domain Bacteria; phylum Pseudomonadota; class Alphaproteobacteria; order Rhizobiales; family Xanthobacteraceae; genus Bradyrhizobium. The sequence continues at coordinate 2,053 of CAWBXE010000007.1, read as the reverse complement.
ACCGTTCCAGCAACGCCAGCTTTCGCGGGCCGGGACTGGTCGACGGGCTGGTCGTCCTCGACCGAGTGAAGCGCGAACTCGGCGTGCCCGTTCTCACCGACGTTCACGAAACCGACCAGGTCCCCGATGTCGCCAACGTCGTCGATATTCTGCAAATCCCGGCATTTCTCTGCGCGCCAGACCGATTTGCTCCTCGCCTGCGGAAAACCGGGCAAAGCCGTCAACATCAAAAAAGGCCAGTTCATGGCACCCTAGGAAATGGGCAATGCCGTCGAAAAAGTTAGATCCACCGGCAACCACCACATCCTCCTCACCGAACGCGGCACCTTCTTCGGCTACAACCGCTTGGTGAACGATTTCACCGGCATCGACGTGATGAAATCCTTCGGCTGTCCCGTCCTTTTCGACGTCACCCACTCCACCCAACAACCCGCCGGCCAGGGACATCAGTCAGGAGGCAATCCACAATTCTCCCCCCTGCTGGCCCGGGCGGCAGTTGCCGCAGGAGTGAACGGGTTATTCCTCGAATGCCACCCCAACCCCAAAGAAGCCAAGAGCGACGCCGCCACGATGCTCGATTTTGCGACAGTGGAAACGATGCTGACCCAGTGGCCCAAATCGCCGAGATGCGAAAGGCCTGGTAGTTCGGGAAGGGGTTAGCCACGAATTTCCACCAATGGGCATGCATAAAGGTGAATAGATGGGATGTTGACTTGCCAAGGTTCCTCCGGTTTGATGAGAGACAACATGGCGGCAGGGTGGACACATGATCGCGTTGCGCAACTTTCGCCAGACCCGGCGAGTCTGAAGGCGGGACAGGGACTTGCGTCAGTAAGAAAATGGGTAACCCTGGGGCATGATGATTCTTTCCTGTGGGGCGAGTGCCAGGGAAGCGGATCCAAGCCATATCAGACGCAGATCGATTTGGGCGAGGCGGCGTCAAAGTGCTCGTGTCCCAGCCGAAAATTCCCCTGCAAACATGCCCTTGGCCTTTTGCTCATTTATGCCGCGTCGGCCGGTGGCCTGGGAAAGCCATCAATGCCGGCTTGGGTAGCCGAGTGGGTGGCGAGCCGGGCGGAAAAGGCAAAGAAAAAGCAGGAGAAAGCTGACGCTGCCTCCCAAGCCGGTGGATGCCGAAGCGCAGGCCAGCGCGCTGAGACACGCCTATCGCGGGTTGCCGACGGGCTGGCCGCTCTTAAAATCTGGACAGAAGATTGGGTGAAGGGTGGCATAGCGACGGCACCGACGAAGGGGTATGCATTCTTTGACGAGCAAGCCCGCCGACTCATCGACGCCCAGGCTCCGGGGCTGGCAAGTCGGGTGCAAAACCTCGGGCAGATCGTCGGCTCGGGGCGCGGATGGCAGGCGCTGTTTATGACGGAACTCGCCAGCGTCTATCTACTCATCCGAGCGTTCGAGAAGATCCAAACGCTTCCTCCGACCACTCGGGAGGATGTACTGGCCGCTCTTGGCGTACCGGCGAAAAGCGACTCTCTTTCCGGGCTGGCGGGCATTGCCGACGCATGGCAGGTGATCGCGCAGGAAGTCGACGTCGAAGAACGGCTTCGCGTTCAGCGAACCTGGCTCTTTGGCCGCCGGACCCGTCGGCCGGCCCTCGTGCTGGCATTTGCGCATGGGAACATGCCGCTGGATGGCAGTCTGTCGGCGGCTACCTGTTTCGACGGAGAAGTCACCTTTTTTCCCGGCAATGGCCTCCGGGCGGTAGTGAAACGCGGCAGCGACGTTAAGCCGCTTGGCGTCGTCGAAGGCATGTCAACACTCGACCAGTTCTGCGATTTGGCCGCCGGACATTTTGCCGCCGAGCCGTGGCTGGCCGAGGTGGTTTCTCCGTGATCGGCGTCACTCCGGTTCGGGTCGACGAGTCGTGGCTGATGGTCGACGTCGAACGACGTGCCGTCCCCGCAAGTATGAGCGACCGAGCGGGCTGGCTGGCGATCGCAGTGTCCGGCGGAAAGCCAGTCGACCTGATGGCGGGCTACGATGGCAGAATGCTGCGACCCTTGGCGATGATCGCCGAAGGAGAATATGTGTC
>CAWBXE010000006.1:0-170340 GCA_963792715.1 uncultured Alphaproteobacteria bacterium | reverse complement strand
GAAAGACTTGTCGAGCACGACGTTGCGGCCCTTGGGGCCCAGCGTGACTTTCACCGCATTAGATAGAATCTCGACGCCGCGCAGCATCCTGTCGCGGGCATCGACGCCGAATTTGACTTCTTTAGCTGACATATTTTGCTTCCTTGAATTGTTTCGGGGGAGAGGGCGCTTAAGCGGCCTTCTTCTTGACGGCGGGCATGTCGGTGAGGACGCCCATGATGTCGCTTTCCTTCATGATCAGCAGTTCCTGACCATCAAGCTTGACCTCGGTGCCCGACCATTTGCCGAACAGCACGCGGTCGCCAACCTTGAGATCGATCGGGATCAGTTTGCCGGCTTCGTCGCGGCCGCCAGGACCCACGGCGGTGATTTCGCCCTGCGAGGGCTTTTCCTTGGCGCTATCCGGAATAATGATGCCGCCAGCGGACTTCTCTTCGGCGTCGATACGTTTCACCACGACGCGGTCGTGAAGCGGACGGAATTTCATGCAGTTCTCCTAAGATTTTGAAAGATTTGATAGTTTTGGATTGTTAGCAATCGCCGCCAGCAAGTGCCAGCACGGCTGGACTGGACATAGGCCAATTGTTCCCGCCGAACAAGGCCCGCCGCAAAAAATTTGGCACTCGGTTACCGTAGCTGCCAAATAGCTGGATGATCGGCTGCGTCCGCGCTCCGCGTGTTAGCACATGCGGTAAGCCGCTGCCAATGCTGCGAATATCAACACATTATTAAACTTTTAAGCTTGTGATGGAGGTGTCGCGTGCGTCACATTTCTATCACGAGCGTTTTTCACCGGGTGGCTCCCGGTCGGAAGCCCCCTTCGTGAATGCGCTCCAGCAATGGAGGTTGGCATGGGGTCTCACGTTGGGGTATCGGGCGATTTCAGGAAACAGGTCCTGGGTTACGGGCTGACGACGGCGGAAATTCTGTACCGCATGCCCGATCATCCGTCTTTGCTGCAAGCTTATGTCTGGCAGAACTACGACCTGTTTCCGAATTTCCCCGCGCTGAAGGATTTTTTGGCGTTCTGGGAGAAATCGCTGGACGGCCCGCTCTACGCCGTCACCGTCGCGCATTCCAAGCTGATCAAGCCTGCCGAACTGCGCGCCGTCGACGGCGTGTTCCGGCTGCATTGAGGATTGTCGCCGCTTACCGGCGCGGGTACCCTTCCTGAAAAGGGAGAGAGCGCCGATGTTGGACAAAACCGTTAAGCCTGAACAGCGCGTCGCCGTCAGCCATTATCGCAACGAGGATTTCGAATCCGGCTTGCGCTCCTATGCGCAGTACCGCGATCTCGGCGTGGTGGCGGCAAGCAACGGCATGGTGCGCGCGCACGTGCTGCGCTTCACCCAGCCGTGCGATCCCAAGGTGGTATCGAAGCTGCATTTCCACGACACCGAATTTCAGATGGTCTACGTGCTGAAAGGCTGGGTGAAGACCGAGCTGGAAGGGCAGGGCGAGATCACCATGCGCGCGGGCAGTTCATGGACGCAGCCGCCGCGCATCAAGCACGTCATCAACGACTATTCCGAGGACTGCGAACTGCTGGAAATCATCCTGCCGGCGGATTTCGAGACGGAGGAAGTCTCGACGTAATTGAGTCGTCGTTCCGCGCCGTCGCGAACCGACGAACACGGAAATTCACCAGCCAGCTTCTGATTTTCGGGTTCGCTTGGCTGACGACTTGGCGGCTTCAAACAATTCCATTATTCCAAGTATCCTCCGACCTCTCAAGCTAGCACTTGGGTTGCGAACGGCGATCGAAGTGAAAGTTGTACCGCTTGAACCTGGCCAAGAAAATTGCCTCGGAAGATGTAGGCTAGTTTGAGCGGCGAATCCAAGCTTGCATACCGGCCGGAGATCGACGGCATCCGAGCCATCGCCGTGCTCGGCGTGCTTCTGTTCCACGCAGGATTCTCGACATTTTCCGGCGGCTACGCCGGCGTCGACGTGTTCTTTGTCATCAGCGGATACCTTATCACCCGTAACATCCTCCGCGCGATCGATGCCGGCCGATTCTCGTACAGCGGATTTTTCATCAATCGAATGCGGCGCCTGTTTCCGGCGCTGCTGACGACGGTCGGCGTCTCCTTTGTAATCGGCGCGTTGTTGTTCTCGCCGCCCTATATGCAGCCCCTCGCCGAGTCCGCGATCGTCTCGATCCTCGCTGCTTCGAATATTTATTTCTGGTCGGACACAGGCTACTGGGACATTCAGGCGTCGTTGAAGCCGCTGCTGCACATCTGGTCATTGTCGGTGGAGGAGCAGTTCTATTTCATCTGGCCGCCATTGTTGCTCATTGCATCGCGGGCGAACAACAAAGGCATCGCACGAATTTTGCTGCTGACAACGCTCGGGCTGTCGAGCCTCGTGTTTGCGGGCTGCCTCAGTGTGTATCATCCCCAAGCGGCATTCTACTGGATGCCGTGGCGGGCGTTCGAGTTCACGATCGGCGCCGCAGTGATCTGGCTGGAGAGAGCCGCCAGGCCGCAAGGCGGCCTGTGGCCCGAGATGATGGCGGCGGGCGGACTGGGCATGATTATTCTGCCCTTCCTCTTCTACACCGAATCTACGCCATTTCCGGTGCCCGGCGCGTTACTCCCGTGCATCGGCACGGCGCTTCTGATCTGGGTCGGCGGATATTGCGCCACATCGAAACTATGGAGCAATCGCCCCCTGATCTGGGTCGGTCGAATCTCCTATTCGCTCTACCTGGTGCATTGGCCGCTGATCGTTTTTTACACCTACTGGCGGTTCGTTCCACCGACGCAGTTCGAACGAATTACGCTTGTCATCGGCTCCTTTGCGTTGGCGATACCGCTCAACGTCTTCATCGAAAGGCGGTTCAGGCAATCGAACTCAGCTAGCCGTTTGTCGGATGGCAGATACCTGCGGCTCAGCTGCGCGATCGCCACCTGCGTTATTCTGATCGCATTCACCGCAAAGCTCGACGATGGATGGCCATGGCGGGTGAGGCCGGCAGCAGTTGGATCAGGGCATCGTGGCCAAATTGTCGCCTTGGTGTCACGGGATGGACCGGCCTGTGCCGGGCTGCCGGGCAGCTGTCGTTCTGATAGGCGACAGTCACGCCGATCATTTCGCCGGAGCGGTGGCGGAATCGCTGAAGCAGGCCGGATTACGTGGAATTTTGTATCCAACTGCTCTCATGCGGGCTGATGCAAGATAGCTACGTGGTCGTCGCGCTGTACGAGCGCGAGACCAGCCAATGCCGAACGAGACAGCAGAGTGGCGCGACAGAATTGAAGCCGAAAACCCGGCCGTGGTCATTCTGTCCAGCTTCTGGCTGCGCGGCCTTTCAAACTCGCCTTCCGCACCGCTATGTCGGCGATCATTCAGCCGCGATGCCCGATATTCCGCAAAGCCGCGCACTGTTTCGAGCGGAAAATGACCGAGACCTTCGACTGGCTGATCGCAAATCATCGCAAAGTAGTAATTATCAGGAGCGTGCCTTTGGTCGATCGGCCTCCGACGGCCTGTTATGGGCGCCCGGAAATTTTCAGCTCTCCTGATTGTTCAAAGCTGAACGTCGTGTCCGACCCCGAAGCCGAAGCCTACCTAACAGGCTTTTTGCGCAGGCTAGTCGCCAGCCGGCAGAGCGATGCGCTGTACGTCGATGTCCCAAGTGTCCTGTGCGACGGCGATCATTGCCCACTCGGAGAAAATGGTACCTCGTTTTACCATGACCGACAATCATTTGACGCCTATGGCGCGATGTGGGTTCAGGACAAAGCGTTCAAGCCGATGACCGATTTCATCAAGGCGATGGCTCCTTTGCAGTGATTTGCCCTGATATCCGCAGGCACCAAGCGTTGAGTTTCAGATTGCCTGCACGCGCGGGAAGCATTTCCAGGCTTGACGAACGAATAACCGTTCGGTTATACAAAACGTATAACTAACCGGTTATGGAAATGCGCAGGAATACTGATCTTGTGTTTCGGTCGCTCGCCGACCCGACCCGGCGCACCATCTTCGAGCGGCTGTGCCGCGAAGGAGAGAAAACGGTCGCCGCGCTGACGGCAAAGTCTGGCGTCTCGCAACCCGCCATCTCCAAGCATCTCGTGGTGCTGAAGCGGGCCGGGCTGGTTCGTGACCGCCGCGACGGCCGCGAGCGGCATTATCGCGCGCAGCCCGGCGCGCTGACGCCGCTGCTCGATTGGACCGGGCGGATGACTGGCTTCTGGGAAAAGCGGCTCGACGCGCTCGATGACCTGTTGAAGAGGATGGACCAATGAGCGATCCCACGCCGCAGTCGCGTTCTGTCGTCATCGAACGCGAATTCCCGCATCCGCCGGAAAAAATCTGGCGTGCGCTGACGCAGCCGCATCTGATCGCGGAGTGGCTGATGACGAACGACTTCGTCGCGCAAATGGATCATCGCTTTCAGCTGCGCGGCAACTGGGGCGCGGTCGACTGCAAAGTGACGGCGCTCGATCCATACAGGAAGCTGGCCTATCGGTGGGATGCGATGGGTCTTGAGAGCGTCGTGACCTGGACATTGACGCCCACCAGCCACGGCACCCATTTGCGGATGGAGCAGGCGGGGTTCAAGCCCGATCAGAACCAGGCCTATGGCGGCGCAAGGCTGGGGTGGCAGAAATTCCTGGGCAATCTCGATCAGGTTTTAGCGCAGCAGGCTTGAACTTGAGCGAGCAGGCCGGCGATCCGCTTTCCTCGCCGACAATTAACACCAATACAGGAGTGCACCGTGAACTGGAGCTCAGGAATTCGCCAGTTTCATCGCTGGATATCGATCTTCTTCACGATGACGGTCGCCACGAATTTTGCGGTCATGGCTTTTGCACCGCCGCCGGCATGGGTGGTGTACGCGCCCTTGCCGCCGCTATTTCTGCTGCTGGTCACCGGGCTCTATATGTTCGCGCTGCCGTACATCGCGAGGGGGCACCGCCGTTGAGCTTCCGGTTCGGAAGCATTGCGTTTCACGTCAGCATCCCCACCATCGCGCCCATCAGGCACGTCACCAGCGTGCCCGAGACGATCGACTTCAATCCAAGCGATGCAATTTCGCCGCGCCGCTCCGGCGCCATGGTGCCGAGCCCTCCGATCATGATGCCGAGGCTGCCGAAATTGGCAAAGCCGCACATCGCATAGAGCATGATCAACCGCGAGCGCGGATCGAGCGCATCCGGGCCGAGTTTTGATAATTCCACATAGGCGATCAGTTCGTTCAGCACCGTCTTGATGCCCATCAAGCTTCCTGCCGTGACGGCCTGCGGCCACGGCACGCCCATCAGCCAGCACACCGGCGCCATCGCGTAGCCGAGCATGCGCTGCAGCGAGATCGCGGCGCCGGCGATATCGGGCAGCAGGCTAAGTATCGCGTTGGCAAGATACACCAGCGCCACCAGCACGATCAGCATCGCGACGATGTTGAGCAGCAATTCAAGGCCCGCAATGGTGCCGCGCACGATGGCATCCATCGTGCTCGAAGCATCGGTCTCCGGATCGCCCAACATGCCGCCGGTGCGCTTGTCGTTGGTCTCGGGCACCATGATGAGACTAACGAGGATCGCCGCGGGCGCGCCCAGCACGGATGCGATGACGAAATGCCCGGCGGCGTCGGGAATGATCGGCGTCAGCAGCGTTGCGTACAGCACCAGCACCGTGCCGGCGATGCCGGCCATGCCGCCGGTCATCACCAGGAACAATTCGCTGCGCGTGAGTTGCGCCAGATAAGGCCGGATGAACAGCGGCGCTTCCACCATGCCGAGAAAAATATTCGCCGCGGTGGATAAGCCTACCGCGCCGCCGACGCCGAGCGTGCGCTCCAGCAGCCACGCCATGCCGCGCACCAGCGGCGGCAGGATGCGCCAATAAAACAAAAGCGTGGTGAGCACGCTCATCACCAGCACCACGGGCAGCGCCTGAAACGCCAAGATGAAATCCGCGCCGGGCGCTTTCAGATCGAACGGCAGCGTGGCGCCGCCGATATAGCCGAACACGAAGGACGTGCCCGCGCGCGAGGCCGACGAAATCGCGCCGACCGCGTCGTTGATCGCGCCGAAGGCGTGCGCGACAAAGGGCAGCTTGATCAGCGCCAATGCGGTGACGGAGGTAACGATGAGCCCGATCGCCGCTTGCCTGGGCGATACCGCGCGGCGGTTCTCGCTGAAGGCCCACGCGATCGCCAGCAATGCAAACACGCCGAACGCCGACTGAAGTTGAAGCATGAATCCCCCGATAGCCGCGGCGATTATGGCAGCGGCTGTCATGAGCGCAATATCATGATGCCTTCACGCCTTCGCGCTGATATGAACGCCTCGCAATGTCCACGCCCGATCCAACTCCCGATCTTCCGCTTCGCAACACGTCGTTTCAGTTCTTCATCGCCGGGCGCAGTTTTTCGCGCTTCTCGAGCCAGATCGGCGCGGTCGCGGTCGGCTGGCAAGTCTATGAACTCACCGGCAGCGCCTTTGCCCTTGGCATGGTTGGGTTGGTGCAGTTCATTCCGACCGCGCTGCTGATGTTTGTGGCCGGGCAGACGGCCGATCGTTACGAGCGCAAGCGCGTCGCGCAGGCGTGCCAGGTCGTCGAGGCGCTGACGGCCGCCTTTCTGGCGTGGGGCACCTGGGGCGGCTGGCTCACGGTACCTCAAATCTTTATCGCGATGGCGGTGATTGGCACCGCGGGCGCGTTCGAAAGCCCGACGGCGGCGGCGCTGCTGCCGGCGGTCGCTCCGCAGGGCACGCTGCAGCGCGCGACTGCGATCACCAGCGGCGCGGGCCAGGTTGCGACCATCACCGGTCCTGCGCTCGGCGGCTTCGCTTATGCTGGCGCGCCATACCTGCCGTATCTGATTATGGCGGTGTTCTGGGCCATAGGTTCGGCGATGACCGGCGCAATTCGGCTGAAAAGCTGGGCGGTCGCGCCGGATGCGGCGGGCTCTGACGATTTGTTTGCCGGCGTCAAATTTGTCTGGCGCAATCCAGCGATCCTGGGGACGATCTCGCTCGATCTGTTTGCGGTGCTGCTCGGCGGCGCGACCGCGCTGCTGCCGATCTATGCCCGCGACATTTTGCTGACCGGGCCTTGGGGGCTTGGAGTATTGCGCGCAGCACCCGCGGTAGGCTCGCTGCTGATGACCGTCGTGCTGGCGCGCCACGCGATCCATCGCCGGGCCGGAATGCGAATGTTTCAAGCCGTCATCGTGTTCGGCGCATCTACCGTGGTGTTCGCAGTCTCCACGTCGATCTGGCTTTCGATCGTCGCGCTGGCGATCATGGGCGCGGCCGACACCGTCAGCGTCGTGATCCGCTTCTCGCTGGTGCAGCTTGCGACGCCGGACCATATGCGCGGCAGGGTGGGCGCGGTGAACTTCCTGTTCATAAACGCTTCCAATCAGCTCGGACAGTTCGAGAGCGGCATCACCGCCGCGCTGTTCGGCGCGATGCCGGCCGCGGTACTCGGCGGCGTCGGCACCATTGCGGTGGCGCTGTTGTGGATGACGCTGTTTCCGACGCTGCGCGATATCGAGCGGCTCGAGTAGGAATGGCAGAAAGCCGTCAATCCCTGCGCAACCCGGCCGGCATTCATCGCCGCCGCCTCGCTCCGGCATCTCACGCCGTGGTAAAGTTTCTGATATTGCGGAATTTACAATGAGGTCCCGACTTGTTGACGATCTATCGTGATGCGAGCGGCTCGCTCCGGAGCAGCCATTCGCCGAAGCTGCCGAAGGAAGTCATCTGGATTGACCTGCTCAATCCGACGGCGGATGAGACCGCGTTCGTGCACCGGCAAACTGGCCTGCGCATACCGACGATCGAGGACCTCAGCGAGATCGAGTTCATCCAGCCGGCTGATCGTTGAAAACGGTGTGATTTACCTCAGCACGCCACTGGTGGCGCAGGGCGACACCACCGACGCGTTTGTGTCGCCCGCGGGCTTTGTGCTGTGCCCGACACTGCTCATTACAATCCGGTTCGCCGAGCTTCCGATTTTTGAAGCAATCGCCGAGAAGGTTCGCCGCGACGAGACCCTCACCTGCAGCGCTGGAGTCTTCACCGCGCTGATGGAGGCGCTGGTCGACCGCGGCGCTGATGTGCTCGAGAGGCTGGCCGGCGAACTGGACCGTATTTCCAGATCGGTGTTCCGCGGCGATCCGAACAAGCTGCGCCACACCGTTCGTTCAAACGACGCACTTCGCCGCACGCTGAGCGCGGTAGGAGCGATCGGCGATCGCCTGTCGCAGGCGCGCGATGTCTTTCTTGGGGTCGATCGTATCGTCCCGTTTGTGCTGACGCTGCGGCACGATTGGATCGTGCCCGAATTCGAAGCCCGGCTGGGTGCGGTTATAAAGGACGTCGCTTCGTTGAATACCTACGAAGAACACCTGTCGAGCAAGGTCCAATTCCTGCTGGACGCGATCTTGGGGTACATCACGATCGAACAAAATGATTTGTTCAAGGTGCTCACGATCGCTTCGGTCGTAGGCATACCGCCGACGCTGATCGCCGGAATTTATGGCATGAATTTCAAGGCGATGCCTGAACTGGACTGGGCCTGGGGCTATCCAATCGGACTCGCGGTCATCGCGCTGAGCGCCCTGATCCCGGCGATCTGGTTCAAATGGCGTGGCTGGTTCTGAATCTCACCCCCGCCCGGCGAAGGGCATCTTGGTCGCCATCACGGTCATGAACATCACATTGGCGTCGAGCGGCAGGCTTGCCATGTAGCCGATCGCGTTGCCGACCGCCGAGGCGTCCATGCGCGGCTCCTGCTTCGAGGTGCCGTCCGGCTGCAACACGCCGGGACCATTGACCATGCGGTCGGTCATCGGCGTAGCGGCATTGCCGATATCGATCTGGCCAACCGCGATGTCATAAGCCCGGCCATCGAGCGAAGACGCCTTGGTCAAGCCGGTGATGGCGTGCTTGGTCGAGGTATAGGGCGACGAAAACGGCCGCGGCGTGTGCGCCGAGATCGAGCCGTTGTTGATGATGCGGCCGCCGCGCGGCTTCTGGTCCTTCATGATCCGGAACGCGTGCTGCGTGCACAGGAACGGCCCGGTCAGGTTGGTGTCGACCACCGCTTTCCACTGCGCCATGGTCAAATCTTCCAGCGGCAGCGGCGGCGCGCCCATGCCCGCGTTGTTGAAAAGGAGATCGAGGCGGCCGTACATTTCCATTGTCTTCGCGAACAATGCTGCGATCGATTCAGGGCTGGTCATGTCGGCGGTGACGGGCAGGCTCTTGCCGACATTGTCGCCGAGCTTTCTGGTCTCTTCCAGCATCTCGAGGCGGCGTCCGGCCAGCACGACCGTGTAGCCCACGTTCATCAGCGCGAGCGAAGCGGCGCGGCCGACGCCGGTCCCCGCGCCGGTGACGATTGCGATTTTTTCTGCGGCGTTTGCCATTTATGTTTTCTCCCTGTGAGGAATTTATTCGGTCGAAACTTGCAACTCGTCATTCCGGGGCATGAGCGAAGCGAATGAGCCCGGAAACCATAATCACCGCCGGGAGTATGGATTCCGGGCCTGCGCTGCAAGAGCGCGCATCCCGGAATGACAGTCAAAATCGCTCAAGCTTCCTTCTTGTAAGGCGGTCGCGGGATGTTCTGATGCGCGGCACGCAGCGCCGCCGACCAGCGCGAACGCAGATCGTGGAAATACGGCTCGCCGGCCTCGATGCGATGATTGAGCTCGGCGTCGCAGACGTCGGTGCGCACCAGCAGCACGTCGATCGGCAGGCCGACGCCGAGATTGGAGCGCATCGTCGAGTCCATCGAGATCAAGCCGGTCTTGAGCGCCTCATACAGTTCGACCTCGTAATGCATCGCGCGGTCCAGCACCGGCTTGCCGTATTTGTGCTCGCCGATCTGCAGATACGGCGTGTCGGTGGTGCATTCGATGAAATTGCCGGCCGGGTAGACCATGAACAGCCGCATCCGCGCGCCCTTGATCTGCCCGCCGAACAGGAACGACACGTCGAAATTGATGTCTTCGGCCTCCAGCGCCACGCCTTCAGTGGCGTTGATGTGCCGGATCGCGCGGCCGATGCGCTGCGCCGCCTGAAACATCGTGGGCGCATTCATCAGGGTTTCGCGTTCGCCGGTGGCCGGGTCTTCGAGGCCCTCCCGCAGCGTGCTCAGCACCGACTGGCTCATCGCCAGATTGCCCGCGCTGGCGACCGCCATGATGCGTTCGCCGGGCTTGTTGAAGATGTGGAGCTTGCGGAAGGTCGAGATGTTGTCGAGGCCGGCATTGGTGCGGGTGTCGGCGATCATCACCAGACCTTCCTTCACCAGAATTCCGCAGCAATAGGTCATTCCCGGTCCCCGAATTCACGCCAGCGTCTTTACGCGGACGGCGGCAATCCGGCAACCACCGAGCCGGCATGCGTGCGCGTCAGGATTGCGATTGCGATTGCGACTGGCCGGGGCGGCCGGCCTGATCCACCTTGACCGCCACCGACAGCGTTTCCATGCCGCCGCCATACCGCGTGCCGCGCACCGGCGCCGCGCCGAGATAGTCCAGACCGATGGCGATGCGGGCGTGGGCGTCGGTGGTGCAGATGGCGTTGGCGGGGTCAAATCCGACCCAGCCCAGATCGGGCACAAAGGCTTCCGCCCAGGCATGGCCGGCCTGTTGATCGGCCTTGCCGTCCGAGCGCAGGAAATGTCCCGCGATGAAGCGGGCCGGCACGCCGCCGCTGCGGGCGCAGGCGATGAAGATATGCGCGTAGTCCTGGCAGACGCCGCGCTTCAGCGCGAATGCTTCGACCGCCGAGGTGCCACTGTTGGTCGGATCCTCGTCGAACGTCATGTGCTCGTTGATCTGCATCATCAGCGCATGCAGAAATCCCAGCACATCGCCTTCCGCTTCAGCCCGCAGATCGCGGGCAAATTTTGCCATCGCGGGATTGGTTTCGGTCAGTGGCGTGGCGCGCAGGAACAGGCTCGGAGGAAAGCGCTCGTCGGTGCCCTTGAGAATGCCCCCGGTATCCTGGGTCTCGATCAGGCCTTCGACGTTGATGATGAGATCGGCGATCGGCCCATGCGTCAGCACATGGGTGACGTTGCCGAACGCATCCTCATGCATGTCGAGGCGCGAGTCGCTGGAGATGTCGATCTGCCATTCGGCGACATACTGGCCGTCATGACTGCCCGGCGTCATCCGCAGAACCTGGATCACGCCGCTGGCGGGCGGCTCGTAGCGATAGCTGGTGGTATGGGCAATTCGCAGGCGCATGATGACCTTACGTTCTGATGTTCAACGCATCGCTCGCTGGCCGTCATCCCCGCCGAACAACTGTTCGGCTGAGGGTGCGAGTTCTTGCGAGCCTCGAAGGACGACGGCGGTAGTTGAACTTCGCCCTTCGAGACGCCCGCCTGCGGCGGGCTCCTCGCGGTGACGACTTAGTGCTGGCGCCGCCGTTTTCATATCAGATATTGCTTGGCGATGATCTCGCCGAGCCGGCCGTTATCCCCGATGAATTCCTGGATGAATTCATGCACGCCGCGCTGGAAGATATCGTCCATGTTGCTGTGCTCGAGCCGATTGCGCACGCCGCGGGCATGACGCTGCGCGGCACCCTGACGGCCATAGGCGACGCCGATCTGATCGAGATTGCGCACGAGGTTGCTGTAACAGCTTGCCAGCGAGCGGGGCAGCGATTCGTTGAGAATCAGAAGATCGGCGATCAGCCACGGTTTTAACGTCTCGCGATAGACCCAGTGGTACGCCGTCAGCGCGGACACCGAGCGCAGGATCGAACTCCACTGGTAATAATCGAGGGGACCACCGACGTGCTCCTCTTCCGGCAGCAGCACGTGATACTTCACGTCGAGAATGCGGGCGGTGTTATCGGCGCGCTCCAAATGAAGCCCGAGCCGGGAGAACCAGTAGGCGTCATTGCGCAGCATGGTCCGATAAGCCGAGCCGTCAAAACGCAGCGAGATTTCCTGCACGAAGCGCAGAAATTTGGCGAGGTCTTCCCGGGTTTTGGTGCCCTTGCCCCAGACTTCCTGAAGATCGATCCAGGCACTGTTGATGGTGTCCCACATCTCCGATGTCAGCGCGGTGCGGACCGAGCGCGAATTCAGCCGCGCGTTTTCGATGCAGTTGCGAATCGACGACGGGTTCAACGACGAGAACGACAAATACTCGACAACGTTGTGTTCGTCAGCCTCGGCATAGAGCGTGTAAAAACTGGAACTGACGCCCGCGGTCAGCAGCGCCGAATCCCATTCATTAGTCTTGCCGATATAGGCGTTCGGCAGCGCAGTAACGCGTAGCGTCGCCTCGATAGTGCGCGCGAGATATTCCGCGCGCTCGACATAGCGCGCCAGCCAGTAAAGATTTTCAGCGGTGCGCGAGAGCATCGGTTACTCGTCCAAAATCCATGTGTCCTTGGTGCCGCCGCCCTGGCTGGAATTCACCACCAGCGAGCCTTCCTTCAGCGCGACGCGCGTGAGGCCCCCCGGCACGATGGTGGTGCGGTCGCGCCCGGTCAGCACGAACGGCCTGAGATCGACGTGGCGCGGCGCGAGGCCTTTTTCGGTGCAGGTGGGGCAAGTCGACAGCGCCAGCGTCGGTTGTGCGATGAACCCTTCGGGTTCGCGTTTCAATTTGTCACGGAAGGCTTCGATGGTGGCCTTGGTCGCCGCGGGTCCGATCAGCATGCCGTAGCCGCCGGAGCCATGCACTTCCTTCACCACCAGTTCGCTGAGGTGATCGAGCACGTAGGCCAAATCGGCGGGCTCGCGGCAACGCCAGGTCGGCACGTTTTTCAGAATGGGCTCTTCCCCGAGGTAGAACTTCACGATCGCGGGCATGTAGCTGTAGACAGCCTTGTCATCGGCGATGCCGGTGCCGACCGCATTTGCGAGCGTCACATTGCCGGCCATATAGGCCGACATCAGGCCGGGTACGCCGAGCGCGGAATCCGGGCGGAACGTCAAGGGATCGAGGAAGTCGTCGTCGACGCGGCGATAGATCACATCGACGCGCTTCAGGCCCTCGGTGGTGCGCATGAACACCTCATCGTTTTTCACGATGAGGTCGCGGCCTTCGACCAATTCGACGCCGAGCTTGTCGGCCAGGAACGAGTGCTCGTAGTAAGCTGAATTGTAAACGCCGGGAGTCATCAGCGCGATGGTCGGCTCCGCCGCCGCACTTTCCGGCGCAACCGATCGCAGCATCGTCAGCAGCTCATCCGGATACCTTTCGACCGGCGCGACGCGGTGCCGCGCAAACAGGTCGGGAAACAGCCGCATCATGATTTCGCGGTTTTCCAGCATGTAGGACACGCCGGAGGGCGTGCGCGCATTGTCCTCTAGCACGAAGAATTCTTCCGGATTGGTGCGGACGATATCGATGCCGGCGATATGCACGTAGACGTCGTGCGGAACATCCTGGCCGTTCATTTCCGGCCGGAATACCGAGTTCTGGAAGATCAGATCGTCGGGAATGATATTCGCGCGCAGGATATCGCGGCCGTGATAGATGTCGCGCAGGAACATGTTCAGCGCGCGCACGCGCTGCTTCAGTCCCTTCTCGAGCAGCGTCCATTCTCGGCCCGACATGATCCGCGGGATGACATCGAAGGGGATCAGCCGTTCCTGCGCTTCGGCGTCGCCATAGACGGCAAAGGTGATGCCGATCCGGCGGAACAGCAGTTCGGCTTCCTGACGGCGATATTCCAGCGCGTCCGGCGGCGTTTCCTTCAGCCAGCGGGACAATTCCAGATAGGCCGGGCGCAGATCGCCGTCGGGCCCGTTCATCTCGTCAAACGCAACTGCCATTTATCCGTACTGTTTTCGGGTCACGCCCTACTGTGCATGACTAAAAGGGATGGTAGCAAGGCCCGAGCCAGCGCGATATGCCTTGGTCCGAAGCATTTGGCGAGGGCGATCGCGCGCTGCCCGAAAAAACGGCGAGCCGTTGCTTATTTCGGCAGCAAGAACCGTGACTTTCGGGACCGGGAATGCGCAAGGTTCGTTAAACCGCAGGGAGAGGCCATGAGCGATATTGTCACCGCCGGAATCCTCGTGATCGGCGACGAAATCCTGTCCGGCCGCACCAAGGACAAGAACATCGGCTTCATCGCGGAGTATCTCACCAATATCGGCATCGACCTGAAAGAAGTCCGCGTCGTCTCCGACGATGAGGCCGACATCATCGCGGCGCTCGATGCATTGCGCGGGCGTTACACCTACGTGTTCACGACAGGCGGCATCGGCCCGACGCATGACGACATCACCGCCGACGCCGTGGCCAAGGCTTTCGGCATCGGCATCGATCATCACCCCGAGGTAGTGGCGCGATTTCGCGAACGCTTTCAGGGAGCCGGTGAATTGAATGAGGCGCGACTGCGCATGGCGCGGATTCCAGACGGCGCCGAACTGATCCAGAGCGCGACCATCCTCGCCCCCGGTTTCAAGATCGGCAATGTCATCGTGATGGCCGGCGTGCCTTCGATCATGCAGGCGATGATGGATATCGTCTCGCCTAAATTGAAGTCCGGCGTGCGGATGCTGTCGGACACCGTGCGGGCCAATGCGCGCGAGGGCGACATCGGCGGTCCCTTGCGCGAGATCGCCGCCGCGCATCCCGACACGATTATCGGCAGCTATCCGTTTCTCGACGACGACAAGAAGCCGAACACCAATCTCGTTGTCCGCTCGCGCGACCCCGAAAAATTGGCGGCGGCGATGGCCGCGGTGAAGGAAATGCTGACGGGGCTCAACGTCGCGCGGTGAGGGCAGGGTAACTTGGACAAAAATTCGTTCTTCTGGAAAATGGTCGATGGCCAACTGCCGCCGCCGGCTAGCGCCAAGACGCTCGGCATCGAGTTCGCGGAAATCGACGGCGAGCGCGGCACCATCGAGGTCAAGTTCGAGGCCAAGCCGGAATTTCTCAATCCGATGGGAAACGTGCAGGGCGGATTTCTTGCCGCGATGCTCGACGACACCATGGGACCGGCACTGATCGCGACCCTTGACGCCGGTCAATGGGCGCCCACCGTCAACCTCAATGTGCAGTTTCACCGACCGGCAAAGGTTGGGCCATTGCGGGCTTCGGGGCGCGTCGTGCTGCGCGGCAAGGAAATCTGCCAGCTCAGCGCCGAGCTTTATCAGAACGACAAGATCGTCGCTACGGCCACGGCCACGGCGATCATTCGCAAGATGTAAGGTGCGTGCATGGCAGGTGAAATTCCCGAACTGAATGCGCAGGAGCGCGCCGGCAAGGCGTTCCCGGTGTCGTGGGATCAGTTTCACCGCGATTGCCGCGCACTGACCTGGCGGCTGAACGAGATCGGGCCGTTTCATGCCGTCGTCGCTATTACCCGCGGCGGGCTGGTGCCGGCGGCGATCGTGGCGCGCGAACTCGGCGTCCGCGTCATCGATACCGTGTGCATCGCCAGCTACGATCATACCAAACAAGCTGACCTGAAAGTGCTCAAAGGCATTTCGGCCGACACCGCGAAACTCGGCGGGGGCACCGGCAAGGGATTGCTGATTGTCGATGACCTCGTCGATACCGGGAAAACTGGCCGGCTGGTGCGCGAGATGCTGCCGGATGCGCATTTCGCAACCGTCTATGCCAAGCCGATGGGGCGTCCGCTGGTCGATACCTACATCACCGAAGTGTCGCAGGACACCTGGATATTTTTCCCTTGGGATACCGCGCTGTCGTTCCAGCCCCCGATCCGCGACGGAGCGGCGTGATGCACAAATACGCCAGCCCGTCATCCTGAGGTGCGAGCCTAACGGTGCACCGTTAGGCGAGCCTCGAAGGATGCGAGACAAGTGCATGCGGCAATCCTTCGAGGCCCTCGCTTCGCTCGGGCGCATCAGGGTGACGCAGAACTCGGAGACAACGTATGCCACTGCAAAACCGCGTCACGCCGACTGGCGATATCGTTGCGACAACCGAACGCGGCATGTTCATCGGCAATCGCGGCATCATCCACGATCCCGCCACCAAGACGCTGCTGAAGCGGCGCTGGACCAGCAAGCTCTGGATCGTCTGCGTCTGCGAATTCAGGGGTCGCCATCGCGATGTCATGAGCAGCCGAAGCTGGACCGAACTGTTTTTTCTCGACGAGGCGACCGCCTTCGCCGCCGGGCATCGTCCCTGCTTTGAATGCCGCCGCGAGGATGCGAATAAATTTCGCGCGGCCTGGGAAGAAGGAAATGGTCGCTCGGATGTTCGCGCGCCGCAGATGGACGCGGTGCTGCATTCTGAGCGTCTCGACGGCAAGGCGAAGCGATTGCACGCGCTGCCGATGCCGCCGGCCTCGATGCCGGATGGCGCGATGCTGGCGGATGCGGAGCATTGCTATCTGATGGACGGGGGCAGAGCGCTGCGCTGGAGTTTTTCCGGCTATGAGCCGGCGCCGCTGCCGTCAGGCGAATTGCTGATGCTGACGCCGCCGTCGACACTGCGTGCGCTTAGTGCCGGCTATCGGCCGCTGTTGCATCCTAGCGCTACGTAGTCTCAGCGCTGCGGCTGGCCCTGCTCGTCGACCAGCATTCGTGAATCGCGCAGCGTCCATTCGCGAATGACGATTCGGCAGCGCTCTACTTCAGCTTGATCCTTCACGCCGGCTGCCCCCTTTTCCTGCGCCGCGCGTTCCATCACAGCCTTGCAGGTGGTTAGCGCGCTGCGATCGTCAGCTCGAACCGTCGTTGGCAACGCCGTCAGGAGCGCAACAACGCCAACAACGCGCATCGCGGAAACAAACATCAGGCGAACCGCTGCCTCGCCAGCTTTGCACCGGCGCCGAGCGCCACCAGCTTGGCTTCGGCGATGTCGCGATGCATCGGCGCCATGCCGCAATTGGTGGTGGCGACGATGTTGCTCTTCGGCACATGCTTCATCACGGCTTCGATCGTGGCCGCGACATCCTCCGCCGTTTCCACCATGTCGCTGGCGACGTCGATGACGCCGGCCTGCACGATCTTGCCCTTCAAGAGTCCGAGCAATTCCAGCGGTACCCGCGAATTGCGGCATTCGATGGCGACCTGCTGGATCGAGCTGGCGTCGATCGCCGGAAAAATTTCCTCGTACTGCCGCCATTCGCTGCCGAGCGTCTGCTTCCAGTCGGTGTTGGCCTTGATGCCGTAGCCGTAACAGATGTGAACCGCGGTGGCGCAGGTGAGACCTTGCGCAGCGCGCTCCAGCGCCTTAATGCCCCAGTCGCTCACCTCATCCATGTAGACGTTGAAGGCGGGCTCATCGAACTGGATCACGTCGACGCCGTCGGCCTGCAACGCCCGGGCTTCCTCGTTGAGCAAATCGGCGAACGCGAATGCCATCTTGACGCGGTCGCCGTAATGGCTGTCGGCGACGGTGTCGATGATGGTCATCGGGCCGGGCAGGGTAAATTTCAGGTTGTGCGCAGTATGCGTACGCGCGACGCGCGCTTCGTCGGCATGAACGCGGCCCTTCAGCCGCAGGGGCCCGACGACTTGCGGCACCATCGCCTTATAACGGTCGTTGCGGATGCCCATCTCGACCTTGTGGGCGAAATCGATGCCTTCGATGTTGGCGAGGAAACCGTGCACGAAATGCTGCCGTGCCTGCTCGCCTTCGGTGACGATATCGACGCCGGCGTCCTCCTGCAGCTTGACCGCCAGCACCGTGGCGTCGCGTTTGGCGTTGGCGAGCTCGGCGCCTTGAGATTTCCACGGCGCCCAGAGGACGTTTGGCTCGGCCAGCCATTCCGGCTTCGGCAGCGAACCGGCGATCGTGGTTGGGAATAGCATAGGCGTTCCTCGTCGTCTCTAATTTGAGCGCCTGTGTGCCATGTCTGGCGGACTGATTACAAGGCAACAAAAGTCATCATTGCGAGGAGCCAACGGGTCGCGGGAATGCGCGCCCGGTGACAGACTCCACGACGAGGCAATCCGGGCCTTGCTTTTGAGCTTCTGGATTGCTTCGCTGCGCTCGCAATGACGGGAGGATCCATGATCGACCTCTATTACGCGCCGACGCCGAATGGCTGGAAGATCACCATCATGCTGGAGGAGTGCGGCCTGCCGTACTCCGTGCATCCGGTCAACCTCGGCCGCGGCGATCAGCACAAGCCGGATTATCTGAAACTCAGTCCGAACGGCCGGATGCCCGCGGTCATCGACACCGCGCCGGCCGATGGCGGCGAGCCCATCACGATGTTCGAGAGCGGCGCGATCCTGATTTATCTCGCGGAGAAGGCCGGCAAGCTAATGCCGCAGGCGCTGCGCGCGCGGTTCGACGTGATGCAGTGGGTGATGTGGCAGATGGGCGGCTTGGGACCGATGCTCGGCCAGAACGGCCATTTCCTGCTTTATGCGCCGGAGAAAATTCCCTACGCCATCGACCGCTACACGCGTGAGGCGAAGCGGCTTTACGGCGTGCTCGACGCGCACTTAAGCGAAGGACGCAACTACATCGCCGGCGATTATTCGATTGCCGACGTCGCGTGCTTCCCGTGGATCATGACGCACAAGGCGCAGGGACTGACGCTCGATGACTTTCCTCATGTGAAACGCTGGTACGCGTTGTTGCGCGCGCGTCCGCAGGTGCAGGCGGGCCTCGCGGTGGGCAAGGAAGAACGCAAGCCGATGGACGAGCAGGCGCGGAAAATCATGTTCGGTGTCGACAAGCCGTCGCATGCGCAGCAGTGAGGAAGACCTCACATTCGTCATTCCGGGATGCGCGCTCTTGCAGCGCAGGCCCGGAATCCATACTCCCGGTCGTGGTTATGGATTGCGGGCTCATGCTTCCATGCCCCGGAATGACGAGCATTAACTAACGAGGAAAACCGCATGATCGAATTCTTTTTCGACTGCTCCAGTCCGTGGACCTATCTCGCCTTCCAAAATATTCAGCCGCTGGCGAAGGAATTCGGCGAGGAGATTTCGTGGCGGCCGATACTGGTTGGCGGCATTTTCAACACCATCAATCCCAGCGTCTACGCCTCGCGCGAAAAGCCGGTGGAAGCCAAAGCGCGCTACGCGAAAAAAGACATGGCGGATTGGGCGCGCCTGGCGGGACTGACGATTTTGATGCGGCCGACCGTGTTTCCGGTGAACAGCGTCAAGGCGATGCGCGGGTGCATTTTTCTTGACGGCGAAGGCAAGCTGCTGCCGTTCGCGCGCGCGACGTTTGAAATCTATTGGGGCGAAGACAAGGACATCTCGCAGGACGCTGTGCTGGCTGAAGTGTGTGCGCGTGTCGGTGTTGATCCTGAAAAATTCTTTGCAGGTATCGGCGAGCAGGCGATCAAGGACCAACTCAAGGCCAACACCGACGAGGTGATGGCGCGCGGCGGCTTCGGTTCACCGACCATCTTCCTTGACAAGACCGATATGTATTTCGGCAACGACCGGCTGCCGCTGATCCGCGAAGCGCTGCAGCGGCGTAAAATGGGCGGGGCGTGGAGCGCATCGTAATGGCGCAAGGGTTTTGTCGGGCGATCTTCTGCCGCAAATTGGGGCCGCCGGAAAAATTGTGGCTGGAAAACTTTGCTTCCGCGCCGCTGGCGGCGGGGCAGGTGCGCGTCGCGATCCACTCCGCCGGCATCAACTTCCCCGATATCCTGATGGCGGCCGGCGAATACCAGCTCAAGCCGGAGCTGCCGTTTATTCCCGGCATGGAATCGGCGGGGGAGGTGATCGAGGTTTCCGATGACGTGGCGGGGGTCGCCGTCGGCGACAAGGTCATCGTCAAACTTCGGCACGGCGGCTATGCCGACGAAGCCGTGGTCGCGCCGTCGCAACTGACGCCATTGCCTTCCACGTTCGATTACGCCGAGGGTGCGACGTTTCTCGCCGCGCACGGCACCGCGTACCATGCGCTGGTGGATCGAGCGCAGATTAAACCAAGCGAAGTGCTGCTGGTGCACGGCGCCGGCGGCGGCGTCGGGCTTGCCGCCGTCGAAATCGGCAAGCTGCTCGGCGCCACGGTGATCGCGGCGGCATCGTCGGAAGAAAAACTGGAGGTCGCTAAGTCAAAGGGCGCCGCGCATACCGTGCTGTATGAGCGCGAGCCGTTCCGCGATGCCGTCAAGCGCATTACCGATGGCTGCGGCGCCGACGTGGTGTTCGATCCCGTCGGCGGCGAGGTGTTCGAGCAGAGCCTGCGCTGCATCGCGTGGGGCGCACGGTTGTTGGTGATCGGCTTCACCGGCGGGATTGGCGTCGCCCGGACAAATCTGGTGCTGATCAAGGGCGCCAGCGTGCTCGGCGTCCGCGCCGGGGAGGCCGCTCGCAAAAATCCGGCGCTCGGCGAGGAGCGATTGACGACGCTGCACGGCTGGGCGGAGGGCGGCCATGTGCGGCCACACATATCGCATCGGTTTCCGCTGGAAGATGTCGCATCCGCGATGCGGCTTTTGATGGATCGCAAGGCGATCGGACGCGTGGCGTTGATGATGAAACCGTCATCCTGAGGTGCTCGCGTTCTTCACGGCGAGCCTCGAAGGATGAGCTACGGGTGCCTGCGGCCATCCTTCGAGGCGCGCAAGAGCGCGCACACCTCTAGATGACGGAGTGTCTGTGGAGACGCTGACTACTCATACTCCCGCTCATCCCACCACGGATAATAATCCGGCATATCCACCGACACCTTGTTCTTGAATTGCGCCGGGCGCTTTTCCAGAAACGACATCACGCCTTCCTTCACGTCATCCGATCGCCCGCGCGCGTAGATGCCGCGGCTGTCGACCTTGTGCGCTTCCATCGGATCGTCGGCGCCGAGCATGCGCCACATCATCTGGCGGATCAGCGCCACCGAAACCGGCGCGGTCTTCTCGGCAAAACTCTTCGCCAGCGCGCGCGCCGTCGGCAGCAGCTCATCGGCAGGGACAACCTTGCTGACAAGGCGTCCGGCCAGCGCTTCCTGCGCGGGAAACACGCGGCCCGAGTAACACCATTCCAGCGCCTGCGAGATGCCGACGATGCGCGGCAGAAACCAGCTCGACGCTGCCTCCGGCACGATGCCGCGCTGCGAAAACACGAAACCGAACCGCGCGTTCTCGCTGGCGATGCGGATATCCATCGCGAGCTGCATGGTGACGCCGATGCCCACGGCAGGCCCGTTGATCGCGCCGATCACAGGCTTCAGGCATTTGAAAATGCGCAGCGTCACCTGGCCGCCGCCGTCGCGCGCGTTGGGATCGCTGTAATCGACAGCGCCATCGGCGAGGCGCTTCACCGGGCCGCGCCGCGCGTCGCGGTCGAAGGTATCGGCACCGGACGACAGGTCGGCGCCGGCGCAGAACCCGCGTCCCGCGCCGGTGACAATGATGGCGCGGACATCGTCGTCCTTGTCGGCGGCATCGAAGGCGTCGATCAATTCCTTCTGCATGGCCGCGTTGAAGGCGTTGAGTTTGTCGGGGCGGTTCAGTGTGATGGTGAGGATCTGGTCTTCGACCTCGTATTTGATGGTCTCGTAGGACATGGGGTGTTTTCCTCCGGTTATTGTTGTTGGTCACCGCCGTCATCCTGAGGTGCGAGCGAAGCGAGCCTCGAAGGATGGGTGAAAGATGCCGCATCCTTCGAGGCGCGCAAAGAGGCGTGCACCTCAGGATGACGGCGCGCTCAACTCTTCGGCACGCTTGGCCACGGCCTTTGTATCCCGCGCATCGTCTCGAACGCCCGGGCCATTCCGAGTACGCCGAGATCGTCAAACCGTCGGCCAACGATCTGCACGCCGATCGGAAAGCCCTTCGTATCGTAGCCGCCATTGATCGAGGCCGCCGGATTTTCCGCCATGTTCCATGGCACGGTGTAGGCGATGTGTTCGAACGGCTTCTGAGGATCGTTGAGCGGCGAGGCCAGCTCGGCGGCGAAATTCACCACCGGCGACACCGGCGAAATCACGTAATCGAACTCCGCGAACAGCTTCGCCGCCGCAGCGCGGATCTCCATGGTAGCATTGAAGCCCCGGACGACATCGACGCCGGAGAGCTTCGCGCCGCCTTCAGCCCACTTGTAGATATAAGGCAACGCCTTGGCGCGGTCTTCGGGCGCCATTGCCGAGAGATCGCCCCACGCGCGCGCGCGCCAGAATGCATCGAGGCCTTCCAGCATCTCGCGCGTCACCACGCCGGGAACGTCGGTCACGATAGCGCCGGCGGATTCGAACGCGCGCGCCGCCTTGACGACGACTTCGCGCACTTCTTGCTCCGGCGCCTGGCCGACGCCGGCATCGAGCATCAAGCCGACGCGCAAGCCCTTCGGCGAGAGCGGCTTAACGTTCCAGTCGAAATCGTTCGGCGGCAGGCTCATGCCGTCGCGCGCATCAGGCAGCGACAGCACGCCCATCATCAGCGCGGCGTCGGCGACGGTGCGGGTCATCGGGCCGGTGACGCGGCCGACATAGGGCGGATCGACGGGAATGCGCCCAAGACTTGGCTTCAGCGCAAACAGGCCGCACCAGCATGCCGGCAGCCGCACCGAGCCGCCGATGTCGGTGCCGAGATGCAACGGGCCGTAACCCGCAGCGGCGGCGGCGCCCGCACCGGCGCTGGAGCCGCCGGGATTTTTGCTGAGATCCCAGGGATTGCGAGTCAGGGGATGAAAGCTCGACAGCCCCGACGACAGCATGCCGTAGTCCGGCATCGTGGTCTTGGAGAAGATCACCGCGCCGGCTTCGCGCATGCGCGCCGCGGGCGGCGCGTCCACAGCGGCCGGAACGAGCTTTGTGGTCGCCGCGCCGAGTGGCACCGGCACGCCCTTGGTGGCGATGTTTTCCTTGATGGTTGCGGGCACGCCATCGAGCCGGCCAATCGGTTTGCCTTTCTGCCATCGTTGCGTCGACTCCTTCGCCGAAGCGCGCGCGCCGTCGGGATCGAACGCGTACAGCGCCTTGAGATGCGGCTCCCACACCGCGACATGCGCCAGTACATCCTCCAGCACTTCGCTCGGCGAGAATTGTTTGGCGCGGTAACCTTCGAGCAGCGCGGTGGCGCTGAGGTCGTGCAGGGATGCTGCTGCGTTGGTTACTCCGTCAGACATCGCAACTTTCCTCCTCGTTTGAGTTCATCGTCCCCTCTCCCCCTGTGGGAGAGGGTGGCGAGCATCGTTAGATGCGAGCCGGGTGAGGGGGCCAAGACAGAGTCCTCCTCACCCCCGACCCCTCCCCGCCAAGAGGGGGAGGGGAGTGCGCTGCCTTCGCCGCAGCGTTTTCCAAAACTAGGCAGTCACCGGCAGCCGCGTCTCGATGATGCGCGCGAACACGCTGGCTCCAACGGGCAGAATCTTGTCGTCCAGCGTGTAGCCGGGATTGTGCACCGGCACCGAGCCGTCATGGCCGAGCCAGAAATACGCCCCGGGCACCGCATGCAGCATGTCGGCAAAATCCTCGCTGCCCATCTTCGGCCGCGATCCGGTAAAGACTTTCGCGGGATCGACCACCGTGCGCGCGACTTCCGCGACGACGTTGGCCTGTTCTTCCTGGTTCACCAGCACGCTGAAGATGTCGCGGATATCGGCATTGATCTCGACGCCGAATGCGGTCGCCATGCCGGCGCAGATCGCGCGCATGCGCTCGCGGATCAGCGTGCGCACGCCATCGTCGAAGGCGCGCACCGTGCCGCACAACTTCGCTTCGCCGGGAATGACGTTATAGGCGGAGCCCGCGTGGATCTGCGTGATCGACAGCACCGCCGCCTTGTTAGGCTGCACGTTGCGGCTGACGATGGTCTGCAGCGCCTGTCCCAGCGTCATCGCGATCACTACGGGGTCCTTCGAGCGCTCCGGCATCGCGCCGTGCGCGCCGTAGCCATCGATGGTGATGTCGAAGAAATCCGCGCCTGCCATGGCAGGACCCGGAAAGATCGCGAGTTCGCCGTGGTTCATGTCCGGCGCATTGTGCAGGCCGTAGATCTCGTCGCACGGAAACTTTTCGAACAGACCGTCCTTGATCATCGCACGCGCGCCGCCGAGGCCTTCTTCGGCGGGCTGGAAAATGAAATGCACCGTGCCGTCGAAGTTCTTGGTTTCCGCAAGATAGCGCGCGGTGCCGAGCAGCATGGTGGTGTGGCCGTCATGGCCGCAGCCGTGAAATCTTCCCGGGATGGTCGAGCGCCATTTCAGGTTGGTGTTCTCCTCCATCGGCAGCGCGTCCATGTCGGCGCGCAGCCCGATGCGCTTATTCCCCGAGCCGTTGCCCTTGAGCACGCCGACCACGCCGGTGCCGCCGAGGCCGCGATGCACCTCGATGCCCCATTGCTTCAGCTTGTCGGCGACGATCCCTGAGGTTCGCACTTCCTCGAAGCCGATTTCCGGATGCGCGTGCAGGTCGCGGCGGATGGCGGTGAGTTCGTCGGCGAAAGCGTCGATGCGGTCGATGTTGGGCATGTCAGTTATCCATCCGATAGGAGGGTGAAGGGAAGAGGGAAAGAAAGAGCGCGCGTGGGCTGCCGCCGGCGGCAAACGCCTTGCCGTTCGGCTTGACCCGAATGCCCGGCCGCAGCCGCGTCCACGGTAGATCGGCGGTGTCGGCGGGCATCGCGCCGGGTGCGGCACAGATCAGAAGCTTTTCCGCGATCGGCTCGAAGTCGGCGCGGAAATGCACCGAGCTTTTATTCACGAGAATGGATTGCTGCGTCGGCTCGATGCCGACATAGCGATACATTGCCTGATCCGCGAGTTGCGCCTTGTGCGACGACACGACGACCCTGACATCGCCGATGCGCAGGCAAGCCGACGGCCCCATGTCCATATCGCGGCCCCCATAATAGGGGCCAAATGCGATGAACCTTCCGTCAGACAGTTTTTCGACCAGGAATGTTTCCGTGTATGGCGCGTCACCTGATATGCCCGACTTGCCGCCGAGCGCGAGCGTGAGGCTGGCGCCAACACCTGCGGCATGCGCGGCTCTCGCCGAGGCCGGATCATAAATCACGCCATGCGCTGCACGGGTGGCGTTGTTGCGCACCAGCGCGCGCAGCATGCCGGTGGTGTCGGAATCGCCGCCCGCGCCGGGATTGTCCTGGGTGTCGGCGATCACTATCGGCTTGCTCGCACGCTTCGCCAATTCCATCGCGTAGAGCACGCCTTCGTCGGGCGTGTAAATCTTGCCATCGAAATCATCTTCATGGCCGATAACCAGCGCGGCAACCTTGTCCGCCGCGTTGTCGGCATCGGCCTGCGTCCTGCCATAGGCGAACACGCTCGGCGCGCAATCGGGAAAATCCGCGGCGGGAAACCCCGGTGCAAACGACAGCGTCGGCACGGCATCGCTCTCCATCGCCGCCAGCTTTTCGTAGATGGACTTCGTCGGTTGATCGTTGGTGCATTGCCAGCTGATCGGAATCAGGAACGGCAATTGCCGGAACGCCTTTGCGAATTTTTGTCCGTCCAGCAGCAACGCGAGATGTTTCGCGGCGGCGCGGCCGGTATCGGCCATATCGACATGCGGATAGGTGCGATAGGCGATCAGCGCGTCGGCATGCTCGACCATCTCAGGCGTGACGTTGGCGTGCAGGTCGAGGCTCGCGACCAGCGGCATGTCAGGGCCGATCACCTTGCGGACCCGCGCGAGAATTTCGCCCTCGCCGTCGTCAAGATGCTCGGTCACCATCGCGCCGTGCAGGTCGAGATAAACAGCGTCGAGCGGGCCGGCATTGGCGATGCCGTCGATCATCACTTTGGCGATGCGCTCATAGGCATCCTTCGTCACATGCGCGCAAGGGCTGGCGCCGCAGGCTATTGTCGGGATCAGAGTCCAGCCGCGCGCTTGCGCGGCTTCGACGAAGCCGGCGAGGCCGACATTGATGTTGCGCATCACTTTCAGCAGGTCGTCGCCGGTTGTCATGGAAGGCCAGCCGCCGCCGTGCACGAAGTCGGCGTAGGTCGCCTTGGTCGGCGCAAAGGTGTTGGTCTCGTGCAGGAAGCCGCCGACGGCGATGCGTGTCATGAACGTACTCAACTCAATTCAAGCTCGTCATTCCGGGATGCGCTCTCTTGCAGCGTAGGCCCGGAATTCCATACTCCCGGTCGTGGTTATGGATTCAGGGCTCATTCGCTTCGCTCATGCCCCGGAATGACGACCTATTATTATCTCGCGACCGAAGTCAAAGCGGCGGGGCGGCGACCTCGCTCGCCACCGGCCGGAAGTTCGCGAAATCCCATCCCCGTCCGGGCGCGGCGTCAAGCAGTTGTCGCGTATAGGCCTGTTGCGGATTTGTCAGGACTTGCGCCGCCGGTCCTTGTTCGACGATGCGCCCGTGCTGCATGACGGCGACGTCGTCGCAGATTTGCGCGGCCACGCGCAGATCGTGTGTGATAAACAACAGCGCGATGCCAAGCCGAGATTGAATCTCGTCGAGCAGTTCCAGCACCTGCGCCTGCACCGACACGTCGAGCGCGGAGACCGCTTCGTCCGCCACCAGCACGTCGGGATCGAGCGCCAGCGCGCGGGCGATGGCGATGCGCTGTCGCTGGCCGCCGGAAAATTGATGCGGATAGCGCGAGATGGCGTCGGCGGGCAGATCGACAAGCTCGAGGAGTTCACGCGCCTTCGCCAGCGCTTCCCTGCGCGGCATGCCGTAGTTGATCGGTCCCTCGGCGATGGTCTCGCCGACGGTGATGCGCGGATTGAGCGAACGATACGGGTCCTGAAAGATGATCTGGATGCGCTTGCGGTGCGGTTGCAGCAGCCGCCGCGACAACTCAGAGATTTCGCGCCCCGCAAGGCGTATACCGCCGGAGGTCGGATCGATCAGCCGCACGATGCAGCGCGCCACCGTCGATTTACCGGAACCGCTTTCGCCGACAATGCCGAGCGTGCGTCCCTTGCGCAGCGTCAGCGTCACGTCCTGGGCAGCGGCGACTTCGCGTACCTTGCCGAACAATGAGCGCTCGCGGTAGATCTTGCCGAGGTCGTTGGCTTCCAGCACTACCGGTTCGTCGGTGGCGGCACGCGGCGCGCGCGGAATCAGGCTCGGCACGGCGGAAAGAAGATTGCGGGTGTATTCCATGGTCGGCGTCGCGCAGGACTTCATTGAGCGTTCCGGTTTCGACCAGCCGGCCGTAACGCATCACCGCGACGCGGTCGGCGATCTCGGCGACCACGCCCATGTCGTGGGTGATGAACAAAACCGCGGTGCCGTGGTCGCGCTGCAGATCGCGGATCAGCGTCAGGATTTGCTTCTGCGTAGTGACGTCGAGCGCGGTCGTCGGCTCGTCGGCGATCAGCAGTTTCGGCTCCAGCACCAGCGCCATCGCTATCATGATGCGCTGGCGCTGGCCGCCGGACAGCCGGTGCGGGTAGGAGGCGAAGATGCGCTCGACTTCGGGCAGGCGCACCTGCTCCATCATTTCCAGGATGCGCTTGCGCCGCGCGCGGGCGTCCAGATCGGTGTGGACGCGCAGCACCTCGTCGATCTGGCGGCCTACCGGCATCACTGGATTAAGCGCCGTCATCGGCTCCTGAAAGATCATCGCCATTCTAGTGGCGCGCAATTGTCGCAAGCGGCGGTCGCTGGCGGTGAGTAGTTCCTCTCCAACCAGCTTGATGCTGCCGCCCGTCGGGACCAGCGAGCCCTTCTGCAAGAGCCCCATCACGGTCAGCGACGTCACGGATTTGCCGGAGCCGCTTTCGCCAACGAGACACAACGTCTCGCCTTCGCGAACCTGCAGCGACACGCCGTCGATGATGCGCTGGCCGCGCAAAATTCGTTGCCGAGGCCGACCACGAGATTTTCGATTTCGAGGACGACGGAAGTTCGCCGAATTGAGCGCGGCGATCACTTGCGGCCCCGCCGCTTCATCTTGGGATCGAGCGCGTCACGTGCGGCGTCGCCGATCAGGTTGACGCTGAGGATCGCGATCGACAGCAGCAACCCCGGCCAGAAGATCAGCGAGGGCTTGATCTGAAAAAGCGAGCGGCCCTCCGCCATGATGTTGCCCCAGGTCGGGGTCTCCGGGCTGATGCCGGCGCCGAGAAACGACAGGATCGCCTCGGTCAGAATCGCCGACGCGCAGATGTAGGTGCCCTGCACGATCAGCGGCGCGATCGTGTTCGGCAGCAAATGCCGCGCCATGATTTTTGGCAGGCTGGAGCCGACCGAAATCGCGGCTTCGACATAAGGCTCTTCGCGCGCCGACAGCACCACAGAGCGCACCAGCCGCGCGACGCGGGGAATTTCCGGAATCGTGATGGCGATGAGGACGGTCGTCAGGCTTGCGCCGGATAGAGACACCACGGCGATCGCCAGCAGGATCGAGGGGATCGCCATCAGGCCATCCATCACCCGCATCATCACGGCATCGACCCATTTGAAGAAGCCCGAGACGAGGCCGATCAGCAAACCGATGACGATGCTGACCACGGCGGCGCCCAATCCGATCAGCAGGGAGATGCGGCCGCCATAGAGAATGCGCGAGAGCACGTCGCGGCCGTAGGCATCGGTGCCGAGCAGGTATTGGGCGCTGGAGGGTTTCAGCCGTTGCGCCGGCAGCAGCAGCAGCGGATCGTGCGGCGCAAGCAATGGCGCGAAAATCGCGGATGCGATCACGAGCCCGAGGCAAATGGTGGCGGCGGCGATGATCGGCGTTTCCGTGAGGAATCCGAAGCCCGGCCGGAACGGCGTGGTGACGGGAAGCGACGGCTCTGGAAGGGTTTCGATCGCCATCTCAATACCGAATCCTGGGATCGAGCAGGGTGTAGGCGACGTCGATCAGCAGATTGACGCCGACATAGATGCCGGAGGTCAGAAGGATCATCGCCTGAATGACCGGATAGTCGCGCGCCAGCACGGCATCGACCGTCAACCGTCCGACGCCGGGCAGATTGAACACGCTCTCGGTGACGACCACGCCTGATATCAGCAGCGCGAAGCCGGTGCCGATCACGGTGATGACGGGCACCGCGGCGTTGCGCAGCGCGTGGCGCAGCAGCACGCCGATCTCATTGATGCCCTTGGCGCGCGCGGTGCGCACATAATCCTCGCCGAGCACGTCGAGCATCGCCGCGCGGGTCATGCGCGCGATCAGCGCGACATAGATGAATGACAACGTGCAGGTCGGCAGGATCAGCCGTTCGAAGAACGGACCGAACCCGGCGGCGATGTTGCGATAGCCTTGTACCGGCAGCCAGCGCAGGTCGATCGCGAAAACCTGAATCAGCACATAGCCGATCACGAACACCGGCACCGAGAATCCGATCACCGACAGTCCCATCACGAAGCGGTCGATCCAGGTGCCGTGCTTCCATGCCGCGATGACCCCGAGCGGTACCGCGACGAGGATTGAGAGGATGATGGTCGCAATCGCGATGCTGATCGACGGCTCGACGCGGCTGCTGATCATCTTCAGCACCGGCACGTTCGAGATCAGCGACACGCCGAGATCGCCATGCAGCAGCTTGCCGACCCAGGTGAAGAATTGCGTGTAGAGCGGTTCGTTGAGGCCAAGCGAAGTGCGGATGCGGTCGAGTTGCTCCGGCGAGGCATTGTCGCCGGCGAGAATGGCGGCGGGGTCGCCCGGCGTCAGCCGCAGCAGCAGGAACACGAACAGCGCAACCACGCCCATCACGGGCACTGCGGCAAGAACGCGGCGGACGAGATATCCTAGCATTGGCCACACCCACCGCGTCGTCCCTTCGAAGGCGGGGACCCATACGCCGTGCCGTACCGTTTGGGCGTTGCGGCAAGCCACTTTTGCAACATCTGACGCCAGGGGTTATGGGTCCCCGCCTTCGCGGGGACGACGCCAGGAATGGTGCAAAAATCGATCATCGCACTCACCTTCGCAGATCGTTGCCCCAACGCAAGTTCAGCAATTCCTATGCCATCACTCCAGCGTTGCCAGCAACCCGGCCATCAGGCGGCCGCGCTCGGCGAGGCTGTCGATTTCGATATATTCGTTAAGCGTATGCATATCGGCGCCGCGCACACCGAGGCCGTCCAACGTTGGAATGCCCATCGCGCCGGTGAAATTGGCGTCGGAACCGCCGGGGGCACTGGCGTGCGGCAAATCCTGGCCGAGAGCCGCCGCAATTCCGCGGGCCTTTTCATATAGCGCCATCGTCGCCGCATCGGGCTCCCACACCGGCCGCGTTACGCCGCGCGTGACATTGAACGTCACGCCGTCACGGCTGCCATTGAGGGCGAGCATCCGTTCGACGCCGCGGTCGAGATCGTGCTGGCGTTTCGCCATGCTCAAAGCTTCGCCGGCGCAGGTGGTGGCGACGCAGTTGACCCAATGGCCGCCGTGGACGATGCCGACGCTGTAGGTGCAGTCGTCCGTCGTCATCGCGTCGATGGCCAAGATCTGTTTCGCCATCTCGCGGATCGCGGATTTTCCGGAAGACAACGTGGCGCCGGCGTGGCTTGGCTTGCCGACGGCCTCGAGATTGAAGCGCGCAATCGCGTAACGCCCGGTGACGACTCCGTTGTTCAGTCGTCCCGGCTCAGGCACCAGCACGTATTTGTTGCGCGCAGCTTCGGCTTCGACGACGTCCCGCACGCTCGGCGTGCCGACTTCCTCATCGGGCGTGAACAGCACGGTGATCGGCAGCGGCGTCGTGAACGATGCACGCGCGAGTTGGCGGATCGCCTCAAGCGACAGGTAATTGCCACCCTTCATGTCGCAGATGCCCGGGCCGAAACATTTGTCGCCCTCGCGCCGGAAGGGCAATTTTTCCAGTGTGCCGACGGGATGCACGGTATCGAAATGGCCGGCGATCAGGATGCCGGGCTCGCCTTGCCTCGGATGCGGAAAGCGGGCGCGGATGCAACCGCCAAATCCCTGCCGTCCGGCGATGCGCTCGATGCTCGCTCCCATGATCGCCATGTCGCGCGCGGCAAGATCGAGCATGCGGTCGACAGCGGCGGCATCCCAGGTCGGGCTTTCGCATTCCACCCAGACGCGCAGTCCCTGCAGCATCGCTTCGGAATCGAACGGAAGGTTGGCGGGGTTCATCGATATTCCCTCATGACCGCGACGTCATATCTACATAGCGTCACATCTACATCATCGCTCAAGTTTGCGCGAATGAGCCGCGCCGCATTTATATCCGACGATAGTTCGATTTAGCCGCGTCAGAAAACATGATTGACGCGCAACGCGCTTGGTGCAAGTCTCAAATAACAAGAGTTTTCAGCGCTTTAATGCATGCTGTCGCGCCCAGATATCCATCGTCTTGCACAATGAATGACCGGCAGTTGACCGGTTTGAAGTCAGGAGAGATCGAATGTTCCACAATTCGTTTTGGCGGCGTTCAACGATAGTCTCAAAAATCGCTTTGCCGGCGATTGCGCTCTCCGCGATTCTGGCCGGGCCCGCGCACAGCGCCGGCGTCAAAACCATCACCGCGGTGATGCATTCCGATTTGCGCGTGATCGATCCGATCATCACCACCGCCTACATCACCCGCGATCACGGCTACATGGTCTACGACACGCTGCTGGCGATGGATTCGAATTTCAAGATTCAGCCGCAGATGGCCGACTGGAAAATTTCGGACGACAAGCTGACCTACACCTTCACGCTGCGCGACGGCCTGAAGTGGCATGACGGCGCGCCGGTGACGGCGGAAGATTGCGTGGCGTCGCTGCAGCGTTGGGGCAAGCGCGACGGCATGGGCCAGAAGCTGATGAATTTCGTCGCCAGCATCGAACCGACAGATGCCAAGACCATCACGCTGAAACTCAAGGAGCCCTACGGCTTGGTGCTGGAGTTGATCGGCAAGCCGTCGTCGGTGGTGCCCTTCATGATGCCGAAGCGCATCGCGGATACGCCGGCCGACAAGGCGATCTCCGAACAGATCGGCTCAGGCCCGTTCAAGTTCGTCGCCGCGGAATTCCAGCCGGGCGTGAAGGCAGTCTACGAGAAGAACAAGGATTATGTACCGCGCAAGGAACCGCCGAGTTGGGCCTCGGGCGGCAAGGTCGTGAACGTCGACCGCGTGGAATGGATCACCATGGCGGATGCGCAGACCGCGGTGAACGCGCTGCAATCCGGCGACATCGATTTCATGGAGAATCCGTCGTTCGATATCCTGCCGGTGCTGAAGGCCAACAAGGACCTCGTGGTCCAGCCGCTGGACAAGCTCGGCTTTCAGACCGTCGGACGAATGAATTTTCTGTTTCCGCCGTTCGACAATCTCAAGGTCCGCAAGGCGGCGCTGATGGCGATGAACCAGAAGGACGTGCTGGACGCGCTGGTCGGCAACCCCGAATATTACAAGCTCTGCGGTGCGATCTTCATGTGCGACACGCCGCTTGCCACCGATGTTGGCTCAGCCTCGCTGCTCAAGCAGGGCGGCACGGCGGAAGCCAAAAAGCTGCTGGCCGAATCCGGCTATGACGGCACGCCTGTCACCATCATGGCGCCCGGCGATGTTGTCACGCTGAAGGCGCAACCGATCGTCGCCGCGCAGCTGTTGCGCGAGGCTGGCTTCAAGGTCGACGTGCAGGCGACCGACTGGCAGACCGTGGTGACGCGCCGCGCCAGCCAGAAACCGCCGAAGGAGGGCGGCTGGAACATGTTCTTCACCAACTGGGCCGCGGCCGATGTCGCGAACCCCGTTGCGAGCCTGCCGGTGAGCGGCAAAGGCAAGAACGGCGGCTGGTTCGGCTGGCCGGAGGACGCCAAGCTGGAAGCGATGCGGGACGCTTACGCCCGCTCCACGTCTCCCGACGAGCAGAAGAAGATCGCCGCCGACCTTCAGGCCTATGTCTACGATCAGGTGATCTACATTCCGCTGGGGCAATACACCGCGCCGAGCGCATGGCGGAAATCGCTCACCGGCGTGCTCGACGGTCCGGCGACGCCGGTGTTCTGGAATATGGAGAAGAAGGATTAGTTTGACGCACGCCGCGCCTTGCGGCTCCGTTGAAAAATGCGCTTTCCAGAGTGGAGCGCGCATTTTTCTATCAGGTATTGATCTGTTTCCACCGCCGCTGGAAATGCGCTAAAGCATCGCCGCGATGCGGACGTGGCGGAACTGGTAGACGCAAGGGACTTAAAATCCCTCGATGGCAACGTCGTGTGGGTTCGAGTCCCACCGCCCGCACCAGCAACGAAAAGTCGAAACCGTCAATCTTCCTAGACTCCGAGCAGACGAAAGCTCTGAATGCGCTTGCTGCCGCGCGCAACGATTGCAGCGCCGAGGCTTCCGGGATTACTGTCCGCGCTGAACCCGGTCACGCGGGGGGACATTGCGATGTTGGAACCGGGCACCCATAGGGACAAGCGACCGTTGGTCTATACGCCAACCGATGACATGGTCTGGATTCCCGGTGGTTCTTTCCGCATGGGCTCCGACAGACACTATCCGGAAGAGGCGCCGGCGCATCAGGTCCGCGTCGATGGCTTCTGGATCGACCGGACGCCGGTAACCAATCGCCAGTTCGAGACCTTCGTGCAAGCGACCGGTCATCTCACCACGGCGCAGATAATACCCGACCCCGAAGATTACCCCGGCGCCTTGCCGCACATGATTTATGCCGGGTCGCTCGTCTTCACTCCGACGCGCGGCGTCAAAACACTCGCGGACTGGAGCCAGTGGTGGAGCTTCATGAAGGGCGCCGATTGGCGGCATCCCTATGGCCCGAAGAGCAACATCGACGGCCTCGACGATCATCCGGTCGTGCACGTTTGCTATTCAGATGCGATTGCCTATGCCGCGTGGGCGAGAAAAGATTTGCCGACGGAAGCGGAGTGGGAGTTCGCCGCGCGCGGCGGCTACGATGCGCGGGAGTACGCGTGGGGCGATACACTCTTGCCGGGTGGCAAGCACATGGCTAATACTTGGCAAGG
The DNA here is from genome assembly GCA_963792715.1 of uncultured Alphaproteobacteria bacterium. Lineage (GTDB taxonomy): Bacteria > Pseudomonadota > Alphaproteobacteria > Rhizobiales > Xanthobacteraceae > Bradyrhizobium. The sequence continues at coordinate 136,602 of CAWBXE010000006.1, read as the reverse complement.
CGACTTTCCCGTTGAGAACCTGCGCGACGACGGCTACGAGCGCACCTCCCCTGTCACCGCTTTTCCGCCCAACGACTACGGCCTCAACGACATGATTGGCAACGTCTGGGAGTGGACCTCGGACTGGTGGTCTTCCCGGCGCGGACCGAACGCTCCCAAAGCATGCTGCATTCCGCAAAATCCGCGCGGCGGGTCAGAGGCCGCCAGCTTCGATCCGGCGCAACCGGAAATTCGCATTCCGCGCAAGGTTCTGAAGGGCGGCTCGCACCTGTGCGCACCGAACTATTGCCGCCGCTACCGTCCCGCGGCTCGGCACGCCGAGCCGGTCGATACGTCCACAAGCCACGTCGGGTTCAGATGCGTACTGAGGCCAACGCCGAACGCGCTCCCGAGCACGCCATAGACGTCGCCGACCGCAGCGCCGGAAAACGCAAAAGCCACATTCATCCACGCCGCTCGAATGATCACGAAGGGGTAACGCGAAAGGAATATCCGATCATCGTCCCGCGGGGACACGATACCCCGCGCCGGGATGCGGCGCTGACAGCCGCGCGTGGCCGGGCCCGAACAGTTTCTCGCGCAGCGTGCCTGGCTTGTAAGTCTCCTTGTAGCGGCCACGGCGAACCAGCTCCGGCACCAGCAGGTCGGCGATGTCCTCGAAATCGCCGGGCGAAACCGCGAACGGCATGTTCAGCCCATCGACATCGGTCGCCTCGAACCAGGATTCGATCTCGTCCGCGACTTTTTCCGGCGTGCCGACCAGCACCGGCCCGGCGCCGCCGATGCCGACATGCTCCGCGACCTCGCGCACGGTCCATACACGGTCGGGATCGGCGCGCGTGACATTGTCCATCGCGCTGCGCCCCGCTTCGTTGTGAACGTGACGGACTTCCTGATCGAGATCGTAAGTGGAAAAATCCACGCCGGTCCAGCCGGACATCAGCGTGAGCGCGCCTTCATGATTGATGTGCTTGCGATAGTCCTCGTGTTTGGCTTTCGCTTCGGCTTCGGTGCGCCCGAGAATAACGGTCATCATGCTGAACATCAGGATTTCGGCCGGATCGCGTCCGGCTTCCTTGGCGAGCGCGCGGATCGCGGCGACGCGCGGCGCGATCACCTTGGCCGACGGCCCCGACATGAACACGCACTCGGCGTGTTGCGCGGCGAACTGACGTCCACGCGGCGACGTGCCGGCCTGATACAGCAAGGGCGTGCGTTGCGGCGAGGGTTCGCTGAGGTGAATGGCGTCGAGCTTGTAGTTCTCACCCTGGTGCACGACGCGATGCACTTTGGCTGGGTCCGCGAAGATGCCGCGCGCGCGGTCGCGCACCGCCGCGTCATCTTCCCAGCTTCCTTCCCAGAGCTTGTAGACGACCTCCATGTATTCTTCGGCGACATCGTAGCGATCGTCATGCGCCGTCTGCTTGTCCTTGCCGGCGCCGCGCGCCGCGCTGTCAAGATAGCCGGTCACGATGTTCCAGCCGATGCGGCCTTCGGTGAGGTGGTCGAGCGTCGACATGCGCCGCGCGAACGGGTAGGGCGGCTCGTAGGACAAGGTGCAGGTCACGCCGAAGCCGAGATTTTCCGTGACCGCGGCCATTGCGGATATCAGCAGCATCGGATCGTTCACCGGGACCTGCGCGGCATTACGCAGCGCCGCGTCGGGGCTGCCGCCGAACACGTCGTAGACGCCGAGCACATCGGCCAGAAACAGACCGTCGAACCGCCCGCGCTCCAGCGTCCGCGCGAGATCGAGCCAGTATGGCAGGCGGTTATAATCGCTGGTACGGTCGCGCGGATGCGTCCACAGCCCCGGCGATTGATGCGCGACGCAGTTCATCGCGAACGCGTTGAGCCGGATTTCTTTTGGCATGATGTGAACCTCAAGACGCAGTACGGCACGGAAGAGCGGTGGAGATGAAGCATACCGTCATCCTGAGGTGCGCGCCCTTTCTCTGGCGCGCCGCGAAGGATGCCGCATTCGCCGCCGTCATCCTTCGAGGCTCGCCGAAGCTGGCGGCGCGATTGCGCCGCCGGCTCGCACCTCAGGATGACGACAGATTCGCGGCGTCGGGCTCTACTTCACCAAGATGAAACGCGCCATCCTTGACCTCGATCACGAACGCCGAGCGTTCGTCATAGCCGTTGTGATTGTCCGGCGTCATGTTGGAGAGGCCGTTGTTGAGCGCGAAGTCCTTCGTCTTCTCGATTTCGTCGCGCAACGCGGCGCGGAATTCCGCGCGTGCCGGGCTTTGCCGCTTTCAGCGCGGCCGGGATCGCGCGTTCGACCAGCGACATCGAATCCCACAGATGCGCGCCGAAGATCGACGGGGTCACGCCGCCGTTGGCGGCCTTGTAGGCGTCGACGAACGTCGGCGGTCGTTTTGCGGAACGGGCTGTCGGCCGGCAGATCGTTGACGACCGTGAAGGCTTCGCCGGTGAATATCGGCGCCGTCGACATCCTTGCCGCCGAGCTTGATGAATTCTTCGGTGGCGACGCCGTGGGTCTGGAAGATCGGCCCCTTGTAGCCGCGCTCGCGCAGCGCCTTCTGCGGCAGCACCGCGGGCGTTCCCGCGGATGCGATGAACACCGCGTCGGGCTTGGTCGCGATGACCTTGAGCGCCTGGCCGGTCACGCTGGCGTCGCTGCGCGCATAGACCTCATGACCGGTCAGTGTGATGCCGAGCTTCGGCGCGGCTTCGCTGAGCACCTTGTAGTAACCTTCGCCATAGGCATCGGAGACGCCGATATAGCCGAGGGTCTTCACGCCCGATCTTGGCGATGTATTTGAGGATGGCGTTGGCCATGATGTCGTCGTTCGGCACCACCTTGAATACCCATTTGCGCTTGTCATCCATCGGCGCGACGAGCACCGCGGCGGCGGCCATCGTCATCAGCGGCGTCTTGGCTTCCGCCGCGATGTCGATCAGCGGCAGGCTGACCGGCGTCAGCGACGACCCGATCAGCACGTCGACCTTTTCCTCCGCGATGAGCTTGCGCGCGTTCTGCGCGCCCTTGGTCGGATCGGACTCGTCGTCGAGCGCAAAATAGGTGACCTTCTGTCCGCCGATCTCTTTCGGCAGCGCGGCGACGGTCTTGCTTTGCGGCTGGCCCAGCGCGGCGCCTGGCCCGGACGCGCTCATGGTGATGCCCACCTTGATCTGCGCCTGCGCGCTGCTCATCCCCAGCACGGTGGCCAGCGCGATCATCCAGCTCTTGTGGCGTAACATTATGTTCTCCCTTTGTTTTTGTCTGTTCGATCCTAATACTCGTTGCCGCCCAGGCCGAGATAACTTTCGACGAGTTTCGGATCGCGGGCGATTTCGGCGGGCGATCCCTGCGTTGTGATCGGCCGAGTTCCATCACATAGGCATAGTCGGCGACTTCGAGCGCGGCCCGCGCGTTCTGCTCCACCAGCAGGATCGATACGCCGGTCTTGCGCAGGTCGGTCAGGATGTGAAAGACATCGCGCACGATTTGCGGCGCGAGGCCGAGGCTGGGCTCGTCCAGCATCATCAGCGTCGGGCGCGCCATCAGCGCGCGGCCCATCGCCAGCATCTGCCGCTCGCCGCCGGACAGAGTGCCTGCCATTTGTTCGCGGCGTTCCCTCAGTCGCGGCAGGCGCGCATACACCTCCTCCATGGTCTGCTTGCGCTCGGCGCGGGTTCGCCGGAAGCCGCCGAGCAGCAGATTGTCTTCGACCGGCATATCGGCGAACAGCTCGCGCCGTTCCGGCACCAGGCACAGCCCAGCCTTGACGCGGCTCTCCAGCGGCACCGTATTGATCTCGGCATCGCGGAATCCGATATGCCCGCGCGCGCCAGCAAGCCCATGATGGCGTTGAGCAGCGTGGTCTTGCCCGCACCGTTGGAGCCGATCACGGTGACCAGCGCGCCTTTCGTTACCGAGATCGAGACGTCGTGCACCACCTGCGCGCGCCCGTAGGACACGCAGAGCCCGCGCACATCGAGCAGCGGCGCGGTCACGACACGCCTCCAAGATACGCTTCGAGCACGATCGGGTCCTTGCGTATTACGGCTGGCACGCCTTCGGCGATCCTGGTGCCGAAGTCGAGCACCACCAACCGGTCGGCGAGGCTCATGACGAAATCCATGTCATGCTCGACCAGGAGCACGCTGATGCCCTGGCTGCGCACTTCGCGCAGCAGGCTCGCCAACGCCTTCTTCTCGCCGACGCGCAGGCCCGCCGCCGGCTCGTCGAGCAGCAGCAACGCGGGATTAAGACATAGCGCACGCGCCACCTCCACCAGCCGCAACTGTCCCAGCGCCAGCGTGCCGGCCGGCTTGAACCCCGCATCGGCAAGCCCGACGCGCGCGAGCTGGCGTTGCGCGTCGGCAAACAGCAGCGCTTCCTCGGCGCGGTCCATGTCGAAGATCGAACGCAGCAGCCCGGCGCTGCCGCGCAGATGCGCGCCGAGCGCGACGTTTTCGATCACGCTCATGTCCGCCACGATCTCGACATGCTGGAAGGTGCGGCCAAGCCCGAGCGCGGCGGCGCGTTGCGGGGTTTGCGCTTCCAGCGGATGGCCCTCGAACTGAATCTGGCCATCGCTGAGCGGCAGCACGCCGGTGATCAGGTTGAAGGTCGTGCTCTTGCCCGCGCCGTTCGGGCCGATCAGCCCGATAATCTCAGCGCTCTGCACTTCGAAGCTGACGTCGTTCACGGCGACGAGGCCGCCGAACGCCTTGCGCGCTTTCAGCGTGCGCAGCAGCGGCGTTCCCGGTTCGCAAAGCGTGCGCTCCGGCAGGCGTGCGTCCTCGCGCGGCACAGGTGGTGTTGGTGGCGATGGCGGTCCGAACAGGATCGGCCACAACCCGCCCGACGCAGTCTGCAGGATCAATACCAGCACCGCGCCGAACGCGATGGCTTCGAAATTGCCGGTGTTGCCGACCAGCCAGGGCAGGATGTTCTGCAACTGATCGCGTAGCACGGTAATTCCGGCCGCGCCGAGAATGGCGCCGTAGACGCGGCCTGCGCCGCCCAGCACCGCCATCAGCAGATACTCGGTGCCGGCGCTGATGCCGAACGGCCCCGGCGAAACCGAGCGCTGAAAATGCGCGTAGAGCCAGCCCGCCAGTCCCGCCAGCATCGCCGCGTAAACGAACACCATCAGCTTCGCTGCCGCTGTATTGACGCCAAAGGCTTCGGCGGCGCGGGTGGAGCGCCTGAGAGCACGGATCGCGCGTCCGACCCTGCCACCGAGCAGGTTTTGCGTGGCGATCACCGCAAGCACGACGGCAATCCACACCACGACGAAATATTCGCGCGGGTCCGTCAGCGCATGCGCGCCAATCCGCAACGGCGGAATGCCGCCCAAGCCATCGTGCGCGCCGAGCCAGTTCAGATTGCCGAACAGATAAAAGAACGCGATGCCCCACGCGATGGTGCCGAGCGGCAGATAGTGCCCGGACAGCCGCACCGTCACTGCGCCGATCAGACCCGCTGCGATCATCGTCACGACAAGCGAGGCGGGCAAAGTGAGCCACGGCGAAACGCCGAAATGCACGGTCAGCACGGCGGTGGTATAGGCGCCGAAGCCGACAAAGGCAGCCTGCCCGAACGAGGTCATGCCGCCGACGCCCGTCAGCAACACGAGGCCGATCGCCACCAGGCTGGAGATGCCGATGTAGTTGAACAACGTCACCCAGTAATCCGGCAGCAATCCCGTGACCGGCGCGATCAGGATCGCCAACGCGCAGAACAACGGCGCGAAACGTCGGAAGCCGGAACTCATTCGGTTTCCTCGGCATGCGGCGCATAGACCGAACGCCACGCCAGCACAGGAATGATCAGCGTGAACACCAGCACTTCCTTGAAGTTGCTGGCCCAGAACGAAAACAGTGCTTCGGCGAAGCCGACGCCGAGCGCAGCAAGAACCGTGAGCGGATAACTCACGAGGCCGCCGAGGATCGCGGCGACGAAAGCCTTCAATCCGATCAGGAATCCGCTGTCGTAAAACACCGTCATCAATGGACCGACCAGCACGCCGGAGACCGCGCCGAGCAACGCCGCAAGCCCAAATGCAACCTGTCCCGCGGCGGATGTCGGGATTCCCACCAAGCGGGCGCCGACGCGGTTCGATGAGCAGGCGCGCAGGGCCTTGCCAAGCAGCGTGCGCCCGAAGAACAGCGCGAACAGCACCAGCAGCAGCGCGGTGACGATCAGCACCGCGACACTCTGCCCGGTAATGACGAGGTCGCCGAGTGAGAAAGAGGCCGACGACAGCGGCGCCGTGCCGGTGCCTTCGGGCCCGAAGAACAGCAGCCCCAGTCCCATCAGTGAAAAATGCACGCCGAACGCGGCCATCAGCAAGACCAGGACGCTGGAATGCGCTAGTGGTTCGAACGCGATGCGATAGAGCATCGGACCCATCGGCGTGATCAGCGCAATGGCGAGCAGGATGTTAGCGACTTGTCCGAGCTTCATCGGCGCCAGCGTGCGTGTCAGCAGCAACAGCGCAACCGGCAGCGCCAGATCTAACAGCGCAATGCGCGCGACGCGGCGCACGGTCAACTCGCGAAAGTGTCGAACCGCTTCGGAGAGCGCGGCAAGACATCCCAGCGCCAACAGCAGCCATGGCGTCGACGGCGTGCGGCCATTTTCCAGCGCCGCGATGGTGAGCGCGGTGAACGCAACGAACTCGCCCTGCGGCACCAGGATGACGCGCGTCACCGCGAACACCAGCACGGTCGCGATCGCGACCAGCGCGTAGACTGCGCCGTTGATTATGCCGTCCTGCAGCAGAAACAGGAAAATGGTTGCGTCCACGCGTTCCCCCGATAGACGCCGACGCGTGCTTGCTGCCGCGCTTCCGCCGACCAATTGCCGTGGGGATTAGAGCTAATCCGGGTCCCACTCAACCGGCAAATTCAGCAAGCCCCGGAACGCCCAGCCGCCGATCCGCACCGGCTCGGCGGCGTTGAGCCGCAAGCCTTTCAGCCGAGCGAAAATGCTGGGCAGTGCCACGTCGGCAACCATCGCGCGCGAGGCCCAGGCACCGGCGCAATAATGCGGGCCCGCGCCGAACGCGATGCTTTTCGAGGTATCGCGCATCACGTCGAAACGGTCGGCGTCGCGAAAATGGGCTTCGTCGCGATTGGCCGAGCCGAACATGAAAAACACGCGATCTTCCGGCTCGAAATCGACGCCGCCATAGGACAAAGACTTGGCGACGCGACGCGGCGACATGCCGATCGGCGCGATCCAGCGCGCGTACTCCTCGAACACGTCAAGCCATTTCGCTTGACCCTCGCGCACCAGCGCCAGTTGTTCCGGATGCGTCAGCAACGCCCAGATCGTACCGGCTATCGCGTCGCGCGGTTCGTTCTGTCCACCCGAGATTGCCAGCTTGATGTTGGCACGCACGCTTTCCAGTGGCATGCCGGCCGCGAGCAGCACGCTGAGGATCGAAGCGTTTGGCTGTTTGGTCACCACCGGAATCATATCGTCGATCGCCGCATCGATCCCGGCGGTTGCGGCGTGGCAGCGCGCCTCGATTTCCTTGTTGGCGGTGTAATTGGCGATGCCGTCGATCATCGCCTGCGACCACGCGTCCATGTCCTGATAGCGCATGCTGGTGAGGCCGGTGATGTCCTTGAGGCACTCTGCCGACAGCGGCAGCGCGAACGCCTTGCACAGATCGGCGCGGCCCGCGGGCGCGAGGTCGTCAAGGATGCGGTCGGCATGGGCCTGAAATTGCCGGCTCCAGGTGTCGCGCACCGTGCGCGGCGACACCGACGGAAACATCGCCGCGCGTTCCGACATATGCGCGTCGCCGTCCTTGCGCATCATGTTGTGGCCCATCAGCGTGTTCATGAGTCCGGCCGGCTGATGCGAAGAGAACACGTCGATGCGCTTTTCGCAGGTGAAGATATCGTCGCGTTTCGTGAAGATCGTCGAGCCGAGCTGCGGCACGAAGGCGATCGGACTTTCCGCGCGCATTTGCTTCAGCGTCGGATACGGATCGGCCCAGAAGGCCGGCACGTCGATGTTGAAATGCGGGGCTGACGACATGAGCCTACACCGCCCTGTAGCCGCCGTCGGCCATCACGATCGAACCGGTCACGTAAGCCGATAGATCGGACGCCAGGAAGATCGCGGGGCCGGCGATGTCTTCGGGCTTTCCGGCGCGTCCCAAGGGCGTGTGATCCATGAACATCTTCACGGCATCCGGATTGTTGGCGCGGGTCGATGCGTTGAGCGGCGTCTCGATAAAGCCCGGGCCGATGGCGTTGACGCGCACGCCATCCTTACCAAGTTCAGCGGCGAGGGCCTTCGTGAAGCCAAGCACGCCGTGTTTCGACGCGGTGTAGGCCGGTGAACTCGGTTGCCGGATATGCACAAACGACTGGATGGAGCCGATGTTGACGATGCGGCCATTGTTGGCGCGCAGCGAGGGGAGAAACGCGTGCGTCACGTTGAACACGCCGGTCAGATTGATGGCGATGATGTCTTCCCAGTCCTTGATCACGGCATCGGCCGCGCCGGTCATGCCGTTGCGCCGCGCGATGCCGGCGTTGTTGACCAGGATCGTAACGGCGCCGACTGTGTCGGCGATCTGTTTAGCGACGGCGTCGCAATCCCCGCGCCTGGTCACATCGAGCACCATGCTCTCGGCCTTGCCGCCGGCATTGAGGACGTCCTGCGTCGCTTCGGACGCCGCTTTCTTGTCAACGTCGAGCAGCACCACGCGCGCTCCCTCGCGCGCATAGGCCAGCGCGATGGCGCGGCCGATGCCGGAGCCGGCGCCGGTGACGACCGCGATGTGATTTTCGAGAAGCGGCATGGTGTTTCCTCTGTTTGCAGATTTTTGCCAGAGGATAACGAACGCGTGGCCCCGCACAAGGGCACGCTTTGCGGCGTTCTACGACGGCCGCTGACTTTTCGCCTCCGCCTCACCGTTTCGATTGCAGGCCTTGATCTCGGACGGCTGCTTGGCTTCCAGCGGCGGCTTGAAGATGGCCAAATAACCCACATCGCCCGTGAGCTTGCTGAAGCCTGCCTCGCGATAGCCGACCGCGGCGAGTTCGCACCGCAGAAGTTTCGGCGGCGTGCCATGCTCGGGCGTGGGCCGATCTAGGTCGACGATGCCGATCACGCCGTCCGGCTTCATCGCGGCTGCGAGATTGTAGAGCAGCGCGTAGGGCTGCGCGATCTCGTGATACATGTGAATCAGAACGGCGGCGTCGAGCGAATTCGCGGGCAGCCGAGGATCGTGCTCGTCGCCGAGCCCGACCTTGACATTGACGGCCTTGGACTTGCGCACGCGGCGCGCCAGCGCCTCGAGGTATTTCGGCGTAATATCCTGCGCCAGAACCTCGCCGGTCGGCCCCACGGCCCGCGAAAGCTGCATCGTGTAGAAACCGGTGCCGGCGCCGATGTCGCCGACATGCATGCCGGGCTTGATGCCGAGCAGCTTGAACACCTGCTCGGTCTCGCTGGCCGAGCGACGCTCGTCCTCCGTCGCCCAGATCGGGCTGATGACGCTCGCGACCGGACGGTCCGGCGCAGGGAACGCGGCAGCCGCGACACCGGGCGAGGCGAGGGGAGCCACGGGTTCGGCGGCCGCTGCGCGCGCGGCTGTAACCAGCGTGACGGAAAGGAGCATGATGCTGAAGGGACGGATGGATGCGCGCATGAATTCGCTCTTGGTTGCTGGCGCTTCACGATGCGCGTTCTGACTGAACGCGGCACTCCACGATAAGTTCGCGCGTGGTTAACACGAGGCCGCGAGCCTTGACGGCGGGCGGCGGGTTTCTATGATCGGCGGGATAGCGTGGGATGAATTCAATGGTATTGGGCCTGACGGTTGCGCAGTTTACCGTGCTTCACGTCGTGATCAGCATGATCGCGATTTTCGCCGGCTTCATCGTGGTCGGCGGCATGTTCGCCAACGCCGGCCTCGCGGCGTGGACGGTATTTTTCCTGGTCATGACCATCCTGACCAACATCACCGGCTTCATGTTTCCGTTCGGAGGATTTACCCCCGCGATCGGCGTCGGCATTCTGTCGACGCTGCTGCTGGTGGTGGCGCTGGTCGCGCTGTACGGATTTCACCTGCGCGGGCGGTGGCGGCTGGTGTATGTCGCGACGGCGGTGGTCGGCCTCTACTTCAACGTCTTCGTCCTGATCGCGCAGAGCTTTCAGAAAGTGAGTTTCCTGAAACCGCTGGCGCCAACCGGCTCCGAGCCGCCTTTCGTCATCGCACAGGCGGTCAATCTCTTAGGCTTCGCGCTGCTGGGCTGGATGGCGGCGAAAGCGTTTCAGCCTCGGCCGAAAATCGTCGCCTGAGCTTCGTCCTGCCTGCCTGAAGGCTGCGCTGGCTCACTCGGGGCCGCCATCGGGCGCGGACGCCGGCTGGTGACGCGAAACAGCGTGTGCACCGTGTTGCCGACGGTGGCGCAGCCACCGCGCATGTTGGGCAAAATCAAAACCGCTTCACTCATCGTCGCTCTCCATTGTTTGCTGGCACGACAATGTGCGGACAATTGTTTGGTTCGCGGTGACGCGTTGGTATGGTTGAGGGGACGTTAAGGGCCAAGAAAAAGCGCTCAGGTGAGGAGGCGCTTGCGCCGTCTGGAACCATGGGTTGGCAATCATCCATCGAGACGCGGCCAATGGCCGCTCCTCAGGATGAGGCATCGCTTGCGGTCGCGGTTGTACAATGCAATCCGGCAGCGGCAGCGCGCTCCCTCTCCCCTCGTGGGAGAGGGTTGGGGTGAGGGGCTATCGCTCCGCGAGCGACGCCACGGCCTCGATCTCGATCAGCATTTTCGGATCGGGCAGCGCCGCCACCACGCACGTCGTGCGCGCCGGGTAGGGCGCGGGTCCGAACGCCTCCGCGTAGAGTTTGTTCATGACAGCGACATCGGACGCGCGCGTCAGCAGCACATTGACCTTGACGAGATGTTTGAACGTCGCGCCGGCCTGCGTCAGCACGTTGCCGATGTTGGTGACGACGTTGGTGAACTGCGCCTCGAAATTATCCGGCAGCGCGCCTTGTCCATCGAAGCCGGGAATGCCCGACACGAATAGGAGGTCTCCGGCGCGCGTCGCGAACGACAGCGGCGGGGATTTGATGTGGGGCGGGGGTGGGAAGTGGGTGGGCATGGTTGCTTTCTTTCGCAATACGATTTGACAATATGAATTAAATCCTATATCCGTCATTGATAAATAATAGGAGATGACAGCGACATGGATGAACTTTCGTATATCAAACGCGGTCTGGCAGATATTCGCTACCGAACGGCTTCGGTTCGCGAAGATCTTAAGTTCCGAAAGCTTATGCGCGCGCTAAAAGGCGGATTCAATCCTGACCAAGCACGTGATGAAAGGGGCCGCTGGTCGGGTGATGGATCAAACCCGACAAGATGGGTCGCCCGCAGGCGATAGCATCGATGCTCCCCTACCACTCACAAGCATGGCTGCCCGCCGCGCCTTCTCGCTGGCCGAATGCGAGGAGCAATATAAGTCGGATATATTTCACTGTAAGATGGTTGGCTCGCCAAGCTGTTATAGCCAAGCGGCGCAGCGCTATGCGGCTTGCCTCGGCGGCACGCAAATCCCCCCGCTCAATTATTGAGGATGCTCCAGTGATCATAGCCCGCAGACAATTGCGCCTCGTCGCCAATAGAACAGAAAAGTCGATTGAGATTCGCGTATTCGCGCCGGAACAGCGCGACGGAGCTTGGTGGTGCGCGTACGAAATCGAGTGGCCGCAGGCCCTGCAAGCCAGCGCAGGGGCCGGCATCGATTCAGTGCAGGCTATCCGGATAACGCTGGAAAAGATCGGTACTGAAATTTATTCCAGCGAAGCTCATCGGTCCGGACGTCTTGTTTGGGACAAGGCCGGAAACGGCTACGGGTTTCCTGTTCCCAAAAATATTCGGCACATGCTGGTCGGCGACGATGCGCTCTTCGACTAGAGCGACATGGCGAATTTCGCCTCGAAATTATCCGGCAGCGCGCCGTTATCATCGAAGCCGGGAATGCCCGACACGAACAAGAGATCACCCGGCGCGCGTCGCGAACGACAACGGCGGGGACTTGATGTGCGGTGGGGAGGGATGTGGGTTGGCATGAATGTTCAGTTTTCACTAAGGTAGACGAGAGACAACTATGCCGCGATCAGTTATCTCGGTCGGAAATACCCCATGCATGATTACGGACAATAGAACGGTAAGCAATCCGTTTTTCTCTTATATCTCTTCGACTCAAATTATTCTCGATCCAATTAAATATCCAGCGGCCTGTATCCACGGAGCGTTGCGCTTTTCCCCGTTCGCTTGGCGCTATTCTATAACCTGCATGAACGATGAGCGATGACGTAGAGTTCGAGGTTTAGTCAGCCGCTGATCAATCGGGCGACAAGTTATCTTTTCTCGTTCCTCGGCCTCTCCAACGCAGGGAAAATTCGTTTTGGTTTTTATTAAAAGGCTTCCGCCGTTATAGTCCTTGCGAGGCTTCCATCTCTCGTTCAATGTGATTCAGTACAACCTCGATTGCGGTCGAGATGCGCCGAACTGCGCCGGAGTAATCTTCCGATCTCAGGTTAAGTGCATCAACAGCTCAATTTCTTCACCGCTGGAATATTCACCGATCTTTTCAGACAAGCGGTCTCCTTCTATGGGCTGATAGACCGTCGGGAGCTCATTCCGAGTATTATACATCATTGGCTTCGCGTCCCATTTTCGGTCGGAACTAAATCGCACGTCACGCTCTGCCCGTGGCGCTCCACCATCCAAAAAGGTAGGTCCAAGGTGAAACTTCATATGCAGATGATCTAGGTAGCGAGACGACAGTCCGCACGAGTTGTAAATCGCAATATGCTCGCAATGCTCGGCTAAGTAGAGCGAGTGCTCGGAGAGCCGTTTGTACCGGCTTCCGAAGTCTTGTTCCAGCGTGCGCTCGTTATCTGCTCTCGGATCTTTAGTTTGTTTTGCATTTAGCCATAGTGCGCATCTGTCTGGGTAGTCTCTTGATATTTGCTTGATGTTGTCACTGAGATACTGCGGTCTTCTTCAAGGGTCCGGTGTCCACGCGGTCGATGCGATCCGCGACTTCCATCAAACTGAATTCATAATCGTTGTCGTGTAATGTTATTGGTAAATCGACGCCCTGGCAGCCAACGGCTTCCGAACTGTTGTTCCACCTCAACGCAGGGTTTGGCATCTCGATCCACAATTTATACTTGGGTCCAAGGAGCTTCCATGGATGCCGTCGCCTATCGCGAACCGTCCGGGTATACATATCCCCTCGCATGTTCCGTTATTGCTGATCCTTAAAAAAATAGCCGGGGCTTTAGCCCGGCTGTTCGCCATTTAATGGATGCCCGCGCCAAACCCCGCGCGCGACGGAGCGTATTCGTGCCCTCACAACACCCTGTTGCTCTCCTTCACCTTCTCCGCATCCAGATACACCTGCTCGCCCATCGACTTGAACTTCTCCGACATCGCCGCCATGCCGTCTTCGATCACGCCAGACATCGTCATGCCGACGCCCGGCATCGCCTTGCCGCCGAGCCCCAATGCCGCCTTCTCGTTGTCGCCCAGCGTCGCCGCGTAGTCGCGCACGTCCTGCGTGATTTTCATCGAGCAGAATTTCGGCCCGCACATCGAGCAGAAATGCGCGACCTTGTGCGCGTCCTTGGGCAGCGTCTCGTCGTGATAGGCCACCGCGGTTTCCGGATCGAGGCCGAGGTTGAACTGGTCCTGCCAGCGGAAGTCGAAGCGCGCGCGCGACAGCGCATCGTCGCGCAGCTGCGCGGCGGGATGGCCCTTGCCGAGATCGCTCGCATGCGCGGCGATCTTGTAGGTGATGACGCCGACCTTGACGTCGTCGCGGTTGGGCAGGCCGAGATGCTCCTTCGGCGTCACATAGCAAAGCATCGCGCAGCCGAACCAGCCGATCATCGCCGCGCCAATGCCCGAGGTGATGTGGTCGTAGCCCGGCGCGATGTCGGTCGTCAGCGGCCCCAAGCGTGTAGAACGGCGCCTCGCCGCACTCCTTGAGCTGCTTGTCCATGTTGATCTTGATCTTGTGCAGCGGCACATGGCCGGGGCCTTCGATCATCACCTGGCAGCCCTTCTTCCACGCGATCTGCGTGAGTTCGCCGAGCGTCTCCAGTTCGGCGAACTGCGCGCGGTCGTTGGCGTCCGCGATCGAGCCGGGGCGCAGGCCATCGCCGAGCGAGAACGACACGTCATACTTGCGCATGAGGTCGCAGATTTCCTCGAAGTGCGTGTAGAGGAAACTTTCCTTGTGATGCGCGAGGCACCACTTCGCCATGATCGAGCCGCCGCGCGACACGATGCCGGTGACGCGGTTGGCGGTGAGGTGGATGTAGGGCAGCCGCACGCCGGCGTGGATGGTGAAATAATCGACGCCCTGTTCGCACTGCTCGATCAGCGTGTCCTTGTACAGCTCCCAGGTCAGCTTCACCGGATCGCCGTCGCACTTCTCCAGCGCCTGATAGATCGGAACGGTGCCGATCGGGATCGGCGCGTTGCGCAGAATCCATTCGCGGGTAGTGTGGATGTTGCGGCCGGTGGAGAGGTCCATCACGGTGTCGGCGCCCCAGCGGATCGCCCACACCATCTTGTCGACTTCTTCCTCCACCGACGACGTCACCGCCGAATTGCCGATATTAGCGTTGATCTTGGTCAGGAAGTTGCGGCCGATGATCATCGGCTCGAGTTCGCCGTGGTTGATGTTGCAGGGGATGATGGCGCGGCCGCGCGCGATCTCGGAGCGCACGAATTCCGGCGTCACGAACGCGGGCACGGAGGCGCCAAAGGATTCGCCGTCGGCGATGGCGGCTTCGGCGCGCTCAAGCTGTACTTTGCGGCCGAGATTTTCGCGGGTGGCGACGTAGATCATCTCCTTGGTGATGATCCCGGCGCGCGCGAATTCGAGTTGCGTGATCATGTGGCCGTCCAAGCCGCGCAGCGGCTTGTGGTGCGCGTTGAACGATTTCGCCGCATGCGACGCGCCGACATTGCCGTTGTCTTCCGGCTTCACATCGCGTCCCTGATATTCCTCGACGCCGCCGCGTTCCCTGACCCATTCGATGCGCGCGCGGCCAAGGCCGGCATTGACGTCGATGATGACGCTCGGGTCGGTGTAGGGGCCCGAGGTATCGTACACCGGCAGGTTCGGCTCGCCCGCGCCTTCCGAGAGGATGATCTCGCGCAACGGCACGCGCACGTCGGGCGCTTCATCGGGCGTGACGAAAATCTTGCGCGACGACGGCAGCGGTCCCGTGGTGACAGCGGGCAGCGTAGTGTCGGGATTGGAGCGGATGTTCATGGCGATATCCTCCGTTGTATTTTCTTCAGGCGGCTTTGGCGGAATCGCCAAGCCACGCCCGCACACGTGAATCGGGATCGGCATTTTGCGTGACGTCGCTGACGACGGCGATGGAGTCCGCGCCGGCGGCGAAAATATCCGCCGCGTGTTCGAGCTTGATGCCGCCGATCGCCACCAGCGGAATATCGCCCATGCGCTTTTTCCATTCGCTGATCTTCGCAATGCCCTGCGGCGCGAAGCGCATCGATTTCAGTGTGGTCGGAAAGATAGGCCCGAGCGCGATGTAGTCTGGCTTTGCTCGCAGCGCGGTTTCCAGCTCTTCGTCGTCATGGGTGGAAATGCCGAGCGTCAAGCCGGCGTTGCGGATCGCGCCGAGATCAGCGTCGGCCAGATCTTCCTGCCCGAGGTGCAGATGCTTGGCGCCGGCGGCAATCGCCGCGCGCCAGTAGTCATTGACCACGAGTTTCGTCGCCGTGCCCTTCGTGACGGCCAACGCCTCGCGAACGATCCGGAGCGCCGCCTCCTCGTCGAGGTCCTTGGCGCGCAACTGCACCGTGCCGACACCGAGCTTGGTCAGGCGCGCAAGCCACGCGACGCTGTCGACCACGGGATAAAAGCGATCAGGATAAGTCATGTCATGAGACCGCATGCCAGAACGGCGTCCCAACGACGGGGGTTGAAGGGGAGGCGAAGTCGCGGGCTTCCATCAGCCCGGCCTCATAGCCCGCGCGCCCGGCTTCGACGCCGAGCCGAAACGCGCTGGCCATTGCGACGGGATCGGCGGCCTTGGCGATCGCGGTGTTGAGCAGCACGGCGTCGTAGCCAAGCTCCATCGCCTGCGCTGCGTGCGACGGCGCGCCCAATCCAGCGTCGACCACCAGCGCGATGTCGGGCAGGCGGTCGCGTAAAAGTTTCAGCGCGTCGCGGCTGACGATACCCTTCGCGCTGCCGATCGGCGACGCCCAAGGCATCACCACTTTGCAGCCGGCATCGACCAGCCGCATCGCGACGCCGAGATCCTCGGTGCAATACGGAAAAACTTCAAAGCCATCCTCGATCAGGATCGACGCGGCTTCTACGAGGCCGACGACGTCGGGTTGCAGCGTATCGTTGTCGGCGATCACCTCGAGTTTGATCCAGGAAGTGTTGAACAGTTCTCGCGCCAGTTTTGCGGTGGTGACTGCCTCGCGCACGCTGCGGCAGCCTGCGGTGTTCGGCAGCACGGTAACGTCGAGCTCGCGGATCAGCGACCAGAACGCCTCGCCGGTCTTAGCCCCGGCGGATTCGCGCCGCAGCGACACCGTGACGATGCGGGCGCCGGATGCACGGATGGCCTGTTGCATGATCGCCGGCGAGGGATATAGCGCGCTGCCGATCAGGAGGCGCGAGGCGAAGGTTTTGCCGTAGAGGTTCAGCATGACTTCAGACCTTTTGACAAACACCGCCGTCATCCTGAGGCGCTCGCCCTCTTGAGCGAGCCTCGAAGAATGGGAGATTGCGCCCGTGGCCATCCTTCGAGGCGCGCTAGAAAGCGCGCGCACCTCAGGATGACGATGAGGCGTGCTGCCAATCGTCATCATCCTCACCCTCCCTGCCGCGGCGTGATGATCTCGATCTCGTCGCCACTGTTCAGGCGTGTGTGCGCCCACGCGTTGCGCGGCAGCACGTCGTAATTCACGGCAATCGCAAAATGCGTGCCTTCATATTCGAGCTCGGACAGCAACGCGCCGACATGCGAAGCCGAGACGTCGCGCTGTTCGCCGTTGACGGTCACGCGCATTCCATCACCTCGTTGTCGATGACGCCGCGCTCGACATAGCGCAGCGTCAGTTCCGCCAGCGCAGGCGCCAGCAGAAAACCGTGGCGATAAAGCCCGTTCACCGCGATGCGCTGATGATCGACCGCGATGCGCGGCAGGTTGTCGGGAAATGCCGGCCGCAATCCGGAGCCGATTTCCACGATGCGCGCCTCGCCGAATGCGGGATGGATCGCGTACGACGCGCTGAGCAATTCCAGCGCCGAGCGCACGCTGACGCCGTCGTCCTCGCGCTCGATCGAGGTGGCGCCGATCATGAACTGATTGTTCGCGCGGGGGATGACATAGAGCGGCCAGCGCGGATGGATCAGCCGCACCGGACGCGAAAGTACGATCTCATCGGTTTCGACGACGACCATCTCGCCCTTGACGCCGCGCAAGTCGGGGAATTTGTCGCGCGCGAAAAGTCCGCGGCAATCGATGACCATGTCGTCAAGTCCCTCGGGCCGCTGCTCGCTTTGGAATTTGATCTGGCCGCCGGCTGTCGCGATCCGCGCATGCAGTTGCGGCAATACGCTGCGCGGCTCGACATGGCCTTCGTCGGGAAAAAACAGCGCGTCGCGAAAGCGGCCATCGAGCGAGGGCTCAAGTTTGGTCACCTCGTCCGCATCAACGCGGCGATGGCCCGTCGTCAGTTTTGCAAACCGCTCATAATCAGTGCGGTCGCGCGCATGCGCCACCACCAGCGAGCCGTTGAATGGCGTATCGGGAAGCTGCTCGCGCCAGAGGTCGAGCGAGCGAACGCCGAGCCGCGTGATGAGCGGCTCTGACGCTTCGCGCTCGCACCACGGCGCCAGCATGCCGCCGGCCCAGTGCGAGGTACCCTGCGTCATCTCCGGCGTGTCGCGCTCGAACAGCGTGACGGCGTGACCTGCCTGCGCGAACTTAAGCGCCTGCCATGCGCCGGCGATACCTGCGCCGATCACCGAAACGGGGGAATCCCCCCGCGCTGAAGCCGAACCCTGAAACATCCCTGTCCCTTCGCCGGCATGACCCGGATCAGGTTCAAAGGGTCACCGCGGTCTCGCACCTGCGAACAGGATTTGAGCGTGCGGTCTCTCAGCCCCTCATCGGAGCTCCCCTCGGAACCGGACTCAATGTAAGCCGATGCCGTGGAGTGTCAACGCGGGAGGTGATGTCATTCGTAGCTTGCGTATCCTGCACGCGGACGCTCGCCGCTGCTTCGAGTTGCCAAAATGCGTCCGCCAATGCGGTAGGCCGGCTGCGCGGCAGCGGCACGGGAGCGATCGGATCGATCGCGATGAGTTCGGCCTGGTCTTTTGCAGGATAACGATAGCCTGCCGCGTAATAGTGGATTGCCTGACGGTGATCGCCATTGGCGGCCCGATACGCGCCGGCAAGATACTTGATGCCGTATCGAAGATTGGTTTCGGGATCGCGCAGCTCTTCCGCGCGTGCCTACGAAGCCCAGGCTGCGCGCGGTTCCGAGCTTGATCTGCATCAGGCCGATGTTGCCGAGGTGAACGACTTCGGGGCGGTAGCCGCTTTCGCGGCGGATCACGCGATGTACCAGCGCTTCCGGCACGGCATGCGCCCTAGCGTGGGTTGCGACCAACTGATCGATCTCGGGATGCTGCGCTAGCGCTGCCTGCGGCGTTAACGCCTGCGCCAACGCCACCTGCGGCAGCGCAAAAAGCGCTCCGGCCAGTGCGAGAGTGTAGGCGGCTTTCATCGATCGGCAATCCAGCATCCGCAGCGATTAGCACCATTGGTGAGGCGAATCAGCCTTTCCTGTGGCGGGTTCCATTATGGACCGCCCAAGTTACCAAGAATTATGCCTTGGCATGCCTCGAGCGGCAGTAATCCCGCAATCGGGACGCGCCGATGATCATGTCCGTGACGTCAAGCGCCGAAATGCGCACCCAGAGCGCCGCCAGGAAGCTGCTCGATCTTATGGATGGCCGGTAGAAGATCTACGCGGACGACATCGCCAAGATTGATCTGCGCAAAGGGTGCGGTTCATACGCTTGAGCCAATGGTGCATGCCGGCTGAATCCTCATGGTGATGAGCGCGTCTTCGCGCGTCTCGAACCATGAATGTAAACGCCTCATCCTTCGAGACGCGCACGAGAGCGCGCGCTCCTCGGGATGACGGAAATCTCCGCCCTCCCTCAACGGAACCGGCCTGCATCCGCCGTGTTGTCTTTTTGTACTCGCATCAAGCTCTGGGAGCGCGCGATGACTACCGACCTCATGGCCAAACCCCACCATCTGATCGCCAGCGACCGCGTCGAAGGCACCGCGGTGCGGCGTCCGAACGGCGACATGATTGGCCACATCGAGCGGCTAATGATAGACAAGGTCAGCGGCAAGGTGTCCTACGCCATCTTGAGCTTCGGCGGTTTCCTCGGCGTGGGCGCCAACGTGCTGCCGTTGCCGTGGGCGCGGCTCAACTACAATCCCCGCTTCGAAGCCTATCAGCTCGACATCGACGAGGGCGAACTGAAGCGCGCGCCATCATTTCGAGCCGACAAGGATTTCGACTGGGGCGACCGCACACAGGAAGAAGAACTTCATCGTTACTACGGCATCCCGCCTTATTGGGGCGGATTCTGATCTTAAGATGGAACTTGCCATCCAATTGTCACAATAAAAATCGGAACGCTTCAGTCGTTCATCGGTTTTCCCGGCGTACTCATTTTCAATCAAGGAGACTCACATGTTAGTGAAATCAATGACGGCTGTGCTGCTCGGAACCGCGCTTCTGACAGGCACGGCTTTTGCTCAGACGGCGACGACGACGACGGACCGAACTGCGGCACCCGCGATGAGCTCCGATTCGATGACGCATCAGGGCCAGTGGCGCACCTCGAAGCTGGTCGGCCTCAACGTCTACAATGACAGCAACGAAAAGCTCGGCGATATCAATGAACTCCTGATCGACAATACCGGCAAGGTTCAAGCCGTGATCATCGGCGTCGGTGGCTTCCTCGGAATGGGTGAGCACAACGTCGCGGTGACTTTCGACAAGCTTAAATTTGTCAACGAGCCGGTCGCGTATGCCGCGGGTTCAGGTAACACCAATACCGCCGCCGCCACCCGGCCGGTAGGCACGACGCCGATGAATTCGACGTCAAACTCGACATCGTCCACGACGGCGCCGATGACTTCAACGACCACGACGGGAAGCGCGATGACGCCGTCCACGGGAACTGCTACGACCACGCGCTCGAACTGGTACCCCGATCACGCCATGCTGAGCGCGACCAAGGATCAGCTTAAGTCGATGGCGGAATTCAAGTATCAATAACTAACGCGTCGCATATCAATAAACAAAAGCGCGCCCGGTTTGCCGGGCGCGTTTTCGTTTGCGAGCGGTGCGGAGCTGGTTTACTTCACCAGCGGGCAGCCGCCCTTGTCGAGCGGGCGGAACGCTTCGTCGCCGGGGACGGTGGCGATCAGCTTGTACAGGTCCCATTCGTTCTTGGATTCTTCCGGCTTCTTGACCTCAAACAGATACATGTCGTGGACCATGCGGCCGTCGATGCAAATCTTGCCGCCCTTGGCGAAGAAATCATTGATCGGCGTTGCCCGCATCTGCTCCATCACCTTCGGCGCTTCGTCTGACCCGATGGCTTCGATAGCTTTCAGATAATGCATCGTCGCGGAATATAGCCCGGCCTGAATCATGGTCGGCATGCGGCCGATCTTCTCTTTGAACCGCATGGAAAAGGCGCGGGTCTCGTCGTTCATGTCCCAATAGAAGGCGTCGGTAACGATCAGGCCCTGCGTTGCCTTGGCGCCGAGCGCGTGCGTGTCGGTGATTTCCAGCAGCAGCGCGATCATCTTCTGGCCGCCCTGGGTGATGCCGAACTCCGCCGCCTGCTTCAGCGCGTTGGTTGTGTCGCCGCCGGCGTTGGCCAGCGCCACGACCTTGGCCTTGGATGCTTGCGCCTGCAGCAGGAACGAAGAGAAGTCGGATGAATTCAGCGGATGCCGGACGTCGCCAAGCACTTTGCCGCCGCTTTCCTTCACGACGTTGGCGGCGTCGCGTTCCAGCGCCATGCCGAAAGCGTAGTCCGCGGTGACGAAGAACCAGGTATCCTCGCCGCGCTTCACCATCGCCTTGCCGGCGACGTTCGACAGCGAGTAGGTGTCGTAGGTCCAGTGCACGGTGTTGGGCGAGCAGGCAACGCCGGTGATATCGGAGCTACCGCCGCCGGAATTGATGTGGATCTTGTTTTTCTCGCGGGTCAGCGCTGAAATCGGCAGCGCCACCGAGGAGGTTGGCACGTCGAAGATCGCGTCGACCTTCTCGTTGTCGTACCAGTTGCGGGCGATGGAGACGCCGACATCCGGCTTGTTCTGGTGATCCGCCGAAACCACCTCGATCGGTTTGCCCTTCACCTTGCCGCCGTAGTCGGCGACGGCCATCTGCACCGCGGCGAGCGAGCCCTTGCCGGTTGCGTCGGCGTAGAGGCTGGACATGTCCGTGAGCACTCCGATCTTGACCACGTCGTCGGAAATCTGCGCGTTCGCCGCGTCGGCAAAGCCGGCGAAAGCGATGGCCGCCAGCAATGCGGCTGTGAATGATTTCATCGTTCGTACTCCCTGGGATTTTCTTGAAGCAATTCGTTGTGAAGCTTCGTTCTAGCCGCCTTCGCGGCGGCGGGCAAAGCCGACTTTTGGGCAAAACGGCCACGCTTCCGTCGGTAGCAGCTTTTTTCCGCGCTAAAGCCCCGGCAGCGAGTTCACCGTAGCGTTGATGGCGCCGTCGGCTTGCGCGATAACGCGAAGCTTCGTGGAGTTGAAAGCAATTTCCGAAAGCCGCAGGCCGGTGATATCGGCATCGACACGAACGCCGTTGTCGTTCTTCTGCAGGTCCGCGACGACAGCGGCGATTTTCTTCTGCGCATTCGCTGCGAACGGCTTCAGATCGACGGCAGCCTTTTCCGCGAGCGCTCTCTCCAAAACGGGGATGGCCGCACCCACCGTCGAGCCTAGTAATCCAAGCGTGTCTTCGGACTCGACCGCAAGCTGAATGTCGGTGAAGCGCAACGTTTGCTGAGCGGAATCCAGCGCGGGCCTGCCCCAGATATAAACCGTGGCATCGCCGGCAAAACCGAACCAGCCTTTTTTGTTTTTGGCGTCAACCAATAGCGAGATCAGCAGCCGGTCGCCGGAAGGCGTGACGGTGGCGCGCTTTACCGTGATATCGGCCGAGCCCGAACCACTGGCCGAAAACGTCTTTCCGGCTAGTTGCTGTTCGACGATCTTGTTGATCTCGGTGAAGGGCACCTCGACCGGCACCGCGATATCGATGCGGCCGGCGGCCTGCGGAACGATCGCGAGCGCCGCCGGAAATGGACAATCGGGTACGGTCTGCGCGGAGGTCACGCGGGTCTGTGCCTCGATGCCGAGCATCACCGTCGCCGCATTGGCATCGATGCGCGGCTGCGACGCGACCGCCCGCGTCGGGCGCATTTCCAGCCACAGTGGTGGCAGCGAGGGTCCCGCGCCTTGCAGCGGCGTCGAACGGCAGAGTTTCGCCCATTCGCGCCGCGCGTTTCGTTCGAGCGCGGGATCGTTGCGCATGCGTTCCTGCACCGTTGCGAGTTGATCGTTGATGGCCTTGTCGAGCATCGGCTTGACCTGCGCGGGCACGCTCATCTTCGCGCCCGCCATCACGATGCTGGTATCGCCGAGGTTGACCTGCGCGCTCAGATGGGGATCGACGCGCCAGTTCGCGGCAAGCTGCGGCTGCGCCGTCATGGCGACGCTGCCGCGAATGTCCGCGTTGGCGTTGATCGACTTGATATTGACGCCCAATTGCTTGCCGGCGTTGCCTCCCAGCAGACTGCCGAGCGCGTCGCCGAGCGCGCCTTTGATGGACAATGACCCCTTGACGTTCAACGTCCCCGTCAGCGGCGTCGAGAAAGACAATACATCCGGCGCGCCGGTCACCGTGATCGGTCCGCGCACCGCGGTCCAGTTGATGTCAGCATTTTGCAGGATCTGTTCGGCGGGATTTTTCGCCTTGCCGGCGAAATTGCGCGGCACCCCGCGATCGGCGGCCTCGCGGATCGCAGCCAGCGGGATCGAGACCGGCACCAGAATGGTCGAAACGCGCGATATCGCCGGCAGCGGCGGCGCGGCGACAAGCGCCGGCGCGCGGCCTTGACTGCCGTGCGGCAACAGCCAGTCCATTGCTTTGAGGCTTAGGAAAAACGAAACCGCAATCACCGCGACCGCGATCAGGATCGTTCTCAGACGCATCGTCCACCCGAAGGGAATGAATGCGGGAGTCTACAGGGGGGAGTTCGCGC
This sequence comes from uncultured Alphaproteobacteria bacterium, assembly GCA_963792715.1. Classification (GTDB taxonomy): domain Bacteria; phylum Pseudomonadota; class Alphaproteobacteria; order Rhizobiales; family Xanthobacteraceae; genus Bradyrhizobium. The sequence goes on along the minus strand of CAWBXE010000006.1, from coordinate 113,171 downwards.
GCGCTATAGCGATCAAGCCGACCGTCATTGCGAGCGAAGCGAAGCAATCCAGAAACTATGGAGAAGAGCTGGATTGCGGCGTCGCTCCGCTCCTCGCAATCACGGAAGTATCGGATGGCACCGCCAGCCCGCAATGGACGAGAACCCGGTCCAAAAAAAATGGCGCGGAGACCGCGCCATTTTTCGCAAGAGCGATGATTCGAAATCCTACCCGCGGCGATCGGCCGAATTGTCGGCCCGGCGGTCCATCGGCAGCACGATCACCTTGGTACCGACATTGACCCGCGAATAGAGGTCGGTGACATCCTCGTTGGTGAGCCGCAGGCAGCCCGACGATACGTGAGTGCCGATCGTCTCCGGCATATTGGTGCCGTGGATGCGATAGATGGTGCCGCCGAGATACATCGCGCGGGCGCCGAGCGGGTTACCGACGCCGCCGGCCATGTGGCGCGGCAGATATGGCTGGCGCGCGATCATTTCCGGGGGAGGGGTCCAGGCCGGCCACTCGGCCTTGCGCGAGATTCTTTGCGTGCCGGACCAGGTGAAGCCATCGCGGCCGACGCCGATGCCGTAGCGGATCGCGCGGCCGCCTCCGAGCACGTAGTAGAGATAAGTGTTGGGCGTATCGATGATGACCGTGCCCGGCGCTTCGCGGGTGGCATAGCTGACGATCTGACGCTTCAGGCGCGCCGGCAGCTGAGCCGAGGTCGCCTTCGTCCTCGCTCTGCATCTGCGGCGCGGGCTGCTGATAAGCCTGCGGCGCCAGGAAGAAGGGAAAGAGCTGCAACGGCGCGGCATTGGCCGAGCCGGAAAACGCGAATGTGCCCACGGCAAGCGCACCGAAAGCTACGGCGGCGCGGCGCGTGGTTAGCTTGAAAGTCCCCAGATTGAACATTGGTTGTCTCCGTTTGATCGCCCGTTAACTGCGCCTGTTGGCGTCTCGTTAACGTGATGTCTAACGCGCCAACGGTTTCAGGACTTTTGCGTCCAAAGCGGAAAACGGTTTCGTCGGGCCGAGATTTGTTTCGCGGCGTGTTTCAGACGATTGTCGGAAAGCTTGATGCGTCGTCCCCGCTTTCGCGGGGACGACGTGGGAGAAATCAGCGCGGCTTCGCGGGCTTTCGCTTCGCCGCGGGACGACCGAGCGGCCCTGGTTTGATTTGTCCCGGCCGCTGCAAGCCCGACGCGCCCTTGCGCTGGCCTTGCTGACCGGGCTGCCCCTGAACCCCCGGCGGATTGGTGCCCTCGCGGCGGTCAGGTGTATTCCCGTTCTGCGGGCCCGGCTGGCGTCCCGGATTGGTGCGCGGGGGATTGGTGCGGGGAGTGTTTCCGGCCGGATTGGCTCGCCGCAGCGCGCGCTGCTGGGTCACGATCTGGCGGCCGACGGTTTGCGCCGCATGGACCTGCCGGACGATGCCCTGATCGCGCGCCGCCTGCTGCGGTGAAATCACCAACGGCGACGCAGAGAAGCGTCCGCCGGCGCCGGGCCGAATTGCGAAGCCGCTCGCGGCCTGCGTCAGGAAACCGAGACGCGCGCCGTCGCGCCCGTCTACCTCAATGCGTCCGACCTTTCCGTCCGGATCGGGATAAAGCTTGATGTTCACGTTGTTCGTGCTTGCCGCCGCCGCGCCCGCCGGCACTTCGACGAGGCCGCTGGTGCCGCGGATGCCGAGCGTGGCCGTCGGTGTCGCGATTTTCATGTCACCGGTTTTAGCCACCGCACTGGCCACGAACGCCACCGTGCCCAATCCGATGTTGAACAGCGCGGCGTTGGTCTTGCCGCCGTCCTCATAGACGTAATTGTCGATGGTGATCTGGGCATTGGCGGTAAGGTTGAAGGTCGTCGCATCGTTGAAGGTGATACCGAGCGTGGAATTCGCCTGCGTCTTCAGCACGTCGTTCTTGAAGATATCATCCTTGAGCTTGAGTGGATTGGAGGCGTTGTTGCGGGTGAGGGTGGCAGTGCCCGTCAGCGTCACGACGTTTCCGATCGGCTCTTCATTGCCCGATGTATTGGCGGACGCCGCAGGGGACGCCTGGCGCGGTTTCGGCGCGGCCGGTTGTGCTGTTGGGGAGGCTGTCGGGGCGGCCTGCGCGAATTTACTGGCAGTTAAGGAAACGGCGGGAGGAAGTTCGCGCACTTCGAAAAGAGAGGGCAGCGCGGACGCCGGCGGCGCAGCGAGCATCGCGGCGTAAAGCAATGCACATGCGATCGAAATTGAATGTCTCATCGCAGGCTCTCCTTCGCGTCGCACCGATCTACGGCTGGTATCGCTGAATGGCGCGTGAACAGACAACAAAGCAATCAGCACGTAGCGTACCGTCAAACAAAAAGCCCGCCGAAAGATGGCGGGCTCGATGCGCAATACAGGCTCAAGAAGGTGTCAGTTGGTGGGCTTCTTGTATTTCACTGGCGTCAAGGTCATCGGCTTGGACGGCTTTGCGGCCGACGAGCGGTTAGCCATCGGTCCCGGCGCCTGGAAGAACACCTTGCAGGCCGGGCTCAGCGAAGCCTTCTGGCGTTCCATGCAGGCGGTGATGCGAACCTCGTCCGGAATTTCCGAACTGCAAAGCCGGAAAGCATCCGGCGTACACGCCTGCTCTTCCTCTGGCGAGTGCGCGTAGCCGACGGTCGTCAGCATCGAGAAGGCCAGCGCGGTCGCGGCCAGTTTCGAACTGTTGGTTTTTAATCGAGTGAAAAACAACGCTGGATCCTCCTTGAGCGCGCGAGGCGCTATCCGCGCCTCTCACACACGACAATCGCCGATGCTGGTTTTCAGCAGCTTTGCTTTTAATGCAAATTGTTCGTTGTGGTGAAGGCTACGTTAACTTCGTCCACAGCCTGCGCGATCCAAGACCGACCGAGCTGGACGCATCATGCAAACGCCCGCATCACTGCGGGCGTTTTGATCGTCCAATAGGCCAACGGCCTACTTGACGCGCCGGCCCTTGAAGAAGCCGGCATTGGTGGTGTTCTGTTTGATGTTGGCGGTGTCGCCCTGCTCGGCGGTGTTGACCTCCGCCTTCTTTGCAACGGTGTCCTTGCCCACTTTTGAATCGTCGCCGGTGCCTTTTTTGCTTTTGTTCGCCGGCGGTACCGGCGGCATTTCGTTGTGACGCGACATGCGAAACCTCTTTACTGCCGGGACGCGACCCAGCGGCCGCTGCAGGGCATGCCCGAGGACGCGCTGTTCCATCGGCCTGAGCCGGCGTTACCGCTGAGCGTACCGTTGGCATATGCGCCGCTGATTGAAACTCGCACACCTCCACTACGTGCGACGCTGCCTGAGACATTTCCGGGGCCCGTCACATGTCCGTCGCTGACAGTAAGCGGATATTGCGCCGTGGGATTGCAGCTTCCCGCAGAAGTCAAAATCGTAACGTTCCAAAGTCCGTCATAATTCGATTCCGCAAATGCCGGGGCAGACATGGTGGCTGCGGTCAATAATCCTAGAAGAACAGCGCGACGCATGGACATGATCTCTTTCTTTCTCCGAAACAACTAACGGCGGGCGGTCACCAGCCGAACTTCAAGAAACGGCGCTTTAGCGTCGACGCCGCGAAGGCATGTCGCATCAAAATTGGGCCAGACCTGCTGCGAGCAATTTACTTGGGCCGGCTTGAGATCGAGCCGGTCTGCCTTTGCCAGCGCAACCGTTTCGCTGGCTTCCACCGGGGCAAAGCCCGGTAAAGCCACAACGGCTGCTCCAAGGAGTGCAAACACTGCGAAGGCTGTTAAGGATTTTACCATGGGAGCTGCCGAGGGATCGTAGTCAATCCCTCTGCGCTTGGGGATCGGTTTACAATCATCCAGCGGAACAATCGTTCCTTAGGCTTAACCTGCGATCGACTGTTTACGACATAAATTTCAAATGCCGGAATTCAACCGCGCGGTGCTGGCTGGTCCGAATTGCGCACGCCAGTGCTTCCGCAACGGCTCGAAGCGCAGATTCGCTGGTCATCAGCGGAACTTGTTGTCGAGGTCGAGATCGCCGCCATCGCTATGGACCTGCTCCCGGTCCCGACAGGTCCCGGAGTTTTCGGCGCGTGGCGCTAACGCGGCGAGGGCGCTTCTCACGCTTTGCCGTCTCAACTACCAAACATGCGAACGCCCGGCGATTGGGTTGACGTCGGGCGCTCTAACTAAATGCAAGGCTTGAACTAGATCACGCCCAGCACGATCAGTCCCACAAATGCAAAAGCGACATAGGCCGTAACAACGCTCAGTTTGCTGACTAAAGAACCGATGAAAGTCACGAGACTTCTCCCTGGTTCACTCCGCTGCCCAGTAACGCGCAAGACTAGCAGGCGTTCCCGCAGATTAAAGTCAGCCTTGCTGCACTATCGGCAGATGTCCACAGCTCGGCAGCAGCGGCAACGTGGTTAAAGACTCGTGAAATCAAGGTGTTCAAGAGTCCTTAAATATATTCGCCGACTGTGCGCGGATGACGCGCGGAGTTCGTTTGTATCTCGTCGGCTCCTTCGTCCTCGTTTCGTTAGCTGGTTGCGGTCGCGGCATTTTTCAGTCCGCCGAGCGTGAACCGTGGCGGGCTGAGGCAGAAGTTGCTTGTCTGAAATCCGGCGCGGTGAAAGAAAACGCCGAACTGGTCCGCATCAATCCGATTTCCGGTCCCGGCATTTGCGGAGCAGAATTCCCCCTCAAGGTTGCGGCACTCGGCGATGCCAGCGGCACCCTCGGTTTTGCCGATGACCTGCGCCCGCCCGGCGGAATTGGCGGCAATCAACCGCGGTGGCCGGCGTCGCAGCCGCCAGCTTCCGGCCCGGTCTATTCCTACCCAGACAATACGATGCGCCAGTCCGGATACGCCGCTGGTTCTGGTTCACGCGGGCCGGTTGCCCTGAACGCGCCGGGAGTAGCCCCCAACGATCAAGGCATCGACCTGCCGTCCGAGGGCGACCCCGGGTTGTACGAGGCACCACGCCGCGGATCGAACTTCAACGCGCAGCCTTATCCTCAAAACGAGCGCTATTCCGAGCGCCCGAATTTCGCCCCTGGTTCGCCGCAAGCGAATTCAGTCCCGCGATTGGGTCCGGCACGCGGCAATTCCGTCGCCGCGTTCGGTCCGGTCGAAGTCAAGCCGGCGGCGACGCTAGCGTGTCCAATTGTCTCCGTACTCGATCGATGGCTTGCCGATTCCGTTCAGCCTGCGGCGATGCGCTGGTTCGGCGCCCGCGTTGTCGAGATCAAGCAGATCTCCGCCTATTCCTGCCGCGGCATGAACGGCAATTCGCGCGCGCACATTTCCGAACATGCGTTCGGCAACGCTCTTGATATCGCCGCGTTCACGCTGGCCGACGGACGCCGCATTTCAGTAAAAGATGGCTGGCATGGCATGGCGGAAGAGCAGGGGTTCCTGCGCGACGTGCAGGGTGCGGCGTGCCAGCAGTTCAACACCGTGCTGGCGCCGGGTTCGAACGTCTATCACTACGATCACATCCACGTCGATCTGATGCGGCGCGCCAGCACCCGCGTGATATGCCAGCCGGCGGCGGTATCCGGCGAGGAAATCGCGGCGCGCGTTTCGCAGCGCAACCCTTACGCTTCGCGCGAGAGCGGCGTGACGGGATCGCTGGGCGGAAAGAAAGCCCTGTCGCACCGGCACAAAACTGGCGAACAGGACGAATTCGAAGACGAATAATTTCTAGCGCTTTGTCTGGTAGGCCGCCAGGAACATGCGGGTCGCGCTTTCGACGACCTTGTCGATCTGCTTGGCCGAAGGCGCCGGCGCCGCCTGAAAAATAAACGGCTGAAACAGCGTCGCCTGACACATCTGCATGAACTGGGCCGAGGCCAGGTCGCAGTCCTCGATCTTAAGATCACCCGCCGCGACCCGCGCATCGAGGTAGTCGGCGAGTCTGCCGATCGTCAGCGCGATCACATTTTCGTAAAAGCGTCGGCCGACCTCCGGCATGCGCTCGGCAATGGCCATGACGGTGCGGATCGCCGAGCCTCCACCAGGGCGGCACAGCAGTTCGATATAGGCATGACCGAATTGCAATAAGGTCGTTGAAACGTCGCGCGACAGATCGAAGTTGAAGGCGACCTTGCCTTGCTCAAGCGTTTCCTGTTCGACGATCGCCTCAAACAGCCGGTTCTTGTCGGCGAAATAGACGTACAACGTCCCCTTTGAGACACCGGCCGCGCGGGCGATCTCGCCCATGCTTGCGCCGTCGAAGCCCAGGTTGAGGAAAACGTTGCGCGCGCCATCGAGAATCTGGCGCCGTTTCGAATTTTCTTCCTCGCCGACTACGGAGAAAACTGGGCGGCTCGCTGCAACCATTCGTTTATCGTCTCGTCGAAAATTCCGTCTCGGCAAACGGATGCGAAGGAACCAGTGGGGTATCGTGGTGCCGAGATATATAGCTTGACCGAACCGTTCGGTCAATGATAATTCATAATCGACGGCGGCCGCGCTCGGCGGACCATTGATTTGCTGTCGATCAGCAGGAGGCCTTGATGGCCGCGGCGAGAGATCAGGTTGCTCGTATCATCCGGTCTGAACCGGAAATGGCTGCGAGCGATTCTTCCGCTACACCAGCCCCGTCGATCGAGCAGTTGCGCGCTGCAACCTCCTCAGAGCCGGTAGCGCGTCAGACGCCCGAAACACCCGAGGTCGCGAAGCCGCCGACGGAAGCGCCAGTCGCCGGGCCCGCGACTGCGCCTCAGATCGCTGCCCCGAAAGGCGGAAAGCGCAAGTTCATTCTGATGGGCGTCGCTGCGCTGCTGGCGCTCGCCGCCGTGGCATACACCGCCAACTACTTCCTCGTCGGACGTTTTTACGTCAGCACTGATGATGCTTACGTGCGCGCCAACAGTACCATGCTCGGCGCGCGGGTGTCCGGCCATGTCGCGGCAATTCTGCCGGGCGACAACGTTCTGGTCCACGCCGGCGATACCGTTTTCAAGATCGACGATGGCGACTATCGCATCGCAGTCGATGCGGCGCAGGGCAGGATCGCGACGCAGCAAGCTACCATCGATCGTATTGGCCGCCAGATCATCGCGCAGGAAAGCGCAGCCGAGCAGTCAAAGGCGCAATTGGCTTCGGCGGATGCCGCCGCTAAACGCGCGGGTCTCGATTTCAATCGCCAGCAGGAATTGAGCGCGAAGGGTTTTGCTTCGCGCGCGACGTTCGAAGTTTCCGAAGCCGGACGCGATCAGGGCGCAGCTGCCGTCAAATCGGCACAGGCCGCTTATGACGCGTCGCGCGACAATGTCGAAGTGACGAGAGCGCAACAGGGCGAAGCCCGCGCGCAACTCGCCGAACTGCAGACCTCACTGGCCAAGGCCGAACGCGATCTCGATTTTACTTCCGTGCGCGCGCCGGTCGACGGCACATTTTCCAACCGCCTCGTCAATACCGGCGACTTCATCCAGACCGGACAGCGTCTTGGCAACGTGGTGCCGCTCGACGAGGTCTATATCGACGCCAACTTTAAGGAAACTCAGCTCAAGCGTGTTCGTCCGGGGCAGCCGGTAACGATCTCGGTTGATGCGTATGGCCATCGCAAGTTCAGCGGCGTCGTCGACAGCATTTCGCCGGCGGCCGGCTCGGTATTCACGCTGCTGCCGCCGGACAACGCCACCGGCAACTTCACCAAGATCGTGCAGCGGCTTCCGGTCCGCGTGAAGGTGCCAAAGGATGTCGCCAGACAGAATTTGCTGCGCGCGGGAATGTCGGTGTACGCGACGGTGGACACGCGGCAGGGGGCCCAGGACGCCGACAGCGATGCCGATCTGGACGCGCCGCAGATGATCCATCCGCAATAATTGACGTTTCAGGTCGCGCCTGATCAAAGCAGCTGATTTCGAGCCGCACATGGCAGACGCCACCACCACAACGCCGTCGATGATGAATGTTGCTGCGCCTTCCGAGCGCATCTCGCCGCGGCGCCTGTTGGCGTTTCTCATCATGGTGTTTGGGATGTTCATGTCGATTCTGGACATCCAGATCGTGTCGGCATCGCTCTCGGAGATCCAGGCAGGTCTGTCGGCAAGCTCCAGTGAAGTGTCATGGGTTCAAACCGCGTATCTGATCGCGGAAGTCATTGCGATTCCGCTGTCCGGATTCATGTCGCGCGCGCTTGGGACACGGTTGCTATTTGCAATCTCAGCGTCCGGTTTTACCATCGCGAGCTTCCTGTGCGGATTTGCGTCGACCATCGAGCAGATGATTTTGTGGCGCGCGATTCAAGGCTTCCTCGGCGCGGGAATGATCCCGACGGTATTTGCGTCGGCCTACACGGTGTTTCCGCGTTCGAAATTCCACATCGTCGGTCCTATCATCGGTCTGGTCGCGACGCTCGCGCCAACGATCGGGCCGACTGTCGGCGGATACATCACCGACGCGATGTCGTGGCACTGGCTGTTCTTCATCAACATCGTGCCCGGCATCGGGATTACCATCGGCGTATTGGCGCTGGTCGATTTCGATCAGCCGAATTTTGCGTTGCTGGATCGCTTCGACTGGTGGGGCCTCATCACCATGGCGGGCTTTCTCGGCTCGCTGGAATATGTACTGGAGGAAGGCCCGCAATATGAATGGCTGCAGGACACGTCGGTTGCGATTTGTGCCGGCGTCTGCGCGGTTTCCGCGATCGCTTTCTTTTTTCGCGTACTGACCGCGAAAGAGCCGATCGTCGACATCAGAGCCTTTACCGACCGCAACTTCGGCATCGGCTGCCTGATCTCGTTCTGCGTCGGCATCGGGCTTTATGGCCTGACCTACATGTATCCGCGCTATCTGGCGGAAGTGCGCGGCTACAGCGCCCTGATGATCGGCGAGACCATGTTCGTCTCCGGCATCACCATGTTCCTGACGGCGCCGATCGTCGGACGGCTGATGCAGAAGGTCGATATGCGCTACATCATCGCGGCCGGTCTCGTCATCTTCGCGCTCGGTTCGTTTGAGATGACCTGGATCACCCGCGATTACGATTTCATGGAATTACTGGTGCCCCAAATCCTGCGCGGCATCGGCATGATGTTCGCCATGGTGCCGACCAACAATATCGCGCTTGGCACCTTGCCAGCCGATCGCGTGAAGAACGCCTCGGGCCTTTTCAATCTAACGCGAAATCTCGGCGGCGCGGTCGGGCTTGCCTTGATCAATCAGGTGCTGAACGAGCGGACCGATCTGCATATCTCGCGGCTGCATGACAAGGTCACCTGGGGAAACACCACCGCGGCCGAAACGCTGAACTCGTTGACCCAGAGCTTCCAGGGCAAGGGCGACGCCGCCTTGATGGCGCTGAAGCAACTGAACCTGATCGTTCACCGGCAGGCAGTGGTGATGGGATTTGGCGACGCCTTCTTCATCCTGACGATGTTCTATTTCGGCTTGAGCCTTCTGGTTCTGCTGTTGAAAAAGCCGGCGTCGCTAACGTCCGCGCCGGCGCATTAAGGCGAAATGGCGAGGGGTCCGGCGTGTTCGCGCCGAACCCCTCATTTCGTAGAAGCATCAGCCGGCCTGTAAGCCGGGTTTTGTAGGGCATCGCTTGGCTTGCGCCTGCGATACGTGACGGCCATTCCTCTGGGGCAACGTTTGCACATTGCCTCAAGCAACCTACCCGGACAGCGAGCCTGACATCGCCCTGCGGTGTTATCGCATTTGCGCGAACAGCCGCGTTGCCGCCCCTATTCGGTTTTGCTCCCGGTGTGGTTTGCCATGCCGCCTCCGTTGCCGAAGGCGCGGTGCGCTCTTACCGCACCTTTTCACCCTTACCCCGCTTCGCCTTGCGGCTTCGTGGGGCGGTTCGTTCTCTGTGGCACTGTCCCTGGGGTCGCCCCCGCCGGACGTTATCCGGCACCGTATGTCGATGGAGCCCGGACTTTCCTCTCCCGCAGCCTTTCGACCGTAGCTGGAGCGGCCGTCCGGCCGACTGACGGATAGTGCATGGGCGTTCGGCGCGTTTGCGTCAAGCCGGGTTGGCCCGTGGCGCTGCCCAAAGTAAATTATCCTGAAGATGTCGTTTTGAGATCGGTCCATTCGACTGACGACGTGATCACAAAAGCGTAGCCAATTTTTTGATCCGCTCAGGAGTTACGGCGAAAGATGCCGATCAAATGGAGTGAACGACATGCAATATTTGTTACTGATCTATCAAAACGAAGCCGAAGCCGAGAAGCTCGATGCCAGGATCACCGGCAAGATGACGGAGGAATACGGTGCCTTCACGCGCTCGATTATTCAGTCGGGAAATTTCAAAGCCGGCGACCGGCTGCAGCCGGTGTCCACCGCAACCACGGTACGCATTCGCGACGGCAAGACGCTGACCACCGACGGCCCGTTCGCGGAGACGCATGAGCAGCTTGGCGGCTATTACCTGATCGATGCCAAGGATTTGGACACGGCATTGGCCATCGCGGCCCGGATGCCCGGCGCGCGGCATGGATCGATCGAGGTCAGGCCGATCTGGAATTACAACTGATGTCATTGAACATCGCCATTCCGGGATGCGCCGCTTCGCGTCGCCCCGGAATGACGCGTAAAGTGAATCCATGACGCCTTCCGATATCGAAACCATCTATCGCCGCGAGGCGGCTCATGCGTTGGCGACGCTGATCCGCCTTGTCGGCGATTTCGATCTTGCGGAGGACGCCGTGCAGGATGCGTTCGCCGCGGCTTTGGAAAAATGGCCGGCGGGAGACATGCCGGTCAATCCCCGCGCGTGGCTTGTCAATGTCGGACGCAACAAGGCGATCGACCGGATTCGGCGTCATGTCGCCTTTCGCGGCAAACAACCGGCGTTGGCGCACGAAATCGAACTCGCTATGCAGGATAGCTCCGGCGATGCCGGCAGCGATATGACACTTGACGACGATATGCTGCGCCTCATCTTCACTTGCTGCCATCCGGCCTTCGCCACGGAAGTTCAGGTTGCGCTGACGCTGCGCACCGTCTGCGGTTTGAGCGCCGCTCAAGTCGCGCGGGCCTTTCTGCAAAGCGAGGCCGCGATGGCTCAGCGCCTCGTTCGTGCCAAACAAAAAATCCGGCTCGCCGCGATCCCATACCAAATACCCGATCGCGACATGCTAGATCCGCGCCTGCGCGGCGTGCTCGCGGTGATCTATCTGGTTTTCACGGAGGGTTACATCGCGACCTCGGGTGAGGACTTGATGCGTCCCGATCAGGCGCGCGAAGCGATCCGGCTTTGCCGCCTGCTTGGTGCGTTGATGCCCGGCCGCAGGGAAATCCGTGGATTGCTGGCGTTGATGCTGCTGCATGACGCGCGTCGCGCCGGCCGGTCAACCGCTGCGGGCGATATCGTGCTCCTCGAGGAGCAGGATCGTACGCTATGGGATCGCAGGCAAATCGAGGAAGGGCTGGCTCTTGTTCAGGGGTCGTTGATGGAAGCGGGCCGTCCTGAGAATTATTTGGTGCAGGCGGCGATCGCGGCTTTGCATGCGCAAGCGCAGAGTTATCGCGACACCGACTGGCCACAGATCGCTGGCCTCTACGAAGTCCTGCGGCGGATCAATCCTTCGCCGGTGATCGAGCTCAATCACGCGGCGGCGATATCGATGGTCGATGGCCCGGCGCGCGCGCTGGATTTGATCGACGCCCTAGAGGCGCGCGGCGGCCTGCGCAACTCCGAATTGCTGCCAGCGGTGCGCGCCGACCTGCTTCGCAGGTTGGGCCTGCGAGAGGACGCGCGCATGGCGTATCTTACGGCCACCGCCATGACTTAACTGCAGCCGCTGCGGCGATTGTACGCGCGCCGGATCGCCGAACTGGATCGAGTTATGGACGACGCAAAATCAGCGTGATGCGGTCGCGCCGGTCTCAGCCGCGCGGCTTGCGAGCAGGGACTTCAGCGTCGACAGTGTCGAAGGATCGGCAATGCCGTCCACCCGCGCAGGCCGGAAGTGGCGCTGGAATGCGGTCACCACTTGCTGCGTTGTTCCGTCGAACGTCCCGTTGACCTCGATGCCGTAGCCATATTTCGCCAGCGACTCCTGCATCGCACGAACCTCGTCGCCGATCGACCCAAGCCTGAGCACGTCGCCGGCCACGATCGGCGCGGGATAAACCCAATGGCCGACGCCCGAATTGGCCAGCGAATCCCACGGGAATTTCTCGCCGGGGTCTTTCTTACGGGCGGGGGCGACGTCCGAATGCGCGAGCACGCGATCCGCCGGCATGTTGCGGCGAAGCAGGATGCCGCGGCAAAGCGCGATGACAGCGGCGACCTGACGTAGCGGAAAATCCGGATAGCCCCAGTCATGGCCGCGATTGACGATCTCGATGCCGATCGAACAGGAATTGATATCCTCCTCGCCGGCCCATAAGGCAACGCCGGCGTGCCAGGCGCGCTTGGCTTCCTGCACGCACTGCACGACACGGCCGTCTTCCAGCACCACGTAATGCGCCGATACTTCAGTGCCCGCCGTGCACAGCCGGGCAAGGGCGCCCTCGACATCCGGCATGCCGGTGTAGTGCAGCACGATCATGTCGGGCAAACGGCCCTTTTCCCGGTCGCCGAAATTGGGGGAGGGGATGACATCCGAAGCGAGCGAAGAATCCGGCGGGAAAGATTTCACCTCTGCGGCGCTCTTCGGGATAGGAAGCGCGCGCTGACGCTTCGGTTCATATCCAGTGGAGGCGAACGAACCTGAGAGCATGGGACGGCCAACCTGGCAGGAGAAAGGCGACACTACGAATTTAACACACGCGATTCACGCCACTATCCTGCCATAAAGCCGCCGGCGCAATCATCTCGCATGCCGGCGATCCGCTTTTAAGCCGAGTGTGTGCTGGAAGCCTCACTCACAAGCCGCGCCGCGCCGCGCCCGCCGACCGGGTTTTGAACCGGGGCGGGCTTTTCTCCGTCAACGCTTTCTTAACGCTAACTGACGTTACCTATGCAGTGAAGAGCCGAACCGGGTTGGAGCGGCCGTGACCCTTTGACGTTCGAAATCCCATGGCAGCCCAGAAAATCCCATGCGGAAGTCCGGATTTGCGAGGCAATTCGACCAGTTGGGCGCAGCAGGGCGCTGCCAGTATGGTCACGCGACGTGCCGCGTCGCGGCGGTTCGAGCCGCAAGGCTATACGCGGCGTGTGAATTTGAGGCGGGATGGGCCTGTTTGGAGCCAGTTTAGTTGGAACGGGGGCATGATGTCCCCTTCACAGCGTCACATCCCGGTCATGGGCCGCGAAGCGGTCGACATGCTCGCGCCTCGCGTAGGTGGCATTTACCTTGATGCGACGTTCGGCGCCGGCGGCTATAGCCGCGCCATCCTGGACTCCGCCGGCACGCGCGTGATCGGCATCGACCGCGACCGTACCGCGATAGCGGCGGGATTTGCCCTCGTTGAGCGGTCGCAGGGCCGCCTGACGCTGATCGAGGACCGCTTCTCCAACCTTTCCAAAATCTGTGCGGCGCAAGGCATCGATGCGGTAGACGGCATCGTCATGGATGTCGGCGTCTCTTCGATGCAGATCGATGAAGGCGAGCGCGGTTTTTCGTTTCGCCTCGACGGCCCGCTCGACATGCGCATGAGCCACGACGGCCCGACAGCGGCGGACGTGATCGCCACGGCTTCCGAAGCCGACCTCGCAAACATCATCTATATCTTCGGCGAGGAACGCCACTCCCGCGCCGTCGCGCGCGCGATCATCGCGGCGCGCAAAGAAACGCCGATTACGACGACGCGGGCGCTCGCCGAGATCGTCTCCAAAGTGGTGTGGTCGAAGCCGGGTGAAATTCATCCAGCGACGCGGACGTTTCAGGCGCTGCGAATTTTCATCAACGAAGAACTCGATGAATTGCACCTGGCGCTGGCGGCGGCGGAGCGCATGCTGAAACCCGGTGGCCGTCTCGCGGTGGTGTCGTTTCATTCCCTGGAAGATCGCATCGTCAAGAATTTCCTAAGCGAACGCGGCAAGGCGGGCGGCGGATCGCGGCACCTTCCCGATACGCCCAAGGCCGCGCCAAGCTTCGATATCTTGACCAAGCGCCCGGTAACGCCCGATGACGATGAGATCGCCGCCAACCCGCGCGCGCGTTCGGCGAAACTGCGCGCCGCCGAGCGTACCAGCGCGCCGCCGCACGAAGCCGGCGCATTGCCGGCATGGCCCACGCTCGCCTCGATCATGCGAGGGGGCTGATCATGCGCATCGTCCATCTCCTCGTGATCGGCATTCTGGTTTTCGCCGCGGCCTATGTGTACCGCATCAAGATGGAATCCACCGCGCGCACCGAGCGCGTGCTGCGGCTGCATGCCGAGGTTCGCGAACAGCGCGACGCGATCGCGGCGTTGCATGCCGAGTGGGCCAAACTCGATGCTCCCGGCCGGCTACAGGGGCTTTCCGAGCGCCACCTGACATTGAAGCCTCTCACCGCCACGCAATATGACTCGCTGAAAAGCCTGCCCGACCGTCCGCCGAGCTTTTTGAAACCGGGCGATCCCGATCCGATCGGCGCAATGATCCTGACCATCGAGCCGGACCTGATCACAGGCGCGCTATCAACGCCGGAGGCCGAGCGTTGACCGATAACGCGCTGACCATTGCCAAACCAAAAGAGAAATCCAAGGAAACTTGGCGGCAGCGGCTGATACGCAGCCTGTTGTACGGGCGCAACGTCGATCGCGCCGCGAAAGCACGCACGCGCGTGGGCTTCACGATGCTGGCGTTCGCCGCGGTCTACGCCGTCATCGCCTCGCGGCTGGTGATGTTTGCCGTGGTCGGCGACAACCACAGCGCGCGGCGTACCGCGTCGCAGGACGCGATCGCTACCGCGCGCCCCGATATTATGGATCGCAACGGCGAAGTGCTCGCCACCGATGTGAAAGCGCCGTCCTTGTTCGGCGAACCCCGCCGGATCATCGACAAGGACGAAGCCATCGAGCTTTTGACCGCAACGCTGCCCGATCTCGATACCGGCGAAGTGCGAGACCGCCTTTCGGGCAAGAAAGGCTTCGTCTGGCTGAAGCGCGAAATCACGCCGCTGCAGCAGCAGGAAATTCACAAGCTCGGCATTCCCGGCATCGGATTCCTGCGCGAGAACAAGCGCGTCTACCCTAGCGGGGCGGAGGTCGCGCATTTGATCGGCCTGGTCAACATCGACAACCAGGGCATCGCCGGCATGGAGAAATGGCTGGATACCAACGGTCTTGCCGATCTGCACCGCGCCGGCTTTGCGACCGACCGCCTGCAGAATCCGATCGAACTGTCGGTCGATCTGCGCGTCGAGCACGCGCTGCGCGATGAATTGCTCAAGGCCAAGGAAAAATTTCACGCTAAGGCTGCGTCGGGTCTCGTATCCAACGTGCGTACCGGCGAAATCGTCGCGATGGTGTCGGTGCCGGACTTCGATCCGAACAATCCCAAAGAGGCCCACGACCCGGATCGCATCAACCGCCTGACGACCGGCGTGTATGAGATGGGCTCGACCTTCAAAGCATTCACGCTGGCGATGGCGCTGGATTCCGGCAAGTCCGATCTGAATTCGATGTGGGACGCGCGTGGGCCGCTGCACTACGGCCGCTTCGCAATTCACGACGACCATCCCCTCGGCCGCTTTATCAACATGAGAGAAGTATTCACTTATTCGTCCAACGTCGGCGCCGCGCGCATCGCGCTGTCGCAGGGCGTGGAGGCGCACAAGGCGTTTCTGCGCAAGATGGGCCAGATGGAGCGGTTGCGCACCGAACTGCCTGAAAGCGCATCGCCGATCCTACCGCGCAAATGGGGCGAGTTGAACACCGTGACCATCGCGTTCGGCCACGGCATCGCGGTGGCACCCTTGCAGGCGGTGATGGGAATTGACGCGCTGGTCAACGGCGGCTACCTGATTCCGCCGACATTCCTCAAGCGCACCGAATCCGAAGCCATGGCGATCGCCAAGCGCGTTATCAAGAAGGAAACCAGCGACAAGATGCGTTTCCTGCTTCGGCTCAACGCCGAGATCGGCACCGCCAAGAAGGCCGACGTGAAGGGCTATTACGTTGGCGGCAAAACCGGCACCGCCGAAAAGGTTGTCAATGGACGTTACGTCAAGAAGCGGGTGCTGAACGCTTTCACAGCGATCCTTCCGGCGGACAATCCGCAATATCAACTTCTGATCATGCTGGATGAACCGCAGCCTTTGAAGGAAACCTACGGCTTCATTACCTCAGGCTGGAACGCGGTGCCGACCGGCGGCAAGGTTATCGAGCGCATCGCGCCGCTGCTGGGAATCGAGCCGCGCTTCGATCTGCCGCCGTCCGACCGCCTTATTCTTGCGACATCCAAGGTCACCCAGTAGGCAAATCAGCGCCATCGTGGGACTGGAAGACGATGAAACTTCGCGATCTCTTCAGCGATGCCATGGTGACCGACACGCGGGTGGGCGAGCTTGCCATCAAAGGCCTTGCCGTGGACAGCCGCGCCGTGAAGCCCGGCGATGTGTTTTTCGCTATGGCCGGTGCGAAGACCGACGGCTCACGCTTTATCGATCAAGCTCTTGCCGCTGGCGCCGTTGCCATCATCGGCGAACACGCGCCGCCCGGCGATCGGCGCGCGCCATTCATCGCGACGTTGAATCCGCGCCGCGCGTTGGCGCTGGCGGCGGCGAAGTTCTTCCCGCGCCAGCCGGGGACTATCGCGGCCGTAACCGGCACCAGCGGCAAGACCTCCGTTGCAGCCTTCACGCGCCAGATCTGGCAGCGGCTGGGCCATGCGTCGGCCAGCATCGGTACCATCGGTCTGATTTCGCCGAAGCGAACCATCTATGGATCGCTCACCACGCCCGATCCGATCGCGTTGCATCGCCAGCTCGACGAAATCGCCAGTGAGGGCGTTACGCATCTCGCATTGGAAGCTTCGTCGCATGGCCTCGATCAGTTTCGTCTCGATGGCGTGCGTGTCAGCGCCGGTGGATTCACCAACCTGTCGCGCGATCACATGGATTATCATCCCGATGTCGCGCACTATCTCGGCGCCAAGCTGCGGCTGTTTCACGATCTAGTTATGGCTGATGGCGCGGCGGTGATTTCAGCCGATCACGACTGTTCGCGAGAGGTAATCGACGCCGCGCACGCGCGAAAGCTGCGGATCGTCGCGGTGGGTCGAAACGCTGGTAATGCCAGCGAAAGCATTCGTCTGGTTGAGGCATCGATCGATGGTTTTGCGCAGAGACTCATTCTTGAGCATCACGGCCGCAAATATGCAATCCGGCTACCGCTCGTCGGTGAATTCCAGATCGAGAATGCGCTGGTCGCGGCTGGGCTGGCGATCGGCACCGGAAGCGACGCCGATCAGGTCTTTACCGCGCTCGAGCATCTGAAAGGCGCGAAGGGACGGCTTGAGCGCGTCGGCGAGCGCAACGGCGCGCCGATCTTTGTCGACTACGCGCACAAGCCGGATGCGCTGGCGAAGGCGCTGCAGGCCTTACGCCCGTACGCGCGGCGCAGGCTAGTGGTGGTGTTTGGCGCCGGCGGCGACCGCGACGCCGGCAAGCGCCCATTGATGGGGGCGATCGCGACTGAAAACGCCGACAGCGTCATCGTCACCGACGACAATCCGCGCAGCGAAAATCCCGCGGATATCCGCGCCGCGATTCTGGCGACGGCGAAGGGCGCTGCCGACATCGGCGATCGCGCCGAGGCGATCAGGGCGGCGATAGCGGGCTTGCAGCCGGGCGATGCGCTGTTGATCGCGGGAAAGGGCCATGAGACCGGCCAGATTGTCGGCGGCCATACGCTGCCGTTCAGCGATCACGAGGCCGCGGCCGCGGTGCTTGCGTCGAGGGTCGCATGAGCACGCCATCGCTGTGGACATCGTCGGCGATGGCGGAGGCGATGCGCGCTGAAATTAGCGGCGCGTTGCCTGTGCCCGTTACCGGCATTTCCATCGACAGCCGCAGCATTTCGCCGGGCGAAGCATATTTCGCAATCAAAGGCGACATCCACGACGGCCATGATTTTGTCAACGCTGCGCTGAAGGCCGGCGCGGCGCTGGCGGTCGTGGCATCAGCTCAGCGCGAAAAATTCGCCGCGGATGCGCCGCTGCTGATCGTCGACGACGTGCTCGCCGGTCTGGTCGACCTTTCGCGTGCCTCGCGGGCGCGATTGAACGCGCAGGTAATCGCGGTCACCGGATCGGTGGGAAAGACATCCACGAAAGAAGCATTGCGGCGCGTGCTGGGCGCGCAGGGCGAGACGCATGCCTCGGCGGCGTCCTTCAATAATCACTGGGGCGTGCCGCTGTCACTGGCGCGATGCCCAGCGTCGGCACGCTTTGCGATTTTCGAGATCGGCATGAACCACGCCGGCGAGATCGAACCTTTGGTCGGAATGGTTCGGCCGCATGTCGCCATCATTACCACGGTCGAGCCGGTGCACCTGGAATTCTTCTCAGGAATTGAAGCGATTGCCGATGCCAAGGCGGAAATCTTCGCCGGCGTCGAGCCAGGTGGTGCCGCGATCCTTAACCGGGATAATTCGCAATTCGTGCGGCTGGCCGCGCAAGCAAAAAAGCGCGGCATCTCGCGCATCGTCTCGTTCGGGGCGGATAAAAAATCCGACGCGCGGTTGATCGACGTGGCGCTGCATCCGGCCTGCTCGGCGGTTCATGCGGACATCTTGGGCCACGACGTGACCTACAAGCTCGGCATGCCAGGCCGTCACATGGCGATGAACTCTCTGGCGGTGCTGGCGGCGGCTTCGTTGGCGGGAGCCGATCTTGCGCTGGCGGCGTTGACGCTCTCGCAGATTCAACCTGCTGCCGGCCGCGGCGTGCGGCAGACACTCGAAGTCGCGGGCGGCGACGCCACGCTGATCGACGAGAGCTACAACGCCAATCCCGCGTCGATGGCCGCGGCATTGACGGTGCTTGGACGGGCGACCATCGGAACGCGGGGCCGGCGCATCGCCGTGCTCGGCGATATGCTGGAGTTGGGCCCGACGGGACCGGAGCTGCATCGAGGTCTCGTTGAGTTGGTCAAAGACAACGGCATCGATCTGGTGTTTTGCTGCGGTCCACTGATGCGGCAATTGTGGGATGCTCTTTCCACCGGCAAGCGGGGCGGCTATGCCGATAGCGCGGCCGCGCTCGAATTGCAGGTGCTTGCCGGGATTCGTGCCGGAGATGTCATCATGATCAAGGGATCGCTCGGCTCCCGCATGAAAACGATTGTCACCGGCCTCGAAAAGCGCTTTCCACGCAAAGCTGCGCTCGACGACGCGGCGGTCTGAGGCGGATTGAATGTTTTATTGGCTTGGCGACTTCTCGACGACGATTTCGGTTTTCAATGTTTTCCGTTACATCACGTTCCGCACCGGCGGCGCGATGGTAACGGGCGCGCTCGTGGTTTTCCTGTTCGGTCCCTGGATCATCGACAATCTGCGTCTGCGTCAGGGCAGGGGCCAGCCGATCCGCACCGATGGTCCGCAGTCCCATCTCGTCACCAAGAAAGGCACTCCCACCATGGGTGGGCTGATGATCCTGTCCGGGCTGGTGGTCTCGACGTTGCTTTGGGCTAACCCGCACAATCCCTATGTGTGGATTGTGCTAGCGGTGACGCTCGGCTTTGGCTTCGTCGGTTTCTACGACGATTACCTGAAGGTGACGCAGCAAAGTCATAACGGCTTTGCCGGCCGCACCCGTCTCGCGATCGAGGCCATTATCGCCGGTGCGGCCTGCTATGCTCTGATGCGGCTCGGCCGCGATCCGCTCTCGCATGCGCTGGTGATTCCGTTCTTGAAGGATGTCATCATCAATTTCGGCTGGTTCTTCGTGATCTTCGGCGCCTTCATTGTGGTGGGCGCCGGCAACGCGGTGAATCTCACCGATGGCCTTGACGGTCTCGCCATCGTGCCCGTGATGATCGCAGCCGCGAGTTTTGGGATGATCTCCTACCTAGCCGGCAACGCCGTTTTCGCTGACTACCTGCAGATCAATTATGTCGCCGGCACCGGCGAACTGGCGGTGCTGTGCGGCGCGGTGCTGGGAGCGGGCCTCGGATTTCTCTGGTTCAACGCACCGCCGGCGTCGATCTTCATGGGCGACACGGGATCGCTGGCGCTCGGCGGCATGCTTGGCTCCATTGCGGTCGCGGTGAAGCATGAAATCGTGCTTGCGGTGATTGGCGGGCTGTTCGTACTTGAAGCCGTGTCCGTGATCGTACAGGTCGCCTCGTTCCGGCTTACCGGCAAGCGCGTTTTTCGAATGGCGCCGATCCACCACCATTTCGAGCAGAAGGGCTGGACCGAGCCGCAGATCGTGATCCGATTCTGGATCATTTCGGTGATGCTGGCGCTGGCCGGGCTTTCCACGCTGAAGCTGCGGTGATGGGCGGGCGCGTGAACTTTCCGCTAGTCGTCTCTGCGAAGGGGGGGGCGCCTGTTCTTCCCTCTCCCCTTGTGGGAGAGGGTGCCTTCGCGAAGCGAGGGCGGGTGAGGGGGCTGATTTCCGTATCGCCGCCCACCCTCACCCGGCTCAAATTCGCTTCGCTCATTTTCGCCACCCTCTCCCACAAGGGGAGAGGGGAAAAAAGCGGCGCGCGATGATCCCCGTCACCAGCTTTGCTGGCAAGACGGTGGCGGTGTTCGGCCTCGGCGGCTCCGGGCTCGCAAGCTGCGAGGCGCTGAAGGCGGGCGGCGCCGAAGTCATCGCCGGTGATGATGACATCGGCAATCTCGTCAAGGCAACGCAAGCCGGTTTCATCACCGCCGATTTGCGAACGGTGTCGTGGGAGAATTTCGCAGCCCTGGTGTTGACGCCCGGTGCGCCGCTCACCCATCCGGCACCGCACTGGACGGTATTGGCCGCGCGCGAGACCGGCATCGAAGTCATCGGCGACATCGAATTGTTCTGCCGCGAGCGCCGACGCCACGCGCCCACGGCGCCGTTCGTCGCGATCACCGGCACCAACGGCAAGTCGACGACGACGGCACTGGTCGCGCATCTCATGCGCGAAGCCGGCCACGACGTGCAGATGGGCGGCAACATCGGCACCGCCATTCTTTCGCTGGAGCCACCGCGCGCCGGCCGCGTACACGTGATCGAGATGTCGTCGTATCAGATCGATCTTTCGCCGTCGCTCGATCCCAGCGTCGGCATTCTGCTCAACGTCAGCGAAGATCATATCGATCGCCACGGCACCATCGAGCATTACGCCGAAGTGAAGGAGCGCCTTGCTGCCAACGTGCAGACGCAAGGCACGGCGATTATCGGCATCGACGATGGATGGAGCCGCGCTACGGCCGACCGCATCGAACAATCCGGCAAGCGCGTGGTGCGAATTTCAGTGAAACAGCCGCTCGCGGACGGCGTTTTCGTCGAGCGCGGGACGATCGTGAAGGCATCCGGCGGCGCGCGCTCCGAGATTGCAAACATCGGCGGTATCGGCTCGCTACGCGGCCTACACAACGCGCAGAATGCCGCGTGCGCGGCGGCATGCGCGCTCGCGCTGGGCGTGAGTATTGAGGTGCTGCAGAAAGGCCTGCGCAGTTTTCCGGGACTTGCACACCGCATGGAGCAGGTCGGACGGCGCGGCCGCGTGCTGTTCGTCAATGACTCCAAAGGCACCAACGCCGATGCCGCCGCGCATGCGCTATCGTCCTTCGCGGATATTTTCTGGATTGCCGGCGGCAAACCTAAATTAGGAGGCATCACTGGCCTCGCCGAATATTTCCCGCGTATCCGCAAAGCCTATTTGATCGGCGAGGCGGCGCAGGAATTCTCCGCGACGCTCGGCGATCGTGCCGCACATGAGATAAGCGAGACGCTTGAAGTCGCGGTGGGCAGTGCCGCACGCGACGCCGAGGCTTCCGGGATTGCTGAACCCGTGGTGCTGCTATCGCCTGCCTGCGCATCGTTCGATCAGTTCCGCAATTTCGAAATCCGCGGCACGCGCTTTCGCGATCTTGTGATGGCGCTGCCCGGCGTGAAGCCGATGTAGGCGGACGCGGGGCGCTTGCGAATTCCTTCCCACCGCAAGCGGTGGAGGGATAAGAAAAGAAAACGATTTATTAACCCCCCGTAAACCACGATGGGCGACCAATGGGTGAACTCCGCCCGCAGGATCGCCGATGATTTCCCGTGAACAACGCACTCCCTTGAGCGAATGGTGGTGGACAGTCGATCGCCCGCTGCTCGGGGCGATCGTGGTCCTCATCCTTGCCGGCGTAATTCTGTCGTTGGCTGCCAGTCCGCCGGTCGCGACGCGGATCGGGCTCGACCCGTTTCACTTCTTCAACCGTCACGTGCTGTTTCTGGTGCCTTCCTTCATCGTGATGATCGGCGTCTCGTTTCTGTCGCCCCGGCAAATTCGCCGCACCGCTCTTGTCATATTCGCCATCAGCATCGTGCTTATCCTGGCGACGTTGCTGATCGGGCCCGAGGTGAAAGGCGCGAAACGCTGGATCACGCTGGTCGGCGTCAATATTCAGGCGTCTGAATCCGCGAAACCCTCGTTCGTGGTGCTGGCGGCATGGCTGTTCGCGGAATCAGCGCGCCGTCCCGAAATGCCCGCGACCTCGATGGCGCTCATGCTTTTGATGATGCTGGTATCCTTGCTGGTGATGGAGCCGGACTTCGGACAAACAATGCTAATCCTGATGGTGTGGGGCGCGCTGTTCTTCATCGCAGGAATGCGCATCATCTGGGTTTTTGGGCTGACGGGCATAGGAGCAGCGGGGCTGTTCACTGCCTATCTGCTGGTCCCTCACGTCGCGGGCCGCATCAAACGATTTATGGACCCGGCCTCGGGCGACACCTTCCAAGTCGATACCGCGATGGAAGCCTTCAGCAATGGGGGCTGGTTCGGACTGGGGCCGGGCGAGGGCATCGCCAAGCGCAGTCTTCCCGATAGCCATACCGATTTCGTATTCGCGGTGGGCGCCGAGGAATTCGGCATTATCCTGTGCCTGGCGCTGCTGGCGCTGTTTGCTTTCATCGTGATCCGTGCGCTGTCGCGCGCCTATGCCACCGAGGATTTGTTCGCGCGATTCGCGGCGTCGGGGCTCGCGATTTTGTTCGGCGTGCAGGCCGCGATCAACATGGCGGTCAACCTGCACCTCATTCCCGCCAAGGGTATGACGTTGCCGTTCATCTCCTATGGCGGCTCGTCGATGGTCTCGCTCGCCTATGGCACCGGCATGTTGCTGGCGCTGACCCGGTTGCGGCCGCGCACCGAAATGGAATCGATCGGTGAAGCCAATGCGGCACATAGCTACGCGTGAACTCGCGCATCAATGAGTAATCCGCCCCTCATCCTTCTCGCCGCGGGCGGTACCGGCGGACATCTGTTTCCTGCGGAAGCGCTGGGCGTCGAACTGATACGTCGGGGCGTGGCTGTGCGGCTTGCCACAAATTCCCGCGCGCTGCGCTTCAGCGGTTTGTTTTCACGCGACATGATCGATGTTGTGCCGAGCGAAACCGTGCGTGGTCGCAATCCTCTTTCGCTGGCTCGAACGGGTTTGATGCTGGCCGCGGGCACCGGCATCGCGTTCAACCTGATGCGAAGGCTGAAACCCGCCGCGGTAGTCGGCTTCGGTGGGTATCCGACGCTGCCGCCGCTGCTGGCCGCGCGCTTGTTCGGCATTCCCACGGTCATTCATGATTCCAACGCCGTGCTCGGCCGGGCCAATCGCTTTTTGTCCGCGCGAGTGAGCGCGATCGCGACGTCGTTGCCGGGCGTGCTCGACCGCGACCCAGCGCTCGCAGCAAAGACGACGACGACGGGCACGCCGATGCGGCCGGCCATTCTCGCTGCGGCAGCGGTGAAGTTCGTTGCGCCGGAGCCGAGCGCTCTGGTGCGCCTTCTTGTCGTCGGCGGCAGCCAGGGCGCGCGCATCTTGGCCGATATCGTGCCGCCCGCAATTGAGTTGCTGGAGCCTGTGTTGTTGCAGAGATTGAGTCTCGTGCAGCAGGTTCGCGAGGAGGACAAGCCGCGCGTGCGCGCGGTCTATGACCGGCTCAAGATCAATGCCGAGCTAGCGCCGTTCTTCGGCGATCTGCCGGCACGGCTGGCGTCAAGCCAACTAGTGATCTCGCGCTCCGGCGCCGGCACCGTGGCTGAACTGGGCGCCATCGGGCGGCCTTCAATCCTTGTGCCGCTGCCCGGCTCGATCGACCAGGACCAGTTCGCCAATGCCGGCGTGCTATCCAACGCCGGGGGTGCGATTCGCCTTGCGCAAAGCGATTTCACGCCGGATCGTCTCGCCGCGGAAATCACGGCGCTAGCGGCTGACCCCGCGCGCCTCACCGCAATGGCCGCCGCCGCACGCACCGTTGGCAGACTGGACGCAGCCGAGCGGCTTGCCGACCTGGTGATGACGGTCGCGAAGATCAAAATCTGATATTACCTCGCCGCCACCCGTTGGAATTGCGGCACTTATGGACCAACACATTTTCGATGCGATCCCGGCCGCGCAACGCGAAATCGCGCGGACAGCGATTGCTGCCGCGTTAGGGCCCACGCGGCTTGACGCGATCACACCCGTTATCGGCGGCGTGTCAGGAGCATTCGTCTTTCAGGTCGTGACCCGCGGCCGACGCTACGTGTTGCGGATCGAAGGCGTGCCAAGTCCGCTGCGCAACCCGCACCAATACGCCTCGATGCGCATCGCGGCTGACGCCGGGATCGCGCCGCGAATTCACTATGTCGATGAGACCGCCCGCGTCGTGGTAATGGACTTCATCGCGGAGCAGCCGTTGAAGGCTTATCCCGGCGGCGCGCCCGCGCTGGTGCAGGCGTCGGGAGAGATGCTGCGGCGCTTGCAGTCTACGCCGCCGTTCCCTCGATTCATGCCATATCCGGACATTGTCGCCCGGTTATGGGCCCATGTTTGTTGCAGCGGATTATTCGCGCCCGGTGTGCTCGATGCCGCCACGCAGCGGTTCGCGCAGATTTGTAAAGCCTATGTCTGGGATCCCAAAAGATCTGTTTCCAGCCACAATGATCTGCTGCCTCGCAACCTTATGTTCGATGGCGAGCGGCTGTGGCTGATCGACTGGGAGGCGGCGTATCGCAGCGATCCCCTCGTCGATGTGG
This sequence comes from uncultured Alphaproteobacteria bacterium, assembly GCA_963792715.1. Classification (GTDB taxonomy): domain Bacteria; phylum Pseudomonadota; class Alphaproteobacteria; order Rhizobiales; family Xanthobacteraceae; genus Bradyrhizobium. Next base: position 88,165 of record CAWBXE010000006.1, on the reverse strand, counting down.
CGACCGCGCTCGACAATTTTGCGCCGTCACAGGATTTGGAGGAGGTGTTGTTGCAGGCGTGGCTCGGCCATGCGCCGGATCAGAGCCTTCGCGACCGGCTCGTGCTGGTCCGCGCGCTTACACGGCTTTACTACGCCGGAGTCCTGTTCAGTGCTGTTGCGACCGGACCACGGCCCAAGCCTGACACCGATCTTTCTGCTCCGACACTTGACGAACTTCACCAGATGCTGCGTAGCGGGCGTCTTCTACCCGACGCGCTCCAAGCCAGGCACTTTCTTGGAAAGATGTATTTGGCATCGTTTTTATCTGGAGGAACGGCGCCCGGATTGCCGCCTCCGTTCAGCCAGTTTGACTTGGAGCGCTAGCCGCCGCTGGTAGTTGGAGAATAGCGTGAATCAGCTAGAGAAAGAGGTAGATATAGTCGAGCGGAAGCGACGCCGTTCTTCGAACGGCTGTTCCCCGGGCACGACAGGAAAACGGACCAATTGCAATGAGACTTCCGCGCGAGATCGGACCCATCCACTTCGTCGGGATCGGCGGCATCGGCATGAGCGGCATCGCCGAGGTGCTGTGCAACCTCGGCTACACCGTGCAGGGCTCGGATGCGTCAGATAGCGCCAACGTAAAACGGTTGCGCGACAAGGGCATCACCGTCAGCGTCGGCCACAAACCCGAGAATGTCGCCGGCGCTGACGTGCTGGTGGTTTCGACCGCCATCAAGCGTGACAATCCCGAATTGATGGCGGCGCGTGCGCAGCGCATTCCCGTGGTGCGCCGCGCCGAAATGCTCGCCGAACTGATGCGGCTGAAAAGCTGCGTCGCCATCGCCGGGACCCACGGCAAGACTACCACCACCTCGATGGTGGCGGCGCTGCTCGATGCCGGCGATCTCGATCCGACCGTGATCAATGGCGGCATCATCAATGCTTACGGCACCAATGCGCGGCTCGGCGCCGGCGAGTGGATGGTGGTAGAAGCCGATGAGAGCGACGGCACGTTTCTCAAGCTGCCGACCGATGTCGCCATCGTCACCAACGTCGATCCCGAACATCTGGATCACTTCAAGACCTTCGACGCCGTGCAGGACGCCTTTCGTAATTTCGTCGAGAACGTGCCGTTCTATGGCTTCGCCGTGATGTGTATCGATCATCCGGTAGTGCAGACCATTGTCGGTAAGATCGAGGACCGGCGCATCATCACCTATGGCGAAAACCCGCAGGCCGACGCGAGGCTTGTCGATCTCATGCCGACGGGTGGCGGCTCGCGCTTCAAGGTTGCTTTCCGGGATCGCAAGAAAGACACCGCGCATGAGATTGACGATCTGATGCTGCCGATGCCGGGGCGGCACAACGCGCTCAACGCCACGGCGGCGATCGCGGTCGCGCACGAACTGGGATTGTCCGATGCGACGATCCGCAGGGCGCTGGCCGGGTTCGGCGGGGTTCGCCGCCGCTTCACCAAAACCGGCGAATGGAACGGGGTCACCATCATCGACGACTACGGCCATCATCCCGTCGAGATCGCGGCGGTGCTGAAAGCGGCGCGGGAATCCACCAACGGCAAGATCATCGCGGTGGTGCAGCCGCATCGCTTCACGCGACTGCAGTCGCTGTTCGACGAGTTCTGCACCTGCTTTAACGATGCCGACACCGTCGTCGTCGCTGATGTTTATGCTGCGGGTGAAGCGTCGATCCCCGGCATCGACCGCGATCATTTCGTGTTGGGCTTGCGTGCGCACGGTCATCGCGAGGTGATTCCGTTGGAAAATTCGGCGGCTCTTGCTGGCGTGGTGCGCGGGGTTGCGGGCCGCGGCGATTATGTCGTTTGTCTCGGCGCCGGCAACATCACGCAATGGGCCTACGCTCTCCCCGATGAATTGAAGGCGCTGGGGTGAGAGGGTGAGCGCCTTCCCCGACATAACCCCCGAATTAAAAGCGGCGATGCCGAAGTTACGCGGGCGGTTGCTCGCGAACGAAAGCCTCGCACCGCTGACCTGGTTTCGCGTTGGCGGTCCGGCGCAGATTCTTTTCACACCGGCGGATGAAGATGATCTTGGATATTTTCTCGCAAAATTACCGGACGAACTTCCCATCTATATCGTCGGCGTCGGCTCTAACCTGATCGTGCGCGATGGCGGCGTGCCCGGCGTTGTCATCAGATTGTCGCCGCGTGGTTTTGGCGAGATCAGCGCGGATGGCGATATAATTCAAGCGGGCGCGGCGGCGCTCGACAAACGCGTGGCGGAAACGGCCGCGGCTGCAAACCTCAGCGGTCTTGAATTTTTCTTCGGCATTCCCGGCACCATCGGCGGCGCGCTTCGCATGAATGCCGGCGCCAACGGCAACGAGACCAAGGATGTCCTCATCGAAACACGCGGCGTCGACCGCGCCGGCAACAGGCACAGCTTCAGCAACGCGGATATGAAGTTCGTCTACCGAAACAGCGGTGTCGATCCGTCTGTTATCTTCACGTCAGCGCGCTTTCGCGGTGTTAGCGCAGAGCCGGAAGCTATTCGCGGGCGAATGGCCGAGGTGCAGCAGCATCGCGAGACCGTCCAGCCCATTCGCGAAAAGACCGGCGGCTCCACGTTCAAAAATCCGCCTGATCATAGCGCCTGGAAGTTGGTCGACGCTGCCGGTTGCCGCGGATTGCGCGTCGGCGGTGCGCAGGTTTCTGAAATGCACTGCAATTTTCTGATCAATACCGGCAACGCGACGGGGCATGACATTGAAACATTAGGCGAAACGGTGCGCGCCCGCGTAAAACAGCAGTCGGGGATTGATTTGCAATGGGAAATTAAGCGGATAGGAATCAGCGGCAAGGAATGACGATGCGGGTCACCATCCTTTTCGGAGGCACGAATAAAGAGCGCCTCGTGTCTGTGGCCAGCGCGCAGGCGCTGCACTCGGCTTTGCCGGAAGCCGATCTGTGGTTTTGGGACGTCGAAGACTCCGTGCATGAGGTGACGCTTCAAGAGCTCCTCGCCCATGCGCGGCCGTTCCAGGACAACTTCTCCCCCGGCAATCGCGCGTTCGGCAAGTTGGAGATGGCGCTGGACAGGGCAAAGGCCGATGGCCGCTTGCTGGTGCTCGGCCTGCACGGCGGCACGGCGGAGAACGGCGAACTTCAGGCGATGTGCGAAATGCGCGGCGTTCCATTTACCGGCTCGGGCTCGGCTTCGTCGCATCTCGCCTTCGACAAGATAGCCGCCAAGCGCTTCGCAGCAATTGGTGGCGTGCAGGTGACAGCGAACGTGTCCCTGGATGAGGCGGATGATGCATTCGCGGAATATGGCAAGCTGATCGCAAAACCGGCTTGCGACGGATCCAGCTACGGGCTGATGTTCGTCAATTCGAAGCAGGATCTCGTGGCCGTCCGCAATGCTGCAAAGACCGAGGAATATCTGATCGAGCCGTTCGTTTCAGGCATCGAGGCCACATGCGGCGTGCTGGAGCAGTTGGACGGCTCGGTCATTGCTCTTCCGCCTATCGAAATCATCCCGGCCGATGGCGGCTTCGATTACGAGGCAAAGTATCTGGCAAAGACCACACAGGAAATTTGTCCCGGGCGTTTTACGCCTGAAATCACCGGACAGATCATGGATCAGGCGATCATGGCGCACCAAGCATTGTCGTGCGGAGGATATTCCCGCTCCGACTTCATCGTCTCGGAAAAAGGCCCGGTTTATCTCGAAACCAACACGTTGCCCGGCCTGACCAAAGCATCGCTGCTCCCGAAGGCGTTGAAAGCGCAGGGTATCGAGTTCGTCGATTTTCTTCGCGATCAGATTTTGCTGGCTGAGAGACGCTTGCCGAGTTCCGTTTCACTCTGATTGTACCCGATCGCGCCACAAAGCATTCTGCCGGCGCATCAAAAAGCATCCACCCCGCGGCTATTTTACCGTTTGTTTACCAGGAAAGCCGAAGGTTAACGCTGGCGGCGCATGGTATGCGCGGCTGCCTTGGCGTTCAGCCAAGCGGATTTCCGCGGAGTTGCGGGCACTTTTTGACGAGTTCGTGCAATGGATGGTGGAGGACGCCTCGCTCGATCGCTGAGATCGCTGAGGCCCCAAGCTGACCTGAAAGCGGCCGCCATGGGCGCGGTCATTTTGCTGCGCGAGCGTCTGGCCGCGATCAAGCGCGCGCGCGCCCAGCGGCTGCAGGATCGCGAGAAAAGTTCACACGTTTTGTTCGCGCTGATCGAGCGCCATTTGCCGAACCGCTTTGGCGTGGCCGCCACAGTTCTGGTATTGCTAGCAAGCGCGGGCCTCGGCATCGTCAAGGGCGGACATGTCGAAGAATTGACGGCCGCGCTGAGCGACACACGCAACGCGTTGGCAAACTCCGTCGGTTTCAGGATTACCAACGCCGTCATCAACGGCCGCAAGCAATTGTCGCAGGACGAAGTGCTGGCGATTGGCGGCGTCAATGGCCGCTCGTCGCTGCTGTTCCTCGACGCCGCCGCGGTTCGCGACAAGCTGAAAGCCAATCCGTGGATCGCTGACGCCAACGTCCTCAAGCTCTATCCCGGCCAGCTCCAGATCGACATCACCGAGCGCACGGCGTTCGCCTTGTGGCAGCAGGATCGTCGCTTGTCGGTCATCGCAGAAGACGGTGCGGTCCTGGCGCCGTACGTGCCGCGCCGCTTCACTTCGCTGCCGCTGGTGGTAGGCAAGGGCGCGGACACCCGCGCCAAGGATTTTCTCGCGCTGCTCGACCGCTATCCGCTGGTGCGCTCCGCCACCAAGGCCGCGATTTTTGTCGGCGATCGCCGATGGAATCTGCGGCTCAAGGATGGACTAGATATCCGCCTGCCCGAAAATGACGTCGGCAATGCGCTGGCCGCTTTGAGCAAGCTCGACAAGGAAGACCGGCTGTTCTCCCGCGATATTGTTGCCATCGACATGCGGTTGGCCGACCGTCTGACCGTGCGGCTATCCGAGGATGCCGCCAAGGCGCGCGAAGAATTGTTCAAGAAGACGAAGAAAAAGGCCGGTGACGCGTGACCGACCTTGATCGCAACCAGACGCCGAAGACGCGTCCGATGCCGCAAAAGCGCACCGCGCTAGTGGCCTCGCTCGATATCGGCACCAGCAAGATCGCCTGTATGATCGCGCGGTTGAAGCCGTGTCCGCCGAACGATGCCTTGCGCGGACGCAGCCACGCTGTCGAATTGATCGGGTACAGCCAGATCCAGTCCCGCGGCGTCAAGGCGGGCGCGGTGGTCGATCTTGCCGAATGCGAACGGTCGGTTCGCCACGCGGTCGCGCTCGCCGAGCGTATGGCCAAGGTTCGGGTTGAATTGGTGCTGCTATCGGTTTCCGCGGGGCGGCTGCAAGGTGCATTGGTGGAGGCCGCTGCCGACATCAAGGGTGGGGCCGTGACGCCGGCCGACGTCACCCGCGTTACCAGCACCGGCATGCATCATGCCACCGGCGAAGGCCGCACCGTGCTGCATGCCTTGCCGGTCAGTTACGCGCTCGACGGCGTCAAGGGCATTCGCAACCCCAGGGGGATGGTGGCGCGGCAGTTCGGCGTCGACATGAACGTGGTCACCGCTGAAGCAACCGTTGCCAAGAATCTGATGCTTGTGGTGGAGCGCTGTCACCTCAATGTCGAAGCGATGGCGGCGAGCCCTTATGTTGCCAGCCTGTCGGTGCTGACCGATGACGAAGCCGATCTTGGCGCCGCTGTCGTCGAGATGGGCGCCGGCACCACAACGATCGCGACTTATTCCGGCGGAAGATTCCTGCATGCCAGCGGATTTGCCGTCGGCGGGCATCACATCACGATGGATCTCGCGCGCGGGCTCGGTGCCTGCATCGCGGATGCCGAGCGAATCAAAACGTTGTACGGCACCGTGCTGATCGGAGGCTCCGATGCGCGCAAGCTGATGTCCGTATCGAAGGCCGGCGACAACGAGGGGGACGTTCCGCAGGTCGTGTCGCAGGCCACGGTGGCGAATATCGTTCGGCAGCGCGCCGAAGAGATTTTTGAAATGGTCAGGGACCGGCTTGCGGATTCTCCGTTTGCCGCCGAGCCGCAGGCCCGGGTGATCCTGAGCGGCGGCGCGTCGCAGCTTGACGGCATTTCCGAGCTTGCAAGCCAGATACTGGGTCGCCCGGTCCGGATCGGCCGCCCGCTAGGCTTCGGCCGCCTGCCCAATGAAGCCAAGAGCGCCTCGTTCGCGGTTCCCACGGGCCTCCTGGTCTATCCGCAATACGCTCATCTTGAACACGTCGAACCGCGGCACACGCGGCAACTCAGGACAGGGACTGACGGCTATTTCGGAAAGGTCGGACGATGGCTTCGCGAGGGCTTCTGATGAATCCTTTCCGCTTCATCGCACTTCCATCAATTCCTTCGGTCATCGGCCGAGGGCAACCTGCATCAACGCGCGCGTAACCGAGAGGCAACCATGGCACTCAATCTCACTCCCCCCGACATCAGCGAACTGAAGCCGCGGATCACCGTGTTCGGCGTCGGCGGAGCCGGCGGCAATGCCGTCAACAACATGATCACCGCCGGGTTGCAGGGCGTCGACTTCGTCGTCGCCAATACCGACGCGCAGGCGCTCACCATCTCCAAGGCGCAGCGCATCGTGCAAATGGGCACGCAGGTGACGCAGGGCCTCGGCGCCGGCTCGCAGCCGGACGTCGGCGCCGCCGCGGCGCAGGAAGTCATGGATGAACTTCGCGATCATCTCACCGGGGCCAACATGGTGTTCGTCACCGCTGGCATGGGTGGCGGCACCGGAACCGGAGCCGCTCCTGTGATCGCCAAGGCCGCGCGCGAAATGGGTATCCTCACGGTCGGCGTGGTGACCAAACCGTTTCACTTCGAAGGTCAGCGCCGCATGCGCACGGCCGAGGCCGGCATTGCCGAGCTTCACAAAGTGGTCGACACCCTGCTGATCATCCCGAACCAGAACCTGTTCCGGGTTGCGAACGAGAAGACGACCTTTGCTGACGCCTTCGCCATGGCCGACCAGGTGCTGTATTCAGGCGTCGCCTGCATCACCGACCTGATGGTCAAGGAAGGTCTTATCAATCTCGACTTCGCCGACGTTCGTGCCGTAATGCGCGAAATGGGCAAGGCGATGATGGGCACCGGCGAAGCGACGGGCGAGAAGCGCGCGCTCACCGCCGCCGAAGCCGCGATCGCCAATCCGCTGATCGATGATTCCTCGATGAAGGGCGCACGTGGCCTCTTGATCTCGATCACCGGCGGCAAGGATTTGACGCTGTTCGAAGTCGACGAAGCCGCCACGCGAATCCGCGAGGAGGTCGATCAGGACGCCAACATCATCGTCGGCGCCACCTTCGACGAAACACTGGATGGCGTGATCCGGGTGTCAGTGGTCGCCACCGGCATCGAACAGGCGCTGATCTCACGCAACGCAGCAACACCTTCGGCTGCGGCGGTGACTCCAGCGGCGACGCCGCCTGTTACAGATAACCGTCTTGCCGAGGTAACGGCGCGTCTGCGTGCTGACAATCAGCGCGCGGTCGCGGTAACGGCGCAAAAAGCGGATGCGCCGCGTCCCGCACCAGCCCCCGCTCAAGCTGTGGCGCCGCGGGCGCCAAACAACAACTTCGAACGCGCCGCATTGGCGGCCATCGCCGCCGCTGTTTCGCCGGAAGCCATGGCGCAGACCTCCTATGGCGACGTGACGGTGCGGCCGATCGCGCAGAAGCCTTCGCTGTTTCCGGACAAAGAGGCTGCGCGCATAGAGGCACATGAACCGGCAAATCCCGAAGCATTCATCCCACAGGCGGCAGAACGCTCGCCGGCGCGCGCGCCACGGATGCCGAAATTCGAAGATCTCCCGATGACCGCGCAGAATGAGATCCGTCAGGCGCGCGGCGAAACCGACGACGACCATCCGCAGAAAGTCCGGATGTCGCTGCTGCAGCGCCTCGCCAATGTAGGCTTGGGCCGCCGAGACGAAAGCACGGAACCGCCGATCGCGGCCCGCGCCTCAGGTCCGTCAATGCCTCCGATGCCGCCACTACCGGAGCGAAAACCGCAGCGCTCGGTGTCAGAACAAATGGGCAGGGAGCCGGTGTCGGAATACGCCCGTCGGCCGGCACCGCAGGGTCTTGATACCCATGGTCGTCCGGCACCTGTTGCACCAATGCCACAGGGTGACGACCATCTTGATATCCCAGCGTTCCTGCGCCGTCAGGCGCACTGAGATTGTTACAGTTAGATCTGCTGAAAAGTGGCCTCGGCTAGATGAGCCGAGGCCACTTTTATAAATCAAGATTACGCGTAACTATATGAATTTTAGGTACAAAATCCATTGTATGCGTAGTGTCGCTACAACGCTCCGTGCCGGAATTTGGTGAACGCTTGGCACGATTGCGGCGGACTTGGGGTAACAATCGGTAAACAAGCGTGAGTTGGAGCTCTTTGCGGCAAAAGGTATGTTCTGCCGTGACTTGGGGACATCTTTCGGCGAATCACCCGCACCGGTGATTCACCATCAGATGGGGTCAACGTGGGCACTCTGCGAATGAAATTCAGCCGCCAGACAACGCTTCGGTCGCACGCTACCGTGACGGGCGTTGGCGTTCATTCCGGATTACCTGTTAGCCTCATCCTTGGGCCTGCACCCGTAGATGCAGGTTTTATTTTTGTCCGGACCGGTTCTGACGGCTGCGACCGGGAAGTCCAGGCGACCGCAAAATCAGTGATATCGACCGAATTTGCCACCGTGCTGGGCGACCGTAATGGTCCGCTGGTTTCGACCGCCGAACACGTCCTTGCCGCGCTGCGTGGTATGGGCATCGACAATGCCACCGTTGAAATCGACGGGCCGGAAGTGCCGATCATGGACGGCAGTGCGGCGCCTTTCGTGGCGGCGATTGATCAGGCCGGCATTCTTACCCAGACCGCTCCGCGGCGATTCATTCAAGTGCTGAAACGGGTGCAGGTTGCGCTTGGCGATTCCTTCGGCGAATTACGGCCTCACGCCGCGGGCTTCCGGGCTGAGGTCGAAATTTCTTTCACCAATCCGGTGATCGGCCGTCAAAGCTGCATGCTCGATCTCAATCCCGAAAGTTTCCGGCGTCAAATCTCTCGCGCGCGCACTTTCGGATGTATGAACGACGTCGCCCGGCTCTGGAGCGCCGGTTTCGCGCTCGGTGCGTCATTCGAGAATTCCCTGGTATTCGACGAGACACGCCTTTTGAATACCGAAGGCCTGCGTTACGCCGACGAGTGCGCCCGTCACAAGGTACTCGATGTAATCGGCGATCTGGCGCTCGCGGGCCTGCCGCTGCTCGGCGCGTATCGCTCGGTACGCGGCGGCCACAAGCTCAACCATGCCGTGCTAACCGCGCTGATGGCTGATCGTAGCGCCTGGCGGGTTGTCGAATCTGAACCGGCGCGCCGTCCGCGCGCCCCTGCCGAAGTCCGCAGCGGAATGATGGGCGGTATGGTCGCCCCGGCGTACGGCCCCGACGTCTCCTGACATTAGTTTGCCGGCCTGACGCACCGCGTACGAGTCGCGCTGCGATAGCTACGTATTTCGATCGCAGATTGGATCGCCTTAATCCGGGCGAAATGCCTGCGTATTCGGTTGGTTAACGGACCTTTTTCAGCTACACACACGGCTGTCGCATGACGAAGCGATTACCGGCCGTGTCGAAAATTGCGTCCACGATTGTGCTCATGGCACGCCGCGCTCAGACGTCAGGTATTTAATTTATGTCGGCACAGCGTATGGCGCTCGAATTGCGCAAGCGACCTGCACCATCGATCCTTGACCTGGTCGGCCGTGTATTGCGGCTCTGTGCGGGGCTCGGTGTTCTCGCCGCCCCTCTGGCCGGATGCGGCACCGGCGCACTGTGGGACAAGTTCGCCGCAAAAGACGATACGTTCGCCGAGGAGCCCGCCGACAAGCTCTATAATGAGGGCTTGTATCTGATGAACGAGAGCAAGGATTTGAAGGCGGCCTCGAAGAAATTCGAGGAAGTCGATCGCCAGCATCCTTATTCCGACTGGGCACGCAAATCGTTGCTGATGTCGGCTTACGCCTTTTACAACGCCGGCGATTTCGACAGCTGCATCGGCGCTGCGACGCGATACGTCACCCTGCACCCCGGCAGTCCCGATGCCGCCTACGCGCAGTATCTGATCGCCGCGTCGCATTACGACCAGATTCCCGACGTGTCGCGCGATCAGGGCCGCACCGAAAAAGCCATCGCCGCGCTGGAAGAAGTGGTCCGCAAATATCCGACTTCGGAATATGCTAACAGCGCGAAGGCAAAACTTGAGGGCGCGCGCGACCAGCTCGCCGGCCGCGAAATGAATGTCGGCCGCTATTACATGGCTAAGCGCGACTACACCGCCGCGATCAATCGCTTCAAGACCGTCGTCACTCAGTATCAGACCACGCGGCACGTCGAAGAGGCGCTCGCCCGGCTGACGGAGGCCTATATGTCGATCGGAATCGTCGGCGAGGCGCAAACCGCCGCCGCCGTGCTTGGGCATAATTTTCCTGACAGCAAGTGGTACAAAGACGCCTACAATCTTGTAAAGTCGAGCGGTCTCGAGCCGAGCGAGAACAAGGGTTCCTACATCAGCAGGGCCTTCAAGGGACTGGGCCTCGGCTAAGACTGTTCAGGAACTGTTCTCGCATGCTGGCGCGTCTGTCGATCCGTGACATCGTCCTGATCGAACGGCTCGATATCGAGTTTTCGCCGGGTTTGGCCGTGCTGACCGGCGAAACCGGCGCCGGTAAATCCATCCTCCTCGATGCTTTCGCGCTGGCGCTCGGCGGCCGCGGCGACGCTGGCTTGGTTCGCCACGGCGTAGAGCAAGGGCAGGTCACGGCGATATTTGATGTTCCCAAGGGACATGCGACGTCTGCCATCCTGCGCGACAACGGCCTCGACGATGCGAGTTCTGGGGATTCGGGCGAGATGATCCTGCGCAGGGTGCAACTGGCGGACGGCCGCACCCGCGCCTTTATCAACGATCAGGCGATCAGCGTGCAGACCCTCAAAGCCGTCGGCTCCGCGCTGGTCGAAATCCATGGACAGCACGACGAACGCGCGCTGGTCGATGCCTCGACCCACCGGCGGCTGCTCGATGCGTTCGCCGGCCTTGAGAACGATGTTGCCGCGCTGGAAACGCACTGGGAAACGCGCCAAGCGGCGCAGGGAGCGCTTGGGAGGCACCGCGCCCAGATGGAGCGCGCCGCACGCGAGGCGGACTATCTGCGGCATGCTTCGGACGAACTGAAAAAACTCGCTCCACAGGACGGCGAGGAAACCACGCTTGCCGAGCGCCGCACCTCCATGATGCAAGGCGAGAAAATCGCCGGCGATCTGCGCGACGCGCAGGAGGCGGTGAGCGGCAATCAATCGCCAGTCGCGATATTAGCCGCGGCGGTGCGCCGGCTGGAGCGCCGCGCGGGCAATTCGCCCGCACTGGTCGAGCCGGCGGTGAAGGCGATCGACGTTGCCATCAATGCGCTGGAGGAGGCGGACCAGCACCTCACCGCGGCCTTGATCGCGGCGGATTTCGATCCGGCGGAATTGGAGCGCATCGAGGAGCGGCTCTTTGCGCTGCGCGCGGCTGCCCGGAAGTACGCAACGCCGGTCGACGGGCTGGCGGCACTGGCCTCGAAATATGCCGCCGATGTTGCGTTGATCGATGCTGGGGCGGACCAATTGAAAAAGCTGGAATTGGCTGCCGCAGAGCACGACAAACGCTACGCCGCCGCCGCGACGAAGCTGTCGGCCGCTCGGACCAAATCCGCGGAGAAGCTCAACAAGGCTGTCGGCGCTGAACTTGCGCCGCTAAAGCTCGAGCGCGCGAAATTCATGACGCAGATCGACTCCGATCCGGCGTCGCCGGGACCGCAAGGGTTCGACCGCGTCGAGTTCTGGGTGCAGACTAATCCGGGTACGCGGCCCGGCCCGCTGATGAAGGTGGCCTCCGGCGGCGAACTCTCGCGATTCCTGCTGGCGCTGAAGGTGGTGCTTTCCGACCGCGGCTCGGCGCCCACCCTGGTGTTCGACGAAATCGATACCGGCGTCGGCGGCGCGGTGGCGGACGCGATCGGCGCGCGGCTGGCAAAGCTCGCGGGCAAGGTGCAGGTGATGGCGGTGACGCACGCCCCGCAGGTCGCCGCGCGCGCTGACCAACATCTGCTGATCTCCAAGGATGCCCTCGACCGCGGCAAGCGCGTCGCAACGCGCGTCAACGCGCTGGGTGACGACCACCGCCGCGAAGAAATCGCCCGCATGCTGGCGGGGGCGGAGATTACCGCCGAGGCCCGCGCCGCAGCTGAGCGGCTGATCAAGGCGGCGGGATAGGCTCTAATTCAGTTCGCGATGGCAAGAAAAGCTAAAAAACCTCAGGCCGACGTTGCTTCCCTCACCAAGGCGCAAGCCAGGGTCGACCACAAGCGCCTCGCGCTTGAGATCGAAGGCCATGATAAGCACTACTATCAGGACGATGCGCCGAAGATTTCGGATGCCGATTACGACGCGTTGCGCCAGCGCGTGAATGCTATCGAAACGCGGTTTCCCGAATTCGTTACGGTACAATCGCCTTCGCAGAAAATCGGCGCGCAGCCCTCCAGCCGCTTCGCCAAGGTGCGGCACGCGGTGCCGATGCTTTCGCTCGGCAATGCCTTCAGCGACGAGGACGTATCCGATTTCGTCGAACGCATCCGCCGCTTTCTTAAGCTCGATGCCGAAGAAATTCCCGCCCTCGTCGCAGAACCGAAGATCGATGGGCTGTCGTTGTCGCTGCGCTATGAGGACGGCGAGTTGGTCACGGGCGCCACCCGCGGCGACGGTTATACCGGCGAAGATGTCACCGCCAACGTCCGCACCATCGCCGATATTCCGCACAAACTTAAAGGCAGGGGCGTCCCCGAAATCTGTGAGGTGCGTGGCGAAGTCTACATGCTGAAGCAGGATTTTCTCAGCTTCAACCGGAAACAGGAGCAGGCGGGCGAAGCAACGGCCGCCAATCCGCGCAACTTTGCCGCGGGCTCGCTGCGGCAGAAGGATGTCGCGATTACTGCGTCGCGGCCATTGAAATTCTTTGCTTATGCCTGGGGCGAAGTGAGCGAGATGCCTGCGGCTACCCAGCACGGCATGCTGGCGTGGATGGAGAAAGCCGGCTTTGTCGTCAATCCGCTGATCAAGCTTTGCAGAAGCATCGATGACGTGCTCGCGTTCTACCGCAAAATCGGCGAGCAGCGCGCGGCACTCGGCTACGACATCGACGGCGTCGTCTACAAGCTCGACCGGCTGGACTGGCAGGCGCGACTTGGCTTTGCCGGGCGCAATCCGCGCTGGGCCGTCGCGCATAAATTCGCCGCGGAGCAGGCCACCACCGTCGTCGAGAAGATCGAAATTCAGGTAGGCCGTACCGGCGCGCTGACCCCCGTAGCGCGACTAGCGCCCGTCAATGTCGGCGGCGTTGTGGTGCAGAATGCAACGCTCCACAACGCCGACGAGATCGCGCGCAAGGACGTGCGCGAAGGCGACACCGTCGTCGTGCAGCGCGCCGGCGATGTAATCCCGCAGATCGTATCGGTGGTCACCGTCAAGCCGCGCGGCAAACATCCATTCAAATTTCCCGATCGATGCCCCGTCTGCGGAAGTCACGTCGCCAGCGAAGATGGCGAGGTAGTGCGCCGCTGCACCGGCGGACTGGTCTGCCCGGCGCAGGCTGTGGAGGAACTCAAGCATTTCGTTTCGCGGCTGGCCTTCGACATCGACGGTCTCGGTGAAAAACAGATCCAGGAGTTCTACGATGCCGGTTGGATCATACGGCCGGCGGATATATTCACTTTTGAGAAACGAGGCGGGCGCGAAAAGCTGATGGAGCGCGAAGGCTACGGTGAAGTTTCGGTGCGCAATCTGTTTAGTGCGATCGACGCGCGGCGCGACATCGATCTGCATCGGCTGATTTTCGCGCTCGGCATTCGCCATGTCGGAGAGGGCAACGCCAAGCTACTGGCGCGGCACTATGGAACGGTCGCCGTGTTTCGCGAGGCGATGCTGGCCGCGGCGGCCGGGCGCAGCGATGAAGGCAATGCCTCTGAAGCGTATGCCGATCTTAACGACATCGGCGGCGTCGGCGAAATCGTTGCAGATGCGGTGGTGGAGTTCTTTGCCGAGCCGCGCAATGTCGGAGCGCTGGACGAATTGCTGCTCGAAATCCAGGTGCGCCCGGCCGAAAAGCCGCGCAAGACTTCGCCGGTGTCGGACAAGACCGTAGTGTTCACGGGATCGTTGACGAAGTTCACGCGCGAGGAAGCCAAGGCAGTGGCCGAGCGTCACGGTGCGAAGGTTGCGGGGTCGGTTTCGAAAAAGACCGATTATGTCGTTGCCGGAGAAGACGCCGGCTCGAAACTCACCAAGGCGCGGGGCCTTGGTGTAGCCGTGCTGACCGAGGATGAATGGCTGACGCTGATTGAGGGATGATTTGTCGTCCTGCGCGCGCCGTCGTCCTGAGGTGCGAGCTCTTGCGAAGCCTCGAAGGACGACGGGGTGACAGATCCTTCGAGGCTCGCCGCAATGCGGCTCGCGCCTCAGGATGACGGTGTACAAAGATGGAAACCCTCACACCTCCCGCGCATTGCTGAACATGAACGAGGACACGCGCCGCGTGTTCTCATCAAGGATCAGCGTGCGCGTGATCGGCGGCTCCGCGCGTTGCGAACAATTCTCGCGCTCGCATAGTCGGCAGTTGACGCCGATCGGTGTGCCTTCGGCGGTATCCAGATTCATGCCGGCCGCATAGATCAGCCGCGATGCATGACGGATTTCGCAGCCGAGCCCGATGGCGAAACGCGGCTGCGGCAGCGGATGCGGCGCGATCGGGCGGCGCACCATTTGCGCGATCGAGAAATAGCGGCTGCCGTCGGGCAATTCGATCACCTGCTTCAGGAGCCGGTCGGGCGTGTCGAAGGTCGAATGCACGTTCCACAGCGGACAGGTGCCGCCATATTTTGAAAACGGAAACGTGCCGGAAGAAAATCGCTTGGAAACGTTGCCGGCATTGTCGACGCGCAGCATGAAGAACGGTACGCCGCGCGCGTTGGGCCGTTGCAACGTCGTCAAGCGATGACAAACCTGCTCGAAGCCGACGTTAAAGCGCTGCGCCAGCACGTGAACGTCATAGCTCAGCGATTCCGCGGCGCTGTGAAACGCGCCGTAGGGCATCATCACTGCGGCGGCGAAATAATTCGCCAGCGTTATTCGAAACAGCCGACGCGGAGTTTCGTCAAGCGCGCCGGCGCGGTTGACGATTGCATCGAGCGTTGCGCCGCATTCGGCAAGGCCGATCTGAAACGCCAGCTGGAAGGCGCGGCCGGGGCTATCAACCAGTTCGGAAATCAGCAGTTGCCGGCGGTGACGGTCGAAACGGCGCAGTGTTTCGCGCATCACATCGACCGGCATGATGCGGGTGACGATGGAGTGTTTCTCGCGCAGCCGCGTCATCAGCGCGGTAAACAAATCCTGCGAAGCGATGTTCAACTCGTCGCGCAGATTTTCCGCTGATTGTTCGAGCTCGGGGAAATAATTGCGGTTGGCCTCGATCAGCTCGCGCACGCGCTCGATCGGATTGCCCTCAAACCCGCCGCTGACGTCGCGGTTGGCCATCTGCGCAACGACAAGCGTTTCGCCGCGCCGCGCTTCGGTATAGGCGGCGTAGAGCCGCTGCAGCGAATGGCTGACGCCGGGACACAGTTCGGCCAGATCGCGCATCTCCTGTTTCGGCAACTCGATCTGCCGAAACAGGGGATCGGAGAAAATCTCGTTAAGCTCGGCAAAGAAGCGGTCCTCATCGGCAACCGCCAGATCGCGCAGATCGAGGTCGTAGGTTTCCGCCAGCCGCAGCAGGATCTGCGCCGTGACCGGGCGCTGGTTGCGCTCTATCAGATTGATATAACTGGGAGAAATCCCGAGACCCTCGGCAATCTGGGTCTGCGAAAGCCCTAATTGCTGGCGAATTCCGCCGGAATCGGGGGCCGACGAACAGCTTCTTGCCGGAATCACCAGCCATGACAGCCTTTGTGACATCTTGTGACAAAGTGACAACTAACTCATGTATGAGTGTTACATGACATCACCATTCCTTTGCAAGCGGTCTATCGAAATTAACAAGAAAGGCGTTTAGCTCTCAGCACGTTCGCAATAGCAATGTCATGAATGTACGGCCTGAAGGAGAATTGATATGAACTTCCAGCCACGCGGGATCAGCGATCTGGCTATCCAGGGACCGGCCTCCTACCAGAGCCAAATCGAAGCGGCCGAGGCGCTGCTCAGGGACAAAGAGACGTGGAATGGCGTGAACGCCGAAGCCGTTGCCCGGATGCGCCTGCAGAACCGCTTCAAGACCGGCCTCGACATCGCGCGCTACACCGCGGCGCTGATGCGCGCCGACATGACTCGCTACGATCTGGACGCCACCAAATACACCCAGTCGCTCGGGTGCTGGCACGGCTTTATCGCGCAGCAAAAACTGATTTCGGTGAAAAAGCACTTCGGCACCACTGATCGCACCTATCTCTATCTCTCCGGCTGGATGATCGCGGCGCTGCGTTCGGCATTCGGTCCGCTACCCGACCAGTCCATGCATGAGAAGACCTCGGTGCCGGCCCTGATCGAGGAGCTTTACACTTTCCTGCGCCAGGCGGACTCCCGTGAGCTCAACGACATTTTTCGCAGCCTCGACGCCGCACGCAAGGCAGGCGACAAGGCAAAGGAAGCCAACCTGATCGAGAAGATCGATAACTTCCAGACCCACGTCGTTCCAGTGATTGCCGACATCGACGCAGGCTTCGGCAATGCCGAGGCGACGTATCTGCTCGCCAAGAAGATGATCGAAGCGGGCGCCTGCGCATTGCAGATCGAAAATCAGGTCTCCGATGAAAAGCAGTGCGGCCATCAGGATGGCAAGGTCACTGTGCCGCATGAGGTGTTCATCGCGAAAATTCGGGCCTGCCGCCACGCCTTCCTCGAACTGGGCGTCGAGGACGGCGTCATCGTCACCCGTACCGACTCGCTGGGCGCTGGTCTGACGCAACAGATCGCCGTGAGCCACAAGCCGGGTGATATCGGCGACCAGTACAACAGCTTCCTGGATTGCGAAGAAGTCGATGCTTCGAAGTTCGGCAACGGCGATGTCGTCATCACACGCAACGGCAAGCTGATGCGTCCGAAAAGGCTTCCCAGCAACCTCTACCAGTTCCGTGCCGGCACGGGCGCGGATCGCTGTGTGCTTGACTGCATCACGTCGCTGCAGAACGGCGCCGACCTGCTGTGGATCGAAACCGAGAAGCCGAACATCGAGCAGATCGCTTCAATGGTCGATCGCGTGCGCGAGGTGATCCCGAACGCCAAGCTCGCCTACAACAACTCGCCGTCGTTCAACTGGACGCTCAACTTCCGTTGGCAAGTTTACGATGCGATGAAGGAAGCCGGCAAGGATGTCGCCAAGTACAACCGCGCCGAACTGATGAAGGCGGAATACGACGACACGCCGCTTGCGAAGGAGGCCGACGAGCTGATCCGCACCTTCCAGGCTGATTTGGCGAAGCGCGCCGGCATCTTCCATCATCTGATCACGCTGCCGACTTATCACACGGCCGCACTGTCCACCGACAACCTCGCCAAGGAATATTTCGGCGAGCAGGGCATGCTCGGCTATGTGAAGAATGTGCAGCGCCAGGAAATCCGTCAGGGCATCGCCTGCGCCAAACATCAGAACATGGCGGGTTCAGACATTGGCGACGATCACAAGGAATACTTCGCCGGTGAGGCCGCTCTGAAGGCGGGCGGCGCGCACAACACGATGAACCAGTTCGGCTAACGGCAACGACAGGAGAGTAGAATGAGCAGCAATTTTTGGGTGATCGGCGGCGAATTCGGTTCGATGAACTTCCACAAGCTCGTCGAAGGTTCGGCGCAGGTGCAGGGTCCGTTCAAGACACGCGCCGAGGCCGAGGAAGCCTGGAAGACGGTGTCGGAAGAAAACCGCCACAAGGCGGGCGTGCGCTTCTCGATCGTCGAAGAGCCGCAACGCGTGGTGGCCTGAGACCCGCCAAACAATCGCAGCAAGCGGCCTCTTCGGTTATGCCGATGGGGCCGTTTGCTGTTTGGACAGGCCGTCCGGCGCCTTTGCGTTTGAAATGGTTACTGCTAGGTTAGCGGCGTGACCAGTAAAGAAGGCGGCGTAAAGATGTCAGACACTCAGACCTCGGCGGTCAATGTCGAAGCGAAGCCGATGCGGTTGCGCGACGCCCTGCGCAAAGCACGGATAGAGGCGGCCGACCGCACCGGCGTCGTCGTCGAACTTCGCGACGCCGAAGTGGCGCGTCTGGAAATCCTCAACGAGGCGCTGGATCCGCTGTTCGAGCAGATCCCGAACGAGGTCGATCTGTTCGACCGCGGCATCAGTCAGGGCGATACGCCGCGGTTGTGGGTCGACGTCGTCGCCCATGTCGCCATGGGCCGCGACAAGCGCCTTTACCGCTTCGTTCAGGATACCCGCTTCGGCCGTACCGTGATCGCGGAATCTCGATGAGGTCGAGACGATCGTCGAGGCCGTCACTGACTATGTCGCGCGCCGCATGATCGAGCGCGAACATGCGCTGGTTGCCACGCCACTTGCAGAGGAGCCGCTTGTACACGAAGCGCAGCGGCGCGGCGGCTTATGGACCTTCGTGCTGGGATTTATCGTTGGCGTGATCGCGCTGTTCGGCCTCGCGCTGTTCGCGACGCTGCGGAATATGTAATTGTCATTCCGGGGCGCGCGAAGCGCGAGTCCGGAATCCATAGCCCCAGTATTTAAGTTCGCGTCCATACACCAACACCGGGAGTATGGATTTCGGGCCTGCGCCAAGAGGCGCATCCCGGAATGACGAGTTAGTAAAGCCGCACCTGCCGCAGCTCATGCACCTTTGTTCCCTCGCCAAACCCACGCACGGTCTGTTCGCAGCGCCATGCATCGTTTTCGCGCGCGATCGAAAACAGGTTATATGCCGCAGCCGGAAATCGCCCGTGCGCGATCGACGAGGCTGAGGGCACGCCGATTGCCGGGATGCGCGCGGAAGGTCCCTCGAACCACGCCGTGGAATGAATGTGATCGTGGCCGTGCAGGATCAGTTCCACGCCATGCTGTTTCAACAAGGCAAGTAACTCTCGCGCATCGGTCAATCGCTTCATGCGCGACTTCGACCGCAGCGGATGGTGGATGAGCAGCACGCGAAAGCTTTTTTCCGCGGCGAGCTTTGCCAGAATTAGTTCGAGAGCCTCAAGTTGTCCGAGCCCCAACCATCCCGTTGCCATTAGCGGCGGCGTGGGCACCGCGGATGATACCCCGATCAGCGCGACGGGGCCGCGCCGGCGAACGAACGGAAAGGTGTTGGCGTCTCCGGCAACTGCGTCATCCCTGCGCAAATAATCCTTCAACTCCCGCGCAAACGAATGCTGCGTCGCGCGAACATAAGCGTCGTGATTGCCGGGAACGACAGTGACGCCATCGGAGGCGCCGAGGCTTTCCAGCCATGCGCGCGCCGGGGCGAACTCCGCCTCCAGCGCGAGATTGACAAGATCGCCGGTGACGGCGATGTGGTCTGGCCGCTGTGCCTGCATGTCCGTAACCAGCGCATCCAGCACTTCGCGTCGATTGATCGCGTGACGATTGCGGGTCCAGTTGAAATACCCCAGCGCACGCTTGGTGGTGAGTTCGTGCAAACTCAGCGCCGGCAACGGCGGAAGATGCGGGTCGGACAGATGGGCCAGTGTAAATGTCATCACCCTCTGTCTTGTCAGCCAAGGCGATCCAGCGCAAGAACGAGCACCTTCTTGAATTCCGGAATTTGGCGGCAATGAATTGGCAGCAAACACGGCGGAGATTCGAGCCCGCGCTGCGCCGCGTATTTCACCGTTACTGGCTGTTTGCCCGCGGCATGACATTGGGCGTACGGGCCGTCGTGCTCGACGGCGATAGCCGGGTGTTCCTCGTGAAACACAGTTATGTTTCAGGCTGGCATCTGCCGGGCGGCGGCGTCGAGGTCGGGGAGACGTTTCGCAATGCGCTGGAACGTGAATTGATGGAAGAGGGAATGATCGAACTGTCCGGCGAGCCGAAGTTGCATGGAATATTTTTCAACAGCCACGTTTCCCGGCGCGATCATGTGGCGATCTATGTCGTCAGGGAGTTTCGGCAGGACCGCATGCCCGCACCGAACCGGGAAATCGTTGCCTGCGGATTCTTTGCGGCAGACGCGCTGCCCGCCGATACCACGCAGGGTACGCGCTTGCGGATCGCGGAAGTGCTCGAAAACAGGGGGGCAATCCCAACTTGGCGTTAGAGATCGTTAGGTATCGGTCCTTATGATGGGCCGATAATTCCTAACGGTTTTTAAGGATTTCGATGAGCGCGGCCCCGCATATAAAGCAATCGCCGAAACTGCGCGGCGATCTGGCTGGCATGGCGCAGGCACTCGCGGAATTCGTCGAGCAGGAATTTCCAGAGGCTGAAGCCGCGCTGCCGCGCATCGCGGTTCTGGTGCCGTGCTTCAATGAAGAGGCCGCGGTTGGCACGGTGATCGCCGATTTTCGAACCAGCCTGCCGTCAGCGCAAATCTTCGTTTACGACAATAATTCTTCGGACCGGACCGCAGCTGTCGCGCGCGAAGCCGGTGCGACCGTTCGCAGCGAGCGCCGGCAGGGCAAGGGCCATGTTGTGCGGCGAATGTTCGCCGATATCGACGCCGATATCTATGTGCTGGTCGATGGCGACGCGACTTACGACGCCGCGAGTGCGCCGCGCATGATCGAGACCTTGCTTGCCGATCACCTCGATATGGTCGTGGGCTTCCGCGTCGATCAGGCCGAGGCGGCCTATCGCGCCGGTCATCGCACCGGGAACCGGATGCTCACGGGCTTTCTCTCGTCGGTATTCGGGCAAGGGTTCAAGGATATCCTTTCCGGCTACCGGGTGTTCTCGCGGCGCTTCGTGAAATCATTCCCCGTGCTTTCAGACGGCTTTGAGATCGAAACCGAACTGAGTGTCCATGCGCTCGAGCTTGCGTTGCCGGTGGCGGAAATCGAAACGCCTTACGGTGCGCGACCGGAAGGCTCGTTCAGCAAACTCAACACCTGGAGCGACGGCTTCCGAATCTTGGGTACCATAATCAAGCTCTATCGGTCGGAGAAGCCGCTGCGATTCTTCGGCCTGATCGGCGCATTGATGGCGCTGCTGTCTGCCGGCCTGTCGGTCCCGCTGGTCGTGACCTATCTCGAATTGGGCATCGTGCCGCGATTCCCAACGGCGATCCTGTCGACGGGCTTGATGATCCTTGCGGTGCTGTCGGTCTCTTCAGGGCTGGTGCTCGACACTGTGACGCGCGGCCGGCGCGAGATCAAGCTGCTCGCCTATCTCGCTCAACCAGCACCAAGCAACAACTGATGCGCTGAAATTAGCTTGGCGCAACGATGGACCGCAGATGGGTCTAGTGCTATCTCGCGGCTGGCATGACCGACCTTTCTCTCGCAATATCGGCTGAGACCGCCAGCGACGCCCGGCCAATCGAGCGGCTTCATGAGCGCACCTTCGGGCCCGGCCGCTTCGTGCTGAGCGCGTATCGTTTGCGTGAGCATGTGGATCATCGGTTTGATCTGTCTTTTACGGCGCGGATCGGCACGCTGCTCGTCGGCTCGGTCAGACAGTTGCCGGTTTGCGTTGGCGATACGCCGGCTTTGATGCTGGGCCCGCTCACGGTCGAACCGCCGTTTCGCAGCCGCGGCGTCGGACGTGCGCTGCTCGATCGCTCGTTGAAAGAGGCGAAAGCGAAAGGTCATCGCCTCGTTCTGCTGGTAGGCGACGAGGCCTACTACAGCCGCGTCGGGTTCAAGGCCGTGCCAAAGGGGCGTGCAACGATGCCAGGCCCGGTTGACTACAAGAGGCTGCTGGTGGCCGAACTGGTCGAGGGCGCTTTCACCGACGTCGGCGGCGCGGTTCGACCGGACTGGAGTTTTGCGAAGTAGCCGTGCCGGTTTTCTATAGCCCGGATTGCATCGTTAGAATTTGAAGTTCGCGAACGCGCGAACGCCAAGGCCGGGCATCAACACTTCGTCCTTGGTGTACGACACGGAATTGCGAATGTTTTCGTTCAGCAAATTGTTGCCGACCAGTCCCACGAACATTTCGCGCGCACTGAAAATGTTGGGATCGAGCTTGGTCTTGTAGCTGATTTCCGCCTTCAGCAGGTTGTACCCGGGCGTGGGCGTCTCCCCGATGACCGCGATGTCGTTTTGGGCGAACGCGTGCAGCAGATTAATTCGCGCGAGCCAGTTGGCATCACGCCAGAACAATCCGCCGCCAACGCGAACGGGCGGAATTCGCGGCACGTTGGTGCCGTCCGAAAAAGTCGCGCGGACGATGTCGAACTGCTCTTCGATGCCCCAGGTGCCACCATGGAATTTTCCGACATCGAGCTGGCTCTGAAATTCACCGCCCCGGAATGTCGCGTCACGTTGCGAATAAACCGCCTGCCGCGCCTGATTATTAGGATCGCCATTGCCGCAAGAGGCGAAATCGTCGCCGCACATCACCCCCGTCAGCCGACGGTAAATGAAGTTGTTGAAGCTCGTATAATACGCGGTCGCCTCGAACCGGAATGAGCCGGTTGCTTTGCGCAATCCGGCTTCCACCGACTTGGCGGTCTCGATCGTCAGATCGGGGTTGCCGATATCGAAGGTGGCAGTCGCATCATGGGCGCCGCGGGAGAACAGTTCTGCCGGCTTCGGCGCGCGCTCGACATATTGCGCGGTCACGCTGGCGACGAGATCGCCAGGAAGATTTTGCAGCAGGCCGACGCTTCCGCTTTTCGGTGTATACGACGGATCGCGTGCGGTGCTGAACTGCGGATTGCCGTCCGGGAGGAAGTCGGCGGGAAAATCGAGATTCGATCCGCTGAGATCGACATGTTCAATCCGCGCCGCGATCTGAACTTTAGTCGATGGCGTAAACGCCAGTTCGTTGAAGGCGTAACCGGCCACCCGCGTGTTGCTGTTTGGACTGAACAGCCCGTTGAACAACGAGTTCGGATTATCGGGGCTCGGCGCATTCAATTCCTGGTGGCCCGCCTGCAAACCGAGCGTCGTGGTGATTGCCGCAAACCGCGCGTTGAACGGCATAAACTGCGCTTCGACACGCACTTCCTGTTCCCGGTTGGTGAATATCTGCCGCACGCCATCGCTGGTCGGGTCCGACGTGTCGGCAAGACCCAGTTCGTTGTGCTTATAGTCGGTAGCGCCGGCCCAGAACCTGACGGCCTCGATCGCGGCCGAGTCAGGCCTGAACTCGCCCTTTGCGGTGAACTTGGTCTGGTGGGCATCGATCCTGGTCTGGTGATCGGCGCCGTCGAGGCCGGGTATGTGATAAAATGCGTCGTTCTGGGTGATCGCCACACCGATGAAACCGCCATGAAAAATGTAGGAGCCGCCGATCGAAGCTCCGTCGGCCTGCGCTGCTGAATTCGGCTGGCGTCCGTTGAACGGCCGCGTGGCATCGAAAAGATATGGATAGCTCGGTATGCTGTAGTCGCCGGAATTTCGCCCATAGGCGTCTGCGTGAACAGCATAATTCCCGCCGCCGGCATCGAGCAGTATTCCGCCTTCAACGCCGCGATCCACTGAGCTTACCGCGGTTCTCGTCTCGACCGTTGCACATCCCGGCGCCCCGACATCTGGCAACGGCGCTTTCACCGGAAAGCCGTAAGTCTGAAACGGCGCCGCCGCGCAGGTTGGTATGGCGTCCGGAATTCGATTGTTGGTGCCGCTGACAACGCCGCCGATCGACGTCGAGCCATAGCGAAGCGCGGCCGGCCCGCGGATGATTTCCACCTGGCTGGTCGCGAGCGGATCTATCGGTACGAAATGATCTTCGCCGAGGTCTGAGGCGCCGCCGGCCGAAACGCCGTTCTCGACGATGCCGACCCGGTTGTTATCAAGCCCGCGAATGACCGGACGACTCGATGCGCCCGGAGCAAAGCTCGAGCCTGTGATCCCAGGCTTGGAGAACAACAAGTCTCCGAGGGATCCTCCGCCCTGGCGGCGAATTTCGTCATTGGGCACGACGGTGACGGTGCCAAACTGATTGGCAACGATCGGCAATACGCCTTGTTGGGCCGATGCCACCGGCGCGGGCGTGGCCTGTGGAGGAGGCGCGCTATTGCGCCCCGGCCTTACCTGCGTCGAGCGCGATATGCGGACCGGCTTGGACGCAACGACCGGGTGGTGCCTCACGATCGGGCTAGGCGACGTCACTGTAATCTCCGGCAGCGCCGTCGATTTTGAATCCTGCGCAAGAGCGACGTTTGCGTTTGCGCAAAGTCCCAACGCCCAGGTTGCCAAAGATAGCGCGAGCGCTCGATTAGTGAGAGTTGGCATTGTCCAAACCCTGCTGAAGCCGCGGCCTGTTCATACGAACGGGGATTGCGACTTGCCCGTCGATGTCAGACGGACCGATTTCGATTCATTTCGCCGATCGGCGCGAACGGCGCGCCGATGACGAAATCATCAGGGATCGATGTCAGGAGGCGGGAGGAGCGCGGGGCTGAAACGCAACGCGGGCGGAATTCAGATGGATGAATTCGGCGTCCGTCGTCAGGTATAAAAATTCCACGGCCTGCGGCAGCAGCAATATCGGCGGCGTCGCGAACAGTGCCGCGTTCGCCAGCGCCATGACGGCGCAGAT
Organism: uncultured Alphaproteobacteria bacterium; assembly: GCA_963792715.1. Taxonomy (GTDB): domain Bacteria; phylum Pseudomonadota; class Alphaproteobacteria; order Rhizobiales; family Xanthobacteraceae; genus Bradyrhizobium. The sequence continues at coordinate 63,413 of CAWBXE010000006.1, read as the reverse complement.
CGCGCAGGGATCGTTGGACTGTTGCTCGGGATCGGAGGGCGCCTGCTGGCTCGTCTGCTGCATCGCGGGCGCGGCCTGCGCGGCGGTCCCATGGAAATGCCCGAACGAAAAAACGAACTGCATCGCCAGCGCCAACAACGCGAGCCGCGATCCATGTCTGATGTTCGAACGAAACCACTTCATGCCGATAGACGTCCGCATCAGGCCCAGTTGTTCAGCAAGCCGATGTTATAATATAACGTCGCCGGTTCGGGCGGATGTCAATTGCTGATTTGGCGACGGTCGAATTTTGGCCGGTACTGTGGGAATGCGGCAACGCGATTGCTAACGCCCTTCGCGCAGCCAGGTGCCGGCGAACGCGCCTAGCAATAGCAGCAGGCCGATCAGACCGGAGAATATCGGCAGCACGCCGACGCCGCGCACGACACTCGCATCGCGCATCTTCACGCCCAGCCAGCCATCGCCGCGGAATACGCTGGAGGATCGCACCGGCACAATGCGTGGCATGTCGATGCTTGAACCGTCAAAAATACGGCGTGCATCACCCCCGGTCGCTTGGGCCAACGGTTTCAGCGTCTCCGCCGTGGAAGTGACTTCGGAAAATTCCTTGGGGTTGACGGGCCCGACATTGATCAGCGCCTTCAACGTGCCATCGGTCGCTTGCCACAAACCGAGCTCATCGGCGGGGATGGCCGAACGCCAAAGTCCGGGCTCGCTTGCGTTCAGCGCCAATTCACGCGTTTTGCCGGACGGCGAGGTGATCGTAACCGGGGCCACGCTGTCCGACATGGTCTGGCGCAGGACGGCGAGATCCTTGCCTTGCGTTTGCAGGCGAAGCGCTTCCTCATCCAGATCGGGCTGCTTCATCAGCCAGTGGGACATTCGCCGCAACAGATCGAGGTGCGGCCCGCCGCCTTCATAACCGCGCGCCCAAAGCCAGATGTGGTCCGACAGCAGCAGCGCGACACGGCCCTCACCATAGCGCGAAAGCAGCAGCAGCGGTTTGCCGTCCGCGCCGGTCATGACGGGCGGGCTAGTGGCGTTGCGTGTCTCGACGGTCCGAAAGAAACGGCTCCAGTGTGGCGGCTCGCTGGCCGAGCCTTCCAGCCCGCGCGTGACGGGATGGCGTTTGCCGGCGTCGCTTATGTGCGCGTAGTACGGCTTCTCGCTGACGCCGACGGGCTCCGCCGGCAATACTGAGTCCAGCGGCGTGCGCCAGATACTGGTGGTGGATGCGTAGTCGGGCCCGGCCGAAACCAGCACGGCCCCGCCAGCGCGGACATAGCGCGCCATGTTGTCGAAATAGGGCATCGGCAGCACGCCCTGGCGTGCGTAGCGGTCGAAGATGATCAGATTGAATTCATTAAGCTTGCCGCCTCGGCCGCCAGGCTCGCCGGGAGTGAAGAGCTCTCGGGTCGGAAACGCAATCAAGGAAAGTTCGTTGATCGGCGTTCCATCCTGTTTTTCAGGCGGACGCAAAATGGTGAAGTGCACTAGATCGACGCTGGCGTCGGATTTGAGCAGATTGCGCCAGGTGCGTTCGCCGGCATGCGGCTCGCCTGAGACAAGCAGTACGCGTAATTTATCCCGCACGCCGTCGATGGCGACCACTGCGCGGTTGTTGACCAGCGTCAGCTCATTTTCGAGCGGCGATGCCTCGATCTCGACGATGTTGGGACCGGCATGCTTGATCTCGATATCGATATTGACGGTCTGGCCGCTCAGAACGGTGCGTTCATTGATCACGTCGCCATCGCGGCGCACGACGACTTTCGCGCGCTCGCCGCTTACGCCCTGATCGTCGAGCCTATAGGTGATGGTCTGGGTTTGTCCGACGATGCCGAAACGGGGCGCCGCCGATATCGCGACACGGCGGTCGCGCTCATCCTTGCGGCCTGTGATCAGCGCATGCACCGGCGCGGTAAACCCAAGCGCAGCGGCATTGGCGGGAATATCGTGGACCCGGCCGTCGGTGATCATGAAGGCGCCGGCGACGCGATCGGTAGGGACGTCTGAGAGCACAGACGAGAGCGAGCCGAACAGCTTGGTCCCGTCGGTCTCGCCGTCGGCCTGTCCAGCTTCGACCACGCGAACCTCAAGGCCCTTGATCTGCCGAAGGCTGTTGACCAGCGCCTCCTGAGCCTGCGCGGTTTCGCGGGTGCGCTCGCCAAAGCCTTGGCTGGGACTCTTGTCCACGACGATGGCGGCGACTGAGGTAAGCGGCTCGCGCTCCTCCCGCGTGAACGATGGATTGGCAAGCGCAAGCAGAATGAGCGCAAGCGCGGCGACGCGAATAGCTGCGCCGCGTGAACGTCCAACGAGCAGCAATGCCGCGATTACAAAGGTAGCAGCAAGTGCAATCCAGAGCACCAGTGAGGGAACAAGGGGCGCGAACGCGATGCTGTATTGCATTTCGTTGCCTATTGCCCCAGCCGTTCGATCAGCGCCGGCGCGTGCACCTGATCGGCCTTGTAGTTGCCGGTCAGCGTGTACATTACGATATTGACGCCGGCGCGGAACGCGAATTCGCGCTGCCTCGGTTCGCCCGGCGTCAGCGGTAGCATCGGCTGACCGTCGGGACGCATCGCCCAGGCGCCGGCGAGGTCGTTAGAGGTGATAATGATCGGCGAGACGCCGTCGCCGCCGCGCGCTGGTTTCGAGGCGGCGGTTTCGTCGTCATCGTCACGCGGCAAAGTCTCCACCCAGGTCTGGCCGGTAGTGAATCGCCCCGGAAAATCGCGCAGCAGGTAGAAAGTCTTTGTCAGCACGTGTTCGCGCGGCACCGGTTCGATTTCCGGCACTTCCAGAGAAGCAAGCATGTTGCGCAATGCCAGCATGCCCGGCGTCTGCGATTCTCCGTCGGGACCTGGCGGCGCCTCGATGGCGTCGCGGGTATCGAACAATACCGTGCCGCCCTGTTTCATATAGGCGTCGATGCGATTGAGGGCGTCCTGCGGTGGCTTCGGCGCGCCGGGCACGACTGGCCAATAGATCAGCGGGAAGAAAGCGAGTTCGTCGCGTGCAGGATCGATGCCGACGGGATCGCCGGCTTCCAGCGCAGTACGCTGCGCGAGAAAAAGAGTTAAGCCCGACAGGCCCGCCTTGACGATCGCATCGACATCGGCATTTCCGGTGACGACGTACGCCAGCCGCGTTTGCGAGACCGACTTGATGGCAAACTCGTCACTGGCGCTGTCGGCGCGTGATGGCAACGGCAGCGTTGCAATCGAAAGACCAAGCGCAAGTGCCAACGCAGCCGGCGCGGCGCGCCGCCGCAGCGCGGCTATGCCGCCGCCGAGCAGGGCGATGATGATTGCGTCGATGAGAAACAACAGCATGGACGACGACAGCAGACTTCCGCGTAAGTCGCGGGGCTCCGCATTCGTGTAAGTGGCGCGGCGTGCGCGCAGTCCTGACGTGTCGAGTGGCGCAATCCGGTCGGCCGCCGCGACGGCGTTGACGGCGAGCGGTCCATCGGCCGGCCCGTAGAGGCCAGGTGGATGATCAATCGTTGCGCGGTCCCGGAAATCGGCGGCGAGCGGCTTCGCGGTAGAAGGAGGTGGTCCGAATGCGCCGAAGCCGTCCAGCGTGCGCAATGGCGCAACCGTTTCTGCGTTCAGCTCGGCAGCAACACCTGCGCCGGGGGTCGACGTGTAGCCCGAGATGTCTACGATTTGTCGTAGCATTTCCACGAAGGTGCCAGACAACGGAAGATCGGACCAGCGCATATCGGCGCTGACATGAAACAGCGTGACCATTCCCTTGCCGCGATGCTCCCCAGTTACCAGCGGCGTGCCGTCGGCCAGCGAAGCCCAGCTTTTGGTGGCGAGCACGGCATCGGGCTCGGCCAGGACCTGCCTGTTGATGGTGATGTCCTTGGGCACCGCGAGCCCGGCGAATGGACCATCGGCTGCGAATGCCGCCAGGTGTTGCGGCTTCTCCCAGGTCAGACTGCCGCCCAGGCTGCGTCCGCCGCGCCGCAATTTTACTGGCACCAGATCGTCGTCCGCCTGTGCCAGCCGTGGACCGGCGAAACGCATCAAGACGCCGCCCTTTTCGATCCATGCATTGAGACGCTCGCGAAATCTCAGGCGACAGGGTGCCGACGTCGGCGAGCACGATCATCGGTAATTTTTGATCGAGAAATTGCGCGATCGCTTGTTGCGGCGAGCCTTTGTCGCCCAGCCGCACATCCGCGAATGGCGCCAGCGCTCGCGTCAGATAGAATGTCGATGCCAACAATGGCTGTGCCGTATCGGTGCTCGAACCGCTGACGATACCAACGGCGCGCCGGCGCCAGCGCTTGTCGAGAAGCTGCACGGCGCCCGCAGAGCGCTCGCCGGTTATTTCCAGTCGCGTGATATCATTGCGCAATTCGACCGGCAAATCGAATGCGGCTTCGGTCTCGCGGTCACCCGGTGCAAAGGCGTAGCGGGCCTCGCCGATCGGAGAACCCTTCTGGTCCAATGCGCGAACTACACCGGCAGCAACGCCGCCATCGGCCCGCAGCACCTTGACTGTCATTTTCGCTGCGGCGTTTTCGGCTGCTGCCAACGCATAGGCTGGTGGCGAACCCTCGAAGATCGTCAACGTCCGATCGCCGATGATCTTGTTCAATCCTTCGAGAAATTCAGCCCCTCGCCCCGTATCGACCCCATCGCAAAGCCACGCTATCTCGCTGTCTCCAGCTGTTTTCAGGAAGCGCTCGATCGCAGGCAGCGTTTCGACCCGCTCGCTGGCATAGGGCTTCGGTGCGATCTGACGCAACGCGACGCGCGCGGTGCCGCTGGGCATCAGCATAATGTCGCGCGCCGGCTCAGACAGCGGAACGATCGCCACAGCGCGCCGGTCATTGTCGGCTTTGGCGATCAGTTCGTCGGCAGCCTTGATACGGATATCCCAGCTCGCGGCGGCGCTCCAGCCATCATCCAGCAAGATCAAAAGCGGCGCGTTGCCGCCGGCGATCCCGGTCGGCGGGTTCCAGATCGGTCCGGCTGCTGCAAGGATCACCAGCGCCGCAGCCAGCAGCCGCAGTGCGGTCAACCACCACGGCGTGCGCGCCGGCATCTCTTCTTTCGGCGCGATGTCGAACAACAGCCGCGTCGGCGGAAATTCGATCCGGTGCGGACGTGGTGGCATCACGCGCAGCAGCCACCAAAGCACGGGCAAGCTGAGAAGCCCCAGCAACAACAGCGGTTCAGCGAACGAAAGCGGAAGCCCGGCGATCATGCGCGCACGTCTGAGCCGGAGCGCCCGGGTTGGCTGCTCTTGACGACGGTGTGAGCGCCGGCGCCCATCCGACCGTGAATGGCGAACAGCAACTCTGTAGGCCCGCGGTTGGTGCGATGAACCGTAAAGGTCCAGCCGAACTGTTCAGCTTCGGCGCGCAACGCGGCGCGGTGATTGGCGACGAGCGTCTGATAGTCGCCGCGCCACAGTTCCGCACGTCCCGCGGTTACACTGCCGAGCCCTTCGGACTCTACAAATTCGACGCGCCCGGAATAGGGGAAGCTTTCCTCGGCCGGATCGACGACCTGCACGACGTGCCCGCGCGCGCCGTTCGCGGCAAGCTGACCGATGGTGCGGCGAAACTCCGCGACCGGGCTCCAAAGATCCGATACCAGCAGAACTTCCGAGAACTGGGCCGGTGCAAAATTCGGCGGCTGGCTAGGACGCTCGCCCGGATCGTGCTGCATTGCCTGCGCCATTTTTTCGATGACGTTGCGATTTGCGGTCGGACGCATCAGTTCGGGAATGCCGACGCGCTCGCCGCCCTGCACAAGCACTTCCGCGAGCGCAAAGGACACGACGAGCGCGCGATCGAGCTTGCTCCACTCGGTCAGGTGCGAATTGAAATGCATCGATGGCGAGCGATCGATCCAAATCCAGATGATATGGGAAGCCTCCCATTCACGCTCGCGGACGTAGAGATGATCGTCGCGCGCCGAACGCCGCCAGTCGACATTCTGAGAAGGCTCGCCATTGGCGAAGCGCCGGTACTGCCAGAAATTTTCGCCGGCCCCTGCCCGCCGGCGGCCGTGCAGGCCGTGAATCACGGTCGATGCGACGCGTCGCGCCTCCAGAATGAGCCGGGGCACACGGGCGGCCAGTTTCCGGCTCTTGCCGATAGCGGCACGGACCGCCTCTTTCTCGGTGTCGCTGAGCAGTTCGGCCATTCCCTATCCGATGCGCGCCTTGAGCCGCGCGATGACATTGCCGACGGTTTCACCCTCCGCGCGTGCCGAAAACGTCAGCGCCATGCGGTGCTTGAGAACAGGCTCGGCGAGATCAAGCACATCGTCGATCGATGGCGCGAGACGGCCATCGAGCAACGCGCGCGCGCGAACTGCGAGCATCAGGGATTGGCTCGCGCGCGGACCCGGTCCCCAGGCGATCAATTTGCCGGTCTCGCCGCCTTCCGGTCCGGGACGAGCGGATCTCACGAGGGAGAGAATCGCCTCAACCACCGAATCGCCGACCGGCAAACGGCGCACCAGCCGCTGCGCCGTGATCAATATCTCGGTCGTCATCGCCGCCTTGGCGAGGGTTTGTTCCGCGCCGGTGGTTTCGAACAAAATGCGCCGCTCGGCATCGCGATCGGGATAATCGACGTCGATCTCCATCAGGAAGCGATCGAGCTGCGCCTCCGGCAAAGGATAGGTGCCCTCCTGCTCCAGCGGATTTTGCGTCGCCAGAACATGAAACGGCTTCGGCAGATCATGACGCGCGCCGGCCACCGTGATGTGCTGTTCCTGCATCGCCTGCAGCAGCGCCGATTGCGTGCGCGGGCTGGCGCGGTTGATTTCATCCGCCATCAGCAACTGCGCGAACACCGGCCCGGAGATGAAGCGGAACGCGCGCTTTCCGGAAGTGCTCTCATCCAGCACTTCGGCGCCCAAAATGTCAGATGGCATCAGGTCCGGCGTAAACTGAATGCGCTTGGCATCGAGCCCCAGCGTAATGCCTAACGTTTCCACGAGCTTGGTCTTGGCGAGACCCGGCACGCCGATCAGCAGCGCGTGTCCGCCGGACAGGATCGTCACCAAAGTATTTTCGATGACGCGGTCCTGACCGAAGATGACGGTCGATATGGCATCCTTTGCAGCACGAATTTGGGCGGCAACCTGTTCGGCTGAGCGAACAATCCCGTCTTCCAGTTTCTCGACGCTCTTGTCGGTTGCAGAGTCCGCACCAGTCATCAGTCTCTCCTTGCGCAGAACCGCGTCAATTGGATCGTCATACCCGTAAACCTCATGCTAAACTGATGCGAAGACCATGTATTTGTTGAATTAAACTATCCCCACATTATCGCCATTTGAGGGTATGAACTGCATCACGATGTGGCGAGCGTTTGTCGTAGGTTACCTCAAACAACGTGCACTGATCGTGCCAAATCGCGCAAACGCAAACTCAGGGCGAACAATGGCGAACCAAGGGCAGGCAGCGACCCAGACTCTTGAAGGCCTCACAGCAGCCGCGAGGAAAGCGGAGAGTGCTACCGGCAGAGGGCTGCCGCCTGTGCATCTGTGGAATCCGCCGTTCTGCGGCGATCTCGACATGCGAATCGCTCGTGACGGATCGTGGTTTTATCTCGGTACGCCGATCGGCCGGCCCGCGCTGGTGCGGCTGTTCTCGACCATCCTCAAATACGAGGACGGCAAGCACTTTCTCGTGACACCCGTGGAGAAGGTCGGCATCCGCGTCGACGATGCGCCGTTTCTTGCCGTCGAGATGGTCACTGAACGAGACGAGCGCGGAAGGCGCTTACGTTTCCGCACCAATGTCGACGACTGGGTGCCCTGCGACCGCGATCATCGCTTGCGCTTCGAAACTGCCACCGATGGCGGACTCACGCCCTATCTTCACGTGCGCGCTAATCTCTGGGCCAAGGTGACGCGCGCGCTGTACTACGATCTGGTTGACATGGGCGAGGAACGGATGGTCGATGGCCGGGCGATGTTTGGGGTCGTATCGTCCGGAGAATTCTTTGCGATGGCGGATGCGGCGCAGGTGAGGGAAGCGCCTTGAGCGAGCCGATGCTGAAAGCAGATGCAGTTTCGCTGCACATCAGCTCGGCTGAGTTCTTCGATCGCGCGCGAACCCGGCTGGGTTTCGATGTTCCGGCCGGCCTGACCGACGCTGCGATCATTCCGCCAAGCGGCGATCACGGCACCGACCGCATGCTGGCGATCATCGCGCAGGAGCGGCCGATCCGCCCGGCGGCGGTGCTGATTCCCGTGGTCGAGCACGCCGAGCCTACGGTGCTCCTGACGCAACGCGCGGCGCATCTCAACGATCACGCCGGACAAATTTCATTCCCTGGCGGGAAGATCGATGGGTCAGACGCATCGCCTCTGGACGCAGCATTACGCGAAGCCGAGGAAGAGATCGGTCTCGACCGTGAGTTCATCGATCCGATCGGCTATCTCGATCTGTATGCGACCGGGTTCGGGTTTCGCATTCTGCCGACGGTGGCGCGGGTAAAGCCGGGGTTTAAGCTACGCATCAATACGTCGGAAGTCGACGACGCCTTCGAGGTGCCGCTGGCGTTCCTGATGGATCCGGCGAACCATCAACTGCACAGCAAGGAATTCCGCGGCATGGAGCGCTCCTACTACGCCATGCCGTTTGAGGAGCGATATATCTGGGGCGCGACGGCAGGAATTCTACGCGTCCTCTACGAGCGGATCTATCTGCCATGATCCGGCCGGCGCTTTCTGAAATCGGAATCTTCCTGATCCCATTCGCGCTCTACGCGCTGTTTCTGCTGGCGAGCCGATCCGGCCTGATGACGCGCACATCGTGGCCCGTGCACATCATCGCAAAGCTGGTGCTGGGTTCGATGCTTCTTGTTGTGGTCAGTTTCATCTTGCTCGCGCATTTTTCCGGCGCCGCGCCCAGTTCGACCTACGTACCCGCGCATATCGAAAACGGCAAATTTATTCCTGGAGTCGAAAAATGAGCGCGCCGCGCGCGCTGGTCGATGCGCCCTGGCTCAAATCCGGCGCGGCCTCTCGAGTGCTCGCGTTGCTCAATGAAGACGGTGAAGAGGCCCGCGTCGTTGGCGGCGCCGTCCGCAATGCGCTGATGGGGATTCCGGTCGGCGATATCGATATCGCGACAACGGCGATTCCTGAAGAGGTGATACGCCGCGCGCAAGCCGCCGGCATTAAAAGCGTGCCGACCGGCGTCGAGCACGGCACCGTGACGCTCGTGATTGAGGGCCAGCCTTTTGAAGTGACGACGCTTCGCGAAGACATCGAAACCTTCGGCCGCAAGGCAACGGTCGCGTTCGGCCGCGACTGGATACGCGACGCTCAGCGGCGCGACTTCACCATCAACGGCCTTTCGGTGGATGCAAGGGGCGACGTGAATGATCACGTCGGCGGCCTCGATGACATAGCCGCAAAGCGCGTGCGTTTCATCGGCGATCCGGACCGGCGCATCGCGGAGGATTATTTGCGCATCCTCAGATTTTTTCGCATGCATGCTTCTTATGGCGCAGGCGAACTTGATCGCGCCGGCTATCTGGCGTGCCTGCGCGCGCGCCAGGGCCTCTCGACGCTTTCCGCCGAGCGCATGCGGATGGAAATGCTGAAGCTCGTGGTGGCGGAAGGCGCGGTTGCCGCGGTCATTGCGATGAACGAAGGCGGACTGCTGTCGCCGATTCTGGGAGGCGTTGCTTATACTGCACCGCTTACCGCTATGGTTGCTTCGGAACGGCTGCTCGAATTGAAAGCCGATCCAATTCGACGGCTGGGAGCGCTGGCGGTCGCGGTCACTGAGGATGCTCAACGGTTGGCAACGCGCTTGCGGTTGACGAACAGCGAAACCAAGGCGCTGGATTCCATGGCTCATCGCTGGTGGCGGCTTGCTGGCATGGATGAAACGGATGCACGGCGGCGGCTGTACCGGCTCGGCGAAACGCGCTACCGCGACCGGGTGATGCTGGCTTGCGCGCGCGCCGGCCGGGAAACGGATCAGGACTCATGGCGAGAGCTCGCGACGTTGCCCGCGCGCTGGACCGCGCCGAAATTTCCGCTGAAGGCGGCCGACTTCGTGGCGCGTGGAGTAGCCCATGGACCCGACCTTGGACGCATTCTGGCGCATGCGGAAGATGCTTGGCTTGCGGCAGATTTCCCGCTGGAGCAGGCGAACCTAACCGCCATCGCGGATCGGAGCGTGGCGTGGTTAAGCCGCGGTAGCGCTTGACTACTGGGAACCTGGCCTTAGCTTGTTCAGTGTATGTTGCGTTGCGGAACGATTTCGCCGGCGGGGGATTAAGCCGGATACCGCTCACTTTTGTCGCTCCAAGAGGGACCTGATGTCCACGACCGCACAAGCACTCCAACCGCCGTCCAAAGCTCTGATGTTTCTCGAAGGGCGGGCTCTGCACGAGTTCGGCGCCTTTCTCGGCGCGCTGCCGCTTCTGAGTTTGGCGCCGCGTGGCGACGGCCATCCGGTGCTGGTGCTGCCAGGGCTGGTGGCGTCGGATATCTCAACTCGGCCGCTGCGGACTTTCCTGAAAACCCGCGGCTACGCGGTGCAGGGCTGGGGGCAGGGCCGCAATTTAGGCCTCCGCAATGGCGTGCAGGACGGCATGCTCGATCTCGTTCGCGAGTTGCACGAAACCAGCGGTCGCAAGGTTAGCCTGGTCGGATGGAGCCTCGGCGGCCTCTATGCGCGGCAGCTTGCGAAGATGCTGCCGGATCATGTGCGCTCGGTGATCACGCTCGGCAGTCCGTTCGCGGGTAGTCCGAAGGCGACCAATGCATGGCGCGTCTATGAATTGGCCAGTGGCCGCCGCGCCGATGAAGACGACGGGCGCTTCGGTGGTTCACTCGCAGAGCCGCCGCCGGTGCCTACCACGGCCATCTACAGCCGCACCGACGGCATCTGCGCCTGGCAGGGCTGCATGGAAAAAACCTCGGCCACTTCCGAGAGCATCGAAGTCGAAAGCAGCCATTGCGGCATGGGCCATCACCCGGCCGTGGTTTACGCGGTCGCCGAGCGTCTTGCTCAGCCGGAGGGCGAATGGAAGCCGTTCGACCGCAGCGGATGGCGCAGTTTCGTTTATCCCGATCCGAACCGGTAAATTTACCCAACAGTCGATGCGTTTTGAGGGCACGTTTGGCACCGCCGAACGTGCCTTTTCTTTTGAGCATATCGGGTGGACCCGGCGTGGGTGTGCCGGATTATCTATGCTATATATGAGCCTTATGCCCGTGGAGACCGGCCATGTACACGCAAGCGCTCAATGCACCGGAACCTGACGACTGCAACGTCGAGGACGTTGACCGCGCGGCGGCGTTTCAGGCGCGCATCGACGCCGACGACCGCATCGAGCCGAATGACTGGATGCCCGCGGCTTACCGCAAAACCCTGACGCGGCAGATTTCGCAACACGCGCATTCCGAAATCGTCGGCATGCTGCCGGAAGGCAACTGGATCACCCGCGCGCCGTCGCTCCGCCGCAAGGCCGCGCTGCTGGCAAAGGTGCAGGACGAATGCGGCCACGGGCTTTATCTTTACGCGGCGGCGGAAACGCTCGGCACCTCGCGCGAGGAACTGGTCGATCTGATGCTGGCCGGCAAGGCGAAGTATTCCTCGATCTTCAACTATCCGACGCTGACCTGGGCTGACATAGGCGCGATCGGCTGGCTGGTCGATGGCGCGGCGATCATGAATCAGATTCCGCTTTGTCGTTGCTCGTACGGTCCTTATGCGCGCGCGATGATCCGCGTCTGCAAGGAGGAATCGTTTCATCAGCGGCAGGGTTTCGAAATCATGGTGTCGCTGTCGCGCGGCACGCCGGAGCAGAAGGCCATGGCGCAGAGCGCGCTGGAGCGCTGGTGGTGGCCGGTGCTGATGATGTTCGGTCCGCCGGACAAGGCGAGCCAGCACAGCGACATCTCGACCAAGTGGAAGATCAAGCGCTTCTCCAACGATGAGCTGCGCCAGAAATTCGTCGATGCCACGGTGCCGCAGGCGCAATATCTCGGTCTGACGATTCCCGATCCCGGCATGAAGCAGAACGCGGCGGGAAACTGGAAGTACTCGGCGATCGACTGGACCGAATTTAATCAGGTGCTCGCAGGTAACGGCCCGTGCAACCGCGACAGGCTCGCGGCGCGGCGCAAGGCGCACGAAGAAGGCGCGTGGGTGCGCGAAGCCGCGTCGGCCTACGCTGAGAAACGTAAGACGCGCCAAGTAATGGCCGCATGAGTTCGTCATTCCCGGGCATGGGCGCACCTGCGCGACATAAGCCCGGAATACATACTCACGACAGGGATTATGGATTCCGAACTTGCGCTGCAAGCGCGCGCAATCCGGAATGGCTTTGATAGGGAGGCCATCATGACCACGCCGAACGTCCCGCTATGGGAAGTTTTCATTCGCAGCCGCAACGGCCTCGCGCACAAGCACGTCGGCTCGCTGCACGCCACCGATACGACGCTGGCGCTGCAGGCGGCGCGCGACATCTACACGCGCCGCGGCGAGGGGTTGTCGATCTGGGTGGTGCCGTCGAGCGCGATCACCGCATCCGATCCGGCCGAGAAAGGCATGATGTTCGAGCCGGCGGAATCCAAGATCTACCGCCATCCGACATTCTACGACGTGCCGGATGAAGTCGGGCATATGTGATGGCCGCCGCACCCATCACCGTCTCCGAAACGCCGCTGGTGCTCTATGCGCTGCGCCGCGCCGACGACGCCTTGATCCTCGGGCACCGGCTGTCGGAATGGTGCGGGCACGCGCCCATGATGGAAGAGGACATGGCGCTAGCGAATATGGGGCTCGATCTGCTCGGGCAGGCGCGCGAGCTTTATTCCTATGCGGCGCAGATCGAGGGCAACGGCAACGACGAGGACAAATTCGCCTACCTTCGTGACGTCAGGCAGTACCGCAATTTGCTGCTGCTGGAGCAGCCCAACGGCGATTTCGCGCGCACCATGGCACGGCAGTTCTTCTATGCCGCGTTTGCGGATTTGTACTGGCGCGCGATGATGCATTCGCGCGATGCGACGCTGGCGGCAATCGCCGCGAAATCCGAAAAGGAAAGCGCCTATCACATCAGGCATTCCTCGGAATGGATGGTTCGTCTCGGCGATGGCACCGACGAAAGCCATCGCCGCGCGCAGACCGCGATCGACGATCTCTGGGCTTTCACCGGCGAGATGTTCGAGGCTGACGACAGCGAGCGCGGATTGATCGACGCGGGCGTCGCGGCCGATCCCGTGTCGCTGCGGCCGCAATGGCTTGCAACGATCTCGGAGGTGCTCGACGAGGCGACATTGACGCTGCCAAAGAGCGACTGGATGCAGCAGGGCGGCCGCGATGGCCGCCACAGCGAGCATCTTGGTCATCTGCTCAGCGAGTTGCAGTCGATGCAGCGAACCTTTCCGGGCGCCACATGGTGACGCAGGTTCTCGATGATGCCGGCCTGCGTCAGCGCGCTCGCGATGCGGACATTCGTCAGCGCGCGTGGAATGTAGCGGCGCAGGTGGTCGATCCCGAAATTCCGGTTCTGACCATCGCCGATCTCGGCGTGCTGCGCGGCGTTGAAGTGCATGACGGCCGCGTCGAGGTCGCGATCACCCCGACCTATTCCGGATGTCCCGCGATGAACATGATCGCGCTGGAGATCGAATTGGCGTTGGCGCGCGAAGGCTTTGCCGATTCGAAGGTGCGAACGGTATTGTCGCCGGCATGGACCACGGACTGGATGAGCGAGCAGGGGCGGCACAAGCTCAGGGAATACGGCATCGCGCCGCCGCGGGCCGGCTCCGGCCGCCGCGCATTGTTCGGCGAGCAACAAGTGACGTGCCCGCAGTGCGGCTCTGATGATACCGAAGTGCTCTCCGAGTTCGGCTCGACCTCGTGCAAGGCGCTGTGGCGCTGCAAGAGCTGCCGCGAGCCGTTCGACTATTTCAAGTGCCATTAACGCCGTCATCGATGTCACGCACCCCGAAATTTCACCGCCTCGCTGTGCGCGAGTTGCGCCGCGAGTCCGCGGACGCGGTATCGCTGACCTTTGCGATACCGCCTGACTTGGCGGACCACTACGTCTTCGCGCCGGGCCAGTACCTCACCTTGCGCACTCTGATGGACGGCGAAGAAGTGCGCCGCTCCTACTCGATCTGCTCCGGTCCCGACGACGGCGAATTGCGCATCGCCGTCAAGAAGGTCGACGGCGGCGCGTTTTCGAACTGGGCCGCGGATGAACTGAAAGCCGGCGATGAAATCGACGTGATGACGCCGACCGGCCGCTTCGGCATCGCGCACGCTCCGGACGAGCAGCGCGTGTATGTCGGCTTCGCCGCCGGCTCCGGCATCACGCCGATCCTGTCGATCGTGAAGGGCGTGCTGGCGCGCGAAACCAACAGCAGGTTCTTCCTGTTCTATGGCAACCGCACCACCGAGGGGATGCTGTTCCGCGAGCCGCTGGAGGAAATGAAAGACCGTTACATGCAGCGGCTGTCGGTGTTTCATGTGATCTCGGGGGAGGAGCAGGACATTCCGATCCTGCAAGGCCGGCTCGACGGCGAAAAGGTGAGGGTGCTGCTGCGCTCGCTGGTGCCGGCCGCCAGCATAGATCACGTTTTCATCTGCGGTCCGACCGGCATGAGCGATGACATCGAGGCTACCTGCCGCGATATCGGCATTGTACCTGAGAAAATTCACGTCGAGCGATTTGTATCCGGGCTCGGCGGCAAGCCGCGTCCGAAAGCGATTGTGGCGCGTCAGCGCGCCGCCGAAGGCTGTTGCATCGCTGATCATAGACGGCAAGCGCCGCGACGTGCCGGTTGCCGAGGATGAATCGATCCTGGAGGCGGCGTTGCGCGCCGGCATGGATTTGCCGTTCGCCTGCAAGGGCGGCATGTGCTCGACCTGCCGCGCCAAGCTGGTCGAAGGCGAGGCGCGCATGGAGGTGAATTATTCGCTGGAGCCGTGGGAGCTCAAGGCGGGCTTCATCCTGACCTGCCAGGCGCGCCCGCTGTCGGACAAGGTCGTGGTGGATTACGATTTTGTGTAGCTAACTCTTCACCCGCTTGTCGAACACGCGCCTGGCCTTGCCGAGCGAACGCTCCAGCGTGTTGGGTGCGAGGATTTTGATTTTCGCGGTGATGCCGATGGTGTTCTTGATGAAGTCAGAGAGCTTCTGCGCTTGCGCGTCGAGTTCCACCGCCGTCCCAGCTTTCTGCGCGTGCTTCGGCCAGCACCGTCATCTCATCCATGCGGCCTTCGCGCGTCAGCTCGATGATGAAGTGACCGCCGCACCAGTCGGTGGCGAGCAGCGCTTCCTCGATCTGGGTCGGAAACACGTTGACGCCGCGCAGGATGATCATGTCGTCGGAACGGCCCGTGACTTTCTCCATCCGCCGCATTCCCGGCCGCGCGGTGCCCGGTAGCAGCCGCGTCAGATCGCGGGTGCGATAGCGGATGATCGGGAACGCCTCTTTGGTGAGAGAGGTGAACACAAGCTCGCCCTTCTCGCCGTCGGCTAACACCGCGCCGGTTTCGGGATGGACGATCTCGGGATAAAAATGATCTTCCCAGACATGCAGACCATCTTTGGTCTCGACGCATTCCTGCGCCACGCCGGGCCCGATCACCTCCGACAGTCCGTAGATGTCGGTGGCGTCCATGTCGAAGGACTGCTCGATTTCCGCGCGCATCGCGTTGGTCCACGGCTCGGCGCCGAAGATGCCGAACTTCAGCGACGATTTGCGCGGATCGAGACTCTGTCGCTTGAACTCATCGAGGATGGCGAGCATGTAGCTTGGCGTCACCGTGATGATATCGGGGCGAAAATCGCTGATCAACTGCACCTGTCGCTCCGTCATGCCGCCGGACACCGGCACGACAGTGCATCCCAGGCGCTCTGCGCCGTAATGCGCGCCAAGGCCGCCCGTGAACAGCCCATAACCATAGGCGTTGTGCATGATCATGCCGGTGCGGCCGCCGGCGGCGCGGATCGAGCGCGCCATCACGTCCGACCACATGTCGATGTCCGCCTGCGTATACCCGACCACGATCGGCTTGCCGGTGGTGCCGGAAGAGGCGTGAACGCGGACCAGCTTTTCGCGCGGCACCGCGAACATGTTGAACGGATAATTGTCCCGCAGATCGGTCTTCACCGTGAACGGGAATCTCGCGAGATCGGAAAGTTGCCTGAAGTCGGAAGGATGCACGCCGGCCGTGTCAAAGGCCTTTTTGTAATGCGTGACATTGTCGTAGGCGTGCTTGAGAGTCCACGCCATGCGCTTCGTCTGCAACGTGATGATCTCATCGCGCGAGGCGCGCTCGGCATCGTCGAGCAGGGGGGCATAGGTCATTGTGCGTCCGTTATCCACGCGCCGCCGACGGTGCGGGAATGGCCGCGAAATTCCGCAATCGTAATATCATCGACGCTCACGCGAACATCGTAAATCCCGGAACGCCCGCTGCGCGAGATTTCGCGCGCTGTCGCCACCAGCCGGTCGCCGAGCTTGCCGGGCTTGATGAAGGTGATGTTGCCTTGCGCGGCCACGGCGCGCTCATTGTGCGAGTTGCAGGCAAAGGCGAAAGCCGAATCCGCGAGCGTAAAGATGAAGCCGCCATGCGCGATGCCGTGGCCATTGACCATGTGCGATTTGACTGTCATCGCCAGCGTGGCGCTGCCGGACTGAACGTCGGTTATTTCCATGCCAAGTCCCTTGCTGGCATCGTCCTCCTGCCACATCGCGTCGGCGCAGGCGCGCGCCAGCGCGTCGGGCGAGTGTTGCGCTGCTGTCAAAACAGGACTCAAAAATATCCTCCGCCTCCGACGGGCTTGTGCGAGAAGCCTCTTGAATTGAACGGTCGGTCGGTTAGTCATGAGGCGAACGCGAACCAGTGTCAACGATCGGGCTCGCGGCCATCAAGGAGATCCATGACTGGCGCTTCTACACCACCGGACCGCACGGAGACGGTCATCGTGCGCTGCGTGCGCCTCTTCGCAAAAGCCGATAGTCCGACGGCGCTTGCGCCCCATATCGAAAGGCATCCGCTATCGCGTGGTACGGACGAATTGCTGATCGAAGTAAAGGCGGCGGCCGTCAATCCTTCTGATGTGAAGGCGGCCACGGGACTGATGCCGTACGCGGTGTTTCCTCGCACGCCCGGGCGCGACTACGCCGGCGTCGTCATCGATGGTCCGGCCGGCTGGATCGGACGCGAGGTGTTCGGCTCATCCGGCGATCTCGGCATTCGCCGCGACGGCACCCACGCCACGCATCTCAGCGTCGAAGCCGATGCAGTGGTCGAGAAACCGAACGACCTTTCGTGGGAGGAAGCCGCCGGCATCGGCGTGCCCTTCGTCACGGCCGCCGAAGGGTTTCGCCGCGCGGGCGTGCCCAAGCCGGGCGAGACCGTGCTGGTGATGGGCATCAACGGCAAGGTCGGTCAGGCCGCGACACAGATTGCAAGCTGGCGGGGCGCGCGCGTCATCGGCGTGGTGCGCAAGGACGAGCCTTACGAAGGCCACAGCAATTCGGCCGTCGATGTGATCAACGCTTCGGCGACAGACGTCGCGGCGCGCGTGCGCGAACTTACCGACGGGAAAGGCGCCGACATCGTCTTCAACACCGTCGGCGATCCGTATTTCCAGGCGGCGCACAAATCGCTGGCGCTGCGCGGGCGTCAGATACTGATCGCCGCGGTCGAGCGGATCGTGCAATTCGATATTCTGGAATTCTATCGCGGTCAGCACACTTACGTGGGTATCGATACGTTAGGGCTGTCGTCCGTCGCCACTGGCACGGTCCTTAAGGAGTTGGTCGCAGGATTTGCCGGCGGACATCTCAAGCCGTTCCCGATCAAGCCGGGCGCCGTCTATCCGTTGGACGATGCCAAGCGCGCGTTTCTTGCGGTGGCCGGATCTTCGCGCGACCGGGTGATCCTGAAACCCTCGCGCTGAAAGACACGCACGCCATTGCAGCAGCGGGGTCGACAATTTTTTTCAAGGCATTATGGCGAGTAGAAAATCATCGCTCCAGGCGCCGTCGTAAAAGTTTTATTCCCCGCGCCGGCAACGCAACGACAGCTTCTTTCTCTCGTTTTTATCTCGTGGACGCCTGTGTTTCCGAGCCTTATAGCGGACCAGGTTTCGCATGCTTATTTGCATATTCAGGCTTCTCGCAATCTGGAAACGAAGCGATGTCCGGTCCGACCATTATTAACTCTGCCGGCCTCTTGATCGGTCTCGCTTATGGCGTCGTTGGACTGCTCAGCGGCTTCTGTCTGCTTAGCAGCCTGCGCGGCTGGTGGGCGCAAGGCGACAGCCGCCTTATCCGCACCTACGCGCTCGCGATCGGCATCGCGATTGCGGCCACGCAACTGATGGCGGCAGGCGGCCTCGTCGATCTCGGTAAGTCGATCTACCTGCAGCCGTCGTTTTCCGCGCCACTGATGTTCGCCGGAGG
The DNA here is from genome assembly GCA_963792715.1 of uncultured Alphaproteobacteria bacterium. GTDB lineage: Bacteria > Pseudomonadota > Alphaproteobacteria > Rhizobiales > Xanthobacteraceae > Bradyrhizobium. The sequence continues at coordinate 44,967 of CAWBXE010000006.1, read as the reverse complement.
GCTGCTGTTCGGCTACGGCATGGTGCTGTCGAATGGTTGCGGCTCGCGGGCGCTGGTACTGCTCGGGCGAGGCAATTTGCGATCGCTGGTTGTGGTGATCGTACTCGGCATCGTCGCGCAGATGACGCTGAAGGGCCTGATCGCGCCCTCGCGCATTGCTGTGCTGCAGGCTACCCAGACGGCTCCCTCGGTGATTTCGCTGCCCGCGCTGTTGTCGGCGTTCGGCCTCAGCGAAACGTTCGCGCGCATGCTTGCCGCGTCGGCGGTCAGCGGGGCACTGATCATCTTTGCATTCACGCACACGCCGTTTCAGCGCGCATGGGGACAGATCGGCGCGGGCGTCGCGGTCGGACTGCTGGTTGCGGCGGGATGGTTCGCCACCGGTTATGTCGGCGCCGACGATTTCAATCCGACGCCGGTGACGTCGCTGACTTTCATCGCGCCGATCGCGGACACGCTGCAGTATGTGATGCTGTCGACCGGTCTGACGCTGAATTTCGGAATCACGATGGTCGCTGGCGTGTTCGCTGGCAGCCTGGTGACCGCGCTGGCCACGCGCCGTTTTCATTGGGAAGGTTTCAACTCGCCGGGCCACATGCTGCGCTCGGTCGGCGGTGCCGCGTTGATGGGCGCCGGTGGCGCGATGGCCTATGGCTGCTCGATCGGACAAGGCCTGACCGGTCTATCGACGCTCGCGCTGGCATCGTTCGTTGCGGTGGCGGGAATCCTCGGTGGCACCGCGCTGGGTCTGCGCGGAATGCTGCGCGTCCCGCCGCTGGTCACGACGAATGCGCGGTCAGGCTCGCTGACCTGAAGTCGCAAGGCGCAGCACGTCAGGGGCTGTTCAATCCGCCGCGCGCGTCACGATGTGAATCTCGGAGGTGAGGGTGCGGTGCACCGGACACTTGTCGGCGATTTCCATCAGCTTCTGGCGCGCATCGGCGTCGAGGTCGCCCTCCATCGCGATTACCCGTTCGATCTGGTCGAGCATGCCGATCTTGGTCTCACAGTCCGCGCAGTCCTGCGCGTGAATCCTGCTGTGCGTCAACGTTACGGTGACGCGATCGAGCGGCAGCGATTTGCGGTTGGCATATAGTCGCATCGTCATCGACGTGCAGGCGCCGAGACCGGCCAGCACGAGGTCATAAGGTCCCGGGCCGCTGTCCTCGCCGCCGGCGGCAACGGGCTCATCGGCCAGCAGGCGAAGCGGGCCTATGGAAATCTGCTGCTGGAATTTGCCGTGGCGGGTTTCCTGCACGATGACGCTGCGCGGCTTTTCACCGGATCCGGTCGATGGGCTCGTTGCCTGAAGCTGAGAGGGTTCGTTCGGCATGATGGGTCTCCGTCAATTCGCAAGGCTTGGATTCAACGTGTACCTGGCACTGATCGCCGCGGCCGCGATAATTCCGACTTAGCACGTCTCGTCGCAAGATTCGCAGCCAGGCCCGATAGTCAAACCCGTGTGCTGCCCAAATGAGGTCGTATTCGATAGTCCTTCGAGAGCTTCGATACACTCCTTCGTTACTGATCCTTTTCGTAAAAGGATGCGATTTAGGCTTTGTATCCGTTCGTCATATCTAAGCACTTGGGTTTGCCCCGAAAAAAGGAAACGCAGGATGCTTCCGGCGGCGCGCCGGTCCTTTCAACGTATCCTCCGTGCTGTCACAAATCTTGATGACTTCGGCTTGTAGAGAGGAATAGAATTCGAGTCGTTCAACCCGGGAGGTGGCAATGAAAAATGTTTCTCGCTACCGCGCGTTAGGTTCGCTGTGCCGTCAACAGGCTGCGTATAATCCAAACCGAAGCTGGGAAATGCTCGCTCGTGCCGAGCACTGGGAATATCTCGCCGACCGCGAGATGGCTCTACACTTCAAAGAGTGCAATCTCGAAATCTCGAACGTCAAACCCGTTCTCGATCTCGCCGCCTGATCGTCGGCGGTTGGAAGATGAGTGTTGCCGCGCTTGCACTCTCACGCGAGAGTGCTCGGCGATTTTGTGAGTGCAGAGTTGCCGGCTTTACCGAACAGCAAAGAGATTGTTACCTTGCTCCGCGCGGATTAATCGGCGTCGTGCCGCGAACTCCCAGAATATCTTCCAGTACTTTCGCGCCGGCCAGCAGTTGGGCTTCGCCGCGCGGCGCCGCGACCACCTGAAGGCCGACCGGAAGTCCGCCGGCCGTAAAACCGCACGGCAACGACAGGGCCGGACAGCAAACCAGCGTGATGGCGTAGACGATGCCGAGCCATTCGACGTAGTTGTCGAATTTCTTTCCGGCGCATTCCGCAACGTAGCGATTTTCAATAGGGAAGGGCGCGACGATGGTGGTGGGCGTCAGCAGCAGGTCATAGGTTTTGAAGAATTCCAGCGTGCGCTGGGTCATCGCGACGCGCTGCGCTTCGGCGCGTTCGATGTCTTTAACCGTCAGTTTCAAGCCCTGCTCGATATTCCAAATCACCTCGGGCTTGAGTTGGTCGCGCTTCGTACGCAGCAGCGCTGCCTTGCTGATGGCGAAGTCGAACGCACGCAGCACGTGGAAACATTCATGCGCCTCGCGCAAATCCGGATGGGCCTCCTCGACGATCGCGCCGGCTTCGGCGAACCGCGTCGCGGCTTTGCGCGTGATCGCGGCGACCTCGGGATCGACCGGCGTGATCCCGAGATCAAGCGAATAGGCGATGCGCTTCGGCCCCTTGCCGGAACGCGCGGCGGACAGAAACGATGCCGGCAGCAGCGGTAGCGACAGCGGGTCGGCGGCATGCTCGCCACTCATGGCATCGAGCAGCAGCGCGAGGTCTTCGACGTTGCGCGCCATCGGCCCCTGAACGCCGAGATTGCGATCGATCTTGAACTGGGGCGTATGCGCGACGCGGCCGATGCTTGGCCGCATGCCGACCACGCCGCAGAAGCTGGCGGGACTGCGCAATGAACCGCCCATGTCCGAACCATGCGCGAGCCAGGCCATGCCGGTGGCGAGCGCGACCGCCGCACCGCCGGAAGAGCCTGCCGCGGATCGAGAAGTATCCCACGGGTTGCGCGTCGCGCCGAACACTTCGTTGAACGTATTGGCGCCGGCGCCGAATTCCGGCGTGTTGGATTTGGCGTACACGAGTGCGCCATTGGCTTCGAGATGTTCGACCAGAATATCGGAACGCGCGGGGACGCTGTCCCGGTAGATTGGCGAGCCCTGCGTGGTCAGCACGCCTTCGACCGCGGTGAGGTCCTTGATCGGCATCGGCATGCCCGCGAGCACCCCGCGCTCGCCGACAGGCTTTTTCATCAGCGCTTTGGCGTGTGTCCGCGCGCGATCGAAGCACAGCGTCGGCAGCGCGTTGACCTTGCCGTCGACTTCCGCGATCCTTGATTCCAGCGCGTCCAGGAGATCGAGCGGCGTGACCTCGCCGGCTTTCAGCTTATCAACGATGGCGCAGGCCGTTGCTTGCACCAATGCCGGATTTGCGGTCACCTGCGTCTCCCGTTATTTCTTATTTCGTTTCAGATATCGATTGTATGGCGTGTAGAACATTTTCCGGCAAACAGAAACGCTTTGTCTGAATCAGAGGCTGGAGATGGGATCGTGAACCTGCCATTTGGCGAAACGGACTGGCGCGCGATGAGCCAGGAGCAGCGCGACCTCGGCCTCAACAACGGCATCGCCGTGCCGGAGGGTGCCGGCCTTGTCGCGGACTGGGAGCAGAGGTCCGCAGAAATGCGCCGGCGATATCGCGGCCATCTCGATCTGCGATATGGCCCGAGAGAACGCAACCGCATCGATTTTCTCAAAGCCGCCGACGGCGCGCCGACGCTGCTGTTCATTCATGGCGGTTATTGGCAAACGCGTGCAAAGGAGAGCTTCACGCTGTTTGCGGGTGGGCCGATGGCGCATGGCATCAATGTCGCGCTGATCGGATACACGCTTGCGCCGGATGCAACGCTTGACGAGATCGTGCGCGAAATTCACCAGGGGCTGGATTTTCTCGTCGAGCAATTGCCGGCGCTTGGCGGCGATGCGAAGCGGTTGGTTGTGTCCGGCTGGTCGGCCGGCGGGCATCTCACGTCGATGGCGCTGTCGCACCCTTACGTGAAGGCCGGTATGGCGATCAGCGGTATCTATGATCTGGAGCCGATCCGGCACAGCTATCTCAACGTCAAGCTCAAGCTTGATGAAGCTGTGTCGCGGCGCAATTCGCCGGTCATGCAGCAGACAGGCGCGGCGAAGCCGCTGTCGCTGGTCGTGGGCAGCGCGGAACTTCCGCTGCTTCGCCAGCAGAGTGCCGATTTCGCCGCGTACCGCGCGCGCAATGGATTGCCGGTGACCTATGAGGAGATCCGCGGCGAAAATCATTTTTCCATCATGCAGGAGATAGCATCGCCCGAAGGCCGTATCACGACACTGATCCGGCAACTATTCCAGCGAATCGAAAGCTGACTTCAGCCGTTGAGCAGTTTCAGCGCCGCGTCGTGCACGCGAGCATCGCCGGCAGCAACGATACGGCCGCCGTCCTGCGCGGGTTTGCCTTCCCAGGTGGTTACCACGCCGCCCGCGCCGGTGATGATTGGTATCAGCGCGCCGATGTCGTAGGGCTTCAGTTCGGTTTCGATGACGAGATCGAGATGACCCGCCGCGAGCATGCAGTAGGAATAGCAATCGCCGCCATAGCGGGTCAGGCGCACTTCATTTTCGACGCGGCCGAACGATGCGCGATCGGCCGAGTTCATCAGCAGCGGACTGGTGGTGAAGGATGTCGCCTCCTTGAGCGATGCGCAGCGCCGTACGCTTAGTTTCCGTTCTCCGCTCGGCCCGTGATACCTGGCCGAGCCGCTGTCGCCCGAGAAACGCTCGCCGATGTAAGGCTGGTGCATCATCCCGAACACCGGCGTGCCCCGATGCAGCAGCGCGATCAGCGTTCCCCAGATCGGAAAGCCAGAGATGAAGGATTTGGTGCCGTCGATCGGATCCAGCACCCAGACGTATTCGGCGTCTTCGCGTTCGTTGCCGAATTCCTCGCCGACGATGCCGTGCTGAGGAAATTGGGCATTGATCATCCGCCGCATCACCGCCTCCGCGGCGCGATCGGCCTCGGTCACCGGATCGAAGTCGTGGCTGGTGCTCTTGTTGTCGATACTCAGCGATGTTCGAAAAAACGGCAGGATGGTCTCGCCGGAAGCTGTCGCGAGGCGGTCGATAAAGGCGGTGAAATCGATGACCGTCACGGGAATTCCTTCGGCAAAATTTGGTGACTTGGCCTAGCGCAATCCGAGGTTTCGCGCACTGCCGACCTGCGGCCGCCGCTTGTCGCGATCACGTTTGTTGGGCGCGAATCACCCGAACCAACGGTGCATTTTTCCTGAAAAGTGTCGATCACGAATTCGGGAAGTCGCTTGGTTCTCTTGGTCGCAACAGTAGAGCAAAAATGGAATTTGCGCGTAATTTATTGAAATTGCTATAAGATACGCGTTTTGGCTGAACAAACTTACCTGTGAATTATCTCGGAGTGTGTCTCCAAACCACTTGCGCTTTGTGCAGCGCGGTCGCATATTGTTGCGGTGCGGTAGCGCCTCGCGCTATCGCTGCCCTCCTTGGGCGTTTCCTCCCTAGACTTGGGCCGCTTGTTTACTCAAGCGGCCCTTTTTTCTTCCCCACCATTTCGTACGCGTGCGCAGTCCGACTTTAGAAGAGCTAAGAGGGGCTACTCCGCCGCAGCCTGAAACGGCCCGAGATCGGCAAGCGGAATTGTAGCCAGCGCATCGGCCATCACGGCAAAATCCGCGGCAATCTGATTGAACCGCGCGCTGCGTTCGCGCCGGCGTTCGTCCATGTAGAGCGCGCGATTGAGTTCGAGCTGGATCGTATGCAGTCCGCTGGCGGGATTGCCGTAATGCTCGGTGATGAAGCCGCCGGCGTAAGGCTTGTTGCGTCCGACCGAATAACCCAATCCAGACATCGCCTCCTCGACAACGTCAGGCAGCAGCGGGGCGCAACTGGTGCCGTAGCGATCGCCGATCACCACATCCGGCCGGCGCGGTTCTTCCCGTGACATGCCGATCGACGGCATCGAGTGACAATCGACCAGAATTACCGTTCCGAACGCCTGATGCGCCTTGTTGATCAGCCGCCGCAACGCGCGGTGATAAGGCTTGTACAGCGCCTCGATCCGGCTCAGCGCATCGTCAACGCCGAGGCGCTCGCGATAGATTTCCTGGCCGTCGCCCACCACGCGCGGAATCGTGCCGAGGCCGCCGGCGACGCGCATCGACCGCGTATTGGCGAAGCTGGGGAGGCGCCCGGTGAACATGCGCGGATCGAGCTCGTAGGGCTCGCGATTGACGTCGACATAGGAGCGAGGAAAATTGACGCGCACGACCGGGAAGCCGCGATCGCTCAGGCCGCCGATCAATTCGTCCATGAAAGAGTCTTCGGATCGGCGTAGCGCGACGATATCGATCCGCGAGGCGTTGAGAAATTCGCGCGGATAGACCGAGCCGGAATGCGGAGAATTGAAAATAATCGGCGCCCGCCACGCCGCAGGTTCCGTGATCTCGAACGGCGGCGACAGTTCACCCTCAAACCGGGTCATCGTTGGGCGTCATCCCTGAAAGGCATTCGTTCTGGATTCATCATTCTTGCCGAAAACCCGAGTTTCACGGACGGAGCATTGTCCGTATTCGCCAGCGTCCTGCCAAGGAAAAAGATCGAAGCCCTCCCAGAATTGGACGCGTTGCTTGATTTCCCACACGATCCCGCGTCAAAGTGCCGAGAAGCTCGAAGCTTCTCCGTTCGCCTTCACCGCAAATTTACCAGCCATCGGGCTTAGTAATGCGCGATTCTCAGATGCGGGTTTGACGATTGAACATCATGCATAAAATCCTGCTTGCCGAAGACGACAACGATATGCGCCGCTTCCTGGTCAAGGCGCTGGAAAATGCCGGTTTTCAGGTGTCGTCCCATGACAATGGGTTATCGGCCTATCAGAGGCTGCGCGAGGAGCCGTTTGAGATGCTCCTGACGGATATCGTGATGCCGGAAATGGACGGCATCGAGCTTGCGCGCCGCGCCGCCGAACTCGACCCCGACATCAAGATCATGTTCATTACCGGCTTTGCGGCGGTGGCGCTCAATTCGGATTCCGAGGCCCCCAAGAACGCCAAGGTGCTGTCGAAGCCGGTGCATCTGCGCGAATTGGTCAGCGAAGTGAACAAGATGCTGGCGGCCTGAGATCCGGCCGGTCGTCCTTGCCTGCCCGCTTTGGAGCCGATATACGGACCCCACCCGTCACATCGGTTGATAAGGGCGCGTAGCTCAGCGGGAGAGCACCTCGTTGACATCGAGGGGGTCACAGGTTCGATCCCTGTCGCGCCCACCACTCAGTCCTAAGGATGGGAACTCGTGCACCCTTGAGTGGGTTTATTCCGCGTAACGTGGCCTTTTTCGACTTCGCTTTAGTCTCTGGTGCGCCCGAACCGCTGAAGGTATCGAGCACGATGTCACGCCGCCTGGTGCAATCGCGCATGGCGTCGCCCGATGAGAGCGAACGGTTTCACCGGCTGGGCGTTCAGGATCCAGATGTCCCGGATCTGCGTTAAGGCATCGGACACTGATTCCGACGATGGCCTCAGACAGCGGCGCCTTCATCCGCAATAAGTGCCCTGGCGCGAATTTCCCAATCATTTCGGTGGCGCATTGTCGAAACCGCTTGTGATGCCGGAGACGGCGGGGTCGCGCCATCTGGATTACCGGATTTCGATGTATCAGCCGATGGCGCACGTTGCCCGGCACAAACATCAGGTTCAGGAGCAAATCTATCACGTGCTCGAAGGTGAGGGCCTGATGGAGATCGCGGGCAAGAATCATGTCGTGCGCAAACATGATTTCATTTTTCTCCCGCCGGGTGTGGAGCACGCGATCTCGAATTCGGGGCTCGTCGATCTGGTATTCCTCGTGATCACATCGCCGGCTACGGATGATCAGCCGGTTTGATTTGAAAACGAGCATGCTGATGTTACGTGTTTGGATGTCAGCCTCTTAACAGTCGATCGTGTTCTCTATTTGATGACGCGGAATCAGGGCGCGATCCGCTGGCTGCTCCATCTGTTACGCGACGATCGATGCCTTTTGACGTCAATTTGCACGTCAACTTCACACGTCAATTGCAAGCACGTTTTGCAAAAAAGCTTATTCCGCCAGCCTATGAGGTAAAACGGGAATATTGCGCAACCGTCCCTTATCCGGATTTTTCATTCCCTGTTATTCAAAAGTCTGTTCCCTGTTCTTGATCTTAGGGGACTTGCGATCTGTCGCGATGCGTTGGACGGACGTATTAAACTGTTGCGTCACCGAGACGAACGACAAGCCGCCATGGCCAATAGACTCCCGGACCCTCTTAAACTAACCGTTCCGATGCCCGCCCTTTTGCCGCGCGCAGATCGGCGAGTTGCGCCTTGACCTCGCATGATCGCGGATCGGGATGTTGGCGGGCTGCCAGCCGATAACACCGCGCGGACTCCGCGTACCGGCCCTCCCGAAAATGGCAGAGCGCGAGGGCCTCCATGGCGAGATATTGGAAAAGGATCTTTTCGTACGATACTTGCGGATCGAAGAAGCTGTCCGCGTCGATGGCCGCGAGTCTTTCCAGCAGCGGCAAAGCCGTCTCGTGTTCGCCGAGTTCGAGCGCACGGGTTGCCGCCATCCAGCACAACGCGAGCTGGTTCGGATACATTGCCAGCGCATGTTCCAACAGATCGTCGACAGGCTCTCCGCGCCTGTATTTCAACTTGATCAACGAGTGCACCGACCGGCTGTCCTCGAGACGGCGCTCGTCGGGCGGGCGAGCCTGCGCTATCGGCGGCGCCGCGCGACCATGTCGCAATTGCGCCGTCCTGATCGCCGGCGAGCCGCAGGCATTCTCCAAGATGCCAGAGCGAGTAGAGATGCTCGGGATCGCGCGCGAGGCGCGCGGTCAACAACGGAATATTGCGCGAATTTTTGCGGCTCTGGTCGTCTTCGTAACCGACATGCTGCAGAGCCAATTCGCAGAGCCGGTTTCTTTGCCGTCGGCGAGCATCACATCTTTGATACCGTGCCGCATCGTTTCATGAATGGCGCCTTGAAAGCGAATCCGCGGATCGTTGCGAAACAGCCGAGGTTCGGCGTAGGGGGTCCAGCCAACGCGGGTATGGAAACGAAGATCCCAGGCCACCTTGCTGTCATCGGCCAGCACCGCTTCCAGATGGGACGGGTCCGGCACCTCGAAACGCTCGTCGGCATCGATGTACAGGATCCAGCCGCCCGTCGCCTGGTCGATCGCAAAGTTGCGGGCTGCGGCGAAGTCGTCGCACCACGAAAAATGATAGAGTTCGATTGGAAACTTCCGCGCCTTTTCAAGCGTGTCGTCGCGCGACCCGGTATCGACCAGGACGATCTCGTCTACTTTGCCGACAAGTGAAGCGAGACAATCCTCGATAAAGCGAGACTCGTCCCTGACGATGAGCGTCGCCGAAAGCCGATTCCTGTCAGATCGAAATTGCAACTTGTAACGAACGGCCGCGACCGCACATCAATCTCACTGCAGGACGCCTGGTACTGTTCCGTTCGAGTTACCGAAGCTGAAGGCCGCATTAGCTGGACGAATGGCCAGTCCACGCATGGTAAACGAGGCGACGACGGGAACGGCAAATACGGCGCCTGTCACAAGTCGCGAGAGTGTTTCGCGTTTTGCGGTATCGAGACCCTCAAGTGCTTCATTTTGGTTATTATTTTGTTCAGACATGTTGTTCGAGCCCCACTCGGTACTTTGATAAAATCTACTGAATTATCACATTATCTCCAGCTAATTTTAGGCCCGATGTCAATGGCGATGCACTCCATTTATCCGCCATCTTGGCCGAGATTCCGGCCAAGATGCATCCTTGCAACATTCGACTTGGCTGAAAAGGCGGCCATTATCCATCGAGCGCCGCCTCAATACAACGAAGGGCACCCTCGTGATCTCCCAGCGAGAGGAGATAAGCGCGAGCGCGGTTGGCCAACGCGGCGAGGGCTGCGATCATCGCCGCCCGGCCGGTCTCCCGCAGCCCGATCTCCGGCATCAGCGCCTGCACCATCATTGTCGCGGGCAGAGGCCGGATAGACGAAGGACCCCCATGATTAGGCTCCAGCACAATCACGCAATCGACCTCGCCATGTTCGATCCGCCAGGTCGAACCCAGCGTCCGGGATCGACGTTGAAAACCGTGCCCACCTCGTCAAGCGTGTACGAGGGGGCAGCTGCAATGATCTCGGCCATGCCCCTCAGATAGGGGAGGCTGGTAGCCTTGACCCGGCACCCTCGCGGCCGTGCGGTGACGCCGCCACTGCCGATGAAGACCTGCTCATCACCCTCTATCGTGTACCCGGCCTGGATCAGCCGGATCGCAAGCGTGGTTTTTCCCGCACCTTTCGTCCCGGCAATGAGCAGACGCTGCTTGCCCCGACGCAAGCAAGCTGCATGCAGTAATGCTGCCCGCGGCCGATCTTCGAGTGATCGATCGAAAAGATGAAGGTTCAAATCATCGACAACGCGTTGCACGCTGTTTGACTGGGCAAGAAGCAGGTCGTTTTGAACGATCCGATAACCGTCGCGACTTGTCTCGACGCCGATGGCGACCTCTGCGAGCGTCGCTCCTACAATTTCAGGCGTGCATTCCAGAAATCTGACGGCATCGAAGACGACAGCATCCGGTGTCCGCAACGTAAATCGGCGCTCGAGCGTGCAAGAAATTACGTCGCGGTGGATTGGATCACCCCTTCCTTGGCAAGCAATTCCAGACATCCTCTGATCTCGTCTTGATGCGAGTCGCTCAGGCCAAAAAGTTTGATCACGCGAGACACTATTTCCTCGGCGGTCAACTTCCCATCGCAGAACTCGAAAACTACGGCCGCCGATGTGTTGAGATAGGAGACGCTGTCGTTTGCGCCATGATAGATCAAATAGCCGTCCGGCACTTCATTCACGTCTAGGTCCGGCACACGGCTCCAGAATTGCGACATCGATCACCCCACTTCACTTCTCTAAGGCCCGCGTAGCCCAGTCGTTCACCTGACGGCTCCATCGGCCCGCATCGTAGTCACGCAGGACCCTGAGATAGGCCCGCCGGGCGAATTCCGCTGCAAGGACGCGATTATTCAGCAAATCCGCACATGCCCTGAGAAACAGTTCTTCTGTATTTGCCAATAACAGGTCTCGGCCATGTCGAAAAGTCGTGCCTTCGGCACCAATCGGGGTCGAAACGATGGGGATGCCGTGCGCGGCTGCTTCCAATAGCTTGATGCGGGTGCCGCCGCCCGCCCGCATCGGTATCACCGCGAGATCGGCGCGCTGATAGTACGGAGCCATGTCCGGAACGGTGCCGGTCACCCATACCGAATGCTGGCGTCCGAGCCGGAGCAGAGCTTCCGACGGATTGCTGCCGGCCAGGACGAAGCGAAGCGGGAAGCGCACACTCTGCCGAAGCCGGGGCCAGATACGGGTCAGAAACCAGCGTGCGGCGTCGTCGTTCGGCGCGTACCCCATGCTGGCTGCAAACAAGATGGTCCTGCTTTTGCCACGCCGCGGGCGCGGCGTTGGCGGACGCCTCGACCGGGATTTCTCAGGCACGACATTTGGGACCACCGAAACCGGCGCTGCGTCCGACGAAAGCGATTGCGCATCCGCGCGCGATGCTGCGAAAGCCAGGTCGAATCCGGGCAAGACGCGCCGCGCCATCGCTGCAAACGCCACGGCTTCGGCTTCCGCCCAAGCCGCGGCGCGCGGCCGGTGGCTTTCGCGCGCGAGCGCCGCCAGCCCCCGATACGTTTTTGCATCGTCGTCATCGCAGTCGATGATCAGCCGAGGCCGCTGGCTCGCGGGTTGCGCCAGCCACCTCTGCGCAAGCGGGGCAAGATACAGCCGTCCGATGTGAACGGCATCGTACGATTGGTCTGCAATCCACGCCGTCAGCATCTCTTGTGCCGCAGCGCTGACGCAACTCGTCAGTGACGGACGCCCGTAGAGGCGAAACGCCGCCAGTCTCGCATCCGGATCGGCAAGCGCAGCAACCAGCGAAAAATGCGTATCGGCGGGAGGTTGCAAGAACACATGAAGGCGATTTGTCCGCGCATAAAGAAATGGTGTCGGCCCGGAAGCACTGTTGACGATCGGAAACACCGCGAGATCGACATCGAATTCACGTGCATACGCGTTGAGGAAGAACCCCGTCCGCATCGCCAGTCCGTTTCCGCCCTGCGCTGGAATGATCGGCGACAGGAAGAGCAGCCGTCGCCGCAGCATCATAGGCCCTCATGATTGGTGGCGCGGGAAGCTATCATTGCAGCCGATGCCGGATTTCCTGCTACGCGCGGCCACATGCAACTTACTCAAACGCATCAATGGTGGCTACATGAAGCGCGGGGTTGACCGCGTACATCAAATTGCGGTGCCGATTTAAATAAACTAGATAGGCGTCATGATTCCGGACATCTTTCACTTCGTCTACGGCTTCAAGCCCCAGACTAAACCGTTTCCCTTGCTTCATTTCCTAGCCATCCAGTCTTGTCTCCAGGTGAACAAACCGCAACAGGTCATCGTACATTGCGCTGAGAAGCCGTGGGGACCTTGGTGGGATAGGCTCGACGGTCGCGTTACAGTCGCGGACGCCAAGCCAGCGCCCGAAGTCGACAACTATCGATATGACGACCGCGTTCCTAAAATCTACCGGTACGCCCACCATGCCGATTTCACGCGCATTGATGCACTGATCCGGTGCGGCGGCATCTACGCCGACATCGACACCATCTTTGTTAGACGGTTTCCCGACGAACTGCGGGCACATCGCTTTGTGGCTGCGCGGGAGAGCGACCTCGGTGGCCAGGTTTCCATAGGCAACGCTTTGCTGGCGAGCGAACCCGATTCGGCGTTCGCACGCCGGTGGCGCGAGGCGATGCCTTCGGCGATTGATGGGTGGAGCGACCACTCTACGCTGCTGCCCGGCCGCCTGGCCAATCAGCACCCCTCCGAGATCGAACTCGCGCCTACAGCGCTTTTCTACCCGTTCGATCACAACACTCTAGACTTGATGCGCCTCCTGTTCGGTGACGAAAACCCGCCACTCGAAACCATCAGCTTACATTTGTGGGAGCACCTCTGGGGCCATGAATCCCGCATCGATTTCGTTGCGTTCCATGCAGGGCTGGTAACGCCTGAAAACATACGCAAAGTGGATACCACCTTGTTTCGGCTGCTGCGCCGATACTTGCCGGAAGACGCGCAATGACCGCATCGCCGGGCGTGCTATTTGCGGGTTTCCTACCCGGCACAGGATACGGCAACGCAACGCGCGACTATCTGGCGCTTCTGGATGGCGACGGCATCGACGTGCGGTGGATTCCGCTGCAGTTCGGTTCGCCGCTTTGGGGAAACGGTTATTTCGCAGCGCCCCCACACCAGACACTTCCAGCTAGCATCGCGAACGCGGCGCTATCGGCGGGTACAATCGATCCGGCCATCGCCGTGATGCACACGACGCGGGAATTCTGGGCAAAGCTTCGCGGCGACTATCCGGCGCGACGTACCCTGGCTATGACGACCTTCGAACAGAGCGTCTTGCCGGATGTTACCGTCGGGATGCTCAATACGCTCGATGGCGTCATCGTGCCGTCGCGATTCAATTTCGACAGCTTCAGGGCATCCGGCGTGACCGTGCCGATGTGGATCGTCCCGCACGTTGTATCGCCGATACTGCCGGCGAAGCCAGCGGACGTTGGGGTCTTGGCGCCGCTTCCGGAGGGCGTCGGCGCCGAAACCTTCGTCGTTTCCGTGATCGGGCCGTGGCAAGCGCGCAAGGCCATCGCCGATAGTATCGAAGCCTTTTTGCGCGCTTTCGGGCCGAAGGAAGATGTTCTCCTCGTGGTCAAGACCAGCGCAAAAGATTTCATCAAGCATCGGCCTGTCGAAGTCTCGTTTGCCGAAGTCATGGGCCGGCACGGCCGTGTGCCGCGCCTTCATCTCATTACGCACTACTTGCCGGAGGACCAACTCCAAGCGTTGGCAATCCGCAGCGATTGCTCGTTATCGCTGAGCCGCGGAGAAGGCTTCGGACTGACGATCGCCGAGGCCATTGCCGCCGGGACGCCGGCGGTGACGACGGGTTGGGCCGCGCCTCCCGAATCGCTCGGCGCCGACTACCCGCTTTTCGCGCGCTACGACATGATCGATGTCGCATCCGAGCCGACCGATGGATGGGCGGAGACGACCGGTCAGTGGGCGAAGGCGGACATCGACCATGCGGCATGGCTGCTGCGCTGGGTTTATAACCATCGCGATCTGGCCCATGATGCGGTTTTGTCGGCGCAGCGGCGCCTCGCCAGCATCTGCGCGCCCCAAACCGTTGCGCCAAGGTTGCTCGATGCGCTCAATTCCGCAGTGTGAAATCCGCCCCATCTCCAGATCGAAAAATGCGTGTGGAAAGTTGGAGGCCAATTAGACAACCGGGCGGCTGGTACCCAATCAGTCTCTATCCACGGCCTGAGGCGGAGAGATGTCCCGGACTAACAAATACCGCGGCACGAAATCCAGCCTCGGGCGCGCCAAACCATCGATTGCCTTCTTCACAAAGTTCGACATTGAGCGTGAATTGGCCTGCGTTGTCCGGGGCCATGATCTTCATATCGAGCGCGACGAACGAGTTTGGCGCCATTGCCGGAAGGGCTGCTCTACAGCTGATGTTTTTCAGAACATGGCCGTTGGCGTCGAGCCATCGGCTACCGACCACCAGGCCGGATTGCTCGGTAGGGGCCCACGCCACGTCGCTGTCCTGTCTGACGACGACATTGATCGTCGCGCGACTGCCAGGCTCCATGATCCGGGGGACGTCGTCCACCGTGATCCTGCCGTGATAACCGCTCGCGGGTAATATCTTCGAAGGCTTCGATAGCGCAGATCGCATGCGGCTTGTCAGCACCTCGATCAGGACCTCGACCTGACCTTCGTCGAAACCCTGTGCGTAGCCGCCGGGTATCTCGGCGAATTCAAACGATGCAAACGCACGCTTCCATGCCAGCTCGGGTCTCTGGAAATGCCGGATCGCGTTGTGATTGAAATTGTCACTTCCAGAGACGAGCAGAACGCTTCCGCTAAAAGGTTGCAACGGGAACGACCAGTCCATCAAAACGAGAAGGGGGACATGGCGCTTGCGCCTCAGGGCATGCTCGGCGATGGCGAGCGCGATGATGCCCCCTTGGCAATTGCCCGCGATAAAAAAGGGACCGTGGGGGCAAACCTCAGTGATGTCGGAGAGATATGCTAAGGCTAACGCCTGAACATCGTCTTCATGGTAGTCAGTGATCTCTACTCCTGAAAGGAATGCATAGAGCGGCTGATCATCGCCGAGGGCCGTTGCGAACTGCTTGATCTCAAGGTTGGTGTTGAAGACCCAGAATAGCGGCGGCCTGGTGCCACCGGTATTGTTGGCCAGCATAACTCTCGACTTCGTCGGCCTTTCTCCCGGCCACGTTTCAAGAGCGCTCATCAAGCTGCTGCGCAACGCCGGCGGCAACTGCCATCGAAACTCAGGACTTGTGTTGAAGCGGGGGGAAGTGCGCCGGTTCCCGACAGGTCTCAGTAGCGCGAAGGTCGGCGTCGTTAAAAATTTGTGCCCGCGATTCCAAATCGCTTTCAGGTGTTCACGGAATGACGAAGCAGTTCCACCTGCTTGAAGACCGTTGGGATACTCGACGCTCCGTGCCGCAGGTCTCGCGGAATCGAGGCCATTCAACAGGCTGCGGCGTACCTTGCCGGCCGTGGTCCGGGGAATGCGGTGGATTTCTGTTGCAAAGACAACGCTAGGATAGAGGCCGAAACGCCGGGCGAGGGCGGTCCTGATCGCATCCGCGATGCCATCCGTCGGGGAATGTTCGGATACGGCAAACACAACGGCAAGCCTATCCGCCTCGCCGGGTCGTGACGCCGTGAAGGCATGCGCAACATCTCCGGGCCTCAGGTCGTTTTGCATCTCGGCGTCGATGTCGGCGAACGAGAATTTTTTTCCGTTTTGAATGAACACCTCTTTAGCGCGGCCGTGAAGGTAAAGTTGACCGTCGATCAATTGCCCGAGATCACCCGTTTTCCACCAGCCGTCAGGCGTGAAGCTATCGCGCGTGAGATCAGGATCGCCCCAGTAGCCGGAAAAGATTTTTTCGGGGCACAAGACTTCAAGCTCACCAAGTTCGTCAAGGCTAACGACCGACCGATCCTCGGCGACGATACGAATTGCGACGCCAGACCGGGGTGGACCTAGACATATTGGCGAGACCGGATTCGCCGTCAGAAAATCGCGGGAGCCAACGGTGAGTGCGCCCGTCTCCGTGGTGCCATATCCTGCGCCGAGCAGATTGGAATTGCCGCCGTGGTTTTTAAGCAGGTGCGCAAAATCATGAATCAGCCGGGCCGCGATCGGTTCTGCGCCAACCCCAATAGATTGAAGGCAAGAAAGATTGCGTGGACGGCTTGCGCGACCGTCTTGCTCCAGAATCCGCCCGATCATCGAACTTGTCATGGTGAGAACTGAAATTCCGAGTTGTTCGACGGCGTCCAGAATAGCGGTCGGACGTGCCGTCATTAGTCTGGCCGGTAGTTGTGTCACCGCATCTGTATGCAGATAGATCGCGTGCTGACCGGTCACGGTGTCGAGTGGAAACGTTCCGAGCGCGTGCGAGCCGCTTGGGGCGGGCTGTCGGGTGCTATCGTAATTGCGGTAGATGAGCGCGGAATGCGACAAGGCGACCAGCTTGAGCCTGCCGGAAGAGCCTGACGTGGCCGTAAGACAAAGCGGGTCGGAAGGCAGGTCGCGATCGATCCACGTCTTGTCAGGCGCCACCGACGACAATGGTATGACGCCGGCGAGAACTTGGGTGCGGTCTTTCGCCAGCGCGACGAATGCATCGTCGGCGAGAACGAAACAACCTTGCAGAAGCGAAAGCGCCGCGTCGAAATCCGCTTGGCCGCGGTAGCTCGCATCCTTGGCGGCACTCATCAGCGGGACGGCGAGGAAGCCGCCGCGTATACACGCCCAGAAGGCGGGAAGAAAATCGAGGATGTCGTCCGACAGAATGACAACAGCCGTTGCGGGCTTCGCACCTGCGCGCGCTAACGCTGCCGCAATGTCGGCCGAACGCTGCCAAAGAGCCACGCGACTTTGTGTCTTGTGATTTCCGTCCTCACGGTAGCTGCGGACGACACCATCCGGCTTCTCCGCTACCCGCTGCCAGATCCGCTTTGCAAGATTGCGGGGTTCTTCGGCGTCGAGAACGATGGGGCCGCCATTCGCCAATGCGGGAGACGCGGAAGCCGCTACGCCCATCTAGGCGGCTTTCATATACTCTAGTGACTTGTCGAGGATTCTCTCCCCGGTCTGCGTCAGTTTGCCGTATTTTTGAATCACGGCTAGACCGCCGAAATAGCGCTCGCGGAAAAATGCTAGCCGCTCTTCGATCAGACTGATGGGGAGCGGAGCAAATTCTTTCGTGGTCGCTTGCCGCAGCTTTTCCATGGCATAAAAAACTCGCGAAAGCACAAACGTGGCATGATACACGCCATCCATCGGCCTCGGGTCGCTTCGCAACGGCGAGTTGTATAGCTCGCCGATCGGATTGGTCACCAGCGGTTCGTCCCTGGAGTGAGCGAAGAGCAGCATATGGGCGGCCTCATGAACCAGTCCAAGGAGGAGCTCTGCCGCCGCCGGGTGCCGCTTTACATTGACCACCATCAATCCCCAAAGCATCAGGGACGAAACGCTGCCGAAACTTCGCGCGTTCAGACCTTCATACTCGGACGCACCAACTACCTCGATGACGAGCCCGCGCAACTCGGCGGCAAGTTCTTTATCGATTACATCCAGCAAGCTCAGCGCCTGGGGGACGAGATTGCCGAAGCCGCCAGCGCCGTCAGGCGGCGGCACCATCCATGGTGCGTCGCCCGGATTGGGATCAATCAACTCACTATACAGCTTGCGTTCGGGGCCTAGCGCAGCGTCGGTGAAGGGCATGACGGAGAAGGCGGGCTCCTCTGCCGCAAGGGAGGCAAGCTCCAAAAGCAGACTTCGCGCCTCTTCGAATTGACCGCTCTCGATCGCGAACACGAGTTTGTAGTAGCGGCCGAATACGCCCGGTCTTACCCGGTGCGTTTGAATGTTGTTAATCACGGCGTCGGCGTCGGAGGCTGAAACTCCGAGGCGAAAACCAACGGCCGAATGAATGTAGGAAAGGCTCGACGCAAGCGACAACCGCATCGCCTTATCAAGGGCCGCCGGATCGTTGGCACCTGGAAGGAACACGCGAGCCGCCATGCGAAAATGCTACGCTAACGCAACCTCTTACGCCGGAACAGCCACGCAGCCTTCGGTCCCCCGTTTTGTGAAGGCTTCCGCAGAGCTCTGACGAATGTCATCATCGCGCCTGGCGACAGGCACGAGATTGCGGAAGCCAAGAAGTTTGCTGAAATCCAGCGACTCCGGCGATACTTCGGCCACGTCATCGCGATGGTCCATCGTGTTCTCCTAATTGTGCAAGCCCTTTATAGATATCGGGGAATAACTATGAGGTAAAGACCTTTAGAACGTCCAATTGGCCCTGCCTCTGGTTACCCGATCCCCCGGTCTGAACCAGGATCAAACGGATGGTTTTATGAATGCGACGAACTTTACGCGTCGCGACCGGACGGTATCGGATTGCATCGACGCGACCGCTCCAGCTAGATGAAGGAAAACCGCGTCAGCGATCAAGCAGCGGTCATGAAATTGAAATCGTCGTTTCAGACTACCGTAGATTGGCCACTCGACCACGGAGGTCCGGTCGGTCGGCCGTTTGAACTATTTCCTTGTTCGGCGCTGGAGAAATCTATTGTCGATAAGATTCGAGCTGACAGCGCGCCGCTTTGCCGAAAGGACGGCGGTCGCCGACACAGTTCGACGGCTGACCTATGCGGAACTCACGCGCCTTGTCACGCGTATCGCAGCCGCGACGCTCCACGCCATAGACGGCCGCGCCGGTCCCGTCGCGATCGTGCTGCCTCGAGACGCATATTATCCCGCAGCGATGTTAGCGGTGCTCGCCGCGGGACGCGGCTGCATTCCGCTTGATGCCAGCAATCCGTTCGAGCGCAATGGCCTTATTGCAACGCGAGCCGGTGCCGCGGCCATAATCTCCAGGGGCGATTTGGCGGGTGCGTTAAACGAGAAGTTTGGACGATCCCTCCCACTCGTGAATATCGATGCAATTCCTGACATCGCGATATCTCAGCCAGTTGTGAGCACAGCGCCTGACGATCTCGCATGCATTGTTTACACATCGGGCTCCACCGGCGCTCCAAAGGGCGTTCATCACGATCATCGGAATCTCCTGCACACGGTCATGCAGAGGACCAATGCATACCACCTCGATCCAGAGGACCGTGTCGGGCTCTTGGATTCTCCAACCTCAATTGCGGGACTTCGGGACATTTTTCTGCCTATTCTCAACGGCGCTCTCTCCACATTTTACCGCCGAACGAACTCGGGCTCGGAGCTCTGGTGCGGGAGATAGAGACGCGCGGGATTACGATGTTTCGTACGGTGCCTGTCCTTCTTCGCCAGCTCGCCGACACGCTCGGCCCAAATCAACGCCTCAATAGCGTCCGCCGATCGTATCGGGAGGGCAGCGCGTCGACTGGACTGATTTCGATGCGTTCGAACGCTTGGCATCTGCTGATGCTTACATGCACGTCGGAACTGGAACTCACTGAAACGGCAGGACAATTCAGCGGCTGGTTTGTCGACCGCGAATTACGTGCCTCAAATCCCAACTTACCGGTTGGTAGAATCCACCCTGACCTACGGGTGATGTTTGTTGATGAGAGGAGTGAGCCGGTCGCGGAAGGGGAGGTTGGAAAATTTGTCGTCAGCGGCCGCTACATTTCTCAGGGATATTGGAATGATCCGGAGCTGACTGCACGAGTGTTCACGACCGACGCGGCTGATCCGCAAAGTCGCGTGTTCAAGACCGGCGATTGGGGCCGGCGGCGCGAAGACGGATTGATCGAATTTGTCGGACGCAACGACCAGCAGATCAAGTTGAACGGTCGTAGGGTTGAAATCGGCGAAATCGAAGCCGCGTTGCGAGCCTGCGCCGGCGTCCAGGACGCAGCTGTTCTTGTGCGGATGGACAGCGGTGGCATGCCGCAATCACTGAAAGGCTACGTTGAACGGAAGCACGAGGCTGATAATTTTACGGCGCGAGAGTTGGCCGCGTCATTGAGAGCGCGTTTACCCGGCTTTATGGTCCCGGCTTCTCTCGCAGTGCTCGGCGAGTTGCCGCGCTTGCCGAATTTTAAAATCGATCGCGAAGAGCTTCGTCGCCGTGACGACGAACTGTCCGCGCCGGTATCCAGTGTGCCCGAAAGCCTGATTGGAGTGAACATGAAGACTGCGGAAAGGTTGCAAGTCGGTCTGGATAGCGGTGGCATTTTCCTCAGATCGGATGAATTCCGAAATCCCGCAGGGCCAGTTCGGGGTCACATCGCGGACATTCGGCGAAGACGTCCGCCGGCGAGAACGCGGGCCGACCTCCGAGCTTGCTTCCGGTAACGACGTCTCGTCAATCCGTGCACGGTTCAAAACGATCTCGAAAAAATCTCTCGCGCTCGCAGTCTTCGCCGTGTCGGAACTGCCGCACGCGGCCTCGAAAACGATAAGCGCCGCGCTGGCGCGGCGTTTCGGCAAAGCCGGACAAGTGCGTTTGGGTCGATTCGATTTATTGGCCCTCCGGCGGGTGAGACAACGCTGGCTAAGCCTCCATCAAGTCTGGTCGTGGCAAGGATAGCTCATCGATCCAGTCAGCGGCTCGAAACGATCTGGAAAAATTCGCTAGGGTTGGACAGCCCGGTTGCCTTACAGGCAAATTTTTTCGATTGCGGCGGGGATTTATTGCGCTCTCTCACCATGCATTTCCAGATCCTGGAAGAGTTCGGCATTCACATCTCAAGCGAAGAGTTTTTCGTCGAGCCGACCTTTGAAGCTTTGCTGAGACTTGTTCAACTGGGCGGCACTTCACCGAATAGCGGAGAACTAACCTCTGCGATTGCCTGGCCGCTCCCGGCACCGTTGCACGAAAGACTGTCCAGCGTTCTCGAAACTTGGCCGGGGCAGCGCAGCACAGCGAGCCGAACGATATTGACGATCAACGCCGGTGGGACGAAACCACCCTTGTTTTGGGTCTTCAATTCCTTCCAAGAGCCAGTCGAGCTCGCGAAAGCATTGGGTCCCGACCAACCGCTCTATGCGTTCCGCTCAGGCGTCGACATCAGCGATTACTCCGAAGACGATATCCAGGCCTTTGCATTGCGATACCTATCGGACGTCCTCTACGTATGTCCCGAGGGACCTTTTTTCGTTGGCGGCAATTGCCAAGGCGCAATTATTGCGGTCGCCATTGCCCAACATGCGTTAAGACGCAAACGGCATGTGCCGCTGTTGGTCCTGATGGACTGGGCATTTGAATTACAACCATACCCCGGCAGCGTTCTCCTTATTTCCGGACGAGATAACTTTGAACATAATTCGGCACGACGATTTCACCGACCGGAGTTGGCCTGGAAGCGTGCTTTTGCATCGTTCGAATTCGCCGAGATTCCCGGTGCTTACGCAGAAGGTTTCAACAAGGGTCCGGTCGAGGTCTTGTCGCATGTGTTGACGACCCGCATGGCGTCGGCTTTGGCGAGTTTTCCGCCGCGCTGAGCGCCTACCGTGAGCCTTTTGCAAAAAGCGATAGCAACGTCGCGATAAAGCTTTCGCTTGCCGGAGGCAGTGAGCGTCCGGCCCTGCGGACGATAAAGATCGAACGGCCAAACTCATTTCCCTCGATCGGGCGCGATTTCAATCTGCCCGAGGCGTGGGCCTCGATTGCGGTAGAGGGCAGCACCGCAACGCCGAGCTTGGCCCGCGCCATGCCAACCGCGGTTGACATATAGGTTGCCTCAAGCACCGGTTTGACCGAGTAGCCCAATTTATCGAACGCGAGATCGACCACTTGGCGAACCGTACTTTCTTCATCCATCAGGATGAGGGGCTGACGGGCGAGGGTCTCCGCGGCGATCTTCTTCTCCTTGTCGAGCGCGTGCGGTGCTAGATAGACCGCGTGCATGCGGTCGCGTGTGAGGACCTTGGTCTGCACGTCCGGATCGTTCACTTCGCCGCCGGCGATCCCGAAATCGACTTGCTCCGATTTGACGAGCTCGACGATCTTGCGGCCAACGCCATCCTTGAGCAGGAACTGAATGCCGGGATGGCGCGCGCGAAAGGCGACGATGGCCTTTGGCAGAACGGTGGCGGCAAAGGACGGCAGACAGGCAAGACGTACGACGCCGAGACGTTTGTCGGCCAGATCCTTGGCGCCCGTCACCACCGTGTCGAATTCATTTAGCAGACGGTCGAACACCGAAAGCAGTTCCTCGCCCACCCGCGTTAGCCGCAACGAGCGCGTATTGCGGTCCAGAATCTTGACGTTCAATGCACTCTCTAACTGGCGTATCTGCACGGTAAGGGCAGGCTGAGACAAGTTCACCGCGCGGGCGGCGCGCGTAAAGCTGCCTAGCTTGGCGATCGCCACAAAGCTGCGGATCTGCGTAAGATTTGGCTCCATAATGAAATATTATAAGTGCCATACAAAATATTCAATTGTAAAATAACTGGCTTCACCTCATTCTCGGTTGAGCAAAAAAGCCGGCCGGCAAAGGCCGAAGCAACGGGAGGCTATTTTCATGACTGTTCGCGTCACGTCATTTGCGCTGTTTCTGGCGCTATCGCTAGCATCGACCACAACCAGCCGGGCCGAGGTGAACGAAATCGTCGTCGCCCAGCAGTACGGCGTGAGCTTTCTTCCTCTGATGGTAATGGAGAAGCAAGGCCTGGTCGAAAAACATGCCGCTGCCGCCGGACTGGCCGACTTCAAGGTAGTCTGGGCGAAAGTTGCCGGTCCCAGCGCCATGAACGACGGCCTGATCTCGAATGCGATCCAATTCGCGGCGCAAGGCGCGCCGTCGATGATCACGCTGTGGGACAAGACCCGCGGCCAGATCAAGGGCGTCTCGTCGATGACCACCTATCCGCTCTACCTGATCACGCGCAATCCGGATGTGAAGAGCATCAAGGACTTCAGCGCCAAGGACAAGATCGCCGTGCCCTCGATCAAAATTTCGACCCAGGCGATCATGCTGCAGATGGCTGCGGCAAAGGCCTTCGGCGAAAAGGAATTCGGCAAACTTGATCCGTTCACCATTTCGCTGTCGCATCCTGATGCCACGCTCGCCTTCACCAACAATACCGCCGGCGTCAACGCGCACTTTTCATCATCGCCGTTCTACGAACAGGAAATGAAAGTGCCGGGAGCGCATCTGGTAACGACGAATTATGAAATCCTCGGCGGCCCCGCGACCGCGGTCGTGCTGACGGCGAGCACCAAATTTCACGATACAAATCCCAAGGCCTACAAGGCGTTCTACGACGGCTTGAGCGAGGCCATCGACTATCATCAACAAAGACAAGCGAGCGGCCGCGGAGCTTTATCTTGGCCGCCGCCAACGACAAAAAGAACTCGATCGACGACATCCTCAAGATCATCAGCGACAAGGATTACGCCTACACGCTTAAACCGGAGAAAGTATTCAAGACGGCGAAGTTCATGGCCGAAATCGGGTCGATCAAGCAGTCGCCCGCGACGCTCGGCGACCTGTTCTTCGCGGAGAACAGCAATCAGGGCGGCGACTGAAGCCGGGAATCCAGGACAGTCGCATGAGCAAAAGTGCCTCAAGCTTTCGGATCGGCACCGGTGCCGGCTTTGCCGCCGACCGGCTGGATCCGGCGGTCGATCTGGCCGAACGCGGCGAACTCGATGTCATGGTGCTGGAGTGCCTCGGCGAGCGTACGGTCGCTTTCGGTCATCGCGACCGCATGGCCGATCCGAACCGCGGCTACAACGCGCATCTGCACCGCCGCATGCATGCGCTATTGCCCGCATGCCGTGCCGCCGGCACCACGATCGTCACCAACATGGGAGCCGCCAATCCGCGCGCGGCAGCGCAGCGCACCGTCGAGATTGCGCGCGAACTCGGCCTCAAGGGCCTGAAGGTCGCCTGCATCGAGGGTGACGACGTGTCGGACGTGGTTGAGCGCGATCACGCCTTCATGGATGAGCCCGGCACTTTGTCCGACATCGGGATGCCGGTCGTCGGAATGAACGCCTATCTCGGCGCCGACGCCATAATCCCCGCACTGCGAAGCCGGCGCCGATGTCATCATTGGCGGAAGACTTGCCGACCCCTCGATGTTCCTGGCACCGCTGGCGCATCGTTTCGGCTGGGACGCCGATGGACGCGCAACGCATGGGCGCAGGCACCCTGGTCGGCCATCTGATGGAATGCGGCATGCAGATCACCGGAGGCTATTTCGCCGATCCCGGCGTCAAGGACGTGACCAATCTCGATCGTTGCGGCTATCCGATCGCGGAAGTGAACGCCGACGGCAGCGCGGTGATCACCAAACTGACCGACAGCGGCGGCAACGTCACGCTGGCGACCGTGAAGGAGCAATTGCTCTACGAGGTTCATGATCCTGCGCGCTATCTCACGCCCGATGTTACCGCCGATTTCAGCAAGGTGCAGATTGCCAGCGTCGGCGCCGACAGGATCAAGGTCTCGAATGCCGGCGGCAACGCCCGACCCGCAGACGCTCAAAGTGACGGTCGGCTTCGATGACGGCTTTCAGGGCGAAGCCGGCATCAGCTACGCGGGCCCGGGAGCGCAGGCGCGGGGGCAATTGGCCGCCCGAGATCGCCAATTACCGGCTACGCGAGGTGCACGGCATTACGTCGAAGCTGCGCATCGATCTGATCGGCGTCAATTCGCTGTTTGCCACCGCCGGCGCCGCGCGGATCGGACGCGCAAGACGTGCGCCTGCATGTCACGATTCGCTCGCCCACCAGAGAAGGCGCCGAACTGATGCTGTGGGAGGTCGAATCGCTGCTGTGCTGCGGCCCGGCAGGCGGCGGCGGTTTTCGAGGCTCGATCGTGCCTTGCGTGATGACCAAATCGGTGCTGATCGACCGCGACCTGGTCAAGCCTCGCCTGCAGGTGTTGGTCGCATGAGCACGCAGCGCAACAATCCGCCGCGCCTTATCCGCGACATCGCGCATGCGCGCGCCGGCGACAAGGGCAACACATCGAACGTGAATGTGTGGGCCTACGACGCCGCAGACTTCGAACTCTTGATGGGTGCGCTGACGCCCGAGCGCGTCAAACGCGCATTCCCCGACCTGATCCGCGGCAAGGTCGAACGTTATGTCATCCCGCATCTGCACGGGCTGAATTTCGTCATGCAGGACGCACTGGAAGGCGGGGTCAACAGCTCGCTCAATCTCGACTCGCACGGAAAGTCCTGGAGCTATCTCATCCTCGGCCTTGAGATCGAAGAGCGCGCCGCCTTGACGGCGGCTGGCGTAGATTTCGTTGGAGGACACATGACGCATTCGGAGGATCGTCAGCCGTCTGCTCGAGGTGAGCGGCGTGACGCTGCAATACAAGACGCGCGCAGCACCTTGTCACCGCCACCTACCGCGTCGACTTCAACGTCCTCAAGTCGGATCGTTTCGTTCTGCTCGGGCCGTCCGGGTGCGGAAAATCGACTCTGCTCAAGTCGATCGGCGGATACATGCGGCCGACCGAAGGCGAGATCCGCCTCAAGGGCCGCGCCGTGGTGAAGCCCGGTCCCGACCGCATGATGGTCTTCCAGGAGTTCGATCAGCTCCTTCCCTGGAAGACCGTGATGCAGAACGTGATGTTTCCGTTGCAGGCCGACCGGCCGGTTGAGCGCCGCCGACGCCAGGGCAAAGGCGATGGAATACATCGAGAAGGTCAACCTCACCAAGTTCGCCGACAATTATCCGCACATGCTCTCGGGCGGCATGAAGCAGCGCGTGGCGATTGCGCGCGGCATGGCGATGGAGCCGGACATCCTGCTGATGGACGAGCCGTTCGCTGCGCTCGATGCGCTCACGCGCGTACGCATGCAGGACGAATTGCTGGGTCTGTGGGACGAAGTGAAATTCACGGTGATCTTCGTCACCCATTCCATCGACGAGGCGGTCAAGATCGGCAACCGCATTCTGTTGCTTTCGCCGCATCCCGGCCAGGTCAAGGCGGAGATCAACAGCGTGCCACGCGGCGAAGTCCGCGTCCGTGCGCGGCGCGGAGCTGCAACGAAGCATTCACGACATGCTGTTTGCCGACAAGGTGGAGGAGATCGAGCATGTCTGAAGCTAGCCGCGTCGTCCGGAAATCTACCGCGACACGATGGGAGCAGAACGCTTCGGCATCGTGCAGAAGCCGCTGACCGTCTTCGAGACGCTCTACAATCAAGGCTGGTTGCGCAAATTGTTCGTGCTGATCGTGCTGGCCGCGCTGTGGGAAGGCTACGCCCGCTGGCTCGACAACGAATTGCTGCTTCCGACCTTCGGCGCCACCGTGCAGGCCATGGCGCGCGGCGTTGCCAGCGGCCTGCTGATTGTCCGCGCTCTGCTTTCGATCAAGGTTCTGCTGATCGGCTACAGCGCGGGCGTGGCGATTGCAGCCGTTCTCACTTTCCTTGCCATCAACACCCGCCTCGGCACCGATTTTCTCGAAACAATGACGGCGATGTTCAACCCGCTGCCTGCCATCGCGCTGCTGCCGCTGGCGATGATCTGGTTCGGACTTGGCACCGGCAGTCTGGTATTCGTGCTGGTCCACTCGGTGTTGTGGGCGGTGGCGCTCAACACGCATGCTGGTTTCCGCGGCGTGTCCAACACCCACCGGATGGTGGGACAGAATTACGGGCTGGGCGGCTTGCGTTTCGCTGCGAAAATTCTGATTCCGGCGGCGTTCCCGAGCATCCTCGCCGGCCTGAAGATCGGCTGGGCCTTCGCCTGGCGCACGCTGATCGCAGCCGAACTGGTCTTCGGAACCACGTCCGGACAAGGCGGGTTAGGCTGGTTCATTTTTGAAGCCAAAAATCAGCTCGAAATTCCCGACGTGTTCGCCGGCTTGCTCACCATCATTCTGATTGGCCTGTTCGTCGAGAACGTGATTTTCCGTTTGATTGAACGAATGACGGTGCAGCGCTGGGGCATGCAGAATTAGTCGATGCAGCGCCTCCTCATGCCATCCCGCCCAGATACAGCCGCTTGACGATATCGTTGCCTTTCAACTCATCGACCGATTGAGCCGCCACGACGATTTCACCATGGACGATGATGTAACCGCGATCGGCGATCCGGATCGCCTGATTGAAGTTTTGCTCCGCCATCAGCACCGTCAGGCCGAGATGCCGGTTGAGCTCGCCGATCTTGGAGATGGTCTGCGAGACCAGCAGTGGCGACAGGCCCACCGATGGCTCATCGATGAGCAACAGGCGTGGCGAGGACATCAGCGCGCGCGCAATCGCCAGCATCTGTTGCTGGCCGCCTGACATGGTGCCGGCGAGTTGACCCTGCAGTCCCTTCAGCGCTGGAAACGTTTCGAAAGCCAGCGCAAGATTGCGATCGATATTTCGCCGGGCGCCCTTGCGGAAGGCGCCGAGCATCAGGTTTTCCTTGACCGTCAGCCTCGGAAACAGCCGCCGCCCCTCAGGAACCAGCGCCACGCCGAGATCGACGATAGCCTCCGCCGACAGCCTGGTCAGATCGTGTGCGACGCCGTCTATGGTCAGCGACATGCTCCCGCGCTCCGGCCGGACGAGGCCGGCGACGCACTTCATCAGCGTGCTCTTGCCGTTGCCGTTGGTGCCGAGCAAGCGCGACGGTCTCGCCGGCCTCGACATGGAGCGAGACGCCGCGCAGCGCTTTCACGGCGCCGTAACCCGCATCGAGGTCGTTGATGGCAAGGCTAAGTGCCAAGATAGGCCTCCTGCACGCGCCGGTCGGCCATCACTTCGGTCGGCGTGCCGATCGCGATGATCCGGCCCGCCTCCAGACACATCACGCGGTCCGAAAAACGCATCACCGCCGCCATGATATGCTCGATCATGATGATGGTGATGTCTTGATCCGCCAGACTCATGAGCAGATCGAGCACCTCGTCGACTTCCGAGGAGGAGAGGCCCGCCATCGCCTCGTCGGAAATCAGCAGTTTCGGGTGCGTCGCCATCGCACGCGCAAGTTCCATCTTGCGCAATTCCACCTGGCTGAGTTTTGTCGCGGACACGTTCGCCTTCGAGGCAAGACCCATTCGCGTCAGGATCGCCATCATCGTCTCGCGCCGATGCGCTGCCGAAGCGAGTTCGTCTGCCGCGAAATCGAGCGCGACCATGAGGTTTTCGGCGACCGTCATGCTTTTGAACGGCCGCGGGATCTGGAAGCTGCGCGCAATGCCGCGGCGCGTGCGCATGTGCGGCTGCAACCGCGTGATGTCCTCGTCGCGGAACACGACGGTGCCGGGTTCGGTACGGAACGCGCCGGAAATGCAGTTGATCAGCGTGGTCTTGCCCGAGCCGTTCGGGCCGATCAGACCGAAACGCTCTCCCGGACGAATGTCCACACTGACATTGTCGAGCGCGGTGAATCCACCGAAACGTTTGGTCAACGCGGTGATCCGCAGCAGGGGCGCCGGGCTTTCGCTGAGATTTCGGAAGCCGTCATCCTTCGCCCTCATAGCGATTGCGGCGAACTTTTCGGATCAGGCCAATGATGCCCTCAGGCGCGGCCACCACGAACAACACCAGCATCGCGCCGAGCACCAGCACGTTCACTTCCGAAGAGATGGTAACGGTCAGCAATTGTTGCGTCGTGCCCAGCAGGACCGCGCCAACGATCGGACCCGCCCAATGCGCGGTCCCGCCGATCAGAGACATCGCCAGCACCGAGACGGAGTAATTGAGATTGAACGCGGAAGAAGGGTCGGCGTATTGCAGATACATCGCGGCGGGCGCACCAGCCGCGCACATCAGCGCGCCGGAGATGACGCATGCGGTAAGTTTCAACCTCAGGGTCGGGACGCCCGTGCATTCGGCGGCGAGTTCGTCATCCCGGAGCGCATGCAAGCCGCGTCCGATCCATGAATTCTGGATGTAGCGCGAAATCGCAACCGCCAGCACCACCAGCAGCGCCTGGACGAAAAACAGCATCTGCACATAATTGTCGAACGGCTGCCATCACCATGCGGCCGCTGCAGCTGAATGCCGGCCGCACCGCCGACGTATCGCCAGTTCGTGATCGTCGTCTCGATGACGATGGTCAGCGCAATCGTCGCGATCGAGAAAAAGATCCCCTGCATGCGCAAGGTCAACAGGCCCAGAGCGAAACCCATGAGGGCGCCGACGGCGGCCGCTGCTGCGATCTGCACGGCGAGCGGCGCGTCGAACGCCTTGACCAGGAAGACGGCGGTGTAGACGCCGATGCCGAAAAACGCGCTGGTGCCGAAGTTCACGTAGCCGGCATAGCCGCCGAGGATGCTCCATGCGACGGCGAGCACCATGAACTGCAGGATCACATAGCCGGCAAAGAACGGATACTGATTGCCGACCATCTGCGTCATCAGCAGCGCGGCGGCCAGAAAGAGCGCCGCGCCGATCCAGAAAAAGATGCCGTTGCGCTTCATGATCGCCTGCCGAACAGGCCCTGCGGCCGGACGGCGAGTATGGCAAGCAGCATCCCGAACGAAATGGCTGGCGCCCAGGAGGCGCCGAACAGAGTGAGGACGATGGTTTCGGCGACGCCGAGGATGATGCCGGCAACGAGCGTGCCGGTCATGCTGCCGAGCCCCGCCATGACCACGACGCAGAATGTCCGTCCGATATAGGCGCGGTCGAGCGTCGGCTCGACCGGCGCGACGATAATGAGCAAGGCGCCGGCGATCCCGAGCACCGCGGTGGCGATGCCGAACGCCCATTGCTTGATCCGGATGGGGTCGGCGCCCATCAACCGCAGCGCCTCCTGGTCCTGCGCGACCGCGCGGATCGCGCGTCCCATGAAGGTTCGCGACAGATACAGCGTCAGCAGAATCGTCAGCGCCGCAGCGACCGCGAACGCGACCACCAGGCGGAATGGAATCCGCATATCGCCGATCCGCCATGCCTTGCCGACATAGTCCGCGGTGACCGAGCGCTGGTCGACGCCGAATTGCAGAATGATCAGGACTTCGATGATGAATGCGATGCCGAAGAAGAACGCGATGCCGCGCACGCCGGCGTCGCTGCCGCGCTTTTCGAACGTTTCGTAGTACAGGCGATAGGCGACGAGACCGAACAGAAAGAATAACGGTGTGATCAGCAGCCCCGCCAGCAGCGGATCGATGCCATATTGATCGTTGAGGAAGAACACCGCATAGGACGCCAGCACCAGGAAGGCCGGATGCGCGACGTGGGGGACGTCGAGCAGGCCGAACGAGACCGACAACCCGAGACTGACCGCTGCATAGAAGCAGCCGAGCAGCACGCCGATCACCACCGCATCCAGCAGCAGGTCAAATGAAAACAAGTGAAGTCCCCCTTGACCTGCTCTAGCCCGCTTCAGCCGGTTCGCACATGCCTGATAGAGCTCACGCTGTCAACTGGTACACCGCGTCATCCGAGGTGCTCGCCCTCTTAGGCGAGCCTCGAAGGATGGCCACAAGCGCCCGCGGCGTCCTTCGAGACGCCGCGCAAGCGCGCGGCTCCTCAGGATGACGGTGGAGGTTGCTACTTCCTTGCGGCCTCAAACGGCGTGATGAGATCGCCGGATTTCAGTTTCTCCGGGAACAGGATCACCTGCTTGCCCGGGCTGCGGAACTGCTCGATGTTCTTGTCCTTGACGCCGCGGAACTGGGCCTGCAGCACCGCGTTTTCCTTGCGCTCGCCGTCGGCGTCAAACGACATCGGGCCGACGATGGTCTTGATCTCATTCGCGTGCAGGTATTTCGCCATCGCCTTCTGATCAAACGATCCAACCGCTTTGACGGCCGCCTCGACAAGCTGACCGCTGGCATAGCCGAACGGTGCGAGATAGTAGCCGAGCGGATCGACCTTGGCTTCCACCGCGCGCTTGGTATATTTGTCGAAGAAGTCCTTGGTTCCCTCGAAATACATTTTCTGTTCCGGGAGCCATGAGTTGTAATTGACGACGCCGTTGAGCAGCGAGCCCATATTCTCCATCACCGCGCCGAATTGCAGGCCGACCATGCCGCCGCCAAAAACCTTGACGTTGTCGCCGATCCCGATCTCGTTGACGGCGCGCAAGATGCCGGCCGAATCCGGCGGATACGACGAAACATAAACCACGTCGGGCTTTGCCGCCTTCAGCGCGCGGATGATGCTGGAGAATTCCACCGTGCTGGGCGGATAGGCCTGGTCGAACACGACAGGCATATTGCGCTTCTTTGCGACCTCGCGCGCGAGTCACCACCAGATTCTGGGCGAATTCCTGGTCGGCTGACAGAAACGCAACACTCTTGGCGCCGGCCTTTTGGGCGATGTCGAGAAACGAATCCGGCCAGCTGTCGGGCGGTCCCCACGGCGCATTGTTGAACCACATGTCGTGGTGGACCTTGCTGTTCACCTGGAATGAGAAGTTGCCCATCAGCAAGATGCCGCGCTGTTTGACCAGCGGCATGATCGGCGCCGTAGGCACGGTCGCATAAGGCGCGAACAAAAGATCGACCTTGTCGACAGAATTGGTTCAGCCGCCCGGACAACCGTTTCTCGCCGCCGGTCGATCCGCGGTTCCCCTTCGGGCTGACGACGTACCGGCTGACGGAGCATCACACCTGCGGGGGGATGAGCCGGTTTTTGCAGCCATCTGAACGAGTTGCAGCCGGAACTGTTCGTGGAGATGTCGCCCGAGTTGGGCGGGGAGCTTGGCATCGCGAACGGGGACCATGTGACCGTCTCGACGCTGCGCGGGGCGGTCGAAGCGCGGGCGCTGGTGACGCGGCGCATCCGGCCGTTGCGGATCGACGGGCGGGTGGTGCATCAGGCCGCGATCCCGTTTCATTTCGGGTACGCGGGGCCGCTGCGGGGGGACGTTGTCAACGATTTGCTGGCAATCTCGGGCGAGCCGAACGTGACGATCATGGAAAGCAAGGCGCTGGTGTGCAACATCGTGAAAGGGCGGTTGCCGCGCGGGGCGGCTGGGCGGAAGATGGTGGATGGCCTCACGCCGCCAGGCGACCCGGTGGTGCAGCACATGGAGCAGCATTTGCCGGGCGACCCGCCGATGAGCAAGATGGGCGCCGAGCAGGGCCAGCAGGGGCAGCCGTCGTGAGGGGCGGGGAGAAGGCAGAAGGCAGAAGGCAGAAGGCAGAAGGCAGAAGGCAGAAGGCAGAGGAGCGAAGATAAAAGACTATGATTGGTGAAGGCACTCAATCCACCAACCAGCGCCGGCACGACTACGTCGCCACCGGGCGTGTCGTCGGGTTTTATACCGACCCGACCATCTGCATCGGGTGCAAGGCATGCGAGGTCGCTTGCAAGGAATGGAACCAGGTGCCTGATGACGGCTACCGTTGGTCCGGCAACTCTTACGACAACACCGACGCGCTCGGGGCCTCCACTTGGCGGCATGTCCTCTTCATCGAACAGGACCGCGCCCGCGGCGGCGGCCAGATTGCCGGCCCGATGATGGGGCACAACGGCCAAGCACCATCCGCAACCGCCCTTGCGGGGTCCGGCAGCAGTCTCGAAACCATCAACCGCGCGGGCTGCGATACGCCCAGCTATGGGCATAGTGTTGGCACCGGGCACTCTCACGGCGCGAGCGCCAACGGGCACGGCGAGGTTACCGCGCGCACCGATGGCCAAGCCTCCGCCCACGGCACCACCGGCGCGGAAGACCCCTTCCGCTGGCTCTTCATCTCTGACGTGTGCAAACATTGCGAGGAAGCCGGCTGCCTGGAAAGCTGCCCCACCGGCTCCATCGTCCGCACGGAAGTCGGCAGCGTGCTCGTGCAGAACGACGTTTGCAACGGCTGCGGCTACTGCGTCGTCGCATGCCCCTTCGGCGTGATCGACAAACGCAAGCCGCCCCTTCTCGATGCCGGCGGCGCTTTCAAATGCACCTTCTGCTACGACCGGCAGGCGAGCGGCCTGACCCCCGCGTGTGCCAAGGCGTGCCCGACCGAGAGCATCCTCTTCGGGCCGTTGGACGAATTGCGCGTCCATGCCCAGACACAGGGTCGAAGCCTTGCACAAGCAAGGGTACCCCGACGCGCGCAATTACGATCCGCAGGAAACCAGCGTGCGCGGCATCCACGCTTTTTTCCTGCTGCTTGGCGAGCCGGAAGCCTACGGCCTGCCGCCCAAGCCGCAGATCCCGACCATCCACCTCAAGGCCGCGTGGACCTCGGCTTTCCTCACCGCCGCCGCTGCCCTCGGCGGGACGCTGCTGGCCTTCGCATTTCTCTGAGAGCCGATTCATTCAACAAATAATCCCCCTACCCTGCGTCTCGTTTCCCGCCACCCGCAAAAGCGCGCATTTCGACCCGCTGTACGCTGGCTTTCTGGCAAACCCCGCATCCGCGTCCTTCTGCCTTTTCATCTCGCATCTCGCATCTCGCAACAGCCGCCCGGCACGCGGCACCAGCCCCTTCGCTCAACCCCCAACTGCACACCAATGCCGCCCCTTCGCGAAGACTTCGAGAAACGCCTGGATGCCCTCCGCGCGCAGGCCGGCAGCGACGGCGTCGTTACCGCGCGCGGCGTGGACGTCGCCGGCGGGCCGATCCCGCCGAGCGGCCTGGTGCGTGATACCCAGGCGCGGGTTCGCGGCGGCAGCGAGAACGCCGCCGGCCGCCCGGGCTACTACGGCATGCCCGTGGTCAAGCCGCCTACCTGGACATGGGAAATTCCCGTGTACTTCTTCGTCGGCGGCCTTGCCGGTATGGCGGCGGTGGTCGCGCTCATGGCCTGGATGTTCCGGCAGCCGGACCTCGCGCGCGCCGCGATCTGGACGACGGCAGTCGGCGGCGGCATCCTTTCGCCGGCGCTGCTCGTCAGCGACCTGGGGCGGCCGATGCTGTTCCTGAACATGCTGCGCGTCTTCAAGCATCGCTCACCCATGTCGATGGGCGCGTGGATTCTCACCCTCCTGGGGGTTTTCTCGGTACCGGCGGCGCTGGCGGTCGAGCTGCACCATTGGGAGGTGCTGCCCGATGCGATCCAAAACGCGCTCTGGTACGGCGCGCTGCTGCTGTTGCTGGCATCCGCGCCGCTGGGCACGCTGCTGGCGACGTACACGGGCGTGCTCATCGGCGTGACGGCGATTCCGGCCTGGTTTACGCACCGCACGATGTTGCCGGCCCATTTCGGGGTTGCCGGGATGGGTTCCGCGGTGAGCTGGCTGCTCGTGCTCGGCTACCGGCTCCCCGCGCTGCGCGCGCTGGCGCTCGGCGCCGCGGCGGTGGAGACCGTTTTCTGGCTGTTGCTGTTGCTGCGTCACCACGGCGCGGCGGATCGCGCGCTGCACAAGGGTCTCTCCGGCGCGATGCTCCAAATCGCGGAAATCCTCACCGGACCGGCGGCGCTCACGCTTTTGCTGCTCGGGCTGATGCTGCCGGCGGCGGTGGTGTTTTTGAGCGGCGCGTTTCTGAACCGGCTCGGCTGGATCGAGGCCGGTCGAGCGTCCGGGCGCGACACGGAGGCGTCATTCGCGGCGCAGAGTTGAGGGAACCAGGAAAGTCCCCAGGAGCACGGAGGCAGGCCGCCGCCGCGCAGCGGCGAACACGACCCTGACACGCACGCCGCCCGGCACGGGCGATTACGTCGTATCCAGCCGCCTCGGTGACCCTGCCTCCGCACTTCACTCATCCCTTCCACCTCATGAAATTTTCCAACCTGCGCGACCTCTACCTCCACGAATTGAAGGAACTCTACAGCCTGGCCAACCAGGTCGTCGATTTCCTGCCGCGGATGCGTGACGCGGCGGCCAACGACGATTTGCTGGAAGCGTTTTCACGTCACGCGGACGAGGCACAGGAGCAAATTGCGCGCGTCCACGCGATTTACCCCAAACCGGAAGGTTCGCCCGAGGGAGAGTTCTCCGATGGCACGCACGGGCTGATCGTCGAGGCGCAGACGTGGATTTCCGAAAACGCGGAATCCGAAGTGATGGACGCCGGGCTGATCGCGGCGCTGCAACGCATCCTGCATCACGAGATCGCCAGCTACGGCTGCGCGCGCACCTGGGCGAAGCTGCTGGGCGAAACGTCGGCGGAGAAATTTTTGCAGGAGTCGCTCGACGAGGCAATCGCGACGGATAAAAAGCTCACTGAGATCGCCGGCGCCGTCAACGCCGAGGCCAAGGAGCTGCAGCCGGACTGACGCACGGCGGGGGAGGGGCTGACGGATGCGGCCGTTTCCCGAAGCACCCGGCCGATTTCTTCTTGTCCGCGACGACGCTTGCCCTCACGCGTGTCGCCGGGATAACATGCGCGGCGATGAACCCTCGCCGCCTTGCTCTGCCGCGCCCGCGCTCGCTGCCGCCGCTTTTCCCGTGGCTGCGGCTGCTTACTGTGTTCTGCCTGCTGGCCGCGTCCGGCACGCCGGTGCCCGCACTGGCACGCTCGGAGTGGGACGGTCCCATCGTGGCCGCGCCCGACGCCTACACCCAAAACGATTTCCGCCGGGCGTACGCCGTCTGGGAACGCCGCATCCTCGTGGACGGCTTCCACGCCCACGGCCGCGTGGGCAAGCCGTGGGATGATGAGGCCGAGGCGTTCGTCGATGCCGCCCACACGTTTCTCGTGGAGGAGGTCAAGGACGAGGCCGCCGCCGCCGCCCGCGTGCCTCGCCGCAAAGACCTGGCGGACCACGGCCGCAAGCTCGTTGAGGGTGGTTGCGACGATCCCGTGGTGCTCTACCTCGCGGGCAAACTGGCCCACCAGCAGGCGAACAACTGGCGCGCCGCCCTCGGCGATTACGAGCAGGCAGGCAAGCGTTTTCAGGAGCGGCCGGATTACCCGGCAGCGGCGGCCGTCATTCTGGGCAAGGCGTTGCGCTTTTGCTACGATCGCGCCAACGCGCCGGCCAAGGGCAAAGCCGCCGACGCGATCACGCTGGCGGCCTTGCGCCGCTCGATTGCGGATAGCAGCTACACCCAAGGCGAGGACTATATCTTCCTGCAAGATCTGCTCGGGGAGGATCAGGAATGGTGGTTCAAGCTCAACGACGAGGCCATCGCCGCGTGGCTGCCGGAGACGACGCTGCCGGAGTGGGCGCGGAAGACGATCCTCGGCTATGTGGAGGTCAATCGCGCGTGGCACGTCCGCGGCGGCGGCTGGGCGCGGGACGTGGAACACGATGCGTGGAAGGGTTTCGGCGAACACATGGCGCTGGCGCGCGAAGCGTTGGTCGCGGCGTGGAGCTGCGCCCGGACGCGGCCCGAAGCCCGCGCATGATGATGGCGGCCTTCATGGGTGGAGGGCGGGTGCCGGACGAGACCCTGCGGACCTGGTTTGACCGCACGGTCGCCGCGCAGTTCGATTATAACCCGGCCTACGGCGAGATGCTCTGGTACCTGCGGCCCCGGTGGGGCGGCAGCCACGAGGCAATGCTCGCTTTCGGCCGCGCGTGCCTGGAGACGAAGCGCTTCGATACCGTGGTGCCGAGCACGTTTATCCGCGCCGTCGATGACGTGTCGTCCGAGGTGGACGACTGGCGCACCACCTACCAGGAGGCGTCCGTGGCGGCTGACGTCCTCGCGTGCAGCCGCGGCATGGTGGATGAACCCACGCGCCGGGCGGAGCAGCCGCTGCGGCTTTCCTATCTGGCGATCAACGCCTGGATGTGTGGCCGGGCCGACGAAGCCGGCAAGGCGCTGGCGGCCCTAGCCGGCAAGGGCGGGTTCCGCTCGGCTGCCGCGGAAAAGCTCGGGCGTTTCAACTTGGACCAAAAGGCGTTTTTCAGCGAGGTCGCGCTGCTCAACGGCCCGGCCCGGGACGATTACCAAATCGCCGAGGCCATGGATGAGGCGGCGGACGTGGACAAGGCAATCGAGGCTTACCAGTTGGTCGTGAAGGAAGCGGGCGCGGCGGAGCCGGCGGGGGCTATCTGCCGGGCCGGCGGCTGCGCGCGCTGGCGGTCGAGAAGCAGTTGGCCGGCGGCGAATGGGTGAAGGTGGACCTGACGGGCCATCTCGGCGACTGGCATCAGGTCAGCGGGCGTTGGGCGCTCGCCGCCGGCGTGCTCAATCCCGTCGGGACGCAGGGCGAGGGGCTGCTGGTGCTGCCGGCACGGCTGGGCGCGAACTTCGAGGTGCGCGGCAAAGTGGACGTGGACGTGAAGGCCCCGTGCGGCAACACGCTGGGTGTGGCGTTCGGCTACAGCGACCGTGACCGCGAGGGCGGCGACTGGCGCATGTGCGAGTTTTGGCAGGATGAAACGGGGCCCGGGGTGACGGCGACGCTGCTCGATGGATTCCGCGCATCGAAAGCGCCCAAGGTGCCGCTGGCGCTGGAGCCGGCGAACACGTTTTTGGTGCAGGGGTGGAACAACCAGGTGTCATATTATGTCAACGGCAAACCGGTGCTGGAGGAATACCCGTATGTGGAAAATTCCAACGCGAAGGACACAAAGGCCGAGATCCGGCAGATCGGCTTTGGGTCGAATACGTTTTGCGCGAAGAGCACGGTGAAGATTCACGACGTGGAAATCCGCCGCCTGACAGCGCGCCCGATTCCGCCGGAGCCCCCGGCGGTGGCGGTAAAGGTAACGCCCGTCCCCAAGCCATCGCGCGGAAAGCGGCGCGGGCTGTCGCGGAGGAAAATGGGTGTGCAAGGTAGAGATTGACCACGCAGGCAGGCACCCGCCGCGCAGCGGCGTCGTCGTCGAGGTAGGGACTGGCTCTCCGAGCCATCCGTGGCTATCTGTTTCCCAAACCCGGGTCAGGCACCCGCGTCCACCGGCGGGAATCACCCGCCGAAGGGTACCGCTGCGGCGGCTGGCCGGGCGCGGCTGCGGATGAGGTGCAGCAACAAAAACCAGACGATGCCCACGTTGATGAAAAGCACGACGATCTTGAGCACGAAAAGGTGCTCGGCGAAGACCGCCGGCAGGAGCTGTTCACGCGGCACCAGGTCCGCCACGGGCGAGTGCGTCGTGCGATGCACGAGCAGGAAAAGCTCATAGGGAATCGGCAACGCCGTGGTCACGACCGTGACGTATTCCGCCCACCGCTTGCGCATCAGCAGCCCGAAGCCCTCGGTGGCGTGCAGCGCCGCGTACAGCAGGAGCACCAGCGTGATGCGCAGCTTGTACGGATCGAGCAGGTGCGCCCGGTCCAGGAACATCCTCACGAAATGCCCGTCGCCGCTCAGCCGGAAAGCGCGCACCAGTTTGCGTAGCTCAACCTCCGTATCGCGGTTGATGAGGTGATAAACACCTGCCGCAGCCGCCACGAAGAGTACGGTCTTCACCAGCTCGAAGACGCCGATGGCCCAGATCGCCCGCGCCCCCGCTACCGGGTGGCCGGACGGTACGGCGTCGGGACGAGCCGGCGGCACGGGCGCGGGGATCGCTGGGTGGGTGGATTCCATGAAGGCGGGCGGATTCGCGGGAGCATCGCACCGGACCGGGAAAACGCCAGCGGACGCAGGGCGGTTCGTGGAGCACGGCGGCCGGGTGCAAAGCCGCGCGCCCGCTTCACTCCTTGCCGGCCCGGCAATGAAGGCGCGAAAAACCCCTCGTCACGGGCCGCGGCCCGGCAACGAGGGGTTGTATTCGATCAGCCGGCGAGCGGCGCGGGCCGCTTGCCGCGGCGGATGCCCGGTTTACTGAGGCATCGAGCTCATCACCTCGGTGATCTTCGCCTTGTTCGCCTTGGCGAAATCGATGTTGGCCTGCGGGGTCTTGTCGTCGGCGGGAGTGCCCATTTCGGCGGCCATCGCGGCCGGCATCATCGCGAACACCGTGCGAAAATACTCGGAGGGCGTGATGCCCGCGCTCTTGAAGGCAGCGGTGGCTTTGGGGTACTTCGACGTGAATGTTTGATCCACGTCCGCGCCGCTCATGATGGAAGCGCCCAGTGCTTCGTCCTTGCTCATGGCAGCCATGTCGGCCTTGGCGGCGGCGTCGCTGCTGGCGGCCTTGTTGAAGGCGGCGACCTTGTCGAGCAGGTCGGTCGTCAGGACCACGGGAGCGCCCTCGGCATGGGCGCGCGGGGATGGCGCGAACGTCAGCAGGGCGGCGCCGAGAACGAGGGCGGGAGCGAGTTGGCGGGAGAGGAAACGGGGAAGGATCATAGGGATTGGGATGTGGTTTTTGTTTCTGTCTGACTGCTAGCAATTTATCAACGATTGCTTCTGGTTCATCGCGGCCAGCGGCCCGCGCGGATGCCCGCCCCGGCAAAACTATCGCGATCACTCCCGGCGGCGGGAAGGAAGGCAGAAGGATGAAGGCAGAAGGATGAAGGCAGAAGGATGAAGGCAGAAGAAGGATGCAGGCCGTCGCCCGGGTGGCGCGAGCGGGCGTGTCAACTTGGGGAAGCGCGCCGTTTTTCCCGCCTGGGTGCCGCGACCTACCTTTCCGCCTTCTGCCTTCTGCCTTCATGCCTTCATGCCTTCTTTCGCCTTCTTTCTGCCTTCCTTTCCGCTTCACCGCTCGGGCACGGGAACCGTCGGGGTGCGCGCGGGCTGGAGCGGGTCCATGAGCGTGTGCCAGCGGCGGTACAACTCGGCCTGCACGCTTGGCACGTCGGCCTTGCGCATCCGACCACGCTCGTCGAGCAGATCGCCGCCCACATACACGCGTTCCAGGTTGGATACGTTGCACGCCATCACCACGCTCGCGTAGGCATCCAGCACGGGCGCCGTGTCCATGTTCGCGGGATCGACCACGACGAAATCCCCCTCCTTGCCGACTTCCAAACTTCCAACGCGATCCGCGATGCCGAGCACCTCGGCGCTGCCCATGGTGTGCAGCCGCAGCACGTCGATGGGCTGCATGATGTCCGCGCTCTCGTACTTGGCGCGGATCATGTAGAGGCCCATGCGCATGTTCTCAAACGGGCAGGCGATGTCCGCGCTGGCCTGGCCGTCCACGCCCATGCCGACCTTCACGCCCATGGACAGATACTTGGGGATGTCCGCGATGCCGGAGCCGAGCCGGCCGTTGGAGAGCGGGTTCCACACCATGCCGCTGCCCGCCTTGGCGACGGCGCGCAGCATGGCTTCGTCCGTGTGGATGAAGTGGCCGAAGAACAGTTTCGGCCCGAGCATCCCGGCCTCCTCGAACCAAGCGAAGCGTGCGCGCTGGGCCTCCTTGTTGACCGGCAGTTCGAGGAAGTGCGTCTCGTTATCCAGGTTGAACTCGCGCATCATGCGCCCGGCGAAGGCGACGTCCTCGCGCGAGGTCGGCGAATGCCGGCGAGCGAGACCTTTAAGAAATGTGGGTTGGCGGGCGGTAGGCGCTGGCGAAGTTGAGGAAATCCTGCAGGCCCTGGCGCTTTTGCGTCCTCGCTGAGCAGCTGGCCGGGCGGCAGGCGCGGGAAAGGAGTAGCTGTGGATGAAGCGGATGCCGGAGTCGAGCTTGGCGCGGAATTGCTCCGCGTTGAAATCGCCGCTCGCTGCGGTTGTAGGCGAAATCGTAAACGGTGGTGATGCCGTGCCGCAGGTGATCGAGCGAGCCGTGCAGCGTGTAATAATAAAAGTCCTCCGGCGGCGCGTGGCTGACGGTGCGGATCGTATAAGCGCGTCGACCCATTCATCGACGTGCTGTCCGGCGCGAGGCCGCGAATGGCGCTCTGCCAGACGTGGCTGTGCGCGGAGATAAAGCCCGGCAGGACGATTTTGCCCTGCGCATCGTACACCTCGGCGGCGGCGGCGTCCGCCGGGCGGCGCGCCGGGGGCGACTCGCGCGATGCGTCCATCCGCGCCGACGAGGAGATACCCGGGGAAGGGTTTATCCTCGCCGGGCTTCATCGTGAGCAGCAGCGCGTTCTTGACCAGCACCTTGCCTGGCTCCGGGACGGTGTGGGAGCAGCCGCCGCAGGCGCGGCAGGCGCCGCCGCTGCGGAAATAGCTGCGGTGGCTGCCTTGGTGATGATCGGAGTGGCCGCGGGCGGCGGGGCGACTGGCGCTTGCGATGGGGAGGGGGCGGTTGGGCGGGCGTAACCCGGACGGGTGTGAGCAGGCACATCGCGATGAACAACGCCACAGTGCAGGCGAAGCGGGCAGCCGCGTCGATCACGAACGTGGCAGGTTTTCCCTCACTGCGAGCTGTGGTGGTGGCGCGTGCCCCGGCAGTGCTGCATCGGGACGAGAGCAGCGATAATGTGAGCGGTGTAGCGGCGCGCGTGGTCGGCATGGTGGTGGCGATGGATGTTGGCGGCGTGTTTGTCACGGCCGCATCCCGCCCGCGGAAGGCGGTGATACGCCGGAATTTGCGCGGACGGCATCCTTCCGCCGCGTTGCCGCTGTTTTGAAACCCTTGAAGCAACCCTGTGACTGGCCGGCAGGCTAGCAGGGCGGCCGGGTACGGGTCTAACACAAGTTTGCGACGAAGCACGCGCCCCGCGCTTCCCATCCCGTGCTGCGAATCGCGCAATCCTACCCCCGACCCATTGGCGGACACCGAACCAACGCCGGGCCGCCAGACCCCCGGCCGCCCAGCAGCAGCACCAGCCAGCCCGCGCCCGGCTCGGGCACGACGTTGAACGCCAGCGCGTACGTTTCCCCGGCGCTGACCTCGCCCAGGCTGTAGTTCTTGACCACTTCCAGGTCGTACGCGCCGGGCGTCAGGTTGGTCGCGTAAAGATGCTCAACGTTGTCCACCGTACTGATGCTCGCCGCGTATAGCGCGCCCGTGGTCGGGTTGAGCAGGTACAGGTCCAGATCGTTGATGTTCGTTTGGTCGTACTGCCGGTTCCAGGTCAGCGTGCTCGTCAGGGTCAGGCCGGTGCTGCCCCCGTCGCTCAGGCTGAAAAAATAATGGTCCGCCACGTCCTGGTCCACGGGGTTGGTGAGCGTCAGAGGTTGATCCCCGCGTGGGTTCCACGTTGTAGCTGCCGCCCGGGGA
Organism: uncultured Alphaproteobacteria bacterium; assembly: GCA_963792715.1. GTDB lineage: Bacteria > Pseudomonadota > Alphaproteobacteria > Rhizobiales > Xanthobacteraceae > Bradyrhizobium. The sequence goes on along the minus strand of CAWBXE010000006.1, from coordinate 2,925 downwards.
GTTGCGCGGACTTGCCCGTACCCGGGCAGGCGCGCTGGTGGTCACGCCCGCCGCGTGCTGGCCGCCGTTTAGGATCAGGTCGCTCGTGTTGACGTTGAGCACGCCGGCGCCGTAGCGCGGATCGAGCGGCGCGGTGGCGGTGTGCGCCCAGTCATTGGGCTGGATGCGCCGGTGAGCAGGAGCGCCTTGACGGTCAGGCTGTTGGTGGCCGCCGCGACGTTGCTCGGCATCATGCCGCCATCCCCGCGCGCGCCGGCCTGGAGGAGGATCGCCGCCGCGCCCGAGACCTGCGGCGTGGCATGAGCTAGTTCTCCGTTGAGTGCGACGATGTCAGGCTTGGAGCGGCCGTTGTCCGGCGTTGGGCCGATGGAGGACATCCCCTGGTACGCGCCGACACCGATGCTGTTGTAGGCGGTGCCGGGCGGATGAACGACCGGTTGTTGTCCACGGCCGAGATGAACAGCGTGCCATGCACGGCGGCATAATCATCGTAGATCTGGTCGATCGACTGTTGCGTGGACATGGACACGGCGCCGAAGGTGAAGCTCTGGTTCACGATGGGCGTGCCAATGGTTGTGCCGGTGTTCTTGATGGCGTTGAAGAAAAAAATGGCCTCTAGGTTGTTCACATGGCTGACGCCCGGCGCGACGCCGTTTTCCGTGCCGTTATTGTTGCCGAAGAGGACGCTGCCCACCAAATCCGCGTGGCTGGACTCGCTGCCCGCCGCGTTGGGCGGCGCAGCCGAGTCGCCCCCCGGCATGGCGGAGGAATAGTAGGTGAACAGGCTGTCGAGCTGCCCGGTGTAGCTCGGACTGACCTCGAAGTTGGTGCCGTTCTGCGTCAGTGGCGCCTCCACTTGGCTGACACTCACCCCCGTGCCGATGAGGCTCGGATCGCGCGCGCGCAGCTCATTGATGCCGATGTCGAAGGTTTGTCCGCGCGCCGCCCCGGCCGCGAAGAAGCCCGCGAGGATGCCCGCCCCACCCAGCGCGAGGACGAGGCGCCCGCGGGGATGAAGACGGAATGGGCACGTGGCATTGCGCGGCGAACCGGCGCGGGACAGACGAAAATAGGCGGGAAGCATGGGTGGCGTGGGGTGGAGAAAACGAGGCGGCGGATAGGCTGGATCGGTCAAAAGGTTAGCATATTCGTCAATGCTAGCCGGGGCGGTTTGCCGCCTGTGCGGAGCGTGCGGAAGCGCCCCTCTCCGAAGCATCAGGAGCAGAAGATGTTCCGCCGTCCGCCGGCTTGCGTCAGAGAACGGACATGCGGAAAACGGCGGCGAATTTGCTTGGCGGAGGCCGGAAACGCAGTAATCTTTACTAAACCAGTCAACTAATATGCAAGACCCCGATATTTCACCAGGCGCCGTCGCCGGAACGCCATGACGCCGGTTTCCCGGCGGCACGCTCGGCGGCGACCCGGCCGCGCGTGAACTCTGGGAAAAGCTGTGCCGGCTCGTTTTCGACAGCAGCACGGGTCCGCTGACCTTCGCGCGCGGCTGGCGCGGGAGCAGAACTGGTCCGACGCGTTTGCCGCGCGGGTCATCGAGGAGTACCGCCGCTTCCTGCTGCTCTACGCGCTCGGCGGCGGCATCGACCGTGGCGCGGCGAAGCTGAAACGCCCGGGGCGGAGGCGGAACCGGGAGGGGGGCCGCGACCGGCGCACCGACGGCGGACTGGATGCCGGGCGGGTCGGCGGCTGGCACGATGGCGGGCGCGAGCGGCGCGGATCCGTGCGGATCGTGCCGTCCCCGTTGGTGGACAAGGTCTGGCATCTGCACCTCCTTTTACACCCGCAGCTACTGGGAAGGTCTGTGCCGGGATATTCTCGGCGGCCCGCTCCACCATGTGCCCGCGGACGGCTCCCGCGGCGACGCGGCCGTGCTGGGACAACGTTTACCGCGAAACCCTGGCCGCTTACCGGCTGACCTTCGGCCACTCTGCGCCGACGGAAATCTGGCCGGCGCCTGCGGCTATGGCCCGGGCGCTGCCGCCGCAAGCCGTCGCGGCCGGAAGCCGTGGAACCGGAGCGGCCGACGGGGTGCGGGTGCCGGGCCTGCGGCCGAGTCCGCGGCGGGCAATGCGGCGGGCGCAACGGCCGGCGCTGGCAGTGCAGGCTGGGGCGGGAGTGGGTGGTGCTCCAGCGGGCGGGCAGTACCGGAACCATGCGGCCACCAAGACCGTTCTGGTGATGCTGGGCCTCGCCCTGCTCGCGCGCGTTCTAATTGGAAATTCCCCGCCATCAGGCGACGAGATATTCGTGTGGCTCGTCGGCGGCGGGTTTGCGTTCGGTGTCGCGTTCAATGCTTCGTTGCGGCTCAAGCCCGTACGGCGGGTGGGTTCAATCGGGATGGGCGGGCGCCGCCGCGCGGGCAAGCGCCGCGCGGGCAGCCTGGGATGGGAGGGAAGTGATGGGCTAGCCGTTTGGAGCACGATGGGACCGGCGTCGGGGCGGGTGCCGGCGGCGGCGATGGGAGCACGGGTGGCGGGCAGCATCACACGGGAGGGCATGGCCACGGCCACGGACATGGAGACAGTGGGCACGGGGTGTCAGCATTCCAAAGCGACAGCGGCAGCAGCCACGGCGGCGGCGGACATTCGTGCGGAGGCCACGGCTGTGGCGGCCACGGGTGCGGCGGGGGCCATTGAGGCGAAGGCAGAAGGTAGAAGGTAGAAGGTAGAAGGTAGAAGGTAGAAGGTAGAAGGTAGAAGGTGGAATGTAGGAACCCACTTGTTCAGGCAGATGCACTGCCTCTGGGGGACGGTCAACAAAGCTCAGCTTTGCAAACAAGCGCGTTCCCAAGTGCAACTTGGGAACGGGGGTCCGCGCCGACGGATCAACGGTGGAGATGCCTGGAGGGCCATGCGACGTCGTGACCCTTTTTCTCCGGGACGCCGGCAGACAGTCACGGATGGCTCGGAG
>CAWBXE010000005.1:0-233878 GCA_963792715.1 uncultured Alphaproteobacteria bacterium | reverse complement strand
ATGAGATGAAGCGCTCTATCTCGATTACGCGATGAGCGTGATCGTGGCGCGCGCGCTGCCGGATGTGCGCGACGGTCTGAAGCCGGTGCATCGCCGCATTCTCTACGCGATGCACGAGAACGGCTTCGACTGGAACAAGCCGTATCGCAAATCGGCGCGCATCGTCGGCGACGTGATGGGTAAATATCATCCGCACGGCGACCAGTCGATCTACGACGCGCTGGTGCGCATGGCGCAGGATTTCTCCATGCGCCTGCCGCTGATCGACGGGCAGGGCAATTTCGGCTCGGTCGACGGCGATCCGCCGGCGGCGATGCGCTACACCGAATCGCGGCTCGCCAAGGTCGCGCATTGCGCTGCTGGACGACATCGACAAGGACACGGTCGATTTCCAGCCGAACTACGACGGCTCCGAGCGCGAGCCGCTCGGTTCTGCCGGCGCAGTTTCCCGAACCTGCTGGTCAACGGCGCCGGCGGCATCGCCGTCGGCATGGCGACCAACATCCCGCCGCACAATCTCGGCGAAGTCATCGACGCCTGCATCGCGCTGATCGACGATCCCGCGCTCGCCATCGACGATCTGATCAACATCGTTCCGGGGCCGGATTTCCCGACCGGCGGCATCATCCTCGGCCGTCAGGGCATCCGCTCCGCCTATCACCTCGGCCGCGGCTCGATCGTGATGCGCGGCAAGGTCGACGATCGAGACGATCCGCAAGGACCGCGAGGCGATCATCATCACCGAAATTCCCTATCAGGTGAACAAGGCGACGATGGTCGAGCGCATCGCCGAACTGGTGCGCGACAAGAAGATCGAAGGCATTTCCGACCTGCGCGACGAATCCGACCGCGACGGCTATGCGCGTCGTCATCGAGCTCAAGCGCGACGCCGTGCCGGACGTCGTGCTGAACCAGCTCTACAGGTTCACGCCGCTGCAGACCAACTTCGGCGCCAACATCGTGGCGCTCGACGGCGGCCGTCCGCAGGTGATGAACCTGAAGGACCTGCTGACGCGTTCATCGCGTTCCGCGAAGAAGTCGTCACGCGGCGCACCAAATTCCTGCTCAACAAGGCGCGCGACCGCGCCCATGTCCTGGTCGGCCTCGCCATCGCGGTCGCCAATATCGACGAGATCATCGCGTCATCCGCACCTCGCCGGATCCCAACACGGCGCGCGAAACCCTGATGGCGCGCGACTGGCCGGCCAAGGACGTCGCGGCGCTGATCACGCTGATCGACGATCCGCGCCATCGCGTCGCCGAGGACGGCACCGCGCGGCTGTCGATGGAGCAGGCGCAAGGCCATTCTCGACCTGCGCCTGCAGCGCCTGACCGCGCTCGGCCGCGAGGAAATCTCCGAAGAACTCGACAAGCTCGCCGCCGAGATCGCCGACTATCTCGACATCCTGCGCTCGCGCGCCCGCGTCCAGAGCCATCATCAAGGACGAACTCGCCGACGTGAAGACGAGTTCGCCACGCCGCGCCGGACCGTCATCATCGAGCAGGAAGGCGAGGTCGAGGACGAAGACCTGATCCAGCGCGAGGACATGGTCGTGACCGTGTCGCACGCCGGCTACGTCAAGCGCGTGCCGCTGTCGACCTATCGCGCGCAGCAGCGCGGCGGCAAGGGCCGCGCCGGCATGGCAGACGCGCGAGGAGGATTTCGTCACCGCCTGTTCGTCGCCAAGACGCACACGCCGGTGCTGTTCTTCTCGTCGCGCGGCCAGGTCTACAAGGAAAAGGTCTGGCGCCTGCCGCTGGCGGCGCCGCAGGCGCGCGGCAAGGCGCTGATCAACATCCTGCCGCTCGAGCAGGGCGAGCGCATCACCACCATCATGCCGCTGCCCGAGGACGAAACGACCTGGGCGAAGCTCGACGTGATGTTCGCCACCACCGGCGGCAACGTGCGCCGCAACAAGCTGTCCGATTTCGTCGATGTGCGACGCTCCGGCATGATCGCCATGAAGCTCGACGAGGGCGAGGCCATCGTCGACGTGCAGATCTGCACCGAAACGCGACGACGTGCTGCTGACCGCCGCCGGCGGCCAGTGCATCCGCTTCCCGGTCGACGACGTGCGCGTGTTCCAGGGCCGCACCTCGATGGGCGTGCGCGGCATCACGCTCGGCGAAAGACGACAAGCTGATCTCGCTGTCGATCCTGCACCATTCGAAGCGACGCCGGACGAGCGCGCGGCCTATCTCAAGATGCGCCGTGCGGTGCGCGCGGCGATGACGCGGCGAGGAGGCGAGCCGACGGCGACGCCGAGAAGACGAGGAGACCGCCGGCGCGATCGAGCTCGGCCGAGCAGCGCTATGCCGAGATGTCGGCGGCCGAGCAGTTCGTGCTGACGGTGTCGCGAGAACGGCTACGGCAAGCGCAGTCGTCCTACGAATACCGCATCACCGGACGCGGCGGCAAAGGCATCGTCGCGATGGCGGTCAAGCGACCGCAATCGGCCAGCTGGTGGCGTCATTCCCGGTCGAGGAGTCCGACCAGATCATGCTGGTGACCGACGGCGGCCAGCTGATCCGCTGCCCGGTCGATGGCATCCGCATCGCGGGCCGCTCGACGCAGGGCGTGATCGTGTTCAATACGGCCGAAGACGAGCATGTCGTGTCGGTCGAGCACATCAGCGAAGAGAGCGGCGAAAACGGAAACGGCGGCTAGGCCGTTCAGGCCGAGCCTCGTTTAAGTCACTGCGTAGGTGCATTCGGAGCTTCGTCCGGCCTCAACAGTGGAGTTGGTCGCGACTTATGGCATGCGGCTGGCGGTCACCAGCGGGCTTCGCGGATCGCGGTCTTGGTACCGGCTGCGCGCAGGCAGGTCGCTTCGAAATTCGGCCAGTGCCTGCTGCGAGCAATCGTGCCGACGCGTGCGGATGTCGAGCCGGTCGGCCTTGGCGAGCGCATCGGCACGCTGGCTTCGACCTGCGGCGCAAAGCCCGGGAGAATGGTGAGCGCGGCGGCCATGAAGGCAGCGATGGCGATGGCGGAAAGAGTCTTGATCATGACGGTCCCCTGTCATGTGGGCCTTGCGGCCCGTTCGTCGTTTCGTTGGTCAGTGATTAACCAGCGCCGGTTTCAGGATGTTTTCGCAGCCAGCTGAAAATGGTTTCGTGCCGGCCGAGATTTGTTTCGTGACGCCGCCCACAGGACGAAACATTGTCGGCTTGCGATAGCAGACGCGCTAGACGTGAGACACTGGTTCGATGGTCGCCGTGAAATAAACATGCAGGCGCGGCCGATTGCGGCGGTGCCGGCGCGGCTTGCGGAGCCGTTCGCGGCAGGGTAGACGGGGCTCATGCCGCGTATTGCGCTTTATCCCGGGTCTTTCGATCCCGTCACCAACGGCCACCTCGACGTGGTGCGCCAGGCTGTCGCGGCTGTGCGACCGGCTGGTCGTCGCCATCGGCGTCCATCCCGGCAAGACGCCGCTGTTTTCGACCGACGAGCGGCTGGAGATGGTGGAGACGTGTTCGCGCCGCTTGCGCCAAGGCCGGCTGCGAGCTTCGACTGCATCACCTTCGACGATCTGACGGTGACGGCGGCGCAAAGGCCGGGCGCGACGTTCTGATCCGCGGCCTGCGCGACGGCACCGATTTCGACTATGAAATGCAGATGGCCGGCATGAACGCCACCATGGCGCCCGAGGTGCAGACCGTGTTCCTGCCGGCGTCGCCGGACGTTCGCCCGATCACCGCCACACTGGTGCGCCAGATCGCAGGCATGGGCGGCGACGTTTCGCGCGTTCGTGCCGGCCTCGGTCGCCGCGCGGCTGAAGAAGAAATTCGCCGGTAAACGCATGCCGCGAGCCTAACGTTCGCTTGCCGACTGGAGTCGTCATGATCCGCTTCTGCCGTCTCGCCGCGCTGTGTTTGCGCAAGCGCGCCGCGCTCGCGCAGCCGCTGCCGGCCGATCTCGACAAGCAGAACGCATCGGTCGATCGACACCACCAAAGGCCGCATCGTCATCAAGCTGCGCACCGATCTCGCGCCGAAGCATGCCGAGCGGATCAAGCAACTGGCGCGCGACGGCTACTACAATAACGTGCCGTTCCATCGGGTGATGGATGGCTTCATGGCGCAGACCGGCGACGGCCAGAATTTCAACGGCACCGGCGTTCCAAATATCCGAACCTGGCGGCGGAATTCACAGCCACGCCGTTCAAACGCGGCGTGGTCGGCATGGCGCGAGCTTCCGATCCGAACTCCGCCAATTCGCAGTTCTTCATCTGCTTAGGCGACGCGTCGTTCCTCAACGGTCAATACACCGTGATCGGCGAGGTGTGTCCGGCATGGATGTGGTTGATAAGATTGAAGAAGGCGCCGCCGGGTTCGCAGAGCGGCAGTGTCACCGATCCCGATAAGATGACGAAGGTGCAAGTCGCGGCCGACATCAAGTAATCGCATCACCATCCGAGCAGTACGAATCCGACAACTGGCAAGAGAACCTGGAAAGACAACGCTCTGATCGCTCGAAACCACGCAAGGGCAAAGTGACGATCGAGATGCGTCCCGACCTCGCGCCAGGTCACGTCGCGCGGATCAAGGAGCTGGTGAGAGAGGGCTTCTACGACGGCATCGTGTTTCATCGGGTGATCGACGGCTTCATGGCGCAGACCGGCTGCCCGCAGGGCACCGGCACCGGCGGCTCCGGCAAGAAGCTCAAGGCCGAGTTCAACAAGGAGCCGCACGTGCGCGGCACGGTGTCGATGGCGCGGGCCGCAGAATCCGGATTCCGGCGACAGCCAGTTCTTCATCTGCTTCGACGACGCCGGTTTCCTCAACAACCAATACACGGTGTGGGGCAAGGTGATCGAAGGCATGGAGAACGTCGACAAGATCAAGCGCGGCGAGCCGGTCAGAACCCCGACAAGATCGTCAAGGCGCAATGGCTGCCGACGCGGCGTAACCTGCGTCATGCCGAGCTGGCACCGCGCTCAATTACGGCGAGCCTTTGAATGGCCGGAGCCGGCACAAGCCCGGCGCTGCATAGACGGGACCATGCGCACCGATCTGTTCGACTTTGAGCTTGCCGGCGGACCGCATCGCGTTGCGGCCCGCCGTGCCGCGCGACGCGGCGCGGCTGTTGGTCGTGAGGCCCGGGTGACGCGCTGGACGATCGTATGTTCGCGATCTGCCGACCTGCTGGCGCCGGGCGACCAGCTGGTCGTCAACGACACCAAGGTTATTCCCGCGCAGCTGTTCGGGCGGCGGATCGGGCGCGAGACGCGAGCCGAAGATCGAGGCGACGCTGCATCAAGCGGATCGACGGCTCGCGCTGGCAGGCCTTGTGCAAGCCGGCCAAGCGGCTGGCGATTGGCGACACGATGCGGTTCGGCGAGGAGGGCAACGTCTGCTTGCTCGGCCAGCTCGATGCTCATGTCGACACAAAAGCGAAGAAGGGCGAGATAACCCTTCATTTTCCTTTCATGGGCCCGTGCTCGATCAAGCCATCGCCGAACTCGGCGCGATGCCGCTGCCGCCTTACATCGCCGTCCAAGCGGGCGCCCGACGAGCAGGACGCGCCGACTATCAGACGCATGTTCGCCGTCATGAGGGTGCGGTTGCGGCGCCGACGGCGGGCCTGCATTTCACGCCGGAGCTGGTCGCGGCATTGCCGAGCGCGGCATCGGGCTGCACCGCGTGACGCTGCATGTCGGCGCCGGCACGTTCCTGCCGATCAAGACCGACGACACCGCCGCTCACAAGATGCACGCCGAATGGGGCGAGGTTTCCGCGCGACACCGCCGACGCACTGAACGCCGTCCGCGCCAAAGGCGGGCGGATCGTCGCGGTCGGCACGACTTCGCTGCGGCTGCTGGAAAGCGCGGCGGACGAAGACGGCACTGATCGCAGCCTTTTCGCGGCGAAACGTCGATTTTCATCACGCCGGGCTATCGGTTTCGCGCCGTCGACGTATTGCTGACCAATTTTCACCTGCCGCGCTCGACGCTGTTCATGCTGGTCGCGGCGTTCAGCGGGCTCGACGCCATGAAGCGCGCCTACGCCCATGCGATCGCGGCCGGCTACCGGTTCTATTCCTACGGCGATGCCTGTCTGCTGTTTCGCGGCAATCGCCACGCATGACGCCTGCCAATTCTCTTTCAAACTGCTCGGCACGCGACGGCGCAGCGCGGCGCCGGCGAGATCGACGACGCCGCATGGCGTCGGTGCAAACGCCGGCCTTCATGCCGGTCGGCACCGCAGGCGACCGATGAAGGGCATGCACTGCCGCGCGACGTGCGCGACGCCGGCGCCGATATCGTGCTCGGCAACACCTATCATCTGATGCTGCGGCCGGGCGCCGAGCGGATCGCGGAGCTCGGCGGCCTGCAAACGTTCACCGGCTGGAACGGCCCGCTGCTGACCGACTCCGGTGGCTTTCAGGTGATGTCGCTGGCGCAAGTTGCGCAAGCTCGACGAGCACGGCGTGACATTTCGCTCGCATATCGACGGCACGAGGTCGAACTCTCGCCCGAGCGTGCGATCGAAGTGCAGCGCCTGCTCGGCTCCGACATCGCGATGCAGCTCGATGAATGCGTGCGGCTGCCGGCGGAGCGCGGCGACATCGAGCGCGCCATGCAGTTGTCGCTGCGCTGGGCCGAGCGCTGCAAGCGCGCCTTTGAAACCGCGCCTAAGGATACATGCTTTTTGGCATCGGGCAGGGCGGCGACGTCCCCGAGTTGCGCCGGGCGAGCGCCCGCGGCGCTGATCGAAATCGGCTTTCATGGCTACGCGATTGGCGGCCTTGCGGTAGGCGAGCCGCAGGAGGTGATGCTGGCGATGATCGAGGAAGTCGTGCCGATCCTGCCGCCGGATCGGCCGCGTTATCTGATGGGTGTCGGCACGCCCGACGATCTTGCTGGAAGCGGTTGCGCGCGGCATTGACATGTTCGATTGCGTGCTGCCAACGCGCAACGGGCGGCACGGCATGGCGTTCACCCGTTATGGGCAGATCAATCTGAAAAATGCGCGGCATGCCGACGATCCCGCGCCGCTCGATGAAGAAAGCGCGTGGCCGGCGACGCGCAGCTATTCGCGGGCCTATCTGCATCATCTCACGAAGTCCGATGAAATACTGGGCGCGATGCTGCTTTCGGAAATCAATATCGCCTATTATCAAAGTTTGATGCGCGATATGCGCGCCGCCATTTCAAGCGGCAGGTTTCAGTCGTTTCGAGAACAAGCCCGCGCAAACTGGGCGCGCGGCGACATCGAGCCTGCAACAGCATGATCATTGTGACACCGCAACAAAAAAGTCGCCACCTTGACCGGTGGCGACTTTGATTCCGAAAAAGATCGTTACATCTTTTTCTTCATTTTTTTCATCTTCTTCTTGCTCATCTTGTCGGACATATCGCCTTTCGCCATGTCGCCGCCTTTCGACATGTTGTCGCCGCTTTGAGCGGCGGGGCCGGTCGTGGCAGGACCTTTCGCGGCGTCCTGCGCAAAAGCAGCGGAGGACAGCAGAACGGCGGCAGCAAGCGGCAGCAGTAATTTACGCATCGGGGTTTATCTCCATTGACACCGGCGCGACATAAAACCGCACCGCCCCCTTAAGGTTCCACGCGCGGTTATGTTCCGCAACCATCGACACGAAATCGTCATTCGCACTCAGCGCGCTGTTGGGCTGCTGCGCGGCGGCGGCGGCGCGGTTACCTTGGATGCATTGCCGATTTCGCTCGGGTCGTTGATTGAATTGTTGGTGCCGCCGACGCTGCCGGGCCCGGAGGGCACGCCACTTACCCCGGTTGTGCCGGCGCCGGCCGATCCGGCGTTGGGAGTGCCGATCGCGCTTCCTGCAGCGGCTCCCTGAGCCAAGGCGCTGACGGGGGCACTTAGCGCTGCAACGAGCGCAAACGCGGCGAACATTGAAACTTTGCGCATCTGATATCTCCTGTGGAAAACAGTGTGCCAACAGTGATGGCGTGCCGCTGGTTCCGGCGCCTTATCGACGTGACCCCGCTATATGACTAAATCGTGCGCTGGAATCGACACGCTCCCCGCGCTGCCCGTCAACAGGGAATAAACCACATAGGATCACGTCGTTACTCCGCCATTTCGGCGTGACCACACTCGACATGCTTCGAAAGCACGGCGTGGATATCGTGCGAGTGGTCGTTGCCAACGGCGAAGACCGGCTCGCCGCCGCGGCTAGCGCGCTCGGCATCGACGTCAAGGTGCAGGCTGATCCCAAACTTGTGGTTGCATCCGAGATAGCCGAAGGCACGGACCTCATTGTGACGGCTCACAGTCACGCCCGCATCAGCAAGGAAGCTTTGGCCGCGGCGAGACTCGGCGGCATCGGCTATCACCCCTCGCTGCTGCCGCGGCACCGCGGGATTGCCGCGGTCGAGTGGACGATCCGCGAAGGCGATCCGATCGCCGGCGGCACCATCTATCATCTGGCCGAGCGCATGGATGCCGGCGCGATCGCCGCGCAACAGTGGTGCTTTGTCAAAAAGGGCGAGACCGCGCGGGAATTATGGGAGCGGGCGTTGGCTCCGCTGGGCCAGAAACTGCTCGCCGAGGTCATCGATCACGCCAAGGCTCACAATAGCTTGCCGGCTACGGCGCAGGATGAGCAGTTCGCAACGCTGGCGCCTGAGCTGCCGGCCTGACCGGCTGCGAATGTCTGAGTCGCAGCACTAGCTCTTCGGTTTCGGTACTGCCAGGTGGTCGGCGGTTTGTTTCATGGTCTTTGCGATCAGCAAGGCCTGTTCCTTGCTGACCGCGAAATCCTGCACGCCTTTGTGGGTTGTCAATGACAGGATCATGATATCGGGCTGGGCTTCCGGCCAACCGGTGGAGAAGGCTGTCACGTAATCTGCCGAAGTAGCTCGTTGCTGCGTCATAGATGATCCCGGCTGGTTCAGAAAAAGTTAGTTTGGCATAGAGGATTATGCCGGTACGAAGGCCGTGACCTCTATTTCGACTTTCGCGCGCTCGTCAACCAGACCGGCGATGTAGAGCAGCGTAGCAGGCGGAAAATTCTTACCCAAGGTCTCGCGCCAGGCGGCGCCGATGCCCGAGCCGGCGGCTTCATACTCGCTGCGGCTGGTCAGATACCAGGTCAGGCGAACGATGTGCTCGGGACCGGCGCCGGCCTCGCGCAGCAGGGTCACAATCCGGCGCAACGCGGTGCCGATCTGACCCGCCATATCGCTCACATAGTCGCCCTTCTCGTCACCGCCGGTTTGACCGGCGAGCACGACCCACCGCCCCGGCCCATCCATTGCAACGCCATGGGTAAAGCCGCGCGGTTTCGGCCATTGCTCAGGTTGGAGCGTTTGCATCAAGATCCTCCCACGGATTTTTGCGATGGCAGCGAGCCCTTGTTTCACCGTAGCACCATTTGGTCGAGCGCTCCCAGACGGAAATCCGGGCCGCGCATCGCAGGGCGGCAAATTCGAGCGTTGCAAATCAGGTTGGGGTCGTCGATACGGCCGTCTGAGAACCTCGTACAATGATGCAACGTCCCATGCTCGCCCCGATGGATCGCACGCCTTCAAATTCCAGAGCCGCGCTGTGGATGGCGGGTTGGCTGACGCTGATGGTCATCGTGGCCGTCGCCGGCCGTGAAGCCACGCGCGAACTCAATGTCTTTGAAATCATGGAGATCCGGTGTGTGATCGGCTTCTTCATGCTCTATCCGCTGATCCATGTCAGCGGCGGGTTCGCCGCGATGAAGACATCGCGGCCGCTGCAGCATCTCGGGCGCAACCTGATCCACTATGGGGCCCAACTCGGCTGGTTCTTCGCGCTTACGCTCATCCCGATCGGACAGGTTGTTTCTATCGAATTCACGATGCCGATCTGGACCGCCATTCTCGCCGCAAGCTTTCTCGGCGAACGCATGACGGCGTGGAAAATCATCGCCATCGTGCTGGGGCTGATCGGCGTCGCGGTCATCGTTCGTCCGGGAACTGCCGAAATAAATCCAGGACAATTGATTGCGCTCGGCGCCGCCGTGGGTTTCGGAATTTCGGTGGCGATGATGAAGTCGCTGACGCGCACCGAATTCACAGTGAAGATCATCTTCTGGATGATCGTGATCCAGGGCGCGGCCGGGTTCTTTCCCGCAATTTACGTTTGGGTATGGCCTTCCGCCTACGCATGGGGCTGGACCGTCGTGATCGCGTTCTGCGGCACGTTCTCACACTACTGCATGGCGCGGGCCATGCTGCATGCCGATGCGACCGTCGTGCTGCCGATGGATTTTCTTCGCGTGCCGCTGTCGGCCGCGGCGGGCTGGCTGCTCTATGCGGAGCGGCTCGACATGTTCACGGTGCTTGGCGCAGCTCTAATTCTCGCCGGCAACCTGCTCAACCTCAGGGGCACCCTGGCCAAATCGGCGCCCCCCGCAACGAGCATCCCGTCGAAGGCTGCGTAGCTACTTCCCGGTCACCTTTCGCAAGGCCTCGTTGATGCGGTCCTGCCAGCCGGGCCCGCCTTCCTGGAAATGCTCCAGCACGTCCTGATCGATCCGCAGCGACACCAGCTCCTTCACATTCGGCAGCGCGGTTTTTTTCGCCGGAGCTTCCGGCGCCTTTGTTGTCGTTGCCTTGAACGCAGCCTCGGCTTCGGTTCGGGCATCGTTCAATGTTCGGGGTCGGCGCGGTGGCTGTGACATGCACTATCCTCTCGTTTCACTAGATCAAATTCGCAAAATCACATCATTGTGCCTCGCTGCAATGCAAAATCAAATATCCCTAAAAGGAACGCATTTGTGTTGCGACATCGTCAAACAGTCGAGTGTATCCTTGCTTCACCGCTCAGATCCGAAAAGGAGGTCACGATGCCAGCCAGTGCTGCCGTACTGTCGACCAACCGAACCCGATCCGCGCCGCGTGGAAGCGATCTGCCGACCTGCCTGGTTTGTGCCGACTCGATGGTAGCCGCGGAAGCCTCGGCTTTCCTCGCTGAGGATGTCATCAGCTATCTCTGGTCATGCGACACCTGCGGTTATGGCTTCGTGACGCAGCACGCGTTTCCGCGCATCGTTTGTAACTGATAATTTGAATTTGCCGGGACGCGGGCTTGGTAGTCGCGCGGCGCGCTTCGATCCGGGAACCTTAACGTCATTGGCTGCTTATTGAAGCGGCGACACAACCGGTACTCCGATTAAAAATGCCGTCCGGTCCATTGCCGGGCGGCTTTTCGTTGGTGCGCAAGTGATTGATCCGTCCGATCCCGAACTGAGTTTGATGTTGGCGCGCGCATTCGACCGCGCCTGGGAACGTTATTACGCGCCCGGCCGCGCGACGATCGACGAAGAGATTGCGCGTCCGGCGTTGGCGAACCATTTGGTCGAAATGGCGCGGGACGGCGTAGCCGAGGAAGGACAGCTTGCCGCCGGCGGACTGCTGCATCTGATTTCCTTGACGCCTGAAGTGCCGGCAGCCGACATGTGAATTTGCGCGCTGAACTATCTAAATCAGTTCGTTGCCCGCAGCGCATCCGAAGCTGTCTGTTTATCGCTCACGGACCTCGCCGTGGGCAGATTCACAACGACGCTATCGAGTTCGGTCTCGATCGTTCCTTTAAGGACGGGTTCGCCGGGCAATTCTTCGGTCGGCTCATACCAGGGTTGCCGGTCCGTCGCGCCGCCTTGCAGAGATTGCACCATCAACCGACCGATTTCGTCTCCCCCGAGAGGCACCAATTTGTCGTCGTCGTACCTGTAGAGTTGAGGACAAAAAAACAGCGCATGAATGCGGGGATCGTATCCCTCGATGATCAGGAAATACTGGGTTTTGGAAAAAAGCCGGTATCGTTTGACGATCTTGCGTTCCTGCGTCGTCAACGCGACACGAAGCTTGTCGCGCGGTTTGCCGACGATCGTTGATGCTTCGAGTAAAACGACCCAGTCTTTCTTGTGAGCGTTATCCGAATGCACCGGGACGCGATTGCCTACTGCTTTTCTGCCGGCGACGGTCATTGGGTTCCCCATCCACACGATTAGCGGACGAGGGTACAGTCGGCTAGGTTCAATGCAAGGCCCGATTGCGGGACGGCTTGGCCTCCGGGAAAGTCCGCATCCCGACGCGGGCGGGTTGCCGCATCTGATTTCAGCGCCGCCGGATGTGCCGGACGTGGGGCGTGTTCCCGGATGGCCGCGATGAAAGCAGGCACAAAAAAGCCCCGGACGATGCCGGGGCTTTTGATTGTCGAAACCCGGTCGGACTAGCGCCAGGAGTTGAACTTGTAGACCAGCGAGGTCGTGATCGACTGCGTGTCCATGCGGGAACGTTCGGAGATCGCAACCGGCGCCAGGGTGGTCGTATTGATGCCGAGACGATCGTGCGAGTCGAAGCTGGAGTAACGGTACTCATTGCGCCAGTACAGGCCGGGGAATGACGCAATGGTGTATTCGGTGCCGCTGCCGAGGAACCAGCCCTTAAACGTGGTGCCCGCGAGCCCGACTCCTCCGCCGAACGTCGTGCCGTTGGTGCTGCGCACCAGATTGATCTGGTTGAAGCGAGCTTCGGTGTAACCGACGCTGAAGTACGTCAGCAGGTTAGGAGTAACGAGAATGCCGGCGCGACCTCCGACCGCCCACGCGTCGTCCTGACGGGTGTTGCCGACAACCGCGCTGCCGCCGAACGGAACCGAACCTTCGAATGTCCCGCGCGGACCGCCGAAATCGTAATCAGCGAGAACGCCGAGAACGACACCGTAGCCAAACGCAGCGGTCTGCCAATCACAGCCGCCGCCAACGCGGCCGAGCCAGCCTTGGCCGCCCGCGTCCGTCGTTGAAGTCGTGGGAATGCCCAGGGCGCCCGTAGCTTCGCCGTAGTGGCGATCATTCGACATGCTGTAACCGCCCCCGCCATTGATATAGCAGCCGGTCCAGTTGGCGACGGGCGCGGCCATCGGCGAGGACTTGTAGGCCATGTCAGCCGCCAGCGCGGGCGCTGTGACGAGGGCCAAACTTGCCAACGACGCGAATAAAACCTTTTTCATGATGTACTCCTTAAATTCATGATGTGACGGCAAGCTAATATATTGGGCGCCCAAATGCTGTTACCGGAAGGCCACAGTCAGCCGAATAAGGTGTCATCGACCGTTGGCGTTGACGATCTGGAAACCATGTTTCTGCCGATTCCCATGGTGAGCGCGGAGGGACTCGAACCCTCGACCCCATGATTAAAAGTCACGTGCTCTACCACCTGAGCTACGCGCTCACTTAGCCGCGCTGTGTAGGGGGCGGGTCCATACCGGTCAATAGCGCCCCAAATTGACCGATTTGCTAAGTTCGAAGCGCGCGAATGCGCAACGTTCGGGCAAAATTCAACCGGCTTCCGGCTGAATATCGGAGGTCACGGGCTGCGGCGCGCTGATCGCCGTCGTGGGCATCGCGACCGGCCGCAAACCGATCAGTTCCGCAGTGCGCACGCGGGTGTTGCGCCAGAACGCAAAATCATTGACGCGCGAGTTTTCGAGGATCGCGATCGCAACCGCCGACAAAAACGGCAGGCTCTCCAGCACCAGCACCGCCGCAAAAACATAGATCTCACGGACTTCTTTGAAATTGTTGGATGCTATGAGAACGCCGGCGCCGACCAGCAGCAATACACCGATCACCGCCTCCCAGAAGGCCTGAAATTCGATCGACATCCGCGTCAGGCCGCCCTTGGAGGTTCGCGCGAACGCCAGATGCTCGGTGATCAGGCCCTGCGCCACCGCGCGCGACACCGTCCACTGCACCGACATCGCCGCCACCATGGCGCCCAGCATCTGCGCGGTTCGGACGGGAACCCGAAGGCGATACAGCGTGACGAAGTGAATCAGCGATACGCAGAACGCGGCGATGATCGGCAGCGTGAGAATCTTGTCGGGAATGGCGATGTCGGCGAAGGCGACGATCGGCACCCAGATCAGATTCAAGATGGCAACGACAACGCCGAGGCTTTCGGCGCCGAGCCAGTTCAGCCAGCCCAGCGCGAATTCGCGCTTCTGGTCCTGCGACAGCCGGCTCGCGCCGGGCAGAAAACGCCGCCAGTGCTTCTTCACGATCTGGAAGCCGCCATAGGCCCAGCGGTGGCGCTGTTTCTTGTAAGCTTCGTAGGTGTCCGGCAACAGGCCGTAGCCGTAACGGCTGTTGGTGTAGTGCGTCACCCAGCCATGTTCGATAATGGCGAGGCCGAGATCGGTGTCCTCGCAGATGGTGTCGCCGGCCCAGCCGCCGGCCATGTCCATCGCCGCGCGCCGTATGAGGCACATGGTGCCGTGAACGATGATCGAATTGGCCTCGTTGCGCTGGACCATGCCGATGTCGAAAAATCCGGCGTATTCGCCGTTCATGACGTAGTGCATCAACGAACGGTCGCCATCGCGGTGGTCTTGAGGCGCCTGCACAAGCCCGACGCGGGGATCGGCGAACGCCGGCACCAGCTCCTTCAACCAGTCCGGCTGCACCACATAGTCGGCGTCGATGATGCCGATGATCTCCGCGTCGACCGCGGTGCGGTCCATGGCGATGCGCAGTGCACCGGCTTTGAACCCCGTGACCTTCTCCGCATTGATGAACTTGAAACGCTCGCCGAGCGCGCGGCAGTGGTCCTGGATCGGCTGCCAGAATTCCGGATCGGGCGTGTTGTTGATAATGACCACGCATTCGAAGTTCGGATAGTCGAGCCTAGCTACCGCATCGAGCGTCTGCCTGAGCATCTCCGGCGGCTCGAAATACGCGGGCACGTGAATCGAAACTTTAGGAAACGCCTCCGCGCTTTCAGCGATTGCCACGCTCGGCTGTCCCCTGACCAGAAGCCTCCGCGGAGCGTGGCCGAAAGCGATGGCCGCGATTTCCTCGATGCGCGCCATCGCGATCAGCACCAGCGGCACCAGCAAAATCAGGCCGAGCGTGAGCGCGAAGGCCGAGCCGAAAACGAAATAATGTCCGGTCCAATAAGCAAATACGGTGGCGACCCACGCGCCGACGCCGTTGGCGGCGGCCGACAACAGCAACGATTGCATCAGCGTCGGAGAAACCAGCCGCAGGATCGGCAGCGACAGCAGGATGCCGATCAGCATCGCGATGCCGGCGAGCTTCCAGTAGGCGGGATCGACAACGGGTCCGCTCCACGCGAATTTCGGCTCGCGCGCAGCATTCAATATTCCCCAATAAGGACCGACGCCGCCTTCGAAGAACTTCCAGGGCTGGTCGATCGCTTCGACGATATTGAATTCCATGCCGATGGCTTCGGCGCGATTGACGAAGGTGCGAAGCGTGACGGCCTGTTCGAACGGGCCGGGCACGGCGCTTTTGAGGTTATAGCCGGCGCTGGGCCAGCCAAATTCGGCGATGACGATGCGTTTGCCGGGGAATGCGTCGCGCAATTTCTGGTAGATGATCAGCGCCTGATCGACCGCCTGCTTGTCCGAAAAACCTTCCCAGTAGGGCAGGATGTGCGCGGCGATGAAATCGACCGAGGACGCCAGCTCAGGATGCTCGAGCCAGATGTTCCATATCTCGCCGGTCGTGACGGGGACGTTGACTGAGCCTTTGACGCGCTGGATCAGCTTGATCAGGTCGTCGATCTTCTGCTCGCCACGGTAGATGGTTTCGTTGCCGACCACTACGCCATTCACATTGCCATTGTGCTTGGCCAGATCGATCGCTGCCAGCATCTCGCGCTCGTTGCGATCGACATTCTTGTCGATCCACGCGCCGACGGTGACCTTGAGGCCGGCTTCGTTGGCAATGGGCGGGACCAGTTCCACGCCGCCGGTGGACGAATAAAGCCGGATCGCGCGCGTCACCGTCGCGAGCGTTTTCATGTCGGCGCGAATTTTCTCGGCATTGGGAATATTATCGACGTCGGGATGACCGGTTCCTTCGAACGGCGCGTAAGAGACGCTCGGCAGTATGCCGTTGAAATCAGGGGCCTGCTGTTTTTCGCGTAATACGCCCCAAAGCCCGGCATGAGCAGCGGTGACAAACAGCAAAACGGCGACGACGGCGCGCATCGCGACTGAACCATCCGGGGGACTATGACAGGAAGCGGACCTGTCCCTTAGGTCCGACCAATACTGCGGCAGAACCAAGATAAGGCTACCGCACCATTTATCAACTCATATGACGGCATGGCGTTTTGAGGGCGGCAAAAATCGAACCGCAAAAAATTCCAGCAATGCGATGAAGATTTATTTTGCTGGAGCAGCGGGAGCGGGCGCGGGAGCAGCCGGCGGGGTCGTGCCGGTCGTTGGGGCCGCCGGTTGAATAGCCGCTGCCGCCTGAGGTTGCGCGTTCGGGTTGATCCAGCAGGCATGAACGCGGCCGCTCAGGCTGTCCGGCGCCTTGGGGTCGATCGCGCCGAACCGGACCAGGCATCGAAACGTCGCCTGCACATGGCCGCCGGGGCAGCCGAACCGATCATACAGGTCGAGGTGGCGGAACGCGGTGTCCAGATCGTCGCGCCACATCAGAACGACGACGCGCCGGCCGAGCCAGACACATTCCGGATTTCCAGCCGGTCCGTTGATCGCCTGGGACGCCTCGACGAATTCGTCGGTCTTGCGCTGATTGTCTTTTGCCGCGTCGGCCGGAGTGCTGGCGGCAGGCTTGCTCTGATCCTGAGCTCTGAGATCGCCGCTTTGCGCGATGGCGCTGCCGATGCCGATCAACAGCGCAAACCCGGTCGTGGAAAGGCAACGCACCACAGTATTACGGAACTCAGATACTCGTCGGCGCATAAAGTCCCCGATACGTGGCTCAACCGCCACCTGCCAAACCATTCAATGCCGTCGAATTGGGTCTCCAATACGGCAGAGCCATGCCGGATTCCATGACGGACATTTTGGATTTTGTCCAGCAACGCCGTAACTTTCTCGCTTCGTGGTAAAATGACCGTCGCAACTGCCACTGAAGTGGGGGACCTAGCTCTTGGCATAGGGCCGTTGACCGGCTAATCGACAGCCTCCACGAGGACGGAACCGATTTCCTTTCGCACGCCGCTGGCGCTCCTTCTGATATCCCTGAGCTTGATTGCCGCGGCGTGGTGGTGGCTGGCCGCGCCCGTGACGCTGGCGCGCGCGCCGATCGATCCGGCCGCGAAGCTGGTGTGCGTATCGTATGCGCCGTTCCGCGATCGCCAGACGCCGCTGATCGCCACGACCCAAATCAGTCCGGAGCAGATTGCGCAGGATCTGGCACAACTCGCTAAAATATCGGAGTGCGTCCGCACCTATTCGATCGACAACGGACTCGACAAGGTTCCGGAGCTTGCCGCGAAGGTCGGGTTGAAAGTCATTCAGGGCATCTGGCTCGGCAGCAACCGCCTGAAGAACCTCGCCCAGATATCGACCGTGGTGGGCCTGACAAAGGAATTTCCCGGCGTCATCACTGCGGTGGTTGTCGGCAACGAAGTGCTGCTGCGCGGCGAAATGACCACCGCCGATCTCGCCGCGAACATACGCTCGGTCAAATCGCAGGTTACCGTTCCCGTCACTTATGCGGATGTCTGGGAATACTGGCTACGCAATCGGGAAGTGTATGACGCCGTCGATTTCGTCACGATCCACATCCTTCCCTATTGGGAGGACTTTCCGATCCGCGCGAAATATGCGGCTTCACATGTCGACTCCATCCGCAAGCGCATGGCGGCAGCCTTTCCCGGGAAGGAAATCCTGATTGGTGAAACGGGCTGGCCTAGTGCAGGCCGGATGCGCGAAGGCGCGTTGCCGTCGCGCACCAATCAGGCGCGCGTGGTCTCCGATATTCTCGAACTATCGAAGCGGGAAAATTTCCGGGTTAATCTCATCGAAGCGTTCGACCAACCGTGGAAGCGGCAGCTTGAGGGCACGGTCGGCGGCTATTGGGGCCTGATCGATTCGGCAAAGCGCGCGCTGAAATATCCGCCAGGTCAGACCATCAGCAATTTCCCGTTCTGGAAGCTGCAGATGGGAGGCGGAATGATCTTGAGCGCGCTCGTGTTTGCGGTCGCATCATTGACGCTGAGACGCCGGCCATGGTCACCCCGTCTGGCGGCATGGCTGGGGGTAGGGGTATGCGCCACCACGGGTGGCGTTCTGCTGGGCGTTGCCGCCGACAAGATGTTCTATGAGAGCTACGGTTTTGGCGGATGGCTGCAGTGGGGCGTGCTTCTCGCCGTCGGAATAGTTGCGCCGTTGCTGTGCGCCAATGCGTTGATGTCCGGCCGCGCGCTGCCGACATTTTTGGAAGTGTTGGGGCCGCGTGAATATAGAACGGGTTCATTCCCAACCATAGCGTTGGGCCTGACGCTTATCGTGGCGACATTGATCGCCGGCGAAACGGCGCTCGGATTCGCCTTCGATCCGCGCTATCGCGACTTTCCGTTCGCATCGCTGTCGATGGCGGTGCTGCCGTTTGCCGTGCTGATGCTGCTTAACCGCCCGCAGCAAGGTGTCCGGCCATTTGCTGAAGCTTCGTTCGCCGGCCTGCTCGCTTTCGCCGCCCTTTACACCGTATTCAACGAGGGTCTGGCAAACTGGCAGTCGCTGTGGACTTGCGCATTGTACTTCCTGCTTGCGTTTACGCTGTGGCAGGCGCGGGGCGAGCAAATCCCAAAATAAGCAAACCGATCGCCAGACCCGACAATACGATATTGTAGAGCACGATGCCCGCTCCGGCTGCAATCAATCCGGCCGTCAGCAGCACGATGGATGGCCGCAGCACGTGCAGCGTTGCGACGATCAGCGCTGCGACGCCGAACACCGAGTTTTTGAAAAGGTAAGTCGCCAGAATCCGCGTCTTGCACATCACGGTCTGCAAGCCGGCATCGCAGGCCAGCGCGACCGGCGAAAATTCGATCGCCAGATAACGCAGATAAAGCGCGTAACCGACGGTGACAAAACCGACGATCAATAGCCACTGAACCTGAAATGGCGTCAGCCGGAACGGATATTTTTTCATGGCGCGAATATGGTTCGGATCGCGCTTCGGAGCAACCCACGGAATCAGCGCCCGAAGAACGACAACGTCGACGGCGGCGGTTTTCTGACGATACGCCGGTGGCCCGGCCGTACCGCACGCTGCGCATCTCCCTTCAGTGCAAGACGCTGTCCGTCAAAAACGGTCGTCTCGCACGGGCGATTGCTTTCGCTCAGCGTCGCACAGATTTTCGCCGCGGCCGCCGCGTCCCCGATAGGCCCGGCAACCAGACGCAATTGTAGGCCAAGCCCCGTAGTGTTTTCCTTCACCACGACAATCGGCTGCAATGGCTTTAGGGCACTGTTCGCTTTGATCAGCACCCGCCACAAGGCGCGCAGACCTTCGAGCGAACTGGCGCCGCCGACATCGACGGCGAAATCGGTGCGCCGGACGGCGATATTGGCCGCGGCCGGCGAAGAGGGCGCTGCCTCCGCATTTGGCGAGGCAGTCGAAGCGACGAAATCCGGCGCAGCAGGTTCGCTCGTTGCTGCCGGTTCGGATTCGCGCGGTTTTGTGACGGCAGGCTCAGACGCGGCCATCACCGGCTTCGATTCCGGCACTGACGTCGCCGCCGGAGGCGTCGAGAGCACCGGTGCCGCGGTCTGTACAACCGGTTCTGACGCAGATGCCGTCATCTTGTCGGCCGATTTCGCCGGGGAAGGTGAGGCAACCGGTGGTCCGGATTTCTGCGGTACGGATGGCGCGTCGGGTCCGCTGGATGGTGGAGCGGCGTTCGCCTGCACCAAATCGGGGGTGCGAATTTGACGGCTGATCGAGCCGGTGACCGTGTCCAGCCCCTGTTCCAGCACCGTGACGCGCGAATACAGGCGGTCGCGATCCGCGTTCAGGGTGTCGATGGCCGAGGAAAGCCGCCGCGTTTCACTCTGGCTCTCCCCGACGATCGATTTGACCTGCTGGGCTTGCCGATTTCAGATCGGCGGAGGCAAGCGCATCGCGCCGCAACCCGATCGACGATTGATTGATCAGCACGGCGAGCGTTACGGCGCCGACCGCGCCAAATCCCCACGACGCCAGCCGCCACAACATGTGGCGGTCGAATCCATTCTCTTCCGCCAAAAGGCCAATCGGCTCGGCGCCTCCGTCAGGATCGAGGCCGTCGGCCAAGTGGTCGCTATCCTCAGCCATGCGATGTTGTCGGCCCTCCCGCGGCCAATCGAATCAGATGGGGAACATTATCAGGAAATGGCCCGCGCTCTCTTTGGATGAGACGGTTGCGACCGCGGGAAACGGTTTCCACTTCGGCCCAAATCGCTCTATGACGGCGGCGCTACGTGTTGCGCTTGGCGCTTTAGGGATTCGGATGAGCGGCAGAACCAGCCTGACGATCGTGCTCGCGGCCGGCGAGGGCACCCGCATGCGCGCGTCGATGCCGAAGGTGCTGCATCCGGTCGCCGGTCAATCGCTGCTTGCGCATGTTTTGAGGGCTGCTCCCCCAGGCGCGGACGCATCGCTCGCCATCGTGATCGGGCCCAATCAGCGGGCCGTGGCCGACGAAGTAAAGCGCATCCGGCCGGACGCCGCGATCTTCGTTCAAAGCGAACGGCTCGGCACTGCGCACGCGGTGCTCGCGGCCAAGGCGGCGCTGGCGCATGGCGCGGACGACGTGCTGGTGGTGTTCGGCGATACGCCGCTGATATCGTCGCAAACGCTGGAGCGCATGCGCGTCCCGTTGAAAAACGGCGCGACGCTGGCGGTGCTCGGTTTCCAGGCCGCCGATCCCACCGGCTACGGCCGCCTGCTGGTCCAGGGCCAGCAACTCACCGCGATCCGGGAGCAGGCGGATGCCAGCCCAGCCGAGCGCGAGATCACGCTTTGCAATGCCGGCGTGATGGCATTCGATGGCCGCCGTGCGCTCGAAATCATCGAAAAAATCGGCAACGCCAACTTAAAGCGCGAGTACTATCTCACCGACGCCGTTGAGGTGGTGCGCGGCTCAGGCTTGCAGGCGGCCGTGATCGAAACCAGCGAGGACGAAGTGCGCGGCATCAACACCAAAACCCAACTCGCCGAGGCCGAGCAGGTCATGCAGTCGCGCTTGCGCAACGCGGCGCTCGAGGCCGGCGTCACCATGATCGCGCCGGAGACGGTTTATCTCGCCGCCGACACAATTTTCGGCAAGGACGTGACCATCGAACCGTTCGTGGTGATCGGGCCCGGCGTCAGCATCGCGGACGGCGCTGTCATCCACGCCTTCTCGCACATCGTGCAGGCGTCGATCGGCAAGAACGCGTCGGTCGGACCGTATGCTCGCTTAAGGCCGGGAACGTCGCTGGGCGAGGGCGCGCGGATCGGTAATTTCGTGGAGGCGAAAGCCGCGACGCTGGAAGCCGGCGTCAAGGTCAACCATCTCACCTACATCGGCGACACGCACATCGGCGCGGGAGCCAACATCGGCGCCGGCACCATCACCTGTAACTATGACGGCTTCAACAAGCACAAAACCACGATCGGCGCGGGCGCGTTCGTCGGATCGAATTCGTCGCTGGTGGCGCCGGTGAAGATCGGCAGCGGCGCCTATATCGGCTCGGGTTCGGTGATCACCAAAGATGTGCCGGACGATGCGCTCGCGGTGGCACGCGGCCAGCAAACGACGCGCGAAGGCTGGGCCGCGCGGTATCGCGAGATGAAAGCGCGCGGCAAGACATCCGGCGACGGCAAATGACCGGACTTGTTAAGCTTTCGGCTTAACCCTGTCTCAATTCGCAACATTTATTGAGTAACTGGGACGTCGCCTTTCTCGCTAAGACAAACGCGGGCAATTCACCGGTCTGAGGATATTCATCCGCATGTGCGGC
This sequence comes from uncultured Alphaproteobacteria bacterium, assembly GCA_963792715.1. Classification (GTDB taxonomy): domain Bacteria; phylum Pseudomonadota; class Alphaproteobacteria; order Rhizobiales; family Xanthobacteraceae; genus Bradyrhizobium. Next base: position 212,144 of record CAWBXE010000005.1, on the reverse strand, counting down.
ATTGTCGGAATTTTGGGACGCGGGCCGGTTGCGGATCAGATCGTGGATTCGCTCAAACGGCTGGAATATCGCGGCTATGATTCCGCAGGGGTCGCCACGCTCGAAGGCGGTCAGCTGGAGCGCCGCCGCGCTGAAGGCAAACTGCGCAACCTCGAAGCCAAGCTGAAAGCCGAACCGCTCGCGGGTCACCTCGGCATCGGCCACACGCGCTGGGCCACCCACGGCAAGCCGACCGAAAACAACGCGCATCCTCATGCCGCCGCCAGCGTCGCCGTGGTTCATAACGGCATCATCGAGAATTTTCGGGAGCTGCGCCTAAAGCTCGAAAAAGAGGGCGCGCAGTTCACCAGCGAGACCGACACGGAAGTCGTCGCGCATCTGGTCCATTCTTATATCCGCAACGGGTCGTCGCCGCAGGAAGCGGTGAAGGCTTCGCTGCCGCAACTGCGCGGCGCGTTCGCGCTGGCGTTCGTATTCGCGGACCATCCGGACCTGATGATCGGCGCCCGCAAGGGCTCGCCGCTGGCGATCGGTCACGGCGATGGCGAAATGTATCTGGGATCGGATGCGATCGCGCTGGCGCCGTTTACCGATACCATCAGCTATCTCGAGGACGGCGACTGGGTGGTTCTGACCCGCGAAGTCGGCGTGATCTATGACGAGCATGGCGCGGTGGTGAACCGCGAGGTGCTGAAATCCGGCGCGTCGTCGTTGCTGGTCGACAAGGCGAACTATCGCCACTTCATGGCAAAGGAAATCCACGAGCAGCCGGAAGTGGTCGGTCACACGCTGGCGCGCTACGTCGACATGGCGACCGAGCGCGTGACGCTGCCCAAGGCGCTGCCGTTCGATTTCAAGGACATCCAGCGCATCTCGATCACGGCCTGCGGCACCGCAAGCTATGCGGGCTATATCGCCAAATACTGGTTCGAGCGGCTGGCTCGCGTCCCCGTCGAACTCGATGTCGCCTCCGAATTCCGTTACCGCGAAGCGCCGCTGCGCAAAGGCGATCTCGCGATCTTCATCTCGCAGTCTGGCGAGACCGCCGACACGCTCGCCGCATTGCGCTACGCAAAGGAGCAGGGACTGCACACGCTGTCGGTCGTCAACGTGCCGACGTCCACGATCGCGCGCGAAAGCGAGACCGTGCTGCCGACGCTGGCGGGTCCCGAAATCGGCGTCGCTTCGACCAAGGCTTTCACCTGTCAGCTGATGGTGCTTGCCGCGATCGCGGTCGCGGCCGGCAAGGCGCGCGGCGAATTGGCCGATGCGGATGAAGCCAAGCTCGTCCACGGCCTCGTGGAGATTCCGCGTCTGATGGCGGCGGCGCTTTCAACCGAGCCGCAGATCGAGAAGCTGGCGCGCGACATCGCCAAATGCAAGGACGTGCTTTATCTCGGCCGCGGCACCAGCTATCCGCTGGCGCTGGAAGGCGCGCTGAAGCTGAAAGAGATTTCCTACATCCACGCGGAAGGCTATGCCGCCGGTGAGCTCAAGCATGGGCCAATCGCGCTGATCGACGAGAAAATGCCGGTGGTCGTGATCGCGCCATTCGATCGCGTATTCGACAAGACCGTTTCCAACATGCAGGAAGTCGCGGCGCGGGGCGGCAACATCATCCTGATGACCGACGCTAAGGGCGCGGAGGAAGCAACCGTGGACTTGCTGGTGACGATCATCCTGCCGGACATGGGCGCGATGTTTACGCCGATCGTCTACGCCATTCCGGTGCAGCTGCTGGCTTACCATACCGCCGTGGTGATGGGCACGGATGTGGATCAGCCGCGAAACCTGGCCAAATCGGTCACCGTTGAATAGGCATCGCCAGCGCTGGCAGCCTTCAAAAGTCTGCTAGGATGGGTTAGCTGCATTCTAACGTGCTGCCTTGGGACGACCTGGAATTTCGATGAATCGCAACGATCTGCCCTTGACGCCGCCTCCGGGTGAGCTTCCGCCGGACGCGCCACGTGGATTTATGGCCCGATTCCGGAATTACTTTCTAACGGGCCTGATCGTTGCCGGTCCGATTGCGATCACATTTTATCTGACCTGGTGGTTCGTGACCTGGGTCGATGGCCTGGTGCGGCCGTTCGTGCCTGTCGCCTACCGGCCGGAGACATATCTGCCGTTCGGATTGCCGGGTTCGGGGCTGGTGGTCGCGGTCATTGCGCTCACGTTGCTCGGCTTTCTCACCGCAAATCTGATCGGGCGAACGCTGGTCGATCTCGGCGAAAAACTGCTCGGACGCATGCCGGTGGTGCGGGCGATCTATCGCGGCCTCAAGCAAGTTTTTGAAACGCTGTTTTCCGGCTCCGGATCGAGCTTCCGCCGTGTGGGGCTGGTGGAATTCCCCTCGCCGGGAATGTGGTCGATCGTGCTGATCTCGCAGCCGCCGAGCGTCGAGATCGCCGCGAGCCTTCCCGGCCAGGAAGAATATATTTCAGTGTTCTTGCCATGCGCTCCGAATCCCACCACAGGCTTCTTCTTCTACGTGCCCAAGAGCAAGCTCCTTGAAATCGAGATGAGCGCCGAGGATGCCGCGACACTGATCATGTCCGCCGGCGTGGTGCAGCCCGGTTCCGATCCGCAGAAGATCGCTGCGTTGGCCGAGACCGCAAATGCCGCGCGCGTCGCGAACACGCCGCCGCTGAGCCCCGTGCCGGCACGGGTGGATTAGCCGCCGTAGCTTTGCACCAGGCTGCCCGCCACCAGCGACCAGCCGTCGACCAGCACGAAGAAGATCAGCTTGAACGGCAGCGAGACGACGACGGGCGGCAGCATCATCATGCCCATCGACATCAGCACCGAGGCGACGACGAGGTCGATGATCAAAAACGGCAGGAACAGCAGAAAGCCGATCTCGAAGGCGCGTTTCAATTCTGAGATCATGAACGCCGGCACCAGGATCCGCAGCGACATGTCCTCGGGCGTCGCCGGCGGCGGCTCGCCCGACAGATCCATGAACAGCTTCAGGTCCTTTTCGCGCACGTTCTTCTGCATGAAACCGCGCAGCGGCACCGAGGCGCGCAGCAGTGCGTCCTCGACGCTGATTTGGTTGGCGACCAGCGGCTTGATGCCGTCGTCGTAGGATTTCTGCAGCACCGGTCCCATCACGAACGCGGTGAGAAACATCGCCAGCGCGATGATGACGGAATTCGGCGGCGCGGTTGCGGTGCCGAGCGCTGTGCGCAGCAGCGACAGCACCACGACGATGCGGGTGAACGACGTCATCATGATCAGGATCGATGGCGCGATCGACAGCACCGTGAGCAGCGCGATCAACTGGATCGCGCGCTCGGTGACGCCGCCATTTCCCTGGCCGAGATTGATGCTGATATCTTGCGCAAACGCCGGATCGGCGAGCGACCCGGCGGCTATCAGTGTGAGAAAGAAAAGAACTCTACGCAGGCCGGCTATCGATCTCACGAAAGATTCTTTGGACGACCCAGCAATGACGCCATCTCATCTTCGAGATTCTCGAAGCCGGTCTTTGCTGGCGAAGCAGCACTCGGCGAGTTCGGCGCTTCGACGCGAGATGCGGGGCGGCTGGTCGGCGCTTCCGGAGCCACAGGCGGCGCGCCGATCCGTGGTTCGCGCTGCGTCGGCGCGGCCGTGGCCACCGGGCCGTCGCAACGCTGCTTCGAGGCGATGCGCCATGTCGGCGAGATTTTGGTCGGCCGAAACCGTCGGCGGAGCGAGGCGGCGGCGCGGCGCGTTCGGGGGCGCGCAACGGCGGCGCCCTGGGTGGCGGTTCGCTCGGGCGCATCGGCGGGCGCGGCATCATCGGCTCGCTGCGCGGTGGAGCGCGTGGCGGCATCGGTTCGCTGCGCATCTCGGAACGGGGCTCCGGACGCCCCATTGGCTCGGGGCGGCCAGCGGGCTCCGGCGTGAATGCCAGGGGATCGCGACGCTCGGGAAGCGGGGGCGCCGGGCGGCGAACTTCGTCGGCGAACGACGGCCGTGCCGGCCGCAGCGGCGGCTCCGGCATTTGCACCTCATCGCTGTCGCGCGGCGCATCGCTATCGGACCAGTTGCCTGAATTTGGGGAAGGGCGCGATCCGCGCCGTTGCTTCGGTCCGCCGACATTGGCCCGCGGCGCTACTTGATCGCGTGCCGGCATCGCGCGCACGATGTTGGATTCCACGACGATGTCCGTCGGTCCGCCGATCATCAGCAGATGTTCGATGTTGTCGCGGCGGACCAGAACCAGCCGCCGGCGTCCATCCACAGCGGTGGCGTCGATCACGGCCAGCCGCGGCATTCTTCCCCGATTGCTGTTCGCCTTCAGGCGGTCGCCGGCGAAACGCCGAACCAGCCATGCGGCGGCGCCGATCAGCGCCAGAACGACCAGAAATGCGAAAAAGAATGTGAGCTGAGTCGACATGTCTTGTCCCCGGTAGGTAGTGCCACTTCATGTCCAGTTAGTAGAAACGCAATACCAGCAGAGCTGATGAACTGGAGCCGCCTACGTCTTAATTCCCCACGGCACGATTTGCCGCCCAACACAACTAATAGACCACGAATCAGCGCAGCCACAACGCCTTCTCAAACTTTTGGCTAGGTAAGCTGGGGGATAACCGGAGCTTTCTGGCGGCAATTCCGCCCGTCCGTACGCCGTCGATACTAGCCACTCCACCTCTTAACCAGCCGTTAACCATACACACGGCAAATTCTGCCCACCTTGCAAAAGGTAAGCGCGCAACGAGGCAGCGAGCAGCCGATGTCCATCAGTGATCTTCCGGTTCTGTCGGCGTTACGTACCAAGATGCACTGGCATCAGGAGCGCCAGCGCGTGCTCGCGGAAAACATTTCGAACTCCGACACGCCGAATTTCAAGCCGCGCGATCTGGCCGAGCCGAAATTCGATCACAGTAGTGTCAACGCGTCAGGTCCGCTGGGATCAATGGCGATGATGCGCACCAGCGCAGGCCATATCGCTCCAACGGGTAGCGGGCAAAGTTTTGCGGAAAATCGCAAAGCCAGTTTTCAGACAAGACCCGCGGGCAATGCCGTCAATCTAGAAGATGAGATGCTGAAGGTGTCCGCCAACCAGATGGACTATGCCGCGGTGACAACGCTCTACAGCCGCAGTCTGCATCTTCTCAAGACCGCGATCGGCAAGGGTTGACGCAGTGACTACAGGGAAATCACATCATGGCAGATGACGGCGCGGATTTTCTGCGGTCGATGAGCATCGCAACCTCCGGTCTGCGCGCGCAGGCGGGGCGGATGCGGGTGATCTCGGAAAATATCGCCAACGCGGATTCGACGGCGACCACGCCGGGCGGCGATCCCTATCAACGAAAGATACCGACGTTTTCCTCCACGCTCGACCGCGCGCTGGACGCGCAGGTCGTAACCCTGGGCCGCGTCAAGCCGGACACCTCCGCGTTCCGCGTCAAGAACGAGCCAGGCAATCCCGCGGCGGACGCCAATGGCAACGTCAAATATCCCAACATTAATCCACTGATCGAAATGACCGACATGCGCGATGCGCAACGATCCTACGAAGCGAACCTCAACATCATCAGCGCCACGCGCCGGATGATTCAACGCACGCTCGACATCCTCAAGGCCTGAATAGGAAACGTTAAGCCATGGCTACACCGACAGTCGCAGCGAACGCTTACGCCAGTCTTGCGCGCATCATGGATTCCGGCGCTGGACTTGGCGCCGGCAAGGCATCCGAAACCGGCGGCGCGTCGTTTGGCGCGATGCTCAAGGACGCGCTCGGCAGCGTGATGGAAACAGGGCGCAAATCGGACGCGCAAACGGCGGCGATGGCGTCCAGCAAGGGCAACGTGATGGATGTCGTGACGGCGGTGGCGGAAACCGACGTCGCGGTGTCGACGCTGGTGTCGGTGCGCGACCGCGTCATCCAGTCCTACGAAGACATCATGAAGATGCCGATTTGAGGTGTGCCGTCATCCTGAGGTGCGCGACGAAGTCGCGAGCCTCGAAGGATGGAAGATGAAAATCTGTGGCCGCCCTTCGAGACGCGGCTTTGCCGCTCCTCAGGGTGACGGAAGAAAGACTTACAAATGACCGGCCCGGAAACGCTCGATGTCGCCCGCGATGCGATCTGGACCATCGTCGTGGTGTCGTCGCCGCTGATGATCGTCGGCCTCGTCGTCGGCGTGGTGATTTCGCTGATACAGGCACTGACGCAAATCCAGGAACAAACATTAGTGTTCGTTCCGAAAATCCTCGCGATTTTCGTGACGCTGCTGCTGGCGCTGCCGTTCATGGCCGACGCGCTGCAGGGCCACATGATGCGGATATCGTCGCGAATCATCGGGGGCTGATGCACAGTCTCGCTCCATGCGCATCGACATCTCGCTACTGCCGGCACTCGCCGCCGCCTTCATGCTGGTATTCGCCCGGATCGGCGCGATGGTGATGCTGCTGCCCGGCTTTGGCGAGACCAACATCCCGGTTCGCATCAAGCTTGCGATCGCGCTGGCGCTGACGCTGATCATGCTGCCGCTGCACCGCGCCGCGTATCACATCGACATGCAGTCGCTGGCGCCGCTGCTGGTGCTGATGGTGCATGAGATCGTCATCGGCGTGGTGCTCGGCGCCACCGCCCGCGTGACGCTGTCAGCCTTGCAGGTGGCCGGCTCGATCATCGCGCAGCAAATGGGGCTTGGCTTCGTCACCGCCATCGATCCGACGCAGGGTCAACAAGGCCTGCTGATCGGCAACTTCCTGACCATCCTCGGCTTGACATTGTTGTTCGCAACCGACACCCACCATCTCATCATCGCAGCCCTCAACGACAGCTATGCGATCTTCGCGCCCGGCGAATTCATGCCGAGCGCCGACGTCGCCGCGCTCGCTACCCGGGCTTTTGCGGCGGCCTTCAGCATCGGCATGCAGCTTGCAGCGCCGTTTCTGGTATTCGGCCTTGTCTTCAACATGGGGCTCGGCGTGCTGGCGCGGCTGATGCCGCAGATGCAGGTTTATTTCGTCGGCGTTCCGCTCTCGATCCTCGCGGGTTTTTTGATCTTCGCGGTGGTGCTGACCGCGATGATGGGGACCTACATGGATTATTTCGTCGGCGTCATGCACAGCCTCATTCCGCGGAGCTAGTGGAGCGATGGCCGACGAGAATGACGCAGCGGAAAAAACAGAAGACCCGACACAGAAACGTCTCGACGATGCCCACGACCGTGGTGACGTCGCCAAAAGCCAGGAGGTCAACACCTGGTTCCTGATCGCCGGCGCAACGCTGGTGCTTTCGACGTTCTCCGGCTCGATCGCCGGCATCCAGACGCCGCTGCGTAATGTAATCGAAAACTCCTGGATGATCCGCGCCGATGGCGCCGGCTTGCTGGCGCTGGCGAAGCATCTTGAGTTCGCGGTGTTCGCCGCACTCGGCGTGCCGCTGCTGCTGCTGGTGCTGGCGGCCATCGCCGGCAATATGGTGCAGCACCGGATGGTCTGGTCGGGCGAATCGCTGAAACCGAAGTTCAGCAAGATTTCGCCTGCCGCGGGCGCCAAGCGCATCTTCGGCAAGCAGGCGGCGGCGAATTTCGCTAAGGGTATTTTTAAGGTGGCTGCCTTGGGCGCGGTCATGATGGCAGTGCTGTGGCCCGAGCGTCATCGCCTGGAATCCATGATCCGTTTCGATCCAGCGTCGATCATGGGTGTTACCACCACGTTGACGCTGCAACTGATGGGCGCTGTCGTGGCGATGCTCGCCGCGGTAGCGATCGCGGATTATTTCTTTCAGTACCGGCAATGGTTCGAGCGGCAGAAGATGTCGCTGCGCGAGATGAAGGAAGAATTCAAGCAGTCGGAGGGCGACCCGCACATCAAGGGCCGCATCAGGCAGCTACGTAACGCGCGCATGAAGAAGCGCATGATGGCGGCGGTGCCGAAGGCATCTGTCATCATCACCAACCCGACGCACTATGCCGTGGCATTGTCTTATGAGCGCGGCATGGCGGCTCCGATTTGCGTGGCCAAGGGCGTGGACAACATTGCGCTCAAGATCAGGGAGGTCGCCAGCGAACACGATATTCCGATCATCGAGAACGTCGCTTTGGCGCGGGCCTTGCACGCAACCGTGGAAATCGACGACGAGATCCCGGTGGAGCATTATCATGCCGTCGCAGAAATCATCGGTTATGTGATGAAACTGAAGCGTGGCTTGTCGGCCGGAAGGACGTGATTCTTTCTTTCCCTCTCTCACGAGGGGAGAGGGGAGGGACGGATCACCGGGTCTCGCCGAAATAACCGCAGGAGGTCCTTGCGCTTGCGGGTACGATTCAGGCACTCAGGCGTTGGTGTGTGTAACCGCGTCATAACCAAGTCGACAGGCCGCAACCCTTTCCATGACCGCCAAACGCCATAGCGACCCATCGCCCGAGCCGATCACGGCGCCCGAACCCGTGCGGCGCAGCGGCAGCATCGTGCTCGTGCTGCTGGTCGCAGCCTCGATCGTCGCGGCGGCGGTAGCTTTCATGACATTGGGACGCGCCCAGGCGCAGCCGTACATCATGGGACTGCTGGCGCTCCTGGCGATGATCGGGCTGTTCAACCTGTTCGCCTTCGCGGCGGGCATCATCCGCTTCGCCGAGCGCGGCGCCGACGATCCGATCATGCGCCCGATCGCCGACCATGCCTTCGACGGGTTGGCGGTGACGGATTCCAGCGGGCATGTCATCTACACCAACGCCGCCTATCTCGCGCTCACGGGTGCCGCGACGGCGGCGGAAGCGCGCCCGGTGGAGCGGGTGTTTATCGGCAATCCCGACGTGTCGGAGGCAGTGTTTCGCCTGCTCAAGGCGGCGCGCGAAGGCAAACGCCAGCAGGAGGAAGTCCGCATCGCCGGCACCGATTCTGCGCACGGCCGCTGGCTGCGGATGCGGGTGCGGCCACTCGGACAAAGCCGACGCCAGGCAAAATACGCGGTGTGGTCGATCGCGGACATCACCCGCGACCGCGAGCGGCAGGAAGATGTGTTTCAGGAATTGCAGCACGCCATCGAATATCTCGACCATGCGCCGTGCGGCTTCTTCTCGGTTAGTCCCGCGGGCGATATCGTTTACGTCAATGCGACTCTGGCGAACTGGCTGGATCAGGACCTTGCGGAAATCGGCAACGGCGGATTGAAGCTGACCGACATCGTCTCGGGCGACGGCGCGTCGCTGTTGACGTCGATCGTGGCGGTGCCCGGCGAAGTCAAAACAGAGGTGTTCGACATCGATCTGCGCATGCGCAGCGGCAAGACGATGCCGGTGCGGCTCTATCACAAGCTCGCCTTCGGCGCCGACGGCGTTCCCGGCGCGTCGCGCACGCTGGTGATCAGCCGCGCCCGCGATGAGCGGGCCGATCCGCAGCGCGCGGCGGAAGTGCGCTTCATGCGCTTCTTCGACCACACGCCGATGGCGATCGCCACGGTGGATCGCACCGGCGCAGTGGTGCGGGCCAATGCGCGCTTCGCCAAACTCGCGCAAAGTCTCAGCGCCGACGGCGCGGTCAATTCGTCGATCGTCGCAGCGATCAGCGAGCGCGACCGTGACCGGTTGATCGCGGCGATCGACCAGGCCGCGGAAGGGCAGGGCGACATCCCGCCGGTCGAGGCGCTACTGGAAGGACCGAAGGAGCGTTGGGGCCAGTTCTTCGTTACTGCCGTCGAGGAAGACGAGCGCGAGACCGAAGCCGCCATCGTCTACATGCTGGAGACGACCGAGCGCCGCGCGCTGGAGAACCAGGTCAACCAGTCGCAGAAGATGGACACCGTCGGCCAGCTCGCCGGGGGCATCGCGCACGATTTCAACAACGTGCTCTCGGCCATCATGATGGCGACGGATTTCCTGCTCAGCGCGCATCGGCCGACCGATCCGTCGTTTCAGGACATCATGCAGATCAAGCAGAACGCCACGCGCGCCGCGACGCTGGTGCGCCAGTTGCTGGCGTTTTCGCGCAAGCAGACGCTGCGTCCGCAGGTGCTCGATCTCGGCGAGGCGCTATCCGATATCGATCGGCTGTTGAAACGGCTGATCGGCGAGAAGGTCACGCTTGAAACCCAGCACGGCCGAGATCTCTGGCGCGTCAAGGCGGACCTTTCGCAATTCGAGCAGGTGATCGTCAACCTTTCCGTCAACGCGCGCGATGCGATGCCCGATGGCGGCAAGCTAACGGTGCGCACCGCCAATGTCTCGGCCGATGAAGCCGAAAAACTCTCCTACAAGGGCATGCCCGCAGCGGACTATGTTCGGATCGACGTTACCGATACCGGGACCGGCATTCCGGCCGATATCGTCGACAAGATTTTCGAGCCGTTCTTCTCGACCAAGGAAGTCGGCAAGGGCACCGGGCTCGGTCTCTCGACGGTGTATGGCATCGTCAAGCAGACCGGCGGTTTTGTTTACGTCGACTCCGAAGACGGCAAGGGCACCACGTTCCACATTTTCCTACCACGGCATCATGCCGAGAAGGGAACCGCGCCGGAGCTATCGTCCACGAACGGCACGGCAAAGGAAATTCCAGCCGAGGCGAAGCCGCGCACTGATCTGACCGGGCAGGGCACCATCCTGCTAGTGGAAGACGAAGAAGGCTTGCGCTCGCTCAACGCACGCGGGCTGCGTTCGCGCGGTTACACGGTCGTCGAGGCATCAAATGGCATCGAGGCGATGGAAGCGCTGGATGAGAAGAATGGCGCGGTCGATCTCGTGGTGTCCGACGTTGTCATGCCGGAGATGGACGGACCGACGTTGCTGCGCGAGATGCGCGTGCGTAATCCCGATCTCAAGATCATCTTTGTGTCGGGCTATGCCGAAGAAGCGTTCGACAAGAGCCTGCCGGAAAATCAGCAGTTTGCTTTTCTCGCAAAGCCGTTTGCGCTGAGCGCGCTGATCGCCAAGGTCAAGGAGACGATGGCGCCGAATTGAAATGGCCGAGTTTCCACCGTCGCCCGCAAGACCCGCGACGCACGCGCCGCAGCCGTGCGGCGACATGGACGCTTCACTTTCGGGACGGGGTACCCATGTTAGCAGCGCTTCCCCCTGCCGGGGAATGAGGGAATAGCCATGAAACTCGCGCAGCGCACACGCGGCATCGTCCAGGCGATCGCCGTGGTCCTATCGTTGGCGTTACCGTTGATGCTTGCGATCTCGGCGGCCGACGCCCGCATCGGCGGCGGCGGTAGCTCGGGCTCGCGGGGAACGCGGACCTTCTCCGCGCCACCGAGCACTTCGACGGCCCCTAGCGCGGCGCAGCCGTTCAATCGCACCATGACTCAGCCCGGTCGCCCGGCATGGCGCCGGCCTAACCGGCGGCGGCTTCTTCAACCGGCCGGGAATGGGCATGCTGGGCGGCCTCGCCGCCGGCTTCCTCGGCGCAGGTCTGCTCGGGATGCTGTTTGGCGGCGGACTGTTCGGCGGCCTCGGCGGACTATCGTCGATCTTCGGCCTGATCCTGCAGATCGGCCTGATCGTCATTGTCGTCCGGCTTGCGATGTCGTGGTGGCAGCGCCGCAACGGGACCGCGTCAGCCTATGCAGGATCCGACCGCGGACCTGCGCAGTCTGGTCGCAGCCGGTGCGCACAGACCAGTTTCCGAACTGGCATCGGGTTTGGGCTGGGATCAGGCAGCGCGCCGCTCGAGATCGGCCCGAGCGATTACGAAGCCTTCGAGCGCCTGCTCGGCGAAATCCAGGCGGCATGGTCGAACGAGGACATCGCCAAGCTTCACACGCTGGCGACGCCGGAAATGGTGTCGTACTTCACCAAGGACCTTGCCGAAAACGATGCTCGCGGCGACGTCAACAAGGTCTCCAGACGTCAAGCTGCTGCAGGGCGATCTCGCGGAAGCCTGGCGGGAAGGCGATACCGACTATGCCAGCGTGGCGATGCGGTTCTCGCTGATCGACAAGACGCTCGAGCGCACGACAGGGCGCCTTGGTCGGCGGCAGCGAGCAGCCGATCGAAGCGACGGAAGTATGGACGTTCGTGCGGCCGCGCGGCGCAAGCTGGGAGCTTTCGGCAATCCAGCAGACGTGATCGATTGCTGAATTTGAAGACAAGGCGCCGCGGCTGAATCCGCGGCGCTTTTTCTTGCGACGGCGGCCACGCCGTCGGGAATAATGACGGGCGCGCATGTGTTTTATTTCTGGAGTTCGCCAAACAACGTGCGGATGGTTACAAACAAAACGGAGGAACCAATGTCCGGATTTTGCAACGATCGCTTCACGTGCGTGTCTCGGCGCAGCCGTCTTCTGGTTCGCGATCGCGGCGGCGAACCCGGCTCAGGCGCAGGCAGCCAACACCAGCTTCTTCGTCACCAGCAACGGCATCGGCAACGGCGGCAATCTCGGCGGTCTCGCTGGCGCCGACAACCAGTGCCAGACGCTGGCGCAGGCGGCCGGCGCCGGTGCAAAAACCTGGCGCGCTTATCTTTCGACGCAAGCCGCCGACGGCAAGCCCGCGGTGAATGCGCGCGACCGCATCGGGAAGGGGCCATGGCAGAACGCCAAGGGCGTTGTGGTCGCCAAAGATGTCGCCGAGCTTCATGGCACCAACAACGTCAACAAGGAAACGGCGCTGAATGAAAAGGGCGAAGTCGTGAATGGTTTTGGGGACAAGCCGAACCGGCATGACATTCTGACGGGCTCGCAACCCGACGGTACGGCTTTCACCGGCGCCGACGACCGCACCTGCAAAAACTGGACGAGCAGCACGCAGGGCGCAGCGATGGTCGGGCATTCCGATATCAGCGGCCCTCCCGACCAATCCCACGGCGAAATCCTGGAACGCGGCGCATCCGTCGCGCGGACCGGATGGTGGCTGCAGCCAGAAGGATCTGATCAGCACCGGTGGCGACGGCCTGCTGTACTGCTTCGCGGCGAATTGATTGGCCTGATCCCTCCCCACGAGGGAAGGGATCACAACTAAGCCGCGGCGACTGCGCGCACTGGCTCTCGCGCAAACGTCTCTTCCTCGCGAACGAATTTGGCGGCAGCGCGAATGACGCCGGGCAGGTTGGTCAGCGAAACGGGTTTTGCGAACAGATAGCCCTGACCCTTGGCACAACCTTCCCGCGCGAGAAATTGCCACTGCGCCTCGGTCTCGATGCCCTCAGCCAGCACCGGGATGTCGAGAGTTTTTCCGAGCGCCAGCACGGTGCGTACGATCGCGGCCGCCGAGCCGTCGCCAGGCAATCGCTTGACGAACGACTGGTCGAGCTTGATCTTGTCGAACGGAAACGCGTGCAGCATCGCCAAGCGACGAATAGCCGGTGCCGAAATCGTCCATCGCCACCGAAATTCCCATCGATTTCAGCTTGCGCAATGTGTGTAGTCCGCGCGTCTGATCGGACATCAACGTCGATTCCGTGACTTCGACTTCGAGGCGTTTCGGAGATCAATCCGGTTTCCAGCAGGATGGCGTGAATGGCCTCCGCCAGATTGTCCCTGCTGAACTGGATCGGCGACAGATTCACTGCGACGCGTGCCGGGAATCCGGCCTTCCGCGGCATCGAGGCATGCCGTGCGCAGCGCCCATTCGCCCATCGGGATGATGGCTTCGGTTTCTTCCGCCAGCGGAATGAATTCGGCAGGCGAGATCATTCCGCGCTTGGGATGCCGCCAGCGCATCAGCGCTTCGGCACCGCAAATCGTACCATCGTGCAGCCGTGTCTGCAGCTGATAGTGCAGCTCCAATTCGTTGTTCTCAGCCGCCGTCTGCATTTCGCGCGCCAACGCGCGGCGGGCGCGGGCGACATCGTCCATCTCGCGCTGATACATGCAGATCGAGCCGTGCTGCTTGCTTTTGCCCCGGTACATCGCAAGTTTCGCGTTGCTCAGGATCTGTTCGCGCTCATCGCTATCGGTAGGAAACACAGCAAATCCGATCGAAGCGGTCAGTGCGACCGGTTGATCGAGGATGGCAAATGGCGTCGCGAATGCCTGCGCAATTCGCTCGGCAAAGGCCTGCGCGTCCACCGGATGGTTGGCGGACATCTGCAGCCCCAGAAATTCGTCGCCGCTCTGACGCGCGAGAAATTCTCCGGGAGCCAGTGCCTTGCGCATGCGATCCGCCACCTGGATCAGCACCTGGTCGCCGCCGCTGTGGCCGAATTCGTCGTTGATGTTCTTGAGGCCATCGAGGTCGACGGAGAACACGGCTAGCTGTGTGGGCTTTCTCGTGAGCCTCGGCGATGTCGAACGCCAGCCTTTCGTTGAAAGCAATGCGGTTCGGTAGTCCCGTCATGGCGTCGTTGAACGACAGCTGATGAATGCGGTCGGCGGATTCAGTGCGCGAACGCAGATCGATAATGTAAGATGAAAAGCCGCTGCCCATGACCAGCAGGACGGCGCTGATGACGCTGATGCCGAGCATCTTGGCGGGGACCAGATCCGGCGACAGCACGATGGAAGCATCCGGAATGGCGGTCGATGAAGCTGTCAGCGCGTAGTGCATCACGCAGATCATGAACGCCAGCACGATCGAAGCACCGTGGCGGCACCATCGCGTAACCGGGCGGTTGGCGCGGTTGACCGACAGCGCGCTGAGGCTGACCCCAAGCACGAAAGTCACCGCGACACCGTAACCGTTCCACTCCGTCGTGCCGGTCGTGTGCCAGGCTTGCAGCCCGATGTAGTGCATGGCGATGATGCCGACGCCCATCACCAGCCCGCCGACTTCCGGCGCCAGCGTAAAGCGGCGGGTGCCGATCTCGAAACCAACCAGACAAGAGATAACGGAAATGACCAGCGTGGCCGCGGTAGGAATGAGGTCGAAGCCGCTGTTGAGCGACGGATCAAGCGCGAGAATCGAGATGAAGGTGGAAGCCCACAAGGCCGCGCCGGTGCCGACCGAGGCCATGAAGAGCCAGCCGTATCGCGTCGATCCGTCGGTGGCGCGGGCGCGGGCGAAATGGCGCATGCCAACCCAGGTGCCGAACAGGCAAACCAGCACCGCGACAAACACGAGTATTTGGTGATAGACGAAAACTTCTGTCGTCTCTCGCAACATGGACGGATTCTCCACCGCCTTAATAATACGAGCAGGGGCGTTAATCGGCGGTGTTGCGGTGCGCTCGTGCTAAGACACGGCTTATGATTTGTTAACTGGAACTTTAGGTGTTGGCTCCCGCGCGCGGGCGACAACACACGGCCTTGCGAATCAATGCCTTCATGATTTGTTTACGCTGTAAATTTCGCGCCTCGCTCAACGAAGCGCGTTTCAAGCCAAGGGCCGCTTATGCGATATGAACTCTACTACTGGCCCACCATTCAGGGCCGCGGTGAATATGTCCGGCTCGCGCTGGAAGATGCCGGCGCCGACTATGCTGATGTCGCGCGGCGTGGCGAACGCGGCGTGTCGGCCATGATGAAAATGATGGAAGCGCGACGCGACGCCCTCGTTCGCGCCGCCATTTCTAAAAGCCGGCCAACTCGTCGATCGGGCAGACCGCCAACATCCTTCTCTACCTGGGTTCGCGCCACGGTCTTGCGCCGAAGGCGAAGCCGGGCGGCTATGGGTGCATCAATTGCAACTGACCCTCGCCGATCTCGTGCTGGAAATTCACGATACGCATCATCCGCTTGGGCCATCGCTGTATTATGAAGACCAGCGCGCGCCCGCGAAGAAGCGCAGTGATGCATTCTGGAAGGAACGTGTGCCGAAATATCTCGGATATTTCGAGCGGCTACTGGACAACAGCGGCGGCGCTTTCATCACCGGGCGCCGAGCGACCTATGTCGATCTGTCGTTGTTTCAAATCGTCGAAGGACTGCGCTACGCTTTTCCCAAACGGATGAAGACATTCGAACGGAAAATCCCCGCGCTTGTGGATGTGCACGATCGCGTTGCGCTGAGACCAAACATCAAAGCCTATCTGGGCAGCAAACGGCGAATAGCCTTCAACGAAGACGGCATCTTCCGCCACTACAAGGCGCTTGACCTGTAATTCGCAGCAGCACTCTAGTCCACCGAGACGCCCGCGAATTCCACCACCTTGCGCCACTTTGTCGGTCTCGTCGACGATGAGTTTGCCGAACTCGGCGGGGGTCATTGGCTTCGGAATCCCGCCGATCTCGGATAAGCGCGCGACGAGTTTTGGATCCTTCAAGGCTTCGCCGACAGCTTTGTTGAGGGTATCGACGATCTCCGGCGGCGTGCCTTTAGGCGCCGAGATGCCATAGAAACCTACAGATTCGAACCCGGGCACCGTCTCGGCGATCGCCGGAACGTCGGGCACGCCCGGCCAGCGCTGCGGCGAGGTGACCCCGAGCGCTCTCACCGTGCCGCCCCGCGACTGCTCGAGCGCCGACGGCAAATTGTCGAAGATCAATTGGACCTTGTTGGAAATGATATCAGGGAAATGCGACCGCCGATCCGCGATAGGGCACATGGACCATGTCGACTTTGGTCAGCGCCTTGAACAGTTCCGCCGACATGTGCACCGACGTTCCGTTGCCCGAAGAAGCGTAGGAGACCTTGCCTGGGTTGGCCTTGCAGTAATCGATGAACTCCTGAACGGTCTTGACCGGCATCGCATTCGACACCACCAGCATGTTGGTCAGCTGCATGATGCTGGCGACCGGAACGGTGTCGCGGATGAAGTCGAAGGGCAACTTCTTGTAGAGCGAGGTGCTGATGGCGTTGTTGGGCGCGACAAATAATAGCGTGTAACCATCGGGCGGGGACGTGATCGCCGCAGCGGCGGCGAGGTTACCGCCGGAGCCCGCGCGGTTTTCAACGATGAACTGCTGATGGAAATAATCAGAAAGCCACTGGCTCATGATCCGCGCGACGATATCGACGGGCCCGCCGGCGGCAAAACCGATCAGCCAGTTCACCGGGCGGTTCGGATAATCCGCGGCAAGCGTACGGCACGGTGGCGGCGGTTAGACCGGCAAAACAGATCGATGCCGATGATCGCAGCGCGCACATATCCAGATCATCAAACCCCCATTTATTCTCTAGTTGCGGTGACATCAGCTGACTTTACGCAGCGCATGCTTTCATAGAAACCGGCTTTTGCATACATTGCCCTTCGACGGAGATCGATATGAAGGTGATCGGCTTGGCGGGATGGAGCGGTGCGGGCAAGACCACCTTGCTGACACGGCTGATCCCATTTTTCACGTCCCAAGGTCTGCGCGTGTCGACTATCAAGCACGCTCATCACGATTTCGATGTGGATA
Source organism: uncultured Alphaproteobacteria bacterium (assembly GCA_963792715.1). GTDB lineage: Bacteria > Pseudomonadota > Alphaproteobacteria > Rhizobiales > Xanthobacteraceae > Bradyrhizobium. The sequence continues at coordinate 194,983 of CAWBXE010000005.1, read as the reverse complement.
TCCCCGGCAAGGATTCATGGGTGCATCGGCATTCCGGGGCCAGCGAAGTGCTGGTCTCGTCAGAGCGGCGCTGGGCGCTGATTTATGAGCTGCGCGGGGAAAGCGAGCCCGGCTTACCACAGCTGCTGGCAAAAATGACGCGGGTCGATCTGGTGATCGTCGAAGGGTTCAAGTCACAGCCGCATCGCAAGATTGAAGTGTACCGCAAAGCCAACGGCAGGCAGTTTATATATCCCGGCGATCCGCAGATCGCCGGCGTCGTCTGCGACACCCAGATCGAGACGAGCTTGCCCGTCGCTCATCTCGATGACATTCCGGCTATCGCCGCGCTGGTGCTGAATTCCGCTGTGGGCGCCGACGTCCTGGCCTGATTGGAAAATCGCTATCCGCATTGACGGTGCGCGGCGCCTTCGCCATCTTTGGGTCATGGCGGTAACCCGACTCGACTTGACCGGACTGAAATGTCCGCTGCCGGCCTTGAAGACGCGCAAAGCGCTGAGGGCATTGCCGCCCGGCGGCTGGCTGGAAGTTCACTGCACCGACCCATTGTCCGCGATCGATATCCCCAATCTGGTCCGTGAGACCGGCGACCGGTTAGAGACGATAGAACGCCGGGACTCGCTGATTGTCTTTCTGATCGAGAAAGCCGCTGGCGCTGCATCGGCTGACGGGCCTGCCTGAGATTGGCCGATCAAGCCGCCCTGCGGAAACTGGAAATAACTCGAATTGCTACCTTTTTCCTATCGACTTCGGCCCGGCTTCTGGGTCAACTCGTCTACGTGTAGGCGGGAGCGTGGCGAATGGCGCACTCGCAGGTGGGCTAATCTAGTTGAAGCTACCATCTGGTGCGGCATATCCGGCCGAATCAGGTGTTAGAATTCCTGAATGCGCTTCGCGATCCCGGCGCATCTTGAATTGAGGACAACAAGGGGCCTGTCGCTGGAAAACAGCGTGGACCCCAGAGATCGGGATCGTGGGCGGCAGATAGACCGAAAACGGCTACTGCAGGGAGGATTAAATGACGAATCGGTTGTACCGGCACGATTCCGTCCGCCGGATCAGGAATTCTTGATCGCGAGCATACCATTGCCGACGGCCGGGTTCTATCGCTGGCTGGTGCCACCCGCGGCGCTCTGCATTCATCTGTGCATCGGCAGGCCTACGGCTTCAGCGTGTTCAGGCTGCCGCTGTCGCGCGCACTCGGTCTGACAGCGCCGAAGGCATGTCCTGACATTTCGCTGGCGGCTGAATTATTCACTACAACCTGCGACTGGAAAGTCGCCAGCATCGGCTGGATGTACACGCTGTTCTTTGTCGTGCTCGGCATATCCGCGGCGATCTGGGGCGGCTGGGTCGAGGGCGCAGGTCCGCGCAAAGCGGTCTTTGTCGCAGCGCTGTTGCTGGGCGCGGTGGCCTCGTCCTCGGCGCGTTCGGCATCTACATGCATCAGCTCTGGTTGATCTGGCTCGGTTATGGCGTGATCGGCGGTATCGGCCTCGGCCTTGGCTATATCTCGCCGGTGTCGACGCTGATGAAATGGTTTCCGGACCGCCGCGGCATGGCCACCGGCATGGCGATCATGGGATTCGGCGGCGGCGCTATGATCGGCGCTCCGCTTGGCAAACCTTCTGATCAACCACTTCACGACCGCGACCGATGTCGGCGTCTGGAAGACGTTCGCTTGTCATGGGCATGATCTATTTCGTGTTCATGATGGTCGGCGCATTCGCCTATCGCGTGCCCCCGGCCGGATGGCGCCCGGAAGGCTGGACGCCGCCGCGAACCAATGCGATGATCTCGCAGAACAACGTCGATCTAAACGACGCGCACAAGACGCCGCAGTTCTGGCTGATCTGGTGGGTGCTGCTGCCTCAACGTGTCAGCGGGCATCGGCGTGATCGGCATGGCGTCACCGATGCTGCAGGAAATTTTCGCCGGCAAGCTGATCGGTTTGCCCGACGTCGGCTTCAACGCGCTGAGCGTCGAGCAGAAGGCTACCATTGCCGGCATTGCAGCCGGGTTTGCCGGACTGCTCTCGCTTTTCAACATCGGCGGACGCTTCTTCTGGGCTTCGCTGTCCGACCATATCGGACGCAAGAACACTTACTATGTGTTCTTCCTGCTTGGCATCGCGCTCTATGCGCCGGCCCCGACATTCGCGGCGATGGGCACGAAGCTGTTGTTCGTGCTCGGCTTCGGCATTATCTTCTCGATGTATGGCGGAGGCTTTGCCACCGTGCCGGCCTATCTGGCCGACATGTTCGGCACGCAGTTTGTCGGCGCCATTCATGGCCGCCTGCTCACGGCGTGGTCGACGGCCGGCATCATCGGCCCGGTGGTGGTGAACTACATCCGCGAATTCCAGATCGCGGCCGGCGTACCAAGTGACCAGCTTTACAACACGACGATGTACATCCTGTGCGGGATGTTGGTCGTCGGCTTGATCTGCAACTATCTGATCAAAGCCTGTCGACCGTAAGTGGCACATGAGCGAGGCGGAGGTCGCAAGATTGCAGGCCGCCAGCGCCACGACCGGCTACATCCTCGGGGGTTCTTACAGGAATCGGGTATCGGTGGACTTGATGCCAAGGCCGCGTTGTTCTGGGCCTTCGTTGGCGTTCCCCTGGCATGGGGCGTGTGGATCACCTTACAAAGCGCCGCCAAGATATTCTGATCGGCAGTACGATAAGTGGAAACGGGCGTGACGGCGAAGGCGGTCACGCCCGATTTCCGTTGCGGACGTGGAAGCAAGCGGAGGGAACCTTCGCGTATCGCGACCATTATTTTCCCGTAACGGGAGAACAATATTCATGGCACGCAAATACTCGAAGAAAGCATCCGCCAAAGTCGGACGCGCGATGAAGAAACGCAAAGCCGGTACGTCTCAAGAGCGGCCGCTCCGGCAAGAAGGTCACGAGCCGCAAACAGGCGATCGCGATCGGACTTTCCGAAGCAAGGGCCGAGGGAAAGAAAGTCCCGAAGAAAAAGACCGGCAAGAAAAAGACCGCCAAGAAAAAAAACGCCAAGAAGTCTAAGCGCAAATCGTCAAAAAAATAATTGGGATCACTTGACCGCCGGGCCTCTTCTAGATCGATCCTCCCCCGCTCCCCGGTCTTTCCTTTCGATAGCAATCCTTGACGGCCTCGATCTCAGTCGAGGCCGTCAGTGCTTTCACAACCGTCAAACACTGCTGCGGCGTCAACTCGCTTTGCGGTGCCGCGCGGGCGAGCGATGCGCTTTCTTGGCGGCGCGGCGTGCCGGCGCGTGGCGGGCCGGAGCATGCGCGCGTTTCGCCGCTGATTTGCCGTGGAGGCTTTGCTTCAGCGCGTCCATCAGGCTGATCACATTGTCAGATCGCTCCTCCGGCTCGGCAGCCTTGATCGGTTTGCCCGCCGCCTTGCGCTTGACCAGCGTCTTCAGCGCATTCTCGTATTCGTCTTTGAATTTCGAAGGATCGAAATGCGAGGCCTTGCTGTCGAGAATATGGGACGCGAGTTCGACCATATCCTTTGTGATCTTTGGATTTTTGATGTCCTCGAAATAGTCCTGCTTCGTCGCGCACCTCATACTCGTACCGCAACGTCGTGCCGAGCAGCCCTTTGCCCAGCGGTTCGATCGCGATGATATGCTCGCGGTTCGTCAGCACGATGCGCGCCAGCGCGACGCGATCCTTGTCCTTCATGGCATCGCGGATTACCGCGAAGGCATCGATCGCCGGCCTTGCCGTCGGGGGCGATATAATAGGGGTTGTTGAGGAAGCGCTTGTCGATCTCGTCCCGCGGCACGAAGCTGTCGATATCGATGGTGTGATTGCTTTCGATCTGAACAGCCTCCAGCTCTTCCTTTTCGATCTCGATGAACTCGCCTTTGCTGACTTCGTAGCCGCGTCCCTTCTGCTCCTTTTCGACGACGTCGCCGGTCTCGGCGTCGACCATCTGCTGCTTCAGCCGGTTGCCGGTTTCGGTGTTGATCATATGGAAGCGGGTCTTTTCGACGGTGGTCGAGGCGGGATAGAGCACGACCGGGCAGGAGACGAGGGAAAGCTTCAGAGAGCCTTTCCAATAGGCGCGGGGAGGGGCCATCGAAGTCTCCAACTCATTGCTGTCTAAGGGAATTGAGTACAAACAGATTCGGGAACTTCAACCGAAACTGCGGGTTTTGGTTCCGGGCAATCTGCATCCGGTTTACCTTCCGTCGCAAGGCATCGCCGTGAGAGGGGACAGAGCGTGGCACTGAAAAATCTATCCCTTTATCGCAAGAAGCGTGACTTCGAGAAAACCGCGGAGCCGAGCGGCGAAGTCCCTGTAACCGCGTCCAAGCGCCGGCGATTCGTGATCCAGAAGCACGATGCGACGCGACTGCATTACGACCTTGCGGCTTGAGTTCGGCGGCACGTTCAAATCCTGGGCGGTAACGAAAGGTCCTTCGCTCGATCCGCATGACAAGCGCCTTGCGGTCGAGGTGGAAGATCATCCGCTCGACTACGGCGATTTCGAAGGCACCATTCCGAAGGGACAATATGGCGGCGGCACGGTGCAGCTATGGGATCGCGGCTATTGGGAATCTGACGATCCCGAGCGCGGCTTCAAAAAGGGCGATCTGAAGTTCACGCTCGAGGGCGAGAAACTTCACGGCAGTTGGGTGCTGGTGCGAATGCGCAACGACCGCACCGGCGGCAAGCGCACCAACTGGCTTCTGATCAAGCATCGCGACGACTATTCGAGAGAAGACAAGGGCGACATCATTCTCGATGAAGACAAATCCGTCGCGTCAGGACGTTCGATGGAGCAGATCGCAGCGGGCAAAGGCCGCGCGCCCAAACCATTCATGATGGCGAAATCTGATAGCACCAAGGCCGATGCGGTGTGGAATTCGAACAGAGGCAGCGCCGCTGATGCGCGCGCGGAAGGAAACGGCGCGCCGGCGAAGGGGGCTCGCGCGCCTGCCGCGAAGCCAAAGCAAGCCGCCAAGAAGCAGGCAGCTAAGTCCAGCAGCGCGGCAAAGCCGTCGCGATGCCGGATTTCGTTTCACCGCAGCTCTGCATTTCCGTCGAACGTCCACCGGCGACCGACGGCTGGTGCCACGAAATCAAATTCGACGGCTATCGCGTCCAACTCCGCGTCGAAGACGGCAAGTCCACGCTGAAGACACGCAAGGGTCTCGACTGGACCGACAAATTCAGCGCCATCGCCAAGGAGGCAAATTCGCTGCCCGACGCGCTGATCGATGGCGAGATCGTCGCGCTCGATCACAACGGCGCGCCGGATTTCGCAGGGCTGCAAGCGGCATTGTCGGATGGCAAGACCAGCAATCTGATTTTCTTCGCGTTCGATCTGCTGTTCGCCGACGGAGTGGACCTTCGACGTGTGCCGCTCGGCGAACGCAAGGAGCAGCTCAAGGCGTTATTGGCCGACTCACGGCAAAGAAGGATGGCCTGATCCGCTATGTCGAGCATTTCGAAACCGGCGGCGATGCCGTCCTGAAATCGGCCTGCAAGCTCTCACTGGAAGGCATCGTCTCGAAAAAACTCAGTGCGGCCTATCATTCCGGCCGGTCCGAGAATTGGACCAAGGCGAAATGCCGCGCCGGGCATGAGGTCGTCATCGGCGGCTGGAAAACCACCAATGGCAAATTCCGGTCGCTGATGGCTGGCGTCTATCGCGGCGATCATCTGGCTTTTGTCGGCATGGTCGGCACCGGCTTTGGGCAGGACAAGGTGAAGCGCATCATGCCCGCGCTGAAGGCTGCGGCGGCGGACAAGAGTCCGTTCGGCGGCAAGGACGCGCCACGCAAAGCCGCCGGCGTGCATTGGCTGAAACCTGAACTGGTCGCAGAGATCGAGTTCGCCGGCTTTACCGGCGCGGGCAATATCCGGCAGGCGGCATTCAAGGGCCTGCGGCAGGACAAGCCCGCGGACGAAGTGGTCGCGGAAAAGCCGGCGCTGACTAAAATCGCCAAACCCGCACGAAGAAGGCGGCAGCCAAGCGGCAAGGCAGCTAAGGCGCAGCCGAAGCCAGGACACGGCAAATCCGCCGAGGTAATGGGCGTCATCCTCTCCAAGCCCGACAAGGCAGCTTTGGCCGGATGCGGGCGACGGTGAGCCCGTCTCCAAAGCTCGACCTCGCGCAATACTTCGAGGCCGTCGGCGACTGGATGATCGGCTATCTCAGGGGACGGCCGTGTTCGCTGGTCCGCGCGCCCGACGGCATCGGCGGCGAGACATTCTTTCAGCGTCACGCCATGCCCGGCACGTCGAACTTGCTCGAACTGGTTTCGGTGTCCGGCGACAAGAAGCCGTACATTCAGATCGACCGCGTCGAGGGTCTGGCTGCGGTGGCGCAGATCGGGGGCCTGGAGTTGCACCCCTGGAATTGCGCGCCGGACGCGCCGGAGGTGCCGGGCCGGCTGGTGTTCGATCTGGATCCCGCGCCCGACGTCGAGTTCACCGAGGTGGTCGATGCCGCGCGCGACATGCGGGAGCGGCTGACCAGCATCGGACTGGAGAGTTTTTGCAAGACGACCGGCGGCAAGGGTCTGCACGTGGTGACACCGCTGATCAACGGCGCAAAGGACAAGGTCGACTGGAAGGAGGCCAAGGCGTTTGCACAGGCCGTGTGCCAGTGGATGGCCAACGATGAGCCCGAGCGCTACCTGCTCAACATGTCCAAGAAGCTGCGCAAGGGCAAAATCTTCCTGGATTATCTGCGTAATGATCGCACGGCAACGGCGGTCGCGGTGTTGTCGCCGCGGGCGCGGGAGGGAGCGACGGTTTCGATGCCGGTGACTTGGGCGCAGGCGCGCGGCGATCTCGATCCCAAGCGCTTCACGATAAGAACCGTGCCGGCGCTGCTTAAGAAAACGAAGGCTTGGGAAGGCTACGACGAAGCGGCTTCGTCGATCAAAGCCGCCATCAAAAAACTGGCGCAGCCCGGTAGTTTGACGATGACGATCAAATAACGGCGCCGAATCGCAGACCCGCTCGATCCCGCGCCTGTTTGAAATGAGACCCGTCGTTACAGTTTACCGAGCAACAGCAAGATCAGCAGGATAACGATGATGAGGCCGAGACCGCCGCCGCCGTAGTAACCCGTACCGTAGAATGGTCCGCCGCCAATGCCGCTGAAACCGCCCAGCAATGCGATGACGAGAATGATGAGAATGATCGTTCCGATTGACATTTAGCTCTCCTCAGCCGGGGCAGTAGGCACCTGCTGCTCTGCCTCTGCCGTGGAAACGTGATGGAACTCGCAAAGTTCCATCATGAAACCGTCTGTTCTGTACCGGCCCCTTCTTTTTGAAAATCGAGCAACTAGATACGCCGCAGACGAGGATTTCAGAATGTCAGCTCCGCTTGTCGTTTCGCTCCCGCATCGGCTCGGCCGAGAGGAAGCGCGTCGCCGTTTGGCAACCGGGTTGACCAGCGCCGCGGCCAGCATGCCGATACTCAACGTCGACGAGGAGCGGTGGGTCGGCGATCGCATGATCTTTCGCGTGCGCGCGCTTGGGCAGTCAGCGGCCGGCCATGTCGATGTCGCGGAAGATCATGTACGGGTGGAAGTGACGCTGCCCTGGCTGTTGCAGAAGTTTGCGGAAAAGGCCCAGGCGGCGATCAAGAGCCGCGGCAATCTGCTGCTGACAAAACGCTGACCGCCGTTGCGACACGGCAACAGTGCTGAAAAGTTAATTGGCCAGCCCGGTTGATTAGCTTGAAGTTAACCGATTCGTCTGGATATTTGGTGTTGCGGGGGAGGGAACCGACCTCTTGTTGAGTCGGCACGACATCCGCTAAGGCCGTCCGGCCATCGATTGATCCCGGGCGGCCTTCTCATTGGGCTCAATTTTTCCGGCGGGCTTGCCGCGCGGCGCCGGACCTGGTCCCGCCCTCGAATGTAGCTTTCAGGACTGCGACCGGCAGGTTTTTGAAGACACCAGCCACCGGCAATTCGACAACGCCGCCAAACCCCTCAACCGAATATCCCTTGGCGGCAATCGCGGCATCGAAGCCATCCGCGTAGGGCCAGTTTCGGCCCCCCTGGGTCAGCGGCGCAAATGATTTTCCGACTGCGACGATGGCGGCTTCGCGGCCGCGGCGCCTTGCGAAGGCAATGATGTGGTCGCGCTGCGGGCCGATCACTTCCAGCGGCTGATAGTCGCCGTCCGTAAACACTTCGGCCATCTCGTTACGCAGTTGCAAGAGCTGCCGGGTCCAGGCGAGTTTGATGTGGCCGTCCGGCCAATGTTGCGCGAGACTTTGCCAATCGGGATTTTGCATGGAGGCAAGCGCAGAGCGCGCGCGCCGCAAAATCCACCGGCCGGCGGTTGTCGGGATCGACCAGCGAGCAATCCCAGAACTCCGTCCCCTGATAAAAGTCCGGCACGCCGGGTATCGTCGCCTTCAAGGTGATCTGACTGAGCGAATTCAGCGCGCCCAGCAGCGAGGTGCGCCGCGCGAAGGTTTCCAGCGAGTTCAGGAATTCGGCGGAGACTGAGGGATCCAGGATTCGCTGCAGAAACTGCTCCACGCCCTTCTCATAGGCAGCATTGGGATTGAGCCAGCTGGTTTCCTGCTTGCCCTCGCGCGCGGCCTTCAACGCGTAGGCCTGCATGCGCTCGAGAAATGTATTCGTCGTTTTTGTCTGCCGGCCACGCGCCGAGCAGATGCCTGATACAGCATGTATTCGAACGCCGCCGACGGAGCACGCATTTCGCCATCGATCGCCAGATGCGGCGCGTTGAGGATTTTCCATCGCGCGACCGCGCTGGCCCATTCGCCGGGAAGCTCGGCCAGCGCCAATAGGCGCGTGCGCGCGTCCTCGCCGCGCTTGGTGTCGTGGGTGGCGGTCGCGGTCATGCCATGCGGCCACTCTTTGGCGCGCTGCTGCATCATGGCGTGAAACGTATCAGCGGAAAGTCCCTTCGCGGAGGCGTCGCCGCCGACTTCGTTGAGCGCGAGCAGGCGGTGGTAGCGATAGAATGCCGTGTCCTCCAGCGACTTCGCCATCATCGGGCCGGTGAACTGCTGAATCTTCAGCGCGAAGCGGCGAACGCGGGGCTTTGAGTGCAGCACGCGGTCCGGCTTGATCAGGTCCATCGTCAGCGTATCGCGGAGAAAATCGAAAATTCCCTCGTCGGCGGCAAACCAATCGGCGCGCGCCTTTTCGATGGTCTCCGAAATCAGTGCGCGGTCGTGCGCGGACGGGCCGCTGGATGTGAGGTAGGTTCGGTAGACAGGAAAATGCAGCACATAGAGTTCAAGCGCTTGCCGCAGGCTGTCCGCGGAAAAATCGCGAGTGGTGTAATGGCCGGCGGCAATCCGCGCCAGCAGCCGCGCTCAAAACGGTGAACTCGCTGGTCAGCAGCGTCTCGAGAACCCGCCGCTTGGCTTCCTTCAACACCGGATCGAGCTTGGGCGAGGTATTGCTGACCTGCCGCCAGACTTCGTCCAGCGGCTCTAGTCCCTTGTCGTCGACCAGCACCTGCGTGATCGCGTTCAGCCATTCATAGCCGGTGGTGCCATGGACGCCTTTGAAATGATGCAAGGCTTCGTCTTCGCCGAGTATCTTTTCAATCACCATGTAGAATGGCTTCGCCGCCTCGCCCTGCGCGTCGCGAATTACCCGCTGCAAGCGCTGGAAATACTGCGCGGGATCGCGCAGCCCGTCGATGTGGTCGAGACGCAGGCCTTGCAACTTATGCCTTCGTCGATCAACTTTTTCACCAGGCGATGAATTGCTTCGAACGTACCGGCATCTTCGACGCGCAGGCCGGCCAGCGTATTGACGTCGAAGAAGCGGCGATAGTTGATTTCGCTGGACGCCAGCCGCCATTGTCCGAGCTTGTAGTTCTGCCGCTCCAGCAGATGATGCAGCATCAGGGTCTGCGCGGATGCGATCCTTGCTGGCGCGATAGGCATCGAGGCCGCGTGCGATGATCGGGGCGGCGCCCTCGAATTTCCTTCAACTCGTTTTTAAAACGCCGGCGCCTCGGCGCGATTGGGATGACGCAAGCTTTTGTGGAGCGAAGCCAGGTCGAGGATGCGCTGCCCGGCAACTTCGCTCTCGGCGCCGGCCTCCTTGACGATCGTGCGCAAAATCTCGCTGTAGCGCTCCAGCGCAATCGGCAGGCGATGCTCAAAATACCAGGCCGAAAAGCTTCCTTCGCCGGCATCGTAGCGCAGTTCGATCTCGCCGTTTTCCAGTGCCTGGCCGTACGACGATCCGATGATCGGCAACAGCACGCCGCCGCGCGCACGATAAGGCAGCATGTCCCAATCGATATCGAATGACACCGCGTGCGGGGAGGCCAGACCCCACTCCAGCACATCGAGCCACCACGGATTATCGGCGAAATGCACGCCGACATGGTTCGGGACGAAATCGAGAATCAGACCGAGATCGTGCCGCTTCAGCGTTTGGCTTAGGCGCTCAAAGCCGGCTTCGCCACCGAGTTCGGGATTAAGCTTGGTATGATCGACGATGTCGTAGCCGTGCGTGCTGCCTTTGCGGGCCTTCATGAAGGGCGAGGCGTAGAGATGCGTGATGCCCAGCGCCTTCAGATAAGGGACAATCGCCGCCGCGGCGTCGAAGCCGAAATCCGCGGTGAGTTGCACGCGATAGGTCGCAAGGGGGATAGCCGGGGGCATCAGGATTTTCCGATGTGCCAGAACACCGACCATGGCGCGATCTCGTCGCCGGGCGCGTGTCCCCAGATTTGCGTGCCGGGCATTTCGATGCGCTGGCCAATAGCCGAGTTAGACAGGTTCGCCACCAAGTGAAGCGTCGCACCGTCGCCCATTTTCCAATGCGCTGAAAGCAAGCCGCTGTCCTGCGCGGACGCTCCGCCAAAACGCGCGCCGGCCAACCGGGGCACGATGTGTTGCCGGCGTGCCGACAGCAGTTGCTTCACCAATTTCAGCCGGGCTTTGCCCGCGGGCTCGTTGCGCGTATCCCAATCGAGTACTGCGGAACGAACGGTCGAAGGATCGAGCGGATCGGGTACGTCGTCGCCGTATTTCTCGTAGGCGCCGGCGAACTCCTTGCGCCGCCCGTTGCGCACGGCGTCCGCGAGCTCGCCATGAAAGTCACAGAAGAACGGAAATGGCGCCTTGGATCCCCATTCCTCGCCCATGAACAGCATCGGCACCATCGGGGCCAGCAGCGTGATCGCGAGCGCAACCTCGACCGCTCTTGGCTCGGCGATGCTTTCAAGCCTGTCGCCGAGCGCGCGGTTGCCGATCTGATCGTGGTTCTGCAGGAAGTTGATGAAGGCGGTGGGCGCCAGCGTACCGCTCGGCTCTCCGCGTAACTGGCCATTACGATGCGCGGAAGGCTCGCCCTGATACACAAAGCCTGATCCCAGCGCGCGCGCGATGTTTTGGAGCGGCGATTGGGCGTAGTCGCTGTAATAACCGTGCTTCTCTCCGGAGAGCAGAACATGCCAGGCGTGATGATAGTCGTCGTTCCACTGCGCGCGGTATTTTCCGCGCGGCGGGTCTTCACGCGCATCGAGCAGGCTGGCGAGGTTATCGTCGTTCTCCAGCACGAGATGGATATAGCGGCCGGTTTCGGTGGCGAGCTCGCCGACAGCGCGGCTGAGTTCGTGGAGCATCGGAATGTCGCCCTGTTCGGGGATCGCGTGCACGGCGTCCAGCCTTAGCCCGTCGAAGCGATACTCGCGCAGCCAGTACAGCGCGTTTTCGATGGCGAAGGCACGCACCTGCGGCACGCGGTAGTCGATGGCGCTGCCCCACGGCGTATGCGCATCCGTGAAAAAGCCCGGCGCATATTGGCCGAGGAGATTTCCTTCCGGACCGAAGTGATTGTAGACGACGTCGAGCATCACCAACAGTCCGCGCAGATGCGCCTCGTCGATCAGCAGTCCTGAGATCGTCGGGGCGTCCGTAGGCACTGTCGGGGGCATACCAGAACACGCCGTCGTAACCCCAATTGTGCTTGCCGGGAAAATCCGCGAGCGGCATCAATTCGACAACGGTAAAGCCGGTCGCGACCAGATGATCGAGCTTGTCGATCATCGCGCGATAAGTGCCTTGCGCGGTGAAGGTACCGACGTGGGCTTCGACTACAACGGCGTCTTCCCACGGACGCCCGCGCCAGTCGCGTGCGCGCCATTGGTACGTCTTGTGATCGATGACCTCGCTGGGACCGGCGACATCTTGCGGCTGAAAGGCGGACGCCGGGTCAGGCACTTCGTTTTCGTCGTCGAGCCGGAATTTATACAGGGCGCCGATTTTCACCCCGGCAACATCAGCCGAAAACCAGCCATCGCCTTCGGGGCGCAAGGCATGCGGCTTTTCAAGCAGCAGATCAACGCGCTTCGCCGCTGGCGCCCATATTCTGAATGTCGCGCCGTCCGGAGTTAGCTCAGCACCGAATTGCCGGCGCTTCATGCGGCGCCTGCAAAAGCAAGAACCGAACGCGGAGCGGCCTGCGCCTCCGCGCCTGAGGCAAAGTCGACGCTCTTTTGCGTGGCATCGTCGGTATTGAGCAATTGCTGCCAGTTCTTGTATTCCGGCAACTTCGGTAGCTTGTACTTGATCGCCTCAGGCGCAGCATTGAGCACGATGAAAATCGGCGGTTTACCTTGCTCGGTGGGGCCGAGCACATATGCGAGAAATCGGCCTTCGGGAAATTTCCAGTCTTCGTCTTTCATATCGTCGGCGGACGGGGTAAGCCACAGCACGCCGAACGATCCATCGGGACGGCGGCCTTCCAGCCAGCGGCGCGAGCGAAGCTGCGAAAACCGTTTTCGCAGCTCCGTCATGTGCCCGACGAAGCCAGTGAGATCGTCGCCTTCGCGGTTTAGCCCTTCCCAGCCGATCCAGCCGATCGCGCTGTCCTGGCAATAGGCATTGTTGTTGCCGTTCTGGGTGTTGCCGACTTCGTCGCCGGCCAAAATCAGCGGCAAGCCCTGCGCGAGCAGCAGGCACGCGAGCTGGTTCTTACGCAGCCGGCGTCGCAAGTTGACGATCGCCTGATCGTCGGTCGGTCCTTCAACTCCGCAATTGTTGCTGTGATTGTCGCTGGAGCCATCGCGATTGTCTTCGCCATTGGCCTCATTGTGCTTCTCATTGTAGCTGAACAGATCGGCCAGCGTAAAACCATCATGCACCGTGACGTGGTTGACGCCCGCGCGCGGAGTTCGTCCGTCGTGATTGAAAACGTCGGACGAACCGGTCATGCGGCTGGAGACTTCGCCGATCAGGCTGCCTTCGCCGCTCCAGTAGCGCCGCAGCGCGCTGCGATAGCGGTCATTCCACTCCGACCATTGCGAGGGAAAAGCCCCGACCTGATAGCCGCCGAGGCCAAGATCCCAGGGCTCCGCGACAAGCTTGACCGACGCCAGCACTGGGTCCTGGCGGATCGCGGTGAGGAACGCGGTATTGCGATCGAAGCCGTTCGGGCCGCGCGCCAGCGTGGTGGCCAGATCGAACCTGAATCCGTCGACGTGGCAGACCTCGACCCAGTAGCGTAGCGAGTCCATCACCATCTGCAGTACGCGCGGATGGGTGAGGTTGACTGAACTGCCGCAGCCCGTGAAGTCATCGTAGTAACGCGGGTTGTCCTTCATCAGCCAATAATAGGAAGCGTTGTCGATGCCTCGGTATGACAGCGTCGGGCCCATATGGTTGCCCTCCGCGGTGTGGTTGTAGACGACATCAAGCATCACCTCGATGCCGGCATCGTGGAGCCGGGCAACGGTGGTGCGAAACGCATCGAGCGCGTTGTCCTGGGCGTAACGCGGCTCCGGCGCAAAGAACGAAAGCGAATTGTAACCCCAGTAGTTCGATAGCTTTTTCTCGACGAGATTGCGGTCGTCGACGAAACCTTGGACCGGCAGCAATTCGATGGTGGTGACGCCGAGCCGCTTGAGATGATCGATCATCGCCGGCGAAGACAGTCCGCTATAGGTGCCGCGCAAGGCCGACGGCACGTCGTCGCGCTTCATCGTCAGTCCCTTGACGTGCGCTTCATAGATGATGGTGTCTTCCCATGGGATATTCGGCCTGATCTCGCGACGCCCCCAGTTGAACGTTTCGTCAACGACAACGGCCTTCGGCATGCCGCGGGCGTTATCGCGCCGGTCGAAGGAGAGATCTTCGCGTGCGCTGCCGGTGCGATAAGCAAAATGCGCATCGCTCCATACCAGCCGCCCCGACAGACGCTTGGCATACGGGTCCAGCAACAGCTTGTTGGCGTTGAAGCGATGGCCCTGTTCCGGCGCATAGGGACCGTGAACCCGATAGCCGTAGACCTGCCCGGGCGAAACGTCGTTCAGATAGCCGTGCCAGACATCTTCGCTTCGCTCCGGCAGCTCAATGCGTTCGAGTTCGCGCCGGCCTACTGCGTCGAAAAGACAAAGCTCGACCTTTTCCGCATTGGCTGAAAACAAAGCAAAGTTAGTGCCCCTGCCGTCCCAGCTTGCACCGAGACGAGATGAGGTTCCTGCGGACAAACGCATCGATCAGCTTTCTGGTACGAGAAAAATAGCGGCGAGGGGAGGTAAGGTGAGACTGAGCTGCGGAACCAAGCCTTCCAACGTCCGGACCTCGCCCACGTTCCCGACATTACTGCCGCCGTAGTGCGCGGAGTTCGAATTGAGAACTTCCCGCCACTTGCCGGCGAACGGAACACGAAGGCGGTAGTCATGATAGACGTTCGGCGAGAAATTGACGATGACGAGACACTGCGCGCGACCCGCATTGCCCTTGCGCATCCAGGCGAAGACATTGCCTCTCGCATCGTCGGTAACGATCCATTCGAATCCAGATTGATCGCAATCCATTTCGTGCAACGCCGGCAGCTTGCGATAGAGCTCGTTGAGGTCGCGGATCAGAGACTGGATGCCGGCGTGTTGCTTCTGATCGAGCAGATGCCAGTCGAGCGACCGGTCGTGATTCCACTCCCGCTCCTGCGCGAATTCGCAGCCCATGAACATCAGCTTCTTGCCGGGATGCCCGAACATGAAGGAATAGTAGGCGCGCAGATTGGCAAAGCGCTGCCAGTTATCGCCGGGCATGCGGCCGATGATCGAACGTTTGCCGTGCACGACTTCGTCATGAGACAGTGGCAGGATGAAATTTTCCGAGAACGCGTATTGCAGCCCGAACAGGATGTCGCCGTGATGGTGCTTGCGATGGATGGGATCCTTGCTGATATAATTCAGCGTGTCGTGCATCCAGCCCATGTTCCACTTGTAACCGAATCCCAGCCCGCCAAATTCGACAGGGCGTGACACCTGCGGCCAGGCGGTCGATTCCTCCGCAGCTGTGGTGGCCCCAGGAAATTTCGCAAAGACTTCCGTATTGAAGCGCCGCAAGAAGTCGATGGCCTCGAGATTTTCGCGTCCGCCATATTTGTTGGGTATCCACCCGCCCGCGGGCCGGCTATAATCGAGATACAGCATCGAGGCGACGGCATCGACACGCAACCCGTCGATGCCATATCGCTCCAGCCAGAACAGTGCGTTCGACACGAGGAAATTTACGACTTCGGTGCGGCCGTAGTTGTAGATCAGCGTGCCCCAGTCGAGATGGCGGCCCTGCAGCGGATTGGCATGTTCGTAAAGGGCGGTGCCATCGAAATTGCCGAGCCCGTGCGGATCGTCCGGAAAATGCCCGGGAACCCAATCCAGCATGACGCCCAAGCCTTCGCGATGGCACGCATCGACCAGTGCGGAGAAATCCTCAGGCGTGCCGAAGCGGCTGGTCGGCGCATACATTCCGGTAGGCTGGTAGCCCCATGAGCCGTCGAACGGATGCTCGTTGATGGGCAGAAACTCCACGTGGGTGAATCCGAGGTCCCGCACGTAACGCGGCAGCACGTCCGCCAGTTCGCGATAGGTCAGCCATTCGTTGTTGTCCTTACGCCGCCACGAGCCGAGATGAACTTCGTAGATCGACATCGGCGCGCTGAGCGCATTGATGCCCGTTGGAGCGTTGCGCGGATGCGGCAGCTTGGTCTCATCCAGCACGATGGAGGCGGTGCTTGGACGCATTTCGGCGGCAAACGCCATCGGATCGGACTTCAACGGCAGTTGTCCCTGCGGTCCGATAATATCGAATTTGTAGTGATCGCCGTCGACAGCGCGCGGCACGAACAATTCCCAATAGCCGTTGCCGCGCACGCGCATCGGATGACGCCGCGCATTCCAGAAATTGAAATCGCCGACGACGCTGACGCGGCGGGCGTTCGGCGCGAAAACGACAAAAGCCACGCCATCCACGCCGTCCAGCGTCATCGGATGCGCGCCGAGCTTGTCGTAAAGCCGCTGATGGGTGCCTTCGCCGAGCAGATACAGATCGAAATCGGTCAGCACAGGCGGAAAGCGGTAGGGGTCCTCAAGTTCGACGACGTTGTCGCCAAAACGAGCGCGTAATTGGTAGCGCTTCGAGCCATTGGGGAGCGCACCGGCGAACAGTCCGGCCTCATGAATGCGCGCGAGCTTCGCCGTTCCGCCGTTCTCATCGATCGCGTCGACATCCGTTGCTTCCGGCAAAAATGCGCGGACAACGGTTCTGTCATCCTCGGTATGAAGGCCGAGATAATGAAACGGATCGGAATGCCGGCCTTCGACGATGGCATAGGCCTCTGCGGATAGTTTCGTCATGAGGCCTCTTCGGTGTGTTTGGACAGAATTCGAAGCGTGCCGGCAAGCGGAACGCGCAGCCAGTCCGGGCCGGTGCGCCAGTTCGTACTCGATTTCGTAGAACGCTTTTTCCAGCAGAAAGAAATTCAACATCCGCTCGGCGGCTCGGGGGTCCGCGGGCCAAAGCCGTGCGTCGGTCATGGTCTCGCGATAAGCCTTAAAAAATGCCGCCGTGGAACGATCGCGCCATTCATCGAGCGCGGCAGCCAGCTTGCCGTGTTCATCCGGCGCCATTTTCAAGGCGCGATCCAGCGCCGCGGTCGCGGAATAATCGATCGACCGGATCAAGGCCGGCGACATCTCGCGCGGCGGGCGCCTTGCGGCGGCGCTCATCGAGGGAACGGCGCGGTTCGCCTTCGAAATCGATGATGAAGATATCGTCCTTGACGATCAGCATTTGTCCCAGATGGAAATCGCCGTGATGACGGATGTTCAGGCCGTCGACGTTTCCGGGAGCAATTTCCGCAGACCGGTCCAGCAAGTTGGACGCTGCGTCGAGGAGCTTATCGATCAGGGCGCGGTCGGCTTCCTTTGCCGCGTTGCGGCGCGCCTCCAGTCCGTCGCAGAGCCGCTCCGCCCGCGCGACAACGTCAGCGATCCATGCCCGCACATCCTCCGGTCTGGTTGGTTCTGGATTGAAATCGTTGAATTCCGTGCTGCTCCCAAACGCAAGGTGCATCTCCGACACGCGTTTGCCCGTTTGCGACATGTAACGCAGATACGGGACCTGCTCTTCGCTTTCGCCGGCACGTCGGCGGCGGCAAGGAGGCGTTGTTCTTCAACGAAACGGTCGAGATATGCCGCGGTGACCGTCCAGGCATCGCCCTGATTTTCGACAAAAGCATGAACGATCGCGACTGCGTTGGAGCTGTCGCCCTCGACCAATTCAACGCTGCCCAGCAATGTCGGTGTATTGGCGAAACCCGCGACGTCGGTCAGGAAGCGGCTAACCTCGATCTCCGGATTGATGCCGGCCTGCAGCTTACGGTAGAGCTTGATGACGTAATCATTGTCGACCAGTGCGGTGCTGTTTGACTGCTCGGTTTCGACCGCGCGGATATGCTGCAACGGCTTGACCGGCAATTCGAGGAATTTCCTGGTCGGGCGGAATTCGAGCCTGACGCCTTTTTCCTCCTCAACCACGACTTCCCGGCGCAGATTGTAGAGCAGCAGTTCGATAAAGATGTGATCGCTGGCGACATCCAGTAGCGTGCCTTCGCGCGCGCCTTGACGTACGGCCGCGAAAGCGCGCGGATTATACTTCTCGCGGTCGAAGCGGGTCCATTCGATGCGCATCGGCAGCACGTACCGCGTGGTCGTGCCGTGCTGCGCGGTTTCAAAAAACGCCAGCCACGGCCGGTTGTCGCCGATCTCGGCGAACGGCACCGCCGACGTCAGCTTCGGGTGGATCGCCTTGGCTGACCGTTCGGGATACCATCGCGTCCGGGCCAGAAACGCCGGCAGCACATCGTGCTCGAACACGCCGCGCGTTCTGCCGAGCGACATCCATGTGGCGCCGACCGGCACCACCAGCGTTTCGAATTCCGGCACAACGCTCGAGGCAGTTTCGGATTTCTCTCCCGCGCGCAGCTGAAACCAGTAGAAACCGTAGGGCGCCAGCGTGATCATGTAGGGCAATTCACCGATCGCCGGG
The DNA here is from genome assembly GCA_963792715.1 of uncultured Alphaproteobacteria bacterium. Lineage (GTDB taxonomy): Bacteria > Pseudomonadota > Alphaproteobacteria > Rhizobiales > Xanthobacteraceae > Bradyrhizobium. The sequence goes on along the minus strand of CAWBXE010000005.1, from coordinate 176,664 downwards.
AAACGCGTACGGCCCAGCATCTCCAGGGGAATGCGGTCCTTCCAGACCGACAGATCTAGTTCGGTGGCCTGGGCGGATCGAGAAAGATTGGCGACGCATAGAATGACTTCATCGCCGTATTGCCTGACATAGGCCAGCACCGATCGATTGACCGGGCGGATGAACGTCATGGTGCCGCGGCCGAAGGCGGCCGTCGATTTACGCACCGCGATGAGGCGTTTGGTAGCACTCAGCAGCGAGGACAGGCTGCGCGACTGCGCCTCGACATTGACGGATTCGTACCCATACACCGGGTCCATGATGGTCGGCGCATAGAGCCGCGCGGGGTCCGCGCGGGAAAATCCGCCATTGCGATCCGGCGTCCACTGCATCGGCGTACGCACTCCGTTGCGGTCACCCAGATAAATGTTGTCGCCCATGCCGATTTCGTCGCCATAATAGATGATCGGCGTGCCCGGAAACGACAGCAGCATCGAATTCATCAACTCGATCTTGCGCCGATCGTTGTCCATCAGCGGCGCAAGGCGGCGGCGAATGCCCACGTTGATGCGGGCGCGGGGGTCGTTGGCGTAGGTCGACCAGAGATAATCGCGCTCGACATCGGTTACCATTTCGAGCGTCAGCTCGTCATGGTTGCGCAGGAACAGCGCCCACTGGCAATTGTTCGGAATATCCGGCGTTTGCCGCAGGATGTCGGTGATTGGAAACCGGTCCTCCTGCGCGATCGCCATATAGATGCGCGGCATCAGCGGAAAATGGTAGGCCATCTGGCATTCGTCGCCCTGGCCGAAATATTCCTGCACATCCTCGGGCCATTGATTGGCCTCGGCCAGCAACACCTTGCCTTTGGCATAAGCGTCGAGTTCGGCACGCAAGTTCCTGATGACCGCGTGCGTCTCGGGAAGATTTTCATTGTTGGTGCCGTCGCGTTCGCACAGATAGGGAATCGCATCGAGCCGAAAGCCATCGACGCCGGTATCGAGCCAGCGCTTCATCACCTGCACGACGGCGCTAACGACGCGCGGATTGTCGAAGTTGAGATCCGGCTGGTGCGAGAAAAACCGGTGCCAGTAGAACTGGCCGGCCTCAGCATCCCAGGTCCAGTTCGACTTCTCGGTATCGGTGAAGATGATCCGCGTACCCTGATATTTCTGGTCGGTGTCGCTCCAGACATACCAGTCGCGCGCCGATGAGCCTTTCGGGCTGCGGCGGGCGCGCTTGAACCAGTCATGCTGGTCGGAAGTGTGGTTGATCACGAGCTCGGTGATGACGCGCAGGCCGCGCCGCTTGGCTTCGACGATGAAGCGCCGAAAATCCTTCATCGTGCCGAAATCGGGATTGATGGCGCCGTAGTCGCCGATGTCGTAGCCGTCATCGCGGCCGGGGGAGGGATAGAATGGCAACAGCCACAGCGCGGTAACGCCCAGCTCCTGAAGATAATCGAGCTTGTCGGTCAGTCCCGTGAAGTCGCCGATCCCATCATTATTACTGTCGGCGAAAGCCTTGACGTGGAGCTGATAGATAATGGCGTCTTTGTACCAGAGATCGTCGGCGCCGCCTGTGGCAGCGTCAGGCAATCCGGTTTCATCGATCGACGACATCACATTCATGACAATTACCCTTACGCCAGGCAGCGAAAGAGCAGGGCGGGATCGCGGACCGGATCGATGCGCAAACGAATGCCGCCCCATTCAACGGGGTGGCGCTCACCGGTGATCAGATTTTCGATGGCAGCGACCTGGCGAAGTTCGCCATTTGCGCTGATCTGAATGTCGCCGATCGGAAACCAGAATTCGTGAACGTCGCGCGACAGCGCAATCGCAGCCACAACCGTATTGGATCGATCCGCGGATTCTTTGACGAAACCGATCACGTTGACGTCGTCGATCCCTATGAAGCGCAGATTGCTAGTTTGCTGCAGGGCCGGGTTGGCGCGGCGTGCCTGATTGAGATCGCGGATATATGGCTTGATATTGCCGGGCTTGTCCCAATCCCGCACTTTGATCTCGTATTTTTCCGAGTTGAGATATTCTTCCTTGCCGGGAATGGCGTCATGCTCGATCAATTCGAAGCCGCTGTACACGCCGTAGGTGCTGGACAAAGTGGCCGCAAGCGCGACACGCGACTTGAACATCCAGGTCTCGCCGCTTTGCAGGTGGTAGGGCAGGATATCCGGGGTATTAACGAAGAAGTTCGGCCGATAAAAATCGCGTTCGGGATAGCCCGACAGCTCGTTGAGATATTGTTCGATCTCCCACTTCTCGGTACGCCAGGTGAAGTACGTGTAGGACTGCGTGAAACCGAGCTTGGCCAGTCCCTTCATCAATTTCGGCCGCGTGAAGGCCTCCGCGAGGAAAATAGTATCCGGATGCAGGAACTGAACTTCGTGGATCATCCATTCCCAGAACCGGAATGGCTTGGTGTGCGGATTGTCGACGCGGAAAATGCGTACGCCTTGATCGATCCAGAACAGCACGACATCGCGCAGCGCATTCCACAGAGCGCCGGCGTCCTCGGATGCGAAATCGGGATTGACAATGTCTTCATATTTTTTCGGCGGATTTTCCGCATAGCGCATCGAACCGTCGGGGCGCTTCTTGAACCATTGCGGATGCTGCTTCAACCAGGGATGATCCGGCGAACACTGCACGGCAAAATCGAGCGCAACCTCCATGTCATGCGACTTGCAGGCCGCAACGAATTCGCGAAAATCCTGCAGCGTGCCTAATTCCGGATGGACGGCGTCGTGGCCGCCGGAGGAAGCGCCGATTGCATAAGGACTGCCGGGGTCGCCTTCGGCGGCCTTCACCGCGTTGTTGCGGCCTTTGCGATTTATCTCACCGATCGGATGGATCGGGGTGAGGTAGACGACATCAAAGCCCATGGCCGCGACATCGGGCAAACGCTCGATACAGTCCTTGAATGTGCCGTGCTTGCCGGGAGTGATACCCTGACTGCGCGGCACCATCTCATACCAGGCGCCGTCGCGCGCCCTTGGGCGATCCACCATCAGCGGAAACAGTTTCGAGCGCGTCAGATCGGCTCTGGCCTGGCTCTTCGCCATGGCGTCCTGCAAATCGGGCGACAGCAGCGTTTCTACCTCGCCGGTCTGGAGATAGTCTTCGCATTGCCTTAGAATGATCGAGGCCGCGGCCTTGTCGTCCGGCTGCGCCTTGGTGAGCATCCCCGCGCCTTCGATGGCGTCGAGCGTCAGATCGGCGCCAGCCTTTTGTTTGAGTTCGAAACCGTGCCGCCAGGTCGCGAACTCGTCCGTCCAGGCTTCGATGGCATAGACGTAACGGCCCGGCGATTGCGGCATGAACGATCCGCCCCAGCGATCGTTGATGCCGCGAACCAGAGGCTCGCGGTGCCAATCACGGTCGAGCTCCAGCCGCCATACCAGCGCGGCAGACGTGATGTCGTGACCATCGCGATAGATGTCCGCCCATACCTCGATGCGTTCGCCGACAATGCGCTTTAAGGGAAAGCGGCCGTCGTCGATGCGCGGATAGACGTCTTCAATATGAAACGCCCCGCCGGCTGCGGCGCTCTGCGTTATCTGGGTTGTCTTGTTCACGATAATGCCAGCATAGGAAATGGCGTCCCCGTTCAAAAAAGCTCAAAAAGAGACGGCTTGATCATATACAAAAGCCTCGCAAGGTGCGTTGGTTCCATCGGGAACGGAGCATAGGGGCGCGCGTTAAAGGTCGCTATCCTGTTCTCTTGTTTCATCTTTTCCCAGCGAATTTTATTAGCCTGTTGCAAGCCGTGTGCCGAATGGACCTTTTCACGAAAGCCAAGGAATTCGGCATCCAGACCGAATTTGTCGACGCGCAAGGCCACCGCCGGGTGACAGACGCCGCGGCCCTGAAAGTGGCGCTCGATGCCTTGGCAACGCAGCCGCCGCGCCGGCTGCTGAAATCGGCGGTCGCCGTCCGGGCAGGCCAGCACTCTATCACCGAACTCGGCGAATTGGCTGCACTTCCGGTGAAATGGGAAATCCGCTCCGGCGAGAAATCGTCGCCAAGGGTGAGGTCAACAATCGAAGCATTCATTGGCCGGCGATTTGCCCGCGGTTCTTACCGGCTGCATCTGGCCGACGCTTCCTCAGTTGCCGAGGAGACGCCATTCGTTGTCGCGCCGTCCAAAGCCTTCGCCGGAGATTTCGACCGAACTGGATACTGGCGGTTCAGCTCTACGGCTTGAAATCCGACACGCAATTGGGGAATCGGCGATTTCACCGATCTTGAGCGGTTGATCGAAGTAGCGGCGGATTTCGGGGCAGGGGGCATCGGCCTCAATCCCCTTCATGTGCTTTTGACGATCGCCCTGGCCGACTGCAGCCCATACTCGCCGAACAGCCGGATGTTTCTCAACGGGCTTTATATCGACGTCGAACGGCTTCCGGAATTGTCCGCCCGCGATGATAAGGCGTCGCAGGAAAGCCATCGCTGGCCTGAAACAAAAGAACATTATCGATTACGCCGCGGTGGCCGAATTGAAATGGCGTGCGCTGCGTGAGGCGTTTGCTGCCTTCAAAGTAGACGCGCAACCTTACGAAAGGCCTCATTCCAGCAGTTTCGCGACGCGCGTGGAAAGTTGCTTTCTCGCTTCGCCTGCTTCGAGACGCTGCGCCACAAATTCGATTCGCCGTGGTGGGAATGGCCGGAGGAATGGCGGCAACCAGATGATGCGAAGTGCAAGAAATTGCGCGATGGGGTTGATGCCGCACGAGATCGAATTCGTTGAGTTCGTGCAGTGGTGCGCCGAAGACCAGTTGGAGCGATGCCAGGATCGCGCGCTGGGCCTGGGCATGAAGGTTGGCCTCTATCTCGACGTTGCCGTTGGCGTCCAACCCGATGGCTTCGATGCATGGAACGATCATGGAGCGATCTCGCGCCATCTCGCCGTTGGCGCGCCGCCCGATATCCTCAATACCGCAGGGCAGAATTGGGGCCTTGCGGGCTTCAATGCGGCCGGACTGGAAACTCAGTCCTTCGAGCCGTTTCGGCAGATGCTGCGGGCCTCCATGCGTCATGCCGGCGCGATCCGGCTGGATCACGTGCTTGGCCTGATGCGGCTTTATCTTATTCCCCGCGGCTTCGGCGCCGACCAAGGCGTCTATGCGCAAATGCCGTTCCAGGCTCTGATGGCTGTTACCGCGCAGGAAAGCGCAGCCAATCGCTGCGTGGTGATCGGCGAGGATCTCGGCACCGTGCCGGAAGGCTTTCGCGAGCAGATGGCCGATTGGGGCATCTGGTCTTATCTCGTGATGATGTTCGAACGCGACTATCATGACGGATCGATTCAAGGGCGTCGATCACTACACGGCCAATGCGCTGGTTACCTTCAACACGCATGACCTTTCCACCTTCGCCGGGTGGACAGGGTATGACGATCTGGTTCTGAAGCGCTCGCTGGGAATTGATCCCGGCGAGGACGACGATGCGCGGCGTCATGCCCTCCACATGCTCTCGGATGTATTGCATCATCACGGGATCCATCGTGATGATTTTTACGCCGTCTTGAAATTTTTGGCGCAGACACGATCCAGGCTACTAGCCGTGTCGCTTGAGGATCTACTGGGGGTGGTCGATCAACCCAACATTCCCGGCACCGTAAATGAACATCCGAACTGGCGTCGCCGGTTGCCGGTGGCGGTAGAGCAGATAGCAGGGGCCATCGACGTTGCCGCGCTGAAGGACGCGACGCGCGAGCGGATGCAGGAGAAAAATGTTTGATATCACCCAATCACGTGACCAAAAATGCCCTGCAAAATTGAAGATTACGGCCTGATCGGCGATTGCGAAACCGCCGCGCTGGTGGGCCGCGACGGCTCGATCGACTGGCTGTGCTGGCCGAGTTTCGAATCCGATGCTTGTTTTGCCGCGCTGCTCGGGAAAAGAAGCACGGCCGCTGGCTGATCGCGCCTACAGGCGAAATCACCAAGGTTTCGCGCCGATACCGCGGCGATTCCCTGATTCTGGAAACCCGTATCGAGACCGCTGACGGAATCGTCACGCTGATCGACTTCATGCCGCCCCGCGGCCATGCGTCCGATATCGTTCGCCTGGTTCGCGGCGAAAGCGGCCGCGTCAAGCTGCAGATGGAGTTGATCATCCGCTTCGGTTTCGGCACCGATATTCCCTGGGTGAAACGCACTGACGGCGCGCTGCTCGCAATCTGCGGTCCCGACATGACGGTGCTGCGAACCTCGGTTGAAACGCACGGCAAGGACATGACCACGACGGCCGAATTCGAAGTCGGCGGTGGCGAGACCATTCCCTTTGTCCTGACCTACGGGCCGTCGCATCTGGAAATTCCTGCCGCGATCGATCCGGAGAAGGCCTTGCGCGCGACCGAGAAGTATTGGGACGAATGGTCCGGCCGATGCACCTATGACGGCGGCAACCGCGATCTCGTAATGCGATCGTTGATCACGCTGAAGGCACTGACCTATGCGCCGACCGGAGGCATTGTCGCCGCACCAACGACGTCGCTGCCGGAAAAACTCGGCGGCGACCGAAATTGGGACTACCGCTTCTGCTGGCTGCGCGATGCTACTTTCACGCTGCTGGCGCTGATGAACAGCGGCTACACCGAGGAAGCGCTGGCGTGGCATAACTGGCTGTTGCGCGCCGTGGCCGGCGCTCCCGGCAACATGCAGATCATGTACGGCATCACCGGCCGACGCCGGCTGCTGGAATGGCAGGCCGATTGGCTGCCGGGCTACGAAGGCGCGCAGCCGGTACGCGTCGGCAACGCCGCGCATGCGCAGTTGCAACTCGATGTCTACGGCGAACTGATCGACGCGTTTCATCAATGGCGGATGGCGAAGCTGGAGCTCGATGGCGGGAGCTGGGATCTGGAATGCTCGGTGCTCGATCATCTTGCCGAAATCTGGGATCAACCGGATTGCGGCATCTGGGAGCGGCGCGGGCCCGGCAAGCACTATGTCTCGTCCAAGGTGATGACGTGGGTTGCCTTCGATCGCGGCATCAAGAGCGCGGAAAAATTCGGCTTCAAGGCGCCGCTTGAGCGATGGCGCACGTTACGCGAGACCATCCATCGCGACGTCTGCGAGAAAGGTTTCGACGCCGGTCAAAATACATTCGTGGAATCCTACGGATCGCAGGTGCTCGATGCCAGCATCCTGCTGCTGCCCTCGGTGGGATTTTTGCCCGCGACAGATCCTCGCGTGCTGGGAACGCTCGCCGCCATCGAGCGGCATTTGATGCGCGACGGTTTTGTTCTCCGCCATGATCCCCGCGAAATTCCAGGCGATCAACAGCCGGCCGAAGGAGCGTTCTTAGCCTGCAGCCTGTGGCTCGCCGATGCCTATGTGATGGCAGGCGAGACGCGACAAGGCGCAGGCGCTGTTCGATCGCGTCGTCGGCGTGGCAAACGATCGTTGGCTTGCTGGCGGAGGAGTATGACCCGGTCGCGCGGCGTCAGACCGGGAATTTTCCACAGGCGCTGACTCACATTGCGCTGATCAACACCGCGCACAATCTCGCCGGCCCCAAGAAGAAAGCCGATAAGCCGATGATGCAGCGGACGAAATGACGGCTGCGCTTTCTTCCCTCTCCCTTGCGGGAGAGGGTGCCACAGATGCAAAGCATCGAAGGCGGGTGAGGGGTCAAGTGTCTGCGATCATCGCTTCCCCGTACCCGCCTCACATCTCACGATACTCGCCACCCTCTCCCGCAAGGGGAGAGGGGAAGAAAGAGGCGGCGGCCTACGTCCTTCCGTTTCCTTTCAAAATAATATCCACGGCGCCGGCAAAGCCTTCTTCCTCGTTCGAAGCGGTCACATGTGTCGCCTGCTTCTTCACCGGGTCAGTGGCATTGCCCATGGCGACGGACACGCCGCTTTTCCGAAACATCGCCAGATCGTTCTGCATATCGCCGAAAGTAGCGATGGCGTCCGTCGAAATGCCGAGCCGCTTCGACATCGCCTCCAGGAACGTGCCCTTGTCCTGACCGGGCGGCGTCACGTCGAGATAATAGCTCTGCGAGCGAACCGCCGAGGCCTGCGCGCCCAGGGCTTTCTGCATCGCGCTCTCGCAGCGCTCCAGCAGCGCGGCGTCAGGACTGGCGCCGACGATCTTGCAGGCCTGTGCGACAAATGGTGCGAAGTCTGCAACGAGCGTTGGATCGAATTGTATCGTGCGCTTCTCGTGTGGCACGTATTTGCCGTCGTCGCGGTGAATGTACCACTTGTCATTGGTGAACAGCCAGGCATCGACGCCGAACTCATCAAGGACTTCGAGGCTGCGTCGCGCGGCGACTTCCGGGATCAAATGTTGTTCGACGAGCTTCAGCTGCGCGTCGACAATCGTGCTGCCGTTGAATGGACCGACCGGCAGCGTGATCCCGAGCGGCTCGATTAGAAACCGCATTCCCGCAGGCGGCCGGCTGCTGGTGATGGTGAAGCCGATGTCAGCGTCGTGCAGCCGTTGTACCGCGCGGCGGGCGCCGTCGGTCAGCACCTTGTCTTTGGTCACCAGCGTGCCATCGACGTCGGAGATAACAAGGGCGATGCGCGTCATGACTGAGGTCCGAGCTTCGCCACGATGTTATCGACAATTGTGTCGACGGACGCGTCGATGGGCACCGTCATCGGATTTTCATCCGCGCCGGGCGGCTCCAGTGTCTTGAACTGGCTATCCAGCAATCCCGGAGGCATAAAATGATCTTTTCGTTTTGCGAGCCGGCTCGCGATCAATTCCTGTGAGCCATCGAGATAGACGAACCGCACGTCGTCGCGGCCATGCAACAGGATATCACGATAAGAACGCTTCAGCGCCGAGCAGGCAATCACGGCATGTTCGCCGGCTGCACAGGCGCGATCAATCTCGGTTGCTATCGCCTGCAACCACGGTTTGCGGTCCTCGTCGGCGAGCGGATGCCCGGCGCGCATCTTTTCGACATTGCTCTTGGGATGAAACTTGTCACCGTCTTCGTAGGTCCAGCCCAGCCGGGCCGCGAGTTTTTCGGCGATGGTGCTTTTGCCGGAGCCGGACACGCCCATCACGATCAGCGCGCAAGGTATTTTTTGGATATCACCGGCCACGATAATTCTCCGGCAACGCGGCCTGATCCAGCAGCCATACCGTCTCGCCGACGGCACGAACCCGGTTCGCGGGCAAATCGCCACCCGACAACACGCGGGTCAAGATAGCGCGCTTATCTCCGCCGCTGACTTCGAACAGCATTTCGCGACAGGAGTTGAGCGCCTGCAAGGTAAGGCTGACGCGCGGCACGAACGGCGCGACGTGGGCTTCGGGCACGCCGACCACCCAGCGTGTTTTTTCGGCGATGGCAGGATAGCCCGGAAACAGCGATGCAATATGCCCGTCAGGACCGACACCCAGCAAGACCAGATCGAACAGCGGCTTCGCGGCATCTAGGTTGTCGGCGCCGTAGAACTCCTTCAACTCATGTTCGTAGCGGACCGCGGCCTCGTCGGGCGTCGCCATGCCGGTCGGAATGGCGTGGATATTTGAGGACGGCGCGCAGCGGTCGAGAAACGCGTGCCGCGCCATGTTCATGTTGTTAAGCGGATCGTCGTCAGGAACGAAGCGTTCGTCTCCGATGAACCAATGCGCGCGTTGCCAGGGGATACTGCTCTTGTAAGCATCCGTACCGAGCAATTCGTAAAGTTTCTTCGGACTCGATCCGCCGGTAAGGCAAATCGCAATGCGCCCGTCGTTCGCGGAAATTCGCGCGATCACGCGCTCCGCGGCAACCTTCGCAAGTTGGTCCGCGTCCGCCACAACGATAACCCTGCGATCGTCGCGCGTCGCCATGAGCTAGCCGAGTTTCCGCCAGCTGCGGCCATCGCGCTTGAGAAGCTGCGCGACGCCGTCGGGGCCTTCGCTACCGGCCTTGTATGGCTCAAGTCCATCCGCGCCCGCTTTCTTCCAGGCATCGATGAAAGGCTGAACCGCCTGCCAGCCGGCTTCGACGCTGTCGGCGCGCTGAAACAAGATGTTATCGCCGATCATGCAATCGTAGATCAGCGTCTCATAGCCGGTGCTCGGCTCGGCCTTGAAGTAATCCTTGTACTGAAATTTCATGGCCACGCCTTCGATAGCGATAACCGGGCCGGGCACCTTGGTGTTGAACTGCAGTGTGATGCCTTCGGTCGGCTCGATGCTGATGACGAGATAATTCTGCGAGAGCCGATCCACTGGCGTATTGCGGAACATCGCGAACGGCGCTTGCTTGAACTTGATCGCGACCTCGGTGCGCTTGATGCCAAGCGCCTTGCCGGTGCGCAAGTAGAACGGCACGCCGGCCCAACGCCAGTTGTCGATCGTCAGTTTCAGAGCGGCATAGGTTTCCGTGGTGCTGTCCGGTATGACATCCTCGGTCTTGCGGTAGTCCTCGATTTCGGTGTCGCCGATCTTCCCGGCCTGGTATTGGCCGCGCGCGGAATTTTCAATGGCCTCGGCTTCGCTCTGGGTCTGGATCGCCGCGAGCACTTCGGCTTTCTCGGAGCGAACCGCATGGGCGTCGAACCGGGCAGGCGGCTCCATCGCGATCAGCGACAGCAGCTGAAACAGATGGTTCGGCACCATGTCACGCAGCGCGCCGGTGGCGTCGTAAAAACTGCCGCGATGGCCCACGCCGAGCTTCTCGTCGACCACGATCTGCACATGATCGATGTGATTGCGATTCCAGATCGGCTCGAACATGCCGTTGGCGAAACGAAGCACCAGAATGTTCTGGACGGTTTCCTTGCCGAGATAATGATCGATGCGGTAGATCTGCTGCTCTTCGACGATCTTCAAGAGTTCAGCGTTGAGTGCCTTAGCGGACTGAAGGTCGGTGCCGAACGGCTTTTCCACGACCAGCCGCCGCCATTTGCCGTCATGCTCCCTGAGCAATCCGGCGCGGCCGAGCTCGCGGCTGATCGGCGCAAAGGCGTCCGGCGGCGTCGCCAGATAAAACAGCCGGTTGCCGTCGGTGCCGCTGCTGGCCTCGTGCGTTTCCAGCTCCTTGCGCATCGTGTCGAACGACGCGGGGGTTTTGGGATCGGCCTCAATGCAGGTAACGCAATCCAGCAGACGTTTGGCAATGGCGTCATCGACCTTCTGGGTAGCGAATTCCCGCAGACCCTTCATCAGGCTGTCGCGCAACGCGCCGTCTGCCAGCTTCTTGCGGGCGATGCCGACGATGCAGAATTTGTCGGGTAGCAATTCGGAAACTGCGAGATTGTAGAGCGCCGGAACAACCAGCCGGTGCGCGAGATCGCCGGTGACGCCGAAGATCACGAACGAACACGGGTCCGGCTTTTTCGCTTTCTCAGCCTCAGTCACGCGCGATCCGCCTTCGGCTTCATCATCTCTGGCGCGACCTTGTGCGCGGCGTCGGGATGCTGCTGCGGCTCCTTATGGCCGCCAAAGCCGTCGCGCATCGCGGAAAGGATCTTGTCGGCGAAGGTATGATCCTTGCGCGACCGGAATCGCGCGAACAAAGCCGCGGTCAGCACCTCGGCGGGGACCGCCTCGTCGATGGCGGCATTGACGGTCCAGCGGCCTTCGCCGGAATCCTCGACAAAACCGGAGTAGTCGTCAAGCGTGTTATTTTTCGCCAGCGCCGAAGCGGCGAGATCAAGCAGCCATGACGGGATCACGCTGCCGCGCCGCCATACTTCTGCGATGTCGGGAATGTCGAGATCGAAGCGGTGATCGGCCGGCAGCGCGTCGATATTGGCGTTCTTGAGGATATCGAAGCCCTCGGCATAGGCCTGCATGAGCCCGTATTCGATGCCGTTGTGCACCATCTTGACGAAGTGACCGGCTCCAACAGGTCCGGCATGAAGGTAGCCTTGCTCGACGCGGGGATCGCGGCCGTCGCGTCCCCCGGTACGAGGGATTTCGCCGATGCCCGGCGCCATCGCGGCGAAAATCGGATCGAGGCGATCGACCTGCGCCTTGTCGCCGCCGATCATCATGCAGTAGCCGCGATCTATGCCCCACACGCCGCCGGAAGTGCCGACATCGATGTAGTGGATGCCGAGTTCTTTCAGCGCCATGCCGCGGCGGACATCGTCCTGCCAGAAGGTGTTGCCGCCGTCGATGATGACATCGCCGGCCTGCAGCAGCTTCGAAAGCTCGTGAATCGTGGTCTCGGTGATCTTGCCGGCAGGCAACATCACCCAGATCGATCGCGGCCGCTCGAGTTTGCCGACGAAATCTTCCAGCGCACCGGCGCCCACAGCGCCATCGACAGTCAGCGCCGTCACGGCTTTCGGGTCCTTATCGTAAACGACGGTCGTGTGTCCGTGCTTCATCAGGCGTCGAACGATATTGCCGCCCATCCGGCCGAGGCCGATCATGCCGAGCTGCATTCGAAAATTCCTTAAGTAAGCGCGCTCTGGATCGCGTTATCGAGCATCGCGAGGCCGGCCTTGAGGTCACCCTTCAGGTGCACGCGCAACGCGCGGCGGCCGCGATCGGTTAGCACGTCGAAATCACCGCGCGCCTGCGCCGCCTTGATGATGCCGAAGCTTGCCTTCTGACCGGGCACCTCGAGGTCACGCGCGTCGTCGGCGGTGATCTGCAAAAACACACCGCTGTCGGGGCCGCCTTTGTAGGCTTGTCCCGTGGAGTGCAGGAAACGCGGACCGAATTCGGCGCACGTCGCGACGCGGCGCTTGTCGCGAATCGAGAGCCGCATGTGTTGCAGGATATCGATGTCAGCGGCATTGCGTTCGACATAGGCGAGCAGCGCGACGTAGTCGCCGGCTCCGGCGCGCGCGAGATGCGCCTTGAGCCACGAGCCGAGATCGCCATCGGCGCCGGCTTTGCGCAACGCGGCGGCGTTGTCATCGTCGGTGTAGAGGTCGGCTTCCGCGCTGGACATCGCCGGCGTTTCCGGAGGCAGCGATCCCGACTTCTCGAAGGACGCGCTGAGTTCGCGGGTCTTGATCTTGGCAGCTTCGACGTCGGGCTGGTTGAACGGGTTGATGCCGAGGATCGAACCGGCAACCGCAGTCGCCATTTCGAAGCGGAAGAATTCCTGGCCGATATGGTCGATCGATTTCAGCGTGATGCGAACGACGGGATGCCCGGCCTTTTCCAGTGCCGCAAGCTTGTCGTCATGGGCGGTATCGTCGTCGCCATCGATCCGCAGATCGATGAAGAAACGGTCCTTGCCGTAGACGCCGGCGTCGCCGAGCGGTTCGCCCTCGATGGGAACGAGGCCTTTGCCTTCTTTGCCGGTGGATTCCGCGATCAACTGCTCCGCCCACGCGCCAAAATCCGCGATCTTTTGCGACGCCAGGATCGTCACCTTGTCGCGGCCTTCGAGCCCGGCAAGCCCCATCGCGAGGCCGAGCTGCACGCCGGGATTTTCCTGCGGCGGAACGTCAGGGCCGCACGAGCGCACCATGGAAAGTGCCAGCTTCAGAACGTAACCCACGTCGATGCCGGCAACCGCGGCGGGTACGAGCCCGAACGGCGACAGCACGGAATAGCGTCCGCCGATGGTCGGATCGCCGTGAAAGACGCGGGCGAAGCCTTGCCTGACCGCGGTCTTTTCGAGCGACGAACCGGGATCGGTCACGGCGATGAAGCGATGCCCGGCCTTGTCTGCGCCGATAGCCTCAGATACGCGCGTGAAGAAATAATCCTTCATCACGTTGGGTTCGGTGGTGCCGCCGGATTTGCTGGATACGATGAACAGCGTATCCGCAATGTTAATGGAAGCCTGCATCGCGCGCACCTGCGCGGGATCGGTGGAGTCCAGCACATGCAGCTTCGGAAAGCCGGACTTCTTCGGGAAAGTTTTAGCGAGCACTTCGGGCCCGAGGCTCGATCCGCCCATGCCGAGCACCACGGCGTCGGTGAAATTCTGTGCCTTCACCTTGTGCTGGAAATCCTCGTAATCCCAGACGTCCGCGCCGGACACGCTGGTTAGCCAGCCCAGCCACTTGTCTTCATCGTCGCCATTCCAGACCGTTTTGTCCTTTTGCCAGAGGCGGCGAATCTTGGCCGCCGCACGCCATTCCTCGGTGCTTTTCTCGACCGCTTTGCCGAGGCCATCACCAAGCGACAACTTCTGCGCGTCGACTCCGTCTGCCAGTGACGCGGCGCGCTTGTTCGCCACCGCGCCATAGAGCTTGTCGGCGGCGTCGGCGAATTGCTTGACGCCGTCCTTCACCAGATCGGCGGTGATGGCATCGAGCGAAATGCCCGACGTCTTCAGCTCTTCCAGGACGCGTTTAGCATCGTCGACATTTTCTTCGAGGCTGTCGCGCAGCTCGCCGTGTTCGCGGAAGGCGTCGAGCGTGGGCGGCGGCACCGTATTCACCGTGTCGCGGCCGATCAACTCTTCGACATAGAGCGTGTCGCGATAGTCCTTGTTCTTGGTGCCGGTCGACGCCCACAGCAAGCGCTGCGGTTTGGCGCCTTTGGCCGCGAGCTTGTCCCAGCGCGCGCCTGAAAACAGCTGCTTGTAATCCTGATAGGCCATCTTGGCGTTGGCGATGGCGACCTTGCCCTTCAGGGCGGCAAGCCGTGCCTTCTCGGTGGGGTCGTTGGCCTTCGCGATTTTATCGTCGAGTTGCTTGTCGACCGCGCTGTCGATCCGACTGACGAAAAAGCTGGCGACGCTGGCGACATGGGAGGGATCGCCGCCACCAGCGACATATTTTTCCAGCCCGGCCAGGAAGGCTTCTGCAACCTTGCGGTAAACTTCCTGCGAAAACAGCAGGGTGATGTTGATGCTGATGCCTTCGCCGATGAGATACTGGATCGCTGGCAGGCCTTCGGCGGTAGCCGGCACCTTCACCATCAGGTTTTTGCGATCGACCGCTTTCCAGAGCCGCTCGGCCTCAGCGATGGTGTCCTCGGTCTCCAGCGCAAGATAGGGCGAAACCTCGAGGCTGACGAAACCGTCCTGGCCCTTGAGTTCGTCATAGACCGGTCGCAGCACATCCGCGGCGTGCTGAATATCTTCCACCGCGAGCCGCTCGAACAGATCGGCCACCGGGCGGTCGCCATTCTTCAGCGCGTCACCGATTGCGCCGTCATATTCATCCGAACTGCCGATGGCTTTCTCGAAAATCGACGGGTTCGAGGTGACGCCTTTGACGCCGTCGGTATCGATCAGCTTTTTGAGATCGCCTTTGGCGACGAAACCTCGGGCGAGAAAGTCCAGCCATACGGACTGACCATGCTGTTCGAGCGCTTTGACAGGATTCATGATGCTTATTTCTGTCGCTTCAGAGGGCAGGGACCGGCAGGGCGATTTCGGGACAGCCGCGCGGCACGATCCAGCAACACATAGTCTCAAAACTTGCGGTTCGGCGATACCGCTTCGGCGAGGTTAAGCGGCCCAGTATGCGCAATATTTTGTGACGGAACGAAAACCGACTACCGCAATCCGGCGTTGATCTTGTCCAGCGCGGCGGAGCCGGGGCAGAGCGCAGCCTCGCTGAGCTGATTTAGCGGCGTCTCGACGGTGTTGCAATGGATGTGAAGATCTTCGGCGTCATCCTCGACGTACAGCAAGCCGGTTACGATCTGGCCTTGCGCGGCATGGCGCTGCAGAAAATTCATCGCCGCGAGGCGATCGTGCGGATCGTATTCGTTGTTCAGCTTGCGCAGATTGAGAAACGTGCCGTCGTGCTGTTCGACGGTGGCGACCTTGCCGGGCGCGTAGTCGACAACGATCGGATCGCGGCCGACCATGAAGTCGAGAGCATTCACCGCTTCGTTGTGGGCGCGGACGTAATCGAAGCTCTTGGTCGAGCCGGCGTGGTTGTTGAATGCGATGCACGGCGAGATCACGTCGATGAACGCCGCGCCCTTGTGCTGGATCGCCGCCTTGATGAGGGGCACCAACTGGCCCTTGTCGCCGGAGAAGCTGCGTGCCACGAATGTCGCGCCGAGCTGCAACGCGATGGCGACCAGATCGATCGAATTGTCGCTGTTGAGCGCGCCTTTCTTGGATTTCGAGCCGCGGTCGGCGGTGGCCGAAAATTGCCCCTTGGTCAGGCCGTAGACGCCATTATTCTCGACGATATAGACCATGTTGACGGCGCGGCGCAGCGAGTGGGCGAACTGGCCGAACCCGATCGACGCCGAAATCGCCGTCGCCGGAGACGCCGAGATAGATCAGATCGCGGTTGGCGAGATTGGCGCCGGTCGAGTACCGACGGCATGCGGCCATGCACCGAATTGAAGCCGTGCGACGCGCCGAGAAAATAATCCGGTGTTTTCGACGAACAGCCGATACCGGAAATCTTGGCGATGCGATGCGGCTCGATCGAAAGCTCGAAACACGCTTCGATGATCGCGGCCGAAATCGAATCATGGCCGCAGCCCGCGCACAGGGTCGAAGTCGAGGCTTCGTAGTCGCGGCGGGTGAAGCCGACCGCGTTCTTCGGCAGCGATGGATGATGGAATTTCGGCTTGGTCAGATAGGTCATGACATCGCCTTTCGCAGTGGCGTGACTTTGAGCGCGTCGAGCCGGTCGCCGATCGCCCCGGAGATAAACCGCGCGGTGATCGACGTTCCGTCATAGTGCAGGATCGGCACCAGTCTGACCGGATCGATGCCCATCTCGTTGACGACGAGCGAGCGCAGCTGCGAGTCGCGGTTCTGCTCGACCACGAAACACGAAGTCATGGTCGGCGATGAAGCTCGCGACGTCCTGGTGGAACGGGAACGCGCGGACGCGCAGCAGATCGATGCTGTGGCCACGCTGCGCCAGGATTTCGGCAGCCTCGATCATCGCCGGCGCGGTCGAGCCGTAATAGATCACGCCGAAACGCGTCGCCTTTTCGGCGTTGGTGCGCAGCGGCTTCGGCAGGATGTCTCTTGGCGGTTTCCTGCTTGCGCAGCAGCCGCTGCATCCCCTCGGCATAGATAGCGCCGTTTTCGGAATAGCGCGCGCGCGGGATCGTGCGAAGTGCCGCGGGTGAAGAATGTGCCCTTGGTCGGATGCGTGCCGGGATAGGTGCGATAGCCGATCGCATCGCCATCGATATCCATGTAGCGGCCGAAATCGCGGGCCTTGTCGAGGTCCTCGGCTGACAGCACCTTGCCGCGGTCGTATTGCTTGGCGTCGTCCCATTTCAGCGGCCGGCACAAGCCGGTGATTCATGCCGATGTCGAGGTCGAGCATCACGAACACCGGCGTCTGCAGGCGGTCCGCGTAGTCGAATGCGGCGGCGCTGAATTCGAAGGCTTCGGCGGCATCTTCCGGCAGCAGCAGGATATGCTTGGTGTCGCCGTGAGACGCATAGGCGCAGTTGATCAGGTCGCACTGCTGGGTCCGCGTCGGCATGCCCGTCGAAGGCCCGGCGCGCTGCACGTCGATGATGACGGCAGGAATTTCCGCGAAATAGGCGAAGCCGAGGAATTCCTGCATCAGCGAGATGCCCGGGACCCGAGGTCGCCGTAAACGCGCGCGCGCCGTTCCAGGATGCACCGATCACCATGCCGATCGAAGCGATTTCGTCTTCGGCCTGGACGATGGCGTAGCGCGCCTGCCGCGTCACCGGATCGTGGCGGAATTTCTCGCAGTATTTGGTAAAGCCTTCCGCAACCGACGATGATGGCGTGATCGGATACCACGCGCAAACCGTGGCGCCGCCATAGACCGCGCCGAGCGCGGCGGCGGCATTGCCTTCGATCAGGATTTGGTCGCCGACTTTGTCGGTGCGCTGCAGACGCAACCCGATCGGGCAGGCGAAATTCTTCTTGGCGTAATCGCGGCCGAGATGCAGCGCGTGAATGTTCGGCGCGACCAGCTTGTCCTTGCCGCGGTATTGCTCGCCGATCAGCTTTTCGAGTTCGGGGAGATCCATGCCGAACAGCGCCGACAGCGCGCCGATGCAGATGATGTTCTTGAACAGCTGGCGCTGGCGCGGGTCGGTGTATTCAGCGTTGCAGATCGCGGTGAGCGGCACGCCGATGACGTTGATGTCGGACCGCAACTGAGCCGGGCGGCAGCGTACGCGTCGAATCGTACACCAGATAACCGTCGGGCTCGATCGAAGCCACGTCGGCATTGAAGGTCTGCGGGTTCATCGCCACCATGAAATCGGTGCCGCCGCGCGCGCCGAGATGGCCGGCCTCGGTGACGCGGATTTCGTACCAGGTCGGCAGTCCCTGAATGTTGGACGGAAACACATTGCGCGGCGAAATCGGGATGCCCATGCGCATGATGGCGCGCGCGAACATTTCGTTGGCGCTGGCGGAGCCGGAGCCATTGACGTTGCCAAAGCGGATGACGAAATCGTTGACGGCGCTTATCGGCATGCTGAACCTGCGTGCGTGACTTCGAGATAGAATTTGTTCATGTCCCACGCTCCGGTCGGGCAGCGCTCGGCGCATAGTCCGCAGTGCAGGCAGACATCCTCGTCCTTTGCCATGATGCGGCCGGTCTTGAGGCCGTCGGCGACATAGATGTCCTGCGCGAGATTGAGCGCGGGAGCGCGGAGCCGCGCACGAACCTCGGGCTCTTCGCCGTTTTCGGTGAAGGTGATGCAATCCATCGGGCAGATATCGACGCAGGCGTCGCACTCGATGCACAGCGGTGCGGCGAACACCGTTTCGACGTCGCAGTTCAGGCAGCGGCCGGCTTCGGCGAGCGCGAGCTTTGCGTCGAAGCCAAGTTCGACCTCGGCCTTGATGTTGTTGAGCGCGGTGGCGTTGTCGCGATGCGGCACCGCGTAGCGCTCATCGAGCACCACCTCGCTCTTATAGCTCCACTCGTGGATGCCCATCTTCTGGTTGATCACGGTGACCGCGGGCAGGGGACGATGGTTGATGTCGCCGCCATGCATCAGCTTGTCGATCGATACCGCGACTTCGTGGCCATGCGCGACCGCCCAGATGATGTTCTTGGGACCGAACGCGGCGTCGCCGGCAAAGAACACTTTTGGATTGCTGGACTGGAAGGTGATCGTGTTGACGACAGGCATCCCCCATTCGTCGAAAGCGATGCCGCTGTCGCGCTCGATCCACGGGAAGGCGTTTTCCTGACCTACCGCTACCAGCACGTCGTCGCATTCGAATAGAATGTCCGGGTCGCCCGCCGGCACCAGTTTGCGGCGGCCCTTGGCGTCGTATTCCGCCTTGACCTTCTCGAACACCACGCCGGTCAGCTTGCCGCCGTCGTGCTTGAATTCCTTCGGCACCAGAAAATTGTGAATCGGAATGCCTTCGCGCGCTGCATCGTCCTTTTCCCACGGCGAGGCTTTCATCTCGTCGAAGCCGGAACGCACCACGACCTTGACGTCTTCGCCGCCGAGCCGGCGCGCGGAACGGCAGCAATCCATCGCGGTGTTGCCGCCGCCGAGCACGATGACGCGCTTGCCGATCGAATGGATATGCTCGAACGACACGCTGGAGAGCCAGTCGATGCCGATATGGATATTGGCCGCGGCTTCCTTGCGGCCGGGAATATCGAGATCGCGGCCGCGCGGCGCGCCGGAGCCGACGACGATGGCGTCGTAATCTTCCGCGAGCAGCGCCTTCATGCTCTCGACGCGGCGCCCGCGCGAAATTCGACGCCGAGATCGAGAATGTAGCCGGTCTCTTCGTCGATCACGCTGTCGGGCAGGCGAAATTTCGGAATCTGCGTGCGCATCATGCCGCCGGCACGATTGTCGCCGTCGTAGACGACGCAGGTATAACCGAGCGGCGCGAGATCGCGCGCCACCGTCAGCGACGCCGGACCCGCGCCGACCAGCGCGATGCGCTTGCCGTTCTTTGTCGATGCCGGGCGGGGCAGCCGCTCCTTGATGTCGTCCTTGTAATCCGCGGCGACGCGCTTCAGCCGGCAGATCGCGACCGGCTCATCCTCGACGCGCACGCGGCGGCAAGCCGGCTCGCACGGCCGGTCGCAGGTGCGGCCGAGGATTCCGGGAAACACGTTCGACTTCCAATTGATCATGTAGGCGTCGCTGTAGCGGCCTGCGGCGATCAATCGGATGTATTCGGGGACAGGCGTATGCGCGGGACAGGCCCATTGGCAGTCGACCACTTTATGAAAGTAGTCGGGCGCCGAAATATCAGTCGGTTTCATTCCACCCTGTCCGCGCATCAGAGAGCGGCGCGGCCTTTTTATTTCTTCCCCGTGAACGCTCAGTTGGCGTTCTTGTTTTCCGAATTGGATCATAGGGTTATCCGTATTAGAGCGATTCAGCGTCGATGCACAAAGCCATTTTTACTTGAATGCGAGTTTCATCCGGCTCCTCGGTGCGTAAACCCTAATGTCGGATGCGTCTCATGCGGCAGTGCAGCATAAGAAGCCGATCATGCCGCTGCGATATCGCTCTCGTCAGATCCCACATCAAACGGTAGATGCCCGATGACACCGGAACTGCGAGCTTGATCGCAGGCAGGCATCGGAAAAGCGTAGCAGTGATCGCGGCAGAAATCGAAGGCGCGTCAGTGCCGTCGATCAGCACATACCAGTCCGCCGCACCGGAAATCGATGCCGCAGCATCTGCGCCGAGCGGCTTTGAAAGCTTTGGATCGCTTTCGATCAGGTGCATGGAAATGATGCCATCAAACTCGGCGGGATCAAGTCGATCCCGCAGGTGTGCCCGCAGCATTTCTTGGTCAGCAGTCCCGGGCCGGATGCGAATGATTCCAAGCGCGGCGCCACGCCCATGTCCGCGGCTGATCGTGATGCACGCGACGGAGCGGATCATGTTCTTGAACCGCGCGATATTTGCTTTCGACCATTCGGTCTGATTCGCTCAACGCGGTGCGGTAGGCAGGCGCTGTCCAGCACCTCGAAGGTCTCGGTCGAATACAGACTGAGATATTTCGGCGTGCCCTCATGCGCGACATAGCGGCGGGCTTCGAGGAAGCCCGCTATCGCGACGCGCTCAAGCAAATGTTCGCGATCGTACCAGCGATTGAACTCGTCCTCATCCGCAGGATCGATGTCCATCGACGTTAGCAGCATTCCCTTTCCTGCCAGCGGCATCCCGGTTCCTTAGCCTGTGACCTTCGATGCGATATCGGCAATCGCCTTCATCACGGCGTCCCGAATGCCGGAATTGTACAGCGAATGTCCAGCGCCCTCGACGATCCGCACTTCCGCGTCGGGCCATGCCTTGGCGAGCGCATGGGACGTTGCCGGCGGGCACAGAAAATCGTAGCGACCTTGCACGATGATGCCGGGAATACCCCTGAGCTTGCCCGCCTCCGCCATCAAATGTCCCGGCCGCATGAAGCAATCGTTCTGAAAATAATGGGCTTCCATGAACGGTGTCGAGGGCAGGGCACCTGTCGATGTGAGTGACCCAAGATCGAGCCGCGTGCGCTTGGGCGCATGCTCCGACAGGATGCTTTCGGTGCCGTACCACGCCCGCGCCGCCGGGCCGTGCACGGCGACATCGGGATCGAGAATACGGCGATAGTAGTTTGCGAGCGGCGCGGATCGCTCCTCGGCTGGCAGCACGCTCAGGAAATCCTCGTACAGGCCGGGATAGTGGCGCGGCAGCACATCGAGAAATGCGCCGTCAAGCTCTTCGCGTGTACCGAGAAACGTCGCGCGCAGCACGATGCCCGATAACACGCGTCGGATGCGCCTGCGCATAGGCAAGCGCCAGCGTCGCGCCCCAGGAGCCGCCGACGATCAAGCCAGCGTTCGAAGCCGAATTTTTCGCGGATCGTTTCCATGTCCGCGATGAGATGCGGCAGCGTATTGGCCTCGCGGCTGCCCTTGGGGCGGCTGCGGCCGGCACCGCGCTGATCGAACAGCACCGCGTGAAACGCTCGGGATCGAACAGCCGCCGATGGTCGGGCTGGCAACCGCTGCCGGGACCGCCGTGCAAATAGACGGCCGGAATGCCATCTGCGCGGCCAATGGTCTCGACATAGATTTCATGGCCGTCGCCGACCGGAAGATGTTGCGAAGTCAGCGGCGCGAACGGATCGGAGCGATGGCGCCGGCTTGTCCGGCGTCGGCGTCAGGCGCCATATTCGCCGCCCGTCTCGAGCGTGCCGCCAGCGAAATTGCGGTAGACGAAACGCCGCGAATCCTTCCGCGGATTCGGTTTCGGCCATTTTGAAGACTTGCTCATGCACCGGCGACAGCGTGCATGCCGGATCGGTATTCCCCGCGTCGCCGGTCAACGCGAAGGCCTGACAGCGGCAGCCGCCGAAATCGATTTCCTTGAATGCGCAGCTCTGGCAGGGATCGGGCATCCACGCCGTGCCGCGATAACGATTGAAGGCTTCGGAGTTTTGCCAGATCCAGGCAGATCGAATGGTTCGAGCGCACCGACTCGAATTCCAGGCCGGTGATGGTTTCGGCGGCGTGGCAGGGCAGAATCTTTCC
This sequence comes from uncultured Alphaproteobacteria bacterium, assembly GCA_963792715.1. Classification (GTDB taxonomy): domain Bacteria; phylum Pseudomonadota; class Alphaproteobacteria; order Rhizobiales; family Xanthobacteraceae; genus Bradyrhizobium. Next base: position 154,338 of record CAWBXE010000005.1, on the reverse strand, counting down.
GGTCGGCGAGATGTTGAAAAACTGCCGGCCCCAGCCGCCCATGCATTTCTTCGGCCGCAATGCGTAATAGTCCGGCACCACATAATCGATCGCGAGAATGCCCTTCAGCCTGATCTCGGCTTCCTCGACGATCCGGCTGGTTTCTTCGATCTGCTCAATGGTCGGCATCAGCGCGGCGCGGTTCTTCAACGCCCAACCGTAATATTGCACATTGGCGACTTCCAGCCGGTCGGCATCGAGATCGACCGCCATCTGGATGATGTCGGTGAGCTGATGCAGGTTTTGCCGGTGCATCACCGCATTGACCGTGAGCGGCAGATCGAGTTCGCGCGTCCATCTTGCGACCTCGAGTTTTTTCTCGTGCGCGTTCTTCAAGCCGGCGACGCGATTGGCGACGGCGGCTCGTTGCCCTGGAAGCTGATCTGGACGTGACAGAGACCTGCATCGGCCAGCGCGGTCAATCTCTCTTTGCTCAGCAGCACCGCCGAGGTGATGAGATTGGAGTACAGCCCGACATCGCTGGCATGCTGCACCAGTTCGACCAAATCGCGTGCGCGCGGTCGGCTCACCGCCGGAAAAATGAATCTGCAGCACGCCGATCTCAGCGAGTTCGGTGAGAACCTTCTTCCACTCGTCGGTGGTGAGTTCATTGCTCGCTGCGCTCCAGCTCGATCGGGTTGGAGCAATACGGACATTGCAGCGGACAGCGATGCGTCAGCTCGGCCAGCACCGCCAGCGGAATGCCGAACGTTTCCGCCGGCGAGCCGCGCTGCTCCATGATCGCCAATCCGTCCGAGGGATCGGCGACAACAGGGTTCGCATCTGTCAGCGTCGGACTCATGCGATCCTTTCTTTCGCCTGCGTCAAAAATCCCTTGTCGGCGAGATCCTGCAGCATCGCGATCACGTCAGCGCCGATCGCATCGCGGTCGGCGGTGTATTTGGCGGCGAGCAGATCGATCATCTCGGCAACGCTGCGTGCGCCATCGCAAAGCTGCAAAATTTCCACCGCGATTTCGTCGGGCGCCAGCACCCGCTCCGGCGCCAGGATCACCCAGACCTTTCGGACTTCGTCGAACTTCAGCTTGGCATGGCGCGGCAACACCGGCCGGCTGGCCTCGGTGACGCTGATATTGCGACTTCGCAAGTCTGCCATAGCTTGCCTTCAGTTCGCCTCAAGGATTTCCGGCACGAACGCCCCCGGCGGCACGTGGCCATCGACATAGGCATGATATAGGGCGTCGAGCTGAACCCACAGCACATTGGTCTTGAAAATCAACGCGTTGCATACGGCCTCACGCTCGGCCGGCGTCGTCGGCGTGCTGCTTGACGTATTCGAGCGCGAAATTGGCGTCGCGCGGCGCCTGCTCCATGCGGCGGCTGAAATAGCGCATGATCTCCGGATTGACGAAATCATAGTGCTTCAGCATGCCCGAAATGCGCTCCTCGTGCAGATTCGGCGCAAACAACTCGGTCAGTGAAGACGCGATGGCTTCGAGCGGCGTCTTGTCGCGCACGAAATGCACGTAAGCATCGACCGCGAAAGCGCGTCGCCGGAAGAATTCCCTCGGCCGATTCGACGTAGGCGCTGTCGAGCCCCAGCCCTTCCGTCAATTTCAGCCAGCGTTCGATGCCGCCTTCGGTCCCGATATCGCCGTCATGATCTTCGATGCGATGCCGCCATTCCAGCCGCGTGGCGCGGTCGCGGAAACGCGAGATCACGACGGCGTCCTTGATCGGGATCGTGCTCTGATAATAATAGCGGTTCAGCGCCCAGGCCTGCACCTGGCCCTTGTTCAGTTTGCCGCCGTGCAGCAGCCGATGAAACGGGTGCAGGTTGTGATAGCGCGTCGCCCCGATGTGACGCAGCGCAGCTTCAAGTTCGTCCGCGCTTTGCAGTCGCGTATTCGCAGCCGAGCGAAAAACCCGAGGTCGCGTTCACAGCACGATCTCCATTCCGTCGAATGCGATTTGCCAGCCGGCTTGCTCGGCCGTCCTTCGCTCAGCCGAATCCTGCAGCAGCGCGGGATTCGAATTGTTGATGTGCAGAAAAATCTTCCGCTCGATTTCGATATCGGCCAGCGCTGCGATGGCGCCAGCGTCGCCCGACATCGAGATGTGACCCATGCCCTGACCCGTCTTATTTCCCAGACCTGCGGCGATTAGTTCATCGTCGCGCCACAAGGTGCCGTCGAAAAAGATCAGCGGCGCGGCGGCGACGCGCCTCTTCAATTCGTCCGTCACTTCAGCGCAAGCTGCGACAAAATAAAAATGCTTGCCGTTGCTCTTATCCTCGATGCGAAGGCCAAGCGTATCGCCCGCGCCATCGTCGCCGGCCGGATGCGCCTTGCCTTCCAGATACCACGCGCCCTTGCCGGCAACGGCGAACGGCAAAATCATCGATTCCCGACGCGCGATTCGTCCGGCAGCGTCGGCTCGAACGGTTCGTCGATGATGATGGGCTGGCGGCGCACATTCTTCTCGCTTAGCACATTGAAGATACTGTTGGCCTTCAGAATTGAGAGCACGCGCTCGTGCGCGTAGATCGTAAATGGCGAGCCTTCGCGCATCGAAAGAAGTCCGGCCACCGCATCGACTTCGCCATTGGTCAGGATCACGCCGGCAATCGGGCTGTGACGCAGACTATCAGAGTTCGGATGCAGATGCCGTGTCGCGTTCAATTGCTGACGCAGATCCGGCGAAGCGTTCACCAAAAACCAGTGTCGGTCGTCGCAACTGACGGCAATCGAAGTCTGGGTACTTTGAAGCCTGGGAAGGTCTGTCCGCGCCGATCTGCAAATTGCACATCCGCAATTCCATTGCGGTAAGCCCCCGCCCGCAGCGGCGCCCAGGACGACGATGCGCAGCATATTCGTCTCCGGACCCTTCTCAAAGATTACGGAGGTGGCCGCAAAACGCGGTCCACCTCCGTTGAATGCATACGCAGTCGCCTACTTGCGCGCCGCGCAGGCGTACATGTTGATTTCCATGCCGACCGGCACTTCGACGATTTTTGGTGTCTTCCAGGCCATTTTCGGCGCTCCTTCTCGATCCGGACGATTTCGTCCTGTGGGATAAGGTAATACAGCTGGAAAAGTTCGCCAGTGATTTATTTCTCAATCATTCGCGATGTTGTGCTGCAGTGCAAAAGCGATAACCTCCATTAACGGCCCAAAACCGGCCGAAATTAACGGATAGCGGCAGCGTGCCACGGTACTACTTCAATACCCGGATCGGCAAAGAGTTGATCCTCGATCCCGAGGGCGAAGAGCTGCCCGATCCAGACCGCGCGTGGGAGGCCGCTCGCCAAACGGTCCGGGCGGTTTTGGCAACGGAAAGCACGCCCGAGCTGATGAAAGCGATCCTCGAAGTAACCGATGACCAAGGCGAAATCGTCCTGGAGTTTCCCTTCGCCGAAGCGCTCATTGATGACGGGATGAAGCGCCGACCAGGCATTGACTGCATTTGGACCGGCAACAAAGCGCCATTGATCTCAACCTGAATGCGGCTACCCTGCGATCGCGGTCTACGTCGCGTTCTCACGGAGCTCTCATGCAAGCACTCTGGCGTCTCTCGGCTGCAGACCTTGCGTTGCACATTCGCGCCCGCAGGATTTCCGCGAAGGAAGCCGCGGCGGCAGCGCTGGCGCGGCTCGACGCGGTCAATCCCGCAATCAACGCGGTGGTCGATCATCGGCCGGAGGAAGTGCTGGCACAGGCCGACGCCATCGATGCCGCGCTCGCGCGCAATGAAGATCCGGGTCCGCTGGCGGGTGTGCCGATTACCACTCAAGGTCAATGTCGATCAGAAGGGCTTCGCGACCACCAACGGCGTCAAACTACAGCGCGATTTGATCGCTGCCGTTGACAGCCCCGTCGTCGCCAATCTTCGTAAGGCGGGGGCGATTTTGCTCGGTCGCACCAACTGTCCCGCGTTTTCATTTCGCTGGTTCACCACCAACCTGCTGCATGGCGACACCAAAAATCCGCGCGATCCCGGCATCACGCCGGGAGGCTCATCCGGCGGCGCCGGCGCGGCGGTCGCAGCCGGCATCGGCCACATCGCGCATGGCACCGATATCGCCGGATCGATCCGTTATCCGGCCTATGCCTGCGGCGTGCATGGGTTACGGCCAACGTTAGGACGCATTCCCGCATTTCAATGCGTCGTCGCCCGAACGTGCGATAGGGCCACAGATATCGGCGGTTTCAGGCCCGCTCGCGCGTACCGTTGGCGATCTCAGGATTGCGCTCGCTGCGATGTCCGGAGCGGACGCGCGCGATCCGTGGTCTGTGCCGGCGCCGCTGGAAGGGCCCCCGATGGCGAAGCGTGCTGCGCTGTGTCTCAATCCTGATGGCCTTGAAACTTCGACCGACGTGAAAGCCGCCGTTGCCGACGCTGGAAAACGGTTGGAGCGCGCAGGCTGGAGGTCGAAGAAATCGCAAATACGCCGCCGCTGCGCGAGGCCGCCGAACTCCAGACCAAGCTGTGGCTGGGTGACGGCTATGACGCGATGCTCAACGCCGCCGAGCGTGAAGGCGATCCCGGCGCGCTGGCGTGCCTGCGCGGCAACAAGGACAAGGTGCAGCCACTCGATATGGCGGCGTTCTCGAAAATCCTGACGCGGCGCGCGACGCTGACGCGCGAATGGCAGATGTTCTTTGAAACCTACGCCGTGCTGCTGATGCCGGTATCCGGCGAATTGCCGTTTCCCGTCGGCCTGGATCTGCGCGACGACGCGTCCTTCGAGCGGGTGTGGCGGGCGCAGATGCCGCAGGTCGGCATTCCCTTCATGGGATTGCCGGGGCTGACGGTATCCACGGGTTTGGTCGGTCGCGTGCCCGTCGGAGTTCAGGTTGTTTCCGGGCGCTATCGCGAGGATTTGTGCCTGCTGGCCGGCGAAGCCATCGAGGCCGGCGGAACACCATCGACACCGGTCGATCCCGTCGGCTAAACGAACGCTGATCGCGGGACAGCATACAACAATGACGAACGTCTATGACTTTTCGGCCGAGACGCTGACCGACGGCGAAATCTCGCTGAGGGATTTTCAGGGGAAGGTGCTGCTGATCGTCAATACCGCGAGCGCGTGCGGTTTCACGCCGCAGTACAAGGGCCTCGAAGCGCTCCACAAGGCGCTGTCGCCGCGCGGCTTTTCGGTGCTCGGGTTTCCGTGCAACCAGTTCGGCGGGCAGGAGCCGGGGAACGCGAAACAGATCGAGGAATTCTGCTCGAGCAACTATTCGCTGACATTCCCGATGTTCGCCAAGATCGACGTCAACGGCGACAACGCACACCCGCTGTACAAATATCTCAAAAAAGAGAAATCGGGGCTGCTGGGATCGTCGATCAAATGGAATTTCACCAAATTCCTGATTGATCGCACGGGCAAGGTCGTGGCGCGGCATGCGCCGACCGCGAAACCTGAGGGACTGAAAAAAGAAATCGAGGCGCTGCTATGAGCGAGAAAAACGAAATAATTAGCGAGGTTCTCCCGGACAGGCTGTCGACCGATCCGAAAAGCCCGCATTACGACGCCGACGTCCTTGCGCGCGATGTCGGCATTCGATTCAAGGGCGTCGAGAAAACCAACGTTGAAGAGTATTGCGTTAGCGAGGGATGGGTGCGGGTAACGGCGGGCGCCGCCAAGGATCGCTACGGCAATCCGCTCACGATCAAGGTTCACGGTCCGGTCGAGCCATATTTTCGCGATAAGGCTTGAGTGCGATGTCCGTTCGCATCGTCGACATCAGAGAAGTCACAAAACCGATTTCATCGCCTATCCGCAACGCCTACATCGATTTCACTAAAATGACGACCAGCCTCGTGGCCGTCGTCACCGATGTGGTACGTGACGGCAAGACCGTGGTCGGCTATGGCTTCAATTCCAACGGCCGTTACGGGCAGGGCGGCTTGATCCGCGAACGTTTCGCGCCGCGGCTGCTCGAGGCCGATCCAAAGACGCTGCTCGATGACAATGCCGACAATCTCGATCCGGATAAGGTCTGGACGACCCTGATGTCGAACGAGAAACCGGGCGGTCACGGCGAACGTTCGGTCGCCGTCGGAACCATCGACATGGCGGTGTGGGATGCACTGGCGAAAATCGCCGGCAAGCCGCTGTTCCGACTGCTCGCAGAGCGCCACGGCAAGACGGCGAATCCGCGCGTATTCGTCTATGCCGCTGGCGGCTATTATTATCCCGGCAAGGATTTGTCGGCATTGCGCGGCGAAATGCGCGGCTATCTCGATCGCGGTTATAACGTCGTGAAGATGAAGATCGGCGGCGCGCCGATTCTGGAAGATGCACGGCGCATCGAAGCGGTGCTGGCGGAGATCGGCTCTCAGGCGAAGCTCGCCGTCGATGCCAACGGCCGCTTCGATCTGGAGACCGCGATCAGCTATGCCGGAATGCTGCGCGATTTCCCGCTGTTCTGGTACGAAGAAGCCGGCGATCCCCTGGATTATCAATTGCAGGCGGCGCTCGCGGAAGTTTATCCCGGGCCGATGGCAACCGGCGAAAATCTCTTCAGTCATCAGGACGCGCGCAATCTCATTCGCCATGGCGGGATGCGGTCCGATCGCGACTGGCTGCAATTCGATTGCGCGCTGTCGTACGGGCTGTGCGAATATCAGCGCACGCTGGCGATGCTGGAAGCGCATGGCTGGTCGCCAAGCCGCTGCATCCCGCATGGCGGGCATCAAATGTCGCTCAACATCGCCGCGGGTCTCGGTCTCGGCGGCAACGAGAGCTATCCCGACCTGTTTCAACCCTACGGCGGATTCCCGGATGGCGTGCGGGTCGAGAACGGGCACATCACCATGCCGGATTTGCCGGGTATCGGCTTTGAGGGAAAATCCGATCTTTATGCGCAGATGAAAGCGCTGGCGTCCTGAGCTATCCCGCGCCGATCAGCGGCACCGCCTCGTCGCGCTCGAACAGATAGAGCAGGCAGCGCAGCGCCTCGCCGCGTTCGCCGGTCAGCATTGGATTCTCTTTCATGATCCGCAGTGCCTCGTCGCGGGCTTGCGTAATGAGCTGCGCATGCACGTCGGATCGCGCGATGCGATAGCCCGGCAACCCGCTCTGCCGGATGCCGAGCACGTCACCCTCGCCGCGCAGTTTCAAATCTTCCTCGGCGATGCGGAATCCGTCGGTGGTTTCGCGGATCACCTTCAGGCGGGCGGTGGACATCTCATTGAGCGGCTCTTGATACAGCAGCAGACAGGTCGACGCCTCGGACCCGCGCCCGATGCGTCCGCGCAGTTGATGCAATTGCGCGAGCCCAAACCGCTCGGCGTTCTCGATCACCATGATCGTGGCAGCGGGGACATCGACGCCGACCTCGACGACGGTGGTCGCGACCAGCAGACCAGTTTCGCCTGACGCAAACCGCGCCATCGCGTGATCCTTGTCGGCACCTTTCATCTTGCCGTGGACGAGTCCCACCTTGTCGCCATAGCGCCCGCGAAGACTTTCGAAGCGCTGCTCGGCGTCGGTGACGCGAAGGGTTTCGGATTCCTCCACCAGGGGCACGACCCAGTACACCAGCTTGCCTTTGTCGAGCGCGCGGCCGACGGCGTCCATCACGTCGTTGAGACGGCTTTTCGGTATCGCGCGGGTGTCGATCGGCTGACGTCCGGCAGGCTTTTCGCGCAGCTCGGACACGTCCATGTCGCCAAAGTACGTCAGCACCAGAGTGCGCGGGATCGGCGTCGCGCTTAAGACAAGCACATCGACGGCGTCGCCTTTGTCAGTCAGCGCAAGCCGCTCGCGCACCCCGAAGCGGTGTTGCTCGTCAACCACCGCCAGCGCCAGCGCCTTGAACAGCACATCGTCCTGGATCAGCGCGTGGGTACCGACCAGCAAGTCGATCTCGCCCGATCCCAGCCGCGTCAGGGTATCGCGGCGTTCTTTTCCCTTCTCGCGCCCCGTGAGAATTGCGACGCGCAAACCGGCACGCTCCGCCAGCGGCGTGATGGTCTTGATATGCTGGCGCGCCAAAATTTCCGTCGGCGCCATCAGCGTGGCCTGCTTGCCGACCTCGGCGACGGCGGCGGCGGCGAGCAACGCCACCACAGTCTTGCCGGAGCCGACATCGCCCTGCAGCAGTCGCAGCATTCGCACTGGCTGGCGCAGATCCTCCGATACGGCGGCGGCGGCCTGCTGCTGTGAAACGGTCAGTGCGTAAGGCAGCGCGTCGATGATCTTTTTGCGCAGATGGCCGTCGCCGGCGTTGCGGTCGCCGGCGGGACGGCGCAACTGCGCGCGCACCAGCGCCAGCGCGAGTTGGCCGGCGAGTAATTCATCGAACGCCAGCCGCGACCAGAACGGTCCCTCGGGAAGAATGTCCGTCATCTCGACGGGCATGTGGACGCGGTTCAGCGCCTCGGCGATCGGCGGAAAGTAACTGCGGTTGAGAACTTCGGGGCTAATCCACTCGGGCAAGTCAGGCAATTTCTGCAGCGCCTGCGCCATCGCGCGGCGCAATGAGCCCAGCGCCAACCCTTCGGTCAGCGGATACACCGGGTCGATACCACTGAGTTGCGCGAAACCCGCTTCGTCCACCACGCGGTCGGGATGCACGATCTGCGGGATGCCGTCGAACATTTGAATAGTGCCGGAAACGTAGCGCTTGGCGCCGACGGGCAACAGTTTCTCGACGTAGCCCGGCTGCGCGCGAAAATAGGTCAGCACGACATCGCCGGTGTCGTCGCTGGCATGGACGAGATGCGGCGCGCGCGCGTTGCGTCCCGGCGTCGGACGATGGCGGTCGACGGTCACTTCCAGCGTGACAATGGTGCCGGGAACCGCGTCGCGAATTTTTGGCCGCGCGCGACGGTCGATCACGCTGGCCGGCAGATGCAGCAACAAATCGACCAGCCGCGGCGTCTCTTCGCGGCCGAGCAGATAGCGGAACAGCTTATCCTGCTTCGGCCCTACGCCGGCAAGGCTGGTGACGGGTGCAAACAACGGATTGAGCAGGGCAGGGCGCATTTGATTTCCGCCGAATGACGATTGCACTTTCGTCATACGCGGGCTTGACCCGCGTATCCATCGATCTTCGCGACTGGATTTTTTGAAGACGATGGATTGCTGGGGCAAGCCCGGCAACGACCCGGGTAATAATTCAACCTCGAAAGGGCTGACATCCACCGTCCTCATGGCTATATCAATCCCGCCCGGCACGTCCGGGCTTTCTGCGTTCGAAAAGAAAGTGCAATGACGGGATCGACACGATCGAGCAACGGCCTCGACGAACGCCGCAAGCGGCTGCTGTTTCGCTGCTGGCATCGCGGCACGCGCGAGATGGATTTAATTCTTGGCCGATTCGCTGACGCAGAGATTGCTAACCTCAGCGATGCCGATATGGCCCAGCTTGAGCATTTGATCGAGCTGCCCGATCCCGATCTCTACGCGGCGTTGAGCAGTGATGCTTTGCTGGCAACGGAATATCGCACGCCGCTTTTCGACCGCATCAAATCATTCCCGGCGGATCACGACGCATGAAATCGCCGGTCAAATCTCCCGCGGAGCTTTTGGCTCCGGGCCGCGCGCTGACTTTCGCCAATGTCGCCGAGGGAGCGGAGGGTCTTGTTGTTTCCGACCTCGCGCGCGCGGTGGCGGCGCGGCCAAAACCGCCCGCCGTTAGTCTTGCGGTCGTTTGCCGCGACGGACCCGCGCATGCAGCAATTGGCGCGGGCGCTGGAATTCTTCGCGCCTGACTTGTCGGTGATGCAGTTCCCGGCCTGGGATTGCCAACCCTATGACCGCGTCTCGCCTCATGGGGGTGTATTGGCGCAGCGGCTGACGACGCTAGCGCGGCTTTCGCGCCTCGCGGGCAGCGCGAAACCGCTGATCGTGCTGACCACGGTCAACGCCATCGTGCAGCGTGTCCCGGCTCGCGCCGTTATCGCGGCGCAGGCGCTATCGGTGGCGCCGGGACATGTGGTGCCGATGGATTCGATCGTCACCTGGCTGGAGCACAACGGCTACAACAGGTCCTCGACCGTGCGCGAAGCCGGTGAATACGCGGTGCGCGGCGGCATCCTCGATCTGTTTCCCGCTGGCTTGGATCAGCCGGTGCGGTTCGATTTCTTCGGCGACTCGCTGGAGTCGATCCGCACTTTCGATGCCGAGACCCAGCGCACACTTCTCGACATGCGCGCACTTGATCTAGTGCCGATCTCGGAATTTCAGCTCGTCACCGAAACCATCCGGCGTTTCCGGATGGGCTATGTCGCGCTGTTCGGCGCGCCGTCGCCCGATGATCCATCTGTATGAGGCCGTCAGCGAAGGCCGCCGTCATCCCGGCATGGAGCACTGGCTGCCGCTATTTCCAGAGCGGATGGACACGCTGTTCGACTATCTCGGCGGCGCGCCGGTTGCGATCGAGCCGCAGGCCGAAGACGCCGCGCGCGAACGATTCAAGCAGATCAACGACTATTATGACGCGCGCAAGGAAGCGCTGGACATTCCCGGCGGCGGGGCGGTGTACAAGCCACTGCCGCCGGACCGGCTGTATCTCACCGAAGACGAGTGGAACTAATCGTCTCGACGAAGCCGCGCTGGCGCGGCTGACGCCGTTTGCGATACCGGACGAACAGCGATGCCGTCGTATTCGACGCCGGCGCACGGCAGGGCCGTAACTTTACGCCGGAACGCGCTGATACTCCTCGGTCAACGTCTTCGAAGCGGTGGTCGCGCATGTGCTGGCGCTGCAGGCGCAGCGCAAGAAGGTGGTGATCGCGCTGTGGAGCGAAGGCTCGCGCGACCGCATGGGCAGCATGCTTCGGGATCACAAGCTGCTTAACCTCACCAGCGTCAATTCCTGGCGCATGGTGCAGGCGACGCCACGCAACGAGGCGATGCTAGCCGTCGTCGGCATGGAATCCGGTTTCGAGACTGAAAATGTCGCTGTCATCAGCGAGCAGGATATTCTCGGCGACCGGCTGGTGCGGCCACGCAAGGCCCGAAAGCTCGATAATTTCATTTCCGAGGTGACCAGCCTCGCAGCAGGCGACCTCGTCGTGCACGTCGAGCACGGCATTGGACGTTTCATCGGGCTGCAGACGCTCGACGTCGCCGGCGCACCGCATGACTGCCTGGAGCTACACTACGCCGCCGACACAAAACTGTTTCTCCCGGTCGAGAATATCGAGCTGCTGTCGCGCTATGGTTCCGATCAGACCAATGTCGAGTTGGATAAGCTGGGCGGCAGCGGCTGGCAGGCGCGCAAGGCCAAGCTGAAAAACCGCATCCGCGAGATCGCCGGCGAGCTGATCAAGATCGCGGCCGAACGCCTGATGCATGAAGCGCCGAAGATGCCGGTGCAACCGCAGCTCTATGACGAGTTCTGCGCGCGCTTTCCCTATGACGAGACCGAGGATCAGCTCGGCGCCATCAACGCGTCCTTGAAGGACCTCGAGATCGGTCGCCCGATGGACCGGCTGATCTGCGGTGACGTCGGTTTCGGCAAAACCGAAGTTGCGCTGCGCGCGGCCTTCGCGGTCGCGCTCGAGGGCAAGCAGGTGGCCGTGGTGGTGCCGACCACGCTGCTTGGCGCGCCAGCACACCAAGACATTCACCGAGCGGTTTCGCGGTTTCCCCGTCAACGTGGCGCAGGCCTCACGGCTGGTCGCGGCGAAAGAACTGACGCAGGTGAAGAAGAACCTCGCCGACGGCAGCGTCGATATCGTGGTCGGCACCCACGCGCTGCTGGGAAAATCGATCAAGTTTCGCGACCTCGGACTTCTGATCGTCGACGAGGAGCAGCATTTCGGCGTCAGCCACAAGGAGCGGCTAAAGGCATTGCGTGCCGAGGTCCACGTGCTGACGCTGAGCGCGACGCCGATACCGCGCACGCTGCAACTGGCGCTGACCGGCGTGCGCGATCTGTCGATCATCGCATCGCCGCCGGTCGATCGCCTCGCGGTCCGCACCTTCGTGGCGCCGCACGATCCGCTGATGATCCGCGAAGCGCTGCTTCGCGAACGCTATCGCGGCGGCCAGGCCTTCTACGTCGTGCCGCGGATCGAGGATCTCGCAGGCGTCAAGGATTTCCTCGACAAGCATGTGCCGGAGATGAAGGTCGCCGTCGCGCACGGGCAGATGCCGCCGACCGTGATCGAAGACATCATGTCGGCCTTCTACGACGGCAAATACGATATCCTGCTGTCGACCACGATCATCGAGTCCGGTCTGGATATCCCTTCAGCCAATACGCTGATCGTGCATCGCGCCGACATGTTCGGGCTGGCGCAGCTATATCAATTGCGCGGCCGGGTAGGGCGCTCGAAACTGCGCGCCTACGCGCTGTTCACGCTGCCGGCGCAGGCGAAGATCACCGCGCAGGCGGAGCGGCGGCTGAAGGTGCTGCAATCGCTGGAAACGCTCGGCGCGGGATTCCAACTCGCCTCGCACGATCTCGATATCCGCGGCGCGGGAAATCTGCTTGGCGAGGAGCAGTCAGGTCACATTAAGGAAGTCGGCTTCGAGCTTTATCAATCGATGCTGGAGGAGGCGATCCTCAATCTCAAGGCGGGCGGCAAGGAGCCGGTCGCCGACCGCTGGTCGCCGCAGATCACTGTCGGCATGCCCGTGCTTATTCCCGACGATTTCGTGGCCGACCTCTCGGTGCGGCTGTCGCTGTACCGGCGGCTCGCCGATCTCGACACCGACGACGAGATCGATAATTTCGCCGCCGAACTGCGCGACCGCTTTGGCGTATTGCCGGACGAGGTGCGCTATCTGTTCAAGATCGCGGCGATCAAGGGCTATTGCCGCCGCGCAAATGTCGAGAAGGTCGATGCCGGTCCAAAGGGCGCTGTCATCAGCTTCCGCGACAACAGTTTTGCGCAGCCTGACCGGCTGGTCTCGTTCATCCGGCAGCATGGCCAAGCGGCGAAGGTGCGGCCCGATATGAAGGTCGTGTTCTTCCAGGACTGGGAAACGCCGGAGGAGCGGCTGATGGGCACCACCGAAATCATGCGCCAGCTCGCGCACCTCGCCGAGGAGCGCAAGGCGGCACTAAACATGTAACCAAGGTCGAGTCGAGATGAAAAAAGCGCCCGATCTGAATGTTGTCGTCAAGGAAATTGCCGACGAGATGGCGCAGCGCACCGACCGCGGCGACGTGGCGAGCTACATTCCCGAACTCGCGGGCGTGCACAACAAGCGCTTCGGCATGGTGGTGATCGATGGCGCCGGAAACGTCGCAACGGCGGGCGACAGCGAGATGCCGTTTTCGATCCAGAGTATCTCAAAAGTTTTTACGCTGACGCTGGCGCTTGGCCTTGTCGGCGACAAGCTATGGGAACGCGTCGGCCGCGAACCCTCAGGCAGTCCGTTCAATTCCATCGTTCAGCTAGAATACGAACGCGGCAAGCCGCGCAACCCCTTCATCAATGCCGGCGCCATCGCCGTTACCGACGTGATTTTGTCGGGACATCAACCACGCGAGGCAATCGGCGAAATCCTGCGCTTCATGCGTTTTCTGGCCGACGATGATAAGATTGCTATCGATGAAGCCGTCGCAGCCTCCGAGCAGCGCACCGGATTTCGCAACATCGCGCTGGCTAATTACATGAAGTCATTCGGGGTGCTCGACAATCCCGTCAACTTCGCACTCGGCGTATACTTTCATCATTGCGCGATCGCGATGTCATGCCGCCAGCTTGCGATGGCGGGGCGGTACCTCGCTTGGTCCGGCGTCAATCCGTCCACCGGCCACTCCGTTGTTTCGGTCGAGCGCGCGCGTCGGATCAACGCTGTCATGCTGACCTGCGGCCACTATGATGGCTCCGGAGAATTCGCGTTTCGCGTCGGCCTGCCAGGGAAAAGCGGTGTAGGCGGTGGGGTTCTGGCAATCGCGCCGGGTAGGGCTTCCATCGCGGTATGGTCGCCGGGCCTCGATGCCCATGGCAACTCGCATCTAGGCCGCGTGGCGCTGGAAGCGCTGAGTAGAAGAATGGGCTGGTCGATTTTCGGCGTCTGACACTTGCGTCACCACCCGGCCGGTTCGCTCGCGCAGTCCGTGCTGCGCGAGTCTGCTTCCTGAATCGCCGCATCGTGATACCAGCCGCCGCTTGCCACGATCCGCACGGCCTGCGTCGACACAATCGCGGTCCTGCTATCGTCGTGCGCGTTCAGGGCGAACCGGCCCCGCGGCGGGAATTGGAAAATCTGGGCCGACCCAGCTAAAATATTCGTCGTCATCGATCGTCTCCGTTTGCGCGCGTCACTCAACGCGCGAGTCGTTGTGTCGATCTAATATAGGCCTGTTGCCGTTACTTTCCTCAGTTTGCCTGCCAAAAAACCAGCAAATGCATACAATATCAGCATCGACCATTTTGCATCTCGCGCTGTCATCGTCGATGCTGCGGCGCGGCGGCCCTGCTCAATGTCTGCCCATCGCAAAGAATTGCTGCATGGATTGGCATGTTTGGTGCTTCGGGACGCTGAGGCGGTTGGCGGCCGGGTGCCGTTAGCGGCAGCAACGAATGAATCCTTCGCGTCATCAGCTCATGAGAGATAGGTAATGACAAAATACAAACTCGAGTACATCTGGCTCGACGGTTACACTCCCGTCCCCAATCTGCGCGGAAAAACGCAGATCAAGGAGTTCGACAAGTTTCCGACGCTTGAACAGCTTCCGCTGTGGGGCTTCGACGGTTCGTCTACGATGCAGGCGGAAGGCCGCAGCTCGGACTGCGTGCTCAAGCCGGTCGCGGTTTATCCGGATGGTGCGCGCACCAACGGCGTCCTGGTGATGTGCGAAGTCATGATGCCGGACGGCGTCACGCCGCACGCGACCAACAAGCGCGCCACCATTCTGGATGACGAGGGCGCCTGGTTCGGCTTCGAGCAGGAATACTTCATGTACAAGGACGGCCGACCGCTCGGTTTTCCGTCCAGCGGTTATCCGGCGCCGCAGGGCCCATATTACACCGGTGTCGGCTACAGCAATGTCGGTGCGGTTGCGCGTGAGATCGTCGAGAAGCATCTCGATCTCTGCCTGTTCGCCGGCATCAACCACGAGGGCATCAACGCCGAAGTGGCCAAGGGTCAGTGGGAATTCCAGATCTTCGGCAAGGGCTCCAAAAAGGCCGCTGACGAAATGTGGATGGCTCGCTACCTGTTGCAGCGGCTGACCGAGACCTACGGCATCGATATCGAATATCACTGCAAGCCGCTCGGCGATACCGACTGGAACGGCTCGGGCATGCACGCCAACTTCTCGACGGAACATCTGCGCACGGTGGGCGGCAAGGCCTACTTCGAGGCACTGATGGCGGCCTTTGACAAGAACCTGCACGATCACATCGCCGTCTACGGTCCCGACAACGACAAGCGCCTGACCGGCAAGCACGAGACGGCGCCCTGGAACGCGTTCAGCTACGGTGTCGCCGATCGCGGAGCCTCGGTTCGCGTGCCGCACTCCTTTGTCAAAGGGGATGCCTACAAGGGCTATCTTGAAGACCGTCGCCCGAACTCGCAGGGCGACCCCTACGCCATCGCTTCGCAGATACTGAAGACTGTTGCTGAAGTTCCGACCGACGCGAAGAAGATTTCAGCCGCGGCCTAAATTCCAGTTGCTCTGACGACGAAATGGCCGCCGGCATGCCTGCCGACGGCCATTTTATTTACGATATGTGCAGACTACTTCGGATATTTGAATTCCGGGGCGGCCTTCAGCGCATCCTTGGTGGTATTCATCGTCGCCATCCACTTGCTGTTCTTGTCGTCATAGCGAACGTTGACCGAAGCCGGCGATACCGCGACGTAGTGTTCGCCGATACCGAGAAAGCCGCCGACCGACAGGATCAGGGCGTCGAGCTGGTGGTTCTTGATGGCGAGATCGCTGATCTCGCCGATCGACTCATCCTTCTGATTGTAGACGTTGAGGCCCTTGAGCTTCGAGCTGAACATCTCATCCTTCGAGACGGTCGAGAACTTGGCTTCGCTCATTTTGGACTGTGCGAGCGCAGGACCGGCAAGCACAGCTATCGAAGCGAAGATCAATGCAATTTTCTTCATATTGTCTCCTCCATTACGAGATTATGTGCCGGACAATGCGAGGCAGGAAAAATAGTTCCATGGCGGGAACGTACTACGAAGCAACGCGACGCCGATCGCAGGTCAGTCGCTCCAGAAGCGACTTCGCGGAATCGGACGGCAGCAACTCCGTCACCATAATTTCGGGGGCTCGCGATTCGCGCCTGGCGTGAACCGTATGTTTCATCACGCTCGTCAACCGGCGTGCGATCATGCGGGCATTGCGGAGATCGGTTTCGGCAAACACCACGACAATCGATCCGTCCCCCTGCACGGCGCCGAAATCCATTTGGCGCATCAGGCGGCTGAGGATGCGCGCACCGTCGAACTGCGCGCGCTCCTGTTGTGGCTGAAAAACAAAGCGCGCCACGGACAAGCCGCCACCCCGCATTGATGTCTGGTAGATCGCGGTGGCAAAGTCGCGGTTGAAAGCTTCTGATGTCAGCAGGCCTGTGCGTGCGTCAAGTAAGCCGCCAGCTTCGATCGACTTCAGCGTACGGCTCAGTCGCGCCTCGAAGGCGTGCTGTCTTATCAGCGGTAGTGCATTCGACGCGACACGCCGGGGGTCGCCGGAGCTCATTTCAAGATTTGGCAGATCGTAAGCCGGCATCAATCCATCGATGGCTGCGATGACAGGGAGATGCCGAAAGCGCGCGTCCTCAGAGAGCACCGTCAGAAACCCATCGACCACGCGGGGGCTAAATCCTTCACCGAGGATGATGCCGTCGATGTCGCGCGTATTCAAATGCTTCGCCGCAGCCTCGATGCTGAACGCGCCAATCACGCCGAGGCGTTCGCCAAGCGCGACCGAGAGCGCGGGAAAGGCCGCGCCACGGCCGATCAGCAGAACCGTTGCGTCATGGAGGGGATCGCCCTCCGACACCTGCTTTTGAATATTTGAATTGTCCGCCGTCCGTCGCAGCACCGTCGAATGCAGCGTCCGGACCCGGAGTGCTGCGCTCAAACGCGCGCTCAAGCGGTCAAAGCTACCGTCGCATTGTGAAAACGGAATCGCGTTGACAGGAAGCGGCGCCTTGGGATCGATGACAACCAGCGGAATGTAGAGCGCCTGAGCTGCGATCGCCGCTGCGAGCGCTTGCAGTTCGTGATGGTCATTTCCGGCCGTGGCGACAAGCACGGCGGCCGGCTGAACGTGCTCTACGGCGCGGCACGCCTCAGCCCAGTTTGTGTCGATGATTGGAAACATGCCGCCGAGCAATCCCGCGAGCGGCACGAAACCGGACGATACGACAAGGATCGGACCTTGCGACAACACTTTATCTCTCAAATGATTTCGACCGGACACGCCAGCTTAGTTTGCGGCGCTTAATAGCGGGTCAACGCATGGCCATCGCGATCAGATCAGGTCGTCGCGGCCGGCGAGCGGTCCCGAAATGCCTCAACCATCAAGGGGTTGAGACCGAGTTGCGTGAGAGCTTCGCGCGCGCGGGCGTTATCCTGAGCCCGTCCGGCCAGACGATAGCCACTGAGCCGGTCAGGCAGCCCGGTCAGCAACGCGCCTTGCCCCAACCGCCGCGCCCATTCCTGCAAATCCTGCAGGAGAAACCGGTAACCGCCGACAGTCATAAGCCCAGGGGGCGGAGCGGTGATCATGATTCCGCCCGTGGCAGGGTCGAGCCGCGCGAAGTACCCGGTGTTGACATGGTCCAAGGGGGCCTGATCGACGGGTGTCGAGGCGCTCGAACTATGTAGCGCATAGGCCTCAGCGGCTACCATTGGTCCGCGCAGCGCCAGCATCCCCTTTGCCGTAAGCAAGGTTTCGCCCACGATGGTTGAGTCGGCCACGTGACGTGGCGCGCCGTGCGGCCCTGGAAGGATGGGCATCGGGACGCCGCTCTCCAGCCGCTTCACGCCGAACAGGCCCGCTTCGCCGAACAGGTACACATCGGTCAGCGTCGCTTGCCCGCCGGCCCAGGGTGCGCTCGAAGATACCTGTTCCGGGGAGCGCCACAGGCCAATCACGTTGCGCAGCGACGGCAGCCGAAGCAACATGGCGGTCTCACACAACCGCAATGCCATCCGTGCGGGCGCGACCAGGGTGTCGCACCGCTGGTCGTTGATCTGCTGTTCGAAGATGGCAGTGTCGAAGGGATGATGCAGCGCGAGCATGCCGCCGCTCAAGAGCCAGGTCACAAGCGATGACGCCAGACCTGCAAACGACGACGGCGCAAATGCTGAAAGGATCCTGGCACCCTGCGGCACACCGCTCTCGAGGAATATCGCAAGACCGCCGGCGATCAGATTCTGATGCGTGCGCGGTATCGCTTGGAAGCCATCGACCGTCACGTCGAACGAGATGATCGCCGGTCGACCGGCGTCGTGGGCGGGAAAAGCCGAAGTCTTAGCTGCGCCGGCGATCACTTCATCGAGCGAAGCCATGCCTTCGGGCAAATTATCGCCGAAACCGCAGACGTGGCGAACCGAAAAGGCCTCGGCTGCCGCGTGCATGACGAGATCGGCGTGATTGACGCCGTCGATCCGGCTCATGCCGACGATCGCGCGCGCACCGGTGCGGCTGAGCGCCGCCGTCAGTTCGGCTTGCCGCCAGAGTTGTGGCAGCAGCGCCACGACTAAGCCCGCGCGATGCGCCCCGAGCACGGTGAGCATAAATTCGATGGTATTCGGCAGTTGCACAGCGATGACCGAATTGGCGGTCAGCCCGGCGTCGATAAAATGCGCTGCCAGCGCTGAAATGGCGCGATCGGCCTGGGCGAACGTCAATCGCTTCGGCGCCTGCATATTGATGCGGAATTTATCGAGGGGATCGACCAGCGCCAACGCGCTCGGCTGGCGCGCCAGGATGCGGCGAAACAACCCGTCGAGTGTCGGCGGTTCATTGGGTTGTATCGGATTCACTTCTGTTGAGGCTCCGGCCGCCGCCACCAGGTTTCCGGGAGGTATCCCGACAACGATGTTACTGAGGGACGTTCTATCCGATTCCATCGCGCGATCCATTGCTCTGCCGCATTGTAGATTGGAATCGCGTAAAATCCCGAAATCAGGATCCGGTCCAGCGCACGTACCGCAGACACGAAGTCCGGGCGCTCGCGCGCTTCCAGCATCGCAGCGATCAAGGCTTCGATCGCGGGATCTTTGGCGCCCATGTAGTTTCGCGTACCTTGATTGTCGGCGGCTTCAGAGCCCCAATAGAAAGATTGCTCGTTGCCGGGCGAAAGCGATTGATCCCAGCGATTCTGGATCATATCGAAATCGAAGCCGAGGCGGCGCTGATCGAATTGCACCGCGTCGACCGCGCGCACCGAGGCTTCGATGCCGGCGCGCTTGAGATCGCGAGCAAACGCCAGCGCGATGCGTTCCTGGTCGCGCGTCGTCACCAGAATTTCAAAGGTGAGGGGAGCTTTGGTCGAACGTTGGCGCAACAGGGCGCCATCAAGTTCGTAGCCGGCCTGCGATAACAGCGCCAACGCGCTGCGAAGCGTGGCGCGGTCGCGTCCTGAGCCGTCGCTGACCGGAAGCCGATAGCTGCCGTCAAGAATGTCGGGCGGCATGCGGGCGGTGTAGGGCTTGAGTAATTCGCGCTCGCGATCGTCGGTGGCGCGTGTTGTAAGCGGACAATTCGGAGCCGGCGAAATAACCGGCGGAACGTGCGTAAAGCCCGAAAAAGTAGTTGCGATTGATCCATTCGAAATCGAACAACAACGTCAGCGCCTGGCGTACCCGAATGTCGGCAAAGACCGGACGCCTGGTGTTGAAGACCAGGAACTCCGATGGCTGCGGCAGGCCGGTCTTGATGACGTCCCGGATCACCTCGCCGCTACGCGCTGCGGCAAAGTCGTAGCCCTCGTGCCAGCGCAGCGGCTCGGTCTCGACGCGAAAATCATACAGGCCGCGCTTGAACGCTTCGAACTGCCCATTGGCCTCGCGATAAAAATCGAGCCTGATCTCGTCAAAATTCCACAGCCCGCGATTGACGGCGAGATCGCGGCCCCAATAATCGGGATTGCGCGTCAGTGTCACGCTGGCGCCAGCTCTTACCGCGGTCACGCGATACGGCCCCGATCCGATCGGCGCCGACATTGACGTCTCCTCGAACGTCGCGACGTCAATGGCGTGTTTCGGCAGCACCGGCATCAAGCCAAGGATCAGCGGCAGTTCTCGGTCTGGCAGCGCCGCCGAAATCGAATCGCACCGTGGCCGCATCGAGAGCTTCCGCCTTGGCGACCTTGGCGTAGTACAGGCGGTGATTGGGACGACCCTTGTCGCGGAGCAGGGCCCACGAGAACAGCACGTCCTCGGCCAGCACCGGATTGCCATCGGAAAACCGCGCCAGCGGATCCAGCCGGAATGTCACAAAGCTTCTGGCGTCATCCGTCTCAATCGTTTTGGCGAGCAGACCGTAAAGCGTAAACGGCTCGTCATTGCCGCGCGCCATCAGACTTTCAACCACAAAGCCTCGGATTTGCTGGACGGCAAGTCCCCGGACGATCAGAGGATTGAGACTATCGAAAGTACCCAGGATGCCCTGTGCGAGCCGGCCCCCCTTCGGTGCATCGGGATTGGCATAGGGCATGTGTGTGAAGCCGGCAGGCAGCGCTGGCGCACCGTGCATCGCGATGGCATAGGTCGGCTGTGCGCAGGCGATCGGACCAGCCGCCGCCGATAAGCTGCAAGCGGCTGCGGCAGCACAGGCGAGGCGCCAGCGCCGCATAAAGCTCAAGATGCCTGGTTTGGTACGGTTGTTTGATTCGGTACGGTGCACACCGGAATTTTACCACAGCAAATGCCGTTCGCTTTGGGCGAAGCCCACCAAGAGCGGTTGCCGGCATTGATCTTTTCGTCCGCCGCTGTATTGAAGGCGGACGATTGAAAGATGTTGTTCCCGGTTTGTCACGTAACTGCCCCATTTGGTCCCGAGACAACCGCCAGACGGCTGAGGCCGCATGAGTTGCGGCGCTGCCGTTCAAGAAAGGGTTTCCGCATGAACTTCCGTATTTTGGCCGCGGCGGCCCAGCCGCGCGGACGGGGTTTCGCCCTGTCGGTAGTGATGGCGCTGAGCACCGTCTCATTAGCTCCTGTAGCGGATGCTCAAGCTCCAGCTCCGAAAGCCGCGCCCAAGGCCGCACCGAAAGCAGCCCCGAAGGCAGCACCGGCGGCTCAGGCTCCCGCTGCCCCCGCCGCCGGCGCTCCCGCGGCTGGCGCCGCACCGGCCGCCGATCAGGTTCAGCTGATCTACGCGCCGTGGACCAAATTCTGTCTGAAGGGCCAGGATGCCAACGCTAAGCAGGTTTGTTTCACCGGCAAGGATGGACGTATCGAGTCCGGCCAGCCTGTGATCGCAGCCGTGATTATCGAGCCCGAAGGCGAGGCGAAGAAGATTCTTCGCGTGACGCTGCCCTTGGGCATGCAGCTTGTCCACGGCACCCGCGTGATTGTCGACACCAATCCGCCGGCGCAGAGTCCGTACGTGATCTGCTTCCAGAACGGCTGCATGTCGGATTACGAAATGACCCCGGAAATGCTTGCCAACATGAAGAAGGGTCAGAACCTTGTCGTGCAGGCGATCAATTCGAACGGCGCGCCGCTGACGTTGCCGCTGCCGCTAGCCGAGTTCGCCAAGGCTTATGACGGTCCGCCGACCGACCCGAAGGTGTTCGAAGAAACTCAGAAGAAGCTGCAGGAAGAACTGCAGAAGCGCGCCGCCGAAGCGCGCGCGAAACTCGAAGCCAACCCGCCTGCAGCCGCGGCTCCGGCAAATCCCGCGGCCAAATAGTTCAGGCCGCGCCGAAACGAAAAGGGCGCTCGATCAGAGCGCCCTTTTTGTTGTGCGACTTGCAAATGAGCCGAAGCTAATTCAACGACGGATTGCGCTGCCGATAGCCGCCCGACTTATCCTTCACGAAAATCTCCGCAACCTGCGAATGCCGGATCGGTTCGCCGGATTTATCCGGCAGGAGATTTTGCTCGGAAACATACGCGACGTATTCGGATTCCGAATTTTCCGCCAGCAGATGATAGAACGGCTGATCCTTGTGCGGCCGGACTTCCTCGGGGATCGACAGCCACCATTCTTCGGTGTTGTTGAACACCGGATCGATGTCGAAGATCACGCCCCGGAACGAAAAGATCCGGTGCCGTACCACCTGTCCGATCTGGAATTTGGCGTTCCGCATCTTTGTCATCTCAGGTCGAATAGACCATGATTGTGGCCGATGCTAGGGGCAAACCGGTGAAGTCCACTGATTGCAAACGGTGCCGTCCAGCCCGGTCCGGACGCGCCAACGAAGAAGACGTTTTATGATCAGATATCCTCAATCTCGCGCTGCCATATTTCGGCGTGATCTTCATCGGTTTCGCCTGCGGCAAGGCAAAGGGGCTGCCGGAAGCGGGGTTGGCGTGGATGAATTTCTTTCTCCTTTATGTGTCGTTGCCGGCGCTGCTGTTCGGCATCATGTCAAAGACGCCATTCGCAGGAATTGAATAATCCTCCTTTCCTGATCGCGACCACGCTCGGCACCGATCAGCGCGTTCTTCCTCGCAATGGGGCGGGCCGGCTGGATCGGACGCCTGTCGATCCGCGAAGCAACGCTGGCAGGATTGTCCGGCGGCTATGGCAACATCGGGTACATGGGGCCGGGTCTGGCGCTGGCCGTGCTTGGCGCCAAGGCTGCGGCGCCGACAGCATTGATCTTTTGCTGCGACAGCATTTTCCTGTTTTCCATCGTGCCCATCCTGCTCGCCTTTACGGATAGCGAACGCCGGCCCTTCCTGCATACGTTGGGCTTCGTGATAGTACAGATCGCTACGTAATCCGCTGATCATGTCTGCCGCAGCCGGCGCGCTTGCTGCGGCGTTGCATATTCATCTGCCCGCGGCGATCGATAATACGCTGCTGTTTTTGCAAAATGCCGCGGCGCCGGTGGCGCTGTTTGCGCTCGGCGTTACCGTTGCCTCGCGCCCCTTCGGAAGGGTGCCGTGGGAGGTCCCCTGGATTATCGCCGTGAAATTGCTGCTGCAGCCGCTGATCGTATTCGGCCTGATGCTGCTGTTGGGGCCATTCGCGCAGCCGTGGGCCGCCACCGCGGTGCTGATGGCCTCGCTGCCTCCGGCGCTAAACGTGTTCGTGATCGCGCGTCAGCATGACACCTGGATCGAGCCGGCTTCGGTCGCGGTGTTGATCGGGACTTTCGCGTCGGTTGTTACGCTTACCAGCGTGATGTGGCTGATCCAGACCGGACGGCTGGTGTTTCCGTAATCAGAGTTCGCGGTCGGTTCGCCACGATGGCGCTAGCCCCTCGCGCATCGCGACCCGCCGAAGTGGTGCGAGCGAACCGATCATGTGCATGCCGGCGGCGCGTAGTGCCTGCACGGGAAGAAAGTCCGACAGCAGCGAGCGGTTGGCCATATCGATCGCAAAAGTTCGGCTGGCGACATCGATACTTCGGGCTGAACTGAAGCGGGATAAAGCCTGATTGGAGCCGGGATCGGCTTCCGTTCGCGATCGCTTCGCCGGCCACCTCGGCAATGTCGGCGGCATCGCGTAACCCCATGTTGAGCCCCTGTGCGCCGATCGGCGGCAGCACATGGGCGGCCTCGCCGACCAACGCAATGCGATGTTGTGCAAAAAGTGCCGGCTGCTCGATCGCCAGCGGAAACAGATGGCGGCCGGGTTCGACTGTGGTACGCCCAAGGATGAAATGCGACTGTCGTTCGGCGGCATCGGACAGTTTATCATCGCTTAAAGCCATCAGCCGCGCGGCTACCTTGGGAGACATTACCCACACCACGCTGCAGCGATTGCCGGGCAGGGGCACGAACACGCATGGCCCTTGCGGCGTGTGAAATTCGGTCGAGATATTCCGATGCGGCCGCGTATGGGAGACGTTGAACGTCAGTGCGGACTGATGGAGTTCACGGCGCTTGACGTCGATGCCGGCAGCTTCGCGGCATAGCGAATGCCGCCCGTCGGCGCCGACCACAAGGCGGGCGGTCAGTCCCTGGCCTTGCCCCATGATGATTTCCACGCGCTCGTCGTTTGGTACGACGCTTGTTACTTCGTCATCGATCCTGACCAGATTGGACAACTCGGCGGTGCGCTCCTCCAGCGCCGCCATCAGTGTGCGATTTTCAATATTGTAGCCGAACGCGTCGAGACCGATTTCATCCGAGGAAAACCGGACCTCCGGCGCGCGGATCAGGCGGCCGGTATCATCCACAAGACGCATTACGTGCAGCGCCGCCGCCTGGGCCTCGCAACGAGGCCAGACATCGAGACGGCGCAGCAGGTCGACAGAGCCGCCGAGCAGGGCGGTAGTACGATTATCGCCATAGGGGACGCGGCGGGCGATTAGCGCGGTGCGCGCGCCGGCAGTCACCAGCGCGAGCGCCGCCGTCAGACCGGCAGGTCCACCGCCAACTACCGCAACGTCGTAACTATCTCGAGACACGTCAGCCATCCCAGGACCATCGGCGTTCGCGCCTGCATTTTCAAGCCCGCCGCGCGGTCTCTTCGTGCCGGCGATTTACGCGGCGGAACGCCGCAAGCACCAACGTGCATGGCGGTCAAATTGCTGATAGGTAATGCCACTGCAATGTCCGAGTTAAATCAGCCAGAATCTTCTACGGTTTCGCCGCGTATGCGCGTTGCCGCCTTCTGCGTGCACATCTTCACGGCGCTGGGCGCTGGATTGGCGCTACTCGCTCTGCTGGAGGCGGTGCGCGAACACTGGGCCGCGATGTTCGGATGGCTGGGGCTTGCGCTGTTCATTGACGCGCTCGATGGTCCGATTGCGCGGCGCCTGAATATCGTCAACCTGCTTCCGGACTGGTCAGGCGATATGTTGGATTTCGTGGTCGACTACGTAACCTACGTGTTCGTGCCGGCCTATGCGATCACCGCGAGCGGGCGGCTGTTGCCGGTCGCTGCTCCTCTGTTGGGCATCGGTATCGTGATATCCAGCGCGTTGTATTTCGCTGACCGCCGCATGAAGACGGCGGACAACCACTTCCGCGGATTTCCCGCGTTATGGAACGCGGCCGCGTTCTATCTATTCCTGCTGCACTGGCCACCGGCCCTATCGAGCTTCGCGATTGCGCTGCTGATAGTACTTACATTCGTGCCCTTCAAGGTCGTGCATCCCGTTCGCGTTGCGCGTTTCCGTGCATTGACGCTGTCATTGATCGCGATCTGGGCGGTGCTCGTCATCGTCACGCTGATTTACGATTTCAACGTCGGCATGCCGGTCATCATCGCGCTGTGCGCGATCGCGCTCTACGTCGTCGGCAGCGATTCCGTCATCCGGCTAACCAGACCGGCCAACCCATGATCGAATTGCTTACCAGTCCGGAAGCCTGGGCCGCGCTGCTGACCCTGACGGCGCTCGAAATCGTTCTCGGCATCGACAACGTGATCTTTCTGTCGGTGATCGTGTCGCGCATTCCCGAACGTCAGGCGGCACGAGCGCTCGCCGGATCGGCCTGGCGCTGGCGCTGGTGTTTCGAATTTTGCTGCTGAGCTTGCTGGTCTGGCTTATCGGCCTGACCGCGCCGGTTATTACCGTGAAAAGCGTCGCGCTATCGTGGCGGGATATTATTCTGATCGGCGGCGGGCTGTTTTTGATTGCCAAGGCGACGCACGAAATTCACACCGAGGTCGAGGCGCGCGACGAGCAAATCGATGCTGCGCCCAAGCCCAGCGCTTTCTTCTGGGTGATCGTGCAGATCATCATCATCGACATGGTGTTCTCGCTGGACTCCATCATTACCGCGATCGGCATGGCGCAGGATCTCGAGATCATGATCGCCGCGGTCATCATCGCCTGCGCGATCATGTACCTGTCGTCGGGACCGGTTGCGAAGTTTGTCGCCGAGCATCCGACCACCAAGATGCTGGCGCTGGCGTTTCTGGTACTGATCGGTGTGGCGCTGGTGGCGGACGGATTTAAATTCCACATCCCGCGAGGCTATATCTATTTCGCCATCGCGTTTTCGGCGGCGGTCGAAGGCTTCAATGTTCTTGCCAGACGTAATCGCAAAAAGGCCGTTTGACCCGCGTTCCGTCATTGAGTTGACAATTCCGGCCCGATAGCTTTCGCTGATCGAAAGAAATCGTTGAGAAATTTCAGGAGGAAAGAACATGACCAAAGCCGTACGTGTGCACAAAGTCGGCGGACCAGAGGCGCTGGTTTACGAAGACGTTGATGTTCCGGCGCCGGGACCCGGCGAAGTCCGCATCCGCCAGCATGCTGTCGGCCTGAACTTCATCGACGTCTATTTCCGTACCGGCCTCTACAAGGCGCCGGGGCTGCCGTTCATCGCCGGCAACGAAGCGTCAGGCGAGGTCGTGACGGTCGGCTCGGGGGTCACCAATTTTCATCCCGGCGACCGCGTCGCCTATTATTTCAATCTCGGCGGCTACGCCACCGAGCGCAACATTCCCGCGGACAAGCTCGTCAAGCTGCCAGACCACATCACCTATGAGCAGGGCGCGGTACTGATGCTGAAGGGACTGACGGTCTGGTACCTCCTGTTCAAGACATTCAAGGTCGAACCGGGACATCGCGTCCTGATCCACGCCGCAGCCGGCGGCATCGGCCTGATCGCCTGCCAGTGGGCCAAGGCGCTCGGTGCCAACGTCATCGGCACCGTTGGCTCCAAGGCAAAAGCCGAGCTGGCGCTGGCCAACGGTTGCGATCACGTCATTCTCTACAACGATGAGGATTTCGTCGCGCGGGTTAAGCAGATCAGCCGCAACGAATTGTGCGATGTGGTTTATGACGGCGTCGGCAAAACCACGTTTCCAGGCTCACTGTCGTGCCTGAAGCAGCGCGGGCTGTTCGTCAGCTTCGGCAACGCGTCTGGCCCGGTACCGCCGTTCTCGATCGCGGAGTTGAATAATCACGGCTCGCTGTTCGCCACCCGTCCGAAACTGAACGATTACGTCGGCACGCGGAAAGAATTGCTCGAGGGAGCGGACACGCTGTTCTCGGCTGTCATCAACGGAAAACTGCACGTGCCGATCAATCACGCTTACGCGCTGAAGGACGCCTCGAAAGCGCATATCGATCTGGAAAGCCGGATGACGACGGGCGCGTCGATTTTGAAGCCGTGAGGTCTTCTACCCTCTCCTGGCATCGGAGGGTCGTAAGCCTGAGCGAAGCGAAGACTGGCGAGATCGAAGTGATGTGCGCGAGCATATGCGGCGTTCACCCCGACCCGGCCGCTCGTTCATCGCGTCGACCTTCCCCCTCAAGGGGAGGAGGTAGGACTTAAAACCCCGCCACGCTGCCGTGCAGATCGTACTCGTCCGCGCGCTCGATCTTTGCGCGTGACGATCTCGCCGACGCGCAGTGGACGGCGGCTTGAAAGATAAACCGCGCCGTCGATCTGCGGCGCGTCGGCTTTCGAGCGGCCCTTCGAGACGCTCGGCCCGACCTCGTCAATGATGATCTGCTGTCGCGTGCCGACCTTGCGCTTGAGGCGACGTGCCGAGATTTTCTGCTGCCGCGCCATTAGCGCGTTCCAGCGCTGCTGCTTTATTTCCTCATGCACGGGATTGCCGAGCGCGTTCGAGGTGGCACCCGCGACCGGTTCGTATTTGAAGCAGCCGACGCGGTCGATCTCGGCTTCGTCAAGCCAGTCGAGCAGATACGCGAAATCGGAATCGGTCTCGCCGGGGAAGCCGACAATGAAGGTTGAGCGCAGCGTCAGGTCAGGGCATTCCTCACGCCACTTCTTGATCCGCGCCAGCGTCTTGTCCTGCGCCGCCGGGCGCTTCATCTGCTTCAGCACCTCGGGACTGGCGTGCTGGAAGGGTATGTCGAGATAGGGCAGAATCTTGCCCTGCGTCATCAGGCCGATGACTTCATCGACGTGCGGATAGGGGTAGACATATTGCAGCCGAACCCATGCGCCGAGCTCGCCGAGCTCGCGCGCCAGGTCGAAAAATCTTGCGCGAACCTCGCGATCCTTCCACGGGCTCGCGGCGTATTTCAGATCGACCCCATAGGCCGATGTGTCCTGCGACACGACCAGCAATTCCTTGACGCCGGCGTCCACCAGCTTTTCCGCCTCGCGCAGCACGTGGTTCGCCGGACGCGACACCAGATCTCCGCGTAGCTTTGGAATGATACAGAAGCTGCAGCGATTGTTGCAGCCTTCGGAAATCTTGAGATAGGCGTAGTGGCGCGGCGTCAGCTTGATGCCCTGCGGCGGCACCAGGTCGAGATGCGGGTTATGCAGCGGCGGCAACGCGCGGTGCACCGCGTCGAGTACGCTCTCATATTGCTGCGGGCCTGTTATCGACAACACGCCGGGATAGGCGGCCTCGATCTGCTCGGGCTCCGCCCCCATGCAACCGGTGACGATGACCTTGCCGTTCTCCGCCATCGCCTCGCCGATCGCGCCGAGCAACTCACGTTTGGCGCTGTCGAGGAAGCCGCAGGTGTTGACGATGACGAGATCGGCGCCGTCGTGCTTGCGCGCGAGTTCATAGCCTTCCGCGCGCAGCCGGGTGATGATGCGCTCGGAATCCACCAGCGCCTTGGGGCATCCCAGCGACACAAAGCTGACTTTAGGCGCGGCGGCCTGCTGCATGATTCACAATGCCTGATTGATATGCAGGAGCTAGTTTCAATTGCTTATAATTACAAGGCTTTAGCAGTGTCCCGGTTTGTGCGTCCCGCGCTTCGACGCAATCAGGAAGCAGCAAAACGAGCTCGATCGTGGAGTTTGCGCGTGTCGGTCGCGCTTGATGGCCAACGTCTCCCCGCGGCGGCGCGAAGGGCTAGAATTTAGGCTTTCTGTCGCAAATGACGTCTGCCCCAAATTTGAGTTTTTTCAATTTATTCCAACCGTTTGATTTTATGAGAGATTTCCAAAGGTTGAGCTGGCACATGATTTGAATGGTGCAGTGCGGCCACACTTGTCGGGTCGCCCTCCGACAAACCACGGAGCAGGACCGCGACCGTCCGATCATGAAAATCGAAAACATTCCCGTCGACTTCTCAGACGAGCAGAAGCGCTACCTTGAGGGTTTCACGTCTGGCCTGCAGATCAGCCGTGCCGGACGCGGCTTCGCGGGCGGGGCTGCCGCGCCGGGGAAAGCCGAGCCGACCGGACCCGACGCGGCGCATCTCATTGCGCAGGACAAGGTTATTGCGGCCGGCAAGAAGCTTGCGGACCCCGAGAAATTCAAGCGTGAGGAACATCCGTTCGACGCCTATCCTCGTCTGAAACAGCAGGCGCTCGACAATGCGCCGCCATCGCCCGCCGACAATTTTCGCTGGCGCTATTACGGATTGTTCTACGTGGCGCCCGCGCAGGACTCCTTTATGAGCCGCCTGCGCATTCCCAACGGCATCCTTAAGCACTGGCAATTCGCAGGTTTGGCCGATCTGATCGAGCCGCTGTGCGGACCGTATTGCCATGTCACGACGCGCGCCAATCTGCAGGTGCGCGAAATTCCGCCGAAGCATACGGTTTTGCTGATCGAAGGCATCCAGGATCTCGGGCTGTGTTCGCGCGGCTCGGGCGCCGACAACATTCGCAACGTCACGGGTACGCCGACCGCCGGCATCGATCCACAGGAACTGCTCGACACGCGCGAGTACGCGCGCGAGTGGCACTATCACATTCTCAACGATCGTTCGTTGACGGGCCTGCCGCGCAAATTCAATGTCGCTTTCGACGGCGCCGGCAAGATCGCGGTGCTGGAAGACACCAACGACATCGCCTTCGCAGCCGTGGAAGTGAAAGACGGTTTCGGTGTCGAGCCCGGCATATGGTTTCGGCTGGGGATAGGCGGCATCACCGGCCACAAGGATTTCGCCAAGGACCGCTTTGCTGAGAATAGCTGCATCATCGTCAAGCCGGCGGATGCGACCAAAGTCGCCGACGCCATCGTTCGCGTATTCATCGATCTCGGCGACCGCACCAACCGCCTCAAGGCGCGGCTGAAATACGTTATCGACGGCATGGGCATGGAGAAGTTTCTCGTGCTGGTCGAAGAAAAACTAGGGCATGCGTTCACGCGCGTGCCGCTTGATGCATTAGCGCCGCGGCCAGCGTTCGACCGCACGGCGCATATCGGCGTGCACCCGCAGCAGCAGGACGGCCTGAACTGGATCGGCGTATCCGTGCCACTCGGCAAGGTGACCTGCGATCAGATGCGCGGGCTGGCGAAGATCGCGCAGGATCTCGGCGACGGCGATATTAGGCTCACCGTCTGGCAGAATTTGCTGATCTCAAGCGTGCGCGACGAGAACATCGCGCTGGCGACCGCGGCGGTCGAGCAGATCGGACTGGCAATAAAGACCACCGAAATTCGCGCTGGCCTGATCGCCTGCACCGGCCGCGCCGGATGCAAATTCGGCAACGCTGATACCAAACGCACCGCTGCCGCGATCGGCGACTGGTGCGATACCCGCGTCGAACTCGACACGCCGATCAATATCCATCTCACCGGCTGTCATCATTCCTGCGCGCAACATTTCATCAGCGACATCGGCATGATCGGCGCGCGCATTGCGGTCGATGACAGCGACGACACCGTAGACGGGTTTCACATCCTTACCGGCGGCGGTTTCGGTCCAGAAGCCGACATCGGGCAGGAAGTCTATCGCGATGTGAAGTCCGAAGACGCACCCGTTGTCGTCGAGAAATTGCTGAAGGCGTACCTTTCGCACCGCTCGTCGCCGGAGGAAACATTTCTCACTTTCTCGCGCCGCCATGATGGCGAGATGATGCGCAAGCTCGCTGAAGCGGAGGTCTCGTCATGAACCAGATGACGCCCCCGCCAAGGATTGAAGTCATTCCATCGTCGGCGCCGTTTTCCGAAGCTCAGCGCTCCTGGCTGAATGGTTTTTTCGCCGGGTTGCTATCGACCGATGGCCCCGCGCCATTGCCGGCGGGGCGGGGTGCTGTGGCGCTGCAAGGTCCCGGCAGGAGATGGCGACGACGGCGAAGCGCCGTGGCACGACCAGACCATGCCGATCGGCGAACGCATGAAGCTCGCCGAGGGCCGTCCGTTGCGGCGGCGCATGATGGCGGCGATGGCGCAGCAGGATTGCGGCCAATGCGGCTACAACTGCAACGACTATTCCGACGCGATTGCCGACAAGGCCGAACCGCGGCTCAATCTCTGCGTCCCCGGCGGCAAGGAAACCGCGCGGATGCTGAAAGCGCTGAACGAGGAGCTGGAAAAAGCCCCAGCCGCGGTCGCCAGCAAGTCAGCGTCGGCTGTCCCCGTTCCGGCCACCATCACGATCTCAGAACCCGGCCGCTCCCGTGACAATCCCATCGCTGCGACCTTCGTGTCGCGGCAGCTCCTGAACAAAGCCGGCTCCGAAAAGGAAACCTGGCATATCGACTTCGATCTCAGCGGCTGCGGCCTCGATTACGTCGTCGGCGATTCCTTCGGCATTTTCGCCAGCAACGATCTCGGCCATGTCGACCAGATCATCGCGCTGCTCGGCGCTTCCCATACCACGGAGGTGCGCGGCAAGACGCTACGCGACGTGCTGCGCGACGATGTCTCGCTGGCGCCAGCGCCAGACAGCCTGTTCGAATTGTTGTCCTACATCAGCGGCGGCGCCATCCGTGAAAAGGCGCGCAAGCTGGCGCAAGGCGACGATCCCGATGGTGACGCCGCCACGCTTGATGTGATGGCGGCGCTGCAGAAATTTCCGAGCGTGCGGCCGCATCCGGAAGCTTTTGTTGAGGCGCTGGAGCCACTGCAGCCGCGGCTGTATTCGATCTCGTCGTCGCACAACGCCACGCCGGGCAAACTATCGCTGACGGTCGATTGCGTGCGCTACGTCATCGGCAAGCGCCGGCGTCATGGTCTGGCGTCGACATTTCTCGCCGAGCGCATCCAGCCCGGCGACAAGCTCAAAGTCTATGTGCAGAAGGCTCATGGCTTCGCGCTGCCGCAAAGACCCGAATACGCCGATCATCATGGTCGGGTCCGGGCACCGGCATCGCGCCATTCCGCGCTTTCCTGCACGACCGCAAGGCCACCAGCGCGCCCGGCAAGAACTGGCTGTTCTTCGGCCATCAGCGCAGCCAGAGCGACTTCTTCTACGCCGAGGAACTCAACGCCATGAAGGCGTCGGGATTTCTGACGCGGTTGTCGCTGGCGTGGTCGCGCGACACCGGAGAAAAATTCTATGTACAGGACCGCATGCGCGAAGTCGGCCGCGACGTGTGGACGTGGCTCGCCGAGGGTGCGCATGTGTATATCTGCGGCGACGCGCAGCGCATGGCCAAGGATGTCGAGCGGGCGCTGGTCGATATCGTCGCCCAGTTCGGCGCGCGGTCGACCGACGAAGCGATCAGGTTTGTCGCCGATCTCAAGAAAAGCGGCCGCTTCCAGCAGGACGTGTATTGAAGCAACAGGCTCAAACTTGAACGAATAAAATTCTCAGTCGGACTCATCCAAGAGAATTTTTCTCCGCCCAGGACGCCTTGGGAGCGCAGGCGTTGCTTTTTATTCGCTCCCCTTGCGTCGCGCCGCGAACGACATTCCACTAAGCCCATGCGGCATCGGTGGAGATCGGCCATGCGACAACTTTCGGCGGAAGCTCGTTTGCATCTTTACGCGCGCTCGCTGTCCGGGCGGACCGGGCGCGGCCTGCAAGCGGCGGCGCTTTACGGCTCGCTGGCGATGATCGCCGCCGTGGTATTCGGCACGCTGTCGATCCATCCGTTCTGAATCTAGTTTGGCTTTTTGAACGGCGCGACGTCGATGCCGGCGTCCTTCAGCGCCTTGCGCACGCCGCGCGCGATGTCGACCGCGCCGGGCGTGTCGCCGTGAATGCAGACGGTGTCGGTGCGCATCTTGATGACTTTGCCGGTCACGGAAACGACCGCGCCATCCTGCACCATCCGCACCACGCGCTGCGCGATTTGACCGGCATCGTGCAGCACCGCGCCGGGCTTGCGGCGTGACACCAGCGAACCGTCATCCTCATAAGCGCGGTCGGCAAACACTTCATGCACCATCGGCAGATTGGCGGCTTCGCCGGCCTGAACCAGACGCGAATTCGCCAGCACGACAAAAACAAGATCGGGGTCGACCGCCTTGATTCCGTTGGCGATCGCGCGCGCCGTCGCGTCGTCCTCGCAGGCGACGTTCGACAGCGCGCCATGCGCCTTCACGTGCGTGACCTTATGTCCGGCCGCGGTCGCAATCGCCTGCAATGCGCCGATCTGATAGGCGACGAGGTTCTCGATCTCGGATGATTTCATGCCCGGAAACGGCCGGCGGCCGAAACCGTGCAGATCGCGGTAGCCGGGATGCGCGCCGATGCTGACGCCGCGCGCCTTCGCAAGATCGACGGTCTGGCGCATGATGTCGGCATCGCCGGCGTGAAAGCCGCAGGCGATGTTGACCGATGTCGCAAGGTCGATCATGGCGGCATCGTTACCCATTTCCCAAGCGCCGAAACCTTCGCCGAGATCGCAGTTCAGATCGATGGCCATGCTGTCCGTCCGTTTTGGAAATCCGCATCAGTCCTGCGCCCGCGTCTCGGCAGGCAGTTGAGTTTGCCACGTCCTGGCGTCGAATGCATTCACGGCAGCACCGGCGACATTCGCATTTTGCAGCGCTTCGAGGTTGAGTTCGAAATTCTCGATGTCGCGGACGCGGTCGGGCAGGGTGCGCAACAGCTCAGAAAACTTCCGCGCCTCCGCCTGCGCCTCAGCCATGCGACGGCCTTGAAACGAAAACCGCGGCCCGCCGAAGTCTGGGCAAACCGGCCAATGTCCGCCGTGATGACCGTCGCGATCTTGGGGTAACCGCCGCTGGTGCCGCGATCCGGCATCAGTACGATCGGCGCGCCGTTGCCGGGCACCTGGATGCTGCCATTCACAGTGCCGTCGGAGACGATGTTGTGCCCATGCAGATGCTTGATGACGGGCCCTTCGAGACGATAGCCCATGCGGTCGCTGGTCGCGGATATCTTCCATTCGCTGTCGAGAAACAGCGCCTTGCTTCTCCTCGGAAAATTCGTCGTCCTGCGGCCCCATCACCACGCGAATGGGCGCATCAGCGATGGCCGGAAGATCGATACGGCGTCTCGGTGCGCCGCTCGCGGCCGCCACCTGCAATTCGTCGCCGGACTGCAGCGGGCGCGGATAGGGGCTGCCGAGACCGGCGCGGGCATTGACGGCGAGGCTGCCGAACATCGGCTCGCCCTGCACGCCGCCTTCGATCGCCAGATAGCTGAAAACGCCATCGCGCGCGAAGCCCAGGGTCAGGCTTTCGCCGTCCGCAAGCGTCGCCGAAGTATTGAAAGCGACAGCGCGTCCGGCGATGTCGGCATTGCGCGCAGCACCCGTAAGCGCGATACGCACCGCGCCGTCTCGCGCGGTGAACACCGCATTCAGTGGACCTACTTCGACGGCGGCAGTGAATGGCGCGTTTCCCAACAGACAATTCGCCGCGGCCAGCGCGAGCCGATCCATCGCGCCGCTTGGCGTCAACCCGTAACGTTGTGAACCGTAGCGGCCGCCGTCCTGCACGGAGCTGGCCGGGCCGATTGCGGTGATGACGAGCCTGCTCATGACGCGATCAACTCGGCTACGATCTCGCCGGCTTCCGCGGCGCGATCCTGTTCGGCGAATGTCGTGGCGTCGACCGCTGAGAACGTCACGGCATCGCCGGGCTCCAGCAGGAAAATCGGTTCGCGATGCAGCTGATAAGTGCGCACCGCCGTGCGCCCCAAGCAGATGCCAGCCGCTCGGTCCGGCCAGACATTGCACGCCGGTTTGCACCCCGCCGATCGAGATCGTGCCGGCGGGCGTCAGCAGGCGCGGATTCTGCCGCCGCGGCATGTGCAGCGAGTCCTCCAGACCGCTGAGATACGACCACCCCGGCGTAAAGCCGATCATGGCGACGCGGTAATTGCCGGCCGTATGCCGCGCCACGATGTCGTCAGGCGTCGTGTTAAGCGTCTTGGCGACCTCTTCGAGGTCGATGCCATGCTCGCCGCCATAGGCGACGGGGATGCGCCAGCGCCGCGCGCCGCTTCTTTCGGGCACCGGCAGTTGGGCCAGTTCGATCAGCTTTTCGCCGAGCGCATCGAAGCCGATCTGGACGGGATCGTAGTGCACCAGCAGCGACCGGTAGGTCGGGACGGTTTCGGTAATCCCTGCAATCGCTTCGCGCGCCAGCGTTTGATCAAGCGCCAGCACGCGCCGGTTCGCTTCGTCATCGATGTTGCGGCTGAACTCGACCGTTATGGCGCTGTCGCCGCTTGCCAGCAGGCGAGGCGGGGGAAGCGTCGCGGCCACGACTTCGGAATTGGTCGGCGGGTGCACAGCCATTTCCCAGTTTTCGCTCAATCGCCGCCGCTTGTCACGGGGCGCGACGGCCTCACCGCCCTTGACGCGAACGCCTTGCCCCGCAAGATGCGCCGCTCAAAACGCAATCGGAAGAACCAGTCCATGCCCCTTACGCCTGAAGCCATCGCGACGCTGTCGCGCGTATCCACCGCGACCATCACGACGGTACTGCTCAAGAAGGGCTTGCGGAACGTCTGGATGCGCGGCTCGCGTCCGCTGCGGCCGGGACAGCCGCGGCTGGTCGGTCCCGCTTTCACGCTGCGGTTTGTGCCCGCGCGCGAGGATCTCGCCACGCCGGAATCGTGGTCATCGCCGATCTCCACCCGAACCGCGATCGAAGCCATGCCGGAAGGCTGCATCGCTGTGGTCGATGCCATGGGCATCACCGACGCCGGCATCTTCGGCGACATCCTGTGCGCGCGCATGGTCAAGCGCGGTGTCGCGGCTCTGGTCACGGACGGCGTGGTGCGCGATCTCGAAGGCGTACTGGGAACGGGGATGCCGGTCTGGTGCGACGGTTATGCCGCGCCGCCTTCGGTCGCGGGGTTGACCTTCGTGGGCTGGGGTGAGCCGATCGGCTGCGGCGGGGTTGCGATTTTCCCTGATGACATCATCGTCGCCGATCAGGACGGCGCTGTGGTGATCCCCAAGGCCTTGCTCGATCTCATTCTGGCAGAAGGCGCCGAGCAGGAGCGGATGGAGGCGTGGATCGTCGATCAGGTCAACGGCGGCGCGGCGTTGCCAGGCCTGTATCCCATGAACGCCGATACCAAGGCGCGCTACGCCGCGACAAAAAAACAATAAACTCACAGCAGAGAGGAAACACGATGGACATTCATCCGGCGGGCTCGCGGCCCACGCTACGCGCATCGAGCGACTGGTTTACCGGCACAGTTTGGCAGGATCCGATCAACACGGCGCCGGCGCCCGCGCGGGTAAATTCCGCGCGCGTCGCGTTCGAGCCGGGCGCGCGCACCGCATGGCACACGCATCCGCTCGGCCAGACGCTGTTCGTCATCTTCGGCATCGGCAGGGTACAGACCGAAGGCGGCCCGATCCGGGAAATCCGCGCCGGCGATACCGTGTGGATTCCGCCAAATGAGAAACATTGGCATGGCGCGTCGCCTATGAACGCGCATGGTTCATGTCGCCATGCACGAGTCGCTGGATGGCAAGCACGTGAACTGGATGGAACAAGTGACCGACGCACAATATACAGCTAAATCAGATAAATAGCGGATGTTCCTCAACTGTCAGTGGACCACCTTAGGACCTTTCGCGCGTCAGTTCACGCGGCTCCATGACTGTCCGCCGCAAAACATGCCGCCGAACGCGCAACCCTGTACGCGAAGGCCATCGGAGCCTTTCATCACGATCGTTGAGTCGTAGGTGCTGCCACTTTTCGGATCGAAAATCTTACCGCTCCATTTTTCACCGCTGACCGGCTTCATGTTGATCAGAATCTTTTCACCGTTCTGATCCGACTTTTCGTTCACCGAATATCCGCAGAGATTGGCGCCGCATTGTTCGATGCGAACCTTGCCCTCCTTTTCTTCCGTCAGCCACACACCGAGCGGGGTTGCTGGACGATCCGAGGAGGCCTGCCGGATCGGCGCGGCGACAGGCGCGGTTGTCGTGCCAGGAACGGTTGTGGAGACAGGAGCGCTTGTGGCGGGCGCGCTTGCGGCGGGGGCTCGGAAGGCCTCATGCCAGTGATGATATCGTGCCTCCCTGCCGGCACGGGGTTCGAGCTGCTGAAGGCGAAGGTCCCGTCGGCGCAATATTCGCCGAGCTAGAGGATGGAACCGCCGCATCGATTGAAGGAGCCTCTGCTCCGATGGGGCTGCGGGTCGACCTTGGCCTGGGAAGGGGAAGTTCTGACCGGAGCACCTCGTCCGGTGAATTATTGTGCGAACGTTTCAGGCGGGTGGGACCGGACTCATAGACGCCGGGTATCGATACGATGCCGCGATCGGGATCGATATGGATTGTGTGTCCGCCGATGTCGAAATTATAGGTCTCCCCCGCCTGCGCGGCACTGCTTGCCAGCAATAGAGCGGCGGCTACAAAAAGCCTTCGCATAGTGATCTCCTGAACAGAGGTGCGATTTTGTTTGGAATCTAACCCAAAGGGCAATGCGCAGCACGTGATCTACATCACCTTTCCAGAATAAGTCGCTGACCTCTGTCTTTGGTTCAACAACGCCGCAACCATGACTGCAATGAAAACGTTGCAACAAATCCGCTTGAGGCTGCAAAAGAGCCTAAGCATCAGGGTCTCGCAGCGCTTGTCGATTCCCAGTCATCTCATGTTTGATCAGATCGAAACGCCGCCGTGCTTCGTCGTTATGCTCATCCACGAAACGGATAGCAGCCTCTTTCGACATCGGCCCTGTTGTGATCGGCCGCGAGCTTTCGCCAACCGTTTCGTCGACAAAATAGTCGTTGCTGCCTTCGTGCCGCACGGTCCACTTGAAACGCATCGCCGCCACCGGGCCTGGACCAAATTTTGTATAACCATCGGCCTCTTCGACTTCTGCGGCATCCGCTTTTTCACTCGCAGCCGGCTTTTCAGTTTCGGCTTCGATTTGAGGCAGATCGAGGATGCTCGCGATAGCGGCGAGCGCATGGTCGGTGGGATCATTTTGACTCAAAGACTTAGTCTCCAAAATGCTCACGCACGCCGTTCCCGGACGAAACTAGGCTAACCTCTTTATATTCTGATTGCCCATATATTCTGGTTGCGTCTGGCCTTTTCAAGCGCAAATCGTCACCAAAATCCTGGAACGTCGGTATCCGATCAGCTTAGCACATCTTGATTGATGACATTCTGGCGGATCGGTTCGCCGTCGAGGGCGCTGAGGATATTGCGGGCAGTCTGCTCGCTCATCCTATCGACTGCTTCCCGCGTCACACCGGCCACATGCGGTGCGATGATGACATTCGGCAGTTCGAACAGTGAATGGCCGACTGGCGGCGGCTCCTGCTCAAAAACGTCGAGGCCGGCGCCGGCGAGTTTGCCGGATTTAAGCGCATCGTACAGAGCTGGCTCCGCAACGATGCCGCCGCTCGCGGTGTTGATGAGATAGGCCGTGGCCTTCATAAATTTCAAGCGTGCGGCATTGAACATGCCCACCGTCTCCGGCGTTTTAGGGCAGTGGATGCTGACGAAATCGGCACGCGGCAACGCAGCATCGAGAGCGATTACTGGCTCGCAGCCGGCGGCCCTTATCTCATCCGCAGACTTGTATGGATCGTAGACCAGGACGTTCATTTCCATGGCGAGGCATCGCTTCGCCGTCCGCGTGCCGATGCGTCCGAAACCGACAATGAGAACGGTCTTGCCGTAGAGGTCAAACGGCAGCTTGCCGAGCCGCGTGCTCCAGTTGCCCTCCTTTACCAGGGCATGCATCTCATTGGCCCGCTTGGCCAGCGTCAGCATCATGAACATCGCCTGCTCGGCAACAGACGGCGAATTGGCCGTTCCGGCCACCATCAGCGGCACCTTGCGCCGGCTCAGAGCCGGCACGTCGACGGCGTCGTAACCGACGCCGATACGCGTCACCACGCGCATGTCTTTTGACGCTTCGAGTTCGGCTTCGCCGAAACTGGTTGCGCCCAATGCCACGCCATGAACCGGCGCATGCTCCTTGAGCATGGCTTCGAAACCGGAGGCGGATATCATATTGGGAAATTCGACGAGGTCTATATCGTCGCGGTTCTTGAAAAGTTCTCGCCCCGCCGGTGAAAAAAACTCAGTGATCAGAATTTTCTTCTTGTTGGTCGCCATTCCCTGCACCCCGGGGCTTTTCTTGTTATGCACCGTCAAATGACGACGCCAGTGACCTCATTTAGCAGGTGCATATTGTTGAGGTCCATTGCCAATCGAAGCGGTTTCAAAGCCTGCGCATCGACGTTCGGATTAACTTTTCCGCAGATCTGGGCGCCTTCCAGCGTGAAATAGACCAGCGTCTCCATTCCCATCGGTTCGATGACGTCAAGCACCGTTTCAAATTCTTCATGCCCGGGCTCGGGATGCGCACTGGCTTCGCTAATGTGCTCCGGCCGTAAACCCAAAAGCAGTTTGTCATCGCGGCTGACGGACCGATATTGGGCGGCGCGGGCGGGCGGCAGGGGAAGGACAATTCGATCGCTCAGACGGACGTTGAGTTTTCCGGAAACTTCCTCCAGCCGACACGACATGAAATTCATCGCAGGCGAGCCGATGAAGCCGGCGACGAAACGAGTGGCGGGCTTGTGGTAGAGTTCATTTGGAGTGCCGATTTGCTCGATGCGGCCATGATTCATGACCACGACCCGGTCCGCGAGCGTCATGGCTTCGACTTGATCGTGGGTCACATAAACCGTTGTGGTGCGGACCTTTTGATGGACTTTTTTGATTTCAATGCGCATTTGCACGCGCAGCTTGGCGTCGAGATTGGAAAGCGGTTCGTCGAACAGAAAGACTTTGGGATGCCGCACGATCGCGCGTCCCATGGCGACGCGCTGGCGCTGGCCGCCTGACAACGCCTTTGGCTTGCGTTCTAGAAGCTCGGTGATGTCGAGAATGCGCGCGGCTTCATCGACACGTTGCTTGATTTCAGCCTTCGGGAAACGCTTCAGACGCAGCCCGAACGACATGTTTTCCGCGACCGTCATGTGCGGGTACAGGGCGTAATTCTGAAACACCATGGCGATGTCGCGATCCTTCGGCGGCACATCGTTGACGACGTCGCCATCGATCGTAATCTCGCCGCCAGTGATCTCTTCGAGACCGGCGATCATCCGCAGAGTGGTGGATTTTCCGCAGCCGGACGGGCCGACGAGAACCACGAATTCGTGGTCCGCAATATCGAGATCGATCCCGCGGACAGCCTCTACGTTGTCGTACATCTTCGCAACTTTACGCAACTCCACGTCAGCCATTGTCAGTTCACCCCTTCGTCGCGCCTGCGGTTAGTCCGGAAATGTAGTAGTCCATCAGGAAGGCGTAGATAAGCAGCGGCGGCGCGGCGCTCAGTAGCGCGCCGGTCATGATCTGCCCCCAGTTGAAAACGTCGCCCTTGATCAAAGTCGTGATGATGCCGACCGGCAACACGAGTTCGCTCGTGGTTGTGGTGAAGGCGAGGGGGTACAGGAACTGCGACCAGCTCACGGTGAAGGCAAAGATCGTCGCCGCGATGATGCCGGGAAAAGCCACCGGCACGAAGATGCGCAGCAACGTCTGCATCCAGGTCGCGCCATCGACGATCGCCGCCTCGTCCAGTTCCTTCGGAATGGACGCAAAGTATCCGATCATGATCCACGTCGCGAATGGAACCGTCAGCGTCGGATAGACGATGACCAGGACATACCAATGATTGAGGAGTTGAATGCCGGTAAGATCGTGAAACACGGCAAACATCTTGAATAGCGGGATAAACAGCAGCGAGTCCGGAATGAGGTAAGTCAAGAACACACCGGTCGCTAATGTTGCCGAGCCCCAGAACTTCATCCGCGCCAGCGCAAACGCCGCGGGAATTGAGATCAGCATCGTGATGATCACGACGCAGATCGAAACCATCGCGGAGTTGAGGAAGAACCGGAGAAACTGATTGGACGACAGCAACTCGGCGTAATTGCTTAGTGTCGGATGATAGACCCACCATGGATTGGTCGCCGCGGAAATTTCCTGACTGGTCTTGAGCGATGTTATCAGCGTGTATATCGGCGGAAACAGAAAGAAGATCGCAAATATCGTGAGAAAAACATAAGACCATCGCAGCGCCCATTTGCGGTCGTCACTCATGCTTCTCAGTTTGACCTTGCGGCGCGGACCAGCCTTGTCGATCGTTGTTGCCAAGGTCGTCATGCTTCATTTCCCCGCTGGTTGATGTCGCGCAGGATGAAGACCGCGGCGATTGCCAGGATCGGAAACATGAACAGCGAGACGCTGGCGCCCAGCGGAATATCGCTGCTTTCGATGCCGAGCTTGAAAGCCCACGTCGCGAACAGGTGCGTCGAGTTCGAGCGGTCCGCCCGCAGTCAAAATGCGCACGATGTCGAAGTTTGCGAAGGTGACGATCAGCGAGAACAGCACGGTGATGGAGATGATGTTGCGCATCATCGGCAGCGTGATGAACCAAATACGTTGCCACCAGTTGCATCCGTCAATAGCGGCCGCTTCATAGAGTTGCTCGGGAACCGACTTCAACGAGGCCAGATAAAGGATCAGAAAGAAGGGCGCGCCGTACCAGATATTGACCAGGATCACGGAGAACCGCGCCCAGGCCGCGTCGCCAGTCCACGGGATCGGTGCCGATGCCCAAATGCACCAATATCCAATTGAAAGCGCTGTAGGACGGATCGAACAGCCACAGCCAGGTCAGCGTCGTCATCGCCGGCGGAATGACCCACGGCACCAGCAACATGCCGCGCCATCTGCGCTGCTTGTTGGCGGGAACGTTATGAACGAGATGGGCAGTAATGAATCCGATCAAGCGCTTTGAAAATGACCGCGGTAATGGCGAACAGGCAGGATTGCCGTACCACCATCCAGAATGTTTCGCGGGTAAACAGGAACGTGAAATTTCCGAATCCCACATATCGCTGCATCGACTTGTTGAGAGTTGCCAGATGCACCGCATAGATCGCGGGATAAACCACGAGGATCGCAATCAGCAAAATCAATGGCAGTGCCATGAAGAATGCGATCGTCGATTTCTTCTGAAAAAATCGGCGGAAGCGGGAAACAGGTTGTGGGCGCGATTTCGCTTTCGCTAAACGCGGTGTTGTGTTGATTGCGACGTCTGCCATTTGTCCCCTCGCGGTTGAAATGCCCGGGCGCCTCCACGCCCGGACATGCACTTGCGAATTGAAGGACGTCAGGTTCGCATGAAACCTTGGACCTCGTTCTCGGCCCAGTCGAGAGTCTTTTCCATCGACTCTCCCTTGAAGTACCGAACGCACATCTTGGTGAGCGTCGCCTGCGAGTAGATTTGCTGCGCAATTTTAGGCGGAGCAGGAGAGGCTGCGATCGAAAGCGTCTGCGTGTGATACGGATCGGGATAGCTGAACAGCGTTCCCTTGGGCGGCCCTTCCTCTGCCCAGGTCTTGAAGTCGAGAAGCTTCTCGAACGACGGCAGGTCGTAGCCGCCGCTGGCTGCAACCTGCTGCTCGACTGACGAGCGCTGCAGAAGGTGTGTCAGCAGGCTCTTGGCAGCGGACTTGTTCGGCGAGAAATTCCAGACCGTGTTGATGAACGGAAGGAACGGCGCGAAACGGCCCTTCGGTCCTGACGGGAAAGGGTGAGTCCAGCATTGCTCGGCGATTTGCGGCGCATCGCGCTTGGCAACGGCCCAGGCGCTTGGTGGGTTCATGATCATTGAGCCGTTGCCCGAAACCAGCCACTTGTTGTTTGAGGCATCGTCCCATGCCGGAACATCGGGCTGGCATGAAGGACTGCAGTTTCTTATAGAAATCAAGCCACTGCCGAACCGCGTCGGTCTTGACGGTGACGTTGCCCTTGGCGTCGACCAGTTCGCCGCCGAAGGCCAGCAGGAAAGCGCCTGCGGAATCCACCGAGTCGGTGGTCTCGCCCATGCCGATGCCGAACGGGTTGCCGCCCTTGAAGCAGGCTTCCGCCGCCTTGAGGAAGGTGTCGATGTTCCAGTTGTCGGCCTTTGGCGGACTGCCGGCTGGGAACATCTCCTGGATGTCGATATTGGCGTGCTTCTTCAGTAGATCGATGCGAGAGCACGGGCCCTTGATCTGGCTGCCGGTCGTGCAAGGAACGCCGATCCATTTGCTGTCGCAGCTTCGCCAGATATTCGACGGTATCCGTTCACCTTGCCATTCGTGCGCGATCAACGGCTCCATGATGTCGTTCATCGGCTCAAGCAGTTCCGCATTCGCATGCGGCCACCACGTCGGCATCGTAACGATGTCATGCCCCGACTTCGCCTGCGCCTCCGCGGCGATGGTGATCAGGTTCTTGTTACCCTGGGATGTCACGTAATCGATCGTGACTTCGACCTTTTCCTTTGTCCGCCCATTCGTTGACGAGCTTGGTTGTTACGCCGTTGGCGCCGGGGACCCAATGATCCCAGAATGCCATCGAGAGTTTGCCGGCGGCATGAGCCCCGCGCACGTATGGCGCCGTGATCAACGCCGCGGAGGTCGCGGCTGTTGTCGCTAAAAATTGCCGTCGAGAAAGCTTCTTGCGAGACATAGAGTTACTCCCTTTGAGCTGCCGAATTGACAAGACTGGCTTATTATTTTTTGTCCGCTTTCCGCTGGGAAACCGTGCTGAGCGAGCATCGTTGGGGCGATCAGATCAGAATTGTAGGCGTCTGTCGAGAAATCAACTTGTCACAAGTTCTAGAACTTAGGTCGCGTGAGAATTCTGACGGGGTGTGCGATTGCGCCGCAGCCCGAGATTTGCCCGACATAAGTGGTTAGTGCATTGGCTCAGGCGCATAAACGGCCTGTCACACCGGTGGACTTAGCCGGCGTGAAAACGATATTCTCCGAGTCGTGGAGGCGTGCCTCCTTTGGGCTGCATCGTGTGGATCTTGTGGCTGAGGAGATTGAGGAATGACCGATCCGATAACGACGGCGCAATTCGGATTGCGTGTTTTGTTTGGTGCCGCCGTCATGCTGCTCGCGCCGCACCGCCAGTGGCTCACGCGCAGCTGGTCCAAGGCGTGCAGCAGGGAGCCCGAGCCGGTAATAAGGCCGCCGGACCGGTAGGCGGCGTATTGGGAGGCGCTATCGGTGGCGTGGTCGGGGTATTTACCGGTGTGCTCGGCATAAACAATAATGCGCGTGGTCCGATCGGCGCGGGCCAACCTGGAGCGCAACCTGGCAGCCCCCGCCAAGGGTGCCAAGACCGTCAAGGGAAAGAAGGGCAAACCTGCCGAAGCTGTTCAGGCCGAACAGCCTGCATTGACTGCGGAGCAAATCGTCGCCGAAAGCGACAAGAACATCGAGCGGATCAAGGCGGAGTTGCAACTGACGCCGGAGCAGGAAAAAAACTGGACGGCTTTCAACAGTGCGATGCATTACCTCGGACACAATGGCGCCGATCGCCTCAACTTGCGAATTGCGCGTGCCAAGCGCGATCCTCCCGACGACATCATCGAGCAGATGCGCAATGAAGCGCAGTTTCTGAACGACCGTGCGGTGGATCAAAGGGCTGTCGCGGATGGTGCCGAACCGTTGTTTACCAGTCTGGATGCCAAGCAGAAGGCTCTCTTCATCGAAGAAATGGTTCGCTTGAGCCGCGAGCGTGGGCTGGACTAGAGGATAGGAGCGGGAGCCGTCGACCGTGCCGAGCTATCGGCGCTCGGTGTAGTCGGGTCGCGGCGCTTGCAATCCGCCGGATGTTCGCTCATGTGGAGCATAACGGAAGGGTGGCCGAGTGGTTTAAGGCACCGGTCTTGAAAACCGGCGTGCCTGCAAGGGTACCGTGGGTTCGAATCCCACCCCTTCCGCCAGAAGCCATTGAATAAAATCGAATTTGTCGGCTACTGCGCACAAATGAAAGTACAAACGATTTTCGCGTGCGCTTGGTT
The DNA here is from genome assembly GCA_963792715.1 of uncultured Alphaproteobacteria bacterium. Lineage (GTDB taxonomy): Bacteria > Pseudomonadota > Alphaproteobacteria > Rhizobiales > Xanthobacteraceae > Bradyrhizobium. The sequence goes on along the minus strand of CAWBXE010000005.1, from coordinate 109,406 downwards.
ACTCTCCGCGTCGATTGGAGCGCAGGGGGAAGAATTAATTCGATTGCCGAAGCAGGCGACGAGTCCACAGTTAAGTGTCAGAGCAGGCGTTGGACCTGCGGGCACGGAAAAGAAGATTGCCGGATGGCTTGTCCTCAACGGAGCCGCAATTCGCAACGTCGAATATCCCGAATTGGCGAAGCTCTTGCGAGAGAACTACCAACTGCAAGGGCACACACTGCCGGATACGGAAACGACGCCCCTCCCAAAGGAGGCTTATGAATTTAAGTCATCTGGTCAGATCGTTAGGGGGTATGCGATTTGCCCGTCAACAGCAATTTGCGGTGCTCTTCCCGGCGAGATTACGGCCTTTAATTTAGACGCGACGCCATAATTAATTCGTGGCGGCGATGCGGCCCGCCCGATCCGTTAGCTCCAGTAGGGGGCTCGGCGCCGCCGCGTGCGAGGTCGGCAGCTTCGAGAGCGCCCTTTTCGCTCGAGCGCCGCGGCGCTACCTAGCTAAAAGTAAAAACCACCATTCCAAAGCCGCTGCAAAGCAGAACGAGACCAGCGACGGTTACGGCGAGGAAGCTTCTGGAAGCGAATTCGTCACGCATGGTACGACCCCTTCGTGCATCCGACACCGAAGGGGACGACTGTATTTTTGCACAGTCAAAGCATTCCTGAGATCTGCAATCGATTTGCGATATTGCCTGATGCTTTACGGCAACATCCTTTGCCGGATAGGTTTCTGCCGACCATGGCGATTTGATCAGGCCGGATTTGCGTTTGTTGCAGGATCCTGCGCCGGTCGCCAGGGCTTTGACTTATCGAGAGGGAAAGAAACAATGTCCAGCAAGTGGCAGGCGATGGCCATTATTTTGTGCCTGATAACAACCTTGCTCAACGCAGCAGTTTTGGTCGGTCAAATGTCAACTCCGGTAAGCGCGCGCGCGGCCGGTACCAGCAAATTGCTCGACGACGATGACTTTTTGGCGGGTTTGACCAAGATCATCAGAAAGACCGTTCGCGACTACTGCACGGTCGGCAAAAGGCAAAGCCTCGAGTGTTAGTGGCCTCAAATAGCAACCATTGATTTACCACCTCGGCGCTCTCCCCATTTTCGCCGCGTTCGAGCTGCGATATATTCATCTCTTGATGCGGAAGTGGACTGCATGGAGATTGGAGGTCGCGCTCACGACTGAGCATGCGGTCTTCGGGGAATGTAGTTGGGGCATATGAGAATTCGAACGTCAGCTTGGGCGGGCGGGCGGTGCGCGCCACGACCATCGCAGCGACGTGCGCTTGCTTGCGAATTGCTCGTCATCGGGAAAATTCAGTCGCGTCGATCCTAAATACGGAGTTTCCAGCAGCCCGCGTGTGGTTGCGTTTGGCGAGCCGGTGCCAAAGGGCGGCGGCACGTATCGGGTCGGCAGGCCCTATTCCGTCGCAGGCCGCATGTACGTCCCCGAAGAGAACCGCGGATACCGCGAGGAGGGGTTGGCTTCCTGGTATGGCGATGATTTTCACGGCCGGCTAACCGCGAACGGTGAAGTCTTCGATATGGCGTCGTTGACCGCCGCGCATCCGACGCTTCCAATCCCAAGCTATGCGCGCGTCACCAATCTGGGCAACGGCAAATCGCTGATCGTGCGCGTCAATGATCGGGGTCCCTATCACGGCAACCGGCTGATCGACGTCTCCAACCGCGCCGCTGAACTGCTCGAGTTCAAGAGCAATGGCATTGCCCGCGTAAGAGTTGAATATGTTGCGCGCGCGCCCCTGGAAGGATCGGATGACCTGCAGCTGATTGCCACTCTTCGCACGGGACAGCCGGCGCCTCCGCCATCGTCGGTGAGAATTGCTTCAGCACGCCCGTTCGTGCCCGAAGTGGCGTCGCCGCGTATTCGTGGCGACGTTCCGATGCCGGAGGGGCGGCCGTATACGCTCGGCAACACCTCCGCCGATATGGCCTCGATCAATGCAACTCGAAATGTCGGCGTCGGCGCGCTTGCAGTATGGGCGGACGTCCGATCGAGAATCGCGCGCGCGGTTTCCTACGAGAGTGACGGCGATTATGCCGAACCCGGTGTCACGACCCCTTGCCGGCTATGCGCCGGTCGATCGGCGCGGACCCAGCGAGTTGCTGGCCGGACGCGGCCTGTATTGAGCCTTATCTTCGAAAGGAACGGCTAGGCCAGCGTTCGGTTTCGGATTCGGTCTGAACCTCATGCTGTGGATGCATGAATAGCATCACAATCCGGATAGATGCCTTATGCGCGTTGCCCCGCCCTTTATTGTTCGCAGGGCTCGGCAACTGGTAGAACGCCGCGCCAGGACCGGCGAATGGCAACCAATCTATCTTTGCGTGCAAAAATCCAATTCATGACGACGCAAACCTTGGCGAAGTCTGATCGCCGGAATGGTCGTGGCCGGAATAGCACTCGGCAGCGTCGCTTTTGCTGCTAATAACAGTGTACAGGGCGCCAAGAAGGAAGAAGCGGCGGCTTCGATGGCGATGCTCCCACGGCGATCCTGATCGAAGCCGACAGCGGCAGCGTGCTGTTCGAGAAAAATGCGGACGAGTTGCGTGCGCCATCCAGCATGATGAAATTGATGACCGTAGAAGTCGTTTTTCATGCACTTCAGCAAGGCGACATTAAACTGACCGATCAATACCTTGTCAGCGAAAACGCCTGGCGAAAGGGCGGTGCGCCGGCGGGCGGATCGACAATGTTCGCAGCTCTTCACAGCAGGATTGCGATCGACGACCTGCTGCATGGCGCCATCATTCAGAGCGGCAATGATGCCTGCATGATCCTTGCGGAAGGTATTGCGGGAAACGAAAAAGCCTTCGCGGAGATGATGACGAAACGGGCGCGCGAACTCGGATTGAGTCAGTCGACTTTCGCCAACTCGAACGGTCTGCCGGATCCCGGCAACAAGATGACCGTGCGTGAATTGGGCAGACTGGCGCGCTATATCATCCAGACTTACCCGGAGTTCTATAAACTATTCAACGAGCGGGAATTCACCTGGAATAAGATCCGCCAGCAAAATCGAAATCCACTGCTGAATTCCCTGACCGGCGCTGACGGTCTGAAGACCGGATACACCAAAGAAGGCGGCTACGGCATGGTAGGCTCTGCCGTACAGAACGGCTTGCGCCTGATCGTGGTCATCAACGGTCTCGATGATCCCGAAGACCGCGCCAGCGAAGCAAAGAAATTGCTCGAATGGGGTTTTCGTAATTTCGAGGCGCGGACCTTGTTCGCAGCCGCAACAGCCCGTCGGTTATGCCAAGGTATTCGGAGGCGACAGCCGATCCGTTAAACTTGTGAGCCCGGAGCCCATCAAGGTGATGGTGCAGAAGAATGGCACGGATAAATTGATCGCGCGGATCATCTACAACGGTCCGGTGCGCGCGCCGGTCACGTCGGGTCAGCCGATCGGACTGGTCAAGGTTTGGCGCGGCGCCAATATCGCGATGGAAGCGCCGGTCTATGCGGCGGAACCAGTCGCTCCCGGGTCGACCATGCGCCGCGCAATCGATGGCGCCAGCGAACTCGTTATCGGAATGTTTCGTCTTGGTGCCGAGAAACTTTGACGATGGTTCAGGCAATCAGCAAGGCACCTGCGCAGCGTGGGCGTTTCATCACCTTTGAAGGCGGCGAGGGCTCCGGGAAAATCCACCCAGATCAAGATGCTGGCGAAGCGCCTTAACAGGCCAAGCGGCGCACCGTGGTGACGCGAGAGCCCGGAGGATCGCCAGGCGCTGAAATCATCCGGCATCTGCTGTTGTCCGGAATGGGAAAGCTGCTGGGCGCCTGAAGCAGAAACGCTGCTATTTGCAGCCGCACGTGACGACCATGTTCACACGTGATTAAGCCGGCGCTGGAACGGGGCAGCTGGGTATTGTGCGACCGGTTCTCGGACTCAACGCGCGCGTATCAAGGCAAGTTGGGCAAAGTCGCGCCGGCTTTACTGAATGCGATGGAGCGCGTGACCATCGGCGACCTCAAGCCGGATCTTACGGTCATTCTCGACGTCCCCGGTGAGGTAGGAATGCAGCGCGCCGCCTTGCGGCGTGGCGCCGGACGCAGCCCGACAGGTTCGAGGCGGAAGACCTAAGTTCCATGAACAATTGCGCGATGCGTATCGGCAGATTGCCACTCGATGATCCACAACGCTGCGTCCTGATCGAAGCGAATGCCACGATTGACGCAGTCGCCGGGCTCGTCTGGGCGGCGGTGCGTGAGCCGCTTGTTGCCGGCGGCAATGCCCAAGACGGCAAAACTCGCATGAGCGCCCGAAGCCCGAACCGCAAATGAGCGGCGCGTCATCCCGCGCGAGACCCGTCGCTGTTCGGCCATCGCGATGGCGAGATGGCGTTGCTGAACGCCTACCGCAGCGGACGTATCCCGCATGCGCTGGCTGATCGGCGGAGCGCAAGGCATAGGCAAGGCAACCTTGGCCTATCGGATGGCGCGCTTCGTGCTAGCGCACGGTGATCCCCTTGCCGCGGTTGTCCAAGACGCCGCAACGCTGGAGGTCGATCCATCGCATCAGATAAGCCGGCTGGTCGCGTCCGGCGCGCATGGCGGCTGTTGACGCTGGAACGAAGCCTCAACGACAAAGGTGTGTTGCGAACCGTCATTACAGTTGATGAAACGCGCGAGACGATTTCATTCTTCGGCTCGACCGCGGCGGCAGATGGTTGGCGCATCTGCATTGTCGATACCGTCGATGAGTTGAACCCGAATGCCGCCAACGCATTGCTCAAAATCCTTGAGGAACCGCCGCGTCAGTCCCTCTTCCTGCTTGTGAGCCACGCGCCGGCGCGAGTGCTTCCGACGATCCAGTCGCGCTGCCGCAAATTGCCGTTACGGCCGTTGGCTGTGCCGACGTTATTCACGCCGCCTCTGACGCCGCAAACATCCCGACCGATGATGCTGGCCTTGGCTGAAGCAGCAGAGGCCGCGGAAGGCAGCGTCGCGCGTGCCTTGACATTGTTGGGCGGCGACGCGCTGAAGCTGCATCAACGCACTCCGCTTTGCTCGATACCTTGCCCGCGGTCGATCCCCGCGAATTGCATGCCTTGGGTGACGCGCATCGGCGGCAGCGACCGCGCCATTCTCGGCGCTTTTATTGACAGCGTCGACCGCTGGATTGCCGGGCGCCTCCGCGCCGACGTGTCAGCTCAACGCCAATCTTCCCCGCCTTGCACGGCTGGCGGAGGTATGGGAAAAGATCAACCGCGCCGCGCGTGACACCCAAGACTACAATCTTGATCGAAAACCGCTGGTCTTTTCGGTGTTCGGCCTGCTTGCAGAAGCAATCAGCTAGGGCCCAGCCGGGGTTGCCAGCTTCCGGCGTCGTCGATATCTGAAAGGCTCTTCGCAGAGATGGCGGACGCGAAACAATTTGCCCCGTGAATCCTATTACATCACCACGGCGATCGTTTATCCCAACGGCGCACCGCATATCGGTCACGCCTATGAGGCGATTGCGACCGACGTGCTCGCGCGTTTTCAGAAGCTGGACGGCAAGGACGTGTTCTTCCTGACCGGGACCGACGAGCACGGGCAGAAGATGATTCAAACCGCGCAGAAGGAGAGTATCACCGCGCTCGAATTGGCAACGCGAAATGCCGGGCTGCTGCGCCGTCTTGATGAGAAGCTGAACATCTCCTTCAGCCGCTTTATACGCACGTCCGAGGAGCAGCATCATCGCTCGGTTCAGGAAGTCTGGCGGCGCATGGCTGCCAACGGCGACATCTATCTTTCGAGCTATTCCGGCTGGTACTCGGTCCGCGACGAGGCCTATTACGCCGAAGACGAGACCGTCGTCGGCGACGACAAAATAAGACGCGGCCCGCAGGGCACGCAGGTCGAATGGGTCGAGGAGAAAAGCTATTTCTTCAAGCTCTCCGCTTATCAGGACAAGCTGCTCGCCCTTTATGAGGCGCAGCCGGACTTCATCGGGCCGGATTCCAGCCGGGCCGAAGTAACGAGTTTTGTCAAAGGCGGGCTGAAGGACCTGTCGATCTCGCGCACCACGTTCGACTGGGGCGTCAAGGTACCCGGCGACCCCGAACATGTGATGTATGTCTGGGTCGACGCGCTGACTAATTACATCAGTGGCGTCGGCTTCCCCGATGAGAAAGATGCAAACTGGCGCTATTGGCCGGCCGATTTGCATGTCATCGGCAAGGATATCATCCGCTTTCACGCGGTGTACTGGCCTGCCTTCCTGATGTCGGCAGGCATCGCGCTACCGAAAGCGCGTTTACGCGCACGGCTTCGTTTTGAACCGCGGCGAGAAAATGTCTAAATCGACCGGCAACGTGGTCGACCCCTTCGCGATGGCCGATCAATATGGCGTCGACCAGATGCGCTATTTCTTTCATGCGCGAAGTATCGTTCGGGCAGGACGGCAGCTACAATCATGAAGCCATCGTGGCGCGGACCAATGCCGATCTCGCCAATGACCTCGGCAATCTGGCGCAGCGCTCGCTGTCGATGATCTCCAAAGCAATATGATGGCGTGTTGCCCGCAGCCCGGCGACTTCTGCGATAACGACAAGGCTATTCTGGCGCAGGCAGAGGGCATGCTGGAGGTTGCCCGTACCGCGATGAGCACGCAGCAGATTCATCAGGCGCTCAACGCGGTATGGGCCGTGGTGGCGGAAGCGAACCGCTACTTCGCGGGCGAAGCGCCTTGGGCGCTGGCGAAGACCGATCCGCCGCGTCAGCGCACGGTGTTGTATGTGACCGCCGAAGTCGTCAGGCAGGTCGCAATTCTGGCGCAACCCGTGATGCCGGACTCATCGGCCAAATTGCTGATAGCCTTGGTGTGCCGGTTGACGCGCGCGACTTTGCCGCGCTGGCCACGCGGATAAAAGCCGGCACCAAACTGCCGGTGCCGACGGGCGTGTTCCCGCGTTATATCGAACCGATCTGCGGCGTGAACGGTTGCGACTGATGCTCGTCGATAGCCACTGTCATCTGGACTTTCCCGATTTTGCCGACGATCTCGACGCCATCGTTGCGCGCGCCGAGGCAGCGGGAGTAGGGCGCATCGTCACGATCTCGACCCGGGTGAACCGGCTCGCGGCGTTGCTTGCGATCGCGGAACGATTTCCAAACGTCTATTGCTCCGTCGGCACGCATCCGCACAATGCCGACGAGGAAGACGGCATTTCCGCTGAAAAGCTGATCGAACTGACGAAGCATCCGAAGGTGGTCGCGCTGGGCGAAGCGGGGCTGGACTATTTCTACCAGCATGGATCGCGCGAAGCGCAGCAGCGCGGCTTTCGGACCCACATTGCCGCCGCGCGCGCGACCGGTCTGCCGCTTGTGATTCACACGCGCGACGCCGACGATGACTGCAGTCGCATTCTTGAGGAAGAAATGGCGAAGGGATCATTTCGCGCCGTGCTGCATTGCTACACCGGCGGACGAGAACTGGCGATGAAAGCAATCGCGATGGGTCTTTCGATTTCCTTCACCGGCATTCTGACGTTCAAGAAATCCCAAGCTTTACGTGATCTCGCCGCTGAATTGCCGGCGGACCGCATCATGGTGGAGACCGACGCACCGTATCTTGCGCCGGGAAAATTTCGCGGCAAACGCAACGAGCCGTCTTACGTTGTGGAGATCGCAAAGGTGCTCGCGGAAACGCGCGGCGTTTCCCTGGAAGAAATCTCCCGGCAGACCACTGAAAACTTCTTCCGCCTGTTCAGCAAAGTGCCGGCGCGGCTGCGTTGGCATGACGCTGACGTTGACCATCCTCGGCTCCGGATCATCCGCCGGCGTTCCTCGTCCAGCACTGGGCTGGGGCGCGTGTGATCCCACCAATCCGAAAAACCGGCGGCGCCGCTGTTCGCTTGCTGGCGGAGAAGCATCGGGCAACGCCATCACGCGTGTTTGATCGACACGTCGCCAGATCTTCGAGAACAACTGATCGACGCCGATGTCGATCATATCGATGCGGTATTTCTCACCCACGAGCACGCCGATCAAACCCATGGAATTGACGATCTGCGTTCGGTCGTGCTGCATCAGCGCCGGCGTATTCCGGTATATCTCAATCATTCCACCGCCGCTGAAATCCTGCCGAGGTTTTCGTACTGTTTTGTTTCACCTCCGGGCAGCGACTATCCGCCGATCCTGGACCGTCATTCGATCGAGGCCGGCGAGAGCCGGACCATCGAAGGGAAGGGTGGTTCGTTGACGCTTTCAGCGTTCCTCCTGCAACACGGCAACATACCGGCACTCGGCTATCGCATCGGCGACGCCGCGTACACGCCCGATGTCAGCGACATCCCGCGCGAGAGCTGGCGCGCGCTGGAAAATCTCGATCTGTGGATCATCGACGCGTTGCGATACGCGGCGCATCCCAGCCACTTCAGCCTGAGTGATGCACTTGTCATGGATCGACCGGTTCAAGCCGAAGCGCGCTGTCATCACCAACATGCATTCCGATTTGGACTATGAGGCGGTTCGCTCGAAGCTGCCGCCCGGTGTCGTGCCTGCGTACGACGGCATGAGACTGACGGTACGGCTTCATCCTAAGGTGCGAAGTTGCGCGCGACATTTTCGTCGTGCGCGGCGCGCCTCGAAGGATGGTGTTCATCTTTCGCCGCCGCCCTTCGAGGCGCGCGCGAGAAAGTGCGCGCACCAGGGTGACGACGCTTAAGTCGATATCGCTTTCGCCGATTTGACCTTATCGCGCAGCATGAATTTCTGAATCTTGCCGGTGGAGGTCTTCGGGATCGACCCGAATATCACCGCCTTCGGGGTCTTGAAGCCCGGCATCTGCTCACGGCAAAAGGCAATGATCTCCGCTTCGGTCGCTGTGGGCACGTTTTCCTTCAATTCGACGAAGGCGCACGGCACTTCGCCCCATTTCGCATCGGGCTTTGCCACCACGGCGGCGAATAGCACGGCCGGATGCTTGTAGAGCACGTCCTCGACCTCGACCGACGAGACATTTTCGCCTCCGGATATGATGATGTCCTTGGATCGATCCTTGATGATGACGTAGCCATGCTCGTCCAGCACGCCGAGGTCGCCGGTATGAAACCAGCCGCCTTCGAAAGCTTCCTTCGTCGCCTTCTCGTTTTTCAGATAGCCCTTCATCACGATGTTGCCGCGGAACATGACTTCGCCGATCGTCTCGCCATCGCGAGGCACCGGCGCATGGTTTCGGGATCGAGCACCGTCACCGCCTCCTGCAGCGGGTAGGCGCACGCCCTGCCGGCGTTTCAATTGCGCGCGCTCATCTGCGGGAAGATCGTCCCAGCCCGGCTGTTCGGCGCAGACCGAGGCAGGGCCATAAGTTTCAGTCAATCCATACACATGCGTGAGTTTGATGCCTATCAATTCCGCGCCCTCAAGCACCGCGACCGGCGGTGCGGCACCGGCAATCAATCCGACGACCGGCAAACGCGTACCGCAGCTCGGGGCGCATCGGACGCATTGATCAGCGTGTTGTAAACAATCGGCGCGCCGGCCATGTGCGTGACGCCATGTTCGCCGATCAGCTCGAAGATCTTCGTCGGATCGACCTTACGCAGGCAAACATTGATGCCGGCTGTTGCGGCGATGGTCCAGGGAAAGCACCAGCCGTTGCAATGAAACATCGGCAACGTCCAGAGATAGACCGGATGCTGGCCGAGATTGCCGGCGAGAATATTGCTAACGGCATTGAGGTAAGCGCCGCGATGATGCGTGACCACGCCCTTGGGATTTCCTGTGGTTCCCGAGGTGTAGCTGAGTGCGATGGCGTCCCATTCGTCTTGCGGCAAACCTGGGGCAAACCTGGGATCGCCTGCCGTAAGAACTTCCTCGTATTCAAGCTGGCCGATGCGGCTTCCGCCGGCGTAAGCGGCGTCGTCGACGTCGATCACGAGGGGCTTTGGGCCGCTCATCAGCGTCAGTGCATCGGCGATGACACCTGAAAATTCCGGATCGACCAGAATAATTTTCGCGCCGCCGTGGTCGAGCTGGAATGCGATGGACGCCGCATCCAGCCGGATATTGAGCGCGTTGAGTACAGCGCCCGCCATCGGCACCGCAAAATGCATCTCGTTCATCGCTGGAATGTTCGGGAGCATAGCCGCAACGGTGTCGCCGCGACCGATGCCGCGCTGCGCGAGGAATGAAGCGAAGCGCCGACAGCGTTCGTAGGTCTGCCCCCACGTGAAGACGCGGCCTTCGTAAACAGTGCTGGTCAAGTTCGGATATACGGCGGCAGTTCGCACGAGAAAGCTCAGTGGCGACAGCGCCACGAAATTGGCCGGCGTTTTGTCGAGTCCGATTTCGTACTGGTTGCGCTCAACGCTCATCGAATTTCGCCTCTCTTCAATCGCGTCGCAAACCTTACAAAAATCCAATCGAAATCCAGGGGAATATCGCCACGATGATCAGGCCCACCATCAAGGCCAGCAGATAGCCCCAGATCGGGCGAACGCCATCGGCCGGATCGACGCGACCGATCGCGCAGGCCGCATAATAGCCCACGCCGAACGGCGGCGCGAACAGGCCGATGCCCATGGCCAGAATGATGATCATCGCATAGTGCACCTCGTGCACGCCGACCGCGCGCGCGATCGGAAACAGCAGCGGACCGAACAGCACGATCGCCGGAATGCCCTCCAGCACGCTCCCCAGTACCGTGAAGGCGGCAATCGATACCGCGATGAACGTGGCAGAGCCCCCGGGCAGGCCAGTCATTGCGGTGGCCAGCGCGTGCGAGAAACCCGATTGCGTCAATCCCCACGCCATGCCGGTGGCGGTGCCGATGATCATCAGGATCGCGCCGGAAAGACAGGCGGTCTCGATCAGCATCGGCATCAGCCGGCGCCAGTCGAACTGGCGATATACCAGAAGGCCGACGACGCAGCCGTAAACGATGCCGATCGTGGAAACTTCGGTTGCCGTCGCAATGCCTTCGACCACGGCGGCGCGGATGACGAACGGCAATGCCAGCGCGGGCAGGGCGATGATCAGGGATTTGGCGATCTCGATGCGCGACGCTTTTCTGACATGGCTGAGGTCTTCGTCCCGGTATCGCCACCACACCAGCGCCGAAAGCGTGATCGCCAGCACCACGCCCGGTAACAACCCACCCGTAAACAGCGCTGAGATCGAGACGCCGGTCACCGAGCCGATGGTGATCAGCACCAGGCTAGGCGGAATGGTTTCGGTCTGCGCGCCGGTGGCTGCGAGCAGGGCAACGAGATCGCCGGGTTTGGCGCCCCTCGCCTTCATCTCCGGAAACAACACCGGGGCAACCGCGGCCATATCAGCGGCCTTCGAGCCTGAAATGCCTGACACCAGGTACATCGCGCCAACGAGCACGTAGTGCAGCCCTCCGCGCACATGGCCCAGTAGGCTTGCCAGGAAAGCCACCATGGCGCGCGCCATGCCGGTCATCTCGATCAGCAGGCCGAGAAACACGAACAGCGGCACCGACAGCAGGATGAGATGGCTCATGCCCTCGTCCATGCGGCCGATCAGGACCATCAGCGGCGTGCGCGTCGTCAGCGCGAGATAGCCGAAGATCGCCAGTCCAAACCCGAACGCGATCGGCACACCGGTAAACACGCAGAAGCCGGCGACGCCGACAAAGAATATGATGAGGTTGATGTTGCCGAGGGGTCGCAGCCACGGCTGCAGCAGCCAGAAAACCGCAATCAGCAGCGCGACCGACAACACCGCGCCGATCACGACGCGAAAGTTGCCCGTCCGCGCCAGCCGCAGAAACGCAAACAGCGCCATCAACGCGACGCCGACCGGGAGCGCCGCCGCGCGCCAGGTATTGGAAATCTGCAGCGCCGGCGTAGTGATGAAGCTCTCTTCGTACGCGTATTCGTAAGCCGGCCACGCAATCATCAGGAGGAACGCCAGCGCGGCGCAGGTAGCCACCACATCAAGGTAGGCCCGCATTGCGGGCTTGGCGCTGGCGACGACGGCCGTCATCCGCATGTGCTCGCCGCGACGGAACGCGACCGCCGCCCCCAGCATCGCTAGCCAGAGGAACAGGATCGACGCCAGTTCGTCCGACCAGATAAGCGGTTGATGCAGACCATAGCGCGAGACTACGCCGGCAAAAAGGATAACAACCTCGGCGACGACCAGTAGCGCCGCCGGGATTTCAACGATCATTCCAAGATAAACGTCGAGTTCGGCCAGGAGCGAGCGCGGGCGAGGGGGCATGACGACCGCCTCCTCCGCCGCTTTCGAGACTTCGGCGTGAGCCATAGGTTTTCCTGGGATATCCTCGGCGATCGCTGCTTATCGATCCGCAGTTCTGGTCGCCGTTACGACAGCTTGCCGACGGACTTCTCCAGGAGCGCCCAAGCCTGATCGCCGTATTTGCCCTTCCATTCGGAATAGAAACCAGCAGAGCGCAGCTTTTCGCGGAAAGGCGCCACATCGGGCTGATTGAAGATCAGTCCCTTGCCGGTCAGTTCTTCGCGCACCGTCGCATTCAGTTTCTCCGTATCGACCCGTTCTTTCACAGCCGCCGCATTGATGTTCTTGGCGACGATGGTGCGGACGTCTTCCGGAACCTTTTCCCACGCGCGCTTGTTGGCCAGGAACCAGAAGCCGTCCCACATGTGGTTGGTCAGCGAGCAATATTTCTGCACTTCATAGAGTTTCGCCGTCGATATCAGCGCCAGCGGATTTTCCTGGCCCTCCACGATCTTGGTCTGCAGTGCCGAATAGACTTCGCTGAAATTGATCGAAGCGGGGGAGGCGTCGAACGCCTTGAACATCGAGGTCCACAGTGGCGAGACCGGCACGCGGATCTTGAAGCCCTTAAAGTCGTCCGGCCCGTTGATCGGCTTGGTTGACGACGTGGTTTGCCGAAACCCGTTGTCCCAGATCTTGTCCATCACTACGAGGTTGGCCTTGGTGATTTCGCCGCGCACATAGGCGCCGAGATCGCCGTCCATGGCCTTCCAGACCGCATCATAATTGGCAAAGGCAAAGCCGATGCCGTTGATCGATGCCGCCGGAACCAGCGTCGCCAGGATCAGGCCGGAAAGCGTGAAGAATTCGATGCCGCCGGAGCGAATCTGGCTCAGCATGTCGGTATCGGAGCCGAGCTGGTTGTTCGGGAAAATCTGCAGGTCGAAGCGGCCGTTGGTCTCGGTCTTGATCGCCGCCGACATTTCCTTTGCGCGGACGTTCAGCGGGTGGCTGTCGGGCAGGTTATTGGCGAACTTGTAGCTGAATTCGGCCTGCTGGGCGCGCGCAATGTATGGCGCGCCGACACTGCCCATGACCGCGGACGCGGCGGATGCCTTCAACAGTGTGCGTCGTGAAAAGCTCATCGGTTTTCTCCCTGAGAGTTATTGTTCTTGCGAGGCGGATGATACGGACTTGAAGGCCGGCTCACCACTGATTTCAGATTGGGCTTATTGCAGTGTCCGAGCGATGCGGCAATGTGCGTTTCTGTGTAGCGCAGTGACCCCGCGGTCGCGCATCGATAAAGCTTCGAAACCTCCATTTGGCCACTGGCGAGGCGGCTATTTGCCCCAAAGAGCCGACCATTCGAACCTGAACTTATTCAGTCAAATTCCTCGCAAATCCGTGCAAGCTATTGCTAGAGCTACGATAAAATAATATTCCATAATATACCTTATGCGAATCGCATTTATACGAACAAACGACAATTTGGCGCGCTCCGCCCAAGGCTCAATCGTAGTTCACCTTGGGAAAGAACTCGCCTCGCCCTTCCGGTGTCATGTCGAGCAGGCCCCACAAGGGATCGGCCAGATCGCCGGCACGATGGTGCTGGCCGGGCTCGTTCGGCGCAAAGCTCATCTCGGAGCCCCAGAAGTGACGGAACGCTCCGCCTGTTTTCTTGAAGACGTTGAAGATCGTCTCGTCCCAGTTCTCTCCGTCCGGCACGTGGTGCTGTGCGCGCAATCCGGCGGGGAATTTTGAGGTGTCGCCGAAATAATCCGCGTCGTAGCTGTTCCCTGCCGTGGACGAAACGCGAGATGGTCCCAGCCGCGCGTATGCGCCCATGCCGCAAGCCGCGCGATCGGGGATTTGGCGACGATGTAAAAGGCTACTCGCTGACCCATGTGCCGGGCCGCGCCATCCAGCCCATCCAGCAAATGCGTGCAGCCGGGACACGGCAATTCGCGCTCGGGTCCGTACATGAAGCTGTAGAGGATGAGCGTATCATGCGGGCCGAACAGCTCGGACATCCTGACCTTTTCCGGCGCCGCGTTCTTCCCTATCCGCTCGAATACGTAGTCCTCCGCTACCTCGCCGCCCGGCGGCAGCGCGCGGCGTTTGGCTGCCACAGCTTCAATGTGGGCACGCAGCGCGATCTCGTCACGCAGAAGCGCGTTTCTGGCCGCGCGGTACTCGGAGCTTTCGTTGGGATAGCGGAGATGCTCCATGTGTCCTCCAGTTCAGGGTTTGAATCTTGTGGAGTGTCTTGTGTTCAGCCGTTAGCCCCGCACCTTCCGGAATGCATTCTTCTTTGCAACCATGTCGCCCTTGAATTCGAGCAAATCGCAGCCTGCCGTGCTGACCGATTTGCCGCTCGCATCGGTGGCGATGAAATCCCATTCAAACGTGCCGATATTACCGGCGACAGCGACCTTGAGATTTTCGAACCGACCATCGGGAAAACGATCGAAGAATACTTTCACGCCCTCGCGAACAGCGGCTTTGCCGGCATAACTTTTGCCAAGCTGATCGGGTCCGACCGAGGCATGATAAACGCCGTCTTCCGCGAAAAAGCTCGCGACGAGGTCTGGATCGTGGCTGTTCCACGCGCTGCCGAATTCGGTCGCACGTTCGATGGTCATGGATTTTGTCATGGTGCCCTCCCCGCTGGCGCGTGTTGTCTCAACCCGTACAAAATCAAATGCGTGAGGCATGCTCGTCAAGTGCCCGCCGGACAGCTCCGATGCAGCGTGCCCGATTTTAGTATAGCCTGCGCCGCATTGGGAGACGGCGATGTCACAGAGCCCTCGGACGACTGGAACTTCAATTGCAGACGTTCAGGCGGAGTTGCTTCGCGTCTATCCTTTGAAGCGGACGAGTTCGGGCCGGTGCTGGGGAGGCGTGCATATCAACGAATTCGAAGAGGTCTATGTCGAGGACCAGCTGGCTCCTCCTCGGGACCATGTCAAAATCGGCCTGTGCACGGGCACCTCGCCTTCGATCCGCCGGGAAGTCCGCGGCAAGGTTTTCACCGGTCCGTCTCGAATTGGCGACTTCGCTATTCTGCCGGCAGGCCTGAAATCGCGCTGGCACGGGTTCGTGCCCGCCCATCTCGACATCCGGCTGGACCCTGACAAGATGGAGCAGATGGCCGCCGAAATGCGCAGAGCCGGTCAGCGCCGGTTCGAGTTCGCCGACATTCCCCGTATGCGGGACCCAACCGTCGAGCATATCGCTGCGATTTTCCATACTGAACTGAACCGCGCCACGCATCCCGCGCAGGTCCTGATCGTCGAGTCCATGGCGGTTGCCCTGTGCGCGCATCTGCTGCGGCGTTACACGAACGCAGCCGGCATTGAAGATCGGTCGACGTCGGAAATCGACGTTGCGGCAGTCCGCCGCGCGATCGACTACATCGAGGATAATCCTAATCGGGCGATCTCACTTGGCGAACTGGCCGGCGCCGCGGCATTGAGCCGTTTTCATTTTGGCCGGATGTTCAAGCTCCATCTCGGCTTGTCGCCGGCCAAATATGTCGAGCGGGCTCGGATCGAGCAGGCCAAAAAGCTGATCGTCAATGCCGGGACATCGTTGGCGAGCGTGGCTCAGGCCGTCGGTTCGCCGTTCAGAGTGATTTTTCGCGTCGCTTTCGCCACCATGAAGGGTGCACCCCGGCCCAATTCGCGCGCGAACAAGCGCGATGCGCTCTGCCCCCGAATTGAGCTTCGCTCCACCGGGGGCAATAAGACACCGGGCTATAGAAAAAGCGCGGCACAGCACGAAACGTCCAGGAACAGCACAAACAGACGCGACGCGCGTCATGGCCCGGTAGTTGAATGGTGCTTCAGTCAGGCTGGCCATGCGTTTCCTAGGGCTGGCGATTTAACAACGGAGAGACATTCAATGGGTACGGTCACTACCGCCGACGGCACGGAAATCTTTTTCAAGGACTGGGGAAAGGGTCAGCCGCTGTTCTTCCACCACGGCTGGCCGCTTAGCGCCGACGACTGGGACAGCCAGATGATGTTCTTCCTGGCGCAGGGCTACCGCGTGATCGCGCACGACCGGCGCGGACATGGCCGCTCAACGCAAACGGCTAATGGTCACGACATGGATACTTACGCGGACGATGCCTTCGAAGTGGTCAAGAAACTCGATCTGAAAGATGCTATCCATATTGGTCACTCGACCGGCGGCGGCGAAGTGGCGCGCTATGTCGCTCGGCACGGCAAGGGGCGCGTAAAGAAGGCTGTGCTGATCAGCGCCATTCCGCCGACGTTCATGAAGTCGGAGCGCAACCCGGACGGGGTGCCCAAAGAAGTCGTGGATGGCATTCGCGACGGCACCGCAAATCACCGTTCGCAGTTTTACATCGACATCACCATGCCGTTTTACGGCTACAACCGCCCAGGCGCGGCGATCTCGGAAGGCATCCGCCGCAACTGGTGGCGGCAAGGCATGATGGGCGCCGCCATTGCACAATGGGAGTGCGTGCGGGTGCTGTCGGAGACGGAATTCTTCGACGATCTAAAGGCGATCGATGTGCCGGTGCTGGTCATGCACGGCGAAGATGATCAGATTTGCCCGTTTCCGACGACCGGCGCTCGATCGGTGAAACTGTTGAAGCACGGGACGCTGAAGTCCTATCCCGGACTGCCTCACGGGATGCCGACAACGCATGCAGAGCTAATCAATGCCGATCTGCTAGCGTTCATCCGGTCTTGACGCCGGAGCGCAAGCTATGCAGCCGCGCAAGGCTGCTCGCGGAGATTTCGCTCGGTCGATGCGGGGTATTTCGCCAGCATTGCGGTGGGCCGGATGGGACGGCTGACGAAATTGCCTTGGCAGTTCGGGCAGACGCCGCCGAAAACGGTCGCAGCGCAGTCCGCGCAGAACGTGCATTCGAAGGTGCAGATCACGGCGTCCGGACTTTGCGGTGGCAAATCGCGATCGCAGCATTCGCAGTTCGGTTTAAGTTGCATCATGGGGGTTCTCCTGTTGACTAGCGGCCCTTGAAGCGCGGCTTGCGGCGGCCGAGGAACGCCGCAACGCCCTCTTTTTGGTCGTCGGTCAGGCTCGCCAGCGCGAACTGGTCGACATCCATATGAGCGGCCAGATCGTCCAGCGCGTAGGCCAGCCGGTTGACCGTAAGCTTGGTCATGGCGACCGAAAGCGGCGGCTGCGCCGCGACCTTGGCGGCCAGCGCCATCGCGGTATCGAACGCACGGCCGGGCTCAGCCACCTCCTCCACCAAGCCCCATTCGTACGCTTGCACGGCTGAAATGCGTTGGTCGGCGAGGATCACCGCCTGCTTGGTGCGGGCCGGCCCCATCAGATGCAGCATGCGCGGCACGCTCTGCCAGCTCATGTTCATGCCAAGGCCGATTTCAGGAACGCGCATATGGGCATCGCGCGCCATCACGCGGAAATCCAGCGCGACCGCCAGCGCCACGCCGCCGCCGATGCAAAAGCCCTCGATGGCGCCGATGGTGATCTGCTCCATCTCCTGCCACGCGCGCGTCAGCCGCGGTCCGAGCTTGAGATGCCGGCGGAGCGTCCCTAGATCCATGGTCGCGCGCGAACGGCCTTCAGCGTCTTTCAGGTCGAAGCCGGCGCTGAACGCCTTGGCGCTGCCGGTCAGCACGACGACGGAGGTGTCGCCATCATCTTCAAAGCTGCGTGCGGCTTCGGTCAGTTGCCGCAGAGCTTTCGGCGACAGCGCGTTGATACCGTCATCTCGGTCGAAGCGCACCACGGCGATGCGGCCTTCCGGGCCCAGACCCTTTTCGATTTTGACAAAATCCGCCAATCGCCACCCTCGCCTGTGGAGGGATTTGTAGGCCGGATTTGCCGGAAGAGCCAACGCCCCCGCTGACGCCTGACGCTCAGGAGAAAAGCGAGACCACGCCCGAGATGCAACTCGCGAGGAGCTGCGAAATAAGCCCGATGTGCACGCCGCCATACAAGCCTTGATCGGCAAGCGAGAAGGCGATCCAGGCGGCTGAAAAGGCGAGCAGGACTTTCATGGCACCCACCAATGGCGGCAAGAATTTAACGGTTTGCTACCGCTGGCGGGGCCAGCGGCAGTTGTTCCCGGAACCGGGACTATGATTGGCGTTATCGTTCCCAAATCGCCACTGGGCCAAGGCCGGAATTGATTCAAATTGAACTCGAAATGAACGCCGTTCCAGCCCTCGACATGACCCGATTTACAGCTATGGTTTTGCACCATGACAGAGCACGATCATCACCATTCCGGGCATCACCATCACGGTCACGATGACCATTCGGAATTGTCCGAGACCGAACTGCGCGTGCGCGCGCTCGAGACGATCCTGACCGAGAAAGGCTATGTCGATCCGGCAGCGCTCGATGCCATCATCCAGGCCTATGAAACAAAGATCGGCCCGCACAATGGCGCTCAGGTCGTCGCCAAGGCCTGGACCGACCCGCGTTCAAAGAGGCCCTGCTGGAAGACGCCACCAAAGCGGTCAGTACGCTCGGCCATGTCAGCCGTGTCGGCGATCACCTCGTCGCGGTCGAGAACACGCCCGAGCGCCACAACATGGTCGTATGCACGCTGTGCTCCTGTTATCCCTGGGAGATGCTGGGCTTGCCCCCCGTCTGGTACAAGGCCGCACCCTATCGTTCCCGCGCGGTAAAAGACCCTCGCGGCGTGCTTGCTGATTTCGGCGTCAGCGTCCCGAAGGAAACCGAAATCCGGGTGTGGGATTCGACGGCCGAGACGCGATTTCTCGTGCTGCCGATGCGCCCCGCAGGAACCGAAGGCTGGAGCGCGCAGCAGCTCGCCGAACTCGTTACGCGCGATTCCATGATTGGCACGGGATTTCCTAAAACACCGGGCTCGCCCTCTTGAACGGCGTCCACGACATGGGCGGCATGGATGGTTTTGGCAAAGTCGATGCCGAGCCAGACGAGCCGGTCTTTCATGAGAAATGGGAAGGCCGCGTGATGGCCATGGTGCGCGCCATGGGTGCGCAGGGTGCGTTCAATATCGACATGTCGCGCTTCTTTCGCGAATTGCTGCCGCCGCAGGTTTATCTCTCCAGCTCCTATTACAAGAAGTGGTTTCTCGGCTTGGAGAACTCGCTGGTCGCGAGGGGCTATATTGCGCCTGACGAGGTGAGAAGCGGCCATGCGCTCGCGGCTCCAAAACCGCTCACGCATGGTGCGTTTCAGCTTGATGACGTCGAGCGCGTCATGGTGCGCGGCAATTTTGGTCGGACGCCGACCGCGCCTGCGAAATTTAACCCCGGCGACCGCGTGCGCGCGAAAAATATCCATCCGGCGACGCATACGCGCCTGCCGCGTTATGTGCGCGGGCATTTCGGCGTGGTCGAACGCAACCACGGCTGCCAGGTGTTTCCCGACACCGCCGCGGTGGACGAAGGCGAACAGCCGCAATGGCTCTACACGGTAGTGTTCGAAGCGAGAGAGCTATGGGGCGGGGATGCTGACCCCACGGTGAAAATCTCCATCGATGCGTTCGAGCCATATCTGGAGCCGGCGTGATGCCGCCCGATCCGCAAGCCGCGGCGCGGGCGGCGGACGCCCTTCCCGGCATTCCCCATGACAACGACGGGCCGGTATTCCGCGAACCATGGGAAGCACAGGCCTTTGCGATGGCGGTAGCTCTGCACGGGCGGGGCCTATTCACCTGGCCGGAATGGGCCGCCACGCTCGCGGATGAAATCAAGCGTGCGCAGGCTGGCGGTGATCCCGATACCGGCGAAACTTATTACCGGCACTGGCTCGCGGCGCTGGAGCGGCTGATCGCCGCCAAGGGCGTGACCACATCGGACACGCTGCATCGCTATCGCGATGCCTGGGACCATGCCGCCGACCGCACGCCGCATGGCGCACCGATCGAACTGAAGCCGGAAGATTTCAGCACTTAAGTTTTCTTCGCCGCGTATTCCCGCCATCCCTTCGCACGCAAGGCACACGCCGGACATTCGCCGCAGCCATAGCCCCAATCATGCTGCGCCCCGCGTTCCCCGAGATAACAGGTGTGCGAGTGCTCGCGGATCAGATCAACAAGCCCTGCCCCGCCCAGTTCATGCGCCAGCGTCCAGGTGCCGGCCTTGTCGAGCCACATCAGCGGCGTGTGCAACTCGAACTGCCTGGCCATGCCGAGATTGATGGCGGTTTGTAGCGCCTTGATGGTTTCGTCGCGGCAATCAGGATATCCGGAATAATCGGTCTCGCACATTCCGCCCACGATTTGCGTGATGCCGCGCCGGTAAGCCAAGGCTGCCGCAAAGGTGAGAAACACCAGATTGCGTCCGGGCACGAACGTATTGGGCAGGCCGTCGTCACCCATCGCGATTGCAACGTCGCGTGTCAGTGCGGTATCGGAAATATCGGCTAGTGTTGGAATGTCGAGCGTATGGCTCTCGCCGATCTTTCCAGCCCAATCGGCATGCAATGTTTTGATGCCATCGCTTAACCTGCTGCGGCATTCGAGTTCAACGACATGGCGTTGACCGTAGCTGAAACCGAGCGTTTCGACGCGCGCAAAGCGCTGTAGTGCCCAGGCAAGACAGGTCGCGGAATCCTGCCCGCCGGAGAACAGCACCAGCGCAGTCTCGTCTGTACCTTTCTCATTCATGGTGTGGCCTTAGCATTCCTGCATGCGCACTCCAACTCGGAGGCAATAGTGGAGCTCGCCGCTCTTTTTTGTGCTGGGATAGCCTTTCGACCTGCGGCATACAGCCCCGAAATCCTCTCACGTGGTGCTCCATGAAGCCCTCCCGCGATATCTCAGGTCTGCATCGAAATCATGGCGCAGTTGCGCACGCCCGGCAGCGGCTGCCCTTGGGACCTCGAACAGAATTTTGCGACGATCGCGCCCTACACGATCGAGGAAGCCTATGAGGTCGCCGACGCCATCGGGCGTGGCGATCTCGACGATCTCTGCGAAGAACTGGGCGATCTTCTGCTGCAGGTGGTGTATCACGCCCGCACTCGCGGAGGAGCAGAACGCGTTTGCGTTTCGGCGACGTGGTACGAGGCGATCACGAGCAAGATGATCCGCGGCATCCGCATGTGTTTGCGGACAAGCGATGGAAATCTGACGGCGCCTGGTGTGAAGAGTGCATGGGAGCGCATCAAGGCCGAGGAGAAAGCCGAACGCGCGGCACGGCGGCCGCACGGTGAGCTTTCGCAGCCATCGTTGCTCTCGGGCGTCAAGGCCGGACAACCCGCGTTGTCGCGCGCGATGGCGCTGCAGCGTAAAGCCTCCAGCGTCGGCTTCGACTGGAACGATCCCCGCGCGGTGCTGCATAAAATTCGCGAAGAGGCCGACGAGATCGAGGCCGCACTCGACGGGGGCGATGCCGATAAGCTCACCGACGAAACCGGCGATCTCTTGTTCGCGCTTGTCAATCTCGCGCGGCACGTCGGCGCCGATCCCGATCTGGCGCTTCGGCGTACCAATGCGAAATTCGAGCGGCGGTTTGCTTACATCGAGCGCGCGCTTGAAGCGCAGGGTCGTTCCCTTGAAGGCGCGTCGCTGCAGGAGATGGATGCACTGTGGAACGAGGCGAAGGCGAAGAAAAGAAGTAGCCTCATGGTGAGGCGGCGCTCTTGCGCCGTCTCGAACCATGAGCGCCGGGATGCATCCTTCGAGACGCGGCCAACGGCCGCTCCTCAGGGTGAGGCGCCTCCTCGCCGCCGTTCACCCGTTGGTGCGAACCAAATTAAACCTGCGCAGCACCGCATCGAACTTCTTCACAACAATGTCGCGCTTGGTCTCATCGACCCGCACTGTCATCGCGAACCGGCCATCGTGAAGCTCCTTGCTGAGCACCTCCGCGTTGCGATGCAGCCAACTGATCGCCGCGCCATCGGAAGCGTCGATCGACAAATCAAGCGTCGTGCGCGTGGCCGCAAGTCGCGCCTCGATGGCCGCCAATAGTGCGTCGACCCCCTCCCCGGTTTCGGCCGAGACGAGAAAACAAGGTCGTTCCGGAGGGCGGCGCGCCGCGATGTTCGCAAGGTTCTCACGCTCATCGGCATTGAAGCGGTCGATCTTGTTCCAGACTTCGAGAATGCGTGCGCCTGCGTCGGGATCGATACCGAGCTGGCGCAGCACGGTATCGACGTCGCGCTGCTGGGCGTCGGCATCTTCATGCGAGATATCGCGGACGTGCAAGATCACATCGGCTTCCAGCACCTCTTCCAGAGTGGCCCGGAACGCGGCGACGAGTTGCGTCGGCAGGTTGGAGATAAATCCCACGGTGTCCGACAGCATCGCCTTGCCGCCATGCGGCAAGCTAAGCGCGCGCAACGTCGGATCCAGCGTCGCGAACAGCATGTCGGCAGCTTGCACCTCGGCGCGGGTGAGGCGATTGAACAGCGTCGATTTTCCGGCGTTGGTGTAGCCGACCAGCGCCACCACGCGATACGGCACGCGCTGGCGTCCGGCGCGATGCAGCCGCCGCGTCGCCTGCACTTTCTTGATTTCGTTCTCGAGCCTTCCGATGCGGTCGCCGATCAGCCGTCGATCGGCTTCGATCTGGGTTTCGCCGGGGCCGCCCATGAATCCGAAGCCGCCGCGCTGGCGTTCGAGATGGGTCCATGACCGCACCAGGCGGCTGCGCTGGTAATTCAGATGCGCCAGTTCGACCTGCAGTGAGCCTTCCTTGGTCTTGGCGCGGCGCCCGAAGATTTCGAGGATCAATCCCGTGCGATCCAGCACCTTGGTATTCCACGCCTTCTCAAGATTGCGCTGCTGGATCGGCGACAGCGCGCAATCCATCACCACGAGTTCGATCTCATGCCCGGTGATGAGGCCGACGATCTCCTCGACCTTGCCCTTGCCGAGATAGGTCGCGGGCCTGATCTGGCTTATCGGCGCGATCAGCGCCTCGGCGATCTTCAGATCGATCGCGCGCGCGAGGCCGACGACTTCCTCAAGCCGCGCTTCAGAATTTCTGATGGCCTGACTGTCCGTCGTATCGGGATCGCCGCGTCGCGTGCGAAGATAGGGGCCGATAACGACAGCGCGTCCCGTTGCATCGCCGTGCGCTGATCGCGGGCGATCAACCTCGCTTCCAAAATCGCGGGGCTGCAACCTAAGATGTCTTTCAACGCTGTGCTCAAGCCGGAGCATCCTCGCCGCCTTCGAACAACTGGATCGGAGCGCCGGGCATGATGGTCGAGATCGCATGCTTGTAGACAAGCTGCGAATGCCCGTCGCGACGCAGCAGAAGGCAAAAATTGTCGAACCAGGTGACAATGCCCTGCAGCTTTACTCCATTGACCAGAAAGATCGTCAGAGGCGTTTTGGTCTTGCGAACGTGATTGAGGAAGGTGTCCTGTAGATTTTGTGCGCGGTCTGCCGCCATTGTTTTTATCCCGCAGTTTGTTTGCTTCTTTTTATTGACCCGGACGCTGCTCTCTTCGGAGCGTCATCCCGGTGCTGCGTCCTCTGAGATCCCCCTCCGAAGCCACGGCGGCATGATTAGAAGGCAGGCTTGCTTTTTAGGCAAGCCGGTTCATGCGGCAAAAGCGATAAATGACGGGCGAAATGCATCGGTCGGGAACTTATCCACGCACCGCTCAAAACCGGCGCCTGTCTGTGGAACAAGAGGCTCTACCCCACCCCGAGCGCCTTGAGCTTGCGATGCAGCGCCGAGCGTTCCATGCCGACGAATTCGGCAGTACGCGAGATATTGCCGGAAAAGCGGCTGATCTGCGCGATCAGATAATCCCTTTCGAACACTTCCCGCGCGTCGCGCAGCGGCAGACCCATGATGTGTTCGCCGTTGTTGCTGGTCGGCATCGCCGGAACCATAGAGCCCACATCCTGAGGCAGCATGTCCGCGGTGATGATGACCTCGGGGCCGCCGCCGGCCAGAATCATGACGCGCTCGACGTTGTTGCGAAGCTGGCGAACGTTTCCCGGCCAAACGTGGGACTGAAGCACCGCCATCGCATCCTGGCCGATCTGGCGTTTCGGCAGGCCGGTGGCGACCGATATCTGGTCCATGAAATAATCCACCAGTTCGGGAATATCCTCGCGCCGTTCCGACAGCGGCGGAACGCGGATCGGAACCACCGAGAGCCGATGATAAAGGTCCTCGCGAAACTGGCCCTGCGCGATTTCCTCTTCGAGGTTGCGCGCGGTTGAAGAGATGATGCGAACATCGACATTGACCTTGGCGCTGCCCCCTGCCCGCTGGAATGTCTGATCGACCAGCACGCGCAAAATCTTGTTTTGGGTCTCTCGCGGCAGATCGCCGATTTCATCGATGAACAATGTGCCGCTATGCGCCTCTTCAAGCGCTCCAGCCTTGCGCGGCTGCTCGCCATTGGATTGCTCGATGCCGAACAGTTCGACTTCCATGCGCTCGGAGGTGATTGCAGCCGCATTGATGACGACGAAGGGACCGTCCGCGCGGGCGGAAGCATTATGCAGTGTGCGCGCCGCCAGTTCCTTTCCCGAGCCTGATGGGCCGACGATCAGGATGCGGCTGTTGGCCTTCGCGGCCCGCTCGATGGTCTGGCGCAACTGATTCATGCAGGGGGAGCGGCCGGTCAGCGTGCTCGCGGCCGGCGCCATCTGCTTGAGCTCTTTGACCTCGCGCTTGAGCCGCGACGTTTCCAGCGCGCGCGTCGCCACCAGAATCAGCCGGTCCGCTTTGAACGGCTTTTCGATGAAGTCGTAGGCGCCGCGCTTGATCGCCGCGACTGCGGTCTCGATATTACCGTGACCGGAAATCATCACGACCGGGACTTCCGCGTGGTCACGCTTCACCTGCTCAAGCAATTGCAGGCCGTCGAGCTTGCTGCCCTGCAGCCAGATGTCGAGGAACACCAGATGAGGCCGGCGATTCGCAATCTCCGCCAGCGCCGAATTGCTGTCGCGCGCAGTGCGCGTCGTGAAGCCTTCGTCGTCAAGAATGCCGGCGACGAGATCCCGAATATCCGCTTCGTCGTCGACAATCAGAATGTCATTAGCCATGGGTCAGCCCTGTGCTTTCAGCCTGTTGCGGCTTTATCTTTGTTTTGCGGTCGGTTTCGGATAACGGCTCGGAGGTTTTTTCTTTTCTTGTCTCGCTCATCGGCTTTCGCCCGGTGGCTTCGGCAGGCTTGCCGTCCTGGCGCCAGCTTTCGCTTCGGCGTCCGGTTTCTTGCCGGAAACCGCAAACCGCAGCCGCATCCAGGCGCCGCGCGCACCCGGACGAATATCCGCCGCATCGTTGAGTTCGATTCCGCCGCCATGATCTTCCAGAACACGGCCGACTATGGCGAGGCCGAGGCCAGTCCCCTTCTCGCGCGTGGTGACATAGGGTTCCAGCAGGCGCGCCCGGCTGACCGTCGGCAAGCCGATGCCATTGTCGATCACGTCGATGACGATGTCGTCGCCCTCGCGCGCGGCGATAACATCGATACGGCCTTTGCCAAGCTCTTCTGCGGGCACGGCCTCGATGGCTTCCGATGCGTTCTTGATGATGTTGGTCAACGCCTGTGAAATCAGCCGGCGGTCGAACTGCGCCCGCATCGGCCCTTCCTTGATCTCAGCCTCGATATCGATGTCGGGATGTCCGACCCGCATCAGGAAGACGGCTTGGCGCACGGTATCGGCAACATCCTCCCCTTCGATGACGGGCTTAGGCATCCGCGCAAAACGCGAGAATTCATCGACCATCCGCCTGATGTCGTCGACTTGCCGCACGATCGTGTCGGTGCATTGCTCGAAGATCGCCTTGTCGTCGATGATGACCTTGCCGAACTTGCGGCGAATGCGTTCGGCCGAAAGCTGGATCGGCGTCAGTGGATTTTTGATTTCGTGAGCAATGCGCCGCGCGACGTCGGCCCATGCCGAGGTGCGTTGCGCGGAAACCAGCTCGGTGATGTCGTCGAGCGTGATGATGTAACTGTCCTGCGAGTGGCTGGTCTGCTCGGCGCTGACGCGGACCGACAGATTGCGTTCTTTTCCATCGCGCGTGATGGTGACCTGGCCCTGCACCAGGCGCTGGGTACCCTCACGCGCTGGTTATCATCATGTCGTCGAGCTCGGGCAGCACCTCCGACAAGCGGATGACCGAGTGTTTCGGATTCCGCATGCCCGATCAGTTTTTCCGCGGAGCGATTGAGGATGCCGACGCTGCCTGACGCATCGATGCCGATAATGCCGGCGCTCGCCGACGACAGCACCGCTTCGATGAATCGGCGCCGGCTGTCGATCAGATCGCTGGCGCTCACGAGTTCGTCACGCTGGCTCCGCAACTCCTGCGTCATCTTGTTGAAGGTCTCGCCGAGTTGGGCGAGATCGCCTTCCGACCTGTGTACCGGCACCTGGACATGAAGGTCGCCCGTGGACACCGTTTGTGCCGCACCCATCAGCCGCCGGATCGGCGCCACGAGCCGGTTGGAAAAGTTCAACCCGATCAGCACCGATGCCATCAAGATCGTCAGCGCAATCACCGCAAACATCAACGCGAAGGCGACCTGACTGCCCAGTCGCCGCGACTCCATCTCGGCATATTCAGCGACGCTGGCCTGGGTCTGGCGCAACTGCGCGACCACGCGCGGATCGAGCAGCCGCGCTACGTAGAGAAACGTATCATTGAACGCACGCAACCGGACGACCGCCGCGACATAATTCTGTTCGATGAACACGGCGATCTGCGGTTCTTTCTCATCGACGTTATTGAGAAATTCCTGCTCCGGCGTGGTGAAGTTCTGCACGATGCCGGTTTGCGCGGTCTCCAGAATGTTGCGGTCCTTGTCGATCAGCATTGCGCCGGGGAGATTACGTGACGCGGCACTTGCAGTCAGCACGTCGCGGAACGTGCCGCGGTCCTGATCGAATAACGGGCGCGCGTGGGAAATATCGTTGGCCATTCCTAGAATGTCGCCACGGATGAGTTGCGCATGTTCGTGCAGATAGGCGTTGGCGACGATCAGCGAATTCTCGATCACCTGACGAGTCGGGCCGGAAAACATCCGGTCAAGGCCGCGGTCGATGGTGACGTTGGCGATCACCGAAACCAGCACGGCCGGCAGCACCGCAATGACTGAAAACAAACTGACGATCTGGACGTGCAGTCCTGCCGCCGCACGGCCGCGCCGCCTCGCCTGCACCACCTTCCAGACTTCGTTGATGATGATGCCGACCAGCATCAGGATGGTGGCCGCATTGATCAGATAGAAGGTGACGACGACGTCGCGCGTCGGCTCGATGCGCGTCAGCCCGGTGAGCACGACAAAGGTGAGGAAGGCCGACAACAGCGCCAGGCCGACCGCGATGGGCGCCAGCAGACGCCGCAGCGGCCAGCCGGGCCGCTCGCTAAACGACGGATCAAACGATGGGGCTGAGGTGTCTGCGCTGGTCATTCCGGCAACGGTGAGCGTGAAGGCCTGCCGCTTGCCGGATCACGTCCGGCAATGGACTGATGCATTCATATCACAATGTTGCCGAATTGCGACAAATCCGCGGCGCTTATTTTTGCCAAGCATTGCTCAGGACGCCGGTGCGGTACACCTGTATGTCGAGGTCGCGGATTTTCTTCCGCAGCGTATTGCGGTTGAGCCCGAGCATGTCGGCGGCGCGGATCTGGTTGCCCCGCGTCGCAGCCAACGCGGCAGTCAGCAGCGGAACCTCGATTTCGCGCAAAATCCGGTGATACAGACCTGGCGGGGGCACGCCATTAGGAAAGCTCGAAAAATGCGAGGACAGATAAACCTCGACGGCCCCGCCGAGATTATCGACGCCATGATGCGCGCTGCTGGCGGAGGCGATCGCCGGAGGCGCCAGCTCGCCGTCGATCACCGAGCCGGTGATCACGTCCTGCGGATATAGCGCCGCAAGGCGCCGCGCGAGATTTTCAAGTTCGCGGACGTTGCCGGGCCAGCGATGCTGCTTCATCCGCTCCAGCGCCTGGCTGTCGAGCTTTTTCGGCGGCAAACCATCCTTCTCGGCCAGCAAAAAGAAGTGCCTGATCAGATCGGGCAAATCCTCGATGCGTTCGCGCAAAGGCGGCAGTCGTAGCGGAACGACGTTGAGACGGAAGAACAGATCTTCGCGAAACAGCCCCTGCTGAATCAGGATGCGCAAATCCTTGTTGCTCGCCGCGACGATGCGCACGTCGGTCTTGATCGGCGTACGGCCGCCGACGGTGGTGTATTCGCCTTGCTGCAGTACGCGCAGTAACCGCGTCTGCGCCTCCATCGGCATGTCGCCGATCTCGTCGAGAAACAGCGTGCCGCCTTCAGCCTGCTCGAAGCGGCCGGAGGCGCGGGTGTTGGCGCCGGTGAACGCGCCGCGTTCGTGGCCGAACAATTCGGACTCGATGAGATCGCGCGGGATCGCCGCCATGTTGACGGCGACGAACGGCCCGTTGCGACGTTTGCCGTAATCATGCAACGCGCGCGCGACCAGTTCCTTGCCGGTGCCGGATTCGCCGGAAATCATCACCGTAAGATCTGTCTGCATCAGACGCGCCAGCACGCGATAAATTTCCTGCATTGCCGGCGAGCGGCCGATCGAGCGGAATTGCGTCGAATTCGCCTGCGTCGGCATGGTGAGCGACGCGCTCCTTTGGCTCGGCCAGCGCGCGGCCGACGATGGCGATCAATTCCTTCAGGTCGAACGGTTTCGGCAGATATTCATAGGCGCCGCGCTCGGACGCGCGGATCGCCGTCATGAAGGTGTTCTGCGCGCTCATCACGATGACCGGAAGATTGGGACGCATCTTCTTGATGCGCGGCAGCAGATCGAACGCATTCTCATCGGGCATCACGACGTCGGTGATGACGAGATCGCCCTCGCCCTGGCTGACCCATCGCCACAGCGTCGCGGCGTTTCCGGTCAGCCGCACCTCATAGCCGGCGCGCGACAGCGCCTGATTGAGAACGGTGCGGATCGCCGTATCGTCGTCGGCGACAAGAATACTACCTGCGGGCATTTTTCTTCCTCATCTTGTGTCCTGTCGAGGCAAGCGACGACGTACCCGGCACGTCGGCGTCATTGGCTTGGATCGAAATGTTTGGCGGTGTTGAACATCGGGCAGCAGCACGCGGAAGATTGTTTTTCGCGGCTGGGATTCGCATTCGATGATACCGCCGTGGTCGCCGACGATCTTGGCGACCAGCGCGAGACCAAGACCGCTTCCTGTCGCCTTGGTGGTGACGAAGGGATCGAACAGATTAGGCAGCAGATCCTCCGGCACCCCGGGACCGTTGTCCTTGACGCAGAACTCGAGCGGCAACGACACCCGGGATTTCTTGCCCGGAATCGACAGCCGCACACCCGGTCGGAAGGCTGTAGTAAGCTGGATCTCGCCGTCGCTACCGAGGTCGGCGACGGCTTCTGCGGCATTCTTCACCAAGTTCAGAAACACCTGAATGAACTGGTCCTGATTGGCCAGCACCGGCGGCAATGATGGATCGTAATCCTCGATAAACCGGATATTGCGCGCGAAGCCCGACTGCGCGAGCCGCTTGACGTGATCGAGCACGCTGTGAATGTTGACGGGGCCGCGCGCCACCGGCCGGTCGTCGCCGAACACTTCCATCCGATCGACCAGCGTCACGATGCGGTCGGCCTCGTCGCAGATCAGCCGCGTCAACATGCGGTCTTCCGAAGACGCCGCCTGTTCGAGCAATTGCGCCGCGCCGCGAATACCGGACAATGGATTTTTGATCTCGTGCGCCAGCATCGCGGCAAGCGCGATCACCGAGCGCGCCGCGCTGCGATGCGTCAACTGACGATCCATCTTGTCGGCGATGGTGCGCTCCTGCAGCATCACCACGATATGGCCAGGCCGCTCCGTCAACAGCGCGACATGCAGATCGACCTGACGATCCCTGCCAATCCGCGGCGTTCCGAGGTCGACCTTGAATTCATTTACCGGCGAACCGGTGCTGCGTACCTGATCGATCAACGCGAGCAGCGGACTTCCGAACGGCACCAACTCCTTCAAGGATTGCCGGCGCAGAAATTGCGTCGATATTTCGAAAAAGGATTCCGCGGCCATGTTGGCGTCGACGATCCTGCCATCAGGCGCAATCAGCAGAACGGGATTTGGCAGCGCATTGAGAATGGCTTCGCTGTCGGATGGTGCAGGCCGGCGCTGTTCTGCGAGCTGATGTCATGCAGCGGCGCTCCACGCGAAGTCTTCGAAGGCATCGTGAAGGGCGCGATGCATGCCGGAAGTGTCTTCAGCGGTCAGAATTCTGTTGTCGCCAGCTTCTTCAGAACGGCCGTGGGCGCAAAACTGCATTTCGCGGCGACATCCAGGGCCCAGCCGAGATGCTTGCGCGCATGCCGCAGACCGATGCGCAGACCATAGTGACGGCAGATCTCGTCATATAGGGTGGTGATGTATTTCAACTGCACCGCCAGCGATGGCGCGGTCTCCACGATTCCTGTTTCGAGGCGGCGTCCGATCTGGCCCGGCAACCACGGCTGACCCTGCGCGCCGCGCCCGATCATGACCGCGTCGGCACCGGACGTCTGAAGCGCGGTTACCGCGTTTTCGAATGACGTGACGTCGCCATTCACCACGAGCGGAATGTCAATTGCATCCTTTACCGCCCGCACCGCGCTCCAGTCGGCCTCACCCTTATAGAATTGGCAGCGCGTTCGGCCATGAACCGAAATCAACTGCACGCCCGCAGTCTGCGCGCGACGCGCCAGCTCCGGCGCGTTGAGCGAGCGATCGTCCCAGCCCAGTCGCATCTTCAGCGTTACCGGCACTTTCACGGCCGACTATCGTCGCCTCGATCAGTTTCAAGGCGTGGTCGAGATCGCGCATCAAGGCCGAACCAGACTGTCCACCGGTCACGTGCCGCGCAGGGCAACCCATGTTGATGTCGATGATGTCAGCGCCGCCGGCTTCGGCGATCCGCGCGCCCTCAGCCATCCAGCGTGTTTCGCAGCCTGCAAGCTGAACGACGTGCGGTCCTACTCCCGCCGCTTCGCATCGCAGCACGCGACATCGGACGTCCCTGCGCAAGATCGTCGCTGGCGGTCATTTCGGAAACGACGAGCCCGGCACCCAACTTCGCCGCCAACCGTCGAAATGGCGCGTCCGTTATCCCCGACATCGGGGCCAGAAAAACGCGATTTGCGACTTCAATATCGCCGATTCTTCAACCTTGCTGAGGTGGATTCCATGCTCGGTCACGGGGCTACCCGCCGTCAGGCAAACCGCCTCATTGTGGCCGCCGCCCGGGTAGTTACGCACATTTCTTGGGCAATCGAGTTCCATGCCTACACTTTAGACAGATTTGTCGAATTTTGCAAGTGCAGTGCAGCAAATGCGCTGTTGATTCCCCGAATTGTCGATTTTTTCTGCCGTCTCGCTGCGGCGTGGTAAAGGCCGGTCGCCGCTGATCCGCGTCAGCCCTTGCTCCAGCTGTTGTTAAATTCGCCATGCCGACGTCGAAACGGACCGCCGCCATCATCGTTGCCGCAGGCCGTGGGCTGCGGGCTGGATCCGGCGGGCCCAAGCAATATCGCTCGATCGGCGGACGCACAGTGATCGCGCGGGCGATGGAGCCGTTTTGCTTGCATCCGCAGGTTTCAGCCGTGCAGCCGGTGGTAAATCCCGACGACATGGCGATGTTCAACGAGGCGGCGAGCGAACTGCGCTATCAGCCGCCCGCGAATGGCGGCAGCCACGCGTCAGGCTTCGGTGCATGCCGGGCTGGAAGCGCTCGCCGGGGAAGCGCCCGATATCGTTCTGATCCACGACGCCGCACGGCCGTTCGTTTCCGCAGCGCTGATTTCGCGCGCGATCGAAGCTGCCGACAAAACCGGAGCGGCGGTGCCGGCGATTCCCGTAACCGACACCATCAAGCTCATCGGCGCCTCGGGAAATGTCGAAGCAACGCCGGAGCGCGCGCGGCTGCGCATCGCGCAGACGCCGCAGGCATTTCGCTTCGATGTGATTTTCGATGCGCATCGCCGCGCCGCGCGCGAACGCCGTGACGATTTCACGGATGACGCCGCGCTCGCGGAATGGGCGGGATTGACGGTGGCGACCTTTGAAGGCGATCCTGCCAACATGAAACTGACGACGCCTGAAGATTTTGTCCGCGAAGAAGCACGGCTGCAGGCGAGTTCTGGCGCCATGCTCGGCGATATCAGGATCGGCACCGGCTACGACGTGCATGCCTTCGGCGACGGCGATCATCTGATGATTTGTGGCGTGCGGGTGCCGCATACACGAGGCTTTCTCGCTCATTCCGACGGCGACGTCGGGCTGCATGCGCTGGTCGACGCGATTCTTGGGCGCGCTGGCCGATGGCGACATCGGCTCGCATTTTCCGCCGAGCGATCCGCAATGGAAAGGCGCTGCGTCGGACCGCTTCCTGAAATATGCCGTCGATCGCGTCACGGCGCGTCAGGGACGCATCGCCAATCTCGAAGTGACGCTGATTTGCGAGCGCCCAAAGATCGGCCCGCTGCGCGATGTCATGCGCGTGCGGATTGCCGAGATTACCGGCGTATCGGTTTCGCGCGTTGCGGTGAAAGCCACGACCAGCGAGCGGCTCGGCTTCACCGGTCGCGAGGAAGGCATCGCGGCGACGGCAAGCGCGACGATACGCCTGCCTTGGGACGCCAAAGGTTGGAGCGACTGAGATGAGCGGCAGCGACGCCCGCGCCCTCGCCCGTTCGCTGCTCGATCTCTGCCGGAGCCGCAAACTCACCATCGCCACGGCGGAGTCCTGCACCGGCGGACTGGTGGCCGGCGCGCTGACGGACATCCCGGGATCATCAGACGTGATCGACCGCGGCTTCGTCACCTACTCCAATGACGCCAAGCGCGACGATGCTCGGCGTCAAGGCGACGACGCTCGACAATTTCGGCGCCGTCAGCAAGGAAACCGCGACCGCGATGGCAATCGGCGCGCTGGAAAAAGCCGGCGTCGATCTTGCCGTCTCCATCACCGGCATCGCGGGTCCCGGTGGCGCTATGCCGGGCAAACCGGTTGGCCTAGTGCATCTCGCGGTTGCCGCGCGTGACGGGAGGATTTTGCACCGCGAGTGCCGGTTCGGCGCGATTGGCCGCAGCACCGTGCGGCAACGCTCGGTCGTTGAAGCTTTGCGGATGCTGAGCGAACTTGCGCGCGGCCCGCAGTCGCCAGCGAAAAACCCGCGAAGCCGTCAGCCGGCTGCGCCCGCGCGTGGCCCGTACGCCGCGCCGCGCGGCGACTAAAGCGGCGGCGTGTCGCCGCGTGTCTAAGCGTTCTTGATTGCGACCTTCGGCTTCCCATAGACCTGATCGGCGCGTTTTTCGAATGCCGCGGCAAAACGCTGAAATGCCGCGTCGAACATCGTGCCCATCAACAGCGCCAGCATCCGGCTTTTGAATTCATACGACAGGAAGAACCCGACATCGCAGGCATCGTCGGATTTCGGTTCGAACGACCAGCGGTTTTCCAGATTGCTGAACGGCCCTTCGAGATACTCCACCAGTATCTTCAGGTTCGCCCGGTCCAGCGTGACCTTGCTGGTAAACGCCTCGCGCAACAGATTGAACGACACCGTCATGTCGGCAATCACGATTTCGGTGCCATCGGGCTGCGGCGTGCGCTGGCGGATTTTCAGCGATTTGCACAGCGGCACGAATTCCGGATAGCGCTCGACGTCGGCGACGAGATCGAACATCTGCGACGCGCTATGTTGCACCCGGCGCTTGCTGGAGAATTTCGGCATTGTCGAGCTTAACGTGACAATGCAGCGCGGGCCGCCTGCAGCTTCGCAAAATCATCGCCGGCGTGATGCGACGAGCGCGTCAGCGGGCTGGCCGAGACCATCAGATAACCTTTGGTATAAGCGACCTTCTCATAACCCGCGAACTCATCCGGCGAAACGTAACGCATGACCGCGTGATGCTTGCGGGTTGGCTGCAGATATTGCCCGATAGTGAGAAAATCCACGTCGGCCGAACGCAGATCGTCCATCACCTGCAGCACCTCATGGCGCTCTTCGCCGAGGCCCGACCATGATGCCGGATTTGGTGAAAATCGTCGGGTCGATCTCCTTGACCCGCTGCAGCAGCCGGATGGAATGGAAATAGCGTGCGCCGGGACGCACGGTGAGATAGCGCGACGGCACGGTTTCGAGATTGTGGTTGAACACGTCGGGCTTTGCCGCGGCAACAATTTCCAGAGCGCCTTCCTTGCGCAGGAAATCCGGCGTCAGGATCTCGATCGTGGTGGTGGGGCAGCGCTCCCGAATGGCGCGAATGGTTCGTGCGAAATGCTCCGCGCCGCCGTCCGCGAGATCGTCGCGATCGACCGAGGTGATGACGATGTGCGCCAGCCCAAGTTTGCGCGTGGCCTCGGCGACGTGCTCCGGCTCCGAGGCGTCCAGCGCGCCGGGCATGCCCGGTCTTGACGTTGCAGAACGCGCAGGCGCGGGTGCAGGTGTCGCCCATGATCATGAAGGTGGCGTGCTTCTTGTCCCAGCACTCGCCGATGTTCGGACAGCCCGCCTCCTCGCACACCGTGACGAGGCCGTTTTCCTTGACGATTTTGCGGGTCTCGGCATAACCGCGCGTGTTCGGCGCGCGCACCCGGATCCAGTCCGGCTTCGGCGGCGAGAACGCGTCGGGCCGATTCACCTTTTCAGGATGACGCGGACGAAGCGGCGTGGCTGAGACGGTATCGAGGACGACGACCATAAAGTGTCCGTTCTGAGAAACCCTAGCTAATCCGCCGAGGGGAAAACCGCAACCGTTCGCCTTGAAAGCTAGGAAGCCTTACTATGCGGCTGCATGGCCCAGAATCGCACGTCGGCGGCTCCAAAGCTCGGCAGACCGCTGAAGCGCGCGTTCTTCGCGCGCAGCGTGCATGAGGTGGCGCCTGAATTGATCGGCGCCACGCTGCTGGTCGATGGCGTCGGCGGCGTGATCGTCGAGGTTGAGGCCTATCATCACACCGATCCGGCTGCGCATTCTTATCGGGGGCCGACGCCGCGCAACATGGTGATGTTCGGCCCCGCGGGATTTGTCTATGTGTATCGCTCCTACGGCATCCACTGGTGCGTGAATTTCGTCTGCGAAAAGGAGGGATCGGCGAGCGCGGTTTTGATCCGCGCGCTGCAGCCGACGCACGGCATCCCGGCCATGCAGCGTCGGCGCGGCCTGCACGATGAGCGCAGCCTCTGCTCGGGACCAGGCAAGCTGACGCAGGCGCTGGGAATAACGTACAAGCATAACGGATTGGGATTAGACGTGCCGCCGATTGCAGTACATGCGCGCATTGGCACACCCGAAATTGCGACGGGATTGCGGATCGGCATCACCAAGGCGGTCGATCTGCCCTGGCGCTATGGACTGAGAGGCTCGCGATTCCTCAGCAAGCCGTTTCCGGTCACATCGCGCTGACAAGCACGCGCAGCGCGGCGGCGTTCTTCTCCTTGCGGGCGATCGATGCGTCGCGCTTCTCCTTCTCTTCCTCAACGATCTCTTCCGGCGCGTTGGCGACGAATTTTTCATTGTTGAGTTTGGCATCGACCCGCTTGATATCGGCTTCGGCCTTGCCGATCTCCTTTTCGAGCCGCGTTTTCTCCGCCGAAAGATCGATGACGCCCTTCAGGGGCAGTGCCGCCATCTCATCGCGAACCAAAAGTTGGATCGCTCCCGCGGGCGCACGATCTTCAAACGAAATTTCACCGATCCGCGCCAAACGTTTGATAACGTCACTCCAGCGTTGAATCCGCTCACGCGTATCTTCGCCTGAGCGAATCATGATCAACGGCATCAGCGTCGCCGGGGTGATGTTCATTTCCGCGCGTAACGAACGGATGGCGGACACGAGATCCACCACCCAGCCGATCTCCGCTTCGGCTGCATCGTCGGTGACACCTTCCCGGCCCGGCCATTGCGCGAGCGCCAACAATTCTCTGCGAGACACCGCCGCCGTCACCGCCCAAAGCTCT
Organism: uncultured Alphaproteobacteria bacterium; assembly: GCA_963792715.1. Lineage (GTDB taxonomy): Bacteria > Pseudomonadota > Alphaproteobacteria > Rhizobiales > Xanthobacteraceae > Bradyrhizobium. The sequence continues at coordinate 73,295 of CAWBXE010000005.1, read as the reverse complement.
TCGGTGATGAACGGCATGAACGGGTGCAACTGCTTCAGGATTTCATCGCGCGCCCACGCCACCATCGCGCGGGTCTCAGCCTTGGCGGCGCTCTCCTCGCCCAAAAGCACCGGCTTGGCGAGTTCGAGATACCAGTCGCAATACACGTTCCAGACGAAGCGATAGGCGGCGCCGGCGGCGTCATTGAAGCGATAGGCCTCGATGGCTTCGGTGATTTCGCGGGTGGCGCGCGTGGTTTCGTGCGCGATCCAGCGATTTAGCGTTTCCTTCGCCTGCGATGGATCGAACCCACGTGGCAGCACGCAGCCATTCATCTCGGCGAAACGGCACGCATTCCACAGCTTGGTCGCGAAATTGCGATAGCCCTCGACGCGCTGCGGCGCGAGCTTGATGTCGCGGCCCTGCGCCGCCATCGCGGCCAGCGTGAAGCGCAACGCGTCGGCGCCGTAATCGTCGATCAGGTGAAGGGGATCGATGACGTTGCCCTTCGACTTCGACATCTTGGCGCCCTTCTCGTCGCGGACGAGCGCATGGATGTAGACCGTCGGGAAAGGCACGTCCTTCATGAAGTGGATGCCCATCATCATCATGCGGGCGACCCAGAAGAAGATGATGTCGAAGCCGGTGACGAGCACGTCGGTCGGGTAATAGCGCTTCACGTCGGTATCGTCGTCGGGCCATCCCAGCGTCGAGAACGGCCACAGCGCCGACGAGAACCAGGTGTCGAGCACGTCCTCGTCACGCGTGATGAAACCGGCGCGCTTCGCGGGATCGAGCGCCATCTCGCGCCCCTGCTCCGCGGTGATGACTTCCTGCTCGGCGTAATAGCCGAGCGCGTTGCCGACGGCTTCTTCCTCGGTCTCGGCGACGAATACCTTGCCGTCAGGGCCGTACCACGCGGGAATCTGATGGCCCCACCACAGTTGTCGCGAGATGCACCACGGCTGGATGTTCTCCATCCATTCGAAATAGGTTTTTTCCCAATTCTGCGGCACGAACTTGGTCACGCCGCTACGCACCGCCGCGATGGCCGGTTGCGCCATTGTCTGCGCATCGACGTACCATTGATCGGTGAGATAGGGCTCGATCACCACACCGGAACGATCGCCGTGCGGCACCATGTGCGTGTTGGGTTCGACCCTTTCCAGGAAGCCGAAATCTTCCAGCCGCGCGACGATCAGCTTGCGCGCCGCAAAACGATCGACGTTGTGCAGCTCCTCGGCGAGTTGCGACGCGCCTTCCGGCAAGCCGCGCAAATAGTCCTCGTTATCGAGTAGCGACAGGCGTCCCTCCCGGTCGAGCACGCTGATCTGCGGCAGATTGTGCCGCCGCCCGACCTCGAAATCGTTGAAGTCGTGCGCCGGCGTGATCTTCACCGCGCCGCTGCCTTTTTCAGGATCGGAATATTCGTCGGCCACGATGGGTATCTTGCGGCCGACCAGCGGCAGCACCACGTGCTTGCCGACGAGCTGCGCGTAGCGCTCGTCGTCGGGATGCGCGGCGACCGCGGTGTCGCCGAGCATGGTCTCCGGCCGCGTCGTCGCCACAACGATATACGTCGATGGATTCTCAGGATTGAACGTCACGCCCTCAAGCGGATAGCGCAGATACCAAAGGCTGCCCTTGACCTCGATCTGCTGCACTTCGAGATCGGAGATCGCCGTCAGCAGCTTCGGATCCCAGTTCACTAGGCGCTTGTCTTTATAGATCAGGCCTTCGCGGTGCAGCTCGACGAACACTTTCACCACCGCACGCGACAGGCCCTCGTCCATGGTGAAGCGTTCGCGCGACCAGTCGCAGGAGGCGCCGAGCCGCTTCAGCTGATTGACGATGACGCCGCCGCTTTCGGCCTTCCATTGCCAGACGCGTTCGAGAAATTTTGCGCGGCCCATCTCGCGGCGGCCCGGCTCCTGCCGCTCCATCAACTGCCGCTCGACCACCATCTGCGTCGCGATACCGGCATGATCGGTGCCGGGCTGCCACAGCACGTCGCGCCCGCGCATCCGCTCGAAACGGCAGAGGATATCCTGCAGCGTATTGTTGAGCGCATGCCCCATGTGCAGCGAGCCGGTGACGTTCGGCGGTGGGATCACGATGGTGAATGGCTTGGCGTCGCGCCGCTCCGGGCGGCCGGCCTTGAAGGCGCCGGCATCTTCCCACACGCGCGACATGCGGCTTTCGATGTCGGCCGGCTGATAGGTCTTTTCGATCATGGGCGCTAGAAACCCGCCGCAGCGCGCCAAGTCAACAAGCGAGGTCGGGCGCAGGGGCGCAAGGCCGATGAAGTAGCGGAAACAGACCTGATAGAGTGCGAGCCCTGAGACTAGCGGCCGCGGGAAACCCGCTCGATTTCCGCCTTGACGATGCGCTCGACCACGCCTGGCAGATTGTCGTCGAGCCAGGACTTCAGCAGCGGACGCAGCATTTCCTTGACGAGATCTTCGAGCGTCCGCGCGTTGTTGCTCAGCACGGTATTGGCGAGGGTGTTGAAAGCCGAATTCGACCGCGGACACGGTCGTGCGCGATAGCATCTGTTGTGCGGACGACGGCATGGGAGCATCGGCAGAGAACGCTGCCTTTACCGCAGGGTCGCGAGGCTTGGCGGCGGCAGGTTCCCGCCGCTGCGCTGCAGCCGCAGCCTCGTTAATCTCGAGGTCATCCTCCGGCTCGATCTTGTTGAACGAGTCCGTCGGGAGCGCCATCTCGTCGGTCAGTTCGAGTACTTCGGTGTCGGTGCTGGGACGACCGGCTGCCGGACGCGGCACGTCAAATCCGTCCAGCATCGCGTCGATGTCGCTCTGAATGTTGCTGATTGCCCGGCTAGGGGGTGCCTTTGCCGAGGCTTGAACCGCGGAATGGGGTTTATCGGCTTGCAGGGAAGGCTTTGTAGAACCGGCTTCGCCCGATGCAGCCGGCTTTTCTGCGCCTGCCGGCGGCTTCGCCTCGTCGTCTGCAATGATGCGACGGATCGACGCCAAAATCTCCTCCATCGAGGGCTCTTGGACCTTTGCAGGCTGCGTCATTCCCTACTCCACATCGCCAACACCTACAGGTGTTTTACACCAAGCCGGACAGAGCATGCTGTTTCCGGATCACGCGGGGCTGGATTTTTGTCTCTCAAGCCTGACTTGTCCCCAGATCAAGCGTCATCCGGCACTTTGCGCGCGGTTCAGATCGTCGAACGTCGCAGCCGATCACATCGAATGCGGCGCGAATCGTTTCCGCTGCCTCCGGCAAAGGTACGTCATCGCTACATTTGAATGCAAGCAAAGGGCCGGGTGCGCGCGCCTTTCTCGAACAGCTCGCACAATCAGCGGCCGTCGGGCGTGCGCACTCCAATCCAGCTGTCGCGCACCTGTTGATAATGCACGCTGGGATCATAGACGGTGGTGGCGAGGTTCAGCACGGTCGGCGACAGGCGCCCGACCGCGTTCAACACGGAATACGACGCGACTACACGATCGTGCTGCGCGGTGACGAGCGCAACCCGCGCATTGACCAGCGCCTGCTGCGCATTCAAGACGTCGAGCGTGGTGCGCTGCCCGGCCTTTGCTTCCTCGCGCACGCCGTTGAGCGCGATCTCGGATGCGGAAACCTGCGATTGCGCCGATTGCACCTGAGCTTTTCCCGCCAGCAACAATCCCCACGCCTGCACGACGGCCGCACGGGTCGAATCGCGCACCTGCTCGAGAACCAGGCGTTGCTGCGCCAATGTTTCCTTGGATTGGCGGATCAGCGAGTATTCCGCACCGCCTTGATAGACCGGTATCGATAGTTGCGCGATGCCCGAGGCGCCGAAGGTCCTGAAAACCGTCAGTGTTTGTTCGTAGGACTGCTGCACCGAGGCCTGGAAAGTCAGGGTCGGAAACAGCGCGCCTTCGTTGATCTTGACCTGCAGATGGCTGACATCGATGCCGAACATGGCAGAGGTCACGTTCGGATTTTGCGTCAAACCAAGCTCGACTGCGCTGAACAGCGTGCTGGGTAGGAAGCGATCCACCGGCGATCCAGCGGCGAGCCCCTCGGGTTCATTGCCGATGATCCGGCGAAAATTCGACCGGGTCGTTGTCAGATTGGAATTCTGCGGTAAGCGCCTGTGTACGGCCGGCGGCAAGCTGCGCTTCCGATTGCGCGACGTCGGTGCGGGTCACTTCCCCGACATTGAATCGATCACGCGTCTGCTTCAGCGTCTGTTCCAGAACGCGGGTGTTGCTGCGCTGAACCTCTACGATGGCGGCGTCGCGCAGGTAGTCCATGTAGATGGTGGCCGCCGCGAGCAAAACCGTTTGTTCGAGAACCCGCAAACCTTCTCGTGCCGACGAAACCTGGCTCTCCGCCGCCCGGGTGCGGTTCGCAGTCTGGTTGCCGTTGAAAAGCGTCTGGGTGAGCGTCGCGCCGACGCTGCGAGGCGCATTGTTGCCGCGAAATTCGTTCTTGACGACTCGGTCGGCATTGCCGCCGGAGGTGGTCTGGGTGTCGGTGTACTGTTCGCCCGCACTTGCAGTGACCGAGACCCGCGGCCGGTAGCCGGACAAGGCTTGCGGCACGTTTTCATCGGTGAAACGCACCGAAGCGCGTTGCGCGTTTAGCTGTGGGTTGTTCTGATAGGCGCGCACAAGCGCGGCCTCGATCGTATCGGCCCGAACCGGCGACGAGTCGCGATCTGCAAGCAGAAGGACCGCACCCACCACCCCAACAAGGATTTTAACGCCATACATTCCAGGTATTCCACGCCACAACCGACCGCGCGCCCCAGAAAGGCTTTTGATTTTCAGAGTCGGTATCCCGCCACACCATATTCCGCGCGATAGGGCGACGGAACCCCCGGACGCCTCTGCCCGCCGAAACTCCTGGGCTGGGACATCTAAGCCACACTTGAAGGTGCTAACTGGGGATTTGTGGGCAGATTATTGCTGGAAAACAAACGCAGGGAGCCGTTCAAAACCCGGCAAGACCGGCACGGTTGCGTCAAACAAAGGCGCGGGTTCCGAAATCGGCATGCGAGTGCGTTACGATCATCGCGCGCTGTGGATAAGTATATGCGAAAACCCCGACCAGACGTCCCTCCGTCCGCAAGCCGCCGATAAAGGTGGTCAGGAACAATCTCGGTCGCGCCGTCGAGGATGATTACGTCTAGACGCCTGTCGGCGGCATCGCCGCCGGCACGAGCCGAATCAGCCAGCCGCGGCTAGTTGCTTTTGATGGCCTCTACTTGACCGGCAAGTTTCGAAACGACCGCGACGCAATATCCGGTAGCGCGCCGACCACGAGGACGCGATCTGTCTCGCTGATTTCAGCAGCCTGCAGCATTTTTGCGAACACGGCCGGCTGGATGAGAAAACATCTAGGTCTCCCCGGCTTCGCCGACATCAAGATTTAGGTCCAGATAAGCCAGTCCGCGCAAGGTTTCCGGAACGAAGGCCTCCCGAGGCACCTGCAGCATCGCATCGATAATTCGCAAATCCGTCACGTCGCTCGGGCGCACCTGACCGTCGACCATTTTCTGACGCGCGACCGCAAAATCGGACATCGGCATCTCTGAAATGAGGATTGTTCCCGAGCGAAAGGAATACGGCAGCGCTGCTTTGATGCAAGGTGTGCCGGATTGCGCTTTTCCGCCCGTGTGAGCCGCGCTTATCGCAGTTCACACGCTGTCTGCTGCTAAATTCGCAGCTCTTTGCGCCGACGGATTCCCGCTTTGCAAGCATCGGAGGCTTTGTTATACGCTGCGCACTGCGAACGTGGTTTCGCGTTATTCCTCGGTAGCTCAGCGGTAGAGCATTCGACTGTTAATCGAATGGTCGCTGGTTCGAATCCAGCCCGGGGAGCCAAAAAGCAGACTGACGGCCCAGCGGTCGTACCGCACCGAGTGCTCTCTGAAAGTGCAACGCAATAAGGGGCCTTACGTAAGGCCCCTCTCGCTTCAATCAGGCTAGATCTTCAGTATCGGTATTGACGCGTGGCGGCGCGGCTGCTCGGCGAACGCGCGCATCGGATTGATTCCGCATGCGTCAATGGTGCCGCTCGCGGAAGCCTGGCATTGCTGGTAGGTCGAGAATTGGCAATTGCCGGGATAGCCCCATCTGCGGCCTTGCAGGCAGTATCTATCTTGTATGGGCTCGGCGGCAGCAGGTGCGATCGATCCGATCGCGGAAAGTATGGAAGCGGTTGCCAGGATAGCGAGAGAGGCACGGCGCATGGTTGTCTCCTAGAGTTGCTTTAGCTTTCAACGATCATCGATTGTTGTCGTTCCCATGAAGCAAAGGTTCAACGAACGATCTTCGGATGGGTTCACGTATATTTTAGTCTCGCGGATTAATTCGGCGTCAGGTTCCGCTTCGCGATTGCTCCGAAGCGTCACCATTTCCGCTAGCGCCGCTCGCGGAACCGAAGTTGATTTCGCCCACGGCCGATATTGCGTGCAGCATCGTAAAAACTTATCTCCGCAATCATCAGCCTCTCAAACGGTCTAAAAGCATGGCACGCCGCAGCGGCAGCGCCGATCTTCCCCTTCACGGCGGACGCGTTCCACCCTGGCTTGGCGGCACGCATGGCTTCGCTGGGCGCTATCGTGTGCCAGGCGATCGTCCACCATTACGGCCGCGACGAATTCCTGCAGCGGCTTTCGCATCCGTTCTGGTTTCAATCGTTCGGCGCTGTGATGGGGATGGACTGGCATTCCTCGGGGATTACGACGAGCGTGATCGGCGCGCTGAAGCGCGGTCTTGCGCCGCTGCAAGGCGAACTCGGTATTCATGTCTGCGGCGGGCGGGGAAGGCATTCGCGGCGCACACCTGAAGAACTGATAGCGCTTGGCGATCGCGTCGGATTCGACGGGCAAGCGTTGACGCGCGCAAGCCGTCTGGTGGCGAAGGTCGATAGCGCCGCGGTACAGGATGGCTTCGATCTCTATCTGCATGGTTTCTTCGTCACCGATGACGGAAAATGGACGGTCGTGCAGCAGGGCATGAACGGCGACAAGCGCCAGGCGCGGCGCTATCACTGGCATTCCGAAAACCTGACGAGTTTCATCGATGAGCCGCACAGCGCCATCGACGGACCGAGCCAGGGCGAAATCATCAATCTCACCGACCGCCGCGCCGAGACTTCGCGATCGGCACAACTGGAACTTTTGACGGCGTTGGGTCCGGACGGCATCGCGCAGGGAATACGCGGCCCTTTCGCAGCAAGCAGCCGCGCAGCCGGAATTGCCGCATCTCATCATGCCGGCGCATCACGATGTTCGTCTCGAGCGACGTGTTCACCCGGCGCCTTCACGGCACGCTGGCGGCCGCGGCGGAGCGCGGCCCGGTGGATTTTCCGGAACTGTTGCTCGACGCCGGGCGTCGGAATGCGGACGGTCCAATCGCTGGCGATGGTAGCCGAGGTCGTGCACGGCGCGCCCTACCGCTTCCGCGATCCGGCACGTTTCTCGCTGGCCCACGGCGGCAAGGACCGCCATCCCTATCCGGTGCCTATCAAGTTTATGACGAAACCATCCGCGTTCTGAAATCGGCGGTGCAGAAGGCGAAGCTCGGGCGCGACGAGGAAATGCAGGCGCTCATAGAGACTCGATGATCAGGCGCGGCGACTGGAGTTTAACTCAAGCGGCCCATCGCTGGAGGCTTTCATCGCAACGGAGCGCGCCAGATCACCGTCGCTTGACGGCCGTTCGGTGTTCGGATGGGAAAAGGATTTAGCCCGCGCGGACGAGGTTCGATCCGGCTGATATCAGCTCATTGGCTGAACACGGCGCGGCAACCGTCGCTGAGGGTGTCTATGTTTCGGCGAAGGCAGGCGACAATGGCCCGCACGTTTGAAATTTCACCCGCGAATATTTTAAACAATCTGGAAACAATCGGTAACCACGGTCGGCCTCACCGGCGGGTCGATACAATTTGAACGATCTATTCAATCTGGAAACAAAGGCCTTTTGACAAGGTGGCGCTCTGAACGGAGAGCACCATGAGTGAACTTGAATTCGACCGATTGCTGGATGCCGTGAATATGGCCGTTACGACAGCTCCCCAGGATACTATGGCGACGCAGCTGACATTCGATGGACCCTGGTCGCCGCAAACGACAACCAAATGGCATGGCCATTTATTCCCTTTCCGGATGGCTGGTACGCCTCCTGACGATCAGGCGACATCGGCGGGCTCTCTCGCGAAAACCGTTTGTGCGCTGCATTTTTCAGTTTTGAGGATGTTGGTCTGGTCAGACCAAACCGATTGCGGCATGGTCGGCCTTTTGCACTGGCCGCCGAGGCGGCCGACAACGGGACCGAGCATGACCACGCTTCTCAACAAGACGATCCGCCGGGCGGGCCTGATTGCGGCATTTGCAGTTTCATTCTCTGCATTTTCGACCTCGAGTTTCGCGTTTGGCTCGGAAGCTCGACAAATGTGCATGAGCGACGCTTTCCGCCTTTGCAGTGCCGAAATCCCGGATATCCCGCGCATTACGGCCTGCATGGTCAGGCAGCGCCGCAGCCTGAGCCCTGGTTGCAGAGCGGTTTTGGATCGCGAACTCGCCACGCGACAATAGGGTTGTTTCACGATAATCTACGGTTCTGCGACCTTCAAATATTTGCAATGATCCCGGCCTTGCAGGCCGAGACCGCCGATATTGTGCCCGACCCTCACTATGACGGCCGCCAAGCCCCTGTTTTTCTAATAAATCCCCATCATCGTGTTCATTCGGCCAAGTGACGTCCGTCACGGTCAGCGTTGCCGTTGAGGCATGGTCTGGGCATCAACAACGCGCCGCGCTGAGGCGGCTGACCCGGAGACCGAAAATGACCGCGCTTCTCACCAGAACCATCCGCCAGGCTTTGCTCGTTGCGGCGTTCGCGGTTTCATTCTCCGCGTTCTCGACCGCGAGCTTTGCTTTCAGTGCCGAAGCTCGGCAGATGTGCATGGGCGACGCATGCCGCCTCTGCAGTTCCGATATCCCGAACATCCCGGCTATTACGGCCTGCATGATCAAAAGCGCAGCAGTCTCAGCACCGGTTGCAGATCGGTTATGGATCGCGAACTTGGTCAGCGCTCGGCCAAGGCAGTGACGCAATAATCGAGCCGATTGGGGAAGGTTTGAACGATGCGGATTTTTGCGGAGTGGATCGAGTGGCTTAAATTGGAGGCCACGTCGGGAATTGAACCCGAGTAAACGGTTTTGCAGACCGGTGCGTAACCACTCCGCCACGTGGCCCCATGGCCGCGTTCTATACGCCGCCGCCGATATAGGCAACCGAGCGGGGTTAGGCCCGCTTGCGGCGGCGGTAGTCGCGTTTCGGTTTTGGTTTCGGCGCAAGTTCAGGCATCACGCTCTGCGCCTCGCGGTATTTCGCCAGCATCCGCTCAAAACTTTCGTTCAACGTCGCCTGATATCCGGCCGCTTTTCCAGACTGCCCAGCAGCATCGCTGCGGCTTCGATGGTCGACAATCCGTCATCGCGCGGTTCGCGCCGCAGCTTGCCGTAGCGCGAGGGCTGCGCGGGCCCGAGAATGACGCGCTGGCATTTCAGCATCCACGCGTTGCGCCACCATAGCGCCTTGGCCTGACTCCAGGTGCCGTCGAGCAGCACGATGCCTTCGATTTCTTTCAGGATGGCGCGCTGATTGTCCTCGATCTCACCTTTGCGATTGATGGCGACGATATCGCGTTCGGTTTCGAGATCGGCCACCTTGGCGGAGCCGAGATACAGCACCGCCCAACGCTGAGGGATCGTGCACCGGTCGCCCCAGCGCCTTGGAAAGGCTGGGCCATGACAGTCCGACCTTCAGCACGGCATCCCTGAAATGCAGCGCAGTTAGCCGCGCCGTGCCGAGCGCGCGGTCCTGTTCCTGCGGGTGCTGCAGGATCAGCAGCGATATCCTGCTGTCGATCGGCACGATGCTGTCGCAGATGCACAGCGGCAAAGGCTTGTGACAGCGCGGGCAATCCGGGATCGGCTCCGCCTCGGCGTTGTTCTTTGGTTGGAGGGTTTTGACATGGGCTCGCTATACGCCGCGCGCGTCGGGGCTTCAACAATAGCAGCGCCCTACTCCGCGGGCGCGATCGCAGGCACCGGCTCGGTCCGCCGCCGCAGCCGGTCGATCAGCAGATAGATCACCGGCGTCGTGTAGAGCGTGAGGATTTGCGACACGAACAGCCCGCCGATGATTGTGATGCCGAGCGGCCGGCGCAATTCGGTGCCGGGACCGGTGGCAACCACCAGCGGTATGCCGGCGAACAGCGCCGCCATCGTCGTCATCAGGATGGGACGAAACCGCGCGCTGCACGCTTCGAAAATAGCATCGGCAGACGACAGCCCGCGGTTGCGCTCCGCGTCGAGCGCGAAGTCGACGATCATGATGCCATTCTTCTTCACGATGCCGATGAGAAGAATGATGCCGACGAACGCGATGATGGTCAGCGGCGTATTGGTGATCTGCAGCGCCAGCAACGCGCCGAGTCCCGCCGAAGGCAACGTCGAGATGATCGTGAGCGGATGCGCGAGACTCTCGTACAATACACCCAGTACGATATACATTGCGACCAGTGCGCCGAGGATCAGCAGCGGCTGGCGTCCGCTGGTCTTATTGAAGTCGCCGGCGTTGCCGTCGAAGCTGCCGCGAATGCCTTCGGGCATGTGCAGTTCATCCACCGCGCGCTGAATGTTTGACGTGGCGACCTCCAGCGGCACATCCGGGAGAATGTTGAACGATACCGTGGTCGAAGGAAACGATTGCGAATGATAAACCGCAAGCGGCGACAAACCCCTTGTGGTGTGAACGATAGCTGACAGCGGCACCTGCGCGCCATTCGCGCCAGCGACGAAAATATGTTCGAGGTTAGATGGATCGTTCTGGAATTTCGGATCGATCTCCAGCACGACCTGATACTGGTTACGCTGGGTATAGATGGTCGAAATCTGCCGTTGCGAGAACGCGTTGTTGAGCGCGTTGTCGATATCCTGTACCCGGACTCCGAGACTGGAGGCAGTTTTTCGGTCGATCGAAAGCGTCAGCTGAAGTCCGCCGGGGTCGCGGTCGCTGGACACATCGGTGATACCTTCGACCGTTTCCATGCGCTTGCCGACCAGCGGCGCCCATTTCTGCAAAAGATCAAGGTCGGTACTGGTCAGCGTGTACTGATAATCGGAATCGCTCTGCCGGCCGCCGGCGCGAATATCCTGTGCCGCGAACATGAACAGCCGGATGCCGGCTACTGCGCCGAGATTTTTACGCAAGCGGTCGATCACCTGTGCTGTGGTCAACCCTCCGCGCTCAGCGGGCGGTTTGAGCGTGATGTACATGAAGCCGCGGTTGGCGCCGCCGCCGGGGCCGCCTGCTCCACCCAGCGACGATCCGATCCCGGCCACGGCTGGATCGGCCATCACGATATCGGCGAGCCGCTGTTGAAGCCCGAGCATGGTTTGAAATGATGTGTCGGCCGACGCCCGGCTCGAACCGATTACAAAGCCGCTGTCATCGACCGGAAAATATCCCTTCGGGGTCTTGATATAGAGCGTCACGGTTAACGCGATCGTCGCGAAGAACACGATCAACGTCAGGAACGGGAAACCCAATACGACGTGCAGTGTACGCTCATAGAAAGCGACGATACGCGACAGCGTGCCCTCGACGATACGGTCGAACCGGGTGGCATCGTTCGATGTCGTCGCCTTGATGTAGTGCGCGCAGATCATGGGCGTGATCGTCAGCGACACCACGGTCGACACCACGATGGCGAAGGTCAAGGTCAGTGAAAATTCACGCAGCAGGCGGCCGACAATTCCGTCCATAAAAATCAGCGGCGTGAACGCGGCAATCAGCGACAGGCTGATCGACAGTACGGTGAATCCGATCTGCCGCGCGCCGTCAAGCGCGGCTTGAAACGGCCGCATGCCGTGTTCGAGATTGCGATACATGTTCTCGATCATAACAATGGCGTCGTCGACCACGAAACCCACTGAAATCGCCAGCGCCATCAATGACAGATTATCGATGGAGAAACCCGCGAGCCACATGCCGGCGCAGGTGCCCGCGAGCGCCAGCGGCACCGAGACGCCCGCCGCGATCGTCGGCGTGATCCGGCGCAGGAACACGAACACCACGAGCATGACCAGCACGGCAGTCGCCAGCAGCGTGAGCTGCATGTCCTCGACGCTGGCGCGGATGGTTCCGGTACGATCGACGAGGGTCGAGATTTCGACACCTCCGGGGATCCATTGCTTGAGTTTCGGTATCAACTCACGCACGCGATCGACGGTGTCGATCACGTTGGCATCGCCCTGCTTGGTAATCTGGATCAGCACCGCCGGCCGCTTGTTGAACCAGGCGATCGAGCGGCTGTTGCGGGTCGCATCTTCGACATCGGCAACATCGGATAGCCTGACGAAATTGCCGTTCGAGCTTTTGACTACGATATCGCGGAATTCCACCGCCGTTCTCATCTGCCTGTTGACCGACAGCGTTTCGCTTTGACGGCCGCCATTGAAGATGCCGACCGGTCCCAACGGATTGGCGTTGATGATCGCCATCCGCACATCGTCGGTCGCGATGCCCGCATTCGACAAGGCGACCGGATTGAGTGCGATACGCACTGCAGGCTGGTCAGCCCCGGTGACCGTTACCTCGCCGACACCCGGCACCTGTGAAATCCGCTGCGCCAGCACGGTGTCGGCCACGTCGTAAATGGCGCTCGGGCTGATCGTATTCGAGGTCAACGCGAGGACGAATACCGGCGCGGCGGCGGGATTGGCCTTGCGAAAGCGCGGCAGCGCCGGCAGATCGCTCGGCAGATCCGCGAGCGAGGCATTGATCGCGGCCTGAACATCGCGCGCGGCGCGATCGATGTCGCGGCCGATGGCGAATTGCAATTGAATGCTGGTTGATCCCAGCGAACTGGTCGAAGTGATCTGGTCAATGCCCGCGATCTCGCCGAGCCGCCGCTCCAACGGCGCAGCCACGGTTGCGGCCATCACCGAGGGATCGGCGCCCGGTCGCGTCGCCGAGACGCGGATCATGGGGAAATCGACATTCGGAACCGACGCGACGGGAAGGAATTCGTAGGCGACCCCGCCGATCAAAAACAGCCCGATCGCCAGCAGCGTCGTGCCGACCGGTCTGCGGATGAATGGCTCCGAGATCGATGCCACTACTCACGTCGCCTTTCCGCAACGATCACAAGACCCGGCACGGGAACGCCTGCCTCGCTGCGCGCCGAGTGCTGTTCAAACTGCAGCACTACAAGACCGGCTGCCGCGATCGACGCGCGCACATAGGAAGCCCCATGAACGTAACGCCTGCCCTCGCCCATGATAAAGCCGTCGCCCTCGTGCCTTTCCAAGGTGAACGCCAAGAGGCCGCCGGAAGCCAGAACACGGCTCGTTTCCTGCAGAACCGGAAGGAGATCAGCGACATAAACCATAGCGTCGGCGGCGAGAACGAGTTCTACGCCGCAGTCGGGCGTCGTACGCAGCCCATCCAGCATATCGGTCACTTCAAGTTCGGCATAGAGACCCGTGTCGCGGGCCTTTTCGATCATGCCCGGCGAAAGATCGATGCCGGTGAATTGATCGACCATGCCGGCAAAGGCGACCGCCGCTAATCCGGTACCACAACCAAGATCGACCGCGTGTTTGAAATGGGCCGGCTTCCGATGCGCCTGGCACGCGGACTGCACCGCCTCGACCAACACTTGGGGTCCGCGATATCCAAGACTCTGCACCAGCGCGGTGTCGAATGTCGGCGCGTATTGGTCGAACAGCGAACGCACAAAGGCGGGCGGCATTTCGGTCAATTCATCAGCGCCGAGCCGCATCAGTTCGACGCCAGCACCGAACGCATCGGAAGGATCCAGTTCACGCGCCCGGCGAAGGGCCTTAATCGCTTCATCACGATCGCCCAGTTGCTCAAGCACTTTTCCAAGCAACCGCCAGACCGACGCACGGTCGGGCACCAACTCAGAGGCCCGCCGATAGCTGACTGCTGCCTCTGCGGGCCTGCCGAGATTGTGCAGGCAATCGCCTCTGCCACATATAACTTCAATCTGGTCTGGAGAAATCGCCCCGGAAAGATCAAATCTGGCAAGCGCCTCGTCATACCGTTGCAAGGCGAGCAGGATGAGACCGCTGCGGGCCGCCGCACCGGCATTGTCGGGATCGAGCGTGAGGGCATGCTCGTAGGTCAACAACGCCTCGTCGCGTTGTCCCTGTATCTCCAGGAGATTTCCCAATTTGATCCAGCCGCCGGCAAAATTCGGAGCCAACTTGATCACTAGGTCGAAGCTTTTCCTGGCCTCCGCTAACTTATTCTGACGCTGAAGTAGCTCCCCAAGACTGAGGAAATATTCGTGATTGTTAGGATTACATCTGATTGCCGAGGCGATCAGATCGACGGCCAGATCCACCCTGCCGGTCTGCGCATGAACCAACCCAAGAAGATAAAGCGAAACCGCATGTTTCGGATCAATCGCTAATGCCTGCCGGCAGCGGTCTTCGGCCGATGCATACCGTTTGGACGAAAAGTGGCGCAAGGCTGCGTCGTGCAACTCTGTCGGAGAGCGCTTTGTTTTGCTCTGGCCATCGCTCTTGGTCCGAGGTCGAAGGTGGCTCATTGCCCGGCCGCTCCTGCGATCGGCGGGAAAGGTAGCTCGGGCTCAATGGGTCGCTCCCGCTCGATGCGGCGGTTCAGTCGGTCGAGCGCGAGATAAATCACCGGCGTCGTGTAGAGCGTCAGCAATTGGCTCAGCAGCAGTCCGCCGATAATCGAAATGCCCAGCGGAAACCGCAGCTCGGCGCCGGTGCCGCTTTCCACCGCCAGCGGCAACGCGCCAAACAACGCCGCCAGCGTCGTCATCATGATCGGCCGAAACCGCAGCAGGCACGCTTGCACGATGGCGTCGGTCGGCGTCATGCCCTGATGACGCTCTGCTTCAAGTGCGAAGTCGATCATCATGATCGCGTTCTTCTTGACGATGCCCATCAGCAGGATGATGCCGATAAGCCCGATCACCGACAAATCCTGCCCGAACAACATCAGCGCCAGAATGGCGCCGACGCCCGCCGAAGGCAGCGTCGATAGAATCGTGATCGGATGGATGTAACTCTCATAGAGCACGCCCAGCACGATGTAGATCGTCACCAGCGCCGCGAGGATCAGCCACGGTTGCCCGGCCAGCGACTTGGAAAATTCGGCGGCGTCGCCCGCGAACAACCCGACGATGCTTGAGGGCATGCCGATCTGCGTTTCGATGGTTCTGACCTTTTGCACGGCATCGCCGAGCGCCTCACCGGGCGCGAGATTGAAGCTGAGCGAGATCGCGGGAAATTGCGCCTGATGCGAGATCGCCAGCGGCGCGGTGGTGCGTGTCAAGGTCGCAACGGCGGAAAGCGGCACCTGCGCTCCCAGCGCGCCCGGCAGATACAGCTTGGACAGAATGGACGGGTCGCGCTGATAGACCGGCATGGCTTCGAGCACCACGCGGTACTGGTTGGCCTGACCGTAAATCGTCGATATCTGCCGCTGCGCGAACGCATCGTTGAGCGTGTCGTTGACGCCCTGGATGCTGACGCCGAGTTGACCGGCGCGCTGCCTGTTGACATCGAGCGCCGCGCGAAGCCCGCCTTCCTGCGCTTCGGACGACACATCGCGAAACATCGGATCGCGGCGCAACTCCGCGACCAGCTTCTGCGCCCACAGCGTCACCTGCGCGGCATCGGTGCCGGTCAGCGTGTACTGATATTGCGAGCGGCTCGACTGGGTGCTGATCTGAACGTCCTGCACCGGCTGAAAATAGATGGTCATGCCGGGGATCGACGCCACGCGCTGCTTCAGCCGCACGATCACCGCGGATACGTCGTCCTTGCGTTCGCCGCGCGGCTTCAAGGTCATCACCAGGCGGCCGACATTGGTGGTCGGATTAACCGAGCCGGCGCCGATCACCGAAACGACGCCTGTCACGTCGGGGTCGGCCTTGATCGCATCGGCGGCTTTGGTCTGGCGGCTTTGCATTTCGGCAAAGGACACATCCGCGCCGGCCTCGGTCACCGCGGTGATCGAAGCGGTATCCTGCAGCGGCAGAAATCCCTTCGGCGCGACGACGTAGAGCACCAACGTCGCGGCGATGGTCAGGAACGTAACAAACAGCGTGGCGCGCTGACGTTCTAGCACCCACAGCAGTGTGCGGTGATAGAAGTCCACCATGCGGTCGATGCCATGGCTCACCGTCGAAAGCCCGGGAACTGCAAATTCCTCACCGGCATGCTTGAGCAGCCGCGAACACATCATCGGCGTCAGCGTCAGCGACACGATAGCCGATGTCACCACCGCGATCGTCAGCGTCAGCGCAAATTCGCGGAACATGCGGCCGACGAGACCGGACATGAACAGCAGCGGAATGAACACCGCGATCAGCGACACGGTCAGCGAAATCACCGTGAAGCCGATTTCGCTCGCGCCGCGGAGGGCCGCGTCCATCGCGGATTTGCCGTTCTCCATATGGCGCACGATGTTCTCGATCATCACGATGGCGTCGTCGACCACGAAGCCGGTGCCGATCGTCAACGCCATCAGGGACAGATTGTCGAGGCTGAAGCCGGAAAAATACATGATGCCGAAACTTGTGATCAGCGACAGCGGCAATGCGACTCCGGCAATCAGCGTTGCGCGCAACGACCGGAGAAACAGCAGCACCACGAGCGTCACCAGCACCACGCTCAGCACCAGCGTGAACTGCACGTCGCTGACCGACGCGCGAATGGTCACGGTGCGGTCGCTAACGACAGTCAGATTGACGCCAGCGGGGATGGCGCGCTGCACCTTTGGAATTTCCGCACGGATCTGGCGTACGACCTCGATCACATTAGCGCCGGGCTGCCGCTGAATGTCGATGATGACGGCCGGTGTGCCCTGGTACCAGCCACCGGTGCGATCGTTCTCCAGTCCGTCAACGATCTGCGCAACATCGCCGATCGTCACCGGCGCACCGTTGCGATAGGCGATGATGATGGGCCGGTAGGCATCGGCCGCGCTGATCTGGTCGTTGGCCGCGATGGTGTAGGCCTGCTGCGCGCCGTCGAGCGAGCCCTTCGGTCCCGAAACATTGGCGCCCGCGATCGCGGCACGAAGATCTTCCATCGCGATACCGTAGGCGGCGAGCCGCGCCAGATCGGCCTGCACCCGCACAGCCGGCTTGAGGCCGCCGAGCACTGCAACACGCCCTACCCCGGAAATCTGGCTAAGGCGCTGCCCCAGAATGGTATCGGCAATGTCGCTCATCGCGCGCAGCGGTATCGTGTCCGATGTCAATGCCAGCGTCAGCACCGGCGCGTCCGCAGGATTGACCTTGGCGTAGGTCGGCGGATACGGGAGATTCTTCGGCAGGATTCCCGCTGCGGCGTTGATCGCGGCCTGCACATCCTGCGTGGCACCATCGATGTCGCGGTTGAGATCGAACTGCAGAGATATCTGACTCACGCCGAACGAACTCGTCGAGGTCATCGACGACAGCGACGGGATTTGTCCAAGCTGGCGTTCGAGCGGCGCGGTAATCAACGAAGCGATGACGTCGGGACTGGCGCCCGGCAACTGCGTCGTCACCTGCACCGTCGGGAAATCGACTTGCGGCAGCGCCGAAACCGGCAGCGCCCAATAGCCAAGCGCGCCCCCGATCAGCAGTGCTATCCCTAACAGTGAGGTCGCGATCGGCCTGCGAATGAACGGCTCGGAAACGCTCACGGCTGCGACTTCGTACCGCCGGCCGGCTGATCGCTGCCTTGCGCAGGTCCTGTCTGATTTTTTTGACCGCCTTCGCCCTGCCCGCGTTTGCCGCGCCGTTCGCCTTGGGCGTCCTTGCTTTGACCCGGCAGGCCATCGCCACGTTTGCCTTGACGCTTGCGCGGCGCGAGGTCGGCGGTTGGATTTTGATCATCCTTGCCGACGATAACCTTGGCTCCATCGGACAAATTGGCAAAGCCTGTTGTCACCACCCGATCGGACTCCGAAAGTCCGCTGGCGATCACAGCATCGGTTTCGTTCTGCTGCGTCACCACGACCGGTTTTGCGGTGACGATGTCGCCCTCACCGATGACATAGCTGAATGTGCCTGCTGGACCGCGTTGGACCGCGCTGGTCGGCACCACCAACGCCTGTGGCAGCGTCTCGACCTTGAGTCGGATGTTGACGAACTGCCCCGGCCACAATTGAAAACTGGCGTTAGGAAATTCAGCCTTGAGCTTCAGCGTTCCCGTGGTTGGATCGACTTGATTGTCGATGCCCTTCAGCGTTCCCGAGTTCGATCACGGTGGTCCCGTCGTTGCCGAACACATCGACGGAGAGCGAACCCTTTGCGGACGCGGCGTTGACGCGCACGATCTGCTGCTGCGGCAGACTGAACTGCACGGTGATCGGCTGCAGCTGCGTGATGATCACCAAACCGGTGGTGTCAGAGGCATGAATGATGTTGCCTTGATCGACTTGGCGCAAGCCGGCGCGACCCGACAAGGGCGCGATGATCTTGGTATA
This sequence comes from uncultured Alphaproteobacteria bacterium, assembly GCA_963792715.1. Taxonomy (GTDB): domain Bacteria; phylum Pseudomonadota; class Alphaproteobacteria; order Rhizobiales; family Xanthobacteraceae; genus Bradyrhizobium. The sequence goes on along the minus strand of CAWBXE010000005.1, from coordinate 54,784 downwards.
GCCGAGCGTCGCCTGCGCGGTGTCTATCGCAGCCTTGTCGGCGCTCACCAGCGCTTCCTGCTGTGCGACCACGGCGCGCTGGGTGTCTGCCTGCTGCTTGGAGCCGGCATTCGACGCGGCAAGCTGCTGATAGCGCACCAGATCGAGACGCATGTTGGAGAGCTGCGCTTCGTCCTGCGCTTTCTTGGCGACGGCCTGATCGAACTGCGCCTTGTAGATCACCGGGTCGATCTCGCCGAGCACATCGCCCTTCTGGACGTCTTGTCCCTCGGTGAAATTGACGGCGATCAGTTTACCGTCGACCTGAGAGCGCACGGTCACATTGTTCAGCGCGCGAACTGAGCCTACGCCATCAAGATAAACCGGCACATCCTGGACGCGCGGCGTTGCCGCCAGCACGGGCACGGCGAGATCGGGACGGCCTGTCCGGTTTGCAGCCTGCTTCTGCTGCATCGAATTCCAGGCGATGTAGCCAAGGCCGCCGAGAATCAGCAGGGTGATCGCGATCGAAACCGTGCGTCGCCGCGCGCCCGAGCGTACGCGGGTTACGCGGCCCGCGGGGGCCGTCGGCAATTCATTCGCATCCGGCTTAAAGAGCATTAACCGGCCTTTCCAACCTCGGCTCCCAGCCGCCCCCGAGTGCCTGATAAAGGCTGACGATCGCGAGGAAGCGCGCGAGCTGTGCCTGTGACAGCGAATCTTCCGCCTGAAATAACGTCAATTGCGTATTTAGCACAGTTACGATGTCCGCGGTCCCTGCCCGCAACTGTTGCTCGGAAAGCTGGAACGCCCGCCGCGACGCGGTCAGGACGTCGCGCAGTAATCGCAACCGCTCGGTGGTCTGACGGATCGCAACCAGCGCGTTGTCGACATCCGCGAACGCGGACACCACCGTCTTGCGGTAAGTCTGCAGGAGTTCGTCCTGCCTTGCTTTGGTAAATTCGAAGTTGCCGAGGATGCGACCGCCGTCAAAAATCGGTTGCGTAAGCCCGGCAGCCAGATTGAAGAACGCCGCCTGCGGCTGGAACAGCGATACCAGCGCCGCGCTTTGATATCCGCCCTGCCCGGTCAACTGAATGCTGGGAAAGAATTGCGCGCGGGCGCTGCCGACATTGGCCGTCGCGGATGCTAGATCGGCTTCCTGACGCCGGATATCCGGGCGTTGCGTTAGCAGTTCTGACGGCAACCCCGGCGTGACGCGCGGCGATGCAATCTGGTTGAGCGAGCCGCCACTGACGCGCACGCTTTCAGGCGGCCGCGACACCAGCGTCGCCAGCGCGTTGACATTCTGCGCTAACGTCTGCCGCAGCGGCGGAACGGCGGCGCGCTGGTTGGCGAGCACGCTTTCCTGCTGCGCCACGTCGAGTTCGTTGCCGGTGCCGGCCTTCAGGCGCTGCCTGATGGCATCAAGGATGCGTGCGGCACTCGCGATATTGCGTTCGGCGGTGCGGATCCGGTCCTGCGCCGCAAGCACCTGAAAATAAGCATTGGCAACGCTGGTGAGTGTCATCAGCGCCACGACATCGCGATCGAACCGGTTGGCCGTCGAAGTCTCCTCGGCTGCAAGCGCGGCGTCGCGATTCTTGCCCCAAAAATCGATTTCGTAACTGGCGCTGAGCGACGATGAGTAATTGGTGATTTCACGTCCGCCGCTGGTAACGATCGTGCTGGTCGTTCCCGTACCAGTGCCGGTTCCCGTACCAGTGCCTCCGGTGCCGCCTGTGCCTGTGCCAGTCGAATTCACGGTGCTGCTGCCGCCGGTTGAGCGTGAGCTTTTCGAGCGAGTCGCCTGATCAATAGCGCTGATGGTGGGAAACAACGGCGCCCCGGCGATACGCGCCTGCGCATCCGCCTGAATGAAGCGCGCGGTCGCCGCGGCGATATCGAGATTGACCCTCTGCGCTTCCTCCATCAGCGTCGTCAATTCGAGAGATCGAAAGCCACGCCACCAGTCGAGCGTGGGGGGCGCATCGACGCTGCTCAATCTCGCCGCTTTGTAACCGTCCGGAATTTCGAGCGCGGGATCTGGAAGGTCTTGGGTAAGAATGCAGCCGGAGGACGCACCAATCATCGCGATTGCCGCCAACATTCGCGTCGCGCAGACCACTCGGGAATTGGCGATCAGACTAACAGGGAAAAGAGGCGGTTTCACCCGGAGTTCCGCCGGGCACGGGGACGCAATACCGGCTGCGAGGGTGCCAGATCAGGTCGCGCAATCGTTGTACTGTTTGGGACGTTGCCTGCACACCTTCACCGCGCCGATACTCCACGGGAGCCGGACGCCATCCTACCTGCAGGATGGATGCGCGGACAGTCCTGTTCGGCTTTCAGCTCGCCGCCCCAATCGTGATTTGCGCGCATTTCCCCCATATACCACGGGGATTTTCCGGTTGTTCTAAACCCGCTGGCTGCATTCTTACAAAGATTTCATGTAGCTTCCGGCTTGCGCATCCAAATCTGATTCGGACATCGCTCGTCCCGCCGCCGCTCCCCTGAAACTTCGCCCGCTCCAAACCGTACCTCCAACATTAGAAGTTACAGGGGCTGGGAATGCGCGTCGCAGTGATCGGAACAGGAATTGCTGGCAACGCTGCCGCCTGGGCCTTATCGAAGCGCTATCCCCTCACCGTCTACGAGCGCGAACTCAGGCCCGGCGGTCACAGCCACACCGTGACGATCGACTACGATGGATGTCCGCTTCAGGTCGATATCGGTTTTATAGTTTATAACGAACTCAATTACCCCGACCTGACGGCCTTATTTGCGCATCTCGATGTCAAGACGGTTGAGAGCTGCATGAGTTTCGCCGTAACCGCAGATGCTGGACGCTTCGAATGGAAAGGCGGTGGAGCAAACTGGGGCGAAACCGCCGTCGGCCTGTTTGCGCAGCCGCGGAATTTGCTCTCCCTCTCCTACCTGTGGATGCTGCGCGACATCCTGACGTTCAATTCGGAAAGCATCAAAGACTACGCCGCCGGTAGCCTTGCAGGACTGACGCTGGGCGAATATTTCGCGCTTCGCAAATTCGCGCCCCGATTGCTGAGCGATTATCTCGCTCCCATGGGCGCTGCGATCTGGTCCGCACCCGCCAACGAAATGCTGGATTTCCCCGCGGAGAATTTCGTCGCCTTCTTCAGCAACCATCGCCTGCTGCAATATGACCGCCCGACATGGCGCACTGTGAGCGGCGGCAGCCAGTGCTATGTGGAAAAACTGACATCGGCATTCCGCGATCGGCTTCGGCTGGGTTGTGCGGTAACATCGATTGAGCGCACGCCGCATGGCGTCATCGTTCATGACAGCCACGGAAACCGGGATAGTTACGATCATGTCGTTATTGCCGCTCACAGCGACCAAGCTCTGGCGATGCTTGCCGACGCAAGCAGCGAAGAGCGCGCCGTTCTCGGCGCCATCCGATACGCTCCAAATGCGGTCTATCTTCATCGCGACAGCAGGTTGATGCCGAAGCGCCGCCGTGCCTGGGCTTCGTGGAATTTTCTGCGCTGGCAGCGCGAGGGCGACGGCGTGAACGATGTCTCCGTGACCTATTGGATGAATTGGCTGCAAGGCATCGACGACGAAAAACCGCTGTTCGTCAGTCTGAACCCGCCCTTTGAGCCGGATCCCGCGCTGACATTCGGCAAGTTCATGTGCGAGCACCCGCAATATAACGCGGCCGCGTTCGCCGCGCAGAAGCGGCTTGCCGAAATTCAGGGACAGCGTCACACTTGGTTCTGCGGTGCGTGGACCGGATACGGCTTTCACGAAGACGGTTTGCGATCCGGCCTCGCTGTGGCGGAATTGCTGGGCGCATCGGCGCCTTGGCGCATCCTGCCGGCCGAACTGGCACAGGCAGCGGAGTAGTCATGCCGGATGTCGGCGCGAAAATGGGCTGCAGCGCATCGCCTGATGATGCCGCAGCGCTTTACTTTGGCGACGTGATGCATGCGCGGCTGAAACCGATGGGCCATCGCTTCAGCTATCGCGTGATGAGTCTCTTGATCGATCTCGACCGTCTCGAGGCCGCCGGCCGCCAATCGCCGCTGTTTGGCGTCAACCGGGCGGCGCTCTACAGCTTCCATGAAAAGGACCACGGTGACCGCGACGGGTCGCCGTTACGCGCCTACGTGAAGCGGTGCGCCGCGGAGCGAGGCATCGATCTTGCGGAGGGGCGGGTGTTGCTGCTGTGTTATCCCCGGCTGCTCGGTTACACGTTCAATCCGTTGTCGGCCTATTTTTGCTACCGCGCCGACAACCAACTCGCCTTGATCATCTATGAGGTCCGCAACACCTTCGGCGACATGCATTCCTACGTGCTTCCGGTGCTGCCGGACGAGATTAGCAGCGCCGGCGTTCGTCAGCAACAAGACAAGTTGTTTTACGTCTCCCCGTTCATCGAGGCGGCGATGCGGTACCATTTCCGCGTCTCACCTCCGGGAGATCGCGTCAAACTGCGCATCCTTGAAACCGACGGCGACGGCCCACTGCTCGCCGCGACCTTCAACGGCAAGCGCCGTGCGCTGACTACCCTCGCACTCATGCGTTCTTTCTTTTCTCTGCCGCTGGTCACCTTCAAGATCATTGCGGCGATCCATTGGGAAGCGCTGCGGCTATGGCTAAAGGGAGCGCGATTGGTGCCACGCACCAAGACGGCGCCGGATATTGCAGCCAATCCAGCCGTGGCGGCCGGCGGACATAACGATTATATTGGAACCGCGTTTTATGCGAGCGGACGGGAGTCCGGTTCCAATGAACGCGCTCTGGTCCGCTAAAGGTTGGGATCTCAGGGTGTCGACCGCCGCGCAAAACTCAGGATACAGAGCCGCATCGATTGCTGGATCTGCCATGTCTGACCTGATCTGCGTTACTTCAGAAAACATCGAAACGACGTTGTCTGACCTGCCTCGCCTGGCGCGGCTGGCATTTGGCTTTGGCGCGAAATTACGCCGCGGCACGCTCGACGTCACGCTTCCCGATGGCCGCAGGGTGCGGCTGGGTGGCATGGAGCCAGGCCCCGCAGCAGTCATGACCCTTTATAATTACGGCTTTGCCTCGCGGCTTCTGAACGGCGGCGATATCGGAATTGCTGAAGCCTACTTGCACGGCGAATGGGATACTCCCGACCTGACGCAATTTCTGTATTTGTTCTGCGTCAACCACGATCTGATTCAAGCCATGCTCGGCGACAATCCGCTGATGCGGTTCGTTCAAATCCTGCGGCACTGGTTCAATCGCAACACCAGGAGCCAGGCGCGCCGCAATATCTACGCACATTACGACATCGGAAACGCATTCTATTCCGCATGGCTTGATCCGACGATGACGTATTCGTCTGCCCTGTATGAGGACGGCACCTCCGATCTGGCGGCGGCGCAGAACAACAAGTACCGACGACTAGCTGAAGCGATCGACCTGCGGCCCGGCCAAAAAATTCTGGAGATCGGTTGCGGCTGGGGCGGCTTTGCCGAATACGCCGCCAAAAACTACGGCGCCAAGGTCGTGGGTCTTACCATCAGCAAAGAGCAGCGGGATTTTGCGCAGGAGCGCATGCAGGCCGCGGGCCTGAGCGACAAGGTCGAAATCCGCTTTCAGGACTACCGCGATGAGCGCGGGCAGTACGACCGGATTGCGTCGATCGAGATGATCGAGGCCGTCGGCGAAAAATTCTGGCCGAGATATTTCTCGCAATTGCGCGACCGCCTGCTTCCGGGCGGCCTCGTCGGTATTCAGGCGATCACGATTCAAGATCGCTTCTTCCAAACCTATCGGCAGGAAGTCGATTTCATTCAGCGCTACGTTTTCCCGGGTGGAATGCTGCCGTCGCCACAAGTGCTGAAGTCGCTCGGCGAACGATTCGGCGTTCCCGTTATTCGCGAGCACATCTTCGGGCAAGATTATGCCAAGACGCTCGCGACCTGGCGAAATAATTTTCGCGCGGCCTGGCCTAATTTGACGCCGCTCGGCTTCGACGATCGATTCCGCCGGCTGTGGGAATACTACCTTGCTTATTGCGAGGCTGGATTTCTGTCGGGAAATATCGACGTGCGCCAAGTGGTATTCGCAAAAACCGAATAGCGACGGCTACATGGGTGCGCTGACTTGTGCCGTTAGCACGCCTCTATTAGGGTCGGCGCCATAGGCACGTACCCGGGCAGACCTTCATTCATGAATATCAATAACGACATCGTTGAAGCAATCGGTCATACCCCTCTTATCAAGCTAAAGCGCGCGTCGGAAACTACCGGCTGCGATATTTTGGGCAAAGCCGAATTCATGAATCCGGGCCAGTCGGTCAAGGATCGCGCGGCGCTCTTTATCATCCGCGATGCCATGAAACGCGGCGCACTGCGCGCCGGCGGAACGGTTGTCGAAGGCACCGCTGGCAATACCGGCATCGGTCTGGCGCTGGTCGCCAATGCTTTGGGTTTCCGCACCGTGATCGTGATTCCGGAAACGCAAAGCCAGGAAAAAAAGGACATGTTGCGGCTGTGCGGCGCCGAACTGATCGAAGTCCCGGCGGTGCCCTACTCCAATCCAAACAACTACGTGAAGCTGTCGGGGCGTCTTGCCGGACAACTCGCGAAGACCGATCCCAACGGCGCGATCTGGGCAAACCAGTTCGACAACATCGCCAATCGCCAGGCGCATATCGAAACCACGGCGCCCGAAATTTGGCAGCAAACCGAAGGCAAGGTCGACGGTTTCGTGGCGTCGGTCGGCTCCGGCGGCACGCTGGCCGGGGTTTCGCTCGGCCTGAAAAAATTCAATCCGAAAATTCGTATCGTGCTCGCCGACCCGATGGGCTCGGCGCTCTATAATTATTACAAGCATGGCGTGCTGAAATCCGAGGGATCGTCGATCACCGAAGGCATCGGTCAGGGCCGCATTACCGCCAATCTTGAAGGAGTCATTGTCGACGACGCCTATCAAATCCCCGACGAGGAAGCAGTGCCGATCATTTTCGATTTGCTGGAGCATGAAGGGCTATGCCTGGGCGGATCGACCGGCATCAATGTTGCCGGCGCCATCCGCCTAGCCAAAGATTTGGGGCCCGGCCATACCATTGTGACAGTGCTTTGCGACTACGGCAGCCGTTATCAATCCAAACTATTCAATCCAGTGTTCATGCGCTCGAAAAATTTGCCTGTGCCGGAATGGCTGGAGCACAAGAGCACGATCAGCGTGCCGTTCGAGAAGGTGTGATTGCATTCTACAAGCCGCAGCGTCATCCTGAGGTGCGCGCGCTTGCGCGCCTCGAAGGATAGCCACAAGTGCTCGTCTCCATCCTTCGAGACGCCGCTTCGCGGCTCCTCAGGATGACGGCCTAACGCAATATCTGACTAAGAAACAACTTGCTGCGCGGGTGCTGCGGATTGGCAAAGAAACTCGCCGGCGTATTCGCCTCGATAATCTGACCCGCATCCATAAAGACCACCCGGTTCGCCACTTCCTTCGCGAATCCCATTTCGTGGGTAACGACCAGCATCGTCATGCCCTCGGAGGCAAGGTCCACCATCGTATCCAGCACTTCCTTTACCATCTCGGGATCCAGCGCCGAGGTCGGCTCATCGAACAACATTACCTTCGGACTCATGGTCAGCGCGCGCGCGATCGCAACGCGCTGCTGCTGGCCGCCGGACATCTGGCCGGGATATTTGTTGGCCTGATGCGGAATCTTTGACGCGTTCGAGATATTTCATCGCCGAGGCTTCGGCGTCCTTTTTCGGAATGTTGCGAACCCAGATCGGAGCCAGCGTGCAATTTTCCAGCACAGTCAGATGCGGAAACAGGTTGAAGCTCTGGAACACCATGCCGACTTCACGGCGAACTTCATCGACCCGCTTCAGGTTCGGACCCAACTCGATGCCGTCGATAACGATCTCGCCTTCCTGAAATTCTTCCAACGCATTCATGCACCGTATCAGAGTCGATTTGCCGGAGCCCGATGGCCCGCAGATCACGATGCGCTCGCCTTTCGCCACATCCAGATCGATGTCGCGCAGCACGTGAAATTCACCGTACCATTTGTTGAGGCCCGAAACCTTGACGATCGAATCCGTTGCCATGTCAGATATCTCAGTTGCGCCGGTGAGCGTTGAGCCGTCGTTCGACGAACAAGGAGTAGCGCGACATTCCAAAACAGAACACAAAATAGATCATTCCGGTGAAAGCAAATCCGGTAAACAATGTAGACGGCGTCGCCCAATTAGGATCGGCGAATGACGCGCGCAAGCTGCCTAAGAGATCGAACAGCGACACGATCGATACCAGCGACGTATCCTTGAACAGCGCAATGAAGCTGTTGACCAAGCCGGGAATGACGTGGCGCAGCGCCTGCGGCATTACGATCAGTCCCGTCGTCTTCCAGTAGGACAGGCCGAGCGCGCTCGCGGCTTCCCCCTGCCCCCGCGAGATCGCCTGCAACCCGCCGCGAATGACTTCCGCCTGGTAAGCGCCGGCAAATAGCGCGATGCCGATCAGCGCACGCACCAGGCCATCCACCGTGAAGCCGGCGGGCAGAAACAGCGGCAGCATGTACGTTGCGAAGAACAGCACGGTGATCAGCGGCACGCCGCGCCAGAATTCGATGAATCCGACGGAGAACACCCGGATCAGCGGAATGGTCGAGCGACGCCCGAGCGCCAGGGCAATACCGACCGGCATTGAAGCAACGATGCCGGTGATCGATACCACGAGGGTCACCAGAAGGCCGCCCCACAACCGCGTGTCGACGATCGGCAGTCCGCCACGGTCGAGGCCCATTGCGCCGATGATAACAGCAACACCCTGCAAAAACTGCAAGACTGACGAAAAGCGCACGCCATCCGGTACGGAAAGCCGCCGTTAAGGACGAACAGACGCGAGCGAAACAATAGCGGCAGTGGCGGCCAGATCGGCCCATACGGGCGCGCCGGACGATTGAATTTTGATCGCGAAGCCACACCAGTGGCGTCAGCACAAATGAAAGCGCGGTGCCGAGAAATGCCACGAGCTTTCCAAGCAACGCCAGCGGTCCGGCGGCTCGCTCGTGCCATCGCCGCTCAGCTTGCGACCGGCGTCGCCGATGCTATCGGCAAAGCCCGACAGAAAATCCGTCGTCCAGCTAATGCCGAAGCCACGCAATCCGCCGCCGTGCAGCAGGAAAAATGCGACGATGGGAAATACGACAAAGAACAATCCGGCGTTGAGGCCTTTCGCGGGCACGCGCGGAATCAGCAACGGCAACAGCAGCAACGCGGCCAAAATGAAAGTCAGATTAACCCGCCATCGCTCGGCTTCCGGATAGAAGCCGTAGATGAACTGGCTGAATTTGGCGTGGATGTAGGGCCAGCACGCGCCGACCATGTGGCCGGCATTTTCGGCCAGACATGCGGTTCGGTCGTCGCCGCGCCAGACCGCGTCGATCAACAGAAATTTGACGGCGGGAATGACGGTGAACCACAACAGCAGCACGCCGGTGATTGTCAGCAGAATGTTGGTCGGCGAATTGAAAAGGCGGGTGCGCAGGAAGCCGACAAAACCGGTAGTCTTGATCGGTGCGGGCTCGTTCGCGAATAAGGTCCTGCCGGACGAATGTCGATGCCGCCAGATCGGTCATGTGTTGCCGAGGCTCCGGCCAAGCCGCCAACCGTAGAAGCTCATGATGGCGCTGGTGACGAGCGAGATGAGAAGATAAACGCCCATGGTGATCAGTGATGATCTCGATTGCCTGCCCAGTCTGGCTCAGAGTCGTTCCTGCAAACACGGAGAACAAGTCCGGATATCCGATGAACGCTGCCAGCGAAGAATTCTTGGTGAGGTTGAGATACTGATTGGTGAGCGGCGGCAGAATGACGCGCAATGCCTGCGGCACCACGATCAGCCGCAACGTCGAACCTCGCGACAGCCCAAGCGACGATCCCGGCCTCCATCTGTCCTTTATGGACAGAAAGGATGCCCGCACGGACAATCTCGGCGATGAACGCCGCGGTATAAGTCGAAAGCGCAAGCGTCAGCGCGACAAATTCCGGAATCACGCGCGAACCGCCGGAGAAATTGAAGCCTTTGAGTTCAGGCATTTCAAATGTGACCGGCGCCCCGAACAGCAGCCAGGCAATAAGCGGCAAACCGATCAATAATCCCACAACGTAAGGCCAGATTGTCAGCACCTTGCCGCTCTGGAACAATTGCCGCCGCGCATAGCTTCGCAACAACAAACGACTGCCGCAATCGCGATAAAGCAGCAACCGCAAACGCCTCAAGGCCGGCACTTGCGAGCGGCTTTGGAATTACGAGGCCGCGGTTGCTGAGAAACAGCGCTGCCAAATACCGAAATGCTCTGCCTCGGGTTTGGCAAGGCGCCGAGAACGGCGAGGTACCAGAACAAAATCTGAAACAGCAGAGGCAGATTGCGGATCAACTCCACATAGCCGCCGGAAATGCGCGACAGCAGCCAATTCGGCGACAATCGGCCGAGCGCGACGAGAAACCCGATGATCGTGGCGAAGAAGATGCCAATCACCGATACCAGCAGCGTGTTGAGCAGCCCACAATAAACACACGCGTGTAGGTGTCGGCTCCGGAATACGGAATCAGGCTTTGACTGACGTCAAACCCTGCCGTTCTCGACATGAACCCGAAGCCGGACGTGATGTGTTGTGCCTCGAGATTGGCACGCGCGTTGGCGACGATTTCATAGCCGATCCAAACCAGCGCGGCGACGAACAGGATTTGCAGCGCAAATCCTCCCCACCCTGCGCCGCCCGCCGAGCGCACGCCGCAGGTTTGCGACAAACTGCGGCGGCGGTGGTCGGGAACTCGCTGGCCATCGCCGAAGCGGCTTGGCGGTCAGCGGATCGGCGGCGCGTATTGAATTCCGCCCTTGTTCCAGAGACTGATTGAGGCCGCGCGCGATCCCAAGCTTCGAGCCGGCGCCGACGTTACGATCGAAGGATTCGCCGTAGTTGCCGACCGCTTTCACGATTCGGATTACCCAATCCTTGGTCAAACCGAGTTGTTCGCCGAGATTGCCATCGGTGCCAAAAGTCACGCTTGAAGTCGGGCTTGTCGGTTTTCGCCATGTCATCGACGTTCTTCTGCGTGACGCCCATTTCTTCGGCGGTGACCATCGCAAACAGCGTCCATTTGACGATATCGAACCATTGATCGTCGCCATGACGCACCATGGGACCGAGCGGCTCCTTGGATATCACTTCCGGAAGTACGCTATGATCGGCTGGATTGGATAACTTGAGGCGCTCGGCATAGAGCTGAGAAACGTCGGAGGTGAACACGTCGCAACGACCGGATTCATAAGCCTTGACGGTTTCGTCCGCCGTACCGAAAGCGATGACCTCGTACTTCATGTTGTTCCCTTTGAAGTAGTCGGCCAGATTTTGTTCGGTGGTGGTGCCGGTCTGCACGCAGACCGATGCGCTGTTCAATTCCAGCGCGGAATTGACCTTGAGGGATTTTTTAACGAGGAAGCCCTGCCCGTCATAATACGTGACGCCGGTAAAATTCGCGCCCAGCGACGTGTCGCGCGAGACGGTCCACGTAGTGTTGCGCGAGAGCACATCGATTTCTCCCGACTGCAGCGCCGTGAAGCGATCCTTGGCAGACAGCGGGCACGAATTTCACCTTGGTAGGATCGTTGAAAACGGCGGCGGCGACCGCGCGGCAGATATCGACATCGATGCCGGTCCAGTTGCCTTTGTCGTCGGGCGACGGAAAAGCCGGGCAATCCCTGGCTTACGCCGCAAGAGAGCATGCCCCTGATCCTTGATCGATTTGAGGGTTTGCGCGCTAGCGGCCTGAGCCAAAACAGCGGTAGCGAGAGCAACTGTAACACTAAGACATACGCGTTTCATGGCAAACCCTTTCAAGGTCGTCCGGCAAGTTGACGTTATTGCCGCGCACGCAGTGGGCCGAGCGCTCCCGATCCCCTGCTAAAAGCAGTCCGGCATGCAAGCGGCAAGCCGATCAGCCGGAAGATCGAAGAAGTTCGCGGCAGGCCCCTCAACGTGCGGCGAGGGAATAACGCGGAATGCATCACAGAACGACTGGCGAGCCGGGTCAAGGGGTTGACGGGCCTCTTGTGCGTCCTCTCTTATAGAAATTCTCGCCTGAACTTCGCTCGTCCAAGCTTTCAAACCGCGGCATCCTGCGGCAAATCGTCTTTCACCATCGGCGGAAATATGAGCTTCTCAAACGATATCGGCCACTCGAAGCGACTCACAGCGGAAACCGAGCTGGTTACGTCTGGGCGCGATACCAAGGCGCAAAAGGGTTTCGTCAATCCGCCCAGTGGTCCGCGGCTCTACCGTGCTTTACCCGACCGCGGAAGATCTGCACGCGCATCGCGGCGAATATCAGTATGGGCGGCATGGCACGCCGACCACCCGCGCGTTGCAAGATGCGCTGAAAACACTGGAAGGACCGCAATGCGCCGGTGTGGGACTGGCGCCGTCGGGGCTTGTCGGCGATTTCGACGACACTGTTGTCGGTGCTGAAGGCAGGCGATCATATCCTCGTCTGCGATAACGTTTACCGGCCCACACGAAATTTCTGCAACGGAATGCTTACCCGGTACGGAGTTGAGACAACCTATTACGATCCGTTGATCAGGCGCCGGCATCGCTGAACTGTTCAAGCCGAACACAAGGGCCGTGATTGTCGAAGCTCCGGGCTCGCAATCATTCGAAATGCCGGACATTCCCACCATCGCCGCCGCCGCGCATGCAACGCGGTGCTCTGGTGATCGACGACAATACCTGGGCGACGCCGCTGTTTCACCGCTCGCTGGAGCAAGGGCGTCGATATCAGCATTCAGGCGGCGACCAAATATATCGGCGGGCATTCCGACATCATGTTCGGCACTATTGCAGCCAATGCAAAGGCGTGGCCGCTCATCAGCGACGGCATCAAGCTGCTCGGCATCTGCGCCGGACCGGACGACGTGTTTCTGGCATTGCGTGGGCTGCGCACGCTTGCGGTGCGCCTCGCGCAACATCATCGATCGGGACTGGAGATGGCGCGCTGGCTTGCGGCCGGCCCGAAGTGCTCAGGGTGCTGCATCCGGGACTGGATAGCGATCCCGGTCATGCGATCTGGAAACGCGACTTCACCGGCGCATCGGGGCTGTTCAGTATCGTTCTGAAACCCGCGCCGCAAAAGTCCGTCGATGCGCTGCTCGACGCGGTCAAGCTGTTCGGCATGGGCTTTTCATGGGGCGGCTTCGAAAGCCTCGTCATCGCGTTCGACTGCAAGGATTATCGCAGCGCGACCACCTGGTCGCCGGGCGGACCAACCCTGCGGCTGCACATCGGGCTGGAGAATGTTGAGGATCTCAAGGCTGACCTTGCCCAGGGCTTCGCGGCCTTCAACGCCGCGTAGCTCTCGGCATCGCCGTCGCTGATCTTACGCTGCTCATCCGTCACCGGCGCCGACGCCGCATTTCGGTGACATTAGGCGAATAAAAACATTGATCGGCGTCGTTTGGCGATAGCCTGACCTTCCGATTCAAATTCAGATCTGGAAATTATGGGAAGCCTGGTTCTTCTCGACCTGATGGGCGGCGTCGCGCTGCTGCTGTGGGGCCTTCACATGGTCCACAGCGGAATTCTGCGCGCGTTCGGACCCGACCTTCGCCTGCTTCTGGCGGGAGCGCTGAAAAACCGCTTCGCCGCTTTCGCGGCGGGCATCGGTCTCACGGCGCTGCTTCAGAGCAGCACTGCGACCGCCTTGATCACCAGCTCATTCACCGCGGAAGGCTTGGTCAGTCTGGTTCCGGCACTCGCGATCATGCTGGGCGCCAATGTCGGCACCACGCTGATTGTCCAGATCCTGTCGTTCAATATTGCCGCGGTAGCGCCGATCCTCTTCATCATCGGGTCTGGTCGCGTTTCGCAGCGGGGCGCGCTCGCGCATCAAAGATATTGGCCGCGTCTCGATCGGCCTTGGCCTGATGCTGCTGGCGCTGCACATCCTGCTCGATTCGCTGGCGCCCGCAGAAAATGCGCCGGGCGTTCGCGTGTTCATGAATGCGATCACCGGCGATCCCGTTCTGTGCATCGTGATCGGCGCAGCCGTGACCTGGGCGGTCCATTCGAGCGTCGCCACCGTGCTGCTCATCATGTCGCTTGGCCTACGCGAATTTCATCATGCCGTACGCAGCGCTGGCGCTGGTGCTCGGCGCCAATCTAGGCAGCGCCATCAATCCGGTTTTCGAAGGCGCGCGGCGCGATAATCCGGCGAGCTATCGGCTTCCACTTGGCAATCTCATCAATCGGCTGGTAGGCGTGCTGCTGGTCGCACCGTTCCTGCGCCCGATCGCCGACGCCTGGCAAGTCTGGCAACCGGATATGGCCAAACTGACCGCGGAATTTCACGTCGCATTCAACGTCGGCACGGCAATCATTTTCATCGGCTTGCTCGACCACATGGCGCGGCTGTTAAAGAAATTTCTGCCCAACCGCATTTTGCAAGCCAATACTTCTCTTCCACGATATCTCGATGAGAGCGCGCTGGAGACGCCGTCGCTCGCGTTGGCGGACGCCGCGCGCGAAACCCTTCACATGGGCGATCTGGTCGAAGTGATGCTGCGCAAGGTCATGGCCGCGATGATGACCAACGACCGGGCGCTGGTGGATGAAGTGTCGCGGATGGACAACAGCGTCGACGGGCTCGACGAGGCGATCAAGCTCTATGTCACGAAACTAACGCGCGGCAGTCTCGACGAGCGCGAAGGGCATCGCGCGATGGAGATCATCTCGTTCACGATCAACCTCGAGCACATCGGCGATATCATCGACAAGAACCTGAGCGAACTGGCCGCCAAGAAAATCAAGCGCCGATTCCAGTTTTCCCTTGAGGGCGCCGAGGAGCTTTCGGCTTTCCACAAGCAAACCATGGATTTGTTGCGGATCGCATTCGGCGTCTTCATGTCGGGCGATGTCAACGAAGCCCGCAAACTTCTCGCGGACAAGGCGCTGCTGCGTAACACCGAACTTGCCGCGACTGAACGCCATCTGGACCGTCTGCGCGAAGGCCGGCCGGAGACCATCGAAACCACCTCGCTGCATCTCGACGTGCTGCGCGATCTCAGGCGAATTCATTCTCACATCTGTTCGGTGGCTTATCCCGTGCTCGTCGCAGCCGGCGAATTTCCCGCGCATCAGAGTGTCGAAAGCGAGCCGATTGCGCTCTCGGCGCCGGCAGCCCATCCTTCCCGATGATGCTCAATCGCTCGGCCAGACGCCTGCCGCCCGTTGACGACGATGAAATACAGGTTGCGGACGTAAACCAGCAGCCCAGCGCCTGCCCCGCGATGAACACGGGATCGCGACGATACAGCGCATAGATCAGCAGCAAAACGCCGCCACCGATCGAGAAGAACCAGAACGCCACGGGAATCACGCTTCTGCGCGCGCGCTCCGACGCGATCCACTGCACCACGAAACGCATGGTGAAAAAGCCCTGCGCGACAAATCCAAGGATGACCCAGCCGTCGAACCTGAGAACGAAGACGTCGTGCAGATAGGACGGCGCCGTGTTGAACATATCAAGCATCGGACGTCACCTCCGTCGCAACGGGCGTCGGTTTCTTGCGGCGGATCAGCCACCAGACGCCGGCAAGATCCATGATCCCGATCCAGAGCCGATCGAAGAAGCCGTAATTGGAAATCCCCGAATGGCGCGGACGGTCAAGGACGTCGATGTAAGCAATTTCAAATCCTTCACGCCGCACCAGTGCAGGCAGGAAGCGATGCAATCCGTCGAAATAGGGCAACGTCAAAAACACGTCGCGGCGAAACGCCTTCAGGCCGCAGCCGGTGTCGCGCGTGCCATCGCGCAAAATCGCGTTGCGCACACCGTTCGCGAAGCGCGATTGCAGCTTCTTGAAGGGCGTATCCTTGCGGCCAATACGCTGTCCGGCGGCCAGCCCTACCCTGTCGCCACCATCCTCGATCGCTGAAATCAGGTCCGGCAGGAAGGCGGGGTCGTTTTGCCCGTCGCCGTCGAGGGTCGCGACGATTGCGCCGCGTGCTGCTTTGACGCCACTGCGGATCGCTGCCGATTGTCCTGACGATGTCGCGTGCCGAATTTGACGCAAGTTCGAGCGCTGCTTCATAAGCGCCGCAAGGCGTCCGCCGTAGCGTCGGTCGAGCCGTCATTGACGTAGATGATTTCATAGAGCCATCGCCCATCGAGCGCAGCGGCGATCTCCGCGATCAAGCGGCGCGATGTTTTCCGACTTCGTTGCGCACGGGAACGACGATGGAAACATCAACGCCGGATGCATCAGACGATGACAAAGTCACAAGCTCATTGTTTGAACGGTCTGAGGTCGAAAGCGCGGACCGTGTCCGCAATATCGTCCGATTCTTATGGAACAGGCGCCCCGCGAATAAGCTCTTGAGGCGTTCCCATGACGGTCCCCCCAGCGGCTCGACCTCGCCATCGCGCGTGATCTTAAATGCCAGATGGCGGGCAGCAAACCAGTATCGCACGAACATTGCACCGATGACGCCGAGCAATGCGCCGGCCACAACGTCGCTCGGATGATGGGCCAGCAGCACGAGGCGGGTCACGGCAATAACAAAAGCATAGATCAACATCGTCGTCCGCATTCGGGGCCATAGCGCGGAGACCGCGAAAGCCAACGCAGAAGCTGGTAATGGCATGCCCGGAAGGAAAGCTCGCATAGGCTTCAGTCCATGCGAAATGTGAAAAGTAGAAAGCGTTGGCCTCGCCGCCGACGAAAGGCCGCCCCCTGCCAACGTAATTTTCAGAACTTCACCGGCCAGAATCGGAACCAGGACAGCAAGAAACAAAAACTGGATGCGCGTGCCGAGGGCGATCAAGAGCAGGCGCCGCGAACGCGGCAGTGCAGGCGCGACGATCAGGATCACGAATAACATCGCCGCAAGCGCCTCCAAAACGTAAGCCGTCTTTCCGAAATCGGTGAGGATACGGACCGGCCACAAGACGGCAGTCCGCGCGCGGGCATCAGCACGAATTTCCCGAGCGTCCAGCGCGAACATCAACGTCCGCGACCATGATCGCGCGCCTATTGCTGCGAACCACAGCGAGCGACGCGCCCATTGCCGGGCCGCCTGCGCGCGCCGCGAATGCGATGGCGAGCGCACAATCTGGGTCAATGAATCCAGCGCGAGCGAAAAAACTCTGCTTAAAATAGCTCGGCGGCGCGCCACCTGCGCGAGGCGACATTTATTCGGTGCCTTCGGAGCGGAAGATCGCTACCGAAATCGGCCTGCCCTGCGAGAGATTATATCCGTCTACGCGTGTCGCGACGTTGTAGCGCAACCCGATGGCCTCGGCGCGCTGAGCGAACTGACGCTCTGACCGTGACTCGACC
The DNA here is from genome assembly GCA_963792715.1 of uncultured Alphaproteobacteria bacterium. GTDB lineage: Bacteria > Pseudomonadota > Alphaproteobacteria > Rhizobiales > Xanthobacteraceae > Bradyrhizobium. Next base: position 37,425 of record CAWBXE010000005.1, on the reverse strand, counting down.
AGCGCGAACCGGCAACTGCCCTGCCCTAGGAAATCGGCGGCCCCCGAGCCATCCGTCAGCAGGGTCGACGTTCCCGTCATGAAGACCAGGCTCGGCTCCTGGTAGCCGGCAGCGGCGGCCTTTGGTCCGACGCATACGACGTTGCGCAAGGCTCTGGCGATCTCGGCACTCGGAAACAGCGGCATCAGCGACGGCACGACAATGCCGTAACCCGCGATAGCCAGGAACAGCGCCGCAACCGCGGCATTCAACAACGAGCGTTCGGCGCGATTATCCTCATAGAGCCACCACGCGAACAATCCGAAGATCAGCGAGGCGGCGAGAAACGGCCACGCCAGAAATGCCGGCTGCCGCGTCAGCGCGATCGCTCCGACAATCAGGACCACCGCCATGATCGCGGGAATCGCAAACCACCACGCCGCGCCGCGCGTCAGCCATGATCGAGACAATAGCCGGCGTTCGAGGACGCCAACCGTCAAGATCGCAATCGCAGGATAAAGCGGAAGCACGTAGTGCGGCAATTTCGTCAGCACCAGTTCGAACATGATCCACGACGGCACGATCCATGCGAGCAGATATTGCGCGCCGGGTTCACGCCGGGCCCGCCAGACTGCCGGCGCCGCCATCCCGGCCAGTGCCGCACCCGGCCAGAACGTTACCCAGAACAGCAGGAGATAAGTGCCCGGCGGTGCGCCATGGGATTCCTGCGCCGCGAGCTTGCTCAGCATGTCTCCGCCGATCGAGTCGGCGAAAAATGTGTCGCCCGCGCGCCAAAAGATCGCGACAAACCACGGGAGTACCAGCACCAGCATCCACATCAAACCCCAGACCGGCCGCAGCCGCCAAATCCAGGCTGCGGTTCGATCGAAGACCGCGAGCGCACCAATCGTCAGCACGACGAACATCAGGATCAATGGACCCTTGAGCAGAATACCACCCGCAAGCGCCGTCCAGAAAATCGCCGGCAGGATCCACGGCGGTCTCTCGGAATCTTCGCCGCGTTGCCACGCCAGATAGATGCGACCCATCGCACCCATCGCGGCGACGACCGTGAGCAGCAGCATCGCGTCGGTTTTGGCGAGCCGCGCCTCGACCCCGAGCAGCACCGAACTGCAAAGTATCACTCCGGCCAGGACAGCGCCTCGCCGGGTCAAGAACGCCAACGCCGTCCAGTAGGTCAGCAACACCGCCCCGATAGCGCCGATCAATGACGGAATGCGGTAGAGCCAGATGCGCAGTTGCGCGCGCGGCAGGCCCAGACTGCGCCGCGGTATCGACCACCGCCGCCTGCATCCAGTAGATGCCTACCGGCTTTTTATACCGCACCTCGTCCTGAAAGCGGATATCAACGAAATCGCCGGTTTCGACCATTTGCTTGGTCGCTTGCGCGAACCGCGCTTCGTCCCGGTCGATGGCCGGAATGTTGAAGAAGCCGGGCAAAAAGAACAGCAATCCGCACAAAGTCAGAAAGACGATAGCTCGAACATGGCTTTCGGTGACGAAATCGATTGCCCGCACAAGCCCGCTGCCCGGGTTCGCCCGGTTCTTGGGCTGGCGCGGCTCTCCAAATCTGGGGCGTGCATAGGTCTCGGCCATCAGTTTCCGCATACGCTGAAACCGTCATGACGACAACCGCTTAGCCGGGACTCTATTGAATTCTGACGACGACTGTGTCGGCTGCGCCCGTGGCATCCATCACGGTCAGCCTGACAAAACCGAGACCCGGTGGATCTATCAAGCGCTGACGGCGGCCGTCAATTTCTCCAACGGATCGACCATTCACCAGCATCGTCATCGGCAGTACCCCGCCCCCAACCTTGACCGGCAGCGACGATAATTGCGAAGCGCTGGCGCCAGCAGAGTCAATCCGCGAGCCGTTTAACGGAAACTGGATGTGAAGCGCTTGTTCTGTCCCAGTGCGAACCAATTCCCCCATCGGTCGGAAGCGCCGCAAGGGCAAGGGCAGCTTCGCGTTGCTTGCTAACAGCGTGCCTTTCGGGGGCTTGGGCAACGCGGCCGGCAATTTTCCGGTCCGGGCAAACGCATCGAACAGAATCGGAGCCGCCGCTGTGCGTCCCACCAATCCCGGAACCGGAGCGCCATCGGGGCGTCCAACCCACACACCGATGGTCATGCGGCCATCGAAGCCCAGCGACCAAGCGTCGCGATAGCCATAACTGGTGCCGGTTTTGAACGCGATCCGGTTATGAACCGCATTTTCCGGCGGTGGCGTGCCGATCAGCACGTTGCCGACCTGCCATGCCGCGACAGAGTCCATCAGCCGCAGCGGTTCGCGCTGATCATCGCGTCGCGGCTTTGATCTCGCGCAACGGCCGTGCGCTGCCGAGGCGCGCGATCCCGGAGTAAAGCTGCGCCAGATCCTGCAAGGCTCACCCCGACGCCCCCGAGACCCATTGCCAGTCCCGGCACCTCGTCTTTCGGCAACACCAGTTTTGCGCCCGCCTGTTTAAGCCGCAACGAAAGGCGGCTGGCGCCGACGCGGTCGAGCAGTTCGATCGCCGGCACATTGAGCGACAATTGCAGCGCCTTGCGTACCGGCACCGTGCCCTGAAAGGTCATGTCGAAATTTTCCGGCGCGTAAGAGCCGAACCGGATCGGCCGGTCATCGATCAGGCTTTCCGGATGCACGAAGCCATCCTCGAAGGCGAGGCCATAGATGAACGGCTTTAGCGTCGATCCCGGCGACCGGACTGCGCGGGTCATGTCCACCTGTCCTGCGCGGCGATCGTTGAAATAATCGGGCGATCCAACGCGAGCCAGCACATCGCCGCTTTCGTTATCGATGGCGATGATGCCGATGGAGATGTCGGGGCCGAGTGCCGCGGCGCGGTCGCGCGCCAACGCTTCGAGATTTTTTTGCAGGCCGGCATCCAGCGTCAGCGCGATCAGACTAACGTCCTTCATCGTTGCAACGGCCTGGTCGGCGGAATGTGGCGCAAGCATCGGCATCGATTTGCGCAGACGAGGCACCGGCGCTGTGTTTGCCTGCGCCGCGTCCTCCGATGTTACATTACCCTGCTCGACCATGCGGTCGATGACGCGGTCGCGCCCAGCTCGCGCGGCATCGGGATAGCGGTCGACGCCTGCCGGGTCTCCGGTGACTGCGGCAAAGCCACCAGCAGTGCCGATTCTGCCAGTGAAAGCCGTTTTGGCTCCTTGCCGAAATAGGCGATGGAGGCGGCACGAATGCCCTCGAGATTGCCGCCGAACGGCGCCAGCGCCAGATAAAGATCGAGTATCTGATCCTTGTTCAGCTCGCGTTCGATTTGCAACGCGCGAACCATCTGGCGCAGTTTGGCGTACACCGAGCGCTCACGCCGCGGCTCCATCAGCCGCGCAACTGCATTGTGATGGTCGACCCGCCGGAGACGATGTGACCGCGCATCAGTAACTGCAAAGCTGCGCGGCCGAGCGCCAGCGGATCGACGCCGGCATGTGTGTAGAACCTCCGGTCTTCATAGGCCAGCAACAGCTTGAGATAACCGGGATCGACGCCCTTGCCTGCATCGACCGGCAACCGCCAGCGGCCATCAGGCATCGCATAGGCACGCAGCAGCTTACCGTTGCGATCGACCACGGTGGTGGAGACTTGTTTCGCCTGGGCGAGTGGCAGCGGCCCGAGGAGGTAAAGTCCCATGCGACAACGATGAGCGGCTGCGGCGACGGAGACCGCCGCTATACTCACTCGACGGGAGCCACTTGGTACGGCGCAGCACTCATTTGGCCGGACGCACCTCGACCGTACCGGTGCCGGTGCGGCCATATCGCGTAGGGATTGTACATGTCCTCGACATAAGCCTGCGGCAGCACGTATTTGCCCGGCGAAACCGCGCGCACCACATAGGCTACGGTGAACACTGCCGTGTCGTCTGCCGCGCGATCGATCGCGGCGATAAAACGATCGTCCCGGAATTCGGTGTTCTCGGGCTCCTCGCCGTCTTCGATCCAGTCCAGCGTTCCCGTATCGCCTGACGACACCAGATGCGGGTTGTCGATCTCCAACCCAGCCGGAAGATAATCCGACACCATGATGTGACCGAACTCAGGTTTTGCCTCAGTGATCTTCAGGACGACCGCAAAACGATCGTTCTGTTTGGCCTTCGACACATCAGCCGGCTTGCCATCGAGCGTGAAGTAATTGCGTTCGATCTTGAAACCGTTCGATGCCGCAGGCTCCGGCGTCACCGGCGATCCGCTCACCGAAACCACGGCCTGCACCGCCGCTTCGCCGGTGTTGGTGATCTTGACCGGCTGTGCCCGCCATCGCATCGGCCTTGTAGGAACGATACAGCGCGGATTTGACCGGGCTCCCGTTGACATCGAGCGTCATCGTTTCCTTTGCCAGCGCGCGCGACGCCAGCACCAGCCAGGCGTTTTCCTGCGTCGAGGTGTAAGGCGTCAGGCCCCGTGCCGCTTCGACGCGCTGAACGGCTTGCGTCAGCGTCGCACGAGGCGCGCTGCCTTCGCTGGCGAGCGACACCAGCGCCGCGGCATCGCGCAGCGCCGAGCCATAGTCGGTCCGGCCAAATTCGAGCGCGGGTTTTGGCGAAAGACTTTCGAGCGCAGCGGCGTAGACCCGTTCAGCACGCCCGCGGTCGCCGACCAGCGCCAGCGCCGCCGCGAGTTGCGATTTGGCGATCGGCGTCGCCAGATTGTTCAGCTTGGTATCGGCGAGGTAACGCAGATCGCCGATCGGCGCTGTGCCATTCCGAGCCAGAACGTACAGCCCATACGCCAGATCGCGGCCGCCATCCTTTTCAGGCTCGGCGGCATTGACGACGGAGTTGCGGATGCGATCGAGCGCGCTTCGAAACAGCACGTCCGGCACCGCAAAACCTTTTTCGCGGGCGCGGGTCAGGAAGTCCGTCACATAAGCGTCGAGCCAGGCATCGTCACCGCCCGCCGACCACAGGCCAAATGAGCCGTTCGAACCCTGTCGCGCCAGCAGGCGATCAATAGCATCTTTGATGCGCTGATCGACCGCGTCGTCCATGGCAAGATGCGCGCCGACTGCCAGATCGTTGACGTAAAGCAGCGGCATGGCCCGGCTGGTGATCTGTTCCGAGCAGCCATAAGGATAACGGTCCAACGCTTTCAGGATGGTCGCGGCATCCAGCGCCGTCGACAGGCTGACCGAGAGCGAAACGCTGCCGGTGCCGGACACGAGGTCCGAGAACATGTCGGATGTCAGCGTCAGGCTTTCGCCCTTGGCCAGCGTACGGATCGAACGTCGCGCGAGGATCTGCGTCGCGGCCTTCACATCCAGCGCGTAATGACGCGCCAGCGTCAGGCCATCAGGCCCTTTGATGTCGACATCGATCTGCGCCGTGCCGGAACCGCTGGCGTCCAGCGGCAGCGACATCGACGTGCGCTGCTTAGCGGCCAGCTTTATCGTCGTGGCAGGATTGCCGGTGACTTTCACGGGGCCTGAGGTTTTGACGTTGATGGTGTAGTCGCCAGGCGCACCCTCGACGTTATCGAGGTCGAAACTCATGGTGCCCTTATCGCCGTTGAGCAGGAAGCGCGGCAAGGTCGCAGTCAGAACCACGGGATCGCGCACCGTCACATCCGATGGTGGCGCGGCCGAGCCTGGTCGCAGTCCAGGCCACCGCCATCACCCGCGCGGTGCCGGCGAATTCCGGAATCTCGAAGCTGATTTCCGCCGAACCGTCGGCGGCGACGGTGACGATGCCGGAATAAAGCGCCAGCGGCTTTTGTGTCGGCGGACTGCCCTGCAGCTCGGCGCCCGCGGAATCGCCGCCGGTTTTGAGCTGACCGCGGGTGCCCTGCATTCCGTCGATCAGTTGCCCATAGAGGTCGCGGATCTCCGAGGTCATGCGGCGCTGGCCGAGATAATAGTCGTCCGGCGCGGGCGGCTTGTAATTGGTCAGATTGAGAATGCCGACATCGACCGCGGCGACGACGATCTTGGCGTCCTCACCAGGACTGAGCCCGCCGAGCTTGACCGGGATCTTCACCGTCGTACCGGGCCGCACCAGCGCCGGTGGCGACAGTCCGACCGTGAGCACGTGGGCCGCCTTGTCGATGCCGAACCATTTCAGGCCGATCGAGCGGCCGGGCATGCGCTGCGCGGCGGCGTCGAGCGGACGCCGTAACGTCGCCACCACGTATGCGCCGGTGCCCCAGTCCTTGCCGACGGGAATCCTGATCTGCGCGGTGCCCACTTTAACGTCGCTGGTCTGGGTGGTAAGCAAGCGGTCGCCGAGCACGTTGATCGTCAATTTGCCGGCCGTACGGGCGTTGACCGAAACCACCATGGTATCGCCGGACTGATATTCCGGCTTGTCGATCGAGGTTTCGAGCAGATCAGGCGTGTCGGCACTGCCGTCGGAGTACCAGCCGACATCGAACTGCACTGAGGTCAGCGGTCCGTCGGCGTCCGTCGATTTCACATCCAGGCGATAGCGGCCCGGCTGTGGCGACAGCTCGATCCGCGACGGCTTGTCGGCGGCGATGGTCGAGGTCGCCATCAGCGACGCGCTTGGTCGACTTGACCGGCTCGTACTCCCAAGACGAATTCTGGCGATACCACTGATACTGAGACTCCAGCTTCAGCAGTTCGTAGCGCAGACCGCTGCGGGCGAGAGTGTTTGCCGTCAGGGGCCACGAACACGACGTCGAAATCGGCCTTGTCGCCTTCGGCGACGTTCTTGTCGTGAACAGCGGCTTGACGCCGATCATGGCCGCCGCCGGTGCCACCGGCAGCACCAGCTTGCGCTCGACCGCGCGGCCGCCCGCCTCCGTCATCCGGATGAAGATTTGCGCTTCCTGCGGACGCGTCGATGACGGTGGCTTGGCGAGGCTGACCGGGAACGTAGCAACGCCGTTCGCGTCGGCCTCGGGCAAATTTTCGAGCGGCGTGCGCTCGTTGCTGGTGGTTTCGGCGTCGGCAACGCCGAACTGGTAACCGGCAAAACCGGGACGGCCGGCCGCCGGTGCGACCAGCAGATCGCCCTCAAGCTGAAGCCCGGACGCGGGCGCGCCATAGAGGAAATGGCCATCGACCTTAAGTTCTACAGGAAGCTCAGCTTTGATCTGTTCATCCTTGGAAGATATATCGAATTCGATCCGATCCGGAACGTAATCTTCCACCATGAAGGTGGTCTCGCCGACCGACGAGGCCTTCGGGTCAGTGAACGCGCGGACCCGCCACGTCCCGGTCGGGACCGCGGAATTGAGCGGCAGCGTCAGGCTGCGCCCGCCCGCGCCCTGATCGGCCAGCACTGCGCGACGAAACTCGACGCCATCGGGCCGCTCGATCACCAGCGTCAGCGGGCCGCCGGTCACGGCGTTGCCCTGCCCGTCGCGCAGCAACGCCGTCAGATATACCGTCTCGCCGGAGCGATAGACGCCGCGCTCCGCATAGACGAACGCATCGGCGCCGGCCGGCACGGCGCGACCGGAAACGCCGCGATCGCTGAGATCGAACGCGCTGGATTTCAGGCTGAGAAAGGCATAGTCGGCCTTGTCGGTGGTGACGGTGAGCATTGCGGGCGACAGACCGCCCTCGCCGCGCGCCAGACCCGGTTCAAACAGTACATGGCCGGATTCGTCGGTTTTCCGCGTCGCGAGAATTTCGTTGTTGCGCGCGACCAGGCGCACCTCGGCCTTGCCGATCGCCTCGGTCGACGCCAGCGAATTGACGAAAACGTGGATGCCGTCATTGCCGGAGAAGGCTGTGAGCCCCAGATCGGAAACGATGAACCACTGCGTCGCCAGCGAGCCATCGTCATCGCCGCCCGTGCCCGGACCCTTGGCGGCCGCCGTCATCACATAGACGCCCGGCTGCATGTCGCCGATCGCCTGATCGACCGGAAATGCCGTGGTGACGTCCTGATTGAGCGTCATCGCGGTCGCAAGTTCGCCGGACCAGACCTTGACGCCTCTGGAATCGCCGAGGTCGGATAATTGATAGCTGCTCAGCGCACGTTGAAAATCGCTGTCGATGACGGTGTTGATCAGGTTGCGGTCGCCGATCCTGAAAACCTGCACCGACACCGACGGCGTATTGACGCTGACCAAGGGAATTCCGCGCTGGCCCGTGCGCGGCAGCACGTAAGCACGCCCGGTGAAGCGCACGAACGGCTTGCGGTCGCGGACGTAAATGTTGAATTCTGCGGATTTTGGTAAGGTTTCCTTAACCGTCGACGGCAGTCCGGCGCGCAGATTGACATTGTATCGCTCGCCGTGTTTCAGCCCTTCGACGCAAAGCTGCTTCTCTTCGGACGACAACGCCGGCTTGTCGTCCCCCGCCAGCGCCAGGAATGGTGCGAAGTCCGTCCGCTTGGCGAGGTCTTCGGAAAACTGGAAACAGGCGCGCGGCGACGCCGAGTCGGAATCCACGGTGTAATCCAGCAACCGAAAGCCGTGTTCGTCGCGCATCTTCTCGTACTGCCCGCGTACGTCGGCGACTTCGCGCATGTCGAGCGAGAGCCGCAGCGCATCGAGCGCCGGACGCCACAGCTTGCGCTCGGACATCGCCCGGCCCAGCACGGCGAGGGCATCGGCCTCCTCGCCGCCATTCGCGGCGCGCTGGTAGGCGATGTAGGCAGCGGTCGAAGCACGCTCGATGAGGAACGTCTGTTCGCTGCTGGTCGGAGACCGGATCTGGAAGATGGTACGGGCGAGCCTCAGCCAGTTGCTGCTATCTTCGGGAGCGATCGCGGCGATCTGTCCCAGGGTTGTCAGGCCGGCACGGTAGTCCCCGCGTTTGAACGCCGCATCGGCGTCGGTGCGCAGGGTCGCGGCGGACTTGGCGACAGGACCCGCCTCGCTTTTGATCTGCGCTTCCAGCTTGATCGCCGAATCGGCCAAATCGTCGCGTTTGAAGGCCTTGTCCGCCGCCTGCGCCGGCATTAGACCAAGCGCCAGCGTGGCGCAAAGCATAGCAGCGCGTACCAGACCGATCATAATGGAGCTCCCTGCGCGGACGAACGCCGCCTGACCATAAAATGCGCGAAAAGATGACGGACTGATGGCTGCGTAACCTGAGTGAAAAGTAGCGGCAAATGGGCAGCCATGTCTGCGCCGACATCGTTGCGCCAATCCGAATCCGAAGGTAACGCTCCGCCCAACCTTTGTCGCGTGGTCGCGGGAATGGTTCGGATTAAACTCCGTCCGGCAGCGGATTTTTCATCTTGGGAATGGTATGAGGATCGCGACGGTCCCATAGCTCAACTGGATAGAGTAACGGATTTCTACTCCGTGGGTTGCAGGTTCGAATCCTGCTGGGATCGCCATCTTCGCGTCATCATTTAACGCAAATCCCGCCTTTGTTTTCCGTTCGCACGAGGACCACACTTGGCCGATGCCACAGGCAAACGCGCATCGGCGGCTTCGATGGTTTCAGTTGTTTTTTCGGCCTGGCACGACCCGGTCGCGAGAATCCTGAACGTCGATCTGCTCGCGGTGCTGGTTGCGATACTGTTGCCTTGGTCGACGTCCGCCACCGCGATTGCGGTCGTGTGCTGGATTGCGGCGCTTGTTCCGACATTCCATGCGCGCGAATTCCTGAACTCCTTGAAGCATCCGGCTTATGCTTTGCCGATTGCACTCGTTGCTTTGGCGATTGTCGGCAACTTGTGGTCGGACGCCTCTTCGGCCCAGCGCCTCTATGCGATCAGTCCAACAGGCAAGTTTCTGGTGTTGCCACTGCTGCTGTATCATTTCGAACGCTCGTCGCGTGGCGCCTGGGTCTTTATCGCGTTCCTAATCTCTTGCACCATGTTGATGGCGCTATCCTGGATCATCGCTTTCGATCCCACGCTGTCTCTTAAGCCCGAAGCCGAAGAGCGTGGCATTTTCATCAAGAATTATATCGATCAAAGTCAGGAATTCGCGCTGTGCGCGATCGCGCTGGCTTATCCGATCGCGACCCTTTGGCGAGAGAAACGAACGCAACTCGCCGTGGCGCTCGCAGCTCTCGCCCTGAGCTTCCTCATCAATATGACGTTTGTCATCGTCTCCAGGACAGCTATGGTGACGATGCCGATCATGCTCGCGGTGTTCGCGCTGATTCACCTGAGATGGCGAAGCTCCATCATCGTATTTTCTTCCGCGCTCATCCTTGCTGGAGTGTTGTGGACCGCATCGCCACAGTTGCGGAAGACGACCTATTCATTTTCGACGGACTATCAGCTCTATACGGAGCAGAATAAGGCCACATCGATCGGCGTACGGCTGGAATTCTGGAAAAAATCGCTGGCGTTCTTTGCCGAGGCGCCGTTGTTCGGGCACGGCACGGGATCGTCGCGGGGTCTCTTCCAACAGGCCGCCATTGGCAAAGTGGGCGCCGCGGCTGAGGTTCTGGGAAATCCGCACAATCAGACGCTGAATGTAGCGATCCAGTGGGGCTTGACGGGAATAGCCCTGCTCTACGCGATGTGGCTGGTTCATCTCCTGATGTTCCGCGGCGACGATCTGATGGCATGGATCGGATTGATGGTTGTTGTGCAGAATGTATCTACATCCCTGTTCAATTCACATCTGTTCGATTTTCATGAGGGATGGATGTATGTCCTCGGCGTCGGCGTCGCCGGCGGTTCGATCCTGGGAGCCAGAAAACGAGGGCTCTTGCCGGATGCGCCACGTGCCGATTTCAGTGTAGGGCTCTCGCTCTCGCGAAATCGCACCCATGTCGCGAGGGGGTGGCGAATTAAATGTTGGCAGGTACAGCAGCACGGCTGTACACGCATCTGGCAAGACGTGGCCCTCGCCTCTAATTGTTGGCTATGGCAGACATCACGATACTTCAAAATGAAAGCGACAAGGCGTATTCAATGAGCGGATTTAAGGAACCGGGCTTCGCGGATCGTCAGAAGGCGGCGCAGGACGCCAGGAAAAGCATACTGGAGAAGTTTCGCGCCCAGCCAGGTCCGGACGATCCGGCGGTGAAGCAACGCCAGGCGGAGCGTGAGACGCAGGCCGCCGTTCGCGCCAACGCAAAGATGGTGCGCGATGCCGCCAAGGCCGAGCAGAAAGTCCGCGACGCACAGGCGGCTGCCGAAGCGGCCGCCCAGCTCGTCCGAGATGCCGAAGCCGCCGCCGCTGCCGAGCTCGCGCTGGAAGCTGAGAAGAAGGCCGCCCGCGACGCGCGCTACGCCGCCCGCAAGAAGAAAAGAAAATAACGTACGGCTTTGCACACGACTGCGCCACCGAATGGCTCGGGCCCGCCCGATAAGGCGAGCCCGCTGAAAACCAAACAGCGAAAGCCTACTTCTTCATTCCGTCGTCTTTCGCCATGCCGTCTTTTTTCATCCCCTCATCTTTCGCCATGCCGTCCTTCTTCATCATTCCATCGTCTTTTTTCATGCCATCCTTCGACATGGTATCCTTCGACATGGTGTCCTTTTTCATGCCGTCATCTTTGCCCATCTTGTCCTGAGCGAAGGCGGCAGGCGCCAGCGCGAGGCTCGTCGAAACTACCGCGGCGGCAAATCCAAGTGCGATCCGAGTGTAGAGCGTCATCATCTGTCATCCTTTGATCCGGCTTTGAAGCGACTTGTGCCGCTATGGATGACGACGAAAGCACCGCACCGTTTGTTACCGGCGGCCATAATATTTATCGCGTTGACGCGTTTTTGACGCCTTCGTGGAGTTCCACGTGATGTCGCACCGGAAAATATGTTAGTCCGAAAACAAGTACATAACCCCCGCGGAACGTGTGCGCTGCAGCATACCGGAGCTTCGTCTCAAACTATCAGATGAGAGAATAAAAGCGGCTCAACGGGCTAACGTGCCGCATCGACATCATCCGCATTCCCAAAAAAGTCAGGGAGACTCAACATGATCACACGCCGCCACGCCATCCTATCAACGCTTGCCGCTCCCGCGATCCTGCGCTTCGGGATTGGTACGGCCCATGCTGCGACCACGCTGAAGATCTCGCATCAGTTTCCCGGCGGTACGATCGACAAGGGCGATTTCCGCGATCGGCTCTGCCGCAAATTTGCCGAGGAGATTTCCAAGCGCAGCGGCGGCGAATTGGCCGGCGAGATCTATCCGAACTCGTCGCTGATCAAGACCAACGCGCAATTCGCGGCCATGCGCAAAGGCGCGCTCGATCTCAGCCTGTATCCCCTGCCGTATGCGGGCGGCGAATTGCCGGAAGCCAATATCGGCCTGATGCCCGGGCTGGTCTCGACCTACGATCAAGGCCTGAAATGGAAAACCCAGCCGATCGGCAAGGCATTGACCGATTTTCTCGCCGATAAGGGCATCATGCTTATTACCTGGGTCTGGCAGGCCGGTGGAGTCGCCAGCCGTTCCAAGGCCATCGTCGCACCGGAAGACGCGAAGGGCCTGAAGGTTCGCGGCGGTTCGCGCGAGATGGACATGGTACTGCAGACTGCGGGCGCAGCCGTGTTGTCGGTGCCTTCAAATGAAATCTACGCGGCGATGCAGACCGGCGCCTGCGACGCCGGAATCACCTCCTCGACCAGCCTGATTTCGTTTCGGCTCGAAGAGGTCGCCAAGCAGCTCACATCGGGCGCAGGGGCATCATACTGGTTCATGCTGGAGCCGCTGATGATGTCGAAGGCGATCTTCGACAAGCTGCCGAAGAACCAGCAGGACATTATCCTCTCGGTCGGAACCGAAATGGAAGCGTTCGGCAAGAAGGGCGCGCAGGACGACGATGTCGAGGTCGCCAAGGTCTATGAGAAAGCGGGCGCCAAGGTGAGCGCCCTCGATGCCGCCACCGTCGGAAAATGGCGGGACATTGCGCGTGACACGGCTTGGAAGGACTACAGCGGCAAAACCGCGGCCGCCGCCAACCTGCTCAAGCTGGCGACCGACGTTTCCGCATGATGCATGGTCCACTTCCGGATCAAACCGACATCCCGAGCGCTGCCGCGAGCAATTCGCTCATGGCAGCGCTCGAACGCGCGCTGGCTTTTTGCAATGATATTATCGTGGTTCTCGCCGCGCTGGCGCTGATTGCAGCGTGCGCGATCCTCAGCTACAGCGTGCTCGGCCGCGCACTGTTTCACAGTCCGAATTATTGGCAGGATGAGGCTGCAGTGTTCCTGCTAGTCGGCGCAACCTTCATGACGGCGGCATACGTGCAAGGGCAGCGCGGTCACATCGGCATTGAGGCGTTCATCGGACTGCTGTCACCCCTGGTCAATCGCATCCGGCTTTGGCTGGTAGATGTCGCCAGTCTTTTGTTTTGCGGGTTTTTCGCCTGGAAATCCTGGACGCTGGCTCACGAGGCTTGGGTCGACGGCCAGGTTTCTAACTCGATGTGGTCACCGCCGCTGGCGATCCCCTATGTTCTGATGGCGTCGGGAATGACCCTGCTCTGTCTGCAATTATTGCTGCAGATCATCATTCCACTCGGCGGAGCGGGCCGCCGATGACCGTGTTTGGGATCGGGATCAGCTACGGTGTAGCGACCCTCGTGGCTATGTTTTCGGGCATGCCGATCGCATTCGCGCTGGGCGCGGTCGCAGTCGTCTTCATGGCAATCTATATGCCCTCCGCGTCACTCGATACCGTGACGCAAAATGTCTACGAAGAAATGGCGTCGATTACGCTGCTGGCGATCCCGCTGTTCATCCTGAAGGGTGCCGCGATCGGCAAATCGCGCGCCGGACAGGACCTTTACACGGCGCTGCATGCCTGGCTGCATCGCGTGCCCGGCGGCCTCGGCGTCGCTAATGTTTTTGCCTGTGCGCTGTTTGCGGCGATGGCGGTTCATCGCCCGCAACTTGTTCGGCGATCGGCTCTGCCGGCATTCCCGAGATGCGCAAGCGCGGCTATTCCGGCGGTTTTGCCGCCGGAATTATCGCTGCCGGCGGCACGCTCGGCATCCTTTTGCCGCCATCGATTACCATGATCCTGTTTGCGGTCGCTGCGGAAAAATCCCTTGGGCGGCTGTTCCTGGCTGGCATCGGGCCGGGCCTGCTGCTGGTAACGCTATTCGGCACTTACGCGGTAATCCGCTTTCGCATGGAATATGCGGCTGCTGCCGCGGCCTATGCGAAGTCCGGCGAAAACTCGGCGATCCTGACGCGCGATGATTTCACCATGACGGAACGTTTTAACGTGCTGCCGCGCGTGCTTCCGTTCGTCATCCTGCTCACCGGCGTAATGATCGCGCTCTATGGCGGCTATGCGACACCATCGGAGACAGCGGGCCTAGGCGGTTTGCTGGCGCTGGTGCTGATCGCGGCGATCTACAGCGTGTGGAAGCCGTCGGACCTCGCGCCAATCATGAAGTCGACCATCCGCGATTCCACCATGCTGATGATGATCATCGGCATGTCGCTGCTGTATTCCTATGTCATGAGCTATCTGCACATCTCGCAATCGGCCGCGGAGTCCATCGTGGCGATGCATCTGCCGCGCTGGGAATTGCTCGCGGCGATCCTGGTGATGGTCGTCATTCTCGGATTCTTCCTGCCGCCGGTTTCCATCATTCTGATGACCGCGCCGATCATACTGCCGCCGCTGCGCGGTGCGGGTTTCGACATCATCTGGTTTGGCGTGGTCATGACCATTGTCATGGAGATGGGACTGATCCACCCGCCGGTCGGCCTGAACATCTTCGTGATCCGCAACGTCGCGCCGGACATCCCCTTAAGCGAAGTGATCTGGGGCACGCTGCCGTTCGTGCTGTTGATGATGCTGGCGGTGCTGCTGCTGTGCTTCGTGCCGCAGATATCGACGGCGCTGCCCGATCTGGTGATGGGACCGGACGGGGGACGCTAGCCTACGTCGCCGCCGGCTCCATCTCGGCGAGCTCGACGCCTTCCTGCACGATATCGCCGACCTTGCATTTTATCGCTTTCAGCACGCCCGCAAATGGCGCCCGCAGGGTCTGCTCCATCTTCATCACTTCGAGGGTCAGGATGGCGGCGCCTTTTTCCAGCGTCTCACCCTCATCGGCCAGCAACGCCACCACTGTGCCGGGCAAGGGCGCAACAATCTTGTCATCGCCGAGTTGCTCTTCATCGTCGCCGCCGAATGGATCGACCCAATGCAGATCGAAGCGGCCATGGCGCGTCCGCAAATAAAGTTCATGGCCGTCGGCGATGGCGACAACATGCGACCGTGTGCCATCGAGCGTGAGATCGAACCCGCCCGCCTCTACCGCCGATGCCGTGAAGGCAAATTCACGCCCATCGATCGAGAGCGTCTCAGGTCCGCCGCCATAATGCAGCGTCACTTTTCGCTCGATTGCTTTGCCATACCGAAAGACGAATACCCGCTGCCGTCGCCCCACCGGCATCCAGCCCGAAGTACGCCAAGGCGACTGCGCTCTCCGCCTTCGCGGCGTTCTCTTCTTCGCGCAAGATTGCCGCCACGGCCGCGCAAAGCTCGAGATTACCGGGCGCCGCCGCTTCCGGCGTGAGGTTCTTGAGCTCACGTTCGATAAACCCGGTATCGATCGCATTGGCACGGACCTGCGGATGCGTCACCAGCGCCGACAGGAATGGGATGTTGGTCGTGACGCCGCGAACGTCCATATCCCTTAATCCGCGATCGAGCCGCTCGATTACGGCGTCGCGGGTCGGAGCCCACGCAATCACCTTTGCCAACATGGCGTCGTAGTTCGGCGACACCGTATCGCCTTCGCGATATCCGGCGTCGATGCGAAGGCCGTTGGTTTCCTCCGGCGTTCGCCAAATCCGTATCCTGCCGGTCGACGGCATGAAATTCTTGTGCGGATTTTCCGCGTAGACGCGCGCCTCGATCGCGCAGCCATTGAGCTTGATTTCATCCTGCTTGAGCGGCAGCTTTTCGCCGAATGCGACGCGCAATTGCCATTCCACCAGATCGATGCCGGTGATCAATTCCGTCACCGGATGCTCGACCTGCAGCCGTGTATTCATCTCGATGAAGAACACGTCCTTGCCGTTGGAGACGAACTCGATGGTGCCGGCGCCGACATAGTTCACCGCGCCTGCCGCCTTGCGCGCGGCAGCGCACACCGCGTCGCGCTGCTCAGGATTCAGCGTCGGCGACGGCGCTTCCTCGATCACTTTCTGATGCCGCCGCTGCAAGGTGCATTCGCGCTCGAACAGCGACACCAGATTGCCGTGGCTGTCGCCGACGATCTGCACCTCGATATGCCGGGGATTGTCGACGTACTTCTCGATCAGCATGCGGTCGTCGCCGAACGCCGCCTTGGCTTCGCGCTTGGCGCTGACCACTGCAGCCGCGAGCTCGCCAGCACTGCGCACGATCCGCATACCGCGCCCGCCCCCGCCGGCGGAGGCCTTCACCAGCACCGGGAAGCCGATCTTGTCAGCCGCGGCTGCGAACGTGGCCTCGTCCTGCGCCTCGCCGTGAAAACCAGGCACCAGAGGCACGCCGGCCTTTTCCATCAGCATCTTCGAGCCGGACTTCGAGCCCATCGCCGTCATCATCGCAGCGGTTGGGCCGACGAACACCAGCCCGGCATCGGCGCAGGCCTGCGCGAACTCGGCGTTCTCCGATAAAAAGCCGTAGCCGGGATGCACCGCCTCGGCGCCGGTCTTCTTGCGCGGCGTCGATCACGCGCTCGATGTTGAGATAGCTTTCGCGCGCCCGTGCCGGACCAATCAGCACGGCTTCGTCGGCCATCAGCGACATGCAGCGCATCGCGATCCGCTTCGGAATAAACCGCGACGGTTCGCATGCCCATCGCCCGTGCGGTGCGGATGACGCGGCAGGCGATCTCGCCGCGATTGGCGATCAGCAGCTTGTCGAAACCGTTTGTACAGCGCGGACGCGGCCATCATCACATCCTGAACAGGCCGAAGCGCGTCGGCTCGGTCGGCGCGTTTGACGACGCCGACAAGCCCAAGCCCCAGCACCAGCCGGGTATCGGCGGGATCGATTACGCCGTCATCCCACAGCCGCGCGGTGGCGTAATACGGGCTGCCCTGGGCCTCGTATTGCGCGCGGATCGGCGCGCGGAACTGATCCTCCTCTTCCGCCGACCACTGACCGCCCTTGGCCTCGATGTTGTCGCGGCGGACCTGACTCAGCACCATGGACGCCTGTTCGCCGCCCATCACGGAGATCCGCGCGTTCGGCCACATCCACAGAAAACGCGGCGAGTAAGCGCGGCCGCACATGCCGTAATTGCCGGCGCCATAAGAGCCGCCGATTACCACGGTAAATTTCGGCACGCCGGCGGTAGCGACCGCCGTCACCAGCTTGGCGCCGTCGCGGGCGATCCCGCCGGCCTCATACTTCTTGCCGACCATAAAGCCGGTGATGTTTTGCAGGAACACCAGCGGAATATTTCGCTGGCAGCACAGCTCGATGAAATGCGCGCCCTTCAGCGAACTCTCGCTGAACAGAATTCCGTTGTTGGCGATGATGCCGACGGGATAGCCCCAGATGTGCGCGAAGCCGCAGATCAGCGTTTGGCCGTAAAGCTTCTTGAACTCGTCGAACTCTGAACCGTCGACGATGCGCGCGATGATGTCGTGCATGTCGAAGGGCTTGCGCGCATCGGCCGAAACTACGCCGTAGATTTCCTCGCGCGCGAACAGTGGTTCGCGGGGTTCGCGCATGTTCAAGTCGGCGCGTTGCGGCGGCTTCAGCGTTGCAGACGATGCGCCGCGCGATGCCGATGGCATGGCTATCGTTCTGCGCAAGATGATCGGTGACGCCGGACTGCCGCGAATGCACGTCGGCGCCGCCGAGTTCTTCCGCAGTGACGACCTCGCCGGTCGCGGCCTTCACCAGCGGCGGGCCGCCGAGAAAGATCGTGCCCTGGTTGCGCACGATGATGCTCTCGTCCGACATCGCCGGCACGTAAGCGCCGCCCGCCGTGCAGGAGCCCATCACGATGGCGATCTGCGGAATCCCCTGCGCCGACATCTGCGCCTGATTGTAGAATATGCGGCCGAAATGCCGCTCGTCCGGGAAAATCTCGTCCTGCTGCGGCAGGAACGCGCCGCCGGAATCGACCATGTAGATGCAGGGCAGATTGTTCTGCCGCGCGATGTCCTGCGCGCGCAGATGCTTCTTCACCGTCATCGGATAATAGGTGCCGCCCTTGATGGTGGCATCGTTGGCGACGACGACGCATTCGCGGCCCGATACGCGGCCGACGCCGGTGATGATGCTGGCGGAATGCACGTCGCCGCCGTACAGGCCGTTGGCGGCCAGCGGCGACAGTTCCAGAAACGCGGTGCCGGGATCGATCAGCAGATCGACGCGCTCGCGCGCCAGCATCTTGCCGCGTGAGGTATGCCGCGCGCGCGAGGCCTCGCCTCCGCCGCCGGCCACCGCATAGCTTGTCCTTGAGCTCGGCCACCTGCGCGCGCATCGCTTGCGCGTTGCGGGCGAAATCGGATGACGTTCGATCGATGCTGGAACGAAGCGGCATGGCTTTCCGCGATTTGAGGCTGCGCCGCAACCCGGTCTTGGGCTGCGCACTCGTTATGGTGTCATCGGACAGCCGTCCAGCGCAACCGTCACCTTGGGCCCTTCATCGGCTTAGCCGATCCAGCGGAAGTGCCGCATCACGGCTTCAATGCGTCCAAGGCTCGACGCGACGGAATGCAAAATTGTCCGCGTAGGCAGCGGGGCGCCGGGCAATCGCCTTCGGCTCGATCACCTGATAGGCAATTCCCTCGCGCTCGCAATAGGCGATGGCTTCCTCCTTGCTCTCAAAGCGCAGAGCGACCTGCTGCTTCATGTCGCCCGAACTGGTCCAACCCATCAGCGGTTCGATCACGCGCGGCTGCTCCGGCTCATAGTCGAGTTGCCAGTCCCGGGTTTTGGCGGTCCCGGACTGCATCGCGTTTTTAGCAGCCTTAAAGATTCGCGCGGTCATTGGATGCTGCGGCCTCGTTGAAGATGCGACATTGCGCCAATTTGGCTGAAACGACGTCGGATAGTATACCTTGATCTGGCAAGAAATTGATCGTTGATTCCACCGCCGATCGGTTAGTTTCTGACTATCGACAAGCCCTCGCTGACCGCATGATAAGACCACCGCTATGGACATTCAGGCAACCCTGCCCGGCAAAGGCCGCGACTTGCGGCTCGATCTGTTTCGCGGTGTCGCAAATTGGGCGATTTTTCTCGATCACATTCCAGACAACGTCGTGAACTGGATCACGACGCGGAATTACGGCTTCAGCGACGCGGCCGATTTGTTCGTCTTCATTTCCGGATACACCGCTTCCTTCGTCTACGCGAAGATGATGCTGGAACGCGGCTTCATCGTCGGCGCGACACGCCTATTCAAGCGCGTCTGGCAGCTCTATGTCGCGCACGTCATCCTGTTCGTGATCTATATCGCGGCGATCGGGTATGTCGCGCAGAGATATAACGATCCGGACATCATCAACGAATTCAACGTCGCGGGCCTCGTCGACAATCCGATCCAGACGCTGTCGCAGGGACTGCTACTAAAATTCAAGCCGCTCAATCTCGACGTGCTGCCGCTTTATATCGTGCTGATGGCGTTTTTCCCGCCGGTGCTGTGGATGATGCTGCGCAAACCCGATCTGACCATGCTGGGATCGCTGGCGCTGTATTTTGCCGCGCGCCAGTTCGGCTGGAATTTGCCGGGCTATCCCGCCGGCATCTGGTACTTCAATCCATTCTGCTGGCAGTTGCTGTTTGTATTCGGAGCCTGGTTTGCGCTCGGCGGGGCGAAGGAATCGCGCTCCATCATCAAGTCGCCGATCGTGCTGTACTTTGGCATCGCCTACCTCATCCTCGCGCTGCTGATGACGATGGCCGGTCGGTTTCCCGATTTCGCCGCGCTGTTTCCGAAATGGCTTTTCGATTCCTTCAATCCGAACGACAAGACCAACCTCGCGCCCTACCGCGTTCTGCACTTCGTCGTCATTGCATTTTTTGTCACGCGCTTCGTGTCGAAGGACTGGAAGGGCTTGGAATGGCGGATCTTCGGGCCGATCATTAAATGCGGGCAGCAATCGCTTGCCGTATTTTGCGTCGGCGTGTTCCTGTCATTCGTCGGCCATTTCGAGTTGATGATGAGTTCGGGCTCGTTGGGAGCGCAGATTTTCGTAAGCGTCACCGGCATCGCGATCATGACCCTGGTCGCCTACTACATTTCCTGGTCGAAAAAGCAGGACAAGCCACTTCCGAAAGCCGTAGTGCCGGCGCCGGCACCGGCTGCGCCCAAGCCCATTGCGACGGCAACCCCTTCGACGGCCAACCAGGGCTGAATTCCGCTCCTGACGTCGGAGACTCACATTCAAAAGGTCGCGGCCGCGGACCAACTGTTGAGCCACATTTCATTTCGGCCGAAGCGGTTACGAAGGCAGAATCGCTCGCTTTTGCCGCGCCCTTGACGGTATAGAAACGCCAGAGAGCGCCCGGAACGGAGCGTTGATTGAAGCCGGCCGGTGTTGAAGTTGTAGGCCCAGGCGGCGCGACCGCGCAGTGTGAGATGCCGTTCTGTAGCGCATATGATTCTGTCCGTGCGCAGGCTAATGCGCCGCGCGATGCGGTGACGTCTTCGACGCGCAGTTCAGTGCAAAAGTGTTGACGCCTGCGGTCGCCAGTTGGCGTGTGCCGGCAATTGGCGGATGTGAACTGTCCGGCGGCGTAGGACGGTATGCTCATGCCCCATCCATGGCATGCGGGTTGCGCATTTTAAAAAGGGTGAGCGTTTGATAACGAGCTTGAGAAGTACAGACGCGACCAAGCCGGCGATTTTCGGAAGGTTGTGCAAAATTCTTGTTCTTGCTTTCCTGTGCGGATCATTCCTCTAGCGCAAGAAGTGAAAGATATCGAACTCACCTTGAGTGCAAAGTGATGCGCCTTTCGTCGGCATCGCGCTTCTGAATGCATAGCTATGCTTACTATTTGAGCACAAAGGGAAGCACCAATATATCAATGCCGGAGTACACCCCCGGCACCAGTGATACACTTGCCCGACATCGGGCCCTAAATCCGAGCGATAACAATTTACTCTGAACGCGAGAGCCCGTAGATACGGTCACGGCTTCGCGCCCGTCGCGAACTGCCATCAAAAGAAAGGCCGACAAACCGGCCTCAGGGAGAAATAGATGAAACTTACGCGACGCGACTTTGTGGCTGGAATAGCCGTTAGTATTGCCGCACCCTACGTTATCGGCAGTGCGCGAGCCCAGGCTGCAACTATCAAGATTGGCATGTGCGCGCCGGTGACGGGCCCCGCGGCCGAGTTTGGCGGCTACGCCATCAAGGGCGCCAAGCTGGCGCTGGATGCGGTCAACAAGGCTGGCGGCGTGCTTGGCAAGCAACTCGAACTGATCGTCGAGGACGACCAGACCACCAATCCTGGTATCGTGCTGGCGTTCTCCAAGCTTGCTTCGCAACCCGATATCGTCGCGTTTCTCGGTTCGATCCGGTCGACTCAAGTGCACGCAATGGCGCCCGACGTGGTCAAGTTAGCCAAGCCGGTGGCGATCGGCGGCACCGATCCCAACCTGACGCACATGGACAATCCCTGGCTGTTCCGCTTCCGCCCCAACGACAGCTACTCGGGCCGCGTGATCGCCGACTACGGCGTCAACACGCTCGGAAAGAAGAAGTGGGCCGTGCTGCATTCGACCGACGCGTTCGGCACCGCCGGCGGCAAGGCGCTCAGTTCCGCGCTCGAGAAGCTCGGTTCGCCCGCGGTTCTCGATCAAGGCTACGCCAATCAGAGTCAGGACTTCACCCCGGTCGTGCTGGCGATCAAACAATCGGGCGCCGACATTCTCGGCTCCTACTTCACCTTTGAAAACGATCTCGGCATTTTTGCCCGGCAGTTGCGCCAGCTTGGTGTCAACATTCCCTGGGTTGGCTCGCCCTCGATCGTCAACATCACCGCGCTGAAGCTAGCGGGACCGGCGTTGCACGGCACCTTCGGCGTTGCGGACTACGCCGAGGATTCCAGCCCGGCCTCGAAGGAGTTCGGCAAGATATACCGAGATGCCGTCAAGGTCGCGCCCGACAACCAGAGTTCTTGGCCCTACGACGCCATCAACGTGCTAGCGGCGTCGATCAAGACCGCCGGCTCAACCGACCCGCAGAAAATCCGCGAAGCCATTCTCGCCACCCAGAAATTCCCGGGTGCCGAGGGCGAATACAATTTCGACAAGAACGGCGATGGCCTTCACGGCTATAACATCGTCAAAAACGAAAAGGGTACCATCGCCTTCGACAAGCATATCGAATTCAACGATTGATGAGTTCGATCCGCTTCAGCACAGCATGCCGTCATTCGGGATGCGCCACTTAGGTGGCGCAGACCCGGAATCTACAGATCTTTTGCATTTCTGCATTCCGGATTCACGCGCAATAAGAGCGCGCGCCCCCGAATGGCAACCACATGCAAACGTCGCATTACATGACATCATCTCCCACTTGGCACGTCTGATGGACCTCGCGCTGCAACTGCTCTTTACCGGGATTGGCATCGGCGCGGTCTATGCGCTTGTGGCACTAGGCTTCGTGCTGATCTTCCGCGCCACTAATGTGGTCAACTTCGCCCAAGGCGAATTCTCCATGGTGGGCGCCTACCTGATGGTGGTGTTCGCCGTCGATCTAGGATGGCCGTACTGGCTTTCATTTCTGTTGGCGCTAGCGGGAATGGCGCTGTTGGGCGCGATCTTCAATCTCGGAGTTTACTACCCGCTCCGGCATCGAACGTTCTTGCCCGTCATCATCGCCACGATCGGCGCTTCGATCCTGCTCGCCAATTCCGTGCTAGCGATCTACGGCCCGCAACCGCAAGTGCTGGAGGGCTGGTTTGAAACACCCGGCATACAGCTCGGACCCGTTTACCTCGACAGCCAATATCTTCTGATCATCGCGGTAACCATCGTCCTGGTGATTTTCAATTATTGGTTCTTCGAGAAAACCATGCTCGGCAAGAAGCTGCAGGCTACCTCGCAGGACAAGGAGATGGCGTCGCTACTCGGTATATCCGTCTCGACTATGATCATGATCACCTTCATTTATTCGGCGGTGCTCGGTGGCCTGGCCGGCATTCTGGTCGCGCCGGTCTTATTCGTCTCGATCCAGATGGGCTCGACCATCGCGCTGAAAGCCTTTGCCGCCACCATCATCGGCGGCTTCGGTGACGTAACCGGCGCCATCATCGGCGGGCTGTCGCTGGGTATCATCGAAACCTTTGGCGCGGCCTACATATCTGTTCCTTACAAGGACGCTTTCGCTTTCCTGGTGCTGGTGGCGTTTCTGGTCTTCCGGCCGCAGGGCATCTTCGGCGAACGGGTCGCGGAGAAAGCATGAGCGCGCCCAGCAGTAACATGCCGCTCGCCGTATCTGTCCCGCACGCAAAGCCGTTGCTGGTCCGGCATCTACCGTATTTCATCGGCGCGGCGATTGTGGTGGCGCTGGCTGCGACAATGCAGCTCGACGGCTACCTTCACAACATTCTGATGCAGGCGACGACGTTTGCGATCGCAGTGTTCGGCCTGTCTGTCGTGCTCGGTCTGTGCGGCCAGATCAATCTGGCACAGGCGGCGTTTTTTGGCTTCGGCGCCTACGCCGTCGGCATCGGGACCTCGGATTATCACCTGAGCTACTGGATCTGCCTTGCGGCGGGGTGCGTCATCGCGCTACTGGCCGGCGCCTTGCTGGGAATGTCGACCCTGCGCCTTGGTGGCCACTATCTGGCGATGGTGACGATCTCATTTCAGCAGATCGTCACGCTGGTGATGATCAATGCCATCTGGCTCACCCACGGCCCCGACGGCGTCTCGCGCATTGGGCGGCCCGACCTGTTTCAGTCCTCGCAATCTTACCTGGCCTTCTGCGTCGCGATGTTGGCGATCGTCGGCTATTTCGTTTGGCACTTGTCCGATACGCGGCTCGGACGGGCAATGCGCGCAGTGCGCGACAACGAACTCGCGGCAGGTGTCGTCGGTATCGATATCTTCCGCACCAAGGTCTATGCATTTGCGCTCAGCGCGGTGCTGGGTGGACTGGCCGGGGGCCTGTTCGCGGGCGGATTCGCTTACGTCAGTCCGGATCAATTTTCGTTTGCGGAATCGATTGTATTCCTGACGATGTCGCTGCTAGGCGGCGTGGCTTCGCCGATCGGGTCCGCGATCGGCACCGGGTTACTGATCCTGATTCCGGAATGGCTGCGTTTTCTGAAAAGCGTGCCGGGGCTGTATCTGGCGATCTACGGATTGTCCGTCATCCTGATTATCCGCTTCATGCCCGACGGCATCTGGGGCTTCGTCAACGCGGCGACGGAGCGCTGGCGCGCGAAGGCCAAGGTGCATGCCTCGGGACCGCCTTTGCAACTTGCTCCCGCGACGGTCGGTGGCGAGAAAGTTCTTGAGGTCAAAGGCCTCGCGAAGTATTTCGGTGGCCTCAAGGCTGTCGACGATGTGGATATCGAAGTGCGGCGTGGCAGCGTACACGCCCTGATCGGCCCAAACGGATCTGGCAAGACGACCACCCTCAACGTTCTGTCGGGTCTCTATAAGGCCACGGCAGGCAAGGTGATGCTTGACGGCACCGACGTGACACAGATGGCTCCGCATCTGCGCGCCGCCGCCGGCCTTGGCCGCACGTTCCAGAACATCCGGCTGTTCCGCTCGATGACGGCGCTGGAAAATGTCGTGATCGGCGCGGAGCGGCCGGGCAACAATCTTCTCGGCGAAGGCGGCGAAGACGCGCTGATCGAGCGCGCGATGTCCGCGTTGACGTTTGTGGGCTTGGGCTTGCGCGCCAATGAATTGATCTCAAGCTTTTCCTACGGTCATCAGCGGTTGATCGAAATTGCGCGCGCGCTCGCCGCAAATCCGACCCTGCTGTTGCTGGACGAGCCGGCAGCGGGACTGAACTCCACCGAGAAGCTGGAATTGCATGAGCTGCTCAAGCGCATCGCGGCGCAGGGCCTGACCATCCTGATTATCGACCATGACATGACCCTGGTCAGCGAAGCCGCGCAGCATATCACCGTGCTCAATTTCGGCCGGCGCATCGCGGACGGTGAATCCATGGCGGTCCTGCGCCATCCCGACGTCGTCTCCGCTTATCTCGGAACGGAATGATGCCGCTGCTCGAAATCCGCGACCTGATTGTACTGTACGGCGAAATTGAAGCCTTGCGCGGCGTATCAATCAGCGTCGATGAGGGGCAGGTGGTGACGCTGCTCGGCGCCAACGGCGCCGGCAAGTCGACCACGTTACGCGCCATCTCGGGACTGGCGAAACCGGCAGCGGGCGAAATCCTGTTTGAGGGCCGATCCATCGCCGGCTTCGGTCCGGAAGCTATTGTGCGGCTTGGCATCAGCCACGTCCCGGAAGGGAGGCGGGTTTTTCCGGGCCTCACCGTGAAAGAGAACATCATGCTCGGCGCGTCGAACCGCCGCGTCGCCAAAGCCGAATTGTCGCGCGAGGCCGACGCGATGTTCGACCTGTTTCCAGACATCCGCCAGTTTTCCAATGCGCTGGGCTGGACATTGTCCGGAGGGCAATTGCAGATGGTCGCGGTCGCACGCGGCCTGATGGCGAAACCGCGCCTGCTGTTGCTCGACGAGCCGTCGCTGGGGCTGGCACCGGTCATCGTGCAGGCGGTGTTCCGGATCATCTCGGAAATCCGCCGCAACACCACCGTCTTGCTGGTTGAGCAGAACGCGCGCATGGGCCTTTCGGTGGCCGACCACGGCTACGTCCTGGAAACCGGCCGTATCGTGCTGGGCGGCAAGCCCGACGAATTGTGGGGGAACGAAGCCATCGCCGCCGCTTATCTCGGCGGCCATGCCAAGGTAAGCACCTGACGCGAGCGACATCCGTTGTGTCACAATTCGAGCATATCCATCGCTCCGCTCTCTAAATAATCGGGATACAAGCCAGTTCAATCGGAGATGCCAGGCAGGCTTTTGGCTACCGCCATGCCTCGACTTTCGGTTGGGGACAATCGCGTCGATTTGCCAGTCCGACATAGGTGCGGTTCGCCCCCGAATTTGGCAACGCCCGGAGCAATCGGCCCCACGCATTGAACAATCGGCAGCTTACTCGATCACCTCGTCAGCACGAGCGATCAGGGTCAGCGGAATATTGATGCCGAACTGCGTGGCGACCTTGAGATTGATGACCATGTTAAATTTGGTGGGCTGCACGATTGGCAAGTCAGCAGGCTTTTCGCCCTTCAGGATTCGGGCAACGTAGGCACCCGCCTGATGCCAGGTATCCGATGGGTTGGGACCATAGCTGAAGAGGCATCCGTCGGCGGCTTCCCCGCTTCCTACGCAAATTGGTGGTCTCCGGCGCTAAGCCCCTTTGCGATGTGCAAATTCCTTCCGGTAAATCCAAACAAAGGATCAGTGCTGGAAAGAACGCGCCTACTTTCAACTGGCGCATAGTCGAAAAAGCTTCGTCGAACTCGCTCTCGCTCGAGGCATTCACAACATGGAGCGTTAAACCCAACGATTTCGCTGCTGATTTTGCTTCCTTGATCTGACCATCGGCGAGCGTGCCTTTTGGATTCACGAGCAGCGCGATGTCTGAAACTTGAGGCATGATTTCCCGCAAAATGCCCATCCTCTTCGATACGGTTGGGATGAGCTCGTCGGCGAGCACCAAGTGAGCAGGCTCATCGATGCCAAGCATTTGGCGGGTTTCTGATTATCACCAGAGTGAGTCTCGGTTAGGCGCGCATAACTAGCAATGTTCTGACAGATAACCTCGGAGGTCGCCCCGTTGGGCTTCATTAGAGGCGCTGCTTATATGCGTGGAGCGCAGATAGTTCGGTAGCTCAAGCATTCGCTCCCCTTGGCCGTAACAAACTGGATTGGGGGCGAGTGATCGCCTGATTGCGTCGCCCGGATTAGCTGCTCGAGGCCGGATACGATGTCCGTCCACCGCCGTTAAATCGAAAGTGTGACTTGCGCCTTCACTTCGCATTGTGCCTCCCCCGCGCGGTCCCGTCAGCCCGAAACAATGCAGCCGCTTCCAACGGCGGCACTGTTTTGCTAAAGTCTTTCTTGCAACGCACGTTTTCAGCGAGTTTTGACTGTGCCACTCTCCGACGCCGTTCCGACGCCTCGTAGCGGATTCCAGCTGGAACATCTCGATGGCGAGACGCTACTCTACCGCCACTCGCTCAAGAAAATGATTTACATGAACGAGAGCGCGGCTTCCGTCTGGAAGCTGTGCGATGGTCAGCGCACGGTGGCACAGATCATCAGTCTTTTGGTGCAGGCATATCCTGAAGCTGCCGATACGCTTGCGGGTGAAGTCGGGCAAGCGCTCGACCATCTCGTCGGCGAGGGCGCGCTGAAGATGAGCGATCAGGCGACAAAACCGTCACCGGAAAACTGATTTTTTCCGCATAGTGTCAGGTTGCCGCAAGCTCCTGCTTCAGGCGTTCGATGATGGCGCTGCCTTTAGGCTCGCCGATGTGTCCACGGAAATGTGCCTCCATATCGTCCGTTGGCATACCAAGCTCACGCAGGCCGACCAGATAATTCCAGATGCGATCTTCCAGCGTGTTACGATAGGGAATGCCCATTGGCCGGTTGAAGCGATGCACCCATCGCAGGAACGGCAGGCACAAGGTTCGCCCACCCGCCTGCCGGAATTTTTCGTGGATATAACCTTCCTCACCGCCGAACCCACGAAATGCATCATTAAACCCCGGCCAAGCACTTCGACGACAGGCGAACAATCCCATGCCCTGCATAGGTATCTCGAATGGTTCGCCGTTCGGATCGTTGGCGAGACCGCTGTCGTCCCAGCGTCCGTACATTCCGCCACTCCACTCCGGCTTGAAGTGAGTAGCAAGGTGGATGAGATCGTCGTGCAGCAACGGGCCCTGCAACAAGTCGGGCGTATCGGGATTGCTGGAAAAATATTCCCGTAGTTTTTTCAGAAGTCCCGGGAAGCATGAAAACATGGGAATCCATGCAGAGCACGTACTCGCCGGCGGCTTCGTCGAACACCCGGCCTTTCACCGATGTGCCGGACCGTCGGGATTCGGGAATGTAGCGATAATTAGGAATATAAGTCTCCAGCCGCTTCAGGGCGTCGGCGCAGGGCCCGTCAGGATGATTGTCGATGACGATAAATTCTGCGTCATCGATAATTTCCGGATGATAAATCCTCATTGCCTGCAACGAGAAATAGACACCATCGTAATCGTCGTACGTCGCCATTCCGATCGTCAGTTTTGCGCCACCGCGCCGAGGAGTAGCGGCCGGAATTTCGTGGTGGACAACAGCGGCAAGGGTGGACGTAGATGGCGGTTGGCTAGCTGGTTCAGCTGCAAATGCATTTAGAATGCGTCGGCTGCGATTGCTGTCAATGGCGCCATCCAGCACCGTCCTGGCGAGCGTATCGGCGATTTCGTCAAGTTGAGAGAAGGCGCCGTAGCAGAGCTCGACGGCCACCGCGCGTCTAACAAGACTGCTTATGGCGACAAATCCACCGTCGGGAAGATTTTGCGCATTGACATTGCAGCCCATCAACTTCGCGCCCGCCTTGGCTGCGGTCAGTGGTCTAATGGTGAGATCGGCGCCAGGTGTGAATGACGGAAAGATGATCAGGCCGCAGGGAAGCTCCTGTAGGCCCGCCACATCCAGTTCGGGGGGCCGCAGAAGCAGGTTTTTTCCGGCCCGATGGTTCGGCAAACCAGCGAAGCGCGGAAGTTGCGACACGATTGCATCGGCATTCGGCTTCAGCATCAGAGCGCGAGAAAGCCCAGCAAGAGCGCCGTCGGATGTCAGGACGGCAAGTTCGTCGGT
Organism: uncultured Alphaproteobacteria bacterium; assembly: GCA_963792715.1. GTDB lineage: Bacteria > Pseudomonadota > Alphaproteobacteria > Rhizobiales > Xanthobacteraceae > Bradyrhizobium. The sequence continues at coordinate 8,705 of CAWBXE010000005.1, read as the reverse complement.
CAGATAAGCAAAGCCCTTGTCGACGAACCACGCCGTCAAGGATGATTTACCCGCGCCGGATTGGCCGGGAATAAGAACGGATCTATCATTCCAGGCCACCACGCCCGCGTGTAGGGCCACGCCAAGTGTGATGCTGGCAGCGAGCCGGCTCGCGACTATCTCAGATATCTCGATCAACGCTTCGGACCGGCTGAGCCCGTCGATCAGCGTCACCGGCCGTTGACCTTCGCGAATCGAATAATGAAGGTTGTCTTCAGCGACGATAGTTAGAGACGTGCGTGGTTCGACCGCTGAACCGACAGAACCGCCAAACAGCAGTCCAATATCGCGTTCCCAGTCGGAGGGCATTTGCAGTTCGACTGCTTGCCCTTTGAGAAAAACAACGACCGTTTTCACGCCGGAGCCCGGATCGAGATCACCACCAGTGGGTCAACGTGACTACCCAAGGAAACTAATGGATTATCTCTTCGGTGGTTGTTGTCGTCGTGGTCGTGGTCGTCGTCGTTGTCGTTGTCGTCGTCGTCGTCGGCGCAGCCGTTGTAGTTGTCGTCGTCGTTGTTCCGATCGGCGTCGACAGCGCCGCGTGCGCCGGGGCTATGATCGATTCCACTACTGGCCGGGTCCAACGGCCCGGCAATTCGACCATCGTGGCAACCCCACCCACGACGACCGCGATTTTCTTGACAACTTCGCGACGGGTTTCATTTTCACTCACGACGCAACCCTCAATTACATAAGCAACAAAGTGGAACTTTAATCAGAGTTTCCGGGGAAGTTCAAGTTCCGCTAGGCACTTCGAATCGCGTTGCTCGCGTCAATCCTGGCACCCGTGTCCCGAATGCCACACTCCCCGTTTGGCGCGCGCCATCCGGCGGACATTCCCAATTGCCAAATCAAGCCCCGGTAACCAAGTTTCTTGCGCCGCGAGAGCGGTGGTATAGGGAGCTGCGGTGGCGTTCTGCCGTCGGAATCAGGATGTTCACAGCCATGACCGCGCCAAACCTAATTCCGATTTCGCGCACGGAGTTCATTTTAAGACAGACGGATGGCAAGACGGTGCTGTATCGCCAGTCGACCGACAAAACAATTTATCTCAACGAGAGTGCTGCGGCCGTTTGGCAACTCTGCGACGGCAAACGCACGGTGCAGCAGCTGGCCGGTCTTCTGGCTGATGCCTATCCCGAAATGCGCGCTGAGGTCGTCGCCGGCGTCAATCAAGCCGTCGACGACCTATATCGCGAAGGTGCTTTGCGGCTGGAATCGCGACCTGCCAGGGCCGACAAGGCCTAACGGTCGGAACTTGGCAGAATTAAATTCGTAACCTCTTTCGGTTGTGTTCCCATTCGACCGCGGTCACCTGGTTTTTGATACCTTCGAGATATTGCTGCCACCGCAATGCTAGGTCTGCAGGAATAATTTCCCCAGTAGCACACACGTCGTTATTACGGCTTTGCCATGCTACGGCGTTGGCTCGTTGCGTTTCAAGGTCAGCTACGCCGCCGTAGCCGCTGAGGTGGTTGGTACCAGTCGCCCAGCGATAGATGTATGAGGTTCGACCTTCCAATTCTGTGGTGGCCAACAGACGAGCATCCCAAGTCAGCTTATGAACCGGGTGGTCGATATAGGTCGGATGGGTATCGACAGGCGCCGATCTCAGGTAGTCCGCTTTAAATATCCAGGATCCTTCAAAATAATTTTTCGTACGTGAAAACTCGACGTTCCCTAGCGATATCCAGCTCGTCGCCGGCTTCCACGCGACATTGTCGCCGATGTGTCCGAGACAGTCTTCCAAGTGCCACGGCAGGTAAAGATCATCGTCTTCCAAAAAATGGATAAGGTCGGCAAAGGGGTCCGCAAGCTCAAGCATACGCTGCCTGAGATAACGCAGCGGTCGGGGGGGTTCGATTTCGTTAACGACGCGAACTCGCGGATGTTCGAAATGCAAGGGGACAGGATGCTGATTGTAAATGAGCAGCGTGGACTGCGAGAGGGCTGTCTGCTCTAAGAAACAAGCCAGCGCTTCGCACACAAGCGAGTATCTACCATACGTGCCAAGCAAGCAGTCGATCTTCATTTCATCGCTCCGTATTGATCGTAACGGGATCAGTGTTCGGATATGCGCGCATCATCCTCAACCCCGCGTCGCGCCCAACGGCTTATAGGGATAACCTTTTTCGGTTGTTCTCCCATTCAACTGCGGTCACCTGGTCTTTGGTGCCCTCAAGGTACTGCTGCCATCGCAATGTCATATCTGCAGGTACCATCTCCCCGTTAGCACACACCTCGCTGCTGCGGTTTCGCCAAGCTGCGATGTTGTTGCGTTGCTCCTCAAGACTAACTGCGCCGCCATAGCCACTGACGTGCTGGGTACCGGTTGCCCAGCGGTAGATGTAAGACGTTTCACCCTCCAATTCTGTGGTGGCCAATAATCCTGCATCGGAAGTCTGCATGAAGACCGGGTGGTCAATATAGGTCGGATGGGTGTCGATAGGCGCCGATTTCAGATAGTGGGCTTTGAATATCCAGGATCCTTCAAAAAAATTGCTGCTCCGTGAAAATTCGACGTTCCGAAGCGATATCCAGCTCGACGCTGGTTTCCAGGCGACATTGTCGCCGATATTTTCAAGGCAATCTTCCAAATGCCAGGGCAGGTAAAGATCATCGTCGTCCAACATATGGATGAGGTCGGCAGAGGGGTCCGTAAGCTCAAGCATACGCTGTTTGATGTAGCGCAGCGGTTGCGGAGGGTCGACTTCATTGACAACGCGAACTCTCGGATGTTCGAAATGCAGCGGGACGGGATGCTGATTGTAAATAAGCAGCGTCGACCGCGGCAGAGCTGTCTGCTGCAAAAAGCAAGCCAGCACTTCGCAGGCAATCGTGTATCGACCATACGTTCCCATCACGCAATCGATCTTCATTTAAATGCTCCACTTAGATCGCAGCGGGATCACTGTCCGGCATATGCCGCATCTCGCCAAGGCAGCTTCTTTGAAGCTCATTTTTCTTCGCATCTCTGAGACAGTTTCATGAGACAGGAGACATGAGCTGAGAGATGAAGCACGGAAAAGCGGTGAGTACTGAGCAGCTTATAATTCGGGCAACAGCTCGTAGTCCCTCCATTCAAGCATCAGATTGCTCCGCCGATCAAGACGCTGTGTCGATACTTAGCGAGCTAACGCCTGAAGTCCGTTAATGGGATGGACCGGCTGCTCCACCCGCGGGGATAGTCTGCAAGGACTACACCGCAGCAACTGGAGAAGCAGCCCATGGATATCAGCGTACCGCCCTTGGCCTCGATCGGCGTCGACATTGGCAAGGAAGTTTTCCACATTATTGGGTTCGGCACTGACGGCAGAATTGCTTTTCGTCGGAAGATCAAGCGACTGGCGCTGGTCGAGACCTTCAAAAAGCTCCCTCCGAGCGTCGTTGGCATGGAGGCGTGTCTCAGCGCACACTTTGTTAGCCGGGCTCTGCGTCAACTGGGCCACGAACCACGGATTATTCCGGCGATCTATGTGAAGCCGTTCGTAAAGGGGCAGAAGAATGACTACAACGACGCCGAGGCTATTGCTGAAGCATGCCTGCGGCCGAACCTGCGCACCGTGCGCGAGAAGACGCAGGATCAACTCGATCTCCAGGCCTGTCATCGCGTTCGCTCCCGCCTGGTGTCGCGGCGAACAGCGACAATCAATCAGATCCGCGCCTTCCTCATTGAGCAAGGCATCGCGGTCAGGACAGGATCGAGGGCTCTGCGCAACTCGCTCATGGCAATTTTAAAGAACCGTCAGGACGAGATATCGCCACGGATGAACGGTCTGATTGCTGGTCTTTATGAGGACTGGATTTTGCTCGATGAGCGGATCGACACGATCGCCAGCGAGATCGAGAAGATCAGCGAGAAGGAAGCCAACTGCCAGCGCCTCATGAGCGTTCCCGGCATTGGCCCACTGATCTCGACCGCCGTGGTCGCTGCCATTGGCACCGGCGAGGCATTCGAGCGCGGACGCGATTTCGGGGCATGGCTTGGTCTCGTGCCACGCCAGTACAGCACGGGTGGCCGATCAATACTCGGTCGCATTTCCAAGCGCGGCAGCAAGTATCTCAGAACCTTGTTCATCCAGGCCGCAAACGTCATCCTGATGCGCCCGCACAATTGGGAACGCTTCAGCTTCGGAGCATGGCTTCTGAACGCAGCTCCACGGCTTCATCGCAACAAGCTGGCAACGGCCCTGGCCAACAAACTGGCGCGGATCGCGTGGAGCATTCTGCGCAACGAGAAGAACTTCGATACCCCCCGTCACGAGGTGGTGGCTATCTGACCTAACCTCAACTAGTTCGCGACAGAGAAAACGCATGGAACGGATCGATGAACGCATCAAGAGTTTGGTGACCCGAATGGTTGCTCGTCAACCTGTCCGCTAATGAGACCAAGATGCGTGCGTATTCCCATCAAGGCCACGGCCCGCGAGCCGATCAAACAGGCCGGATACATATCAGCGACTTCCGCTTTCTACGCACAATCTCTCTTGCGAAACGCAGCCGGTCCATACATTTGGGTCAAAACCGAGAAGAACTGAGTGGAGCGATGTTTTCCGCTTTGCCCTCATAGTCTGACATTGCCCACTGAGGTCGGCACTTCATATTCGTGCCAAAAGCGGAAGTGCGCCGCTATTCGATGACCGCGTCAGCCAACGCGAGCGCGCTTGTGGAGACAGCGATACTGAGCCCCTTCGTAGTGTTCAGATTGATGATCAAAGGAAAATGTTCGCCTGCAAGATCGCCTAGCTTCCCGCCGCAAAGAATTTGGGCGACCGGATGATCGGCTCGACCGGCGTGATCTTCCCAAACGAAAATTAGCGATGGAAAGAAAAGCGGAAACTTCGCGGACCGAGATAGATGAAGCTGGGTGGTATTTTTTTTACGCTTGCTTAAGTGCATAACCGTGTTAACAAGGTACCATGGCAAGCAATATCAAAATCCCAAAGAGACGGGGTCCTTTACCGACAGGCAAGGGCACGCTTGTTGGGGTACGTCTTCAGCCTGACGACCTAAAGGCTCTCGACAAGTGGGTACGACGTTTAGGAAAACATGGAGGCCGGCCAGAGGCTATCCGGCAGCTAGTCCGCTTTGGTATCGCCACCGATAAGATTGTTAGAGGGCTTTCAAACCAAAGATCACTCTATGCTTCCGAACTAGCAGCGGCAAAAATCAGCGGTCTTCTTTATCCCAAAGATTTTGCCGATCTAAAATTTGAGCTGCTGGTGCCCAAGAAGCCCGACTAGAATAAAACAGGGACCCCGACTTGGGAGTCCGATCTATCGAGAGGAGGATAAGCAAATTTTGCCCCTCGCTCGTGCAGCCTTCCATAGGTGGGACACGCTACATTAAAAACGCACCTGTTAAATAATCAGCAAAGGCATTGCAACGATGCGCGACGTCAAAAAGCTAAGTGTTACCGAGTTGCGCAAGCGAAAATTCGCATATCAGATCGGAAGCAGTAATTCGGTTGATGTCGATCGAGCAGTTGCCGACGAATATTTCGACAGATATTTGGGTAATCAGAATTACGAAGACAATTTCGAAGACGCGTTTAATGCGCAATATATTCTTGATTTGATTGCAGCGGTTTGGAGGCCGAGCCTACCCTATAAGTTGCTTGACTGCGGTAGCGCGAACGGCCTGACGCTTGACCAATTTGACAGACTGGGTGTCGAAGCTTGGGGCATCGAAAATAGCGCTTTTATACATTCGAAGACGCCAGAGAGGTGGCGCGAACGAAATCTTCTTGGTGACGTGTGTAAGATACCATTCGAGGACGAAACGTTCGACTTTCTTTACGTTACATGCGTTCCTCACGTACCAGAAGAAAACGTTGCTCAGGCTCTTAAGGAGCTGTTTCGGGTGTGTCGCACGGGAGTAGTGCTTCACGGCGTGACCACCGATATGACGGAGGAGGTGATCGAGGAATATCATTTGTTCAAAGGGATACAGACTTTCTGGACATTTTCAGAATGGTCGGACGCCATGGTACGCGCCGGGTTCGAACTTGCCATTTCGGATCCCGTCATGTTCGACGAGGTTTGGCGCATCGAACAAGAAACAGACGAGGATGATTGGGATTGGTTTCCGGAAAAGGAAACCATGAAATACACTTTCTTTACAAAACCAAAGGATGGAAGGTATTTGACCAGCGGCGCATCCTGACCACCGCCGTCGTTTCGCTTCCCACGCAAATTTCGTGGCGATTTCTGTATCGGACTTGCTGAATGATCAGACCATCCTTTTTGCAAGATAGGACGACGCGAAATCTGGATATTTGCTCAATCCGACAGCGCCACTAAGTTCTCAAGCCGGTTCTCATTCCACGGTCTTGGTCTTGTACTCGATATCGGGAGCCACTCTCGTGCCTCGAACCTCGCCGCCAACAAGAAGCGCAACCAGGACAATTGCGGCGAGCGCACAGCAGCCAATTAAAATAAAAAAGCCGGTGTTCGAGGGTCCTTGATCGGGGCGACGTTTCCTGTTCATGGGGTTTCCCCATAACTCATTAGCCCGCCAGCCTCTCCATATTCTCGTTGCACGAATATGGTGGGTAACAGTCCGATGAACTCGCGCCGTCGCATCAACGTCTCCAACGATGAATATGCGGGCAGTGTAACAGCCAAACAGTCGGGGGAGAGTTAAATATGATCAGGGTGCGATGTCCGGGTTGGGTCATTCACGCCGCTTTGGCGGAGCTAGCTTACTTCGGCTCTACCCCGAAAGCCGACATCCATTGCAAGGGTCGGCACTTCGGTAGCGTGCCATGTGTGGACGGCTCCGAGTTGGAAAGGACTTTCTTCACGTCGCAGGCTTGGTCGGTGCAGCCATGTGTTCGGCCTATAAGTGCGGTTCACATGGACCGCTGGCCATAATGCCCTCCGCGGATCAGGTCCCGGTCAAAAGCACGCATTCGATAACAATGCGATGGCATAAGTGGGTTGTCCTGATCGCCGGATCGACCGGCTCTGCATTACGTGTTGTTCGCCCTCCCAACCTTCACATCACGCCGGTTGCCCAGCGGGATCTCGTTTACCGCGCAAGCGCAGCTGGATTCCGATATCGTTCACCTTTGGCCATCATGGCCCAAGCCATCCGCGCAATCTTGTTGGCGAGCGCGATGGCGACGACCTTGGTCGGGCGACGGCCTAGCAACGCGGTGAGCCAGGGCCGATGCCCGGTGCCATGGATCTTGGCATAGCGGATGACCGCGAGTGCTCCGGCCACGAACAGGCTGCGCAGATAGCGATCGCCCTGCTTACTTATGCTGCCGAGCCGCTCCTTGCCGCCACTTGAGTGCTGCTTGGGAACGAGCCCAATCCAGGCGGAGAAGTTGCGCCCTGATCGGAACGTTCTTGGATCGCCAACGCTTGCAACCAAAGCAGTCGCCAGCATCGGGCCCACACCGGGAATGTAGTGAAGGCGCTTACTCGTCTCGTTAACCCGATGCCAAGTCAGGATCATTCTATCGAATTGCAAAATCTCTCCTTGAGAGCGAGCAACTGGGTACCGAGCGCGGCAAGACACGCGCGGGCAATCTCCGGCACCCGTTTGTCGTTCGTGTCGGCAACAACGCGTAGCAATTCCGTGATTCCCCTGCGCCCGACCGGGGCGACAATGCCAAACTCAGCGGGGTGCGCTCGGATTGAGTTAATCAGCGCAGTCTGCTGGCGGATGAACAGATGGCGAGTACGGTGAAGCACATTGAGGCCTGCGCCTCGTCGCACCATTGGTCGCGCGATACGTTGAGGGAAGACTTTGGTGCGGCGACCCGGAGTTATTCTCAGATGAGGAAACGTGCCCAGGTCATTTTGGCCGACTGCAGCGCGAGGCCAATCGCATCCTCACGGCTACATTGCTCCGGAAAGAAGCCGTTCTTTAAGCGCACTCGACTAGCCAAATTTCACCGCGCGGCCTGGTAATGCGTACCGCACGGTTCAACTCGACAACCCGCCGAACTTCTCACCCGGCGGGTTTTTCATGATGAGGGCGGCGGCAGCCTTAACTTTGCGTAAAGCATGTGGGTTGAGCCTGTTTTGATCCATTGAAGGGACGGGAGCGCCCATGCTTCGTGACGAACGAATTAGCGTTCCCCAGTTTCTAAGGATCGGAGTTGGTGGTGCAGCGACAATGATCGCGCTTGTGGTGGCGAACATGATCTCGTGATGAGCCGGCTGCCTAAATTCGCGGATGATGTCTCAAACCGTCCGCCCGCCAAAGACGAGTTCGACCTGGGCCCGTTTGGCTGCTTCATCCTGGGATTTGTCGCGGGCGTTGCTGCGCTCTTGGTGTTCGGCGATACAAATATTCTAAGGTACTACATCATCACCGCTTTCCGCTGAGAGGGTCAACGTCCACGGACCGAATAGGAGTTGGACCTCAAGCCAGCCGCGAGCCGCTACATCCGCGCAAGGCGCTCAGGCGCCAGGTCGTCCTACACTGGGAAGTCCAATAATGATTTTAATGTAGCTCGAGTAGGGGTGAACTGGAATTTTTCACAGGGCAATTGATCGAGACCACACAGGCTAGTTACGCGACCTAGAGGCCTAGAGAGACGAAACTGGTCCGCTTCAGCGGCCTTCAGATCGGCTTCGGCATCGGCAAATAGTTGACCGTAAATGTCGAAGGCGAACTAGCTGGAATATGCGACGTCGAGCGCAGGG
>CAWBXE010000004.1:0-421409 GCA_963792715.1 uncultured Alphaproteobacteria bacterium | reverse complement strand
GCCTTTGTGGCTGGTGAACTGGACAGATCGCGTCACGGAAATGGTGGGTGGTTGTCTTAGCTACGCTGGCGGGACCAGTGATTGCTGTGCAGACCCAAAAATGGATCGAACGAGCGACAGAAACGAAACGAAGAAAGCATTATATCTTCGACGTTATGATGGCCAATCGCGCAACTCGCCTTGCAGACGAGCATGTTAAAGCTCTCAACATGATCGATTTGGCGTTTTTGCCGCGCGGATTTGAGGCCAAGAAGAACCGGGAAGTTCTAGCGGCCTGGCGATCGCTTTTTTGGTGAGCTTACGCGCGGCATACCTGAAGAAAGCAGCGAGCCCGCGCAAGTGCGGGCTTGGAACGAACGATGCGACAGCTTTTACGTCGTGTTGCTTTCAAAGATTTCTATCGCGCTGGGGTATAGCTTCGCCGACGAAGAGCTCCGAAGAGGCGTTTATTATCCTCGCGGCCACGTTGAGCGAGAAGTAGCACAATTGGCCATACTTCACGGACTTCGCCAAATTCTCGAAAGAAAAAATCTTTCGCATGCGAATTACTGATGTTCCAGGAGCGACTGAAACAACTGAGCTGCAGAAAACACTCAATGAGCGAATGATAGACGCTTATGATGATGATGGAGCCCTAAAAGTAAGAATTCACCGCAAGACGTGATAAGTCGGAATAAATCCAAAGCTAATATATCTCGACGCGAACGACTTAGATCTATCGGAGCCTGAGAATCAATTAAGCGAGCCGGATAAGGCCGTCCTTAAGTTATAAAGAGGGACGCCAAGCGAGACGGGCGCGCCCGCTTTTTTATTTCCCCAATTCATATTTCGGAAGCTGTCCATGCCTCCGATTCTTACAAAGACGCCGCGATTAGGCGGGCTTTACTCATGCAGGAATTGGGTGTGGGAAATATTCTGAAATTTCCCCTCGATATTTGCCGCATAGAACTAGCAAGGGCGCTTAGCGGCGCTAGTGATGTAAAATGCGCAATTACTGAAATCACTTCAAAACCGAATGAGTGGTTCGGCATTCCCTCTCAAACAGACGACCTGACAGAACGGCGCAAGGAAATTGTTACGGCTATCGACAACGCGTTAAGTGAACTCAATCGAGCAGACCGTCGGCGACGGAAGTCTGAATTAAATCCGAAAAAGAAAAGCTCTCACGCAAATTTTCGTTCATTGATCAAAGAAGGTTTGTCGAAATCGTCGCCAAGCAAAATTCCTATCGATTTGTTGAGAATCCGACATTAGTTCTCGACTGGTTTCTGGGAAACGCAACTGACGAAGAATTTCGCAAAAATTCGGTCAGATTGTTGAGCGACCCTTATTTGCTGTTCAAATATTTTATTGACGAACTCGGCCACCGAGAAGCTTTGTACCGCGTAATTCGTGACCAAGGGGATAAATGGGTCAGCTTGGTCGAGACTTCATCGTCTCAAATAGCTCCCCTGATTGTCACAACGGAACGTCTGGGACAGAAACTTGACCTACGATCAATGATTTCTCAAATCACTTCGGAAGCCTTTTGGCGAAAGGTCATTGGTTCGTTGGCTGAAACTGATCTAATTCAAACTTCCGCCAATGTAATCGAATTGGCAACAAGCAAGTCGCCATCGACTGCGATTTTCATCCACGTGGTGTTGGAAAGTATCTTTGTGAAATTACAATCTACGGTATCTCGAGTTCATGCAGGAAACTCTAGACCCGCGACAGCGAAAGTGAGGCGACTATGCCGACTTTATGCACGTCATTTATGCCCCATATTTCGACGTCTTTCGCTGCAACTTATAGAACCGGTGAAATGTTGAATGGATTCGACACGGCCAAAATGGCTAATTGCATCCAAGCGAGCGGACTTGCTTCAGGCAATTTGAGCAACCGTATCTCGATAAGCGCAGCGAAACCCCGGGATTTCAGAATCTAATTTATATTGCGCGTCCGCTTTCGTCAGAAGGCGAGGGCGACAGGTTGTCCCACGCGGGCACCACGAACTCACGCTGAGCCCCCTCACATCCGCTCCAGCCCCAATCCTCCCGCCAGCTCGGCCCAAACAGGTCCCTCCTCCCGATACAAGGCCGCACTCGCGTCCGCCGGGATCGGGCCTTCGTCCACGCTCTGGCTCGCTAGCAGGTCGCGGATGCGATCGCTCTTTGCGGCCTCGACGAACAGGTCGGACAACCTCGCCACAACCTCGCGCGGCGTGCCCGCACGGCGCGACGCAGGCCTGAAACGTCATCAGAGTGTGCGCACGGGATTTCGCCCCCTGCTCCTGCAAGGCGAGGTGTGCTTCTCCCCTCCCCCCGCCGCGCGAGCCCTTGCTCGCGCGGAGCGGAGGGAGGGATAAGCAGAAGAACACGCATATACAGACCGCGAAATCTTTCTTGACAATATTCCTACCTAGGACTATAAACCCCTCGTCCCGCCTCGTTGAGAGGGGCGTTTCGCGATCGTCACGATACGCGGGGCCGGATGCGGTGGACGCGGCAGCGTCGGGCGCTTGAAGGTTGGCGGCAGGGGATGCCGTGGCTGTAAGTCCGCAGGGCTTGGCCGCGGCATTTATGGAGCCGCTAACCCCAGGTGCGGACGACGACGCTGTGCGATGCGGCCGAAGCGGAGATGCGCTTCACCGTCATCGCCTTTGCGCGCCGGCCCAAATCGTGTGGTCCTGACGCCCGTCGCTGGCGCCAAGGGACAGAGCGCCTGCTCAAGCCAACCGGCCGCAGGAAACAACCGGTCCAGACCAAAGGGTCTTCCGAACAGCTCAGTCCCGACGGTGACGAAAGAGAATTCGCCGCCGGGGAGAGCACGAAGCAAGCCGAAAAAACCATCGCGTGCGGAACGCCGGACGTTACGGTGCTTTCGTGGTGACTACGCTCGTGTGTATCTAACTCAACTCACACACGAGGCTGCGGGCGCATCGTGCGTCCGGCGTTCCGTGCGCCCTCTTTTGGGCCGAGGGACTTTGAGAGCGCGAATGGGGCAAGCCCCAAGCGCGCAGACAAAAAGACGACGGCGCACCCGCGCCGCAAATAACAGGGGCGACAACGCATGCCTTGATGTTCGGCGCGGATTCTCGTTTGCGCGAACGGGGCAAGCCCCGCGCGCGGCGCCTTCCAAATAACAGGGGCGATGTCGCATGTCTGCTTCATCGTCATCGTTTTAAATGATACCGTTAAAGACGACGCTCCGACTCAGATTGGATTTCAAATGCTCCGCATTACTTCATTGCAGAAATTTTTCGCCCTCGCCGCCGCGCTGATCGCGGCGCAGCTCGCCATGCCCTCCGCCGCGCGCGCTGACGGCGGCACGGTGCGGATCAACTTCATCAAGGCCGGCATCGTCATCGGCGGCGCGATCGGCTCGGGCACGCTCACCTTTCACGGGCGCACCTATCCGCTCGCGATCGGGGGCCTGAGTTACGGCTTCACCTTCGGCGGATCGCAGACATTTCTGCGCGGCACCGTCACCAACATCAACGACCCCCGGGATATCGAAGGCGTCTATGGCGCGGCCGGCGCGGGCGGCACCATCATCCGCGGCCCCCAAGCGATCATCCTCACCAACCAGAAGGGCGCGATCCTGAACCTAGCCGGGAATCAGACGGGCCTGATGGTGAACCTCGACCTCAGCGGCATGGGCCTGTCGCTGAAGTAGCAAGTGTAGCCCGGATGGCCCGAAGCAAATCCGTTCCCTCCCGCCGCTGAACGCCGCTCAGCCCGCCTTCGGCTTGGGCAGTTTCGCAACGAACCCGTTGAAGCAGGTCAGGCGTTCGTCCTCCTCCTTGAGGAAACGGCAATCGATGGCGGTCCTGGCTTTCGGCGGCTTCGGCTTCGGTTGCGGCGTGAAGACCGCGTCATAGCAATCCAGCCGCAGCTTGGTGTTGTCCTCGTGGTCGAGGCAGGCCAGCATCTCCGTCGTCATCGACGGCTGTTTCGGCGCCGCGCGTTTCTTTTTCGCCACCGCCTTCGGCTTCGCCGGCGCGGCCGGGGGTTGCTCGCCGGCTACCGGCGGAAACGCGCTCGCTGGCGCGGCTTGCGCCGTCGGAAAGCCTTGTGTCGGCGGCAGGCCCTGCGCGAACGCAGCAGCCGACCACAACAGCGAAACCAGCAGCACTATCCCCTTCATGCCATTTTCCTCCGCTAATATTCCCCTTGGCATTCCTTCGGCACACCACCAGGCCGCGCGGCGACGCGCGTGGCTGATGTCTCCTGTGCGACAATCTGGCGCGAATGAGGCCATGCCGTCAACGGCGGTCGTAACCAGAGCGCCGGCTCAACGCCGCGTTCGAGCCGCTACAGGGTCACGTCGCCCTGCTCCATGCCATCCCAATAGGTGATGCGCTTGGCATGCACCTTGATCAAAACAAGGTTCGGCGTATCGGCGCCCTGCTCGAACCATTCGTCGAGATCGGGCGTCCAATGCTTCCTGAACGCCGCCTTGTCGCGGATCAATTCGGCGCGCCCCTCCACCGCGATGTAGAGGCCGTTACGCGTGAAGATGCCGCCCTCGCCCGCAAATCCCAGTGCGACATTAGGATCTCGCTCGATGTCGCGAACCGTGTGGGCCTCCTCGTACGTGAAGTAATAGGAGTCGCCATCGTAAGTGACGTCGCCATTGTTGCTCATCGGCCGGTTGGCGATCTGCCCGCCATCGGTTTTGGTGGACAGGATGGCGATATCGATGCCGCTCATTTTCGAGGCGATGTCGGACAGGGTCTTGCCGGCCATGTGAACAGTCTCTCTATTGTGGGAAAAACTGCTAACGCCAACGGCCGAACAGCGTTCCCTCTCGCGTCACCGTCAGTTCATTTGCAAACGCTAAGCTGTCCCGCCAATGGTAACGGCTGAACAACACCGACCCAACGGAGTTCGCGAAATGCGTTTGCCCATCATTGCACCGGCCGATCTCAGCGGCGAACAGAAGCCGCTCTACGACGATATGCGCCAAGGCATCGCCGCGAACTTTCAGGGTTTTGTCAACGTGCGCGACGACGGCACGCTGCTCGGGCCGTGGAATCCGTGGATCCACGAGCCGAAATTCGGCAAACCGGTCTGGGAGCTGGTCAAGGCGATGGTGGGCAATCCGTCGCTGCCCGCCGCCGTACGTGAGGTCGCGATCCTCGTGACCGGCGCGCATTTCCGTTCGGCCTACGAATTGTACGCCCACGTCATCGTTGCCGAGCACCGCGGCCTGTCAGACGAAAAGCTGGCGACGATCGTCGCGGGCCAGCGCCCGGTCGATCTCACCCGTCCGGAAGCCGTTGCCTACGACGTTGCCTCCGCACTGGTGAACGGCGGCGTGCTGCCGGAATTGACCTATCGCGCGGCGGTCGAACAGTTCGGCCTGCACGGCGCGGCGGAGCTGTCCTACCTGATAGGGCTTTACTGTATGGTGTCGGTGACGCTGAACACCTTCGACGTGCCCGTTCCGGATTAACGCTGAGCCGTCCCCGCTCGCTGGACTTTTTCGTGGCGGCACCTAAGCTTGCGCAATGACTCGCGCCGTTCTGGCCCTGCTCTGGATAAGCATGCTTTGCGCGCCGCTGGCGGCGCAGACGGCGTCAAGCGTCGAGATCGCCGCCCGCGCCAGCGGGACGCCGGATATTCCCAGCCTCAACATCGTCTGGCTGACGCCGTGGGGGCGCCTCGAACTCGCGCGCGAGTGGCGCAACATTGTCGTTCACCAGACCGAAGGTCCCCCCGGCTCTGCCCTTCGCGGGGCATTGCGGCAGATGGAAAAGCCGGACAGGCGCGGCGCTACCATCTGGGTCGAAACCGACGGCACGGTTTACTGGTCGATCGTTGAATTCGCCGTCCCGCATCATCTTCGCGGCGGCAACCGCAACGATAATAAATTCATCGACAACGCAGCGACGTTTCAGCGGATCAACGACGACAACTCGATCGGAGTGGAATTTGTCGGCAATTATCCGAATGTCCGGCGGCTGGCGACACAGGCGCAGATCGACGCCTGGCGGATTTTGGTCAGGGTGTTGCAAGCGCGCTATGACATCCCAAGCGATCGCGTCTATGCGCACAACTGGATCGAGTACAAGGATTCGCGCTACTGCGAAGGCTGCGAACTCGCCACTTTGGCCCGCACGCAAACGATCGAAACGGCGGCGCGCCAGGAAAACGAGCAGAGCGACATCCCTTAAGGCGCCCGCCGCATCAGCTTCAGCACCGCCGTCAATCTAAGGCTGCGCTTGCCTGCCAGCGCCGTGGCTTCCAGTTCGGCTCCCTGCGCGTTGCAGGTGCCGGAAAAGCCGATGCCGACCTCGTGGCCGCCGAAGATTGGATTCTCGCCCTTGGCCGGCGTGTGCTCCTGATTGAGGATCTGACCCTTCCAGCGTCCGTTCGCCGACGTGTAGGTCCCCAGATAATAAAAGAATGCATCGCCGCCCAGGATGCGGCCGTCATGCAGCAGCATCACGCCGGTCAGCCCCCCGGCGATGCCGTCGAGAATGCTGATGTGAACGGAGTAAAGGCCGTTGACAATGCCACCCTCGCCGACCGCGCCCGGCGCGGCGATCTCGTCCGTAATCGGCGTCATCATCGATTGGAAAACCGCGCCGGGCATTTGCGCCGAGCCGCCGCGGAAATGATAGACGTCGCCCTGCGCGCTGCCGCGCACGGTGATCGTGGCGATGTCGGCGCCGAGCAGCGATTTGTAGTTCGGGTCTTCGTTGTGCCGGTGGCTGGTTATCTCGGAAGTAACGATACCGTCGATTTCCTCATACGTGCCGTAGTGGGCGAATGCCGAATTGCCGCCGAGCATGGCGCCGCCACGCACGTACATCACGCTGCGGCCGACCGCATCGTTGACCTGAAATCTGACCTTGTAGAACCCCTCGAGCAACGCCGACGCCCCCGTCATCCCGTGCAATGTAGCGTGGTTTGGCGAGCCGGGAAACGGAATCTGCCGTCATAAACTGGTCAACTGCTCCAACCGTTCGATGAATTCCGCCTGCGCGGCGTTGATCTTTCGCCGGGCCTCATCCGGCGAGAACCATTGCGCGCGGTCGACTTCCGGGATTTCGAGCCGCTTGCCGGAGCGCGGCGGCCACTCGATCTCGACGGTGTTCGACTTCAGTGTGCGCACTTCGAAATCAGCTTCGATCGCAAAACAGGTCACGGCCTTGCCGGCCTTCTGCCGAACTTCGCCCAGCGCAACGAACGCCGCCGGCGGGCGGCCGCGCAGCGCGTCGGCTATGCCTTCGCCCAGTTCCTCGATGCATTCGCGCCGTGCCGCGGCGAGCGCGTCCTCGCCTTCGCCATATTCGCCTTTCGGGATCGACCACGCGCCGTCGTCGCGCCGTGCCCAAAACGGGCCGCCGGGATGGACGAGCAGAACTTCGATGGCTTCAGCTGCCCGTCGAAACAGCAGCAGCCCGGCACTTCGTTTCATCATCAATCAACGTTCCACTCCGGCGGATATCGGAGCACATTGGAGGCAATATGATGATGGAGCCGGGGCCCGAAGGCCGGCCTAGGCCGCGACGTGAACCTCCGCATCAAGATCGGCAATGACGTCCTCGCAGGCCGATATCGCCTGCTGGATGGCCGCAAGCTGCATCAGCTCGTCTGACGTGACCGGCCCTTTGCGCCGCTGCAGCGCAACCACCATGTCCCGCCGTTGTTCCTTGAGTTGAACGAGCGGCAAGCCGTGATCGGGAAAATATCTCATCATGACGTTATCAGCCTTTCGGATTGGACGGCATGACGTATGGCACGCTATTTCTGAAATCCGATTGCAGATATCCTGCAAATTTTAATGATATCGCAGTCCCCCTGCTCTTTCGCGGATGTTAGCCATGATTGGAAAAGTCGTCGTCGTTACCGGCGCTTCTGGAGCGCTCGGAAAGGTGGTATCCGATATGGCGCTGTCGCGCGGCGCGTGCCTGGCGCGCATCGATCACGCGCGCTCGCAAATCGCGGATACGCCCGACAGCATCGTGCTGGGCGGCGTGGATCTGTCCGATGCTGCGCAGTCCGGCAAGGCGATTGCAGCCGTCGTGGCGCATTTCGGCAAGCTGGACGTGCTCATCAATATCGCCGGGGGTTTTGCATTCGAGACCGTTTTGGAGGGCGACCCGAAAACATGGCAGCGCATGTATGCGCTCAACCTACTTACCGCGCTCAATGCGTCGCGCGCTGCGATAGAGCATCTTGCCAAATCGGACACTGGGCGCATCGTCAATGTCGGTGCGCAGGCCGCACTGCAGGCCGGCGGCGCCATGGGCGCCTATGCGGCGTCCAAGGCCGGCGTGCATCGGCTCACCGAGGCGCTGGCAGCCGAGTGGAAGGGCAAGATCACTGTCAACGCCGTTCTGCCTTCGATCATCGACACGACGGCTAACCGCGCAAGCATGCCGAAGGCCGATTTTAGCAAATGGGTAACCCCGAAAGAGCTCGCCGAGGTGATCTTGTTTCTCGCGAGCGATGCCGCCAGCGCCGTTACCGGCGCGCTGCTGCCGGTGAGCGGAAGGGTGTAAACGTTACGGTTTAAGCCAGCTTCTTCAACTTGGCCTCGAAGCGGATGCTTCGCTTGCCGGCCAGCGCGGTGGCTTCAGCTTTGGCGCTCTCATCATTGTAGGTGCCCGAGAATCCGATGCCGACCTCATGGCCGCCAAATAGTGGACGCTCACCCAGGCTTGGCGTGTGCTCACGGTTGACGATCTCGCCTTTCCACTTGCCGTCGGCGGCACTGTAGGCTCCGATATAGTCGAAATAAGCATCGCCGCCGCGGATGCGGCCATCGTGCAGCACCATGACGCCGGTGTTGCCACCGTCGATGCCGTCCAGCATCCGGATATGGATCGACCAAAGGCCGTTGCGGATGCCATCCGGCGCGACCGCACCCGCCGGCGGTGCGTCGGCGTCGTTGATCGGCGTCAGCACCGATGTGAATTTGATGCCAGGCAGCGTTTCCGTGCCGCCCTCGGAAAACAATTCTTCTCTCCGGAAGACGCCCCGGAAGATCAGCCTGATGTTATCGACGGCAAACATCGGCACATAACCGGGATCGTGGTTGTGCCGCGCCATCATGAAATCGCAGACGATCTCGCCGTCGCTCTCCGTGTAACCTCCGATAAACGAAAAGCCGGAATTGCCGCCGTAAAGCGTGCCGCTTGGAGTAGCGAACACCACGCCGCAGCCTGCGCCACGTATCGTCTCGAATCTGAACTTGTAGAGCCCGTCCAGCACCAACTAACCCCGCATGCATCAGCAGCCACGCGGGTCTAGCCCGCAGCGTAGCAAGAATGGCCGTATGATCTTGTCCCGCCGGCAAGATTAGCTGTTTTGCCACCGCGCGAGCAATGCTTTGCGGAAAATCGGCTAGACTCTGCAACATTGAGTTGCGGCTATCGCCGCCGGAGCCTGCCGCTTGGAAACCGCGCTTTATTTGCCCGTCAAACGCTTCCTCGAAAAGCTCGGCTTCACCGTCAAGGGCGAAGTCGGCGGCTGCGACCTCGTGGCGCTCAGCGGCGGCGACCCGCCTATCGTGGTGATCGGCGAGCTGAAACTTACCTTCAATCTCGAATTGATCCTGCAGGCGGTGGATCGTGCCGCCGCCTGCGACGAGGTCTGGCTCGCCGCCAAAAAATCGATACGCGGCAAGGGGCGCGAGAGCGACCCGCGCTATCGCAATCTGTGCCGGCGCCTCGGGTTCGGCATGCTTGCCGTGACCGACACTGGCGATGTTGAAGTAATGGTGCGGCCCGTCGCGACGAGCCCGCGCCGCAACCCGAAAAAGCGCTCGCGGCTGGTCTCGGAACATCAACGCCGCCGGGGCGATCCGGCGCTGGGCGGCAGCACGCGGTCCCCGATCATGACGGCGTATCGCCAGCAGGCGCTGGCTTGCGCCTCGGCCATGGCGCTTGGTCCGCGCAAGCTGCGCGAGTTGCGGCCCGCCATGCCCGATGCGGCAAAAATTCTGCAGCACAACTACTACGGATGGTTCGATCGTGCCGAGCGCGGCGTCTATGCTTTGACCGATGCCGGACGCGCCGCACTGAAGCGATGGCCGCAGGAGGTTATCGAGATCGCCGACGCCGGTGAACTGGTGCCTGCCAGTCCTTCAAGGACGCGAGCACCCACCTAAAGGGAAGACAACATGATCGTGGTGACCGGTAACGTATTGGCGCGGCAGGATTCATTTGACGAGGTTCGGAAACTCAGCCTCGAACATGTGCAGCGTTCACGAAAGGAGCCGGGCTGCATCTCGCATTCGGTGCACATCGACTGCGAGAATCCACTGCGGCTGGTATTCATAGAGGAATGGGCCGACCGCCCCGCCCTCGTCGCGCATTTCGCAGTTCCCGCATCAGGCGGCTTTGTAAAACGATTGCGCTCGCTCGCCGCGGCGCCTCCCGATCTGAACCTGTTCGACGCGACGAAGCTGGAAACGGTCTAGCGCATGGCTGCCCCATCGGAACCAATATTGCATTGCAGCATTTTCTGCCTATACTGTGAAATCAGAAGAGAGGCACGATGAGCGAAGGCTGGAACACCAAATACGGACCGCGACGCGTGCGACGCGACCCGCCGACGCTGGATGAGGCAATCTTCGCCGCGATCGGCATCACCGACGATCAGGCGCAGCAGGCCGAAATCGCGGCGTCGCTCATGGGCGTCCCAGTTGAAACCGTGCAGGCGGACGTCAAGAAGGCCGGCCGTCTCAGCCTGCGTTCATCAACGCGGGTCATCGCGGGCGAACCGGGTGCGCAGCGCTCTATCGTCGTTGAACGCCGCGTGGTCAGAAAATTCGGCAACGACAAGCGCACGGGCACGTAGCGGCCCGCGATTCAGCGCGCGCAACACCTGCGCGCGCTGCCCGCTAATAGGTGGATGAGCGCATCTACGCTACGCGGCCCCAGCCCGACGATCCCAGCAGCATTTTCCACCAGGCGCGATTGAACCGCACGATCTCGCGCGCAGCCATCATTACCGGCATATCCTCGGAGCTCACGGGCTTTGTAAGGTGTGCTCGTTCTACCTGTGTTTGCTGCGTTAGATCAATTATCCCTGTGGATTCACCGTGGTGGAACGTCAAATGCGCGCCGAATTTTTGTGCGAGCGCCCGCATCGCCTGATTGCTGTAGTTGGTTGTGATGCGCAATTTGTCGTAGCGGCGTCCATCCGCCTCCGCGATCAGCCGGCGGAACAGAACGCTACCGATGCCCTTGCGCCGCACCTCCCGTTCCACGCTGAACGCGATCTCAGGCATGCCGTCGGCGGAAGTGTCGGGTTGATGCAACTCGGCGGCGGCAAGCACCTTGCCGTCCTCGACATAGGCGATCACCACCGTGCCGTCGGCCAAGCAGCGCGCGGCGTAGGACTCGACAAACTTTTCATCGGCCGCGCCATTGAATCGGTCGCGCCGGCTTGCGGGGTCGAGTCGCAGCAGATGCTCGCGGAGCAAGGGCATCTCGCGCGCGGTGAGTGTCCGGATGCTGGCGCGCTCGGCGGCAGTGGTGGTTGAAAGTGTCATGGTGTTCTCCTCGTACAGAGCCTCGAGGAGGCGTCGAATCCCTAGGCACCCAATATTGTGCGCTGCACCATGAAAATCAAGATGTCAGGCGGCCTCAAATTTCGGCAAAATTGTCGAACCGTGAATACTGTTAACGGGCTGCCCAATCGCTCACAGCACCATCTGCGTTTGCGTGACGATGGCGACGAGCTTGCCCTCCTCGGTCTCCAGCCGCGTCTGCCACACTTGCGTGCGCCGTCCGCGATGCACGGGCGTCGCGGTGGCAGTCACCGTCGTCCCCTCTTTCGCGCCGCCGATGAAATTGGTCTTGCTCTCGATCGTGGTGGTGCCCTTGGCATCATCAGGCAGATTGATGACGGTCGCCGCCGCGCCAACCGAATCCGCAAACGCCATGATCGCACCGCCATGAATGGTGTGATTCAGCGTGCATAGGTCAGGTCGCACCAGCATTTTTGCGACGACGCGATCTTTCTCTGCCTCGGTGAAGGCGATACCCTTCAGCTCGGCGAACGGCATCTTCATCGACTGTATCTTTTCAAGCGGCGTCATGAGCGGATGTTCCTTTCAGTTTCCGACGGTGTCGTCATCCTGAGGTGCTCCCTCGCGATGCGCTTTGCATCGCGACCTTGGCGAGCCTCGAAGGATGCGGCGACAGGCGCAAGCGGCGATCCTTCGAGACGCCGCGCAAAGATACGCGGCTCCTCAGGATGACGGCGAAAATGCGGAGCCGTTACGTAGTCAGAAACTACATCTTCTCCACGCCGCACCACTCAGCGATGAACAGCGCCATCGCCTTGGTGGATTTGCGCAGCGAATCCAGATCGACCCATTCGTTGAAGCCGTGCATCGCAGCTCCCTTGGCGCCAAAACACAGGCTCGGGATGTTGTAGTTCAGTCCGTAGAAGCGCGTGTCGGTCAATGCGGTAAAGGCCAGGTCGGGGGTGGAGCCGCCATAGACGGCATCAAACGCCGTGCCGAACGCGGCTTCCGGCGCCGCCGAATCTTTCAGCTCATAGCCTTCCGACAAGAAGCCCGACCATTCCACGCTGGGCGGATTGTTGGAGAGGAAGCGATGATCGAGCGCCGCGCCTGAAACGCAGGCCAGTATCTCCGCCTGGCAATCCTTAATCGACCAGCCCGGCAAAATCGCGATACGGCAATCGACATCGCACCACGCCGGAACGCTGGAAGCCCAGTCGCCGCCCTTGATGATGCCGGGATTGAAATTGAGCGGATGCTTCACTCCCTTGAAATGTTTATCGCTCGCTGCGCGCTTATTCCATTCGGCCTCAAGTTTCTCCAACGCGTGGATCAAATGGTAAGTTGCCGTGATGGCGTTCGAGCCCACTCCCGCTTCAAACACATGCGCCGGAAAGCCGCGCACCTTGATCCGAAACCAGATCACGCCGACCTGCGAGCGTACCATGTGCTCCGACGTGGGCTCTGGAATGAAGCACGCGTCCGCGCGGTAGCCGCGCTGCAGGGTCGACAGCGCGCCGACGCCGGTGCTTTCTTCCTCGATGACGGACTGGAAATGAATCCGCGCGGTCGGCTTCAAGCCCGCCGCCTTGATGGCGTCGAGCGCATAGAGCGCGCCAATGGTGCCGGACTTCATGTCGCAGGCGCCGCGGCCGTACATTCTGCCGTCCTTGACGGTCGCGGTGAACGGCGGGGTGTCCCACATATCAAGAGGTCCGGCTGGCACCACGTCGCAGTGCCCCTGCAGGATCAGCGATTTTCCCGCGGATGTCGCCGGCCGATAGGTACCTACAACGGTGCGCGCTCTTGAAAAATCATGTTCGATTGGACCGAAGCCGCGCAAATCCTTGAGATCGTCGACTTCGATGTGCCAGTCGTCGACTTCGTAGCCGCGCTCGCGCAAGAGATCGCCGATCATGTCCTGGCACGGACCTTCGGCGCCGCGCGTGCTCGGTATCCCGACGAAATCCTTGGTCGTCGCGAGCTGGGCGTCAAAACCCGCATCGACGGCGTCGAGGATTTTTTGCGTGTTGCTGCTGGCGGTCATGCAATCTCACTCCGATGGATTTCACCGCGATCAAACCGCACTTTCGCGGGAACCGCGGACATTTCTGCCGCTATGAGAATCGCGGACGCATCAATACAAGGACAGAAGGCATTTTCACGCAGAGGGAAACACGCATGGCCGGGAATCGCAATATTCTGTTTCTCATCATCGGCGCGCTCATCGTCGGCATGGGCGTGCTCAGCTACAATCTATATCAGGCCAAGAAGGCGCCGAGCGGCGTCCAGATCAACGTCGGTCCGGACGGCCTCAAGATTCAGAACAAGTAGGATGAAGGCATACACAATCGCGCGATTGTGCATGGCGTTGCCCGTGCTCATAGGGCTCGTGATGCCCGCGGCGGCCGAGGTGGTCGGGCGGGAGCAGGATATTTTCGATCTGCGGCTGGGACAGCGCGTGATGGTCGACGATGGGTCATGTCCGGCCGGTCAAATCAAGGAAGTCTCCGGCGCGACACTGTCGCCGACCGGAATCGTGCGGGTGCGAAAATGCGTGCCGCGATTGGGCGTGAAGAAGAAGTAACGTCATCCTGAGGTGCGCGCATTTTCTTTGCGCGCCTCGAAGGATGGGCCGTACCTCCTCCGCATCCTTCGAGGTTCGCCAAGAAGCATGGCGCGCTCCTCAGGACGGCGTCGCCCCCGGCTCGCTCGGCGGCACCGGCGAGCCGCGGCTGCCGGCGGTGGCTCCGCCATCGATCGGCAGCGTGATGCCGGTGATCCAGCGCGATTCGTCGCTGGCCAGAAACAACGCGCCGTAGCCGATGTCCCATCCCGTGCCTTCGGTGCCGAGCAGCGTGCGTTCGCTTCTCGCCTTGCGCATCTCGGGCGTCATGCCGCGCGAGGCGACCATCGGCGTATAGACTGTACCTGGAGCGATGCAGTTGACACGGACGCCGTCGCGCCCGTGATGGGCCGCCATCGCGCGCGTCAGGCTAATGATCGCGCCCTTCGAGGTCGGGTACAGCAGGCTCGGATGGCCGCCGAGCAATCCAGCGACCGACGTCAGATTGACGATCGAGCCGCCGCCGCTCTTGATCATCTCGGGCACGGCGTGTTTGGCCATCAGCATCATCGAGGCGACGTTGACGCGCATTGCCGAGTCCCATGCCTCTACGTCAACCTCGACGGCGTTCCCGCGCGGGCCGGTGATGCCGACATTGTTCACGAGGATGTCCAGCCTGCCCCACGCATCCATCGTGCGCGTGACGATCGCCTGGCATGACGCGGAATCGCTGACGTCGGTCTCCACAATCTGCGAGATGCCGCCTTCGGCGTCGATCAGCCGTTTGGTTTCTTCCGCCCACTGCGCAACCGTATCGACCAGCGTAACGCGCGCACCATGCCGCGCGAGGACAATCGCGGTGGCGCGGCCATTGCCGATGCCCTCGGCGCGCGATCCCGCGCCGGTTACAATGGCCACCTTGCCTTTCAGGCGGTCGTCTCCGCAACCAGCATTCACAGCGTCTGGCATCAATCACCAACTTCCGTAATGGCTGACAAGTCCGCGCCAAACGGCATCACGTTCGGCGCCGTAAGTTTCCGGCCCGACACTGGCGGTCTTTGCAACGCCGGTGAGAACCATGACCAGCTTGAGTTCCGGATCGACGAAGATCGACTGGCCGTAAACGCCCAGCAACGCGAAACGCCGCTTCTGGCCAGGGAACAAGCCAGAACTGGTAGCCATATCCGAAATATGAAGTCGCCTGCCGGGGCTTGAACGCATCAGGCTGCCTGCGCCAATCGGTCGCCTCCAGCAGATATTCTTTCGGCAAAACCTGCTAGCGCCGACAGCGCCATCATTGGCAAGCAAGATCCCAAGGCGGCCGTAGTCGCGCAGCACGGCATTGAAAGCTCCCGATGCGGCTTCGACGCCGTCCGGGCCTTTGAGCCAGGTCGCATCGTCCTCCGCGCCCATCGGCTGCCACAACCGTCTGGTTACGTACTGGCTCAGCGTTTGTCCCGTGACCGCACGCACCACCAAAGCCAGAATGACCGTTTCGCTTGAAGCATAGTGGAAGCGCGTGCCCTGTGGGGCCTCGCGGTTATCGAAAACACGCAGCGCTTCGATGGAGCCCTTTTGGAAGCGCAACACCTCGAAGCGGTGCATGTCATCGTTGCCATCATAAGTCTCGTTGAATGCAACGCCGGATGACATCCGCAGCACATTACGGATCGTCGTCTCGCCATAGGGACTTCCAGCAAGCTTAGGCACGTATTTGGAAGCCATGTCGTCCAGCGAGGCGATCTTGCCTTCGGCAAGCGCCATTCCCACCGCCAGGCTGACGATCGATTTCGCCATCGAGTGCGAGACGAAGCAACTCTTGTCCGTGCGATCATACTGGTAGTGTTCGAACTGGATTTCGCCATCCTTGATCACCAGCAAGCCGGTGACGCGCTGGCGCGCGAGAAAATCGGAGAGGGTCCTTGCCTGGTTTTCGAACCGGTATTGATAGTTCGGCTCAGTTGCGGCGGCACGAAGCAACAGCGACGCGGGAGCTTTGTTCAGCGTGTAGTAATACGGAACGATTTTATCGAGGTTGCTGAACGAGCCGACCCGCGTGGCCTCATCGTAAAACCAGTTCCTGCGGTTGCCGAGCGGATAGCCGGCGGACTTGCCCAACAGTTCTTCGTCCGGCGCGGCGGCGGCAGGCAATGCCAGCGCGATCAGCGCGGCGCATTGAACAATAAATCGGCCTAGCCGCATCGCTCCCTCGAATCCGACTGATCGACGCCGGTTTGCTCTGATGAGCGCAATGACGGCAGCGCACCTGTCGCGCCAAGAGCGCTTAAGCGCCTCTTTTAGGAGTTTCTACAATAAGCAAAGGATGATGGAAGGAGCTTAGCTCAGCGGTTCGAACATGCACTGCAACGTCGGCTTTGCGATCTTCGTGAAGGTCGCGCCGATCAGCGGCTGTTTCGATACCGGCACCCACTCGTTTTCAATGGTGGGCACGCCGGTTTCACTGATGCCGCGCAGCAGCGCCTCGCGAAGGTCGGTATCCTCCACGGAGGCGGCGGCATAGTCGTGCAGACACCCGCAGACCGATTCAGGATGCGCCCAACGCCCTATCATGTGAGGCGCACACAGCCGAACGAATTCGGCGCGCGGATCCGGCAGTGTTATCCGCGAGCGCACTTGAGCCTTGGCACTGCTTCCCAGAATTACACAAACCAAGATCGCGACCGCGCTGAAGCGAAAATTCATGAGGCTTACCGGCAATTTTGTTGTTGGAGATCGATCAGCGCGCTGCGACAACCTGCGCCGCGTCTGTGGCAACCGGCGAGCCGTTGTAGGAGAACGTGCCAACGCCCGGCAAGCTGCCATCGCTCGACCCTGCCATCGAGGGACCGGCAAGGATAAAGGCGAAGGCGAGGATGAAACTGAGGGTTCGCATCTAAAATTCTCCGATATGGCGGCGCCAGGCGCCGTTTCGTTGACGCACTGATAACCACGAGCTGTTTCGGGAGTTCTGCGCGAAACCAAAAAATGGTTTCGTCGCTGCAGGGAACTGTTTCTTCGGGACGCGCCGACGAAACAATTCGAATAAAAACCGAGTAATAACAATGGCCACGACGATGCCGGCCGAGGTCCGATTTTTCTATTCTGATTGGGTGTGTGCGGACGTGCCGGGTGCGAGCACGAAGTTTTAATATTTTTCGGGCGACAAGCAGCCCCGCGGCAAGCCGATGAACCCTGACGTTCCGGCCGTCGACTAACTAACACGTGCAACTTTTCTGGACAGTAAAGCGTTGTCGCGTGTCTTCAGCAGGAGGTTCTCCGCCGTGGGCCATGACATCCAGCAGCAAATGGGCGATCCAAACCCTTCCACCCGGAGAAAAGCCGGCGCGGGTACCGCGATGTCGCAGCAGGCCAGCGAAAGCGGACGCGGGACAGAATCGGTGCCGCAAAAGCTGGTGCAGCTGGTCGGCTACCGGGACCCGAAATCCTGCCGCGAACCTTGGGTCCGGCCACGGTCACCGGCGCAGCAGTAATCCCCCCGGCGGACTCCACCTACTGAATGAAATCACCGCATTTCTGAATCGCGGTATCGGCAGCGCCCCAGGGCATGATCGGCACGGAAGACGTTGAATTCTTCGGCGATCCCTCGATCAGCCGGTCGGAATAGACCATGTAAACCAGCACGTTGCGCTTGGCATCGCAGCCTCGGACGATCTGCATTTTCTTGAAGAACAGCGAGCGCCGCTGCTTGAACATGTCCTCACCCTGCTCGGCCTTGCCCTTGAAATGGATAGGGCCAATCTGGCGGCAGGCGAGCGAAATGTCAGACACCTGCTCTGAAAGCCCAAGCCAGCCCGTATAACCGCCCTTTTCCGGCACGGTGAAATGGCAGGCCACGCCATCGACCTGGGGATCGTCGAGGCCATAGGTCGCGAGCTTGTCGTTCGGACTGAGCAGTTTGAACACCGTCGAGCGCCGAAAGATCAGGTCGGGCTCGTCGGCTGCCAAGGCCGGTGCCGCCGTCGCCAGCAACAAGGCGAGTACAGCTAGGATCCGGTTTTGCGGACGCGCGCTGAGGTGGGGATTGACGTTGCGGCTCATCGAAATCTCCGGGGCAAGATCGTCCCTATGTAGGCGCGGCCACGCGCTGTGGAAGGTGTCGGACTGCAGCGAAGTCGGTCGTTAATCCAAAGTGAGACTTTTTTGCTACGTTGGCGGTGAAAATGTCGGTTGCCCGACACTGAGGCTGGTGAACGCATTTGGCGTCTGCGACACTCATATCAGACTGGAATCGAAGGATTTTACCGTGGACGTGCTAGTATCTGTGTCAGCCTCAGGGCGATCGCCCCTCGCGGTCAAAAGCGTATGGCGGTTCGCTATCCTGACGGCGGCTGGAATGATCGGAGCCGCGTCATCGGCAGAAGCCGCCACCTATTATTACTGGCCTCATAATTACGGCTACTCCCAGCAGCCCCAATATGCGCCGGCTATTCCGCGGTACCGCCAAAAGGCCGCAAAACAGCACGTGCCCAAGGCCACAAAGGCCGAACAGGTAGCGCAGGAAGGCAAAAGGCCGACGGGACCGCTGATCATCGCCATCTCGATCGACCGGCAGTCGCTCAAGGTTTATGACGCCAATGGTTTCTTCGCAGAAACTCCGATTTCAACCGGAATGCGCGGCCATCCGACGCCGATGGGCGTGTTCAGCGTCATTCAGAAACACAAGCTGCACCGCTCCAACATCTACAGCGGCGCGCCGATGCCGTACATGCAGCGCATCACCTGGTCGGGGATAGCGATGCATGCCGGGGTTCTTCCGGGTCATCCGGCGTCGCACGGCTGCATCCGCATGCCGATGAATTTTGCGGTCAAGATGTGGGCATGGACTAAGATGGGCGCGCGCGTCGTCGTGACGCCCGGCGAGATCGCGCCGGCCAACTTCTCGCACCCGCTGCTGATCGCGCAAAAG
The DNA here is from genome assembly GCA_963792715.1 of uncultured Alphaproteobacteria bacterium. GTDB lineage: Bacteria > Pseudomonadota > Alphaproteobacteria > Rhizobiales > Xanthobacteraceae > Bradyrhizobium. Next base: position 402,441 of record CAWBXE010000004.1, on the reverse strand, counting down.
TCCGTGCCGCAGCCGGTTGCGAGGGGCGAGCCGCAGACCGACGCACCTCCCGCTTCCAAATCGGACAAGGTGGCGAGCGCCGCGACGACAGCGCCGGAAATCGCATCTGCGAAACTTGAATTGAAGCCAAGCGTGGGTTCGGACAGCGCAATGGCCGCTGCGGATCAGCCTGACCTATCGACGCCGCGCGGACAAACTCAAACCGCGGATGCCAGCGGCGCGCTTTCCGGTGGCGCTGTCACCATTTCGGATGCGACGCCGACCGCGGCTGAGGCCAAACCAGCCGAGCAGCCCGTGAGCGAAAGCGTAAACGGGGACCCTGCGAAGCCTGATGTCGCCAGCGTCGAGCCCGCGAAGACCGAAAAGACCGGCGATATCGAAGCCGATGATGTCAAAGCCAATACGGTACAGTCCGCTGCGATCAAAGCAGAAGCGCCGAAAGCGGCTGAAGCTTTGGTGCCCGCCGTTAAAGATGACGAGCCTATCAAGGCCGCGCCCGGTGTCGACGTGACCGCGCCCGATACGAAAAAGGATCAGGCCCGCGCCGATGAGATGCAGAAGAAGGCGGACGCCGTGGCTGCACTCAAGCGACGCGGGCAGATTTCTGTGTTCATCAGCCGCAAGGATGCAAAACTCTACGTCCGCCAGAATTTTTCGCCGTTGTTCAGTACGCCCGTGACGATCGCGCCAAGCGACCGCCCGCTTGGGACTCACGTCTTCACCGCGCAGGTCGACAAGGCGGACAGCAATGTTTTCCACTGGTCCGTGGTCTCGTTGCCCTCTCGGCATGTCGAGCGCTATGAGGAAGATGATCGCCCCTCGCGAAAAAGGAAGATGACAGGCGCGGTCGAAGTCAAACCGGTCCCGGCGCCGGACACCGCCTCAGAAGCGCTGGACCGCGTGACAATTCCGGAGGATGCGATGGCGCGCATTGTCGATCTGCTTTCGACCGGCGGTTCGATCATCGTTTCCGATCAGGGCATCACCGCCGGCGAAACCGGCGAAGGCACGGATTTCATCGTTTCGCTTCGCTGAGGTCCGTCATCTCCTGGCCATCGCAATCGGCGTCGGCGACAACGTGCCGATTGCGGCCACGTAGCGGCCAAATTTTCAGCCATGACCGGAGCGATATTATTCGAAACGGCGGCCGCGGATAAAACCGTCGCATGGCGGCCCAAGTCCAATTGGACTATAATCGAGAAATGGAAGCTATCCGTTTCGATGGCAAAGACAGCATGACGAAACTCGAGGGACCCATGATGCGCATTGCGATAGGTTTGATCTTTGCGGGCGCGCTGTCGGTGTGGGCGCCCAGTGAGGCTTGGTCGCAGCTTCCGATTCCCAAAGCCGCTACACCCACGGCGCAACCTGCTCCCCCCCCTCCTGCGCAGGCCGCGCCTGCCTTGCCTGCTGGACCCAGGGTTGCTTGCAACGGTTCTTCCGACGCGCTCGGCGTGTCCCGTGTCGTGGCGATCGATACGACCGGCGGCCCCGGTTTCGGTTTCGAGCATTTCAAGCAACTGGACTTTCTCAAAGACAAGGAAGTCGTGCTGACATTTGACGATGGTCCTTGGCCGGGCAACACGCCCGCGGTGCTGAAGGCGTTGGCGGACGAATGCACCACCGGCATTTTCTTTTCGATCGGCAAGCATGCGACCTATTATCCCGAGATTTTGAAGCAGGTCGCGGCGGCCGGCCACACCGTCGGCTCGCACACCTGGGGACATACCACGCTTACCAACAAGAAGCTGACGGACCAGCAGAAAAAGGACGAGATTGAAAAGGGTTTCAGCGCGGTGAAGTGGGCACTGGGCGGCGCCTCGCCTGCGCCGTTCTTTCGCTTCCCGGCGCTGCAGCACCCGCCGGAGATGGTGACCTACCTCGGCGAGCGTAACATCGCGATGTTCTCCTGCGACCTCGACTCGTTCGACTTCAAGGCGCGCAATGCCCAGCAGGTCATCGACGTCACCTTCAAGAAGCTCGACAAGCTCGGCAAGGGCATCATTCTGATGCACGACTTCCACAAGCATACGGCCGAGGCGCTTCCCGCGCTGCTGCGCAAGCTGAAGGCCGGCGGTTATAAGGTCGTGCAGATGAAGGCCAAGGCTCCGATGCAGACCATCGCATCGTACGACGAAGAGATCCTGAAAGATGCGAAGCTTCCGACCGTAAGCTCACGTCCGGTCAGCAGCGTCGTGGAAACGATTTCTCAATAGCCGCACTCGCGCGCCCGGCGTCCATGTCGCGCCTTTCCATCGAAGGTTTCGTTATCGTCTCGGCAGATGGACGGCTGACCGACGAACACGGCGAGCAACCGGACCAACTACGTTTCGATGCCGATCATCGCTTCTTCGTAGCGGGCCTGCGCCGCGCGGCATTGGTGGTGCATGGGCGCAACTCCGGTGACAGCGACCCCAAGACGCGCACCCGACATCGCGTGATCGTCACGCGCAGCGTCGCCAAGATAGCGGCCGTCCCCGATCTTCCCAATGCCGTCTACTGGAATCCCGGCGCCGCGCCATTCGAAGAGGCCGCGGAACGGATCGGGATTACATGCGGTACGGTTGCAGTGATCGGCGGTCCATCCGTCTACGCGCTGTTTCTTCCGCGCTACGCGGTTTTCTGGCTATCGCAAGCGCTGCGCGTCCAGCTGCCGGGCGGCACGGGTTGCTTCCCGGAAGTGCCCACGCAGCGTCCCGAAGACGTTCTGTTCTCGCACGGGTTAATGCCCGGCGAGGCGCAAGTCCTCGACGCCGTCAACGATGTCCGCGTCACGCCGTGGCGGCGTGTTTAGACGTCTCTTTCACACGTCGTTGTAGGTGGGATCGACCATCCGCGATGCCCGCCCCAATCCCGCGATGATAAATAGCCCGCCGATGATCGACAGGTTCTTCAGCGCGTGGATCATGTTGTTCCTGGCGTCGGCGCCGGTCTGATTCCAGAAGTCGTGGTAATAGAAGGTTGCCGCGATCACGAACAGGATCAGCAGAATGGCGAAAAAACGCGCGCCGAAATTCAGCGCGATGAAGAGACCGCCGAGCAATTCGAAAACGCCCGTAGCGATCGCCAGCATTTGAGCCATTGGCATGCCGGTCATGCCCTCGAGCTGCGTCGTATAGGTCGCAAGCACAGCGGGGATCACCACCTTGTCGGAGATCATCTGTGCGGTGGTCGCGATATCGAAAAGCTTCGAGGCGCCGGACACGATAAAAAGCACGGCGAGTAGAACCCGTCCGAAGGTGATAAACGCTGGCATTGGTGGTGGCCCCGCTGGAATCGAATTTATCGCCGCAAGGCGATTATGGCGGTATCGCAGATCATTTTCAAACGATCAATTGCTGGGCTTTACCCGAACAAGGTCGGCTGCGTGCGCCCCGCCTGGGCCTGCGCCTCGACCGCGGCAACCGCGGTCATGTTGAGGATGCCGCGCGCGGTCACCGATGGGGTTAGAATATGCGCCGGCCGCGCGGGGCCGATCAGGATCGGCCCGACCGGAAGCGCGTCCGCCAGTATCTTGACCATCTGGTAGGCCACGTTGCCGGCATCGACGTTTGGCATGATCAGGACGTTGGCGGCACCCTCCAGCCGCGAATGCGGAAGGATCAGGCTGCGCGCCTCCACCGACAACGCGGTGTCGCCCTGCATTTCGCCATCGGCCTCGATGTCGGGATGTTTCTCTCCAAACAACTGTGCCGCGCGGCGCATTTTGCGCGACGAATCCGTATTGAAGCTGCCGAAATCCGAATGCGACACGAACGCGATCTTCGGCTTGATGTTGAAGCGCTGCACATGCAACGCGGACTGCGCCGCGATATCGCAAAGTTCTTCCGCCGTTGGGTTTGGCCGGACCTGCGTGTCGGCGATGAAAATAGGACCCTTGCTGGTGATCATGAGCGACAACGCGGCATAATCGCTCACGCCTGACGCAAAGCCGATGATCTCTCTCACATGCCGCAGATGGCGCATGTAACTGCCCTCGACGCCGCAAAGCATCGCATCCGCCTCGCCGCGGACGACCGCGAGCGCTGCGATCACGGTCGCGTTGGTGCGGATCGTGGTGCGTGCGACATCGGGCGTGACGCCATGGCGGCCGGCAACGTCGATGTAGGACTGCACGTAGGAGCGATACCGCGGATCGTCTTCGGGATTGACGAGATCGAAATCCTCACCGGCCTTGATGGAAAGCCCGAACCGCTCGATCCGGGCGCTCACCACCGATGGCCGCCCGACCAGGATTGGCCGCGCCAGCTTCTCCTCAAGCACAACCTGCGTCGCGCGCAGCACGCGCTCGTCCTCGCCCTCGGCGTAGATCACGCGCACCGGTTGGGTCTTTGCCTTGGCGAAGACCGGCTTCATCACGAATCCGGAACGAAACGCGAAGCGCTCAAGTACCGCCGTATAATCGTCAAAATTCTTGATGGGTCGGGTGGCGACGCCGGAATCCATCGCCGCCTTGGCAACCGCCGGCGCGATGCGCAGGATCAGCCTCGGGTCGAAGGGACTGGGGATCAGCGAACCCGGTCCGAACCCCTGTGTCTCCTCGCTTTCGAAACCAGCGGCGACCGCGTCCGAAGGCGGGTCACGCGCCAGCTGGGCGATGGCATCCACCGCCGCGTGCTTCATGTCCTCGTTGATGGCGGTGGCGCCGACATCCAGCGCGCCACGGAAGATGAAGGGAAAGCACAGGACGTTATTGACCTGGTTGGGAAAGTCCGAGCGTCCCGTGCAGATCATCGCGTCGGGGCGGACCTTGCGGGCTTCCTCCGGCATAATCTCGGGATTGGGGTTGGCAAGCGCCATCACCAGCGGGCCATCGGCCATCTGCTTAACCATTTCGGGCTTCAGCACGTTCGGGGCCGACAGGCCGAGGAAAATATCGGCGCCGCCGATGACATCGCCGAGCGTGCGCTTATCCGTTTTCTGCGCATAGACCGCCTTCCAGCGATCCATCAGGGTATTGCGGCCCTCATGGACGACGCCATCGATGTCACATACCCAGATGTTCTTTCGTTGGGCGCCGAGCGACACCAGCAAATTCAGGCACGCGATGGCCGCCGCGCCCGCACCGGAGCAGACGATCTTCACATCGGGCAGTTTCTTGCCGTTGAGCAGCAGCGCATTCTTGATGGCCGCCCCCACGATGATGGCGGTGCCATGCTGATCGTCGTGGAAGACCGGGATTTTCATCCGCTCCTTGAGCTGGGCCTCGATCTCGAAACACTCAGGACCCCTGATGTCCTCAAGGTTGATGCCGCCGAAGGTCGGCTCCAAGGCCGCGACCGTCTCGACCACGCGTTCGACAGTGTCGGCCGATATCTCAATGTCGAACACATCGATCCCGGCGAATTTCTTGAACAGGACCGCCTTGCCCTCCATGACCGGCTTCGACGCCAGCGGGCCGATGTTGCCCAAACCCAACACGGCGGTGCCGTTGGTGACGACGGCGACCAGATTTTGCCGGATCGTCAGTTCGGCGGCCTGCGCCGGGTCGCCCGCAATCGCCATGCAGGCCGCGGCGACGCCGGGCGAATACGCCAATGCGAGATCGCGCTGGTTGGCGAGCGGCTTGATCGCCTGAATCTCGAGTTTGCCCGGCTGCGGCAGCCGGTGATAGGCGAGGGCTGCGGAATGAAGGTCTTCGGAATAGGACGCCATACGTTCCCCCGCGCAATCCTCGACCCCGGATTGTCTCCGGTGGTTGGCCTTAGAAGTCAGCTCTGCGGCAGATTGAGCCGGATGTGAAGCTCGCGCAACTGCTTCGGCGCGACATCGGACGGCGCGCCCATCAGCAAATCCTCGGCGCGCTGGTTCATCGGAAACAGCGAAATCTCGCGCAGATTAGTCGTTCCACATAACAGCATGACGATACGGTCCACGCCGGCCGCCATGCCGCCATGCGGCGGAGCGCCGTACTGGAAGGCGCGGTACATTCCGCCGAACCGCTCGACCACGTCCTTTTCGCCATATCCCGCGATCTCGAATGCCTTCACCATCGCCTCGGGCCGGTGATTGCGGATGCCGCCCGACGCGATCTCGTAGCCGTTGCAGGTGATGTCGTACTGGAACGCCTTGATCGTTAGCGGGTCCTCCGTCCGCAGCGCCTCAAGCCCACCCTGCGGCATCGAGAACGGATTGTGCGAGAAGTCGACCTTCTTGTCGTCCTCGTTGTATTCGTACATCGGGAAGTCGACGATCCAGGCCAGCTCGAACCGCTCCTTGTCGATCAGGTTCAGCTCTTCACCCAGTTTGGTGCGCGCCAGCCCGGAAAACTTCCAGAATTTGTCGGGATCCCCGGCGACAAAGAACGCCGCATCGCCCTCCTTCAAGCCCAGGGCATCGCGGATGGCCGCCGTTCGCTCCGGACCGATATTGTTGGCGAGCGGTCCGGCACCCTCCCCGCCTTCGCGCCACATGATATAGCCGAGCCCCGGCTGGCCTTCCCCTTGCGCCCAGGAATTCATGCGGTCGCAAAACGCGCGAGACCCGCCGCCCTTGCCTGGAATTGCCCAGACCTGGTTCTTTGTGTCCTCGAGCATCCGCGCGAAAACCTTGAAGCCCGAGCCGCGGAAATGCTCGGAGACGTCCTGCATCTCGATCGGGTTACGCAGGTCCGGCTTGTCGCTGCCGTACTTCCGCAGAGCTTCCGCGAAGGGAATCCGCGGCCAGACTTTGGTGACCGGCTTGCCTTTGGCAAAGTCCTCGAACACCCCGGTGATGACAGGCTCCATCGCGGCGAACACGTCGTCCTGGGTAACGAAACTCATCTCGACGTCGAGCTGGTAGAATTCGCCGGGCAGCCGGTCCGCGCGCGGGTCCTCGTCGCGGAAACACGGCGCGATCTGGAAATAGCGGTCGAAGCCCGACATCATCAGCAGTTGCTTGTACTGCTGGGGGGCCTGCGGCAGTGCGTAGAAGCGCCCGGGATGGATACGGGACGGCACCAGAAAGTCGCGCGCGCCCTCCGGCGAGGATGCGGTCAGAATCGGCGTCTGAAATTCAAAGAAGCCCTGTTCCTTCATTCTTTTGCGCATAGAATCAATGATTTGACCGCGCGTCATGATGTTTTGATGAAGCTTCTCGCGGCGTAAGTCGAGGAAACGGTACTTAAGCCTTATATCTTCAGGATATTCCTGCTCGCCGAACACCGGCAACGGCAATTCGCCGGCCGCGCCCAGCACTTCGATCTCGGCGACATAAACTTCGACCGCGCCGGTCGGCAATTCCGGATTTTCCGTGCCGGCCGGACGGCGGCGGACCCGGCCGTCGATTTTCACCACCCACTCCGAACGCAGCGTTTCCGCATCCTTGAAGGCCGCCGAATCCGGATCGACCACGCACTGCGTCAGCCCGTAATGGTCGCGCAGGTCGATGAACAGCAGCCCGCCGTGATCGCGGATGCGATGGCACCAGCCGGACAGCCGGACGCTCTGGTCGATGTCGCTCTCGCGCAGCGCGCCGCAGGTGTGGGACCGGTAACGATGCATAAAAATCCTGAGATGAAGTCGGAGGCAGAATCGGGCGCCATGAGCACCCTGTAAAGCGCCGTGGGTTTACCCGAGCCGAGGGGGTGCGGCAACGCCGTTTGGCGGATTGCCGATCTCCGGCGGATGCCTATCTTAACCCCATGACGGTCCGCTTTCCCTTCGACAACAGCTATACGGCGCTCCCGCAAAACTTTTTTGCGCGGGTCGCGCCCACGCCGGTTAGTGCGCCCCGACTGATCAAGCTGAACCGCCCGCTGGCTTTGCATCTGGGCCTCGACCCGGATTGGCTCGCAGCCCCCGAAGGGGCGGAAATCCTGTCCGGCAAGCGCGTGCCCGATGGCGCCGATCCCATTGCGATGGCCTATGCCGGGCATCAGTTCGGGCATTTCGTTCCGCAATTGGGCGACGGACGCGCCATCCTGCTCGGCGAGGTGATCGATGCCGACGGCATCCGCCGCGACATCCAGCTTAAGGGCTCCGGCCCGACGCCGTTCTCCCGCCGCGGCGATGGTCGCGCGGCGCTGGGACCTGTGCTGCGTGAATATATCGTCAGCGAGACCATGGCAGCCCTTGGTATACCCACCACGCGGTCGCTGGCCGCGGTCGTCACCGGCGAGCATGTCATGCGGGAAGCACCCCTGCCCGGCGCGGTCCTCACGCGCGTGGCCTCCAGCCACATCCGCGTCGGCACGTTCCAGTATTTCGCCGCGCGCAACGAAATCGATGCGGTCCGGCGCCTCGCCGATCACGTCATCGCCAGGCACTATCCGGATCTCAACAATGCCTCGCAGCGCTACCATGCGCTGCTGGGAGCGGTGATCGGCCGCCAAGCCGATCTGGTCGCTCGGTGGCTGCTGGTCGGGTTTATCCACGGCGTCATGAATACCGACAACACTTCGATTTCAGGCGAAACCATCGATTACGGCCCCTGCGCTTTCATGGACAATTACGATCCCGCCACCGTGTTCAGCTCGATCGACGAGATGGGGCGCTACGCCTATGGCAACCAGCCTCGCATTGCGCTGTGGAATTTGACGCGCTTTGCGGAAACACTGTTGCCGCTGCTTGCGGATAATCAGGAGAAGGCGATTGTCGAGGCGCAGGAATTGCTCGGCGAGTTCGCGGAGAAATTCGACGCCGCCTACCAGGGGGGCCTTCGCAAAAAGTTCGGGCTGTTGACTGCGCGCGATGGCGACCCGGCGCTGGCGCAGGATCTGCTGGATGCGATGGCCAAAAACCAGGCCGACTTCACGCTGACATTTCGTCGTCTCGCCGAAGCGTCGCTCGATGTTGCCGGCGACGCGGATGTCCGGCAACTATTCGCCGATCCCTTGGCGTTTGACGAATGGGCGGTGCGCTGGCGCCAACGGCTGTCGCTGGAGCCCCAGTACGCCGCCACGCGTCAGAGCGCAATGCGCGCCGCCAATCCGGCCTTCATTCCGCGCAACCACCGCGTTGAAGCGGTGATCCAGGCGGCGTTGAGCGAAGATTTCGCGCCGTTCGAAGAGCTGCTGACCGTGCTGTCGAAGCCTTACGAGGATCAACCGGACTACGCGCGGTATGCGCAGCCACCAGAGCAACATGAGCGCGTGCTGCAGACGTTTTGCGGAACGTGACCCGTTAACTGTTCGGTAATCGTCTCCAACGCGAGTTGCGCGCGCCCGGCAAAACTTAAGAAAGCGTCAAACCCTCCGTTACAATTCTAACGGCCTGGCGATGTATTGCCGTGTCGGGAGAGTTGTCGTGTCGAACACCATGGTATTTGAGTTTCTCGGATTGGTGATGCTCGGACTTTGCATCGCTGTGATCGCCTTCCCCTCATCGCAAAACCGGCCGTCCGGGCAGATGCGCCAATATTGACTTTCTCCGCCATAGCGCACCTTTATTCCTATAGGAATAAAGGCTATTGACAATATTCCTATAGGAATATATACACTAGTCATTCCTGTTCGCGAGGGGCGCTTCATGAGGCGTCTTGGAGTGGGACAGGATGCGGCGCCTGCGGGCGTGGGGAGGACGTATCCCTGCGCGCTCGGGAGGTTTTGGGTAGCCGTCCGGGCCCACTACGGGGCTCTGCCTTCAATGGCTGGACGCGGAACGGACGAAGGCTGGGCGAAAGCCCGGCCGGGCCGAAGCCGAAAGGATTTCAGCCGTTCCCGGAAGTACGGCCCCGAAGCCAGAAATCGCCGCGGTGGCGCGCCTGACGGCGTTGCGCGGTTTGCCTTGTTGGTTTCGCAGCCGGCAAAACGGACCGCGACCAGACCACCCTTGCGCCGGTAGGCGCGCCGCCACCCCTCATTTTTTGAGGGGTCGGGACTGCAGCTCCCCTCGGGCGCAATGCGCTACGAGAATGTGGATGCTTGGCTGTTTGACTCTGTAGATCGGGAATTGAGCGAGACGGTGCACCATCATCATCGTCGTCCCCGCGCAGGCGGGGACCCATTCGCCGTGCCCGTCATGTTTGGGGAGGCATCAGTATCCCTGTTGCGACCGCCGTACGCACAATGAGATGCCAGGGTTATGGTTCCCGCTTGCGCGGGGACGACGAAACGTTGGCGGCCAGTACATCCTGACCATCAAATCCACCGGCTCACTCTTGACAGCCTAACAGTTTCGGCAGACGCGGTTATTGGAACCCTATGGACTATTCATGGACTTGATCACCACTACCGCCGACCTCGTGGCCGTCTGCGGCCGCCTTGCCAAGCATCCGTTCATCACCGTCGACACCGAATTTCTGCGGGAGACGACCTACTATCCCTTGCTTTGCGTGGTGCAAATGGCGAGCGCGGAGGAGGCCGTCGTGGTAGACACGCTAGCGGACGGCGTCGACCTCACATCCTTCTTCGAGCTGATGGCCGACGAGAAGGTGCTGAAGGTCTTCCACGCCGCGCGGCAAGACATCGAGATCGTCTGGCATCGCGCCGGGATCGTGCCGCACCCGATCTTCGACACTCAGGTCGCCGCCATGGTTCTGGGCTATGGGGACTCCATTGCCTACGACCAGTTGGTCGAACGCATCACCGGGCATCGTCCCGACAAGACGCACCGCTTCACGGACTGGTCGCGCCGGCCGCTGACGGCAGAGCAGATGCACTACGCGGTCTCCGACGTGACCCATCTTCGCGACGTCTATGCCGCGCTCGACGCCGACCTCGAGAAGCGAGGCCGCAGCGAATGGGTCGCTGAGGAGATGGAGGTTCTTACCTCGCCGAAGACCTACGACTTCCATCCCGAGCGCGCCTGGGAGCGCCTCAAAACGCGGGTGCGCAAGCCAAAGGAACTGGCGGTGCTGATGGAAGTCGCGGCATGGCGCGAACAGGAAGCGCAAAGCCGTGACGTTCCGCGCGGCCGCATCCTGAAAGACGACGCGGTCGGCGATATCGCCATCCACGCGCCCACCAGCCTGGAACGCCTCGCCAATCTACGGTCATTGCCGAAAGGTTTCGACCGCTCGAAATGGGGCACCGATATCGTCGCCGCCGTGCAGCGCGCCATCGCGCGCGATCCGGCAACGTTGCCAAAGATCGAAAAGCCGCGCGGCAACTCCAACGGCGCGGCAACCGTCGAGCTTTTGAAGGTATTGCTGCGGATGACATCCGAGCGGCACGCCGTCGCCAGCAAGGTGATTGCGACCGCCGACGAACTCGAGCAGATCGCGGCCGATGACAATGCCGATGTTGGCGCGCTGCATGGCTGGCGGCGGGAACTGTTCGGCGACGCCGCGCTCGCGCTCAAGCACGGCCGGTTGGCGCTGGCAATCGAGCGGGGCCGGGTTGTCAGGGTCGATCGGGAATAGACGCTAGCGCCGCACGATCGTGCCGCTTCGGCCGACGAGCCGCGCCAGTTGCTTGAAGCGGCTGCCGACTCGATCCGCCACGAGATCGACCATCCTGTGCTCGAACACCAGCATCAGCTTGCGACCCTTGCTGCGAAAATGCGTCGCCGGCAGCACGCCCGGTCGCGCGGCCGAGATCAGATGCGCCACGCGAAATGCCGCGCCGAGAACCCGGGCGCGTTCCACCATGGCCGGCGCCACCAGCGCGCGAACAAGCTCGGGCGCTTCGTTTTCCTCGTTCAGGCCGGCATAGCGATAGAACACCGACAGCGCGAGAAATGCCCTGCCCTGATGACTGATCGCGCCGAAATTCCCGTTGGTGATGAGATTGAGCGTTTGCTCGCCGCGATAATCCGGATGCACCCGCCAGCCGATGTCGGACAACAGGCAGGCGGCATGACGCAGGCGGCGGTCCTCCTCGGTTTCGCGGAGCCTTGCGATCCGCACGAAACGGTCGGTCCATGCAATCAGCTCTTCGGCGTGCCGCGCCGACCGCGAAAGCAGTTCATTGAGGGTTTGCGCGGCGCAGATCAATCCGTCTTTGGCGCGTTCGGCCGGCGCAAGCTTTTCGTACAGCAGTCCTTCGCGCACCCCATAGGTCGAAAATACGATGGTCTTCGGACGCGCCACGCGAATGAGGTATTCCAGGACGAGCGCCGCATAGCTGAGCAACGGACGCCGCGCATCGGCCACCCCTTCGATGTTCGCCAAGGTTCCGGTCGAGGCGAGGCGTCGCAGCCGCCGCGCGAAATCCAGCGCCTCGGCCGCCGTGATCGAATAACCGTGCATCACGCGAAGCGGATAGCCGCTCTGAATGATGTGGATGCGCGCCAACGCGCGCCACGTGCCTCCGACCGCATAAAAATTGCGTCCGCGTGCAGCCTTGAGCTGGGCTATTCCCGAAAGGCTCGACTTGACGATGCGCTCGGCGCGCTTCAGCGACTTATGCGATGAATCGAGCAGGGCGAGACTGCCGAGCGGAAGCGTCACGCCGGAGCTGACGCGATTGCCCCGCACGTCGATCAATTCCAGCGATCCGCCGCCGAGATCACCGACGATGCCGTCAGGCTTGTGAACGCCAGAGATTACGCCGAGCGCGGAAAGTTTCGCTTCCCGTGGGCCGGACAGGATTTCGATCGGCACGCGGCAAATGCGCTCCGCCTTGACGATGAAGTCTGGGCCGTTGCTGGCATCTCGGCACGCGGCGGTCGCGATCGCGTAGATGCGGCCGACCTTCATGATCTTGCACAGCGCGCGGAAGCGCCGCAGCGAGGTCAGCGCTTTGATGACGGCATCGGGCGCCAGCAATCCCGTGGATTGGACCTCGCGGCCGAGGCCGCAAAGCGTCTTCTCGTTGAAGATCGAAACCAGACTGCGCGTCATCGATTCATAGACGACGAGACGAACCGAATTCGAACCGATATCGATGACGGCAACGCTGGATGCGCGCTTGCGCGCCCGCGGCTTCAACACCGCGTCAATTCCTTACGACGACTGCTGACGTTCATTCCGGCGCGTAAGGCGGCGCGGTGAAGATTCCTTGAGGGACTTGCCACGGCCTGACAAACTCGGATTCGTCATGAAATAATTGTGCAGGTTGAAGGGCTCCTCGCCCTTCGCGGCTTTCATACGCGTTGACGATCCATCCGGCAACAACTGCCAGCTCTGCTCGGTATCCTTGAGGTTGGCGACCATGATTTGCTCGAGAACCTGCTGATGCACCGTAGGATTTTGCAAGGGACACAGGATTTCGACGCGCCGGTCGAGATTGCGCGGCATCATGTCGGCGGACGAGATATACACAGCCGCCTTTGCGCTCGGCAGGCCCTGCCCCATTCCGAAGCAATAGATGCGGCCGTGCTCCAGAAAGCGGCCGATGATCGATTTGACGCGAATGTTCTCCGATAGTCCGGGAATGCCCGGGCGCAGACAGCAGATGCCGCGAACGATCAGGTCGATCGAGACGCCGGCTTGTGAAGCCTCATAAAGCGCGTCGATCACATCGGGGTCGACCAGCGAATTCATCTTCAGCCAGATCGCGGCCGGCTTGCCGTGCCGAGCATAGTTTATCTCGCCGCGGATATGTTCGATCATCCGCTTGCGCAAAGTCAGCGGCGACACCGCCATTTTCTCGATGTCGCTCGGCTCCGCATAGCCGGTGATGTAGTTGAACACCCGCGCCGCGTCGCGGCCGATGGTCGGATCGGACGTGAAATATGACAAGTCGGTGTAGATACGCGCGGTCAGCGGATGATAGTTGCCGGTGCCGGTGTGCACATAGGTGGTGAGATTGCTGCCCTCGCGCCGCACCACCAGCGACAGCTTGGCATGCGTTTTCAGCTCGATGAATCCGTACACCACCTGCACGCCGGCGCGTTCGAGATCGCGCGCCCAGCGGATGTTGGCTTCCTCATCGAACCGGGCCTTCAACTCCACCAGCGCGGTCACCGACTTGCCGGCCTCGGCAGCCTCTACCAGCGTCCGCACGATCGGAGAGTCCCGCGACGTGCGATAAAGCGTCTGCTTGATCGCCACCACATCAGGATCGCGCGCGGCCTGCTGCAGAAATTGCACCACGACGTCGAAAGACTCATAAGGGTGATGAACGATCAGGTCTTTCTGCCGGATCGCCGCGAAAATATCGCCGCCGTGATCCCGCACCCGTTCGGGATGGCGCGGCACATAGGGCACGAATTCCAGATCGGGCCGGTCGAGCCGCGTGAGCTGCGAAAGCTCGTTCATCGCCAGCACACCGTCGACCAGAAGAACTTCGTCGTCGGATGTGGATAGCGCACGCTGTACGAAAGCGCGCAATTCCTCCGGCATGGTGGCTTCGATTTCGAGCCGGATCACCGAGCCGCGGCGCCGGCGTTTCAACGCCGTCTCGAAGAGGCGGACCAGATCTTCAGCCTCTTCCTCGATCTCCAGTTCGGAATCCCGGATGATCCGGAATGCGCCCTGCCCTTTCACGGTATAGCCAGGAAAAAGCCGCCCGATGAAAAGCCCCGTGGCCTGTTCGAGCGTGATCAGCCGCATCGCGCCGTCCTTGCCCGCAGGCAGGCGGATAAAGCGGTCGATCTTGCCCGGCATGCGGATCAGCGCGTTCATCGGCTTGCCGTCGGAAACGCGCGCCAGATGCAACGCGACGGTAAAGCCAAGGCTCGGAATGAAAGGGAACGGGTGCGCCGGATCGATCGCGAGCGGCGTCAGCAACGGGAAGATATTGTGAAGGAAATGATCTTCGATCCAGGTGCGCTCGGCCTTGGCGACGTCCTTGCCGTCAACCAGAACGATGCCGACCTCGGCCAGAATGCCGCGCAGATCGCGCCATATCGCCTGCTGGTCAATCGCGAGTTTGGAGACAGCATCGTTGATGAGCACGAGTTGTTCGGACGGGGTGAGGCCATCGGGACTGCGCTCGGCGATTCCTTCGCGAACCTGCGCCTTGATGCCGGCGACGCGGACCATGAAGAATTCGTCTAGGTTGTTCGCGGAAATTGACAGGAAGCGAACTCGCTCCAGCGCCGGATGGCCGGTGTTGACGGATTCCTCGAGTACACGCCGATTGAAGTGCAGCCACGAGAGTTCGCGGTTGATGAATCGTTCCGGTGTTGTTCCCATACCGGAACCTGGTTCCGGCAGGACCTCTTTCTCTTTTGGGACAAGGACTTGCGCAGCTTCCATGGGTACGGGATCCGTGCGAGAGGCGATGACGCCCGTGCAATAATCAGAGGCTGATCATCTGTAACCGAGATGACCTTTCAATGACATTGATGTTCCGCCCGGCCATAGCCGTCAATATCGACAAATCGTCAGACGTCTCGAAGCAATTCTACTGCCAGCGCGCGGGTAACGGGTCGGCCCCGCCGCAAGGCTTCGGTATCGAGAAGTTCGATGGTCTGCCGGGCGGCAGCGAGCGAGCGCTCGATCCGGGTCGCAAGATAGCTTACGACGGTCTCATCGACGCTCAATTGCCGATCCACGCACATTTTTACAATCAGTGAGCGAAACAGTTGATCGTCAGGAGGAAGCAGCTTCACGACGGGTACCGCGCGGAGCCGCGAGCGCAAATCGCGTAGTTCGATCTCGAACGTGGATGGCGGCGCGCGCGCGGTGATCAGGAGGTACGCTTCATCTTCGCGCGCGAGATTCATCAGGTGAAACAAGGCGCGCTCGTCGAAGCCAGACGAAACCAGATCTTCGAGGACCAGCGCTCCGGTGGAAAGTGTGGCGGGTACATCTGCTTCGATCAGCACCGCTGCGGTAGTGGACCGAGCGCCGGCGTCCTCGGCCCATATAGCTGCTAGATGGCTCTTGCCGGAGCCTTCCGGTCCGACCAGCAGCATGACGCGGTTCGGCCAGTCCGGCCAGCTATCGACCAGAGCCATCCCTGCCGCATTGGCAGGTCCCTCAAGAAAATTGTCGCGCGAAAGGCTCTCCGCATGCGGCAATGCCAGTGCAAGCTGACGAGGTTGAACGCGGACCGGCACGCCATCACTCCATGCCGGAATGCCCCGGCCTAAACTTGCTTGGTACTTACCGCTGTTCGATCGTGCTCATGTGCCGCATCCATTCCACCAAATAGAGCGACACCGACACCAGGGTAAAAACCGTCACGAAGCCCATCAATATCAGATCATAGGGCATCGGTTTGAAACCGAACCCGAGCGCGGCCAGCACCAGCGCCGCGAAAGCGACCTGTGCGACGGTATTGAGCTTCGACACCATCAACGGTTTCATCGGAATCGGCTTGTCGAATAACCATGAGACTATCACTGCGCTCACGATCATGATGTCGCGCGAGACCACCAGAATGACGATCCAGCGCGGCACGGCGCCCCAGATGCCCAGCGCCACATAAATGGAAACCAGCAATGCCTTGTCCGCCAAGGGGTCGAGCAACGCGCCGAGTTCGCTTGCCATGTTGAACCGCTTGGCAAGAAAACCATCCACCGCGTCGCTTACCCCGGCGACGATAAACAGCGCGAACGCGATCTCCATCTGGTTTGAAGCAATCGCCCAGATGATGACGGGCACCAGCAGGATGCGGCCCAGCGTAATGATGTTCGGAATACTCACGCGACGTTCCCAGATTGCGGCCTGATTCCGAAGGATTTGAGCTTTCGTAGCCGAACCAGCTTTGTTGTACATAGTCTATAATGGTGGCGCTACGAGCATTGCACGCGCGCGCAATCCGCCGTAACCACCCGCGATCGTTTGGGACATGGCATGACCGCACGGAAAAATGGACTGACCTACGCAGATTCCGGGGTCGATATCGACGCCGGCAATCGGCTGGTCGATCTAATCAAGCCAATGGTGCGTGCTACCGCGCGTGCAGGAGCTGATGCGGAGATCGGAGGGTTTGGCGGGTTGTTCGATCTCAAGTCGGCCGGTTTCAAAGATCCGGTTTTGGTCGCGGCCACCGATGGCGTCGGCACCAAAGTGAAAATTGCTATCGAGACCGGTTTGCACAGTGGCATCGGCATCGATCTCGTGGCGATGTCCGTCAACGACTTGGTTGTGCAGGGCGCGGAACCTCTCTTCTTCCTCGATTATTTTGCATGCGGAAAACTTCATCCCGACGCTGTGGCGACAATCGTTGCAGGAATAGCCGAGGGTTGCCGGGAATCCGGCTGCGCCTTGATCGGCGGCGAAACGGCTGAGATGCCCGGCTTATACAAGGACGGCGACTATGACCTCGCGGGTTTTGCGGTCGGCGCCGCCGAACGCGGCACCTTGCTTCCGCATACCAATATAGTTGCGGGAGACGCCGTGATTGGCCTGGCGTCATCGGGCGTTCATTCCAACGGATTTTCATTGGTACGCAAGATCGTCGAGGCATCCGGGCTAGGGTTTGAGGCGCAAGCGCCGTTCTCGCCGGTCATGACGCTGGGCGGCGCACTTCTGGCACCGACCCGGCTCTATGTAAAATCGTGTCTGCGCGCGATCCGCGAAACCGGCGCGGTCAAGGGCCTGGCGCATATCACCGGCGGCGGTTTCACCGACAATATTCCGCGCGTGCTGCCAAAACATCTCGGCGTCGGTATCGATCTGGCGCGGCTTCCGGTATTGCCGGTGTTCAAATGGCTCGCGGACCAAGGCGGCATCGCCGAACTCGAATTGCTGCGCACGTTTAACTGCGGCATCGGCATGATCGTGATCGTGAAATCTGACGCCATCGACCAGGTCACCGACCTTTTCACCGAGTGCGGTGAGAGCGTCGCGCTGCTGGGCGAGGTGATTCCTGCCGAGGGCGAACATCGCGTAGTCTATAATGGCCATCTCGATCTGACACCATGAAACGGCGCGTCGCCATTTTGATTTCCGGGCGTGGCTCCAACATGGCCGCGCTGATTGATGCGGCAAAAGCCGATGATTATCCGGCTGAAATCGTCGTTGTGATATCGAACCGCGCCGATGCCGGCGGACTGGAGAGAGCGAAAGAACGGGGCATCCCCGCCGTCTCGCTCGAAAGCAAACCCTACGGCGCGGATCGCGCAGGCTTCGAAGCGGAATTGCAGTCGCTGTTGGACGAAAATCGCGTCGATCTTATTTGCCTTGCGGGATTTATGCGATTGTTGACCGCAAAGTTCGTGCAGCACTGGCAAGGCCGCATGTTGAACATTCATCCGTCATTGCTGCCGTCATTTCCGGGTCTCGATCCGCACGGACAGGCGTTGCGCTCAGGCGTGAAAATTTCAGGCGCCACGGTTCATTTCGTCATCCCGGAAACCGATGCCGGCCCGATTGTGATGCAAGGCGCCGTCGCGGTCAAAGACGACGACACGCCGTATAGTTTGGCGGAGCGCGTCTTCGAGATCGAACATCGCATCTATCCCAGCGCGCTAAGGCTGGTCGCGAGCGGCGCAGCGCGGATCGAAGGCGATATTTGCAAGACAACCAACGCATACGCGGACGGCCGTTTAATTTCACCACCGTCGCATGATTGAGAAACATCGCGCTGGTAGCGAAATTGTTTTCGTCAGTTCCCGAGCCATTCGGCCAAATCGATCACTGTAAGCCGATCAGCGTGACGTTTGATTTTCTTGAAGGCGACGACGAGCCTTAGGCTTTCGGCGACACTTGCGTCGGTCTCCGCGTCACCGAGAGACTGCGGCAGATTATCGCCAACTCGTCGGAAATCGTCGATACTCA
Source organism: uncultured Alphaproteobacteria bacterium (assembly GCA_963792715.1). GTDB lineage: Bacteria > Pseudomonadota > Alphaproteobacteria > Rhizobiales > Xanthobacteraceae > Bradyrhizobium. Next base: position 383,961 of record CAWBXE010000004.1, on the reverse strand, counting down.
CAACACGCACTCCAGTACTCCGGTGGACGGCCGTCGCGCCATCGATATAGCTGTAACTACCGCTCCGCCGCGCACGACACACGCAACGTTACTGACGGATAATACTTGCGAGATAGACTTCAGGTTGCAGGCGCGCGCGCTAAACTGTAGTGCGGCGTTAATGCGTTTCTAAAATATGCATTCAATATGCTGCTTAAGCGCGATCGACAGGCTGAACCGAGTCAGTAGCTATCGGTAGAACTACGGCCTCGGCTCGGTGCAACCGCGATCTGCGCCAGATTGATCCGGCCACCAGGACGACTAATGCGCCCAACAGTGAAAACAAGAGTTCGCCGACATTGCCGCCAAAGCTGAAATTCGGCGTCGCACCGAACACCGCCGAGGTCGCATCGAAATTGAGTGCGATCTGCCCATCGACAAGACGATTGAGTATCGGGTGTATTGCTGGATCGGTGGCGATGACGTCGCCCGCGATCCAGCCAAGCAGAGCGGCGCCTGCCCAGATCAGGATCGGCAAACGGTTCAACAGCGCCATGATCAGCGCGGCGCCAGCGACGATCAAGGGAACGCTGATCGCGAGTCCAAGCACCAACAACGGAACGCTGCCGTTCGCCGCCGCCGCGACGGCAATGACATTGTCGAGGCTCATCACGATGTCCGCGACGACAACGATCTGCACTGCCGCCCACAGGTGCGACGCGGACTTCACACCGTCTTCATCGTCATCTTCCGGAACCAGCAGCTTTGCCGCGATCACCAGCAGAGCCAAGCCGCCCAGGAATTTGAGATACGGCAGCGCCATCAAGGTTGCGACAATGCCGGTGAAGACGATGCGAAGAATGACGGCGACGCCTGCGCCGAGGATCATGCCCCACACACGCTGGCGCGGCTCAAGACCCCGGCACGCAAGCGCAATCACCAGCGCGTTATCGCCGGACAAAAGCACATTGATCCAGATGATCTTGCCGACGGCGATCCAAAATGCAGGCTGCTGCATTTCATCGTGGAATTGCGTAAAGAAGGTCCCGATGGTTGCCGGATCGAAGATTTGCAGCAGCCAGTTCACAGCCCGTCCCTCTTCGAAAAACCGTTCTTGCGGCTAGCGCGCGGCTGGACGGCAGTGCTTATCCGACGATTTCATTGCCTGAGAAAAACTGCGCAATTTCAACCGCCGCGGTGTCGGCGGCATCGGAGCCATGCACCGAATTTTCACCGATGGACTTCGCGTGAACTTTGCGGATTGTGCCGTCGGCAGCTTTGGAGGGATCGGTCGCGCCCATCACGTCGCGATGCTTCAACACGGCGTTTTCTCCCTCAAGCACTTGCACAACGACCGGCGCGGAGATCATGAAGTCCACCAACTCGCCGAAAAACGGGCGCGCCTTATGCACGGAGTAAAAAGTTTCCGCCTGTTCGCGCGTCATGCGAATGCGCTTCTGGGCGACGATGCGCAGACCGGCCTTTTCGATAATCGCGTTGATCGCACCCGTCAGATTTCGCGCGGTCGCATCGGGTTTGATAATCGAAAATGTGCGCTCGATCGCCATGAATTCGTCCTTGCAAGAAATGATGGGGAGTTGCGGGCTTATATCGGCGACCTCAGACATCGGCAAGTGCGCGATCGGCCGCGCCATCGTGACGACGATCGGTCAAAGCTACGCAAACCTAATCTCCGCTCATTGTCTGCTTGTAACCACAAAGCAACCGGTAGCGGCCGCCGGTGCGATTTCGGGTTCCCGGCTAAATTAAAGGGATTGGACAAGCGTGTTTGGGCAATTCTTCCCTAAAATCAGCTAATTAAGGCTCATTTGACTCTATTTCTGCTTAAAAGAAAATGAGGCCGAACGATACGAAACAATTCGGCCCCGCGCGACTTGCCTCTGTGATTGTACGACATCGAACATTTGGATACGGCAATGACTAATTCAGCAGCAGATGAACTTCAGTTAGACCATAAGACCACCCGGTCGATTTGCCATGCGGTTGGCGAACGGTTGCGCGAGCAGATGCACGCGGAGAGCGCACAACTTCCGCCGAGGCTGCATGTTTTGCTGGATGAACTGCGGCAGCAGGACCGTATGATGACGCATTGAACGCGCTGTTTTATCGAACACGAATCGATTTTAGGCATTTGGCCGGTTGCGTTTATCAGTCACTGCGGTGACAAGCTTCTCATGCTTTCACTCACCGACATCTCCGTCCGGATCGCCGGACGGCTTCTTATCGATCACGGAACGGCCCAGATCACCCCCGGCGCGCGGGTCGGGCTGATCGGCCGCAACGGCGTTGGCAAATCGACGCTCTTTCAGGCCATTCGAGGCGAGCTGCCAACCGAGAGTGGCAGCATTACGATTCCTCCTCGCTGGCGCATCGGCAGCTTGGCGCAGGAAGCGCCGAATGGGCCGGAAAGTCTCGATGAGGTAGTGTTGGAGGCGGATCTCGAACGCGCCGCGCTACTGCTCGAAGCTGACAGCGCTCGCGATCCGCATCGGATCGCCGAAATCCAGACCAGACTTGTGGACATCGATGCGCATTCAGCGCCGGCGCGCGCGGCAGCGATTTTAAGCGGACTTGGTTTTTCGACGGCAGATCAGGCACGGCCTTGCTCTGAATTTTCCGGCGGGTGGCGAATGCGTGTGGCGCTGGCGGCAACACTTTTCTCCGCGCCGGATCTGTTGTTGCTGGATGAGCCGACAAACTATCTCGATCTCGAAGGCACGCTGTGGCTGGAGGATCATCTCGCGAACTACCCGCGAACCGTGATCGTGATCAGCCACGACCGTGACTTGCTGGATACCTCGGTCGATCAGATCCTACATCTGGATCGCGGCAAGCTGACGCTCTATCGCGGCACTTATTCCGCTTATGAGAAAGAGCGCGCGGTTCGCGAGATGCTCGACGCCAAACATGCCAGAAAGCAGGAATCGGAACGAAAGCGGCTGCAGGCTTTCGTCGATCGTTTCAAAGCCAAGGCCTCCAAAGCAAAGCAGGCTCAGTCCCGGGTCAAGATGCTGGAAAAGATGAAGCCGGTCGCAGCATTGGTGACGCAAGACGTGCGCGAGATTGCTTTTCCCGCGCCGGAAAAAATGCTGTCGCCCCCGATCATTGCGGTCGACAACGTCTCGGTCGGGTACGATCCCAAAAATCCGGTGCTGAACCGCGTTACGCTGCGGATCGATACCGACGATCGCATCGCCTTGCTCGGCTCGAACGGCAATGGCAAGTCGACGCTCGTCAAGCTGCTGGCAAATCGTCTAGCCCCGTTTTCAGGGTCGATCACCCGTGCGGAAAAGATTTCCGTCGCTTACTTTGCGCAACACCAGCTCGACGAACTGAACGAGGACGGCTCACCTTACGATGCCGTTCGCAAGCTCATGCCTGACGCACCGGAGACAAAAGTACGTGCCCGCACCAGCGCGATCGGTTTTTCCGGTAAGGCCGGAGACACCCTCGTGAAAAGCCTGTCGGGCGGTGAAAAGGCGCGCTTGCTGCTAGGCCTTGCGACGTTCTTCGGTCCGAACATGATCATTCTGGACGAGCCAACCAACCATCTCGATATCGACAGCCGTGCCGCGCTTGCCGAAGCGATCAACGAATTTCCCGGGGCGGTGATCATGGTTTCCCATGACCGATATCTGATCGAGGCCTGCGCGGACCAGTTGTGGGTAGTCGCGGATCGCACCGTAACCCCGTTCGATGGCGACCTCGATGACTACCGGCGCGAGGTGTTGTCGGCGCGCGGCATGCGTAGCAGTTCAAGGGACCGGGGCGATGTCCGCGATAGACCGCAACGCGCAAAGGCCGAGAAACGCATTCCGCTCAAGCAGAAAATTGTGAATGCTGAAGCTGAAATCGCGCGCATCACCGGTATTATTTCAAAAATCGACGTTGCGCTGGCGCTGCCGGACCTGTTCAAGCGCGATCCCAAACAAGCCGCACAACTCAGCAAGGCGCGCGCCGGAGCTACATCCGCCTTGCAAAAAGCGGAAGAAGATTGGCTGGCAGCGAGTTCGCAATTCGATGAGGCTACCGGCTGATTGCCGCTCAAAAAGCTCAACGCGAACTACGTCGCCGCGGGCTTCTTCTTGGCACGGGGTTTCACGGCTTTCGGCTGCTCTTGTTGGGGATTGCGTTCGACCGATGACAGGCGTCCGTTGGTGAAGGTGTACAGCCCGGCGCGCGGACCCCGCGAATAAGTAAAAATCGCGATTTGCCGGCCCGCACCGTCAGTGGAGAAATTGACGTTGTCCGGCGCGCCGGCGCCGCGCGCAACGTCGCATTCGGTGTGACCGAGCGCGACGACGCCCGGCCTGGAACGAGGCGCCGCGCTGTCATTCAGAGCATTGGCGTCACCGGGAACGCCCGCGGGCTCTAATCCCGGACATGCGCCTTCCGCAGTGATCAGATCGTCCGAGTAGACCGGTTTATCGGGCGTGAGCGGCGGCGTTTCGATCGAAACGTTCTTGATAAACAGCCGGCCGGAACGCGAGAACCACTCCGTATCCCTCGAAAACAAATCGGGCGCGCCGGCGCAACCGGCAAAAAGCGGCGCGCTCACAAACAGCATACACAATAGGTTTCGATTTCTCGGTCGCACGATGTCTACGTTCACTCCTGCTAAAGCTCGGTCGCACCATCACTTTGCGGCACGACCGTGACCAGTAACCCAGCGAATGATCACGTTAGCATCATATTCGCGGAATCGCTATTCCCGGCGCTGCCATCGGCCCCGATCATCCGGTTGCCAATAGGTAACCTCGAATCCCCGCGCCTTGCAGTCTGTCCAGTTGCCCCGAACGGCGGTGAGCGCGTCATCATCGTCCCCGTTGAAGACGAGAACAATGCGATCATACGTTTCGCAATCGATCGGTAAGCCGGCGCTGTCGACCAGAAAACGGACCTTCGCGTTATTTGGATTGCCCTCCTCTGCCATCAGGACGATCGGCTGATGTTGTGCATCGCTTGCGCGCGATGTCGCATGAGGCAAAAACGAATTGTCGCGATATGTCCATAGATGCGTATCGAGTGCCTCGATTCGTTCGTCCGACGTGGATTGCACGACGACGCGCCACCCGCGCTCCAGTGACTTTTCGAGCAAGGGTGGCAAGACATTTTCAAGCGAGAGATTTTGCAGATGATAGAACAAAATCTCTGTCATCGCTTTTCATAATACTCCGCGACCAGACGCTCCAGCAGGCGTACGCCGAAACCCGAGCCCCAACTCTGGTTGATCTCAGTCTTCGGCGTGCCCATTGCCGTTCCGGCAATATCGAGATGGGCCCACGGCGTGTCGCCGACGAAGCGCTGCAAGAACTGCGCAGCTGTGATTGATCCGCCGTGGCGGGCGCCCGCGTTCTTCATATCGGCGAACTGCGAATCCATCATCTTGTCGTACTCCGGTCCCATCGGCAGCCGCCAGACCCGCTCGCCGGTCGCCTGACCGACCGTCGTCAGCCGTTCCGACAACTCATCGTTGTTTGAGAACAACCCCGCGTATTCGGTGCCGAGCGCCACCAGAATTGCACCCGTCAGCGTTGCCAGGTCGACCATGAATTTCGGTTTGAATTTTTCCTTCACGTACCAAAGCACATCCGCGAGCACCAGCCTGCCCTCCGCGTCTGTATTGATGATCTCAATGGTCTGGCCGGACATCGACGTGACGATATCGCCGGGCCGCTGGGCATTGCCGTCAGGCATATTCTCGACAAGACCGATAGCACCGACGACGTTCACCCTGGCCTTGCGCGCAGCCAGCGCATGCATGAGGCCGACCACACACGCCGCGCCGCCCATGTCGGCCTTCATGTCCTCCATGCCTCCGGCGGACTTGATGGAAATTCCTCCGGTATCGAAGCAGACGCCCTTGCCGATAAATGCCACCGGCTGCTCGTCGCGCTTACCGCCGTTCCAGCGCATGATCACGGTTCGTCCGGGTTGCGTCGACCCCTGGGAAACGCCGAGCAGCGCGCCCATGCCCAGTTTGGTCATGGCCTTAACGTCGAGGACATCGACCTCGACGCCGAGCTTGCGCAATTGGGTCGCGCGCCGGGCGAATTCGACTGGAAACAACACATTGGGCGGCTCGTTGACCAGTTCGCGCGTGATGATGACACCGTCGACAAGGTGATTCTTCGGAGCAAAGGCTTTGCGAGTGGCCGCGACGTCCTCGACGGCGATGGATACCTCGGCATCGAGCCTTTCGTCGTCCTCGCCTTCTTTCTTTTTGGTCTTGTACCGATCGAATTTGTACGCACGAAGCAGTACGCCAGCCGCAACCGCAGCCGCTTCATCGGGTTTCATGGCGCCTGTCGGCAATTCGGCAATGATGGTCACCGAATCGTTGCCGCGAATATTTCCCGCTGCTGCGCCGCCGACCTTGAGCAAGTCTTTGTCTTTGATGTCGGAGGGTTTGCCAGCTCCGACAACAAGCAGCCGGGTAGCCTTAATGCCTTGCGGCGCCAGAATATCGAGCACCGATCCGCTTTTCCCCTTGAACCGATTCGTGGTCGCAGCCCGCTTAACGGTATCGGACGCGCCACCCAAGGCCTTGCGAGTTACCGGGCCGAATTTCAGGGTGTCGTCGCAGAACACCACGAGGACGCCGCGCGGGGGCGTAGCCAATGGAACGAAGCCCACCTTGACGGCATCGGACATACGAAATCCTCCAAAATTGAAGCTGGCGCGTCCGCCAGAATGGCCTTAGCCAGTGGGTCGGGTCTTTGGCCTGCTGAGGAACGACAGTCACGCGTCCAACCGCGGCCCACTCACTATGGCCCGGTCGCCGCCGCGGTGCCAAGCGCCACCTTGGCCTTTCCGTGGCTTTGAAGCCACATAAACCTATTATTACCCATATCTCGATCGCGTCACGGCGCAGCCATTTTGTTGACCGATCAATGGGATGCTATGAAGTGGAGCTGCCGGTAAGCGGCAGGGCGCGCGCCCAGTGGGGATGCCGTAGGCATTTGGGCGGGAATGCCGGCTTTAAAGCCGGGTGATGGGATCATGCCGTAACGATGGGGTCGATCGACAGGTATATCTTTCGCACGACGCTTGCGTCGTTTGCGGTGGTTCTGGTCAGCCTGACGGGGGTGATTTGGATCACGCAGGCGTTGCGCGGTATCGATTTGATGACAAGTCAGGGCCAAACGATCCTGACGTTTCTCAGTGTGACCGGCCTGATTATTCCCGTACTCGTTCTGATCATCGCGCCGATGGCCCTGATGATCGCGATCACACATACCCTCAATAAGCTTGCGACCGATTCCGAAATCATCGTGATGAATGCCGCGGGCCTTTCGCCTTTCCGGCTGTTCCGTCCATTTCTTTACGCCACGACGGTCGTGGCGATCATGGTGGCTATTATCGCGGCCTATATTGCTCCCGACGGTCTACGCCGCTTGAAGCGATGGGATACGGAAATCACAGCCGACGTGCTGGCCAACATTCTGCAGCCGGGCCGCTTTGCCCAGCTCGATCAGAATTTGACGATCCGGATCCGTGAACGGCAGGCGGGAGGTGTTCTCGCCGGAATTTTTGTCGATGACCGCCGCGATCCCAAGGAGCGCCTGAGCATCGTTGCCGATCATGGAACAGTCCTGAAAAACGAGCATGGCTCCTTTCTCGTTCTCGAAGATGGAAATCTCGAGCGCTTCGAGACCGGCAAGGGCGAGCCCGCTCTAGTGGCATTCGGACGCTATGCGTTCGACATGTCGAAGTTTTCGAATCAAAATTCAAACATCACATTTGGCATTCGCGAGCGTTACCTCTGGGAACTGATATCGCCTGTGCCGAGCGATCCGGTGTACAAGCAGATGCCCGAGCAGTTTCGGGCCGAAATGCATGACCGTTTCACGGCGCCGATATATCCCTTCGTCTTCGCCGCCTTGACGTTTGCATTTCTCGGCGCGCCACGAACCACGCGTCAGAGCCGCAATTTCTCGATTTCCAGTGCAATTCTCGCGGTGTTTGCGGTACGCATGGCAGGGTTTGCCTGCTCCGTGATGACAGCAAAAAATCCTAATGCGGCAACCGTGCAGTATCTGATGCTGGCAGCTGCGCTCGCCATCGGTCTTTGGATCATCCTTGGCGGCATCGTTATTGAACCACCAGCCCGGCTGGTGGACGCGGTAGATAAAGCAAACCAGCGGCTTCAAAAACTTTTCGGACGGCCGGCGATAGCATGAGCATGATGACCAACACGCTTGGGCGCTATTTTGCCGGACGCTTTGTCATGTCCGCGCTGGGCGTATTTGCGAGCATTTTCGTGCTGCTCGTTCTCGTCGATTACATCGAGATGGTCAGACGAACCTCGGGATTGGCGTCAGCATCGGCAATAGCGGTTGCGGAGACATCGCTGTTTCGCGTGCCGCAGCTCCTCGAAAAATTGATGCCGTTCTGTGTCCTGATCGGTGCGATGACTTGCTATCTGGCTTTGTCGCGCCGTCTCGAGCTGGTGGTGGCTCGGGCCGCCGGCGTGTCAGCATGGCAGTTCATTTCGCCGGCATTGGCCAGCGCGCTTGTGCTGGGGATCCTGGCGACCACGGCCTACAACCCGATGTCTGCGAACTTGCGCGAACTGTCGAAACGGATGGAGGCGGAGCTTTTCGGTTCTACACCCGGCGGCGGCTTGCAGGACGCTTCAGGCTTCTGGATGAACCAGGTCACGAGCGAAGGACAGGCCATCATCAACGCGGCCAGAAGCGAGCAGCAAGGCGTCCGGCTGACCGGGCTGACGGTGTTCCGCTTCGACTCGGATTTCAAATTCAAGGAGCGAATCGAAGCGCGGGAGGCAACGCTCGAAGAGGGGCACTGGCTGTTCAAATCGGCACGCCGTTATTCGTTGGATGCCCCTCCTATCGATCAAGCGACTTTCACCCTTGCTACCAATCTCAACCCTGCTCAGGTCCGCAATAGTTTCTCGACCCCGGAAACTGTGTCATTTTGGCAACTACCGAGTTACATCAAGTCTTCGGAAAGTTCAGGATTCGCGACAGCGGGCTATCGGCTGCAGTACCACAAGCTAGTCGCACAGCCATTTCTGTTGATCGCGATGGTGATGCTTGCAGCGGCTGTCAGCCTGCGCTTCTTCCGCTTCGGGGGCGTTCAAAAGATGGTTTTAAGTGGCGTGGGAGCAGGCTTTCTGCTCTATGTCCTGTCGAAAGTTACTGAAGATTTGAGCAAGGCTGAATTGATGCATCCGATCGCTGCGGCGTGGCTGCCTGTCTGCGTAGGCGGCCTCACCGGCTTTTTGGCTTTGCTGTTCCAGGAGGACGGGTAGAGTGGCCCTTGTCGCCGCCCGCCAGAAGAGTTCGTCTGTTTTCAGACGGCGCATACGCGTGCGCCGGCGCGTTCTAGGCTTGCCCGCCAACCCCCCGGCTATCCTCTGCCTGGTTTTGGGCCTTCTGGTCCTCGCAGCGCTCGATATAGCGACGCCGACGCCGGTATCCGCGCAGAGTTTTACTTTCAATCCGCCCCATCGCCGGCCCAAGCCTGCCGCGGTGGCGAACAACGGACAGATGCTCGTCCAGGCCGTTGAGGTCGATTACGACTATAACAATTCGCGCGTGTCAGCGGTTGGCGGCGTGCAGCTATTTTACAACGGTACTTCTGTCGAGGCCGACAAGGTCATCTACGACCAGAAGACAAAGCGGCTTCATGCCGAGGGTAACATTCGCCTGACGGACGCGGACGGCAGGATTACCTACGCGAACATCATGGACCTGAGCGACGACTACCGCGACGGCTTCGTCGATTCGCTGCGCGTCGATACTGCCGACCAGACGCGAATGGCCGCCACGCGCGCCGACCGTACCAGCGGCAACTACACGGTGTTCGAGAACGGCGTCTATACTGCCTGCGCGCCGTGTAAGGACGATCCGACCAAGCCGCCGCTGTGGCAGGTCAAGGGTGCCCGCATCATCCACGATCAAGCCGACAGGATGCTCTACTTCGAAGACGCGCAACTCGAATTCTTCGGCGTGCCGCTGGCGTATCTGCCGTATTTTTCGACGCCGGACCCGACCGTGAAACGCAAGACCGGTTTTTTAATGCCGGGGTTCACAACGGTTTCAGGTTATGGATACGGCGTTGAAACGCCCTTCTATTGGGCCATTGCCCCGGATATGGACGCTACTATCAGCCCCCGCTTCACGACGCGGCAGGGAGTGCTGATGCAAGGCGAATTTCGTCAGCGCCTTCTCGACGGAGCCTACCAAATCCGAGCCTACGGGATCGATCAGCTCGACCGCAGCGCCTTCGCAGGGCGGCCAGGCGATCAACAATTTCGCGGCGCCGTCGATACGAAGGGCCAGTTCGCCTTGAACGACAAATGGGTCTGGGGTTGGGACGGCGTCCTGATGTCGGATTATTATTTCTTTTCGGATTACAGGCTGGCTCAGTACAAGGATCCGCTGGGTTCATTCCTGAGCCTGCCGACCGAAGCGATCTCGCAGCTTTATCTGACTGGCGTCGGCAACCGCAGTTACTTCGACGCGCGCACGATCTATTACCTCAGCTACTCCGGCAATCAGTCGCAGGTACCGATCGTTCATCCGGTGATCGATTATTCCAACGTGCTCAATTATAATCTTATCGGCGGCGAATTCAGCTACAAGACGAACTTCACCAGTCTGACGCGCGACACCGCGGCGTTCGATCCGATAAACAGCAGTCCGGCCCGCACAATCCGACTCGAGCCCTTGCAATCCGCTCTCGCGGATATTGCCGAGAGAGTACCAAACGAACTGCCTGCTCCGCGGCATTCCCGGCACCTACACCCGCGCGACGGTGGAAGCGCAGTGGCGGCGATCGTTCACCGATCCCTATGGTGAAATCTGGACGCCGTTCGCGATTCTGCGCGCCGATGCCATCGACTCCGACATTTCAAACCAACCCGGAGTTTCAAACTTCCTACCAACAGGCAACACCCAGGCGGTGCGCCTGATGCCTACTGTCGGCCTCGAATATCGCTATCCGTTTATCAACGTGCAGCCTTGGGGCACCACGACAGTTGAGCCGATCGCCCAGGTGATCATCCGGCCGAATGAAACTTACGCCGGCAGGCTTCCCAACGAAGACGCGCAAAGCTTCAACTTCGACGCCAGCAATTTGTTCAGCGTGGACAAATTTTCCGGATATGATCGTATCGAAGGCGGTGGCCGCGCCAATGTCGGCGTACAGGCAACGACGCAGTTCGACCGCGGCGGCTCGGTCAACGCGTTGTTCGGCCAATCGTACCAGCTGTTTGGCTTGAATTCGTTCGCTGTGCAGGACGTGACCAATACCGCCGTCGATTCCGGCCTTACCGCGCCACGATCCGACTATGTCGCCAGGCTCGATTATTCGCCGAACAGGACGTACACCATCAGCACGCGCGCACGCTTCGATGAAGCCACGCTGAGCGTCCAGCGCTTCGAAGCCGAAGCCAAGGCCAATTTCGACCGCTGGTCCGTCAGCCTGATGTACGGCAATTACGCCGCGCAACCTGACCTCGGATTTTTGACCCGCCGCGAGGGTGTACTGAGTAGCGGCACCGTCAAGATTGCGGCTAACTGGGTGCTGACCGGAGCGGCGCGCTGGGATCTTCAAGCGAACAAGATCAATCAGTACGTCATCGGCGCCGGATATGTCGATGACTGCTTCATCCTCGGCGTCAACTACGTCACCTCCTACAATTACGCCGCGGGATCGTTGCCGCCGGTGCTCAATCACGCCTTTACGTTCCAGCTAGGTCTGCGGACCATCGCCACGACGGCCGCCTCCGCTGGTTCGGGCGGTGTTACCTATTGACCCGCAAGTCCGACGCCACGAAGGAAGGATTCCTTCAGAGCATGATGACGACTACAGCGAATCCAACGATGACCAAGATGCGCCTTCCGCGATACTCACATCTTCTCCTTCTCTGCTCCGTGCTGATTCTGATGAGTTGCGGTGGGCCGTCGCACGCCCAAACGGTCGCGGTCATGGTGAACGGCGAACCAATCACCAATTACGATATTGAGCAGCGCGGCAAGCTGAACTTTCTGACGACGCATAAGCCGCCTGTCAGACAGCAAATCCTTGATGAACTGATCGATGAAAAGGTGAAGATCAAGGAGGCAAAAAAATTTGGTGTAGATCCTCCCGCATCCGATATTGACGCCTCATTCGCCGGAATGAGCTCGCGCATGCGTCTTACGCCAGAGCAGCTCACGAAATCTCTGGAGAGCCAGGGCGTAAGAATTGACACCCTGAAGGCGCGGATCAAAGCAGACATGGTGTGGACCGCCCTCGTGCGCGGACGATATAAAGAGAGTTTGCAGGTCGGCGAGAAGGACGTGGCTTCGGCGGTGCAGGTCACCGGAGACAGCAAGGCCGATAACGAAAGTTTCGAATATCAGATGCGGCCGGTCGTGCTGATCGTCCCGCGCGGTTCTGCCCCCGACGCCATCGAAACCAGACGTAAAGAGGCAGAAGCGCTGCGCACCCGCATCCAGACCTGCGATGAAGCGAATAATTTCTTCAAGACCATGCAGAGCGCGGCGATACGCGACACGGTGATCAAAACTTCGGCCGATCTTCCACAGCCGCTCCGCGATATTCTGGACAAGACCCCGGTCGGCCACCTCACGGCCCCCGAAGTTACGAAACAAGGGGTGGAAATGGTGGCATTGTGCGGACGAAAGCCGACCACGATCGACACCCCGAAAAAACGCGAAATCCGCGACAAGATGTTCGTCGAAAAATATGAGGCGAAGTCGAAAGCTTACCTGCGGGAAGTCCGGAAAGCCGCGATGATCGAATATCGTTGATGCATGTCAAACCTCTTGCGCTGACGTTAGGCGAACCGGCGGGCATCGGGCCTGATATCGCAATCGCCGCATGGCTGCGGCGCAACGAGCTGGACCTTCCAGCATTTTATCTGCTGGGCGATATCGCCTTCGTCCGCGAGCGCGCCAGAGCGCTGGGCGTGCCGATAGACCTCGTCGAAGTTCGCGCAGAAGACACGCTAAACACCTTTGCCGATGCGTTGCCGGTCGTCGGCACAGGGCAAGCCGCGACGGCGAACGCCGGTCAGCCAGACGCTAGCAGCGCGCCTGCGGCGATCGCTTCCATTCGCCGCGCGGTCAGCGATGTCACGCACGGACGCGCGGCGGCCGTCGTTACCAATCCGATTGCAAAGAGCGTGCTGTACCGTGCGGGGTTTCAGCATCCCGGCCATACCGAATTTCTTGCCGAACTCGCGACGCAAAACGGAAGAACACCGCAGCCGGTGATGCTGCTGTGGTCGCGGACGCTGGCCGTGGTGCCCGTAACAATTCATCTGTCCCTGCGCGATGCCATCGCAAAGTTATCGAGCGAACTGATTGTCACCACATCGCGGATTGTCGTGACCGACCTGAAGTCACGTTTCGGGATCGCTCGTCCCCGTCTTGCGATATCGGGGCTTAATCCACATGCCGGCGAGGATGGCGCGCTCGGCAGCGAGGACCGGGCCATCGTCGCGCCCGCGATCGATATTCTGCGCGGCGACGGCATCGATGCCCGCGGTCCGCTGCCGGCGGACACCATGTTCCACGAAGCGGCGCGGAAAACTTACGACTGCGCGATTTGCATGTACCACGACCAAGCCCTGATCCCGGTCAAGACACTCGCGTTCGATGACGCGGTCAATGTCACCTTGGGATTGCCCTTCATCCGAACGTCGCCAGACCACGGTACCGCGTTCGACATCGCCGGCACAGGCCGTGCCAATCCTTCCAGTCTGATTGCTGCCCTGCGGCTGGCTGCCCGCATGGCTGCCGTCAAAACGATATGAACGCTATCGACGACCTTCCTCCGCTGCGCGACGTTATTCGTCAGCATGAACTTTCCGCCCGCAAATCGCTGGGACAGAATTTCCTGCTCGATCTCAACCTGACCGCGCGGATCGCCCGCGCGGCAGGGCCGCTCGAAGACGCCACCATCATTGAGGTTGGTCCCGGACCCGGCGGGTTGACCCGCGCCCTGCTCGCGTTAGGCGCCAAGCGGGTTATAGTCGTGGAGCGTGACGAGCGTGCACTTGGCGCGCTGAATGATATTTCGAAGCGATATCCGGGGCGTCTTGAAGTTGTTCTAGGTGACGCAGCAACATTCGATCCGCGCCCGCTGCTTGACAACGAGCCCGCCAAAATCGTCGCCAACCTGCCCTACAATATCGCCACGCCGTTGCTGGTCGACTGGCTAAGCGTCGAACCTTGGCCTCCGTGGTACGATATGATGGTGCTGATGTTTCAGCGCGAGGTCGCCGAACGCATCGTGGCGCGCGAAAACGACGAAGCCTACGGACGCCTCGCGGTGCTTGCGAACTGGCGCACCGAGACCAAAATATTATTCGATATCTCGCCCGCGGCGTTCGTGCCGCAGCCCAAGGTGACTTCCTCGGTGGTGCGGCTTGTGCCCCGCCGTTCGCCCGAACCGTGCAATCGCAAAGCGCTCGAGCGCGTCACCGCGGCGGCCTTCGGCCAGCGCCGGAAAATGCTTCGTCAAAGTCTGAAGTCGCTGGCAATCAATCCCACGCGTCTTGCAACCGCCGCGAACGTGGAACCGACCAGGCGCGCGGAAACGGTGCCAGTGAGCGGCTTTGTTGCGATGGCTCGCGAGTTGGCTGCTGAAAATTAATTGGCCACCTTATCGGGTGGAATGATTGTGACGTTATAGCTGATCGGCACCCCCTCGAATCCCAGAAAACGATGTTTGAACGTGACATCCGTAGAACGGCTCACTGTGTTTTCCCACGCACTGCCAATTCGACGACATTCCATATCTTCGTGGACGCAAATTACCGCAAGGCCTTTGCCGTTTATCTCGGAAGCCGATAGCGCGGCGGGCATCACCGGATGCGCTCCGGGCAAGTAAAACGGCAGGCCGCGAAGGACCTGGTCTCCTGTAACAAGACCTATGGGTTGACCGGCGAGGCGTTTTACTTCGGCAGCCAGTTCCCGATAATGCCAGTCGCTCGCCGCCTGGTTGGACCGCAGCCGCGCGTATGCGACGTAGGGCGAAGCGATGACCGCAGCGAGCGAAACGGACAGCGCTACAATTCCCGAGCGAGCCACCGCGGCGGCCGGTACGGCCAGAAGCGGCGATCCAAAAAGAACCACGGGAAGTAACGCCCAGTTCGGATACGTCCACAGTGCCGTCAGCCGATGCGGAAAGATCAGATTCGCGAATGCCGGCAAAAGTAGCGGGATCATAAGAAGCATGCAGGCTCGCTGCCTGTCAGGATCCGAGGGCCAAAGAATATCGGTAACGGCAGCCTTGCTCGGCCGGAGCGCGATCAGAAACAGGATGGGAATGATGACATAACCGACGGCTCCGCCAAGATACGACAAAGACCTCAGTAGCCTTGCGCCAAGCGAGTCAGCAGTCATCACGCTTTCGGTGAGGAAGTTCTGAGACGCATGGGTTTGTTCGGTGAGCAGCCATTGGATATGGGGGGCGACGACAATCGCCGCGGCAGCGGCCATCACATATGGCGCCGGCGAGCGCCAGAACCGCCGTGTGCCGGAGCCGGCGAGCGAAGCCACCGCCATTCCCGCGATCAAATAGATGCCCCAGTATTTTCCCAGAAATGTCAGCGCCGCGAGCGCGCCGGCAAGCGCCGCATCTGCTATTCCCAGGTTACGCCGGGCACGCAGATAAAATAACGCAGTGGCCGCCCAGAACGGCATCATCACCGTGTTCGCGTTGAAACGTGAAGCCTGAAACGTATAAAGTGGCACCAGAAACAGCGCAGCGATGCCGACCAGCGCCCTGTCTTTGTCCAGATAGTCGCGGAGCAACCGCCAGATAACCGCGAACGTGATCGCCGTGCTCGTCACGGCCAGCAAATAGGCCGCCCAATCGGCGCGCGGAAAAACCGAAAACCACAAACTAAAGATCCACGCAGTCATCGGAGGATGTTTGTATCCGAATGCGAATGTTTCCGCCCAGCCGGATGCTTCGCCGAGATCGAAGTGGACGTCTACCGACGCGTTCGACACGGTGTCATAGACGATCCACACGACAACGAAAGTGCCGAGCGCAGCGCCGAACAGTGCGTTCGCGCTATTTCGTTTCACGAACGCTTCGGCGCCCTGATTTCGGCTGCCGCTTCCAGCTTTCGTCAGCCAGCGTTGCATTCGGGTGGATTTTGCAGTTGCCACAGCGGTCCTTAAGAAAGTGCGGTTACGGCCGCGGTCAACAATTTAAGTGTATTCCGGTTGCGAAACCTATACTGAATTTTCCGAAGTTGATGCCCACGGAGGTTACTATCATGTCGCTCATGCGCCGGCAGTCGTTGGTCAAATTCGATGCGCCGCTGTGCGAGACGGTCGTCGAGACGCCGAAGCCGCAGGGACGCGAAGTTCTGGTCCGGATCGAGCGTTGCGGACTGTGCCATTCCGATCTGCATATCCAGGATGGCTATGCGGACCTCGGCGGCGGCAAGAAACTCGACACCACGCGCGGCATGAAACTGCCTTTCACGCTGGGCCACGAAATCGCCGGCGTGGTTGAGGAAGTTGGCCAGGATATCGCGGCAGGTTTGATCGGCAAGAAGAAAGCCGTATTCCCCTGGATCGGTTGCGGGCAATGCCGCGAATGCCTCAATGGCGACGAGAACCTTTGCGTGAAACAGCGATTTCTAGGCGTCGCACTAGACGGCGGCTTCGCCAGCCACGTGCTCGTGCCCGATGCAAAATACCTGCTGGACTACGATCCGCTGCCGGTCAATCAGGCTGCGACGTTGATGTGCTCGGGCGTGACGGCCTACGGCGCACTTAAGCGGCTGGTCGATCGCCCCCGGCAGCGCAATCTGTTGCTGATCGGCCTTGGCGGCGTGGGAATGATGGGTCTAGCTTTTGCCCAGGCCATGTTCAAACAGCAAATCTCCGTTGCCGATCTCAGTCCCGCCGCGCGTGAGGCAGCGCTGAAGAATGGCGCCGCCGTCGCCTACGATCCTTCGGAAACCGACATCGTCAAACGCATGATCAAGGAAACCGATGGCGGCTTCGACGCCATCGTGGATTTTGCAGGCAACGACAAGTCCATGAGTTTTGCGGTTTCAGCCGTAGCGCGCGGCGGCAAGATCGTGGTCTCCGGCCTGATGGGCGGAAACTTCAGCCTGCCGATGGTGCAGTGGATCTACAAGCGCATGACGATCGAGGGTTTCATGACCGGCACGCTGGCTGAGGCGCAGGAATTGATGGCGCTTGCCCGCGCCGGCAAGATCAAGCCGGCGCCGATGAAGGAAAAGCCGATGGGTGAGGTCCAGAAGTGGATCGACGAACTGCGCGCCGGAAAGGTCGTGGGGCGCATTGTGCTGGCGAACTGAGAGACCCCAACCCGATCGGCGATGCGGATCGAGTTCCGCGAAAACCCCAGCCGCAATTAAGCCTCATCCGCTTCGGAATTGCGGCTCATTACGACCCAAGTTTTCCCCGAACAATCTGTCGACGTATCTCATCTCGTCATTTGTGGGGATGCACATGACAAATCGAACGATGAAGTTTGCCTCGGCAATCCTGATTAGTGCGCTCGCGGGCACCCTGCTCGCTGTTGAGGCCACACCGCTTCACGCGACAGAAACTTGTCTGTCCGGGCCGAAGGGCGGCGCGCCCAATGGAAGCCACTGGTTCTATCGCATCGATCACGCCACCAAACGGAACTGCTGGTACGTCCGCGCGGAAGGCGGGAAGGCCGTGTCTGCGAGTGCTGCGGGCACGCAAGCTTCGGCGCCGCATGCGCAGCCACTACTGCAGCGCTCCGTCGCGAACGCACGCGCGGAAGCGAGTCCTGCCGATACCGGGCAATCAGCCGCGGGCGCCGCGAAAACCGTGCCACTTATCTCCAAGGACAACAGTCAGAGTTTGAATCCGCCGACGACGGGTAACGCACCTGCGGCTGTGGCGACGCGCTGGGTCGATCAGACAGCCACGGTGGATGCATCTCCGCTACAATCGGACGATTCCGGTGCTACGCAGAAATCGTCGACCCAGCCAGCCGCCGCGGCACCCCTCGCCGCGCCAGCTAGGCGGTCCGCCTCGCCATCTGTTCTAACGCTCGTGCTTGTGCTGATCGGCGCGCTGGCGAGTGCTGGGATTTTTGGAAGCGCCATCTTCAGGTCGGGCCGCGCGCGTCGAAACGACCCGCACGATTCCGGACCGAGATCAACGGGCCCCCTGGGACTCCATCGACGTTGGCGCATCGATTCTATCTCCGTCCTTGGCGATGAAGGCTCCGGCGCCGCAGACCGCTAGCGCCCGCCAGCACCACGACCCGGTAATTCCGGACGAGATTGTCCAGTTGCTCGCAGCACTGTCGAAAGAGGCGGCCGTCTGACGCTTAAGTCGCTCCTGCCTGAGGAAAAATTATCCCTCGGTCGATGCGTCGTTCATTCAGAGCTGTTGGCGCAAGTTCTGAACGAATGCGGACAGCCCTATCTGCCGGTCGCGCTTGAGCTGTTCCGCGCGAAGGATCGACTTGATGGCTTCGAAAGCGATGCCGATGTTGTCGTTGATCACAATGTAATCGTAGGCGTCGAAATGGCTCATCTCGTCACCGGCCTTTTTCATTCGACCGCCGATCACTGCGTCGGAGTCTTGCGCCCGCGTATGCAGTCGCTGCTCTAACGCCTGAACCGATGGAGGCAGGATAAAGACGCTTACGACATCGTTCGGCGAGCGACTACGCAATTGCTGTGTGCCCTGCCAGTCAATATCGAAGAGCACATCTTTGCCGGACGACAACGCCGTTTCAACAGGAAGCCTTGGGGTTCCATAGCGGTTGTCGAATACGTCGGCCCATTCCAGCAGATCACCGTCATGGACCATCGCTTCGAAACGGTTCTGGTCGACAAAATAGTAGTCTCTTCCTTCCAGCTCGCCGGGTCGCATGGGCCGCGTTGTGGCCGACACCGACATCTGCAAGTCCGGCGTTTCGGCGACAAGCATGCGCGAGAGCGTTGTCTTGCCTGCGCCTGATGGCGACGACAGCACGAACATTAGCCCGCGCCGCTCAACAACGTCGAAGCCATGACCAGCCGCTGCCATTGTCACTCCAGATTTTGAACTTGTTCCCGGAACTGCTCGACAACGTTCTTCATCTCAAGACCGGTGTTGGTCAGTTCCAGATCGTTCGACTTGGAACAGCAGGTATTGACCTCACGATTGAATTCCTGCGCCAGAAAATCGAGCCGGCGGCCGACTGGACCGCCTTTGCCGATCATTTCCCGGACCTGCGAGACGTGGGACGAGATGCGATCGAGTTCTTCTCGAATGTCGGCCTTTGCCGCCATCATGATGGCTTCCTGATTGAGGCGATCAGAATCGAAACGCTCCGATGATTGAAGCAACGTAGCTATCTGCTCGGCCAACCGCTCCCTGATCGCCTCCGGCTTGCGGCCGGGAGCGGCTTCCGCTTTTTTTGCGAGCCGTTCAATTTCGTCCATTCGCTGCGTCAGAATCTGGCCGAGCGTCACGCCCTCGCGCTTGCGCATTTCAACAAGGCTCTCGAGTGCTTGCTGGAAAGCCGTCGCAACAGCGGCCTTGGCTGCCTTGTCTTCGGTCTCGTCACTTTCCGGTTCGACGACCTCGATGACGCCTTTCATCGCCAACAATCCATCGATGCTGGGCGCGACCGCATCGATTTTTCCTGCAAGCACGCCCGCAACCTTGACGATCGAGTCCAGCACATCCTCGTTGACGCGGACCGTTGATACCGGGTTAGAACGTTTCACATTGAGGTTGGCGTAAACGGTTCCGCGCGAGAGCAATTCGCCCGCACGCTTGCGCGCGGCGGATTCGATCTCGTCCCAGCCGGGCGGAAGCCGCATACGCAGATCGAAGCCTTTGGCGTTGACCGACTTCAATTCCCATTCGAACGCGTAGGGACCACTGGTGCCGTTACTTCGCGCGAAACCGGTCATGCTCGACAGCGCCATCGTGTGATCACTCCTTACAGATCGATAATCGATTCGCTCAAGCTGCGGCGAGTTTAGGGCGTCTCTAGAGAGAACTGAATTTGCCGCAGCAGCCCCCGGCGATTGCGGGCTATCGCTGAACCACCGGAGGCGAGGCTGACGATTGGGCAGCGCCCTGGCGGCCCGGCGTGGCAGCGCGCGCCGGCTTTTTCGGCGTCGTCGGCTTCGCTGTGGCCGTGGCAGCAGGATCGGCCGGACTTCCTGCCGCAGCCGCAGCCGACTGCGGGTCGTCAGCGGGCTCGACCGTGTCGTTCTGAATGGTCTTTTCCATCGTGCGCAGCTTGGCTACATTCTTTTGGTGCTGGTCGTAGGTCTCGGTAAACGTGTGACCACCGGTCCCATCGGCGACGAAGAACAGGTCGCGCGTGCGCGCCGGATTGGCGGCCGCTTCGAGGGAGGCGCGGCCCGGATTGGCGATGGGCCCACGCGGGAGTCCGTCGATAACGTAAGTATTGTAAGTCGAAGGCTGCAATATCTCGCTTCGCTTGATCGGCCGGCCCAACGTGCCCTTACCGCCCACCAGCCCGTAGATGATGGTTGGATCGGATTGAAGTTTCATCTTCTGCCTGAGGCGATTGACGAATACAGCAGCGACCCGGCTGCGCTCATCTGCCCTGCCGGTTTCCTTCTCGACAATGGAGGCCAGCGTGACCAGCTGCTCCGGAGTCTTGATTGGGATATCTGTATTCCGGCGTTCCCAAATTTCCGCGAGCACGCGCTTCTGAGCTTGCTGCATGCGCTGGATTACCTGTTCGCGCAGAGTACCACGCGGAAACTTGTAGGTTTCGGGCAGCAAAGTGCCCTCGTTGGGAATCTCGCGAATTGTGCCGGAGAAAATATCATTGTCGGAAAGCCGGCCTACAATTTGCTCCGATGTGAGGCCTTCAGGAATGGTCACCGCGTGCTGAACGACCTTGCCCTCAACGATCGTGCCGATCACTTCACGCAGGCTTGCATTCTTCTGAAACGAATATTCGCCGGGCTTGAGGTCGGAACGCGCCTTTAGCGCGAACACGCTGCCGATGAACGCCCATCGATTATTGTCGATCACGCCTTCGCGCTGGAGAATATCGGCGATATCAGTCATTCCAGCGCGCGCCGGAATGTTGACGACCTTGTCTTCCTTAAGCGGACCCGGCGCCTCGATCTGCTGTTTTCCGTAAACATAAATTCCGCCGGCGGCGATCATCCCGACGATCAACAGCGTGATGATGGCGTTGCCGACGATGACGAACGGGTTACGCGCCTTCTCCGACCGCTTCGGCGGCGGCGGAACCTGTTCGGGCTCCAGCGCGGCACGCGGGCTCCTCGGCGAAATGGGCGGTCTTTCGCTCATTGATGCTACTACAACCCTGTCGATTTAGGCGGAGCCGATCGGCGTTCCCCGGCGATCAATACCATATGTCGGTCTCCAAGAAACGCACCGAATGCAGACAGCACGATGTCAACTCGACGTCGGTGCTAGCTGGTTACACGTTGCAGAACCAACGATGCGTTGGTGCCTCCGAAGCCAAACGAATTCGAGAGCGCCACGTTGATCGACCGCTTGCGCGGCTTTTGCGGCACAAGATCGATCGCGGTATCCACGGATGGATTGTCGAGATTGATCGTCGGCGGCGCGATGTTATCGCAAATCGCGAGAATGCAAAAGATAGCTTCGACCGCGCCCGCTGCCCCGAGCAGATGGCCGGTCGATGATTTGGTCGATGACATCGAGACCATCGACGCCGCATTGCCGAGCAGACGCTGCGCGGCGCCTAGTTCTATTTCGTCGCCAAGCGGCGTCGAGGTCCCATGCGCGTTGATGTAGTCGAGATCGGAAGCGACAATGCCAGCACGCTTCATCGCCAGTGACATGCATCGGAAAGCACCATCGCCATCAGGAGTAGGCGCGGTGATATGATAGGCATCGCCTGACATTCCGTAACCGATGATCTCGGCGTAAATCTTCGCTCCGCGCGCCTTAGCATGCTCATATTCTTCGAGCACCACGATGCCGGCGCCCTCACCCATCACAAAGCCATCGCGATCGCGGTCGTAAGGTCTGGAAGCCTTCTGCGGCGTATCGTTGAAATCCGGTGGATAGCGCGCGCATGGCGCAGAATCCGGCCATCGCCAGGCGGCTGATCGGAGACTTCCGTGCCACCGGCCACCATCACGTCGGCATCGCCAAGCCCTATCAGGCGACTGGCGTCCCCAATGGCATGCGCGCCGGTCGAACAAGCAGTGACCACTGCATGGTTTGGCCCTTTCAACCCGTGCTCGATCGACACATAGCCCGAGGCGAGATTGATGAGCCGGCCCGGAATGAAGAACGGCGACAGGCGGCGCGGTCCGCGCTCTTTCACCAGGACGGCGCCGTCGGCGATTCCGGAAAGTCCGCCGATACCCGATCCGATCATGGTGCCGGTGGCACAACGCTCTTCCTCGGTCGCTGGATGCCAGTTGGCGTCGTCGAGGGCCTGCCGCGCCGCGCACATCGCAAAGATGATGAAGTCATCGACTTTACGCTGGTCTTTCGGCTCCATCCATTGGTCAGGATTAAATGTACTGTCAGTGCCGTCTCCGCGCGGAATAACGCAGGCAATACGGCTGGTCAGGTCCGATACATCAAACGTATCGATTTTCTTTGCGCCGCTCTCGCTGTTTAGGATGCGCTTCCAGGTAGGCTCGACGCCGCAGCCCAGTGGCGAAACCATGCCGAGGCCCGTGACGACGACCCGCCTCATATCCAGCTCTCCAGCCTTATACAGTCACCGCCCACAGCAAGAAGCCGGTTGACCGCGAACACGGCCCGTCCGGCTTCGTTGGGATTGTGCGAGGCCGTCAGCTTTTCGCGTTCTTCTCGAGGAATTTTGTGGCGTCGCCTACGGTCAAAATCGTTTCGGCGGCATCGTCCGGAATCTCACAACCAAATTCTTCTTCGAATGCCATCACAAGTTCGACCGTGTCGAGACTGTCGGCGCCGAGATCATCAATGAAGCTTGCGTTGTCGACCACCTTCTCGGGTTCAACACCGAGGTGTTCGACCACGATCTTCTTAACCCGCTCGCCAATCTCGCTCATCGTTCACCTCGTGCTTGTTCCAATGGGCCCAATTCCAACACCGGGACGAGCCATCGTGGTCATTAAAAATTTCTGTCGCAGCGCGCCCGGTCTCGATCAGCCCCATCACCGCGGACGAAGACCGGCGAAGCAGGGCAGGCTCCGCTCGCCAATATACAGGCTTTCAAATTCCCGCAATGGCCTTCTTTGCCCTACCCGTTCGTGGTTCCGTTATCATACTTCCCCATGATTTGACTACAAGCCTCCAAACGTCTGACCTCACCGCTCAATTTTTCACGGAGCAAGCCGTCAGACGCACTAAATCATAGCCATTCCGCCGTTTATGTGGATCGTCTGACCGGTGACGTAAGATGCTTCGTTGGAGCTGAGATAGACGGCCGCCGCGGCGATATCTTCCGGCGTACCAAGACGCGACGCTGGAACTTTCGAAAGGATGGTTTCGCGCTGCTTGTCGTTGAGCACATCCGTCATTGGCGTCTTGATGAATCCCGGCGCGATACAATTGGCGGTGACATTGCGCTTGGCATATTCCGCTCCCAGCGTCTTGATCATCCCGATCAACCCCGCCTTTGACGCGGTATAGTTTCCCTGGCCGGGATTGCCGGTGACGCCGACCACCGACGTGATCGCGATGATGCGGCCAAAGCGTTTGCGCATCATCAGCCGGGTCGCGGCGCGAGCGAGACGAAAGGTCGCGGTCAGATTGACCTTGATGACCTCATCCCAATCCTCATCGCGCAATTGCACGAAAAGATTATCCCGGGTGATGCCGGCATTGGCGATGAGAATGTCCACCTGGCCCATGGCCTTCTCGGCCGCAGGTACCAGTGCCTCGACCTCGGTATCATCAGAAAGATTGCAGGGCAGCACATGCACCCTGTCGCCGAGCTTGGCGGCGAGCGTATCCAGAACTTCGCGACGCGTCCCGGAAATCGCCACCGTCGCGCCCTGCCCATGCAGTGCCTGCGCAATCGCGCCGCCGATGCCCCCCGTCGCGCCGGTCACGAGCGCGGTTTTACCGGTCAAATCGAACATCTTGTTTTCCTCTAGCTCATTCACGCTGTTCGCGCGGCGCGCTCAGCGCGTCTTTCGCCGAACCGATGTCGTTCGGTCCGCTAACGGAAATACCCACCGCGCCATCGGCGATGCGCTTCACCAGCCCCGTCAGCACTTTGCCGGCACCAACCTCGAAAAACTGGGTGACGCCGTGACCCGCCATGTAGGCAACCGACTCGCGCCAGCGAACCGTTCCCGTGACCTGTTCGATCAGGCGGCGACGGATTTCTTCCGGATCGCTGATCGCCGCGGCAACGACGTTCGACACCAGCGGCGATGCGGGCTGCTTGATGTTTACCTCCGCAAGCGCCTGCGCCATGGCATCGGCGGCGGGCTGCATCAGCCGGCAGTGAAACGGAGCCGAGACCGGCAGCAGCATGGCGCGTTTCGCGCCTTTGGCTTTGGCGATATCGATCGCGCGCTCAACGGCTGCCTTGTCTCCCGAGATCACAACCTGACCGCCGCCATTGTCGTTCGCCGCCTGACAAACCTCGCCGTGTGCTGCTTCATCGGCAATGGTCGCGGCCGCGTCGTAGTCGAGCCCCAGCAGCACCGCCATGGCGCCGGCGCCGACCGGAACCGCCTTCTGCATTGCACGCCCGCGAATGCGCAGTAACCGCGCGGTGTCGCTGATTGTGAAACTGCCAGCGGCGGCAAGCGCCGAATATTCACCGAGCGAATGTCCCGCCACGAACGCCGCGTCGCGGCTTACCGAGAAACCGGCTTCGGTTTCCAGCACGCGCATTGCAGCAAGGGACACCGCCATGAGCGCAGGCTGAGCGTTTTCGGTAAGCTGCAAGGTATCCGCCGGACCATCCCAGATGATGCTGCTGAGTTTTTCGCCCAGCGCCCCATCGACCTCATCGAACACCGCACGCGCGGCCGGAAACGCATCCGCCAGCGCCCGGCCCATGCCGACGGCCTGCGAACCCTGTCCCGGGAAGGTAAACGCTGCGGTCATTGGCGGCTCCCCGAAGCTTTTAGTTGCGCCGTAAGACACCGCAGGCGGCGGTGCTGTCAAGCATGCTCGCGAGACTGCTTGCGCGGCGCATGGCCGAATGGGGCACCTTTCTGGGTTACCCTGCGGTTACATCTGTTGGTTAAACATTAAAAATCGCTTGTGCGGAACGTCACAAAATTAACATCGAAAGCAGGACGTCCCGGCAAGTTAAGCGCGGGACCATCTCGGCAGAGTTACTGAAGAATACGCAATAGTTGAAAGCAGTTCGATGAACGTGGCCAGCAGCATCCAAACCCGTCAGGGCGCGACCGTTTGGGATCGGTTGTCGAGCCGTGTCGTCGATTGGCTCGTCTCAGGTCCAATGCCCCAGCCGTATGACGTTCAGGTTCAGCTGCTGCATCACAGCCTTACTAAAAAAACGACACTGCTCGTCGTGATTTTTGCGATGTCACTGCTGGCATCTGTTGCTGTTTTTCTCACCGAACGACCTTGGGCCTACGCGTGGTTGATTGCCGAAATCATCATGGGCATCATCAGGATTTCGATCCAGATCGGCTTCGAACGGGCCGAGACGGCCGGACGAAATGGCAACGCGCTCGCGGCAATGGCAGCCGGGTTGGCCTGGGGCGTAGTTGTTTCAGCAGCAACCTATCAGTGCGTCATGTCGGGCGAATGGATTTTGATTCTGCTGTCTGGCATCTGCCTGGCAGGAATGGCCGGGGGCATATCTTCCCGAAACGCCGGCACGCCGAACTACGGTATCGTTCTCATGTGCGTGGCGTGCCTGCCCTACGCGGTGGCGACTTTCATTTCGCCCCTCCCGCATTTGTACATGGTCGGCTTGCAGATCCCCTTCTATATGTTCGGCATTATCCTGGTCCTGCTCGAAAACTACAAGGTACTGCTCGGTCTCTACCACGCCGAGCGTGAAAACCGCTGGCTGGCGCATCACGACCTGCTCACCGGACTGCCCAATCGCACCATGAAACGACGACGCTTTGATGATCTGCTGCGCGAGCAACATTCCCTTCCATCGATCGATCGTCCCACGTTCACGGTGCTCTGCCTGGATCTGGATGGTTTCAAGTCCATAAACGACAGGTTTGGACACGCGGCGGGCGACGCCCTGCTTGTTGCTGTAGCGCGCCGATTGCGCGAAAGCATTCGTGACGTCGACTTCCTATGCCGCATCGGAGGGGACGAATTCGTTATCCTGTTGCCGGCCATTGCACCGGACGAAGTCGAAACCGCCGCGCAGCGCATTATCGAACGTATCTCCGAACCATTCGATCTCGGACACCAGGCGCCGTTGCGGGTGGGCATAAGCATAGGAAGCGCCAGTGCGCCTCAGGATGGGACGAGCGCCGACGAATTGTTGCGGTCGGCGGATCGGGCGATGTATAAGGCCAAGAGGCAGGGCAAGGGGCTGTTCGTCGCCCACAGCGACGCTACGGGAGAGCTTGTGGAACTGGCACCAGGGGCTGATGCCGACGCGAGGATAGCGGCTCGATCCATAGATCGGCCCGAGCAAGAATCTCTCTACTTTTCCTTGCCATTCCGGTCAAAATCCGTATAAACCGCGCCATCCGTGGATCCCGGCCGGGAGCTGAACGGACGGTCTCAGCAATCTCACCTTTCAGGCGATTTTGATGCGGCAGGGCCAGTCGGTCCGTCGTCCCGTGCTTCCGCCTTCTGAGCTGACCCGAGTCCTTTCCGAAGGCCTCGAAGGGCTTGCCGCCGGGAACCGCGCCAACACAGGAAAGGACACCCATGCCTCTTTATGAGCATGTTTTTCTCGCGCGCCAGGATGCGAGCACCCAGCAGGTCGAAGAACTGACCACCCAGATGACCGGCATCGTCGAAGGTCTCGGCGGCAAGGTCGTGAAGATGGAGAACTGGGGCGTGCGTTCGCTCACCTATCGCATGAACAAGAATCGCAAAGCGCATTTCGTTCTGATGAATATCGACGGTCCCTCGGCAGCGGTCAGCGAGATCGAACGGCAGGAACGGATCAGCGAAGATGTCATTCGTTATCTGACCGTTCGCGTCGATGAGCATGAGGAAGGCCCCTCGGCGATGATGCGCAAGGCCGATCGAGACCGCGATCGCGACGACCGTGGCGGCTTCCGTGGCGACCGCGAAGGCGGCTTCCGTGGCGATCGTGATGGCGGTGGATTCCGCGGTGGCGACCGTGATGGCGGCGGCTTCCGCGGTGATCGTGGTCCGCGCCGTCCGCGCGAAGATGCCGACGCCCCCGCAACAGCGACTGAGGAGTAAGCATCATGGCTGAAGCAGGTGCACGCCGTCCGTTTTTCCGCCGCCGAAAGACCTGTCCGTTCACGGGTCCGAATGCGCCGAAGATCGACTACAAGGATTCCAAGCTGCTGATGCGTTATGTCTCCGAGCGTGGCAAGATCGTGCCGAGCCGTATTACCGCCGTCTCCGCCAAGAAGCAGCGCGAGCTCGCGCGAGCCATCAAGCGCTCGCGGTTCCTCGGCCTGCTGCCTTACGTCATCCGCTAAGACGAATATCATTCGCGGCGTTCGCGCCGCGGATATCGCTTCATAAGGCTTCCGAATCATCCGGTCGCCGATGGTTGGGGCTTTGAGCCTCTAACCGCTCGAAAGGAGCGGGACAGCTAATGATCACGACGCTACTGATGGGATTGGCAGCCGGCTGCGCGTCGGCCTTGATGTTCGCCTCGATCATCTCGGGCGCGCTGATCTCATTGCTTCTGTTTTATCTGGCGCCACTGCCGCTGATGGTCACAGCCTTGGGATGGGGACCGCTCAGCGCTACTGTCGGCGGCATCGCCGCGGCGATCGGCCTCGGCGCTATCTTCGGCCTGCCCTATTGTGTCGCCTTCGCGATGACCATCGCGGTCCCGGCGTGGTGGCTTGGACATCTCGTCTTGCTCGGGCGGCCCATCACAACCGGTGTTTCCTCGGCCTACGGTACTACGCCGAGTACGCCGGCCACGGAATGGTATCCAATCGGGCGTATTTTGCTGTGGATCACCGGCTTCGCTGCGCTGACTACGGCGGCCGCACTTCTCACACTCGGTTCCGACAGTGCGAGCATCATCGGCGCGTTGCGGCGGGGATTGCTGCGGATGATCGCCGGCCGTGACGGATCCTCTGCTTCCGCTGAAACCGAGCATTGGGTCGATGCGTTGGTGACGATGGCCCCGGCAGCCGCCGCAATCGTGGCGATGATGACGTTGACGCTCAATCTCTGGCTAGCCTCCAAAATCACTAAAACATCCGGCAGGCTGCACCGGCCATGGCCCGACCTTAAGACGGCCGCCCCGCCCCCGATGACGCTGGTGGCGCTGTCGGTCGCGATTGCGTTCTGTTTCAGCGGCGGTTTGCTTGCCGTTGTGGCGCAGATCGGCACGGCGACTTTGATGATGGCTTACGCGCTGACCGGCTTCGCGGTGCTTCATACGCTGACGCTGGCAATGAAAAGCCGCGCGCTGTGGCTGTCCTGCACTTATGCCGTGGTCCTGGTGTTCGGCTGGCCTGTAGTCGGAATGATCGGCCTTGGTCTTGCCGACGGACTTTTCGGACTTCGCCACCGTTATTTGCAGCGCAGACCGCCGCCGCTTCCGACGGCCTGAATTTACCCACTCACCGAACCCTGACCCACACGAAGGAGAATGATCATGGAAGTTATCTTGCTGGAACGCGTCGCCAAGCTCGGCCAGATGGGCGAAGTCGTCCGCGTCAAGGATGGGTTCGCGCGCAACTTTCTTCTGAAGCGCAACAAGGCGTTGCGCGCCACCGCAGACAATCGCTCGAAATTCGAGGGCATGAAAGCCGATCTCGAAGCCCGCAACCTGCAGGCCAAGGGCGAGGCGAGCAAGGTCGCGGAGAAGATCGATGGCCGCAACGTTGTGATATTGCGTCAGGCATCGGAAACCGGACAGCTGTTCGGATCGGTAAGCGTCCGCGACATCATTGCGTCTTTCGAAGCCGACAAGGTCACGATCAACCGCAGCCAGGTGTTGCTCGACGCGCCGATCAAGACCATCGGCAAGCACAAGATCTCCATCGCGGTCCATCCGGAAGTTGAAGTCGGCGTCAGCGTCACGGTCGCGCGCAGCGCGGACGAAGCCGAGCGCATCAACCGCGGTGAAGACATCAGCACGCGTCAGGAGGATCAGGATGCTGCCGCGGAAGCTCTGGCGGCGGCCGGGGAATTCTTCGATCCGGAAGCCCGCCGTGATGATGGCGAACAGGAGCGAGATGAAGCGCCGGCGGAAAAGTAAGCTTGACCTGAATCAGAGTGCGGCTAACCGAGCCCGGCCATCATAAGGCCGGGCTCGATCATCTCTATTGCGAAATCGGCGGCCACGGCGGTGACGACGATTCAGCGCGCGCTGAGAGCTCCTGGAGCGCGGACGCCGGCACCGGAGGCGGAACACTCGGCCTGGACCCGCGCGGCTCTGTAACGACGCTGGAAGCCGTTTGAACCGGTGCTGGCTGCGCAGATGCTGGCGCGGGACCTATGTCGATCGGCTGGACGGGCGGCAGGTGGACCTCAGGCGACGCGGGCGCTGGCGTTACCGCGGGAACCGGGTCCGATCTCAAGGGGTACGGGCGCCCTCGCCGGCTCCTGCCTCAGGCTTTATAGCTGCGGATTTACTCTCGGCTGGTGGAGAAGAATCCGGAGCGCCTTCCTTTGCAGCATCGCTCCTGGAAGCTTCATCCTTGGGCGCATCGCCTTTCGGTGGTTCTTCCGTGACGGGCTTGCCGCGATTTGCCAATCTCTGCTTGGCTGAGAGCTTCCGGCCATCTGGTCCGCGCTCGTCCACCCCTTGGGTCGCAACCTGCGGCGCACCGGAACGCAACGGACGCCCGTTTCGGTCCATTTGCTGTGCTGTCGCGGACGGGTTTGCTTCAGGTTTGGCATCGTTAGCAGGGTTATGCCGGTCGGTTGCGCCGTTTGAAATCAGGTAGGCACTGAGCCGGGACGCCATCTCGCTGCTAGTTGTGTAGTGCTGCCGCAAAAACCCGGGCAGAGAACCCGCAGGAACGCTCTTGAGCAAGCCACGCGGCGCCTTGTGGCATGCGGTGCATGTTCCTTCGAAGATCTGGGAGGGGCTTTTGCCGGCTTCGAGATTTTGGGCTCTGGCGGGTGGCGACGCAAGACAGCCGATCAGAAGCGTTACCGTCGCTAAACTGAGCGCTCGGCCCAACATTCTCTTCTCCTGACGGAATCGCGGCGCGTCACGCCATGCGACGGCGTCGTTTTAGACGATTATCCTGCGAATGGAAGGGTCCAGATGCCGCAATGCGGAACTCCGGGCATGCGTACATGGACCACCTGCAGTCGTGACCGCAGCGACGGGCGTGGAGTTTGCGTTGATAGCTAGTTCCGAAGGCTGAAACGCGACATCGAATAACTCAATTGACCGATGGGCCGCGCCAAATGTGCCGCCACCTCGATCAACGCACCTTCATCGCAAGACGAATTGCGGTACGCTGGGCTGTCAAGCCTTTCCATCGTTCCGACGAGCATCGAAAGCCACGCCGTATCCTGGTAGCCGAACCGCGGTCTTTGTAGCTGCGCCATCACTTGTCTCATGGGTCGGGTGAAACAGAAAACAAGGAAACCGCCCCGTGGTTCCAACCATGCACGAAGAAAATGACACCGGCATGGCGCAGGGCGCCGTGTTTCTGCCTCATGGGTACGGCGAGCCGTACAAAAGGTTCAAAACCTTTACTGCCGTTACGTCAGTGGCGTTGCGCCGGCAGAAAGACGGGGGCCCCCGCGTCAAGCGCGGACATGAGAGCTTCGACGATTTCCTCATTTAGTTGTGTGAATCGGGCATAAGGCGCGATCCCGCTTTCGCTCGCCCCTCCGGAAGCGCTGTATCCCGCCCCGCTGCCGACAAACTCGCACTAACAATCCTAAGCCATGGCCACACTCGATTCGAATGTTCTGAAGCTTGCTCCTGACGCCGGTGCCCCGGCCTACAGGACGGCTCCGCACAATATCGAGGCGGAGCAGAGCGTTCTCGGCGCGATTCTGGTCAATAACGACGCATTCTATCGCGTCTCGGATTTTCTGGAGCCGAAGCACTTCTTCGAGCCGATCCATCAGACAATCTATGAGACCGCCGGCAGCCTGATCCGGATGGGCAAGATCGCGACCCCGGTAACGCTGAAGACTTTCGTTCCGGCCGATACCGACATCGGCGGCATGACTGTCGGTCAATATCTCGCCCGCCTGGCCGCCGAGGCCACCACCATCATCAACGCCCACGATTACGGGCGCACGATCTATGAACTGGCGTTGCGCCGCGACCTCATTCACATCGGCGAGGACATGGTCAATGTCGCCTTCGACGCACCGGTGGACTTCGCCCCGCGCGCGCAAATCGAGGACGCCGAGCGCCGACTGTATGAACTTGCCGAGTCCGGCCGTTACGACGGCGGGTTCCAGAAATTTTCGACGGCCTTGGGTATCGCGGTCGATATGGCCGCCAAGGCATTTCAGCGCGACGGCAAATTGTCAGGCATCGCAACCGGTTTGCGCGATCTCGACGTCAAGATGGGCGGACTGCAGCCGTCAGACTTGATCATTGTCGCGGGTCGTCCGGGCATGGGCAAGACGGCGCTGGGAACAAACATCGCTTACAACGTTGCGAAAGCACACCGCGCCGAAATCCAGGCCGACGGCACCATGAAATCCGTCAATGGCGGCATCGTCGGTTTCTTTTCGTGCGAAATGTCTGCCGAGCAACTCGCAACGCGTATTCTCTCCGAACAAACCAGCATTCCATCGAGCACGATCCGCCGCGGCGGCATCACCGAGACGGACTTCGAGAAGATTCGCGACTACTCGATCGAATTGCAGTCGCTGCCCCTTTACGTCGACGAGACCGGCGGCCTTTCGATTTCGCAACTGACCGCGCGGGCGCGGCGGCTAAAACGCCAAAAGGGTCTCGATCTGCTGGTGGTCGACTACATCCAGCTTTTGCAGGGCTCCGGCAACGCCGCTCCGACAACCGGGTGCAGGAAGTCACCGAAATTACCACCAGCCTGAAAGCGCTCGCGAAGGAACTGAATGTTCCGATTATCGCGCTGTCGCAGCTGTCGCGGCAGGTCGAAAGCCGTGACGACAAGCGCCCGCAACTGTCGGACTTGCGCGAGTCCGGTTCGATCGAACAGGACGCGGACGTGGTGATGTTCGTGTTTCGCGAGGAATACTACCTCGCCAACAAGGAACCGCGCGTCGGCACGCCCGGAATATGAGAAGTGGCAGCTCGAAATGTCGTTGGTCCACGGCAAGGCCGAGGTCATCATCGGCAAACAGCGTCATGGCCCGACAGGCACGGTCGAATTACACTTTGAAGGTCAATTCACACGATTCAGCGATCTCGCGCAGGATAGTCACTTGCCCGAACGGACCTACTAACCGCCGCGCGGTTGAACCGCCGCCGGCGCCGACGCGTAAAGTGCGGCATGAACATTGTTTCCGATCCGAAATCGATCGCAGCCAGTAATCCGCTGTCTCCCGAAGCGAACGAAGCGGCGGCATACGCCGCGGCGACTGCGACAGCCACCGGCATTCTGACCGTCGATCTCGACGCGATCGTCGCGAATTGGCGCAAGCTCGAGAAAACCGCGGTGCCGGCCGAATGCGCGGGCGTGATCAAGGCCGACGCTTATGGCTGCGGCCTCGAGCCCGTCGCCCGCGCGCTCTCAGCTGCCGGCTGCAAGACATTTTTCGTCGCCACGCTGGACGAAGCGCGCACCGCACGCGCGGCTTTGCCTTCCGCCGACATCTACGTGCTCGATGGCTTCTTTCAGAATTGCGGCGATGCCTTTGCGAAGATCAACTGCCGCCCCGTGATCGGCGATCTCAACGAACTTGCCGAATGGGATGTATTCTGCCGCCGCACCGGATGGAGTGGCGGCGCGGCCATCCACATCGACACGGGGATGAACCGACTCGGCCTCACCCTGATCGAGGCGCAAGGCATCGTGCCGCGCATCAATGCCGGCGATCACGGCATTACGCTGGTCATGAGCCACCTTGCCTGTGCCGAAATTCTCAATCATCCGCTCAACGCCAAGCAGGTCGCAACTTTCCGCGAGATCGCAAGCCTTTTTTCCGGCGTGCCGGCCTCGCTGGCCAATTCCTCCGGCATTTTTCTGGGCGGACAATTCCAGTTCGAATTGATGCGGCCTGGCGCTGCGCTCTACGGCATCAACCCGACGCCGGAAGCCGACAATCCAATGCAACCGGTCGTCGAGCTGAAAGGCCGCATCGTGCAGATACGCAATGTCGAGCGCGGCGAAAGCGTGGGCTATGGCGGAACGTGGACAGCGCGGCGCCCAACCAGGCTCGCGATCGTCTCCGCGGGTTATGCCGACGGATATTTTCGCGCCGCCGGAAGCACCGATGGGACGCGGGGCGCGGAAGTGGTTGTTGCCGGTAAACGCTGCCCGGTCGTGGGGCGCATTTCAATGGACCTGATGGCGATCGATATCACCGACCTCCCCGACAAAACGGCGCGGCGCGGCCATCTGGTGACGCTGATCGGCGAGGGCATTACCGTGGACGAACTCGCGCATCATTTCGGCACCATCGGCTACGAAGTCCTGACCAACCTTGGCTCGCGTTACATGCGTTTCTACAAGGGCGGCTCGGGTGCGAGCAAAGAAGAGCCGAAGGCGAGCGATTCGGCCCACGCGACAGCCGCATCGCCATAGTCTCTTGCGGATCACGCTTCCTTTCGACCTTGAGTTTGCCTTTTGAATTTCATTTTCGTGCTTGCGGTCGGACTTCTTGCCGGCACCATCAGCGGCATTGTCGGCACCGGCTCGTCGATCATGCTGATGCCCGTGCTGGTCTATCAGTACGGCCCGAAGGAAGCCGTGCCGATCATGGCGGTCGCCGCTGTCATGGCGAACCTGTCGCGAATCCTGGCCTGGTGGCGCGAGGTAGACTGGCGCGCCTGCGCCGCTTATTCGGTCACCGGTATTCCGGCCGCCGCGCTGGGCGCGCGGACGTTGCTCGTGCTGCCGTCGCGCGCCGTCGATATCTCGATCGGACTGTTTCTGATTGCGATGGTGCCGGCGCGGCATTGGCTGGCGCGCCATGAACTTAAGCTGTCGCTCTGGCATCTGGCGCTCGGCGGCGCGCTGATCGGCTATCTCACCGGCATTGTGGTCTCGACCGGTCCGCTCAGCGTGCCGCTGTTTCTGTTCTACGGCCTCGCCAAGGGTGCTTTTCTCGCCACCGAGGCGGCGAGCTCGCTCGGCCTCTACGTCAGCAAATCCGTCACATTCCAGCGCTTCGGCGCGCTGACGCCAGATATTTTTCTCAAAGGATTGATTGCGGGATCGTCGCTGATGGCTGGCGCCTTCATCGCCAAACGCTTCGTGCTTCGGCTCAATGCGGACGTGTTTCGGCTTGTCATGGACGCCATAATGCTCGCGGCGGGCCTTTCCATGCTATGGAACGCGGCCTATTCCGCCTGAGGAGCGACTGACCTGTCCATGGCCAAAAACGCGCTCTCCTTCGTCTGCCAGAACTGCGGCGCAGCCTATAACCGCTGGCAGGGCAAGTGCGAGTCCTGCGGCGAGTGGAACACGCTGGTCGAAGAAGACACCACCGGCGCGACGACGATGCCTGCGAGCATCCGGTCAAAGCGCCGCGGACGGCTGTTCACGCTGGAAACGCTGACCGGCAAAAGCCAGGAGGCCCCTCGCCTGCCCTCCGGAATGGCCGAACTTGATCGCGTAACCGGCGGCGGATTTGTGCGCGGATCGGTGCTGCTGCTAGGCGGCGATCCCGGCATCGGCAAATCGACGCTGTTGACGCAGGCGACCAGCCTGATGGCGCGCGCGGGTCATCGCGCTGTCTATATTTCCGGTGAGGAGGCCGTGGCGCAGGTGCGGTTGCGCGCGGAGCGCCTCGGCCTCGCCGATGCGCAGGTGCAACTCGCCGCCGAAACGTCCGTCGAGGATATCGTCTCTACGCTGTCCGAAGGCGCAGTGCCGCGCCTGATCGTGATCGATTCGATCCAGACGATGTGGACCGACACTGTAGAATCCGCGCCGGGCACCGTGACGCAGGTGCGCGCCTCAGCCCAGGCGCTGATTCGCTTTGCTAAAAAATCCGGCGCGGCGATCATTCTGGTCGGCCATGTTACCAAAGACGGCCAGATCGCGGGACCGCGCGTGGTCGAACACATGGTCGATGCCGTGCTCTCATTTGAAGGCGAAGGCTCGCAGCAATTCCGAATCCTGCGCGCGGTGAAGAACCGCTTCGGCCCGACCGACGAGATCGGCGTGTTCGAGATGACCGGCTTGGGCTTCGGGAAATCTCCAATCCGTCGGAATTGTTCCTGTCGGAGCGCGACCTCGGCAGTCCGGGCACCGCGGTATTCGCGGGCATCGAAGGCACGCGCCCGGTATTGGTGGAATTGCAGGCGCTGGTGGCGCCGACCACGCTTGGCACGCCGCGACGCGCGGTGGTCGGCTGGGATTCCAGCCGGCTTTCGATGGTACTGGCGGTGCTGGAGGCGCATTGCGGCGTTAAGCTGTCCGGGTACGACGTCTATTTCAACGTCGCCGGCGGCTTGCGCATCAACGAGCCTGCGGCCGATCTTGCCGCTGCCGCGGCGTTGGTGTCATCATTGGCGAACGCGCCTTTGCCGGTCGATGCAGTCTATTTCGGCGAGATTTCGCTGTCCGGCGCGGTACGGCCGGTGGCCCAGACCTCCGCACGGTTGAAGGAAGCGGCCAAGCTCGGGTTCGGGCGCGCCATATTGCCCGAATCGGCTCGCGGCGATGCCGGAGGGGACGCAGGCTTGTCGCTCAATACCGTCTCAAATTTGACCAGTCTTGTAGCCGATATCGCCGCTCGTGGAAGCAGCCGAGGGGCCCGAGACAATTCCAAGGGCGCGGAGCCTGAGAAAAATGCCACACCTGCGAGATTCCGGCGTGGGGAAAGCTGACCGTGCGTGACCTTGCCCGCCGCCGCCGCTATATAACCCGCGCAAGGACAGCGTAACCGATTCCAGCCTTGCGGGACGGCATCATCACCGTCGCTTAAGCGTTCCGATACGCCAATTCGCTGTTCTGACTTTACGAGCGGACCTGACTATCCGATGCCGATAACGATACTCGATCTCGCCCTGCTCGCGGTCATGCTGGTCTCCGGTCTGCTCGCGATGGTTCGCGGTTTCATGCGAGAGGTTCTCTCGATCGCGGCGTGGGGAGCGGCAGCCCTGGTCACCCTGCTTGCCTTTTCGAAGTTGCTGCCGACCGCGAAGTCCTATTTCAACAACGACACCGTCGCCAGTGTCGTGGTGATTGCGGGCGTGTTCGTGGGAACGCTGATCATTGTCTCGATGATCACCGTGCGCATCTCCGACATGATCCTCGACTCGCGTATCGGTGCGCTGGATCGCACCCTTGGTTTTCTGTTCGGACTGGCGCGAGGCCTGCTGATCGTCGTTGTCGCGTTCCTGTTTTTCTCGTGGCTGGTGCCGGACAAGCAGCGCCCCGATTGGGTGACCGGCGCAAAGTCCCGCCTGGTACTGCAGGGAACCGGCGATTGGCTGATGGCGCTCTTGCCGGACGACCCTGAAAACACCATCTTAAAGAGATTCAAGAAGAATAAGACGGACGACGAACAGATCGACGCCGAACCGGCCGCACCCGGTGCCGGCGATGGCTACACCAAGCCTGCCCGCGAGAGCCTGAAAAAGCTTATCGATGGCAAGCCGGCGACCCGGTGAGTTTTTCGGGTATGAGAGGCGCGATGGACTTCAAGCAGAGCCCTTCCGATGACGCCATACCACCCGATCTCGAGCTTACCGACGATGACATGAACGGCGACACGCTGCGCGAAGAGTGCGGCGTGTTCGGCATCTACGGCCATCCCGACGCCGCCGCCATTACCGCGCTCGGATTGCACGCCCTGCAGCATCGCGGCCAGGAAGCTGCCGGCATCGTTTCTTTCGACGGCAGCCGCTTTCACTCCGAACGCAGGCTCGGCCTGGTCGGCGATACCTTCTCCCGCGCCGACGTGATCGCGCGTCTGCCGGGTTCGTCCGCCATTGGCCACGTGCGTTATTCGACCACCGGCGCGACCATCTTGCGCAACGTGCAGCCACTGTTCGCTGAGCTCAACGCCGGCGGTTTCGCTATCGGCCACAACGGCAATCTCACCAATGGGCTGACGCTGCGCCGCGAATTGGTGCGCAACGGCGCCATGATGCAATCCACCACCGACACCGAAGTCATCCTGCACCTGGTGGCGCAGTCCAAGCGCAACCGTTTCATCGACCGTTTCATCGAGGCGCTGCGAAGCATCGAGGGCGCGTACTCGCTGGTTTCGCTGACCAACAAGAAACTGATAGGCGCGCGCGATCCGCTTGGCATTCGTCCGCTGGTGCTGGGCGAACTCGGCGGCTGTCCTATTCTGGCTTCGGAGACCTGCGCGCTCGACATCATCGGCGCGAAATACGTGCGCGACGTCGAGCCGGGCGAAGTGATCGTGTTCGACGAATACGGCCAGCAAACCCACAAGCCGTTTCCGCCCATGGCGCCGCGTCCCTGCATATTCGAATACATCTACTTCGCGCGGCCGGATTCCATCCTCGGCGGTCGTTCGGTCTACGATGTTCGCAAGGCTATCGGCGCCCAATTGGCACTGGAAAGCCCGGCCGAAGCGGATGTCGTGGTGCCCGTGCCGGACTTCGGCGTCCCCGCCGCGATCGGTTACAGCCAGGCTTCCGGCTTGCCGTTCGAACTCGGTATCATCCGCAACCATTATGTCGGCCGCACCTTCATCGAGCCGACGCAGAGTATCCGCGAACTCGGCGTCCGCATGAAGCATTCGGCCAACCGCGCGGCGATCGCAGGCAAACGCATCGTTCTGATCGACGACAGCCTGGTGCGCGGCACGACATCCAAAAAGATTGTGAAGATGATGCGCGACGCCGGCGCGCGTGAGGTGCATTTCCGCATCGCATCGCCACCGATCACGCATCCGGACTATTACGGCATCGATATGCCCGACCGCGGCGCGCTGCTTGCGGCCAATCATACACTGGAGGAAATGCGGCAGATCGTCGGCGCCGATACGCTAGCGTTTCTGTCGGTCGATGGTCTCTATCGCGCAATGGGCGAACCAGGCCGCGATCCCACGCATCCGAAATTCACGGACCACTATTTCACGGGCGACTATCCGACTCCGCTCACGGACATGATGCAGACCGAAGCGCAGCCGCGGCAGTTGTCGTTGCTGGCGGAAGCCAGCTAAGGCAGCGCAGCGTTAAGTCTTGCGCGATGCTTCGTCACGGCATTGATAAATCCTTCGCGCGCATCGGAGTGCCCCTGCCCGCGCGGCTCCAGCACGTTGCGCAACAGAAAAAGCCCCGTCAACCGGAAGCCATCCTGCAGGTCCTGATCCGACCAGCCGTTCGCACCGTCTGCCGCCGCAGGAAACCCGGCAACCGCAGCAGACGATCGCGCCACGGCTCGCCCGCCTGCCGCGATACCGCTCCGCCCGATTTCGGCGACACATAAATTAGATCGAGGTTCGAGCCGGTCGCAGCGCAGGTATCGAGATCGAGGCCGAAGCCGAGTTCGGCCAGCATCGCAAGTTCGAATCTGACCAGATGAAGCGCCGCTTCGCCGATATCGTCGAAGTCGTTCAAGATGCTGTCGAGCATGTCGTAGATATCTTCGTGCGGATCGCGCTCCGGCAGCAGCCGAGCCAATGCTGCCATATGCGTCACGCCATACACCGCATGCGAGGACGCCAGCAGCGTCGCCGCGCGCAATCGCGTGCCTTCGATCAGATAATATCCGAGATGCTCGTCGAGCCGCGCACGCCACACCGCGCTCACGGAATTTCCGGGTTGCAGCAGCGGGCGCATTCTCGACCCGGAGCCGCCACGCACCAGACCGAGGTGACGGCCGTGGCCGCGCGTCAGCAGTTCGACGATGGCGCTGGATTTGCCGTGCCGCCGCACTCCCAAAACGATGCCTTCGTCGGTCCATTCCATGGGTCAGAACTTACAGGATTCCCGCGATCTTGGCAGCGCGACTAAGCATTGAACCAACCCTTGGCATCGCCGGTGTAGGAAAAATACAATCCAGAGGCTGTAAGGAAGCACGAGAAAATCTCGATCGCGCTATCAAGCTCCAGTCCCTTCTCGCCGAGAAACTGCACCAGAGAGAGCACGGAAAACGCCAGCGACGCGCTCAGCACCCAGCGCGGCCAGCTTTTGCGATGCTGCGCGGAAAGCCACACCAGATAAACGAACAGCGCAATCATGCAGGCCGCAATCACATTCGCGGCCATGATCGTCGTCTCCGTCAAGTCGGCGGTGGGCGTTCGGTCCTGAAACGCGACCGAGACGGCATCAAGTATCAGCGACAGATACAGCAGAACTTCATACCATAGGACGTGCTTGGGAACGTTCATTGCGAGGCGCTATTCCTTTGGGAACTCTAGTCCCATCTCGCGATAACGGTTGGGGTCGTCGCCCCAGTTCTCGCGGACCTTCACGAACAGAAACAGATGCACGGGAACGCCGACGATCTCCGCAATTTCTTTGCGGGAATCCGCGCCGATCGATTTGATGGCGGCGCCGCCCTTGCCGAGCACGATCTTGCGCTGGCTTTCACGCTCGACAAAAATCGTCTGCTCGATGCGAATGGATTTATCCTTGCGCTCGGTCCAGGCATCGGTCTCGACCGTGGATTGATACGGCAATTCCTGATGCAACTGGCGAAAGATTTTCTCGCGCGTGATTTCGGCTGCGAGATGGCGCATAGGCGCATCCGACATCTGGTCCTCGGGATAGTGGAACGGTCCGGCAGGCACCATCGCTGCCAATGTGCGGCGTAAATCATCGACGCCATCGCCCGATAGCGCCGAGACCATGAACGTCTGGGCAAAACCGAGCCGGTCGTTGGCGGCTTTAGTCAGTGCCAGCAGTTTCTCCCGCGGGACCAGATCGATCTTGTTCAGCACCAGAATCTTCTCATGCCGCACAGTGGCGAGCTTGGCGAAGATCGCGTCGGCTTCCTCATCGATCCCCGCGCGCGCATCGAGCAACACGCAGACCAGATCGGCGTCATGCGCCCCGCTCCAAGCCGTCGATACCATGGCGCGGTCGAGTCTCCGTTTCGGCAGGAAAATCCCCGGGGTATCGACCAGGATGATCTGCGCGTTGTTGTCGATCACGATGCCGCGGATTAGCGCGCGGGTGGTTTGCACCTTGCGGGAGACGATGGTGACCTTGGAGCCGACAAGCGCATTGACCAGGGTGGACTTACCGACATTCGGCGCGCCGATCAAAGCGACGAAACCGCATCGAGTGTTTGCCGTCGTCGCGTCGGCGGAGATGGCGTCGTCCGTCATTTGACGCCTTCGCGCGCGATCATCACCGAGGCAGCGACCTTTTCAGCGGCGCGCTTACTACCGCCGAGTCCTTCCGCGGGCACCAGCCCCGGCAACTCCACTGCGACGCGAAACTGCGGATCGTGGTGGGGTCCGGTGCGCTCTACTTCGCGATAGACCGGCGTCGGCAGACCCTTTCCCTGCGCCCATTCCTGCAGCACCGTCTTGGGATCGCGCAACGGCCGTTGCGGCTTGCGCATCCGCTCCGTCCAGTTGCGTTCGATGAATTGCGCGGCGGCGGAGTAGCCGCCGTCGAGGAAAACCGCGCCGATCACCGCTTCGCAGATATCGCCGAGCACGGATTTGCGCAAACGCGCACCTGCCGCCGCGCCGACCGTTCCAAGCTTGATGCCTTCGAGCAGATTGAGCGATTTGGCGACATCGGCGCAAGATTCCTTGCGCACGAGTTCGGCGAGGCGCTTTGAGAGTTCGCCCTCATTCGCGCGGGGAAACGCTCGGTAGAGCATGTCGGAAACAATCAGCCCGAGGACGTGATCGCCCAGAAATTCAAGCCGCTGGTAACTGTCGCCGCGAACGCGCGCCGTTTTCAGCGCGGAAACGTGGGTGAAGGCTGTTGCCAGCAGAGACGGGTCCGCGAATGTATGACCGATCCGCGCTTCGATCTCGGCAGCGGCTGCCTTTGCGCTGGCCTTGCTACGTCGCTTTTTTGCTGCGGCCGGTTGGGGCCCGGCGTCAGCCGGCAGGCTCGCGTCGTCGATTTGCAGAGAAGTTTGAATATCCGGTGATTTGTCGATCATCGCACGATGGAGAATAGGCGATTCCAGCGCACTGCGGTTGGCCAGCGCCAGAACATCCAGGCGTGTTCGCCCTCGGCAATCGAAAAGAAGATCATTTGGGCGCGCCCGACAATGTTCTCGAAAGGCACGTAGCCGACCGCCGACAGCACGCGGCTATCGGTCGAATTGTCGCGGTTGTCACCCATCATGAAAAAATGCCCGGCAGGCACCGTGTAGACATTGGTATTGTCGTAAAAACCGTTATCGACGCAATCAAGCGATTGATAGCTGACGCCGTTCGGCAGGGTTTCTTTCCAGCGCTTGACCCGAGCGGTCGCGTCCGAACCGCAGGGATCCTCGCCGACGAAATCGCTCAGCCGCTCACGCACCACCGGCTTTTCGTTGATATAAAGCAGGCCTTCTTTCATCTGGATGCGGTCGCCCGGCAACCCAATCACGCGTTTGATGTAATCGGTGCTGTCGTCCTTCGGCAGCCGAAACACCACGACGTCACCGCGCGCTGGCTCGGACCCGAAAATGCGTCCGGAAAACAACGGCGGCGACAGCGGTATCGAATAGTGGCTGTAGCCGTAAGAATATTTTGAGACGAACAGATAATCGCCGACCAGCAGCGTTGCCTTCATCGATCCCGAGGGAATGTTGAAGGGTTGAAACAGGAAGGTACGGATCACCAGAGCGATCAGGAGAGCATGGATGACGACGCGTATGGTTTCGCCAATGCCGCTTTCGGACTTTGTCCCTGATGTCACGCTCATCGCTTTCCCAATTCCTGTCGCGATCGCCGCGCGGTAGCAGAGCATTTCTTCACGCAAAACGCCGCCGTTCGCGTCAAGAAGATGATCCTTATTCTGATGTTTTGAGAGCGAATTCGAGCGTATGCCGCTATTGGCCGTAGCTGACTTCACCCCGGTTCGAAGCACCCGCGCGTTTTAGACCGTTGTTCGCAAGTGCGCAATCAACGGCCTTATCAAAACTAGCTAATTCCATGAAAGGTCAACGATTTTAGTTTTTCGATACCCAGTTTTCAAGCCGCTGGCGAGATCACGGTTTGCCCGGCGCGATCGCCGAAATTATGACGAAAGCCTGGGCAAACGGCCAATCGTCCGTGATCGACAGATCGATCCGCGCCTCGTGGCCATGTGGGATCAGGGCATCCAGGCGCGCCTTTGCGCCGCCGGTTAGTTTCAAGGTGGGACGGCCTCCCGGAAGGTTCACTACTCCCATGTCGCGCCACCAGACCCCTTGGCGGATGCCAGTGCCCAGCGCCTTCGAGCACGCCTCCTTGGCGGCGAATTGCTTGGCATATGTCGCAACCACCATTTTCTCGTTCTTGGCGCGGCGACCGGCCTTGGCGCGTTCGGCCTCAGTGAAAATACGATCGAGAAACCGGTCTCCATGACGTTCGATCACCTTCGCCACGCGACGGATGTCAATCAGATCGGAACCGATACCGATGATCATGCGTGGTTCTCGACCATCCGGTCCTTGAGCGACTGCCGCCCGCGATCCATTGCCGCCCGCATCGTTCGGACTGTTTCGCCGAGACCAACAAACAACGCCTCCCCTATCATGTAGTAGCCGATGTTCAGTTCAACGATCTGTGGCAGTGCGGCGATCGTCTCGGCGGTGGCGTAGTCGAGGCCGTGACCGGCGTGCACTTCCAGCCCGACCGATTGCGCGAGCTTTGCACCGGTGACGATGCGCTGCCACTCCGCGGCAGCCTTCGTCGCGTCTCCATCGACAACAGCGTCGCACCACGCACCCGTGTGAATCTCGATCACCGGCGCACGCAACTTTGCAGCCATTTTGATCTGTGCGGGGTCGGCGGCAATGAACAGCGATACACGCACGCCGGCATCGTTCAATCGCGCCACGAATGGCGCAAGCGCGTTGTGCTGTCCCACGACATCGAGGCCGCCTTCGGTAGTGAGTTCTTCGCGCCGTTCCGGGACGAGGCATACCGCGTGAGGTTTGGTTGCGAGCGCGAGCTTCATCATCTCGTCGGTTGCCGCCATTTCAAAATTCAGAGGCTTTGAGATCTCAGCCTTCAAGCGCGCCATGTCATCGTCGCGAATGTGGCGGCGATCCTCGCGCAGATGCGCGGTAATGCTGTCAGCACCGGCCTCGATGGCAATCAACGCCGCGCGCACCGGGTCGGGCCGGTCGCCCGCGCGCGCATTTCGCAGCGTGGCGACGTGATCGACGTTGACGCCGAGGCGCAGGATTTTGGGCATCGTGGAAACCCGATTGGCTGCCGCCTCACCCATTGACGCGTTCGACCCGTGCGACAACGGCCTTGGCGCGCAACTGGGCGATAATCGCGCTGAGATGCTTCAAGTCATAAACCTCAAGATCGATCGTCAGCTCGGTGAAATCCTGCGAGCGGCGGAACATGCCGATGTTGTCGATATTGCCGTCGTGTTCGGCGATTACGGTGGCGACCTGAGCGAGGCTGCCGGGCTCATTGACGTTCTGCACCAACAGCCGGGCCGGGAAGCGCTGCGGCGACGATTCGTCGACGTCCCAGCGTACGTCGAGCCATCGTTCGGGTTCGTCCTCGAAATCCTTCAGCGCAGGAGACTGGATTGGATAGATCGTAATCCCCTCTCCCGGGGAAACGATACCGACGATGCGATCGCCGGGTACCGCACCGCCATTCGGAGCGAATTTGACCGGCAAATCCGAGTTGATGCCGCCGATGGGAATGGCTGACGGGCTGCGCGCGGGCTCCGGCGGAGATTTCAGTTTCAGCTTGACGGCCAAGCTCTTTTTCGGCGCGAAGCGGCCGATCCGTTCTTCCTTGTAGTCGGGATACATCGCGCGCGCGACATCGGAGGCCCGCATCTCGCCACGTCCCACCGACGCCATCACGTCGTCGATCGAGGCGCGCGCTAGCCTCGGCAACGAGCCTTTAAGTTTATCCTCCG
The DNA here is from genome assembly GCA_963792715.1 of uncultured Alphaproteobacteria bacterium. Lineage (GTDB taxonomy): Bacteria > Pseudomonadota > Alphaproteobacteria > Rhizobiales > Xanthobacteraceae > Bradyrhizobium. The sequence goes on along the minus strand of CAWBXE010000004.1, from coordinate 339,771 downwards.
CATATTCAATCTTCGCGCGCGCAAACAGCCGCTCGACGATGCGCCGGCCGAGGCCGGCATACTGGTCGCGGACCGCAGTGCGTGTGGCACGGCGGATGGCAGCCCGGGCCTTGCCGGTTACCGCCAGCGATTCCCATGCCGAAGGGGGCGCCTCCTGGGCGCGCGACGTCAACACTTCGACTTCATCGCCGTTCTGCAGTTCAGACGACAGCGGGGCGAATTTCCCGTTGATCTTGCATCCCACCGCGCTGTTGCCAACGTCGGTATGCACCGCATAGGCAAAATCGATGACGTTGGCCTGACGCGGCAGCGCGATCAGCTTTCCCTTTGGCGTGAAACAAAATACCTGATCGTGAAAGAGTTCGAGTTTGGTGTGCTCGAGGAACTCCTCGGGGTTGGAGCCTTCCGACAAAATCTCGATGGTATGCCGCAACCAGGCGAACGCGTTGGATTCACGCTTCAGCAGTTCGGTGGGTGAACCCACACGGTCCTTGTAGAAAGCATGCGCGGCGATGCCGTATTCCGCAATCTGATCCATTTCCTCCGTGCGTACCTGCAGCTCGACGCGTTGCTTGCCCGGACCGATCACGGTGGTGTGGATCGAGCGGTAGTCGTTCTGCTTGGGCGTCGATATGTAGTCCTTGAAGCGGCCCGGGACGACTGGCCACGTGGTGTGCACGATACCGAGGGCGCGGTAGCAGGCTTCGACGTCTTCCATGACCACGCGAAAACCGAAAATATCGGATAGCTGCTCGAAGCCCACCGACTTTCGTTCCATCTTGGTCCAGATCGAAAACGGCCGCTTGCGCCGGCCGACGACGTACGCGGCCATGCCGTTTTTTTCGAGATTCTTGGAGAGCTGACTTTCGATCTCGCCGATCAGATTGCGGTTGCGATCCGCAAGGCCATCGAGCCGCTGCGTCACCACCGCGTAAGCTTCAGGATCCAGCGTGCGAAACGACAGATCTTCGAGTTCTTCCCGCATCTCCTGCATACCCATACGGCCTGCGAGCGGCGCATAGATGTCGAGCGTTTCTTCAGCGATGCGCTGACGGGCGGTCGGCGGCACGAATTCCAGCGTGCGCATGTTGTGCAGGCGGTCGGCCAGCTTGATCAGAAGTACGCGAACGTCATCAGCAATCGCGAGAAGCAGCTTGCGCAGGTTCTCGGCCTGCTTGGCTTCGCGGGAAACCAGTTCCAGACGTTTCAGCTTCGTCAGGCCCTCTACCAACGCGCCGATTTCAGGGCCGAACACCTGATCGATTTCCGCGCGGGTGGCTTCGGTATCCTCGATGGTGTCGTGCAGCAATGCCGCGACAATCGTAGCGTCGTCGAGCTTCAAACCGGTGAGAATGGCCGCGACTTCCAGCGGATGCGAGAAGTAGGGGTCGCCGGACGCCCGGGTTTGCGAACCGTGCGCCTTCATCGCGTAGACATAGGCTCGATTGAGCATGTCTTCGTCGGTATCCGGATTATACGATCGGACACGCTCGACCAGATCGTATTGGCGCATCATGCGCGAGCGCGGCGCTCGGACGACCTTTACCGAATCGGCAGGCGCGGAAATCACCGCGGCGGAATCGGCCGCCGCCTGCATCTGCGCTGATTGGCGCCAATACGCCATTGAGTAACCGCCTCGGTACGCTGGGCGGAGCCCACGCTTCCCGTATTATTGATCGCAGAATGCCTCCGCGGAAAGCGAATTCGGAGCGATATCTGCTCCCGAGCCCAGTCGCGACCACGGCTGGTTAAGAATGCAGCCGATCTTCAGCCAGGCTTGCCAATAAAACCTTAAATTTTAGGCGGAAAAATAAAGCCCGGGCCAAAGGTCCGGGCTTCATCGCAGGCAAATTATCGCTGGTTTATTCGTCTTCCTCGGGCTGCTCTTCCGGCGGCGCCAGGCCCTCGAGGCCCTTGAGAAGTTCTTCCTCGGTCATACGCTCGACCGCGACCTCGGTATCGTCAGCATCGACGCTGGCTCCGGCGGAGCCGATCAGCGGGACGGTATCGGGCTCCGGTTCGTCCACCTCGACGAATTTCTGTAGCGAATGCACCAGCTCTTCGCGCAAATCCTCAGGCGAAATCGTGGAATCCGCGATTTCCCGTAACGACACAACCGGATTCTTGTCGTTGTCCCGATCGATCGTCAGCTGCGAGCCGGATGAAATCATCCGGGCGCGGTGTGCCGCCAACAGAACCAGATCGAACCGGTTGTCTACCTTATCAATGCAATCTTCTACGGTGACGCGCGCCATCGAATGTCGCTCCGTTAATGGGACGAATATGGGGAATAAGCGCGGTAGGTATACGGGCTTTGGGCTCTCCGCAAGGCCAAATCGTGATTTGGCGTCGGCGATTTGCTCTGTTAGTCCGACCCGGATCGCACTCGGCAGAACCGTCCGATGACGCCGTGATCAACATATCGTTTTATTGCTTCGTCAAAAGTATAGCGCTATTGCCCTGCCCTCACCTTATTTGCGGTGATCTCTGTTCACGCTAATTCTCCGGATTTAGGCAGCATTGCACCTTGAAATGCGCGGCCCGCTGCTGCCGCGCCAAAAACGTTTATCAAACAACAAACGCGAGAAAACTTAATGTCACCTGCTTCCAACAAGATCGCGCTTTTTATCGATGGCGCCAATCTTTACGCTACGGCAAAGACGCTCGGCTTCGACATCGACTACAAGCGCCTGCTGAAGGAATTCCAGAGCCGCGGCACGCTGGTGCGCGCGTTCTATTACACTGCCATCATTGAGGACCAGGAATACTCATCGATCCGGCCCTTGATCGACTGGCTGGACTACAACGGCTACACCGTTGTGACCAAGCCGACGAAGGAATTCGTCGATGCGAGCGGCCGCCGCAAGGTCAAAGGCAACATGGACATCGAACTTGCCGTCGATGCGATGGAGCTCGCCGACCATGTCGATCAGATCGTACTCTTTTCCGGCGACGGCGATTTCCGCTCGCTGGTCGAAGCCGTACAGCGTCGTGGCGTGCGCGTCACCGTAGTCTCCACAATTTCCAGTCAACCCCCGATGATCGCCGACGAACTGCGCCGCCAGGCCGACGTGTTTACCGATCTCGTCGAACTGCAATCAAAACTTGGCCGCGATCCGGCGGAACGTCCAGCGCCGCGCGAGCCGCGCCATCATGCGCCGCAATTCCTGCAGCGCGCCACCACGGCGCCGCGCGGCGATGACGACGATTTCGAGGACTGAGAGCAGCGCAAGCAGCGAACCGGTTCTCGCCGGCGCTGCTGCCTTTGCGGTCGAGCCCGATCGCAATTGTCCGTTGTGTCCGCGGCTGGTCGATTTCCGGCAGTCGATCCGGGCGCGTGAGCCGGCTTGGTTTAACTCGCCGGTACCGTCATTTGGGGACGCCGACGCGGCGCTGCTGATCGTCGGCCTTGCGCCGGGGTTGCAGGGCGCCAATCGCACCGGACGGCCATTTACAGGCGACTACGCCGGCGATCTCTTATACGCGACGCTGCTGGAATACGGCTTCGCCGAGGGAAATTACCAAGCGCGGCCGGACGACGGGCTAACCTTGGTCGATTGCCAGATCAGCAACGCGGTACGATGCGTGCCCCCGCAGAACAAGCCGTTGCCTGTGGAGATCAACACCTGCCGGCAATTCCTGATCAACACCATCGCCTCGATGCGGCGGTTGCGCGCCATCGTGGCATTGGGGCGGGTGGCGCACGAGTCAACCGTAAAGGCGTTGGGCCTTCGCGCCGCGGCCGCGCCGTTCTCGCATGGCGCTTCGCATGTAACGGAGAAGGTGAAGCTCTACGACAGCTATCACTGCTCGCGCTACAACACGAACACGCGTGTGCTCACTCCAGAGATGTTTCGCAGCGTCTTTGCCAGGGTCCGCGCGGACTTAAGCTGACTGAACCGGATTCTCTCTTAACCATTCCAGCACATCCCCTGCATTTCGATCGGGCGGGAACACCGGATAGAACACTTGGGTAATGCGCGCGTCGTCAATGATAAGCGCCAGCCGCTTGATCATGGTCAAACTCGCCACATCCATCGTCGGCAGGTTCAGCGCGTGTGTCAGTTCCAGCTTTTCGTCGGATAAAACGGGAAATGGCAAATGCAACCGCGACGCCATCTCAGTCTGGTAAGCATTGCTCTGAGTGGACAGGCCAAAAACATGCGCCGCGCCCGCAGCTTTCAACTCCGCATGGAGGTCGCGGAATGCGCAGGTCTGCGGCGTGCAGCCGCGCGCGCCGGGTATCATGTCCCAGTCATCGACCAGCGCAATCTTGCCGGGCTCCCCGGTGCGGGGATAGCCGAACACGACGGTCCGTCCTTGCAGTGCCGACAAGGTCACCGCGGTATCGTCCGTCGCGACCAGACTGATGGGCGGAATCGTCATCCCCACGAGGTGCGACGCTGCGCCGTCGTCAGCCGGCGCCGGAATTGCGCTCCAGTCCACATCGAGCAGGTTTTTTTGGTTCATCGCGTTCTCTCTTCGCAATCAGCCCCGCGCCCGCAGCAGGCGGCCTTTTTCCCTGCCCCAATCGCGCTTTTTCTCCGTCTCGCGTTTGTCGTGCAGCTTCTTTCCTTTCGCGATGGCAAGCAGAAGTTTGGCGCGACCGCGCTCGTTGAAATAAAGCTTGAGCGGGATCAGCGTCATGCCGTCTCGTTCGACCGCGCCCATCAGCTTATTGATCTGCTTTCTGTGCAGCAGCAACTTGCGTGGCCGCTTTGGCTCATGATTGAAGCGATTGGCCTGCAGATATTCGGGAATGTTGGCGTTGATCAGCCAGATTTCGCCGGCTTTAGTATCGGCGTAGGATTCCGCGATCGTCGTTTTGCCGTTGCGGATCGACTTCACCTCGGTGCCAGTCAGCGCGATTCCGGCCTCCAGCGTGTCCTCAATCGCATAGTTGAAACGCGCCTTGCGATTTTCGGCGACGACCTTGATCGCGCGCTCGTTCTTCTCGGCCATATGAGTGTCAGGTCTTTTTCAGCAGGTCGCGAATCTCAGTGAGCAATTGCTGTTCGAGAGACAAGGTCGGCGGCGCTGCGGGAGCAACCTTCGCTTCGTCTCTACGTTTCATCTTGTTCATCAAACGAATGATCATGAACAGCACAAAGGCGATGATGATGAAATTCAGAGTAAGCGTCAGGAAATTACCCCAGGCCAGCACGGCACCCTGCTTTTTCGCGTCGGCGAGATTCGACGCGGTCACTGCCTTCGACAAGGCGGTGAAGTAATTCGAAAAGTCGAGCCCGCCGGTCGCCGAGCCGATGATCGGCATGATGATATCGCCGACGAGAGACGTCACGATCGCACCGAACGCGGCGCCGATGATGACGCCGACGGCGAGATCGACGACGTTGCCCTTCATCGCGAATTCGCGGAATTCCTTCAACATTGGTCGTCTCCTGCTCTCAAAAGCGCACGCGGAACGCAGCTTTCTAAAGCGCTAGTTGATCAGGCCGGCATGCACCATGGCGCTGCGAATGACCTGGCCGGTCGGCGGCGTCACGGACATCAGCGGCAGGCGCACGTCTTCTTCAAGGCGGCCCAGAATCTTCAGGCCATGCTTGGCGCCGGCGAGGCCGGGCTCCTTGAAGATCGCGTCATGCAGCGGCACCAGCCGATCCTGAATCTTCAGACCCGCGATATAATCGCCCTTCAGCACGGCTGACATCAGATCGGAACACATCTTCGGCGCCACGTTGGCGACGACCGATATGCAACCGTGTCCGCCCGCTGCCATATACGCGAGCGCAGTCATGTCCTCGCCGGAAAGCTGAATGAAGTCCGGACCCATGGCGTGGCGCTGCTTCGATACCCGGGCAAGATCGGCGGTCGCGTCCTTTACCCCGGCAATGTTCTTCAGTTCGAACAGGCGTGTCATCGTCTCGACTGACAAGTCGACAACCGAACGCGGCGGGATGTTGTAAATGAAGATCGGTATACCGATCGAATCATTCACGGCCTTGAAGTGGTGGTACATCCCTTCCTGCGTCGGCTTATTGTAGTAGGGAGTCACGACCAGCACGGCATCGGCGCCAGCCTTTTCGGCGTGCTGCGCCAGTTCGACGGCTTCCTTTGTCGAGTTCGAGCCAGCGCCGGCGATCACCGGCACACGCCCCTTGGCCTCCTCGACGCACCACCTGACCACTTTGTGATGTTCTTCGTGACTGAGCGTCGGACTTTCACCTGTCGTGCCGACGGGAACAAGTCCGTGCGACCCTTCTTCGATCTGCCAATTTACGAGATCGCGAAACACGGTTTCATCAAGTGCGCCATTTTTGAACGGCGTAACCAAGGCGGTGAAAGACCCCCGAAAATTGCCATTGGTTGCCATGATTTTCTCCCGACACAGGTGCGACTATCGGCCGTGGAACCGACGGATGTCCTGCTTATTCATATCGGGTCTGGCGTTACCGCGAAAGGCCCGCCCTTGCGACAGCCGCGATTTCGCCGCCATGACATCCCAGACCGGGCGCGCCACTGGTTTTTAGTGTTTTGGCTTCATATTCGATGAAATAGAGCTAGAGCCGAAGCGATCGCATGATTCGCCGCGAAGGAACGCCGTGAACCGACTTGTCTGCGCAGATGCGCTACGATCGACCGCACTGGTCACAAGCCTGGCGCTGGCCGTCGGATTGGCTGGGCCAGTTCGCGATGCCTGGGCCGCGAAGGTGCCGTTGCCAAAGCCGCGGCCAATTGCGCGCAACGTCGTGCCAAAGACGTCCAACCCCGGCAAGCAGTCTGCCGCCAAAAACACAGCCAATCCTGCATCCACCGTCCCGCCTGCAATGCAGCCCGCAACGAGGCAGCATGCGGCCCTTCCTCCGTCGGCGCGCAAGCCGGCTGTCCCCGCAGCGATGGCGTCGACTTCCACTACGCCGCAGTCGGACAAGGAGGGATTGGAAAACGTCATTGAGCTCGTGCGCGCTCACAAAGCCGCCGACGCAACGCAAGCGCAGGCGGCGATCACCGATCCCGTCGCACGAAAGCTCGCCGAATGGTTTATCCTGCGCAGCGACGACAATGGCGCATCCGTCGAGCGCTATCGTGCTTTCATCGCCGTCAATCCGAGCTGGCCCTCGCAGACATTCTTGCGCCGTCGGCTGGAGGCCGCGCTTTGGGACGACCATCGCGATGATGCGACCGTGCTCGCCTGGTTCGAGGATGAAAAGCCGCTGTCGGCGAAGGGTAAGTTTTCGCTGGCGCGCGCGCTGATCGGCCGCGGCGACCGGGCCAACGCGGAGCGTTTGATCCGCGATGCCTGGCGCAACGACTCGATGTCGGGAGACACCGAGAGCGCCGCGCTCGACCTGTTCGGCGCGCTGCTGACGCCCGGCGATCACAAAGCGCGCATGGACCTCCTCCTGTACGGCAGCGATCATGAAGCGGCGTTGCGCGCCGCCAAGCGGTTGGGAAGCAATCAGGTTGCCCTGGCCAAAGCGCGGATCGCGGCCTTCAAAAAGGCTTCGAACACCAGGGCCCTGCTCGATGCCGTTCCGCAGGAACTGCACAGCGATCCCGGTTACATCTTCAGCAGAATTCAGTTGCTTCGCCGCGAAGAGAAATTTTCCGAGGCCGCGCAACTGATGCTCGCGGCACCCCGCGATCCCGCCCGCCTCTATAATTTCGACGAGTGGTGGATCGAACGGCGGTTATTGTCGCGCAAGATGCTCGATGTCGGCGAGCGGCGCACGGCGTATCTGATTGCGCGCGACGCGGCGATTCCCGCGCGGGATATCTACAAGACCGAGCAGGAATTTACCGCGGGCTGGATCGCGCTGCGTTTCCTCCAGGACCCCGCAACCGCCGCACAACACTTCGCCCGCATCGGCGTCGGCAGCGTCAATCCGACCGCGCTCGCCCGGGCCGGCTATTGGCAAGGTCGTGCCGCGGAAGCCGCGGGGCGAATGCAGGATGCACGACAGGCCTATGCGGCTGCGGCGGCACATTCCACGAGCTACTACGGGCAACTGGCGCGGGCAAAACTGGGACTGCCGCAGATCGAACTGAACGGCGTTCCCGGCGCGCGCGGGCGAATCGAGCAGCTTGAGATCGTCCGTGCCGTGCAGCTCCTCTACGCGATGGACGAGGGAGAGCTTGCGATTCCGATCCTGGCCGATATGGGGGAAAACGGCGACCCCGATGCGCTGGTGGGGCTTGGCGAACTGGCGTCACGCAGCGGCGATGCGCGCGGAATGCTGCTGATGGGCAAGGCCGCGCTCAATCGCGGACTGCCATTTGACTTCTATGCCTATCCGGTCTCGGGAATTCCGCCTTTCAAATCGATCGGACCCGATGTCGAGCGCAGCATCGTGTTTGCGATCGCGCGGCAGGAAAGCGCGTTCAATCCCTCGGTCGTTTCGCCGGCTCAAGCCTATGGACTGATGCAGGTGACGCCCGACGCCGGACGCTACGTCTGCAAAAAATACGGCGCCAGCTTTGATCTCGGCCGCCTGAAGAATGACCCGGTCTACAACGCCGCTTTGGGAGCAGCCGAACTCGGCGGCCTGATCGACGATTACCGCGGCTCCTACATCATGACCTTTGCCGCCTACAATGCCGGCCGGGGCAGCGTCAAAAAGTGGATCGAGCGATATGGCGATCCGCGCGACCCGAAGGTCGATGCGGTCGACTGGGTCGAGCTCATCCCGTTTTCCGAGACGCGCAATTACGTGCAGCGGATCATGGAGAACCTGCAGGTCTATCGCTCGCGATTTGGCGGCGGCTCGCGCCTGCAGATCGAAGCTGATTTGCACCGCGGCGCCAGCGTGGAATAAGCCTGCGCATTGCGGCAGAGCGTCGGGCCCGACAAGCGAGCGTATTTTCATTGTAGGCAAAGAAAAACCCCCGGCAGTTTCCTGCCGGGGGTTTTGTTAGGCTGTTGTCAGATCAACCGGGTATTACCAGTTGCGCTGGGCACGGAGGTAGAACAGAGAATTGTTCTGATCCGCGAGCCTGTAGGCTTCCGTGGGCTTGCCGGCAGCGGCGCTGGCGGCAACGACCGTACCTACCATCTTCTGATCCAGATGCTGGTAGACGTACTCACCCGAGAAGGTCAGGTTCTTGACTGGAGTCCAGCGGGTGGTGAAGCCCAGGATCGCAATGTTGTAGTCCGGATTGCAGGTGGAGATGAAGGTTCCCGGAATACCGCCTGCGCCAAAAATAGCCGCCGGTGTTCAACGTGCCGGCAATCGTGCCGCCCGTTACCGAACCAGCCGGTCCGCCAGTGCCGCAGAGCAGAGTCTTGGCTGCGCCGGGGTAGTGGACCTCGGCATAGCTGCCGAAGACGCTGCTGTTCCAGTAGGCATTCCAGTTGTGGGTGTAAGCACCGCGCATACCCCAAGTCTGGATCAACTGCTGCTGACCGCCCGGTCCGAACACCGTATCGGGCGCAAAGCCGAAGCCAACCGTCCGGCCACCAGCGGTTGTGCCGGTGTTGCCACCATAGGTCGTGATACCACCCGCCTGACCGAGTTCGTTCAGGTTGTAGCGGGTTGCACCGCTGGTATACACGCCCTGGACGTTGATCGTGTCACCAGGTCCTGTCGGGATGTTCTTGATCGACAGGGCTGCTGCAACGGCATAACCCCAGCGGTCGCCCGGATGACCGGAAAGTTCGGTCGCACCGTAATACCCGACGGTGTTGTCATGCGCGGCGGCTGACAGCTGGAACAGACCCCAGGCCTGGTCAACACGGAGCATGCCGACAACATCAGGAACCGACGACCCACCGTAATCACTGGTGCCGAAAGCGCCGGTGCCAGCGAGAGCAGCAGGTGCCCCACCGGTAGCGGTGAAGGTACCGTTGGTTAAGGGAGCTATACCGTTTCCGCCGCCGAAGGTACCGGGACCGCCAACGGCAACGAGCACCGCCGGATCCGGCGGCTTGGGCAGCAGTGGCGGGGCCAACGATAGCGTTGTTAACGCCAGCCTGCAGGTATTGCGTGGGGTCCTGAACGCCGATCGACGCCGAGATGCCGTTACCGAACTCGGCAGTGTAGGTGAACTGGTTGATACCCGTGACCGTGCTGATACCGCCGGAGAGACCGTCGAAGTTGTTGCCCGGATAGTTCGCCCAGGGAGCGGCGAACTGCGAGACGGCTTTACCCATCGTGAAGCCGGCGAACTGGATATAGGCATAGTACACGCCGAGTGCGCCACCGGCGACCGAGCCGCTGCCGCTGGTTCCGGCAGGAGCCGAGTCATAGGCGGTTGTGCCGAGACCCGTGCCGGCATAGCCGCCCGAGGTCCAGCTGAACGTCGCATCGAAGTAGGTGCGAACCACGCCATATTCGGTCGCGGTGCGGGTATCGACGTCGAGGTCTTCACGAGACCGCCAGGTGTAGGCGTTCGTGAGGCGATTTTTCGCGCCGCCCAGACCCGCGATGTTACCGCCATCGTCCGAGTTCGAGTTTACCGCGAGATCGACGCGCAGGTAGCCGCTCAGCTTGATGCAGGTGTCGGTGCCCGGGATGTAATAGAAACCCGCGCCGTACAGGGAACAGATCTTCACGTACTCGACCGCCTTGGCCTTTACGGGAAGATCAGCTGCCTGCGCCCCGCTCATGGCGATGAGACCCGCCGCTGAGCTGAGGATAAGGCTCTTAACCATGTTCATGTTAACCTCCAAGTTGCTCTGTAGGGGTAGGTTCCGGATCCGCTGGGTGAAAACACCCTCAGGTTGGTTCCCTTGGCCCTTAGAAAACCGCTCAGTCGTTTCGCGTTTTCGGACACTCCCGCATAAACGCGAGGGACTTAAGCGAACCACCTAACGGGACGACCTCGGGATGCCCCCCTCCGTCGCCTGATCACAATTACCGAACACTTCTGCACACGCAACAAAGGAACGTCTCGGAACGAGCCGAACTCAGGGCGTTTTTGAAAATGTGTTGCACAAATAACACGCAACAGTTTAGGGATGCTGCCGCCAACCATTTGATATTACTATAATTTTGAAAAAGTTTAACTTTTCGGTCGAGGCTTGCAATTGAGCGCTCGCTCTGAAGGTCGCCGCTGAAATTGACCTGCAACAGCTCGAATCGCGCCGTACGAAGCGGGAATCACCCCCGATGATGGCGCTATCTCTCAAACGACTCGCGTGAAGCTCCACGACCTCGATTCCTGAGGTTCCACATGGGCGTTTCACAGCCAACTCGCTCTGAAGAGGCTATCCTCCGCCACGGAACATATCGATGCTGGAATCGATTTGAGCCGAAAAGCTTGGGTTTCTAACATCATCTGCCGCTTGCGGCTGACGACCGCCTCGGGCATATCGGCGGGCATGGAGCTGTGGCCGAGTGGCTGAAGGCGGCGGTTTGCTAAACCGTTATAGGGTTGTAAAGCCCTATCGAGGGTTCGAATCCCTCCGGCTCCGCCAAGGATTCACTCGATATTCTGCCTCGCTACTTCGATGAAGTGCGACGAAGCATCTTCCGACGCGCATCTGGAATCGGTCGATCGCTCGTACATTGGCAACGTGAACGAGCGCTGTGTGCGATCGCACGCGGGTCGCATCGTCGATCGCAAATCGCGCGATGCTAAAGGATAGACCGTTCGCACTGTCTCTACCGGGCTGCTGAAGCGATCTCAAACTCAGCGCCGAGCGCAAGCAGCAGTGCCTCCCGCGCAGATGATTCTCAATGCGCACTCATCCATGCCCGCGCTTCGCGCTGTGCCATGGCAATCTCAACGTCCGACATCATTTCCGCGACCTCGCGGCGCAGCGCAAGTGCGTCAACCCGGCCCTTGAGAGCGGCGAGGTTGAACCACTTATGCGCCGTCACCAGGTCCACCATGCCTGACCGCCCGCTCGCCCAATACAGGCCACGTTCGAACAGCACATCCTGAACAGCACTTGTTTCTACCGGCGCCGCCGTATCCAGATCGAAGCTTCCCTGAAACATTTAGTTCTTCCTTTTTTTGATTGTTGGCCGCCTCACCGAGCGCGGCTCCTGTTCACTTATTCGACGCGCCTGTCCCCATCGCCTTTTGCCGGCTTGTTGGACTCATATGATCAGTCAAATTTGAAGAGCAGTTTAAGTATCGCGATGAATTGAATCTGAACGCCAATCGCCGGCAGATCAAAGCGAAACGCTAAAACGCCTGTGATATCGAGCTTTCAGACGATATGCGAAATTCGGTTTACCCTGGCATTTCGCAAAGCGATAACCATCGTCGCAATTCCGGACGTCCCTGCGCTACCGGCCGGGAAAGACGATACACCTGGCCGCCAGGTTGAAACTCGTCTGAGGTATTTGGGGATGTTGCTCAACGGGGCGAGGCGCCCCTCTGGAAGCGAGGGCGTCGGCGAACACGTCAGGATCAAATCTCACGAGAGCGGAAGCCGCCGGTGAAACCGCGGACCAGATATCCGCACGAAGGAAGAAACTTGTTTCTTCTGCCGGACCGGTTTTGCGAAGGAGCAAGCTCGTTCGAATTATCGATCCAGCCGTTTGACCTGATGTCTCGCCGACACCCTCTTTCGTCGACCAGAGCCTACGGTTCAAATTTCACTTTGAGAAGCTAACTGCACCGGGGCTCTTGTGACGTCGCCGGCGTCAAGCCGCCGGCATTTTCTTCAAGGCGAGTTACTTCTTCTTCTTGGAAACCTTCTTCGTCTTCTTTGCAGTCTTCTTCACTGCGCTCTTCGCCTTCTTCGCCTTCTTCGCTTTCTTGGCCATGATGCCCTCCGATGTAGTGATCACTTAGTCGTTGCGTGCACTCGGGAATCGAAATGCACTGCATCCCGCATACACCAACACATCTAAAAAAACAGCGTCCCGCTTAAGGAAGTGTTGACGCGTGTATGACGCCACGCGCAACGCGCGCTCCGCAACAACGCGACAATGCATCGTCAAGGCGATGCAAATAGCGCGCGGGAATTCTACATCGCCAATTGTCAAGATTGCAAAAGCGACTGTGCCGCAAATGTTTCTGTGTATTCGAACGATTGGTCGCGCGGCAATTTTTAGCGACGCCGCGAACTCACAGGATAGTTGAAAGCACGTTTCGCGGACTCTGAGTCGTAAGCTTTGGCAATGAAAAAATTTTCACGTTCAATGCGTTTGCGTCTCATCGTCATCCGCCAAATCCGATTTTTTGCCGAATCGCGAACGCCGATTCGCCTATCCGATTTCGGGCTGTTCGCGTCTCTTCGAACTGCACGCGCGATGCACCCAACTCTATCGCGCTGACGCGGCGCGCACAGAACGCCGGCGCTACGGCACGCGAGATTCAGATTCCGAGTTTGGTCTTGAGAAGATCGTTCACCAACTGCGGGCTGGCTTTGCCGCCGGAAGATTTCATCACCTGTCCGACGAACCATCCGATCATCGCCGGCTTGGCGCGCGCTTGCGCCGCCTTGTCCGGATTGGCGGCGACGATCTCGTCAACCACCTTCTCGATCGCGCCGATGTCGGTGACCTGTTTCATGCCGCGCTGTTCGACGATTGCGCGGGGGTCACCGCCCTCCTGCCAGACAATCTCGAACAAATCCTTGGCGATCTTGCCGGAAATGACGCCCTCCCCGATCAGATCGACGATGGTGCCAAGCTGCCGTGCCGATATCGGAGACGCGTCGATATCGCGCCCCTCCTTGTTGAGACGGCCGAACAGTTCGTTGATGATCCAGTTGGCGGCCAGTTTGCCATCGCGGGCCTTATCGGCGAGCTTAGAAAGCACGGCCTCGTAGAACTCGGCGCTCTCGCGCTCTGCGACCAATACGCTGGCATCATAAGCTGTCAGACCAAGCTCACTAACGAAACGCGCTTTCTTCTCGTCCGGCAATTCGGGCAAGTCCGCCTTCAGCGCATCGACATAGCTCTGCGAAAACTCCAGCGGCAGCAGATCGGGATCAGGAAAATAACGATAATCGTGCGCCTCTTCCTTGAAGCGCATCGAACGGGTCTCGCCCCGGTTCGGGTCGAACAGCCGGGTTTCCTGATCGATCGTGCCGCCGTCCTCGATCACACCGATCTGTCGCCGCGCTTCGTATTCGATGGCTTGCCCGATGAAAGCGATCGAGTTCATGTTCTTGATTTCGCAGCGGGTGCCAAGCGGATCGCCGGGCTTGCGCACGGAAACGTTGACGTCCGCGCGCAGCGAACCCTTCTCCATGTCGCCGTCGCAGGTGCCGAGATAGCGCAGAATCGAGCGCAGCTTCGACACGTAGGCCTTGGCCTGCTCGGACGAGCGGATATCAGGCTTCGACACGATCTCCATCAGCGCAACGCCCGACCTGTTCAGATCGACGAATGAATTGGTCGCGCTCTGGTCGTGCAACAATTTTCCGGCGTCCTGCTCCAGATGCAGCCGCTCGATGCCCACCGCGACGCTCTCTCCGTCTGCCAATTCGAGGACGACCTCACCCTCGCCTACGATCGGCGACTTGTACTGGCTGATCTGATATCCCTGCGGCAAATCCGGATAGAAATAGTTTTTGCGGTCGAACACCGAGCGGCGGTTGATTTGAGCCTTCAGCCCGAGCCCGGTGCGGACCGCCTGCTTGACGCAGACTTCATTTATTACAGGCAGCATGCCCGGCATCGCCGCGTCGACCAGCGACACGTGGGTGTTGGGGTCGCCGCCGAATTGCGTCGAGGCGCCGGAAAACAATTTCGAATTAGAGGCGACCTGGGCGTGGACTTCGAGGCCGATCACCATTTCCCAATCGCCGGTGGCGCCTTGGATGAGCTTGCCGTTTTTTGTGTTCATACCTGCTCCCCTTGAAGCAGCGTCGAAACGATCCGCTCCCACTCAGTTTCAAGCGGGACGGTTGCGACCGGCTGGCGGGCCTGCCGGTACCAATAACCGGCATTGCCAAGGTCACCTTCAACGCGGTGCAGATAGGCATGCACCCACGAGGCCGCCATCCCGTTTTCATCCTGTGCGATTTCGTGCGCCTTTTTCCAGTCGCCCTTGCCTGCCCACCACAAGGCGGCAAGCGGCGGGGCAACATTCGCTGCCGGCGCAGGCTCCGACAAGCTGGCTTTGAAATCAGCCACGCTCACCACCATTTCTCCGGCGAGAACCGTCCAGCTGACTGTTCGATCACCTCGCCAAGCGAAAACAGCGTGTCCTCTTCGAACGGGCGTCCGATAAGCTGCAGCCCGAGCGGCAGGCCCTGCGCATCCTTGCCGGCGGGGACCGCGATGCCCGGCAATCCGGCCATGTTCACCGTCACCGTGAAGATGTCGTTGAGGTACATTTCGATCGGATCCGCGCCCCCCTTTTCACCGATGCCGAATGCCGCCGATGGCGTCGCCGGCGTCAGGATCGCTTGAACGCCGCTGGCGAAGCAGTCCTCGAAATCTTTCTTGATCAAGGTGCGGACTTTCTGCGCGCGCAGATAGTAGGCATCGTAATAGCCGGCCGAGAGCACATAGGTGCCGATCATGATGCGGCGGCGAACCTCCGCACCGAAACCCTCGGCGCGCGTGTTCTCGTACATCTCAGTGATGTTGCGGCCGGGCACGCGCAGCCCGTAGCGCACGCCGTCATAGCGCGCCAGATTCGACGAGGCTTCCGCCGGCGCGACGATGTAGTAAGCAGGCAGCGCGTATTTCGTATGCGACAGCGATACCTCGACAAGTTCGGCTCCGGCCGCCTTCAGCCATTCGGCGCCTTGGCTCCAGAGTTTTTCGATTTCATCGGG
Source organism: uncultured Alphaproteobacteria bacterium (assembly GCA_963792715.1). Lineage (GTDB taxonomy): Bacteria > Pseudomonadota > Alphaproteobacteria > Rhizobiales > Xanthobacteraceae > Bradyrhizobium. Next base: position 324,119 of record CAWBXE010000004.1, on the reverse strand, counting down.
CATGCCGTCGAGCCGATACTCCCGGGGAATCCCGATCTTCATGCCTTTCACGGATTTTCCGAGCGCGGCTTCGTAGTCCGGCACCGGACGATCGACCGACGTCGTGTCTTTCGGGTCATGGCCGGCCATCGAACGCATCAGGATCGACGTGTCGCGTACCGTGCGCGCGATCGGCCCGGCCTGATCGAGCGAAGACGCGAACGCCACGATGCCCCAGCGCGAGCAGCGCCCATAGGTCGGCTTCATGCCGACCGTTCCGGTAAACGCCGCTGGCTGCCGGATGGAGCCGCCGGTGTCGGTCGCGGTCGCTCCCATGCAGAGCTGCGCCGCCACTGCAGAAGCCGATCCGCCGGACGAGCCGCCCGGCACCAGCTTGGTATCGGAGCCTTCGCGACGCCAAGGATTCACCACCGTCCCGAAGCACGAAGTCTCATTCGACGAGCCCATCGCGAATTCGTCATTATTGAGCTTGCCGAGCATGACAGCGCCGTCGCGCCAGAGCTGCGAACTCACGGTCAATTCATAAGGCGGGATAAAATTGCCGAGGATTTTCGAGCACGCCGTGGTTCGAACATCCTTGGTCGCGAACAAATCTTTGATGCCGAGCGGTATACCGCCGAGCGGACCACCCTCACCCTTCGCGATTTTTGTATCGGCTTCGCGAGCCATGCTTCGCGCCTGATCCGGTGTCTCCAGCACGAACGCATTGAGCGCGCGCGCGGCCTCGACCGCAGCGATATGCGCATCTGTCAATTCAAGCGAAGTGAAGGATTTTTTTGCGAGGCGGTCACGGGCCTCCGCAAGCGTCAGCGACGTCAGATCGGTCATTTATCGACCGGACTGCAGAAGAATGGAGACAGCGTTTTGTCGTTGGCGGGATCGTCGCGCGCAACTTTGGCCTTATCGGCAGCTTCGAGCTGATCGAGCACGGCATCGACCGCCTTGTTTGGATCGGCAGCCTTGCCCTGGCGTTCCATGGCGTCGAGATAGTTCATGTAGGCCTGATAGGCTTTCTCATCGTCACAAAGCATGCACATCGGAATTTCCGTCTTGAAAGCCTTAAGAACTACTCGACGACCTTCGGCACCAGAAAGAAGTGGTCTTGCGTGGCCGGGGCGTTGGCGACGACTTCGTCGGCGATTTCGCCGTCGTTGACCACATCGGCTCGCTTCTTCATTTCCATCGGGGTGACCGAGGTCATCGGCTCGATGCCGTCAACATTCACTTCCGCCAGTTGCTCTACGAAGGCGAGCATCGCGTTTAGCTCGCCCTGCAGATGGGGAACCTCCACTTCGGTGACCGCGATCCGCGCCAGATGCGCAATACGGCGGACGGTAGCGGCATCTACGGACACTATATAAGACCTTCCCGCGGCGAAATTTGAGCCCGCCATATAGCAGAGGCAGCTTTCGGGCCGCAACGCAGATGGCCGGATCAGACCGCCATCTGACTAAGCCGTACGAGCGCGCCGCCGGCCAATACCTGCGTCAGTTCCGCCGCAGGCATGTCATGACCGAGCCGAACAGCCTGCCCCGCCCACAGATTGGTGAAATCAACCCGGCCGAGCTTTTCAGCCGCCGCTTTCAAGGGGGCAAGGGCCGTCGCGGCGTGCGGAAAATCTGGTGCTTCCGACGTTAGCGGGCCAACTTCGCGCATTACCCGGTTCATGACCCCGCGCGCCGGACGGCCGGTCATCACGTTGGTGACTACGGTGGAATCGTCACGCGCTTCGGCCAGCGCGGCGCGATGCGGCGCACTCAGTTTCGACTCCGGGCAACGCAAATAGGCGGTGCCGATCTGTACCCCTGCGGCCCCCAGCGCAAACGCAGCGGCGATGCCGCGCCCGTCTGCGATGCCGCCGGACGCGATCACCGGCACGCGCACCGCATCCACCACCTGCGGCACGAGGGCAAAGGTCCCGGGCTGCTCCGAAATATTCTCGGTCAGAAACATACCGCGATGACCGCCAGCTTCCGCGCCTTGCGCGATGATCGCGTCCACACCGTGCTCCTCCAGCCAGATGGCTTCACGCACGATGGTCGCCGAAGAGATCACAAGGCAGCCGGCCGCCTTGACGCGCTTCAATAGCGCCGGATCGGGTAGGCCGAAATGGAAGCTGACGACCTCGGGCTTCAATTCCTCCACCAGCTCGCACAGCGCGGCGTCGAACGGGGCGCGATTGGCGGCGCTGAATGGTGCGGCCGGATCGAGGCTCAACTCGGCATAATAAGGCGCCAGCCGCTTTTTCCATCCGGCCTCCTGCCCTGCATCCGCATCTTGCGCATCATGGCAGAAGAAATTCATGTTCACCGGGGCGGAAACGCGCTGGCGAATGATATTGATTTGTTCGCGCGCTTTCTCCACCGAGATCGTCGCGCATGGCAGTGATCCCAACGCGCCGCCTTGCGCCGCGGCGATCACGAGGTCGGCGTCCATCACGCCGGCCATCGGCGCCTGGATGATTGGAAATTCGGTTTTGAACAAATCGAGGAGTCGGCGATCAGGCCACATGGTATGCTCGTATTAATCGTGGGACGGATCATCGATGCGGCATCGATGCAGAAGGCTTGAATTATGCTAGCACGGCGCAGCGCTGATAAGCTACGTGCCGCTTTGCCTCCGCTACATACCCCATGTTATGCGGAGATATGTCCGCCCTCATTTTGCCCCTGATCGAGGCGTCCACCCATTGGCCGGTGCGCGGGGCGCTAATCGGGCTCGATCTCGGCACCAAGACAATCGGCGTCGCTGTGTCTGATCCGGATCGCAAGCTGGCGATCGGCGTGGCTACCATTCAGCGCAAGGCCTTCACGTCAGATGCAGTCCGGTTGCTGAGCCTCGCCGGAGAGCGCAGCGCGGTCGGTTTTGTGCTCGGTCTGCCCATCAACATGGACGCCAGCGAAGGCCCCCGCGCACAATCAACGCGCGCGTTCGCACGGAATTTCTCGAAACTCACGGATTTGGCAATCGCGCTGTGGGACGAGCGGCTGTCGACGGTGGCTGTCGAGCGCGAATTGATCGGGATGGACATGAGCCGCGCCAGACGCGCCGAGGTGATCGACGAGCACGCCGCGATTTTCATTCTGCAGGGCGCGCTTGACCGGCTGGCGGCCGCGCGGCGTTCGAGACCGCCTGAACCATGCTGACGGTGTTCGCTGCACTGATCCCGGTGTTTCTCCTGATCGTGCTCGGCTTTGCGTTGCGTCGCCTGCTGTTGAAGGAAGACGCGCACTGGGTCGGACTCGAGAACCTGATTTACTACGTGCTTTTTCCGGCGCTTTTGATCGATACCATCGGGCGAGCTGATCTGGCTTCGGTGCCGATTGCCGGGGCCGGCGGAGCCCTGTTGCTTTCCGTGCTTCTGATGTCGGCGCTGTGTCTGGCGTTACGCCCGGTGCTGACGCGAACGCTTGGCATCGACGGCGCCGCGTTCTCGTCGATCTTTCAGGGCGCAACGCGCTGGCAGACCTTCGTAGCGCTCTCCGTCGCTCAAAACTTGTGGGGCGCGTTGGGAATTACGCTGTTCTCCGTCGGGACCATGGTGATGACCCCGCTGCTCAACGTCTTCTGCGTCGCCGTATTGGGATACTACGCCGCCCCGCAACGACTGGCTTGGCCTGCGATCTTCATGGCCATGGCCCGCAACCCGATGATCTGGAGCTGCGTCATTGGGCTTGCGATCAATCTTGCCCATGTTGCAATCCCGAATCCGCTGCACGAATTCGCGGATTCGCTGGGGCGATGCTCGCTGGCAACCGGGCTTCTGGTGGTCGGCGCGGGACTGCATCTCGAGGGATTGCGGCGGCCCCGCGCGGCGGCGTTGCTGACGGTGATTCTCAAGCTGGCAGTCATGCCCATATTCGCGATCGGGCTGGGCGTCGCCTTCGGCCTGTCCGGAGCGAATTTGGGTGTTGTCGCATGTTGTGCGTCGGTCCCGGCCGCATCCAATGCTTACATCTTGGCTCGCCAGATGGGCGGCGACGCACCGCTGATGGCGCAAATCCTGATACTGCAGACGATACTTGCGGCTTTACGATGCCCGTCTTCATCGCTCTGGCGAGCTAACCCTCAGGGATGACCGGCCGAGCCATATAGTCTGTAGCGTGGCCGCCAGATTGTTGAGGCCGTGGATCACCACCGTCAGCCATGTCGAATTGCCGCGATGGCGCAGATAACCCAGCAGCAGTCCGATCGAGAATACTTCGCCGAGAAAATACAAGTCATATTGCAGATGCAGCACGGTCCACACCAGCGACGACAGGACGATCGCGCCGGCCGGACGCAGAAACGACTCGGACCATCCGCGGTAGAGGAAGCCGCGCACGAAGAATTCTTCGGTGACGGGGGCGCCGACGCAGAAGGCGATCACCAGCAGCCACAGCGCGCCATCGGCCTGCGCCGATTTCAGCACCTCCATCATGAAGCCCGGTTCGACTTCACGGCCCAGCGCGCGCGACAACAAATCCCACGTCATGATGAGAACGAACAGCCCGACGGCGCCGATCAGGACGTTACTCCAGCGCGTCCAGCGTAGCGCCAGGTACTCGGCGAAGGACATGCGCGCCGTGCGGGTTGCCAGCCAGATTGCGCCGAGCACCGCGGGCAATCCCATGATCACGGACAGTGAGATGGTGAGCCCACCCCCAAGCAGCCCTTTAAGCGCGGTGAAATCGAGTGGCCCGTCGTGAGCGAGCACGAAATAAGCCACCACCACCATCTGACCGGCAAACATTGCGGCAAAGATGAAGAGGCCCCAAAGGGTGGTCCCCCAGAATTTCCACACGCGGGGCGGCCGTTGTCTTCGAGATAGTTGCGCAGGTGCTATTGCCGAGACGTCCTCAGGTCCGTTCGCTGACATAGCTCACCCCGCCCCAAGCCTTCAAGGCTATGGTGATAGGGTCCAGTGATTACGAGACTGATAATGAATTTGATGTGCCGGAAATGCTGGCGATGCGACCGCGTCAGCGCAAAAGTTCAGCTTTGGCTCGCTAGAACCGAAGCGCGCTTTCGTACTTAACTAGCAGCGCGCCAATGGCGCCGCCCAGCATCATTGAGCCCAATATTGCCAGCCCAGTCGACCACGCCATTGCACGGGGCGACAGGCCGATCGCAAACTCTCTCAGCCGCGCGGAGGTCGAGGATCGCTTTCGTGCAAACTTCGCGGTGGCAGGATCAGATTCCGCGTCAATGGCCGCGAACAGTTTTTGGATCACCCTAGGCGAAGGGGCGCCCAAATTTTCATTGAGACGGACTGTCTGAGCATGTTCTTGCCGGATAGCCTCGTATTGCTGCGCCAGGCCGGGGTCGCTGGCCACGGCGATATCGACGCGACGCATGTCGCGCGCTCCCAGTGCACCGGCTGCGTACCAAGGAAGCAACGCTTCGATCTCGGCGCTCGGCAGTTGCTGAATTTTCTTGCTGATCGCCATCATCTAAAAGCTGCCCACCGTCACCGCTAACAAGGTTCGTCTCGCCTCGTTTGTTCCCCAAGCCAGGGCGCAGGACCATTTTAGAGGATTGATCTATTTGGTTCTCCTGAAGTAGTCGTCTTGAAACGGTCACAGGTTCGACGATATCGCAAATGTTTTGCGGGCCTGAGCTGAGCGACGCGGTTCGACCAAACGACGCAGCAGTGCTGGCATTTCCAAGCGGTTAGCTAGAATTTCAGCAACCTTGATCCCGCCAGCGCGCCAGCACCCGCAACTATCAGCGTGGCGATCGTGTACCAGGTCGCCACAAACAGCGGTAAATCATCCGGGCAATGTGAAGCGTAGAGCGTGGCCGCCAGACCAGCCGACAACAGCCCCGCAAAAGCGCCCGTCAAACCAGGCCTGGCCGGCGCGCCTTGACGTAATGCTATCAGCGCTGCCGCCAGCAACGGCAGCGACAGCAGCGGGATCGCCGCCAGGCAAACCCGCGAATTCTTGCCGATCATCCGCGTCATAGCAGGCAGCCGTTGCGGCGTCATCATCTCCGCCACGATGCCGGCCGCGAGAAGTCCCACCGGAATCAGCAACAGCCATCGCCAGCCTTTTAACCGACGTCTCCGGCCGCGACAGATGCAAACTGATGGCAATAGCCGGCAGCGCCAACGCCAGCGTCACTGCAAATTTCAGGTCGAAGAACGGATTGTGCATTGCGGTCATCACGTCAGGGCGAACGCCGAGGGTGACGAGCAACATCGCCGCCGAAACTGGCAGGGCGACCAACAGCGCCATCGCCAGGACGGCGCCGACCGGACGCGATCGAAATTCAACGTCTTCGATAAGGGTCCGAATGAGGTGATCGGTATCCATGCTCAGTCTTCCCGTAATTTGTTCGAGATGGCTGAAAGCCCCCGGTGCAGCGCCACTCGGACCGCGCCCTCACTCATCGAGAGCTTCGAGGCCGTGTCCTTGATCGATGTGCTCTCAAGGGCGATCGATTGCAACACTTCACGCTGACGCGCCGGCAGAGCATCCAGATGCATCGCCATTTCGCTCGCCGGAACGGTCTCCGGCGCGGAATCGGCTGGAATCGTTTCGGCAAAATCATCGATGTTGACGAAGATGCGCCGGCCGCGGCGGCGAAGCGCGTCGATCAGCTTGTTGCGGGCAATGGCAAAAAGCCATGGCGCGAAAGGCGCGTTGGCGTCCCAGGTATGCCGCTTCAGGTGAACCGCCAGTAAAATATCCTGCACGATGTCCTCGGATTGATCGACCGGCTGGCCCGCCCGAGCCAGACCGCGGCGCGCAGCCGCCCGCAGCACCGGCGCGACAGCCTTGAGCAGCCGATGATAAGCTATACCATCACCGCTAACGGCCAATCTCATCAGCCTAGTCCACTCGTTGTCGGCTTCGCGCACAGGCGTTCCCAAGTTAATTCGTCCGGCCGTTCAAATTGTTACACCTCAATAGGAGAATTACGCGCCTGGGGATGATCATTTATTTGGATACCGCGCGTGCTCGAACTGATGTCCGAATAATTTTCCAATCACAAGTCATTACATTGATCGACGAGCGCGGCATTGGCGGCGTTGATTCTAAAAACAAATTAGCTGACGCCGTTTACAGCCGGTTTTTTTAAACACCAATGCTGCCGCGTTTTCGCCGGACTCGCCCAAAGATTCCCTTTTTTTGCCCTGCTGTGAACACGCGGCACATTCTAGTTTCGTCGCGGGGACTGACGATTTGGGGAAATTGCCATGACTATCAAAGCCAACGGGCGCTCGGTGTCGATCATCGCAGCGGGAATTTGGATATGTGCTTCGGGGCCATTGCTGGCTGCGCAGGACGGTGAAACCGCCTCCGCGCAGGACACAAAAATCGAAGGGCCTGCGACAGCTGGCAAACCTGTCACGCTCAAAAGACACGCCAGGCATTCCAGCCGATACTGGAGAAAGCACGCTTCGGCACACAAGCTGGGCAAGACCGCAGAGAAGCCGTCGCACAACAAATTTGTTGCCGGAACGGATATCGCCAGCGCGGACGACGGGGCCGCCGCAGCTCGTCCTTCCGCCTGACATCGCCAATGCCAACGCTGCATTCCTGCCCACTGACGCACCCGCGGAGGCCACTGATAGCCAGCTCGTTTCGGCCGATCAGCTCAACGATCTCGATCGCGCGTTGACCGAGACCAGCCCGCCCGCACCGTTGCTGACATTGGCGGCAGCAAGTACGCCTGCTGCGATCAGCGCTCCGGCAACCGTAAATGCCGCTGTAAGCTCTGAAGACAACGCATGGAGCAAAAGCTCCATCATAGGAAAGATCTTCATTGCTTTTGGCGGCCTGCTCACCTTGGCTTCCGCAGCCCGGATGTTCATGGCCTGAGTTCATCCCGCAACACTTGAAGCCACTGCTTCCAGCGAGGCACATTGCGCGCCGCCGTGCGCCTGTCGCGACCGGTCAGCGCAGCGGGTGGGCCATGGCAAGCTTTGAGCATATCATCGTCGAGAATAAAGGCGCGGTCGGCGTTATCACGCTAAACCGCCCGAAGATGCTCAACGCGCTTTCTGTCGGCGTGTTTCGCGAGATCGCCGCCGCCGTAGACGGGCTCGAAGCCGATGATGCCATCGGATGCATCCTGCTGACAGGCAGCGAGAAAGCGTTCGCAGCCGGCGCCGACATCAAGGAGATGCAGCCTAAGACCTTTATCGATATGTTTTCGAGCGATTTCACTTCGATCGGCGGCGACCGCATCGCCAATTGCGCTAAGCCGACGATTGCGGCCGTCAGCGGCTACGCGCTCGGCGGCGGATGCGAACTGGCGATGATGTGCGACATTATTGTTTGCAGCGACACCGCGAAATTCGGTCAGCCCGAAATCACGCTCGGTACCATCCCCGGCATCGGCGGCACCCAACGACTGACGCGCGCGATCGGCAAATCCAAGGCGATGGACCTGTGTCTTACCGGGCGGATGATGGATGCCGCTGAGGCAGAGCGCTCGGGCCTCGTTAGCCGCATCGTGCCTGTTGATAAATTGATGGACGAAGCGATGGCGATGGCGGAAAAAATCGCCGGCATGTCGCAGCCCGCGGCGGCGATGGCCAAGAGCGCCATCAATCGTGCGTTCGAGACGCCGCTCGCGGAGGGCCTGAATGTCGAGCGCGATTTGTTTCACGCCACGTTTGCGCTGGAGGACCGTTCCGAGGGCATGGCGGCGTTCATTGAAAAGCGCAAGCCGGTGAACAAGAACCGCTAAACCCTCAGTGTAGGCGGCTTCTCATTAAAGCCCCGCCTACCAGCGCGCGATAAGCTCGCTTAACCATGGTGGCAGGCTTGTCGAGGCTGAGCCGAGCCAGGCACTCGGCGTCACTCGCGTCCCGCCTCTGCATCAATCCCTGCCACAGCAGAGCGGCCAGCTGCTTCGGAGAATGCGTGGCGTCTTGCAAAAGCTGCAATGCCGGGATCAAGCGCTGCTCCGTTTCGGTGAAGTCAGTTCCGAATGGAAACATCGGCAGCAGCCCGGCGTCGCGGGCGGGCTTCAACGCCGCCGAGATGCGCTCGGGAAAGTTTTCGCGATGTTCAACGGGAATTTCAAACTTTGCCGGCAATTTGCCGGCGTCCTTTGCCTGCCGCGCCAGTTCGCTCTGAAACCGCGAATCCGACACGGCCAACATCGCGCCGATTACTTCGGCGTCGGATTTTCCGCGCAAGTCCGCAACGCCGTATTCGGTAATGATGATATCGCGCAGATGCCGCGGGATCGTGGTGTGGCCGTAGCTCCAGCGAATGTTGGAAATATTTCGTGCTTTTTCCTGACGGCTCGCTTCCAGCGTTAGGATCGACCGCGCACCCTGTAGCGCGAATGCCTGCGCCACGAAATTATATTGTCCGCCGACGCCGCTTACCACCTGACCGTCTTCGAGCCCGTCGGAAATAACGGCGCCCATCAAGGTTGCCATCATTGCGTTGTTGACGAAGCGCGCATCGACACGCGCCAGGCGCTTTTTGTCTTCATCGCCGTAGAGCTGGTTGGTAAATGATACCGGCATCATCTGGATGCGCTCCAGTTGCTCCGGCGGCATCTCGCGCAACGCGCGATAGAATGATTTCGGTCCAAGGAAGAATGCGCCGTGCAGCAGTACGCCGTCGACCTCGCGCTTGAGAATGCCGGCATCCATCAGGCCGAGGAACGCCTCGAACAGCATTTCGCTGACGCCGTAGAGGCCTTTCTCGAACGGGCCGGTTTCGGAATTCGAAAGCGTTGACGTTCCCGGCGCAAGGCGCTCCATGATTTCATGAAACCGTGCATTGTCGCGATGGCGCACGATCAGTCCTTGCGCCAGCGCATCGCCGACCTGACCGATTCCGATTTGCAGCGTACCTCCATCGCGCACCAGACCGGCGGCGTGTAGGCCAATGGCATATTTGGTGTCGCTGATCGGTTCGGACGGCGGTGCAAACAGCGGAAAGTCCGTCTCTGGGCTGTCAAGCACAGCACTGAATTCGCTCGCCGGCAGATCGCCCTCACCGGGCATGAACGGCAATTCCGAATTGACCTGCGCGACGAGCTTAAAGGACGCGCCGCCGGCGGCGCGCGCGCAACAGGTCGAGTGTCGTGTCGGTGTTGCAGCTCAAGCTATAGCGCGGTGCGCCGTCAACGACCCGCTTCGCCACCAGCTGTGTGATGACGTTCAGGCCACGCGCCAGCAGATATGATGATGCATGGGTGTAGTTCGCGGAAATGTAGTGCTGCTGCGCGAACGGTACGTGCAGCCACCTGCCCGCGAGAAAAAAGAACTCGATCACCTGAACGTTCGGTGGCAGGGCGTTGGCATGCAACGCGTCGGCATAGGCGAGATCGGGATAGCCGCCAAACAGCCGGTCAGTCACCGGCGCAATGAACCGGCGCTCCAGCAGGTTCGAAGGCTTGGGTTTCTCCAAAGTCAGCGCGGAAAAAATGGTCAGATTGATCGCGCTATCTGCGGCGGCGCGCTTATACAACGCGTTGATGATGTGATTCGCCTTGCCCAGCCCGAGAGGCAACCCGACCGTTAGATTGTTGCCGACATCGCGGATAATGTCCTCAGCGATTGCGTCGGGGTCGGAAAAGATTTTCGGCATTATGTTGGCTCGAAGCGCGACATCCGGCGCCAAATGGGCCGGTACTGCCGCCGGCAGTCAATCTCCCGACAGGTTCCTAAAGGTCAAGCCATTTGCAGATTCAGGGGTACGCCTCGATCCCTTGAAAGATCGTGAATTGCTATGCTGCTGTGTTTGCTTGCCGCGCCAACGCCCTTTAGACTGGAATCAGGTCATTGGCGGGGGCAGATGGCCGGGTTGCTGCGGGATAACATGGCAGGACGCGCTGGTAGCATTGGCCAGATGAGTGGGCGCGTGCTTCGATCGGGCGTGGGCCTGAGCATCGCGGCTTGCCTTGGGTTTGCCACAACGCCTGCGCAGGCGGAATCGCTTCCCGAAGCTCTCGCCAGAGCCTATCAGACCAACCCCCAGCTCAACGCCGAACGTGCGCGCCAGCGCGCGACCGACGAGAACGTACCCCAGGCTCTTTCCGGCTATCGTCCGCAGATCGTCGCAACGCTGGGCGGCGGTCTGCAGGCGGTGCGTAATTTGCTTCCCGACAATACGATTCAAACTGCCACACTGAAACCGTGGACGATCGGCGTCACGGTCACGCAGACACTCTTCAACGGCAACAGAACCGCCAACAACGTGCGCATCGCCGAGTTGCAGGTGCAGTCCGGCCGCGAGGCGCTGCGCAATGTCGGCCAGGGCGTGTTGCTCGATGCCGTGACTGCCTACACGAATGTGCTGGCCAATCAATCGCTCGTCGAAGCGCAACGCGCCAATGTCGCTTTTCTGCGCGAAACCGTAGGGATTACCCAGAAGCGGCTCAATGCGGGCGACGTCACGCCGACGGACACCTCGCAAGCAGACGCCCGGCTAAGCCGGGGTCTTTCCGATCTCAACGCCGCCGAAGTCAACCTCGCGATCAGCCAGGCGACCTATACGCAGGTGATCGGTAACTCGCCCGCGCATCTGAATCCCGCGGAACCGGTGGATCGGCTTTTGCCGCGCAGCCGCGACGAAGCCACCGCCCTCGCCTTCAAAAGCCACCCCGCCGTGCTTGCAGCCGGTTTCGACGTCGATGTTGCTTCCACGACTATCCGTCTTGCAGAAGGCACCCTGCTTCCGACCGTCACGTTGCAAGGAAGTGCGAGCCGCGCCAGCGAGTTTGACTCGACGCTTGGCACTTTCCGTACGGATCAGGCCTCCGTGCTGGGTCAGGTCACCGCGCCAATTTATGACGGCGGCCTCGCAGCCGCCCAAACCAGGCAAGCCAAGGAACTGAGCGCGCAGAGCCGGCTGGTGCTGGATCAGGTCCGCAATCAGGCGCGCACCGCAGCGATGGGCGCGTGGGTCGCACATGAAGGCGCCAAGATCGCGGTGAGCGCGTCGGAATCCGAAGTTCGCGCCGCCACCATTGCTCTGCAAGGCGTGCGCAAGGAGGCGCAAGGAGGCCAGCGCACCACGGTCGATGTTTTGAACTCGCAGCAGGATTTCACTTCCGCCAAGGCCCGGCTGATCGGCGCGCTGCGGGATCGCGTGATCGCGTCTTATACCCTGCTCAGCGCGATCGGGAGATTTGATGTGAAAACGCTTGGTCTCAACACGCCGGATTATCTACCCGAGGTGCACTATCATCAAGTCCGTGACGCCTGGCACGGCTTGCGCACGCCTTCGGGGCAATAAGGCTCTTGCCTTGCTATCTGGCCCGTCGCGAGAAAAACGAAATCAGCACCGGCAACGTAATAAGGATCACCAGCGGCGCCAGCATCATTCCTGTGACCACCACCACGGCCAACGGTTTTTGCACTTGCGATCCGATCCCCGCCGAGAGTGCGGCCGGCAACAGCCCGACGCCTGCAATCACGCAAGTCATCAATACGGGCCGCAGCTGCAGCTCGCCGGTGCGTATCACCGCCCGGACGCGATCGAGCCCATCGTCAATCAGCTGATTGTATTGCGAGAGAATGATAATTCCATCCATGACAGCGATGCCGAACAGCGCGATGAATCCGATCGCCGCCGATACGCTGAACGGAACGTTTGTTATCAGGAGCCCGAGTACGCCCCCGAAAATCGCCATCGGGATCACGCTCATTGCCAGCAGCGTGTCGATCATCGAACCAAAATTGAACCAAAGCAGAACCGCGATCAGCGCGAGGCTAATCGGCACCACGATCGACAGCCGCTTGATGGCGTCCTGCAGATTGCCGAATTCGCCAACCCACTCGATACGCGAGCCCGGCGGCAACTGGACCTGGGCGGCTACTTTCTGCTGCGCCTCCTGGATAGCGCTACCGAGATCGCGTTCGCGCACCGAGAACTTGATCGGCAAATAGCGCTCTTGCTGCTCGCGATAAATATAAGCTGCCCCCGAGACAAGTTGGATCGACGCCACTTCGCTTAAGGGGATTTGCGTGATCGCGCCGTTCGGGCCGGGCGCGCCGATCCGCAGATTCTGGATCGCCTCCGCGCTGCCGCGATATTCCGGCGCGAGGCGAATGATGATCGGGAAATGCCGGTCGCTGCCGGGCTCGTAGAGGTCACCGGCGCTGTCGCCCCCAATGGCGACGCGGATCGTGGCGTTGATATCGCCGGGAGACAGCCCGTAACGAGCCGCGCGGGCACGATCGATGTCGATCTGAATTGTCGGCTGACCGAGCGACGTAAAGACGGAGAGGTCCGTGATACCTCTCACGGTAGACAATACGGACTTGATCTTGTTGGCGGTATTGGTCAGCGCGACCAGATCATTGCCGTAGAGCTTGATCGAGTTTTCGCCTTTCACGCCAGAGACGGCCTCGGCAACATTATCCTGCAAATATTGCGAGAAATTGAATTCGACGCCGGGAAATTTGTCCTGCAACTGTGTCAGCAGCTGCGCGGTTAGTTCCTCCTTGTCATGGGTATTTGGCCAATGGCTCACCGGCTTCAACGGAGCAAAGAATTCAGCATTGAACAGGCCCGCGGCGTCGGTGCCGTCGTCCGGACGTCCATGCTGCGAAACCACAGACTCCACTTCGGGACGGCTGCGAATGATCTTTCGCATTTCATTGACGTAGGTATTGCCCTCTTGCAAGGAGATGGTCGGGGGCAAGGTTGCCCGAATCAGAGATTGCCCTCCTCGAGCTTCGGCAGGAATTCAAGGCCGAGCATGCGCGCCGATAGGACCGTCATGATGACGAGGCCGACGGCGCCTGCCATCACCAGCTTGCGATTGCCCACGGCCCATTTCAAAGCCGGCATGTACAAGCGATGGACGAACGAAACCAGCCAGGTCTCGGTTTCATGCACATGCGCAGGCAGGATGAGGACGCTGAGAGCCGGTGTCACCGTGAACGTGGCGAGCAGACCGCCCGCCAACGCGTAGGCATAGGTGCGCGCCATCGGACCGAAGATATTTCCCTCTACTCCGCTCAGCGTGAACAGCGGCAGGAAGGCCGCGATAATGATAGCGGCAGCAAAGAAAATCGATCGCGACACGTCGGCCGCGGCGCTGAGAATGGCGTGGCTCTTCATGCCCATGGTGGTTTCGGTTGAAATCCGGCTTTGCTCGGCGTCCGACAGTGCGATGGTCTGAGAGAGCCTCCGAAAAATCGCTTCCACCATGATCACGGTGGCATCGACGATCAACCCGAAATCAATGGCGCCGACGGAGAGAAGATTGGCGGACTCGCCGCGCAGCACCAGGATTATCACGGCGAAAAACAGCGCGAACGGAATGGTCGCGCCGACAATCAGCGCGCTACGCAGGTCCCCCAGGAACATCCACTGCAGCAGCACAATCAACAGGATACCGATCACCATGTTGTGCAGCACCGTCGCAGTCGTGATTTCGATCAGGTCCTTGCGGTCGTAGATGCGCTCTATCTTCACGCCCGGCGGCAGAATGCTGGAGCGGTTGATCGACGCGACCAGTTCCTCGACGCGGGTGATGGTGGGCGAACTCTGCTCGCCGCGGCGCATCAGGACAATGCCCTGTACGATATCGTCTTCCTGATCAATGCCCGCGATACCAAGCCGCGGTTTCTCGCCCACGGTTACCGTGGCGATATCTTTTACCAATACCGGATTGCCGCCGCTTTGCGACACCATCGTGCTAGCAAGATCGTCGATCGAGCGTATCAATCCGACGCCGCGCACGACGGCAGATTGCGTGCCGATGTTCACGGTGTTCCCACCCACATTGATGTTGGCATTGCTTACGGCCTGCAGCACCTGCGGCAGGGTCAGGCCGTAGGCGATCAGCTTGTTGAAATCGACTTGCAATTCGTAGGTTTTGGTTCTGCCGCCCCAGCCGGTCACGTCGATCACTCCGGGTACGGCGCGAAAGCGGCGTTGAAGTACCCAATCCTGCAACGTCTTGAGGTCGAGCACGCTGTAGTTCGGCGGCCCGACCAGATGATAACGGTAGATTTCTCCGATGGCGCTCAGCGGCGAAATGCCCGGCTGCACGTTGCCCGGTAGCGGCGCCAGTTGGGATAGCCGGTTCAACACCTGCTGCAGAGCTTCGTCATAGGTGTAGTCGAACGAGAACTGCAATTTGACGTCGGACAATCCGTACAGTGAGATGGTGCGGATGGTGCGGAGGTTTTTTATGCCGGCGACCTGTGTCTCGATCGGAATAGTGATGTATCGCTCGATCTCTTCCGACGACAAGCCCGGACTTTGGGTTACGATGTCGACCATCGGTGGCGTCGGATCAGGGTACGCCTCGATATTGAGTTGCTTGAATGCGATCAGCCCGCCGATGATCGTGGCGGCGAACAGGCCCACCATCAGAAGGCGGCGGCTGACCGCGAGGGCGACTAGGCGATCCATCCAGATCGATCTTTCGATGGCTTAAGAGCTAGCTGCCGGACGCGGCGCGGTCGATGAATAGGCTGCCTTTGGTGACGATCTGCTCCCCGGGATTCAAATTGCCTTGAACCTCGACCAGATTGCCATTGGTAAGGCCGGTCTTGATCAGGCGAAGTTCGATCGACTTGTCTTCATGCGCCACCCACACCCGGACCTGATCGCCCTCGTAAATCAGCGCTTGCTTGGGCACGCCGATCGCGGGGCGATCCTCCGCCGAATAAATCGTGACGTTGGCGAACATTTCCGGTTTCAGCAGCCCGTCCTTGTTGTCGACGGTGGCGCGGACCAAAAGCCGCCGTGTCGCAGGATCGAGCGCAGCGGAAACATAGTCGATGTGCGCGGTAAGCGTGCGGCCCGGTAGCGCCAGTACGCTGAACGAGAACTCCTGCCCTATCGATACCGCCGAGGCGTCGGTCTCCCGCACAAAGGCCGTGAGCCACACCGTGGTGAGATCGCCAATCACGAATACCGGGTCGCTTGCGCCGGAGTTCACATACTGTCCCGGACCGATCTTGCGCTGGACCACCGTGCCCGTGATCGGCGAGAAGATGGTGGTTTCCGGATTGATGCGGCCTTTTTCCTGGAATGTTGTGATGGCGTCGTCGGTCAGGCCCAGGATCCGTAGCTTGTTGCGCGCGGCCTCCAGTGCGGTCTGCGAGGATCGCAGATCGTTCTGCGCTTGAATGAAAGTCGCCTGGCTTTGCTGGTAGTCTTTCAAAGGAACAGCTTTGCCCTCGAACAAATCCTTGGCGCGCTTGTCCTGCAGCTGCGCGAGATCGAGCGCCGATTTCGCCTTGTTCAGGCCGGTCATGGCCGCGATAAAATCGTTCTGCGCCTGCACATTGTCGGCCGCCTCGATGACGAACAATGCCTGTCCTTGCTTGACGGTATCGCCCGGCCTTGCCAGCAATTTGGTGACGCGGCCGGCATAGGGCGAAAACACCGGGGTCGAACGGTCCTCATCAACGGCGATCTTGCCTTCGGTGACGTGTTCGGCGCGGAACGCCCGCTCGGTGACCGGCTCGATGGTCAGGCTTGCCCACTCGGCCGGGGTCGGGGTGTAACGCTGCAGGCCCCTGCGGGACTGGCTCGATACGTCAGAGGGTGCTTGGGGCGCTCTACCGATGTGCTCAAAGGCAAAGCCGGCCGCAACGACAAGTACCAACACGGCCGCGCCGATGATGAGTTGGCCGCGCCTGATCCTCTGAAACCGCTCGGGAAGTTCCGCTGACATCTGGCCTTGTGGATCGACAAACATTGGGCGGCATTTGCCTGATCCCTGCGCTAATAGTGCCTAATTGATATTTCAAACAATCGAAAACATGCGCTGGCTGAGCATTTTTAGTTAAAATTTGGAAAGTTGCTTAAGCGCGGGACGGCCACTCCGGCGGATGGCTGCCCAGCGGCATAGCCGGACGCGACCAAAATGCCGGCGTCCGCGAAAGCACGGCCGAGTGCCGCACGGACCGCAGCGGCCCGAAGCCAGAGAGTATGTCCTCCATGAAGGGCTGCGCGGCCTCGCCTTTTAAATCCGCAATGCTGAAACCATCGGCGATGCGGCCGAGATTCCACAGCCACCGTCCGGTCTGCGCCAGCGACACCCGAACGTGCCAACTGCCCCCTTCGCGCGACTGGCGAGCCTTTGCCATCATCGCGCCGAAGGCCATCATGTAGCCGGTCGCATGGTCGAGCATCTGCGCCGGCAATTCCTTTGGTCCGTCGATGCCGGCGGCCTTCCCTTCGGCGTGATTGAAGCCGGTCGCCGTCTGCACCAGCG
This sequence comes from uncultured Alphaproteobacteria bacterium, assembly GCA_963792715.1. GTDB lineage: Bacteria > Pseudomonadota > Alphaproteobacteria > Rhizobiales > Xanthobacteraceae > Bradyrhizobium. Next base: position 306,971 of record CAWBXE010000004.1, on the reverse strand, counting down.
AGTCGAAGCCGCGGCGCTTCGCCCACGGACCCGCATGGCCGTAGGCCGAGAGCGAAACATAAACAATGCCGGGACTGATTTTCGCAGTATCCTCTGGCGAAAAACCGAGCGCCGCGATGGCTGTCGGGCGGTAACCCTGCGAGAAAATATCGGCCTCCGCCAGGAGGCCATGCAGCGTATCTCGTCCCTCTTTGCGTTTGAGATCGACAAAGCTCGTCAGCTTGCCGCGACCGGTATCGATCGTGAGCCATGGTATGGCCGGCAGATCGGGACTGGAAATCAACAGCACGTCGGCGCCATGCGCGGCCAGTGTACGGCCCGCGACGGGACCGGCAATGACGCGCGACAGATCAAGCACGCGCACGCCCGCCAGCGGACGATCGCCGGCTGGCCATGGCTTCGGCGCAGCGGCGCCGATCTTTTCGATACTGATCAGAGGCAATTCGGCCAGCGCTCCGGCGTGGGGTAAGGCCAACCATTCGTCATGCGAGCGCATCATCGCGACTACGCCGCCGGCGGCATAGGCCGCGGTCTCGAACGGTTCGGCATCCCACTGCATCAGCGCGGTCTGAACGTCTTCGCGTTCAGGCTTGCAATTCAGGACCTTGCAGACGGCTTCGCGATGGTGCGGGAAATTGGTGTGCAAGCGAACGAAGCGGTCATCCCTCGTCTTGTAGACACCTGCAATGACATCCCAAGTCGGTCCCGGCGGTTTGCCATCGACGCGCAGATAACGCTCGGAGCGGCATTCGACAACGGCATGTCGCATATCGACCGCCACCTCTTGCGTTTGCCCGCTGCGCAACCTCCAGATTTCGGCAGCGGCCAGGCCTGCCGCGGCAATGCTGACCTGCGCCGCTGCCGCGACGCGAAATGACGAGGGTAGCTGGAGCTCCTCGCCGGTCAGTGTGACGGCATTGAGCACGGATGGCTTGCCGCCAGCTGACGTCCAAACATCTGACAGAATTTCACGAGGGGTTTGCATGCGGGAGTCCATTGCGATCGTAAGATGTAATTTCGGCGACGCGATAAATTCGCGGAATAGCCGTGATCTTCAAAATACACCGTCGTCCATTCCCGTCTTGCTGAGCGACTCTGCGGGAACCCACAGGCAAAGCTGCGCCGAATGGTGCACGCATGCGTATCCTTTTTCCCACCGGTCAACCATGACTGTTTTGGGCGCAAGTTGAAGGCATCTCCCAAATGCGGCAATTGCGCCGGTTCTTCCTTGAGTTTTTAATTTCGCGATGTTTTCGGTGTCGGTTCTGTCGCGGCATCCAAGAACGTCCTGCTGTAATCTATGAAACGGTCTGGCGGAGGTCGGCAAAACTGAGCAGAGCACTGAGATCACGATGCAGATGACCGTCCTGGATCGAACCATTTTTTGCTTCCGTCTCGATGTCTTCAAATCATATCCTAATGAAAATCCCGTGAGCGTGGCAGGATGCGGACGTCGCGCGGATGACGGATTTTTTGAGCCGGGTTGTCCGGATGTTCGCGCCGGTCGTCGTTGAATTCGGACGGGGAATGTGGAGGCAAAGCAGGCCGCCAGCCAAGCGCATCATCGGAAAGACACGCCAAATCCCGCGAACGGTCGATCAACCTTTCAGCGACGAGATGCACCACCTTTTCCGGGCTGCTCTGAATATACCCCTCCACCAGCACCAGCCGCGCGCCCATCACTTCTTTGCGGAAGCGCTCCATCACCTTCGGCCACACAACGATATTGGCGATGCCGGTTTCGTCCTCCAGCGTCATGAACACAACCCCCTTCGCGCTGCCCGGACGCTGGCGCACCAGCACCACACCGGCGCAGCGGACGCGCCGCTTGTCGTTGGCGTCCGAGATCGCCGCGCATGTCATCACGCGTTCGCTGGTGAACATCGGCCGTAGAAATTCCATCGGATGACCCTTCAGCGACAGGCGGATGGTCTGATAATCGGCCACCACCTGCTCAGACGGCGGCATTAGCGGCAAGGGACGCGCGTCCTCATCGGGTTGTTCGCGCGCAGCGACAGCTTCGAACAATGGCAGTGGCACGTCGTCGGGTAGCCGGCGAACAGCCCACAAGGCGGCACGGCGGTCCAGCCCGATGGAGCGGAACGCATCGGCGTCCGCCAAAAAAATCAGCGCACGTTTTGGCAATGCGGTGTCGCGGGCGAAATCTTCCAGTGAAGTGAAAGGACGTCGTTGGCGCGCAGCGACGATGCGATCACCCCAATCCTCCGGCTTCGGCCGTGGCTTCTTACTTTGCAGCCTTAACCTTTCTTCATCGGGATCGGCCCATCTGAACCCGTCGATCTGGCGAAAGCCGAGCCGGACGGCATGATAATCGCCGCGACGTTCTTCCAGCGTGGACTGCGAGTGGCTGCAGGAAATATCAATCTCCCGCACCTCGACTTTATTATTCCTAGCATCCCCGACGATCTGTGCCGGCGCGTAAAAGCCCATCGGTTGCGAATTGAGCAATCCGCAGCAGAACGCGTCGGGATGAAAATGCTTGAGCCAGGATGAGACATAGACGAGCTTTGCGAAACTTGCCGCATGGCTTTCCGGGAAACCGTAACTGCCAAAGCCCTTGATCTGCTGGAAGCAGTTCTTCGCAAACTCCGGATCGTAGCCGCGATTGATCATGTTGTTGACCATCTTGGACTCGAACTTGCCGATGGTTCCGACATGGCGGAATGTCGCCATCGCCCGACGCAACCCGTTGGCCTCCTCGGGCGTGAACTTCGCGGCTTCGATGGCGATCCGCATCGCCTGCTCCTGAAACAAGGGCACGCCCAAGGTTTTGTGCAGAACTTTGCGCAGTTCATTCTTATCGCCATGGTGAGGCGAAGGCGACGCATACTGGACTTTCTCCAATCCGTTTCGGCGACGCAAATAAGGATGCACCATGTCGCCTTGGATCGGTCCTGGGCGGACAATCGCAACCTCGATAACAAGATCATAAAAGGTGCGCGGCTTGAGCCGCGGCAGCATGTTCATCTGCGCGCGGCTCTCGACCTGGAACACGCCCAGCGATTTGCCCCGTTGCAACATTTTGAAAACGTCGTCGTCGTCCTCCGGAACGATATCGGACAGCTGTTTGTGTATGTTCTTGTGATCCGCCATCAACGCGAAGCATTTGCGGATGCAGGTCAGCATGCCCAGCGCGAGAATATCGACCTTCATCATCTTCAAAGCATCGACATCGTCCTTGTCCCACTCGATGAAGGTACGGTCGTCCATCGCGGCATTGCCGATTGGCACGTAGGTATCGAGCCGGTCCTGCGTCAGCACATAGCCGCCAACGTGCTGCGACAAATGGCGGGGAAATTCGATCAGGGCTGTTGCGAGTTCTATTGCCCGCCTTACCATCGGGTTCTGCGGATCAAATCCCGCCTGCTTCACCTGCATCTCGTTGAGGCCCTTGCCCCAGCTTCCCCACACCGTATCGGCCAGCGCCGCCGTCACATCTTCCGTCAAGCCCAGTGCTTTGCCGACATCGCGGATCGCACTGCGCGGCCGATAATGAATGACGGTGGCGATGATCGCGGCGCGATGCCGGCCGTAGCGGCGGTAGACATATTGCATCACCTCCTCGCGGCGGGAATGTTCAAAGTCGACATCGATGTCCGGCGGCTCAAGGCGCTCCTTGGAAATGAAGCGCTCGAACAGCACATCGTTTTCCGCAGGGTTCACCGCGGTGATGCCAAGCACGTAGCAAATGGCCGAGTTGGCGGCCGAGCCCCTACCCTGGCACAGGATTTTTTCGTTGCGCGCCCACTGCACGATGTCATGCACGGTGAGGAAGTAATGGGCGTAGTTTAGCTTGCGGATCAGGCGCAATTCCTTGTGTATTGTCTTCTTGACCTTCGGGGAAATCCGGACCGGAAAATAATGATGAGCTCCAGCCCAAGACAGGTCTGCGAGATGGCGCTGAGCCGTCTTGCCGGGCGGCACCGGCTCATTAGGATAATGATACTTGAGCTGATCAAGCTCAAAGATGATCTTCGAAGCGAAGTGCAGCGTTTCAGCGATCGCCTCGGGAATATCCCTGAACAACCGCGCCATCTCAGAAGCCGGCTTCAGATGCCGCTCGGCATTGGCTTCGAGCTTGCGCCCTATTGCGTGGATCGTTGTTTTCTCGCGAACGCAGGTCAAGACATCCTGCAGCGGACGTCGGACAGGATGGTGATAGAGTACGTCGTTGGTGGCGATAAGTGGAATCCGCGCTGTATTCGCGAGTTGTTGCAGACGCTTTATCCGACGGACATCGTCACCTTGGTACAAGAAGTTCGCCGCAAGCCAGATGGCACCGTCACATTGCTGATGGAGGCGCTCGAGAGTTTTAAGAGCTCTGCCGGAGTGAAAACGATGCGGCAAAACTGTCACCAAAAGCTGACCTTCGGAAAAATCCAGTAAGTCCGCGAGCGTCAGGTAACATTCGCCTTTTTCGATGCGTGCCGTTTGCTCCGGATCAATGCCGCAACGTCCGCGGGTAAGCAACTGGCACAATCTGCCATAGGAAGCACGATCGCGCGGATACACCAGAATATCCGGGGTGCCGTCCATGAAGACGAGCCGCGATCCCACCAGAAATCGAGGTGGATGTTTGATATCGGGATTGCCGAGCTCTTTGTACGCGCGCACAACGCCAGCCAACGAATTGTGGTCTGCGATACCAATGGTCGGCAGGTGCAATTCGCTCGCCTGATGTACGTACTCCTGAGGATGCGAACCGCCGCGCAGGAAAGAGAAGTTCGTTGTAATGCCAATCTCGGCATACGCTGGCTCCGGATCTGGTCCGCTCATGCAAACAGCCCGTGCACAAACCATTTCGGTTCTATGACTTCGCCATATAGCCCGTCGCGAAACAGCCAGAACCGTTGTCCCATCTCATCCTCGACGCGAAAGTAATCGCGCGTCGGCATCGGATCCTGCGAGCCCCACCATTCCATCGCGATGCGTTCGGGGCCTTCAGCATGGACGATCCTGTGAAACGTGCGCCGCCACTTGAATTGCTTCGGGGGCCTATCTGGCGTTTCCACGAGCCCGGCATCGATCGCTTCCGGATGTGCGAACAGCCGCAGCGGCCGCAAGGGCGGCTCGTCCGCGACGCGCGACGGCCATGCCGCTTCAGCAAATCCCGAAGGCAGTTGCAGCATCGGCACGGCAAGCGCCGTACGTTCAGGGATGTGGGTGTCCTGTGGCAGATAGCGCACCACGCGCCGGGCGCCGAGGCGCGCCGAAAGCCGGTCAGCCAGTTGCGCAACGTCGGCTGCTTCGTGCGCCGTGGTGTCGAAGCCGCGCTGAGACTCGGTCACCACGACAGTAAGCGTCGCGGCCAGACGGATCAGGTCGAAACCGAAGCCGGGATCAAGCGGGTCATCGAGAGCATCGAGCTTTTCGGCAAACAGCCGTTCGATCATGCCAGGCTGAGTCACCGCATGACCAGCCTCGACCGCGATGGTCCGCACCAGCCCATCGGTACGGAAGAAGCTCGCTTCCAATCGCCGCGCGCCCTTGCCATGACGCGTCATGACACTGATCAGGATCGACGACAGGGATTGCAAGACCGGGGAGATCACATCCAGTGTCGCGACCGGTTCGGCGAACCGCTTTTCCACGACGTAATCCGGCACCGGCTTGCGCGAAGAGATCGGCGCATCGCCCTGGCCCAGGGCTTGTTCGAGCAAGGCTGTGAAGGATGCGCCGAAGCGCGCTGCGATTTCATGACGTGTGCGCGAAGCGACATCGCCAATGGTCTTCAGGCCGGCGCGGCGAAGGCCTTGCGTGATCTTGGGATCGGCGCCGAGAGTGCATACCGGTAGCGGCGCGACAGCGGTTGCCTCCTCGCCATTACGGACATTGCGGCCGTGGCTATCACGCGTCAGCGTTCGCGCGCAAACTGCCGTTCCCGCAATCGCGGCGCTGACCGAAAATCCCTGTGCGGTCAGCACATGGCACAGCGCCGTCATCAACGCCGCCTCGCCGCCGAACAGATGCGTGCAGCCCGTAATATCGAGCATCAACCCATCGGGCGAATCGATTCCGACCAGCGGCGTGAAACGATCACACCAGTCTGCGATACCTTCCAGCGTCACCCGATCGGCGGCCTCGTCGGCATCCTCGACTTCAATATCCGGACAAACCGCGCGCGCATTAGCCAACGGCAAGCCGACATCGAGCCCTAATCCCGATGCGGCTTCATCCAGCGCGGAGATTTGCAGGGCGTTGTTCTGTTTGGCGGCGACGATCAATGGCCCCGTGATCGGCGACGAGGTCTTTGCTTTCAGGCGCTTGACACGATCGGTCGGCAACCGTGGCAGCCAGAGGCTGAGAATACGCCTGCGATTCACGGAAGCGGCACTCATCACAATTCCATTCCATGATCCATTGCCCGGTGGGCCCATGACGATTGCGCGCCAGCGTCGTCTCGATCACTGGCGAGCCCCATGCTTCGAGCGCGGGCGGCGAATGCGCTGACCGTACGATCCAGCGCGTTTCAGCCGTGGATACGGCCGGTAACGCTGCGAGCCGCAGCATCACTGCGGTGACGCCGGACTGGCTTGCGGCAAGTGTCAGTTTGCGGCTCGCCACGAGATCGAACGCGCGGGTATTGCCCCAGATTTCCGTGATCACGCCGCCGAGCGCATTGCACGCCAGCCCATCAGCTGCGACACGCAAGGCGCTTTCCGCATTTGCCGCGCGCACCACAACGATCCGGCGCGGGTCCAGCCCCAATTCGGCAAAGCCCGGCATCGACAGTTCGCCATTTTCGCGCGCGGAAAAATCCTGCCGCACCCACAGCAGGAACTTCGCTTCGGTCATACGCCGCGCCAGGCCTGCGACAAATCCCGTTGCCGATGGGCTGTGATGTCCTTCTGCAAATACCTCATGCAGCGCTCCCAGCATCAGTCCGCCGCCCAGCGCTGCATCCGCTTCCGCATGTCCGAGCGGAACATGGCGCGTATCCGAGACGATGCCGCTTTCAAGGCGGTCGATCGCCCCCCGCAGGCGCGCAAGCGTGCTCATGCGTGCGCCGGTCATGCGCCCCGCTCCTGGATGTTTTGCAAACGGTGGTTCTTACTGAACCAATGACTGGCTCAATTGTTCATGGTATGTTCTAATAAAGCTAAGACGATCGGCAGAGTCAATCGAAACCGAAATCTAAGTTTTTCGTTAGTGGAATCAAAGGGATTTAAACTCATGGACGTGCAGCGCAAGCTAGAAATTCTGGCAGATGCCGCCAAATACGATGCCTCCTGCGCCTCCAGCGGCACCGAAAAACGGGATTCCCGCGATGGCAAGGGCATGGGCTCGACCGACGCCGGCATGGGCATCTGCCATTCCTATGCGCCGGACGGGCGCTGCATCTCGCTGTTGAAAATTCTGCTGACCAACGCCTGCAATTACGACTGTCTTTATTGCGTCAACAGAACGTCGAGCAATGTCCCGCGTGCGCGCTTTACGGTCGATGAAGTCGTAAAGCTGACGCTCGACTTCTATCGCCGCAACTATATCGAAGGCTTGTTTCTGTCCTCAGGCATCATCCGCAGCGCCGACTACACAATGGAGCAAGTGGTGAGCGTCGCCCGCAAACTGCGCGAGGAGCATCATTTCCGCGGCTACATTCATCTGAAGACGATTTCTGAAGCCGACGAAACGCTGATCACCGAAGCCGGCAAATACGCCGACCGGCTCAGCATCAATATCGAAGTGCCTGAGGAAGCGAGTCTCGCGAAGCTGGCGCCGGAAAAAGACGTGCGCGCGATCAGACGCACCATGGGCCGATTGCGGCTCAAGCTTGATGAGGCTCGCGAGGGCCGCAAGCTGACGCCAAAAGGCAACGCGGCGCCGCGCTTTGCGCCAGCAGGACAAAGCACACAGATGATCGTTGGCGCCGATGCCGCGACCGATCAGACCATCCTCAACACATCAGCCAATCTCTATGGCTCCTATAACCTCAAGCGCGTCTATTATTCGGCGTTCAGCCCGATTCCGGATGCGAGCCGTTCGTTGCCGCTATCAGCACCGCCGCTGATCCGCGAGCATCGGCTTTATCAGGCGGACTGGCTGATGCGGTTTTATGGATTTGACGCCAATGAAATTATCGACAAGGCGGAAGGCATGTTGTCGCTCGACATCGATCCGAAACTGGCCTGGGCACTGCGCAACCGCGATCGTTTTCCGCTCGACGTCAACCGCGCCTGCCGCGAAGATTTGCTGCGCGTGCCCGGCTTCGGCCGCAAGGCGGTGGACCGCATCATTGCCACGCGCCGCGTCACCTCGATCCGCTTTGCCGACCTCGCACGGCTGCACATCCCGCGAAGCAAGGCCCTGCCCTTCATAGTTCTCAGCGATCACCGGCCATCCACAGGCTTGCTCGATAGCGCTCGACTGGCGGAGCGCTTCAAACCGAGCGCCGCGCAACTCGGATTTGGATTTTAACGTCATTGCGAGCGCAGCGAAGCAATCCAGAACCACAAGCGAAGACTGGACTGCTTCGTCGCTTCGCTCCTCGCAATGACGAAAGGAAATAGATGCACCTTATCTCGCTCGACAGCGAAACGGATTTCGAAGGCTGGCGCAAAGCGGCACGCGCGCTTGCGCTAAACAACATCGAGCCGTCAGACGTGACGTGGACGGTTGAGGGCCGTGAAGCCGAACTGTTCGAGCGTTCCGCACCGTCACCGATCGAGGCACCACACGGCACCTTCAATGTCCCAGCCAAATTTGTCGGGCTCGCAAAAACAGCGATTCTACATCGCGACGAGCAACGCTTCGCAATGCTGTATCGCCTGTTGTGGCGGTTAAGAACCGACCACGATCTGATGCAGATCGCCCCCGATCCGGATGTCTTTCAGGTCGCGGGCATGTCGAAGGCAGTGCGCCGCGACGAACACAAGATGCATGCTTTCGTCCGCTTCCGCGAAATCGGGCGCGAGCCTAAATCGCATTTTGTCGCATGGTTCGAGCCGGAACATCACATCGTTGAACTCGCCGCGCCATTTTTCGTGCGGCGTTTCGCCGATATGGCCTGGTCGATCCTGACGCCCGACGTCTGCGCCCATTGGGACGGACATGCCGTGTCGTTTACGCCGGGTGTCAGCAAAGCCGATGCCCCGTCAGAGGACCGGCTGGAGGAAACCTGGCTTCGCTATTACGCGAGCATTTTCAATCCGGCGCGGTTGAAGGTGAAGGCCATGCAGGCGGAAATGCCGAAGAAATATTGGCGGAACCTGCCGGAGGCTTCCATGATTAAACCTTTGATCGCTGGTGCCGGCCGCGCGACCGAGGAGATGATCGCCAATGCCGCGACGATCCCGCACAAATCGCAGAAACGGCCGGAGCAGCCGATGAAACGCAAACAATTGGGCGACGCCGCCAGTATCGAAGCCTTGCGCGAAGCGGCCAGCGATTGCCGTGCCTGCCATCTATGGAAGGATGCGACGCAGACGGTGTTCGGAGAGGGTCCCCAACGCGCGTCGGCGATGTTGGTCGGCGAACAGCCCGGCGACAAGGAAGATCTGGCCGGAAAGCCATTCGTCGGACCGGCGGGCCAGATGCTCGACCGCGCGCTGAAAGAAGCGGGCATTGATCGCGAAAAGGTTTACGTCACCAATGCGGTAAAGCATTTCAAATTCGTGCCGCGCGGGAAAATCCGTTTGCACCAGAAACCTAATACACCGGAGATCAAGGCGTGCCGGCAGTGGTATGAGCGCGAACTGGCGTCGATCAAACCGGCGCTGGTGGTGGCAATGGGAGCGACCGCGGCCCAACAGGTGCTCGGCAAGATCACGCCGATCAATAAATCGCGCGGCCACCTGATCGACCTGGACGACGGCACCAAAGCGTTGGTGACGGTGCACCCATCCTATCTGCTGCGATTGCCCGATGCGAATGCCAAAGCGCGCGAATACGAACGCTTCGTGGATGATCTGCGGATCGCCGCGGCTGTCCTGAGGAAATCATCGCAAGCGGCCTGACCTTCAAGCCGCCAGCGTATTCTCAACCAGTTTGATCCAATACGAGGTGCCGTAGACGATCGCCTCGTCGTTGAAGTTATACGCCGGGTGATGCAATCCAGCGCTGTCGCCGTTGCCGCAGAAGATAAAGGCGCCCGGACGCGCTTCCAGCATATAGGCGAAATCTTCTGCCCCCATCATCGGCGGCGTTTCGTGAACGTTGGCGTCGCCGGCAATTTCCTTGGCAATTTTTGTCGCTACCTCGGTCTGTGAGGCGTGATTGACGGTCACCGGGTAGCCGCGCTCATAGTTGATATCGATTTTCGTCCCGGTCAGTTGTGCGATACCGGCGGCCACTTCGCGAATGCGTTTCTCGACGAGTTTCCTGACGTCCTCCTTCAAGGTGCGAATGGTGCCCTTCAGCTCGGCGGTCTGCGGAATTACGTTGCGCGCATTGCCCGCATGGAATTCGCAGATCGAAATCACCGCGGATTCCAAAGGATCGACGCTGCGCGAAACGATGGATTGGAGCGCAGCGATCAGCTGCGAACCAGCCAGAACGGGATCGATGCAGATGTGTGGACGGGCGGCGTGGCCGCCGCGGCCTTCGATGCGGATGTCGAGCGCGTCGGTCGCCGCCATGATCGGGCCCGGACGGATCGCGAAGGAGCCAATCGGAAGGCCCGGGCCATTATGCATGCCGTAAACCTGATCGATCGCAAAACGGTCCATCAGACCATCTTTGATCATGGCGGCTGCCCCGGCGCCGCCCTCTTCCGCCGGCTGGAAGATGACGACGGCATCGCCGGCGAAATTCCGGGTTTCGGCCAAATAGCGCGCAGCTCCCAGCAGCATGGCCGTGTGCCCGTCGTGTCCACAGGCGTGCATTTTACCGGGGCTCTTGGAGGCATAGTCGAGATGGGTATCTTCTTCGATCGGTAGCGCGTCCATATCGGCGCGCAGCCCGATCACCTTGATTTCGCTTTCCGTGCTCGGCCGGTTGCCCTTGATGACACCGACGACCCCAGTACGTCCCATTCCCGTCACGACCTCGTCACAACCAAATTCACGAAGGCGATCGGCCACAAATGCCGCAGTGCGATGGACGTCGTACATCAGTTCCGGATGTTCATGGATGTCGTGGCGCCACGCCATGATATCCGGCTGAAGATCGGAGACGCGGTTGATGATGGGCATGCAAATCCTGTCCGGTTAAATTTATCCGATTTCTAGCACAGAGGCTTGATCCGCCCAATACCACCAAGTCTATCGACTATACAGCGCTCAAAGACAGCGCTAAGGGGCTTTGAGCACCACAGGAGCATTTCCGGTGCGATCTGGTGATGGAATGAGACGGCTGGAAGGCGACTTCGACTACATCGTCATCGGAGCTGGCACGGCCGGCTGCATCGTTGCCAACCGGCTTTCAGCCGATCCGGCCAAACGCGCTTTGATCCTCGAAGCCGGAGGAAGCGACACCTGGATCTGGTTTCATATCCCGGTCGGCTATCTCTTTGCGATCGGCAACCCGCGCTCGGACTGGATGTTCCGGACAGAGCCGGAAGCCGGGCTCAACGGCCGTTCACTCGCCTATCCCCGCGGTAAGGTGATCGGCGGCTCGTCGGCTATCAACGCCATGATCTCAATGCGGGGTCAGGCCGCCGACTATGATCACTGGCGGCAAATCGGGCTGTCGGGATGGAGCTACGAGGATGTGCTGCCCGCGTTCAGGCGACTTGAGGACCATTTCCTCGGCGACACCGAACATCATGGCGTCGGCGGCGGCTGGCGGATTGAAGCGGCGCGGCTGTCGTGGCCGATCCTCGACGCGGTTGCAAACGCGGCTGAGCAAATGGGGATTCGCAGAATTTCGGATTTCAACACCGGCGACAATGAAGGTGTCGGCTATTTTCACGTCAATCAGAAGCGGGGACGCCGCTGGTCGTCGGCGCGTGGATTTCTCAAGCCTGCACTGAAACGTTCTAATCTGCGGTTAGAGAAGAACGTGCTCGTCGACCGCTTGATTTTCGAAAACGGGCGAGCCGTGGGCGTGCGTTTTATCCAAGGCGGCGAGACTGTCGAGGCTCGTACCAAAGGCGAATTGATCCTTTGTGCCGGTTCGATCGGATCGACGCAGGTGCTGCATCGGTCTGGCATCGGTCCCGCGGATTGGCTTGCGCCGCTCGGTATCGACATCGTGCTCGACCGGCAGGGTGTTGGACGCAATCTGCAGGACCATCTTCAGCAGCGCGCGATCTACAAGGTTCATGGCGTGCGGACGCTCAATGAGACGTATTATAATTTAATACGCCGCGGCATGATGGGACTCGATTATGCGATCCGGCGCCGCGGGCCGTTGACCATGGCGCCGTCGCAGCTTGGCATTTTTACGCGTTCCGACCCGCACCGCGAGCGTGCCAACATCCAGTTTCATGTGCAGCCGCTGTCGCTCGACAAGTTCGGGGATCCCTTGCATCGCTTTCCCGCTATCACCGTCAGCGCATGCAATCTTCAGCCGACCTCGCGCGGCACGGTGCGGATCCAATCGGCCGAGCCGGATAAGGCGCCCTCGATCGCGCCGAATTACCTCTCCACCGATGCGGACCGCGAGGTCGCCTCCGACGCGATCCGCGCTACCCGGAGGCTGATGAAACAGCCGGCGCTGGCAGCGTATCATCCCGATGAATTTCTGCCGGGACCGTCGGTCGGCGACGACGATGCCTCTTTGGCGAAAGCAGCTGGCGATATCGGCACCACGATCTTTCATCCCGTCGGAACCGTCAAGATGGGCGCGTCGACCGACCCGCTGGCCGTCGTCGATGAACGGTTGCGCTTCCGTGGCATCCGGGGACTTCGCGTTGTCGATGCATCTGTCATGCCGACCATTACGTCGGGCAATACCAACACGCCGACCGCGATGATTGCCGAAAAAGGCGCGGCGATGATCATCGAGGACGCACGATAAAAAACGATTTCCGGGAATAAATCTCCTCCCGCCTGATCAAGTCCAGGAGCCCAATCACGGGATCATGGAGATTGGCGATGAGTGATCACGATAAAACCGGAGACTGCGTCAGCCGCCGTCGCGTGCTGGAATGCATGACTTGGGCCGGCACCGGCGTGCTCTGGACCATCTCGGGCGGAGTGCCTCGCTCGCTCGGCCTCGTCGGCTCGGCGCAGGCGGCGGACCCCCTCGGCTTCACGTTCCTGCAGATCAGCGACAGCCACGTCGGCTTCGACAAGCCGGCCAATCCCAACGCCACTGGCACCCTCGAAGAGGCGATCGGCAAGATCAAGCCATGCCGGTGAAGCCGGCCTTCATGATCCATACCGGCGACATCACGCATCTGTCGAAGGCCGCCGAGTTCGACGATGCCGAACGGATCATTTCGCAGGCCAACTCGACGTGCACTACGTCCCCGGCGAGCACGACTGTCATCGACGAGGAGGTCAAGTTCTATCTCGACCGCTACGGCCGCGGCACCAAGGGCGCCGGCTGGTACTGTTCGACGCCAACGGCGTGCACTTCATCGGGCTCGTCAACGTCGTGGACCTGAAGGCCGGCGGCCTCGGCAATCTCGGCGCCGAGCAGCTGAACTGGCTGGAGGACGATCTCGCAGGCCGCTCCGCGATCGACACCGATCGTTGTGTTCGCCCATATCCCGCTGTGGACGGTCTATCCGGCCTGGGGCTGGGGCACCGAGGACGGCGCGCAGGCGCTGGACTGCTCAAGCGCTTCGGCTCGGTGACCGTGCTCAACGGCCACATCCACCAGGTGATGCAGAAGGTCGAAGGCAACGTCACCTTCCACACCGCGCGCTCCACCGCCTTCCCGCAGCCGGCGCCGGGCACCGCGCCCTCGCCCGGGCCGATGAAGGTCGCCGACGACAAGCTGCGCGGGTTGCTCGGCATCGCCAGCATCAACTTCAAGCTCGGGCGATCAGCGACTCGCGATCATCGACACGCCGCTGCAGGGTTGAGGAATTTGCGATGACATTTGCAACCTTGCGAGACCTCGCCATCCGCATCGCCATTGCCGCATGCTTTGACCTCGCAAATGTCCGCGGCGCGTTGCGAGGATGCTGCGGTAACGATCGACAATTTTACCTTCGAGCCAGCGCAACTCATCGTGAAAGTTGGCACCACAGTGACGTGGAAAAATCGCGATGACATTCCGCACACCGTGGTTTCAGCTGGTAAGTTCAGATCGAAACCGCTCGACACCGACGACAGCTATTCGTTCACATTCGCGTCGGTTGGCGACTACAAGTATTTTTGTTCGCTACATCCGCACATGACCGGGATGATCAAGGTTGAGTAGTGCCCAAAACCAAGGCATCACAACGATGCACGGCTGGCCGGTTGACGCCGGCCGTGCATCGGCTGCGGCGAGCAAAAAGATGCCAGTTGATATTTTACGCCAGGATCCAGAGAAGGCGCGGCGCTTTCGTGACGCCGCGCTGCCTTATCTCGACGAGGTCTACACGCTGGCGCGGTATTTGTTGCGCGACGCTGCCGACGCCGAGGATGCGGTGCAGGAATGCTACCTTCGCGCGCTAAAGCATTTCGATAGCTATCGCGGCCCGGCCATGAAACCGTGGCTGCTTGCGATCCTGCGCAACGTCTGCCGCGTGGAATTTGCCCGGCGTGCTAGTTCACCGACCGCGTCAATCGATGACGCACAGGAGAATGGCGAGCACGCGATTCCACTTTGGCATGAAACACAGGACACGCCCGAGATCGAGTTGCTGCGGCAACGAGATGCCACGGCGATCCAGCGATTGATCGCGTCGCTCGACGAACCGTACCGGGAGACATTTGTCTTACGTGAAATCCAGAATCTGTCCTATCGCGAGATCGCCGATGTCGTCGGTGCTCCCGTCGGTACCGTGATGTCTCGCCTCGCGCGCGCCCGCGCCATGCTGCGTTCTGCGTGGAGCGCGGAAGAGGAGTTGCCGAAATGACCTGCGACGAGGCGGAAATTCTTATCCACGCAATGCTGGACGGCGAACTCGATGCCGGACACGCGCGCGAGGTTGAAGACCACATCGCGGGTTGCCCGCGCTGCGCTTCTCAACTGCGCACCGCCGCCGAGATGAAGAAAGCAGTATCGGGACTAAGTCTGCTTTACCCGGCGCCACCAAGCTTGCGCCAGCGCCTCGCTGTCGCACTGCCGCCGGCGCGGCCGATCAGCCGCCGCTCAGTGCTTCGGGGATTTGCGGCAGGGTCCGCGATATCGGCCATTGCGGCGACCGGCATTGTCGCCATTGTACTGCGTAACGACGATGAGCAACGAATTTTATCTGAAGTTGTTTCGGCGCATCTGCGCTCGTTACAGGCGGATCATCTGACCGACGTGCTTTCCACCGATCAGCACACGGTGAAGCCTTGGTTCAATGGCAGGCTGGATGTCGCGCCGCCCGTAATCGATTTGACTCCGCAGGGCTTCACGCTGGTCGGCGGCCGGCTGGACTACGTCGACACCCGCGCCGTCGGCGCGATCGTCTACCGCCGGCGCGCCCATGTCATCAATCTGTTTGTCACGCCGACCGCAAATACCGAGCGGCGTGCATCCAATACCGAGACGGTTCATGGGTTTAATATTCGACACTGGAGCGAGGGCGGGCTGAATTACTGGGCTGTCAGCGATATCGCCGCCGAAGAACTCGCGGAGTTCGCCGACAAATTCGAGAACGCAATGCGGACTAAGGCGGCGGACGGTTAAGCCGACTTACGCATAGCGTTGTCGACGAGCGTTTTGCCGAGCGACCAGATCGCTCCGGGAACTTTGTGGCTGGACGCAATGACCGAGTCGAAAGCCGTCTCGATCCACTTGCAATCTTCTTCGGTGATGGTCAGTGGCGGCAACAGCTTGATGGTGTGGCTGCCGTGACCGGCCACCTGCGTCAGGATTTTGTGGTCCTTGAATAGAGGCACGGTGATGAGCTGACAAAATAAGCCCTTGTTCGCCGTCTCGAGCGCGGTCCAGGAGGCCTTTAACCGCAGCGATTTCGGCGGCCCGAATTCCACGCCGATCATCAACCCCTTGCCGCGGACTTCCTTCAACAACTCATACCCTGGAACCATCCGGGTCAGCGCGAGACGCAATTCAGCGCCGCGTTTGGCGGCATTCTCGATCAATTTTTCGGATTTGAGCACTTCCAATGTTGCGATACCGGCGGCCATGGCGAGATCGTTTTTCGCGAACGTCGATCCATGCACTAGCGCGCGGTCCATCTGATTGAATATCTTGTCGAAGATACTTTTCCGGGTCAGCACGACACCTACGGGAACGTGGCCGCCGGACAACGCCTTGGAGAGCAAGACCATGTCGGGCTCGACATTCCAGTGCTCAACCGCAAGGAACCGTCCGGTCCGGCCCATGCCAGTTTGAATTTCATCCGCAACCATCAACGTTCCATAGCGGCGGCATAGGGCTGCGGCGCCGGGAAGAAACTCGTCGGTCGGCATGTTGACGCCCTTGCCCTGGATGGGCTCGACGATGAAGGCAGCAACCTGACGAGATGCCAGCGCTTTTTCCAGCGCGGCGAGGTCATTGAAAGGTATGGACGAGCATCCCGGAAGCAGCGATCCGAAGCCGCCACGGAAATTGGAGTCATCCGTCAGCGACAGTGCACCATAGGTCAATCCGTGGTATGCATGTCCGCAATAGACAATCTCCGGACGGCCGGTCGCGCCGCGGGCAAACTTGATCGCAGCTTCGACACATTCCGCCCCAGAATTCGCGAAAAAGACCTTGTCGAGATAGGGCACATACTCCAGCAAACGCTCGGCGAGTATGCCTGCTAGCGTCGAGACGTCGAGTTGCACCAGGTTCGGCAGATCGGCATCTAAAACGCTCTTCAGGGCCTCGCGCAGCGCTGGATGATTTCGACCAATCGCAAAAACGCCAAACCCGCTGAGTAGGTCGAGATAACGAGCGTCATCACGGTCGAAAAGGTACTGCCCCTGCCCCTTTTTAAAGCCGACGTCGTAACCGATCGTTTTGAGGACACGGACCATCTGCTCGTTCAGATACCGCGAATGCATAGAGCTACGCTGGGCCTGACGAGCAGCAAACATCTCGGAAACGTCTAGATTTGGGTATAGCATCAGATACATACTTCGGTTGAAGACGGCTTCGTCAACTAAAAACGCCAGACGCGGCATTTGACCGCGCAAAGATCACCCTCGCTTAAAGCATAGGTTTGGAAAATGTTGCACCGCCCACGAGATATTACCCGCGTGCTGTTGTACTGCGGATCGCTATACGTCGCGGCTACCGGTTCCGCTGCCGCTGCCGACCCTACCGGCGACTGGCGCGTTGCGGACGGTGTGGCGAACATTAGGGTTGCCGAATGCAACGGTAGCATGTGGGGGGCTGTGGCGTGGGAAAAGCAACCCGGCGGGGTCGACAGTAACAACCCGGATGCCGCTAAGCGGACTAGACCAACATTGGGGATGCCAATTCTGCTCGATATGAAAAAAAAACCGGGCGTCGATGAATGGGAGGGTGAGGCTTACGATGCAAAAACCACGGGCCACAACTTCAAGACCACCATCAAACTCAAAGGCACCAACCAGCTCGAAATAAACGGCTGCTTTTTGTTTATCTGCAGCGGCGAGACCTGGACACGGGTTTCAGGACCAATTCCGAGCAGCAACGGTTTAGCTAAGGGCGCAAAAGCAGGGGTCACAAAAATGGCCGCGGCGCCAAAGCCTGTCCCACCGAAGGCTGGTCAAAAAAATGCCATGCCTGGGCAGCCGGCCGATATCGGTGATATCTGCCTACTCCCTGACATCGCGGGGCTTGCCCATTAAGGCGGGCTGAAACAGCAATACTGCTGCGAGCGTCGTGACGAGGGAGAGCGCCAGCAGTTTACCCATGCTGGCGGTACCGGGATGGCTCGACAACCAGAGGCTGCCGAAAGCTGTGGCGGTTGTCAGCGCGCTAAAAAAAATCGCTCGCGTCAGACTTGATTGCAGAAGATTAGTTCTGCCGGATCGCCACGCCGTCACGTAGTATATTTTGAATGCTACGCCCACGCCGAGCAGCAGCGGCAATGCGACGATGTTGGCAAAGTTGAGCGGCAATCCGATCAGCACGCAAATTTCGAGCGTCACTGCGCCTGCCACCAACAGCGGCACCAGTGTCAGCAGCACGTCGGTTACTCGCCGAAGCGCCAGCCACAGCAGGATACTTATCGAGATCAGAGCCCAAAATCCGGCATGGATGAATGCCTTCACGACGGTTTCGCCCGATTTAAGGATCGATACCGGTCCCCCGATAGCGTTAGGCTCGGCCGCTAGAACTGCCGCCGCAAATTTGCGCAGTACATCGTTGTCGTCCGGGTCGCCGCGCGGTAACGCCTCAACGCGTGTCACGCCCGCCTTGGTTTGCCAAGATCTAACCAGGTCTTCCGGAAGTGTTTTCAGGCTCACAGCCTGGGCCTGCAACAGGAGCCGCAGTTGCTGCAGCATGATCTGTAGTGGAGCAACAAACACCGCTTGAACCTTATCTCGCGTTGCCTGATCAGTGACCGCGGTCTTGTCCAACGCATCGGCAAGGCGGCGCGATGCGGCGGCTCCATCCCCTTTGTCATTGCCGGCAGCATTGCGCAGGCTCTCCGCAGCTTCCTTCAAAGCCGCAATATTCTCTTCGTCGGTGGGAGGTGCATCGATCGAATCGGGATTGAGCGCCGGATTGAGTATCTTGGCTCCCCGGGCGATCAAATTGAGTTTTGCCGGCTGATCGTCAGGCACAAAACTATCGAGCGACCTGGTGCGCAGAACCTCCGGCACCTTGGCCAGATGAGCTTCTATCGTCCGCGCTTCAGCTTCGGATTTTCCCATGACGTTGATGGCGTTGGTGCCGGTGTTCGGATCCTTTCTCAGATCGAGATAGGTCGCGATCGATTCGACTTTGGTGTTTCGAAGATGGATGGGGTTGAAATCGAACTGCAAGAAATACAGCAGCGGTAAACCGAGGACCGCAATCAAAAGCGTGCCGACGATGATCACAACGCGATGTTTTTCAAGAAAATGATCCAGCGGCGCCAGGAACGCGTAACCGACAGGCTCCTTTTCTCCCGCCGGATTGAGCAGCATGAGCAAGGCGGGAAGCACCGTTATGCTCGCGGTGAACGCGACCAGCATGCCGACGCCCGCGATCTTTCCGAGTTCGGAGACGCCTTTGTAATCCGTTGGAAGAAACGAAAGAAACCCAGCGGCCGTTGCAACGGCGGCGAGCGACAGCGGAACTGCCGAACGCTCGGCTGCCTGCAGCAATGCGCCCTGAAGATCGTTGCTCTTGAAGCGTTCAGATCGGTACCGCACGCTGTACTGTATACCGAAGTCGACGCCTAATCCGATAAAGAGCACGGCGAACGCGATCGAAAGCAAATTCAGCGAACCTACCATCATCAGGCCGGCAGCGGTGGTGATTGAAAGCCCGATAAACAACGTCGCAAAAACGGCGAAAATGATTTTCGGTGAATGCAGCGCCATCCATAAGATGAACAGCACGACGAGTACCGTACCAATGCCGTTGGTGACGGCCCCCTCCTGAACCGTCGCAAATTCTTCATTGGCAATCGGAACGGGGCCGGTCAGTCTGATACGTGCGCCATACTGGCCCTCCAGATTGAGGTCCCTGGCGGCCTGCCTGATAGCGTCGGTCGCATCCTTGCCCGGCTCCAGCGCGTTGAAATCCAGAATTGGCTTGAATTCGATGAACGATCGGCGGTCTGCGTCCGTCAGCGGTTTATCGCTTACCAACTCGTGCCAAGAGAAGCTTGCCGCACGCTTGCCGAGCACGTTTTCGATGGTCTGCGCAATCATCGAAAATGGGCGCTCGGTACTGTTGAGCTTTACTTCGCCGCGCTTAACCCCAGCTATGCCAGTCTCCAACGCGCCCGTTAACCCGCGAACGCTGGGATCGCCAGCCATGATTTCAAGAAGCGGCGCGGCCGATTCGAACTGCGCCGTCACTCGAGCGACCTCTTTCCGAGGAAGAAACAAGAGGCCGTTCTTTTGGAAAAACTCACCGCTATCCAGCGAGCGAACCGAGTCAAAGTGTTTGGTGTCGCCAGATAATTTTTTGACCAGTTCAGCGGCTGCAGCGCCGGCAAATTCCGGCGAAGGCGCTTCGACCACCGCCAGAATCATCCGTTCTTGATCGAAAGCTTGCTCAAATTGATTGTCCCGTTTGCGCCAGTCGAGATCGGGTGAAATCAGCGTGTTGATGTCGGTATTAATTCCAAAATTTCTGGCCGTATAAAAGCCGGCGCCTACCGCGAGAGCGACAGCGACCAATACCGTCAAGAGGGCGAACTTGGTACAGGCCTTCACAATCGTTACGACAACATGCGTAAGCATTTTTGCTTTCTGTAGATTTGAATCGCAGACAGTTTCGCTTGCCTTTCGGGCTCAACCGAAAAAGCGAAATCGCGCACACCCTTCGCTGATATAGCCGGGATTGAGCGGTTATAAAGTGACGAACACGACGCCTATAGAAGAGCCGCGCACTTTAGTATAATATTACCAGTAAGCACCTGCTTTTTGCCGGTATTTTGACGCGGTCGCCCTTTAGTGATTGAACGTGGTCGTCTTTTTGCCGAACTCCGATATTGCTATGCGACATCCACTAGGAAACGTGCTGTAAGATGCTGAACCTGCTTTGAGTTCCGTGGTTAACGTAGCAGGTCTATACAAACCACGGGGACCAGGCAACGACCTTGGACCTCCGCTATATCGATGCTGCTGGATCGCGAATACATCGCGCGATTTGCGAACCGCGAAATCGATCCCACCCTATCAAAACGCCCAGGAAGAACTTGAATGCCCATACCGTTTTTCAAAGAGTTGCGTATCGGAACCTATGTGGTCAAGCAGAAGATGCTGGGCCGAAAGCGCTTCCCGCTGGTGCTGATGCTCGAACCATTATTTCGTTGTAACCTGGCGTGCGTTGGATGCGGCAAGATCGACTACCCCGACGCCATCCTTAATCGCCGCATGTCGGCGCAAGAATGTTGGGACGCTGCTGAAGAGTGCGGTGCGCCGATGGTCGCCATTCCGGGTGGCGAACCGCTGATTCATAAAGAGATCGGTGAGATCGTGCGCGGCCTCGTGGCACGCAAGAAGTTCGTCTCGCTATGCACCAATGCAATGCTGCTGGAAAAGAAGCTCGATCTGTTCGAGCCGTCGCCCTATCTGTTCTTCTCTGTCCATCTTGATGGGTTGAAGGACCACCACGACAGGGCCGTTTCGCAGAAGGGTGTCTTCGATCGCGCGGTATCGGCGATCAAGGCCGCCAAGGCGAGAGGTTTCTCCGTCAATGTTAACGCGACGATCTTCGATGGGCACGCGGCGCCGGACATTGCGAAATTCCTCGACTTCACCACCGAGCTTGGCGTGGGCGTGTCGATGTCTCCGGGTTACGCCTACGAGCGCGCGCCCGACCAAGATCATTTCCTTAACCGCACAAAGACCAAGAAGCTATTCCGCGACATCTTTGCGCTAGGCAAAGGCAAGAAATGGAATTTCTTGCATTCGGGTCTATTCCTGGACTTCCTCGCCGGCAATCAGACCTATGAATGCACGCCGTGGGGTATGCCGGCACGGAACATCTTCGGCTGGCAGAAACCCTGCTATCTGCTTGGCGAAGGTTATACCAAGACTTTCCGGGAACTGATGGAGACCACGGATTGGGGTTCTTACGGCACAGGCAAGTACGAGAAATGTGCCGACTGCATGGCGCACTGCGGGTACGAGCCAACCGCCGCCACGGCTGCTCTTTCTAATCCCTTGAAGGCGATGTGGGTAGCGTTGCGCGGTGTCAAGACGACCGGTCCAATGGCGCCGGAAATCAACCTCGAGCGGCAGCGGCCGGCGCAGTATATCTTCTCAGATCAGGTCCAGAAGAAACTGTCAGATATCCGCCGCGACGAGGCTATCGCCGCCCAGCATAAAGCCTCGACAGCCGCGTAAACTACGCAAGGCACGATTGAAATCGAGCCCCGTCGAAACCAGCGAATGGAGAGTTCGCGGGTTTTTAGCGACTCCGCGTAAGATCTTGGCGAGGTTGATATCGCCATTTGGTTTGATCGCATCCAAGGCCAGCGTCGGCAGCGCGCGGCTGGCGGGATCGCTGATGACACGTAGCGCGGCGAAAGGAAGGCCCATCTCCTCCGCATAGGAAGCCGCAATATGGCTTTCCATATCGACAGCTAGCGCGCCCGTCTGCGACCGAAGCGCAGCCTTCCCGGCGCGGGCAACCACTACCTGTTCAACCCCGGCCAAACCGCCACGTACAACTGGCCGACGCCCCAGACCGAACCCGGCTATCAATTCCTCGTTGAGGGTGAGGCCAGCACGCCAGCGCGAACCGCCGGCCATGACTTCGGTCGCCACGACGACATCCCCGGACTTCAGTTTTGGATCAAGGCCACCTGCGACCCCAAAGCTGATGACGCCTCGGATCGTCAACGGATCGAATTGCAGCAGGAGGGAGCGCAGTTGCTTGGGATCACTGCTGCTGCAGATCACGGTCTTCCCAGGTCCCGCTGCGATACGAGCTTCCTGCGCCAGTCCCGTCACGATCAACATCGGCCGCGGATCGAATAAATTGCCCACGGCTGCCCCGTCCTCAGCCTCCAAGATCACATCCCGACCCCTACCACCTTGCTGTTTGTGCTTCTCAGATTACGAAACCGCACCAGCGCCCACAGCGGAAAGAACTTACTATAACCATGATAGCGCAGATAAAACACGCGAGGAAAGCCCGTTGCCGTGTGCCGCTGCTCATCCCACAGCCCTTTTTCCGTCTGTGTGCTTTTTAGGTACTCCACACCACGCTCTACAGCCGGATTTTCGACTTCGCCCGCTGCCATAAGACCGAGCAAGGCCCATGCCGTTTGCGAGGCCGTCGTGGATGCGTGCTCGAAAGCCGTATAGTCGAGCCGATAACTGCTGGCACCCTCGCCCCAACCGCCGTCCTCGTGCTGAACCGCCACGAGCCAATCGACCGCTTTCCGAATCATCGGATCTTGGTGGTCAACCCCGGCTGCATTTAGCCCGCACAGCACCGACCAGGTGCCGTAGACGTAGTTCATGCCCCAGCGGCCGTACCAGGAGCCATCCGGAAGCTGCGTTCGGCGCAAATAATCGACACCGGCGGCCATTGCCGGGCTGCTCTGCGCTGTTTCGCCAAGTTGAGCCAACATCGAAACGCACCGCGCGGTAACGTCCTCCGTCGGAGGATCGAGCATGGCACCATGATCGGAAAACGGAATGTAGTTGAGATAATATTCGAGATTGTTGACATCGAACGCGGCCCAGCCGCCATCACGGCTTTGCATGCCGACGACCCATTCGCGTCCCCGCGCTATCGCAGCATCATATTCCGAGCTTTGAGTCTGACGACGCGCACGATCCATCGCCATCACCACTACCGCGGTGTCGTCCGTATCGGGATAATAAGCGTTGTTGTATTGAAACGCCCAACCGCCGGGGCGAAGGTCCGGTCGCTTCACTGCCCAATCGCCTTTGACGTCGACAACCTGCCGTGGCGCCAACCAGTCCAACCCTTGCTTCGCCCCGCGAAAGGCATCCTCACTACCGGCTTCGATCAAGGCGTGACAAATCAGCGAGGTATCCCACACCGGCGAAACGCAAGGCTGGCAGTAAGCCTCGTCCTCAGAAATGACGAAGAGCTTGTCGATGCCCTTTCGCGTTATCGCGCGAGGTGGATAATCGGCAGACTTGCCGAGAGCTGAATACATCATGACGGTATTGGCCATCGGCGGATAAATCGCGCCGAGGCCGTCCTCGCCGTTGAGCCGTTCTTCAATGAAAGAAATGGCGCGGTCGATAGCGCGCGCACGCATCTTCTTCGGAAACAGCGGCTCGACCACGCGCAAAACGGTATCAAGCGCTCGAAACAGTACGAACCAAGTCCATTTCTGATGCGGCGCCTTTGCTGGCATTCTAACCGATCGCGGGTCCTGCAAAAAAAGCTCATCGATGCCGATCCCGCTCGGATTTTTGGCCCGGGGCTTAAGCGCAGCGAGCACCAAGAGGGGAATGAGCGTGGTCCGCGCCCAGTAGGAAATCTTGTTGATATGAAACGGGGCCCACAGCGGGAGCAGCATGACTTCGACGGGCACTACGGGCACACTTCGCCACGTCAATATGCCATACAATGTGAGCAAGAACCGCGTGAAGATGTTGCTGCGCGCCGCTCCGCCGCGCGCCAATATTTCTGTTCTCGCTCGAGCCATATGCGGCGCATCGGTCGCGTCGCCAATCATCTTCAGCGCAAAGTAGGACTTCACGCTGGCGCTCATATCGAAAATCCCGTCATGCACCAGCGACCAGCCGCCGTGAGCGCATTGCGTGCGACGCAGATAGTTTGCGACTTTGCCTTCAAGAACAGTGTCAACGGGTTCGCCGAGATAGTGGCGCAGCAGCACATACTCGGACGGCAAGGTGCTGTCGCCTTCGAGTTCGAAGACCCAATGGCCGTCAGGCTGTCTTAGGGCAAGCAAGGCATGCGTCGCCGACGCGATCGTTTGCTCTAACGCCGGATTGCCGGCAGTTCGATCACTACTGGATTCCACCTGGCTCGACATTTGTTCGCGCTTGATTTCCATTCTGCCGGAAAGGCTAGATTTCAATTCTACCGGGGGGTCGGTTCCAAGTATCGTCAAACCTGGCGCGTCGTCAGCACGAGATCGGCTGCTCGGTCCCCAGACCGTACCGACCCTTCAATGGTTGCCGGCAATCCCGTATCAGTCCAGTCGCCTGCAAGAAATAGATTTTTCCAATTTGTGGTCGCTCGAGGCCGCATTGCATCCTGTTCCGGCGTGGCCTCGAACGTTGCCCGGCGCTCGCGCACGATCTGCCAGGCGGGCAGTTCGCCTCGAACCTGCGCGACTTCGCAGATTTCTTTCCAAATCGCCCGTGCGAGTTCCTCACGTGGCATATCCAGCAACCGGTCACCGTTGCTGATGGTGACTGACAGGCGCTGGGGAAACGCGAACAGCCACTCGATCAAGCCTCCGACCACGCCGGTCAGCGGCGGCAGATTTTGCGGAGGATCGAAACGAAAATGCGCGTTGACGATGGCCCGAAATTTAGACGGCGTCTTGAGACCGGGCAGCAAGGCAGCGGCAGATCGCGGCGGCACCGCCATGATAACCGAATCTTGCGGTTCGATCGCGACCATGTCGCCGCCAAAATTCAATTCGCTGACTTCATCTTCCGACTTCGTAAGCGCGCGCAACTCGTGCGCGAAATGAATTTCTGCGCCCTTGTCCTGCAACAGCTTCACGGCTGGTTCGATAAGAACCGCGCTGAGGCCGTCCCGCGCGACGAGCGGGCGACAGGCCTGCCCCCCCGCCAACAGCGTCTCTCGCACAATTGCGCCGGCAAGACCGGCAGATCCTTCAGGCGGATCGACATTCAGCGCAGCCAGCAACAGAGGCTGCACCAGCCGCCGGTAGAGTTCGCCTTCGCAGCGAATGACATTTCCGATCGATTGGCTCTTGGACGCCCACAACAATGGCGCCAGCGCAAGGTAGTCGAGCGCGACAGTTTTGGGAACACGACGTTCCTTATCCAAAATCCACAGGGGTAGCCGGCCGTTTCCGAGATCGAGCTGCCATCTGTGTCCCGTCGTCAGATCGACAAAGGGAAACCGCGCGCTGACCGGTCCGACCAGTCCTTGCTCGGTACCGATCGACGCGGCGTATGCGATGGCATGGCGATTGCCGGAAAGCAGCAGGTGATTTCCGTTATCGATTGTCAGGTTGGTCGCTGCATCGAAGTACGAGCGGCAACGGCCGCCGGCCTGCTGCGTCGCTTCATGGACGTGAACCTTGAAATTCTTGTTGGCCAGACGAACGGCCGCCGCTAGTCCCGAAATGCCGGCACCGATGACATGAGCGGTTTTTTGCATCAGATGAATGCGTATCGAAGGAGGATGGCTATCTTGGCCGGCTTACTTAACCGAACCGGCGTGCGAGGCTGTGCAAAGCCGCGGCCAACGAGCAACTCCAGAATCGCCTGATAGTATTTGGACATGATCCTGGGCGCGCGCACGGCGCGTCGAGGATTCCGTCGCATCACTTCATCGGCCTTTTCGAAATGTATTCTCGCCCGCTCGACCAGCGCCGTGCACACTTTTGGCAACGCAGGAGCCGACGCTACTTTGAGCGGATCAGTGCTGGTGATCCCCGCGTGCAACAGAAATTCGCGCGGGAGATAAAGCCTGTCGATCGCAGCGTCTTCATCGATATCGCGCAAGATGTTTGCCAGTTGAAGCGCACGGCCAAGATGGTGCGCCAGCAATATGCCGTCATCCCGTGCAAGACCAAAAACGCGCACCGACAGGCGCCCAACCGCACTGGCGACGCGATCGCAATAAAGGTCGAGGGTGGCAAGATCAGGCGCGCGAATGTCCGCATGGACGTCCATCTCCATGCCTTCGATGACATCAAGGAAATCTTGTCGCAGCAGGCCAAAGCTGCGAACGGAAGCTACGTATTCCTCCAGTCCAGGCGGTGGACGCCCTTGATAGAGGGCGTCGATATCGTCGCGCCACTCTTTGAGCGCGGCCAGCCGCTCCGGACGCGGACCATCCGCATCGGCGATATCATCGACTTGGCGGCAAAAGCTGTAGATTTGAAACATCGCGCTGCGCTGCGCCCGCGGTAGAATTCGCATTGCCGCGTAGAACGAACTACCGGACGCGGATGCGCCCGAATTTACATCAGCAACCGTTTCGAGCGTCATGCGCCGGCCGCCGGATTGGTCACGCGCGGTCGGCTCTTCGCGCGTCGGATGATCTCTGCGACAATGCCGGCTCCGCTGCGGAAGATCAGCTCGATGGGGTCGAGGTGAACTCTCTCGCTCAAAGGATCGCGGACTTTCAACAGTCGTACAATTTTGCCGGCGTAGGCCTGGATGACGGATATCTCGATTCCCAACCGAAAATCCTTTACATCAGCGCTAAGCGACGCGCTTTCGCCCAACAGCACCTGAGTCTTCGCCGCAAGCGAATGCAGACATCGCAACAACGGTTCCGGCGATAGCGGCTGACCCAGCGCTTCGACGCGTGCGCCGGTGGCCGCCAGCGCATCTTGCGGAAGATAGACGCGGTTGAGATTTCTGTAGTCCTTCCCGCAATCCTGCAAATGATTGTTGATTTGCAAACCGGCGCAAAGCGCGTCCGACGCCGGCCAAGTCGCTGGACTCTCGCCGTGAACGTCGAGCATGAATCTTCCCACCGGCATCGCCGAATACCGGCAATAGTGAATGAGTTCATCCCAGTTCTCGTAGCGAAGCTTGATCACGTCCATGCGGAACGCAGTCAGCACATCAAGGGCGTGTCGCGCAGACATTGACCGCTGCGCCAGCGCCGCGCGAAGATTGACGGCCTCCGGCTGGCTGTCGCCTTTTCCCAACAGTTCGGCCTGCAGAAGATCGAGGTAAGCCAGCTTTTCCGCGTCGCCGAGCGTTGCATGATCGGCAATGTCATCAGCCGTGCGGACGAAATGATAGAACGCGAGAATGAGGGCCCGATGGCGCGGATGGATGATCCAGGACGCAACCGGAAAGTTCTCATCGCGGTGGCTTTTGCCAGACCGCAGTTCGCTCGCGCTGGGCATCAGGATGGCTTTTTTCCATCTTTCGGGCCGACTTCTGCCCGGAAATATCGGCACGCAGATTTATCGCATATCCTCGTATAGGAGAATAAGCGTTTAAAACCAACAAAAGCGAGCGCCTTAGCCTGCTGAATTGCCTTAGAAAAATAGTGTTATTGTCCGTGGTTGGTCAGCACCTGACTGCACGAGGCGGTGAGTTTCGCTCGGTTCTGCTGCAAACAAGCCAGAACAGCAAAGTCGCCCTGATCCAGTATCTTACGGCAAAAACGCGAGACATCGCGCGCGCAAGCCTTTTGCTCCTGATCGGTCCCACTATGCTGAGCGATAGCCGCACTCGAAACCGATACAAATAACAAGGCGAATCCAAACAAGAGTTTATTCATTGTGTTCCTTGGTTCTGGCAGAGTTCTTCGAGGAGTTAGTTCGTTTATTCGGTAATGGCGATCCAATTTTCTGAAGAATTCAGGTCACCAACAGCCGGAGATACCAATTTCCAGCAGCAGAAGCATCAGCAATAAGGCTAAATTCACATCGGCTGCCGCGCAATGTCGATGCGAGATAGCCTAATTAGTTTTCTCAGCAATTCATTGATATTACGTCTATTTTCAGGCTATGAAATGTTCTCACCCGCCGTGAAAGCGATCAGAAAACTTATCGGTCGTGGTTTGCGGGTTCCTGCCCATGATCGATGCAGAATGGTACTGGAATCCGCATTGAACCTAACGCATTAGGTAGATACTAAAACTCGATGCGCCGAAACCTAATTTGGATCAGGCCGTTATCTTGGGTAGGAAAAAGCGATATGACAATATTTAGTTCAACAGCATTTCGGCGCGCGATCCAAGCTGCGAGCGTTGGGGCGGCGCTGATGCTGTCGGTTTCGGCGAGCAATGCACAGTCAGGCCCATTTGCCGGATTTGATGGAGCCTGGACCGGCAACGGTACGGTTTCGCTCTCGGACGGATCAAAAGAAAACATTCGGTGCAGAGCCACCTATAAGGTGGATGGCACCGGTTTAAATTTGCAACAGACCCTGCGTTGCGCGAGCGATAGCTACAAATTCGACCTCACCAGCAATGTGACAAGCGCCGGTGACCGAATTTCGGGCAACTGGAGCGAGGCCAGCCGGAACATAAATGGAGAGCTTCAGGGTACGGCAGGCGGCGGTAAAATCGAGGTTTTCGTCGAGGCGAACGGCTTTGCAGCCAGCATTGCGCTGACAACACGCGGCAACAAACAAAGCGTTCAGATCAGTTCCAAGGGCGATATCCGAAACGTTTCCATTTCGATGACCAAGACCTAAAGTCCTGCGTCCACCATCAGTCTGCGGATTTCGCGCGCAGAGATGCAGAGCGAATCCGCTGCGATAAGTTGATCAGAAACATCGCCGTTGGTCGAAGGATAAAGAGATCGGCGACCAGCGCTGCGACCATCGCAAAAGCGCTTAGCCAGCCGAAGAGACGTAGCGACGGCAAATCGGAAAACACCGTCACTACCAGGCCGCACGCCAGCACCACGGTGGTCAGAATCAGTGCCGGGCCGACGAGTACAGTCGCACGCTCGACTGCCAGAGCAGGATCGACGTCGGGTGTCGTCTCCAGACGCAAGCGGTTGAGGAAGTGGATCGTCGCACTCAATCCCAGACCAAATGAAACGGTAAGTGCAACGACGCTGGCGAACTGCAGACCCTCCCCCAACGCCCACAGCACCGTTCCCGACAGCACCACCGGGAAAATCCCGGGCAGGATACACGCGAACATCACGACAAAAGATCGGAACGCGAGCCCGATGAAGATCGCGACGAGCGCGAATTCGACCGTCAAGCCGTGGTTGAGCTTTTCGATCATGTTGGCGCTATTCCGCGCCGCGATCGCCGACAGACCGGTTACCGCAATCTCGTAGCCCGGATGTTTCTTCCTGACATCATTGAGGGCGGCATCGAGATGGTCGACGACGGGAAGTATTTGACTGGAATCGAGATCAGGCACCCTGCCTGAAACGACCACCGCATCCTGATCCGCCGAGATGAAGCGCCGCACCAGATGTTCGGGAATGACGTCGACATATTCCTTCAGCGTTGCGACGTCGGAACTACCAGCCTTTTCCGCGAGCCAGCGTCGCAGCGTTTCCAGCGACCAAACGTTGCCAACGCCGGCTTGCGTCTCGACCATCGAGTGGACGTCGGCAATCGTCTGCAGCGTCTCCGGCGAGTATAGCGACGCGCCCTTGGGGAATTCGATCAGCACATCGATCGGGTTGGCGCCGGTCAATTTGGCGTCGAGGCGGCCGCTTGCGGCCACCGCCTGTTCCTTGTCCGGCACCTGATCCGCCAGCCGGTAACGGGGCTCGAGATTCGCATAGACAATCCCAAGGCCAGCGACAAACACCACGGCGATAAAGCTGAACAGCCCGGGATGGCCGACCATGCGAACGGCGATCCACGCGCAGAACCGCCGCAGCGCATTGACCCCCGCGTCGGAAGTCTTGAACTTCGCCGCGAACGCGTGCTCGTTTCGAACGAGCAACACGCCGAACACCGGAACCAGCGAAAGCACGGCAAG
Organism: uncultured Alphaproteobacteria bacterium; assembly: GCA_963792715.1. Lineage (GTDB taxonomy): Bacteria > Pseudomonadota > Alphaproteobacteria > Rhizobiales > Xanthobacteraceae > Bradyrhizobium. Next base: position 276,791 of record CAWBXE010000004.1, on the reverse strand, counting down.
CAGTGCGATCACCGTCGCAAAAAGACCCGCCTCTCCGAACGCCCGGATAAGATCCGAGTCCGAAAATTGCAGCGCCAGAAATGAAATTCCCGCGGTGGCATGGGTCAGCACGCAGGCCGGGCCTACCACCAGCACAGCGTTACGGAACGCCGAGAATCGGTCTTCGCCAGCCAGCAGCCTGTCACGGGCGGCGAAGGTCAACTGCATCGAATCCGAAAAACTGATGACCATGATGAGGGGCGTCATCACGTTAAGAAACATGTTGAGACTGAAACCGGCCCAGCCGAGGCCGCCCAAGGCCAACAAGATCGCGAGCAATGGCGGGAATGCTGCGACGATCATGAATGAAACTTTGCGAAAGAAAATGATCGCGATCAGGCAGCCGGCGAGAATGCCGGCAACGTTGTAAATCAACCCGTCACGCTCGACCGCGTTGCGGATCTCGAGTTGCATGACGGGCACGCCTGAGAGCTGTTTCGATAACCCTGTGTCCGCGAGATCGTCGGTCATGATTTTGCGGATTTCGCCGACGGTCTTGCTCAATCCGCTGTTTCCGACGATCGATGGTTCAAGCGACAGAACGATCAGCGCGAGCGTGCCATCCTCCGACAGCAACTTGCCGCGAATAATCTCGTTGCTTTTGACCGTCTCAATGAACTTATCGTAGTCGGCGCCCTGCGGCAGCTCCGCTGGAAAAAGCGCCGCCGGCAATTTCCCCGCTGCCGGGGCCTGGCGGGCGGAGAACAGGGATATCAGGCCGCGGGTGCCTTCAACGAGTTGCAGATCGGTGACCATATCCCGGATTTTTTCGAGATTGGCGCGTTCGAGCAACGCTTTGCCTTCCACGACCACCAGCACGTCATATTCGGTGGAGGGAAAGCGCTTGGTCACGGCCTCGTATTGCCGATATTCCTTGGAATTGGATCGGAACAGTTGGCTCAGCGAATCGTCGATCTTGATACGCTCGATGCCGAACACGGCAGCGACCACCAGGGCGAGCAGGATGATGCAAGAGAGGATCGGAGTCTTGATGGCGATCAGTCCAATACGCTCCAGCCCGAAAGCAATGCTGACCGGCCGGTGCCGTAGTGTGTCGAGACCGGGATCAGCGCTGTATTTTTCGAGCATGCTCTCTCCAATTCCCCCGGCTCTTCGGCCATCACTTACGTGAGCCAATGAGGCTGAACGACGACGTGCCCTGCACTAACCCTTGAAAACATGCGGTAAATCAGCGCGCGAGGTGTAGCAGGTCTCCGTCGAGTCTCGCAAGCGCGGCTTCCTGGGCGAATCTGCGCGGCAGCACAAAAATAAGCGCCGGTCTACAAAGATGTCACGCTGCCTAGAACGCGCCGCCAAGACGCAATGGCGACGCAACCCCGCTTTCGTCCTTCAAGGCGACACCGGAGACCTGCCTCAACAGAGCTTCGCGTATCAGCCACGCGATCTTGAAAGCCGCTTCATCATAGCTGAGGCCCGACGTGTGAATATTGGAGACACAGTTACGGCGGGCATCAGTAAGCCCGGGCGCTGGCGCGTAGGTCAGATACGCGCCCATACTTTGCGGAACGGATAGGCCTGGCCGCTCGCCGATCAGCATAAGGACCGCGCGCGCGCCGAGAAGCGAGCCGATCTCATCGCCCAGCGCCACACGGGCGCCAGATGCTACGGCGACGATTTCAATCTGGATGTTGTCTGCATGCAGCCGAGGAACGAGACACCGAATCAATTCGATCGAATGCGCATTGACCGCGGATGGTGACAGTCCATCGCCGATGACGACCGCGAGGTCAAACGCGCAGCGACTGCGTTGCGTCAGCAAATCACGTGGCGTCACCGCAAGCGCTCGTCCGCGATCCGGGCGCCGGAGATAATCATGGCGGCTATCGGCCTGGCTGGATACCGAAACCGTCTCCAGACCCATGGCTTCAAGGTCGCAAAGGATGGCTTGCGCGTTGAACGGAGCTTGCACCGCGTCACGCGCCCGTGCGTGATCCAGCGTGAAGGCAAGCAACGCTTGGGTTGGCAGGCTTGCCCCGGTTCGACCGAGCGCAACACGCGCCGGCGTCAGATGTCGAAGCTCGCGCGGATGCTGAGGTGGCGATGAAGGCACCGTCATATCAGCTTGACCTTTCGCTATCAGCTTGGCCTCCGCGAACAGTCCGCTATTCCGCCGGCACCGACGCTTCCTGCAGCTTGAGCGAATAATAGGAAGCGTTGGTATGCCCTCCCGACGCATCCCGCGCAAATTTAATCAGATGATGGGAAACCATGATCGCGTTGATCAGGTATTCGATTTCGCCCCGTACAAGGCGCCGCAAAGCAAATTTCCAAAACTCGATCTTATAGTCGCCGAGGATTCCGACCTGCCAGAAAATCTTGCGAAGCATCGTCACGCCCATCTTGATGTAACGCCACGATCTCTGTTGTCGTGTGCGAGGTTGCAATCGCTTCGGATAGGTTTCGCGAATTTGATATTCGAAGCGCTCCAACAGCTTGGCTGGCTGATAGGCACTTCCCATGCAGGCGCGCCAAGAGGTCACGACGTCCTCATAGGGCAGCCGGAAATCCACGTTGGAGTTGCGGCTTTCATCCTCAATCAGCCGGTTCTCGCGCTTCAAACGGTCCCAAAGCGGTGTCTGCGGCAGGGCTTGCAAGAGATTGATGGTGAGAAGCGGAATTTGCGATGCATCGATGAATTCAAGCAGGTGTTTTCCGGTTTCCGGCTTGTCGGTGTCGAGGCCGAGAATGATTCCCGACACGACTTCCATTCCGAAACTGTTCAGCGTCTGGATCGCCTCCATGATGGGAACCATCATGTTGTGATCCTTCTTCATGGCCTTTAACGCCACGGGATCCGGAGTTTCTATGCCGCAGAAAATCGTCGCGAAAAATGCTTCCCGCATCTGCGACAGGATTTCCGGTCGCTTGGCAATGTTGAGCGTCGCTTCGCAGGAAAAGCGCAGGACGAACCCGGTCTTCTTCTGCCACGCAATCAGATGCGGCATCAAATCGAGCGCCGCCTTGCGGTTACCGATGAAATTATCGTCAACGAAATAAACGGAGCCGGCGATGCCACATTCCAGCAGCTTGTCGAGCTCTGCGGTGATTTGCTGCGGGGTTTTGAGACGCGGATTGCGTCCATAGAGGCCCGGAATGTCGCAAAACTCGCATTGATAGGGACAGCCGCTCGAATACTGAATGCTGCCAAGAAAGTAATGCTTGATCTCCGCCAGTTCGTAGGCGGGGATTGGAAACTTCGTCATATCCAGACGATCGGCGGTTTTTAAGATGACCTGCTGTTCCGGCCGCGCAGGGTCCCGCGCCAGCCGCTCGATCAAATCGTCCGTGGCATCGCCAAGCTCCCCGACGTGCAGGTAATCAAACGATGGATAGTAATCCGGACAGGAACTGACCGAAGGGCCGCCGATCGCGACGGCGAGATCGAAAGCGTGTGCACGGCGGCAGATATCGTTCATCTGCTGACGCTGGATGTGCATGCCGCTTACGAACACCGCCTCCGCCCATTCGAAGTCTTCTGCCGTCGCCGCGCGGATATTCTCGTCGATGAAGCGGACAGGCCAATGCGCTGGCAGATATGCGGCAATCAGCAGGATGCCCTGCGGAGGCATAAATGCCTGAACTCCGTCCGTCAGCGGGTAGGAATGCTCGAAGGTGCCGAAGGATGACGTATAGCGGGGAAAAACGCACAAAATGCGCCGCGCCGTTTCCGAGCCCTCAGCTTGCGTCGAACCTACCATCAACCCCTGCCTCGTCGCATGATGCAATGGTTTAGCATGATACCTGAATGACGCCCAAATTCCTCAAGATTGTGGCGGCGAAGCAGCCCGCGTCCCAGACGGCCCCATTGAAATTCTAGTGATCGCCGGCCGCCGTCAAGCAAGCAGTCGCGACGCGAAATCTGGCAACAAGCCGTCATTTCCAGCGAGTTCGGAAGCGGGCATCGGTCAGGCCGACGCGAAACAGCCAGTCGTCGAATTCCGGGGCGCGCTTCAGGCCGAACAGCTCCCTAACATAAAGCGCGTCATGAAACGACGTGGACTGGTAGTTGAGCATCACGTCGTCGGCGCCGGGGACGCCCATGATAAACGTCACCCCTGCCGCAGCCAGCAGCGTCAGAAGATTGTCCATGTCGTCCTGATCGGCTTCGGCGTGGTTTGTGTAGCAAACGTCGATACCGAGCGGCAGGCCGAGCAGCTTGCCGCAGAAATGGTCCTCGAGCCCGGCGCGAATGATTTCCTTGCCGTCAAAGAGATATTCCGGGCCGATGAAGCCGACTACGCTGTTGACAAGCAGCGGATCGAACGCGCGCGCCACCGCGTAGGCACGCGCTTCACAGGTCTGCTGATCAACGCCGTGATGCGCGTTCGCCGAAAGCGCCGAGCCCTGCCCGGTTTCGAAATACATTACATTCGTACCGACCGTCCCTCGCCCCAGCGATAGGCCCGCCTGGTGGGCTTCCTTCAGGATTGACAGATCGATTCCAAAGCTGCGGTTGGCGGCTTCAGTACCCGCGATCGACTGGAATACCAGATCGACCGGCAGACCTTGATCGATAAGACCGATCGTGGTCGTGACGTGGGCGAGGACGCATCCCTGTGTCGGTATCTGGAGCTTTGAGATGATATCGTCGAGCAGGCGCACCAGTCCACCGAGGACTGCAGGATCATCGCTCGCCGGGTTGATTCCGATACAGGCGTCCCCGGACCCCAGCAGAAGCCCATCGAGAATGGAAGCCGTGATCCCTTTGGGGTCGTCGAAGGGATGATTGGGCTGCAGGCGGACGCTTAGTTGGCCACGCACGCCAATGGTGTTGCGAAAGCGCGTGGTAACCGCGCATTTTTTTGCTGCCAGGATCAAATCCTGACTGCGCATCAGCTTGCACACCGCTGCCGCCATTTCCGGGGTGACGCCGGGCGCTGTGTTGCTCAGGATTTCCAGCGTCGCGGCGTCCGACAGCAGCCAGTCGCGAAAAGCACCGACCGTCATCGACGATATCGTGGCGAAGGCCTCGGTATGGTGCGTGTCGATGATCAGCCGCGTGACCTCATCGTCCTCATATGGGATCACGGTTTCATGCAGAAATTGCCTGAGCGGAACGTCAGCCAACGCCATTCGCGCCGCGACCATCTGCTCCGCGGTTTTTGCGGCAATGCCAGCCAGACGATCTCCGGAGCGCGGCGGTGTGGCCTTCGCCAGCAAGTCGCGCAAGTCATCGAAGACGAAATTTGTTGCGCCGATCGTGTGCCGATAGATCATGACGCCTCCGTCCGGTCGCGGCAATGTATCCTAAACATGTTGTCCCGCGGCGTAACCCGACGACCAGGCCCATTGAAAATTGAAGCCGCCCAGATGCCCGGTAACATCGACGACCTCTCCAATAAAATACAGGCCCGGGACCGATCTGGATCCGAAGGTTTTCGAAGATAGCTCCCTGGTATCGACGCCGCCTAGTGTGACCTCCGCCGTGCGGTAGCCTTCAGTTCCGCTCGGCCTGATACGCCACGCTTTCACGGCGGCAACGGCATTCGCCAATAGCTTGTCGGAAAAGTCCGCCAGCCGTGCGGGGCCTGCGATCTCATCCGCAATGGTTTGCGCGAGCCTTTTCGGCAGAAAATCGCCCAACGCCGTTCCCAATTCTCGTTTCGGATGATCGCGGCGCAGCTGTTTCAACGCCGTCAGCAAGTCCACCTCTGGCGCCATGTCGATGACGATGTCTCTGCCTTCGCGCCAATAGGACGAAATCTGCAGGATCGCTGGGCCGCTCAGGCCCCGGTGCGTAAACAGCAGTGCCTCGTCGAAACTCGTCTTCTCGAAGCTGACGACCGCATCGACCGAAGTCCCCGACAGTTCCTTGAACTGCGCGAGCATTGCAGCATCGAATGTAAGCGGCACGAGAGCCGCGCGAGGCGGGATCACTTTCAGGCCAAACTGTTGCGCGATTTTGTAGCCGAACCCGCTCGATCCCATTTTCGGAATGGATGGTCCGCCGGTAGCGATCACCAGCGATCTCGATCTTTGCACGCCCCGGTCGGTCGTAACGACAAACCCGCTTTCCGTTTTTGCGACCAATGAAATATGCGCGTTCAGATGCAAGTGCGCCTTGGCGCTTCGAAACTCGTCCAGCAGCATATCAATGATCTGCTGCGACGAGCCGTCGCAGAAAAGCTGTCCCCGCGTTTTCTCATGGTAGGCGATACCGTGTTTCTGCACCAGCGCAATAAAGTCATGTTGCGTATAGCCACTCAGCGCGGAATGACAGAACTGTGGATTTTCAGACAGGAAATTCGCCGGCGTGGTGTGCAGGTTGGTAAAGTTGCAGCGCCCGCCACCGGATATTCGAGATCTTTTCGCCGGGCTTTCTCGCCTGCTCCAGCACGAGTACCGAACGGCCGCCTTTGGCGGCAACGCCGGCGCACATCAGGCCTGCGGCGCCGGCGCCTAGAACGATGACGTCATGGACATTCGATTGGGCGACCGCGCTCATTCAACCGGCAAGACATCTACGGCAACCGCGAGCTTCTGTCTGCGCGAGCCCACGATGATGCCATCGACCGGCGACACATCGGAAAAATCCCGTCCAACCGCCAGCACAATATGGTCGTTCTCAACCAGGATATCGTTCGTGGGGTCGAATCCGATCCAGCCGAGCGCGTCGCCACACCAGACCGACACCCAGGCGTGCGTCGCGTCCGCGCCTTGCAGCCGCGGCTTGCCGGCCGGCGGATAGGTGCGCAGATAGCCGCTGACATAAGCTGCGGCCAACCCAAGTCCGCGCAGGCCTGCGATCATGACATGGGCAAAATCCTGGCAGACGCCGTGGCGTTTCCCGAACACTTCCTTCAGCGGCGTGGAGATCACGGTAGCCTTGGAATCGTATTTGAACTCGGTGCGTATCCGGTGCATCAAATCGACCGCACCGGCGAAAATGCCCTGCCCCGTTGCGAAGCTGCTCGCCGCATAGGTCGTGACTTCTCCCAGGAGCGGCACCAGCGGGCTCTCGAACACGTAACCGATCGGCGAAGCAGGTCCGAGATCGGTCGATTCGAACGCCGCACCGCGCACCTCTTCCCACGCTGTACTTTCGGCCCCGCGATCCGGCGCGCGACGGGATACGGTCACGCGCGATCGGGAATCAATGCGAAGCGTCCGGTGCGGCGCTTCGATCAGGATGCTCTCGGTATGCGTTCCGAAAAAATCCAGCCGCGTTGTCCGATCTGCCGGGCGCGGCTTGATTTCAACTTCATGCGAGACGAGTTGCTGGCTACCACCGCTCATCGGCTCCAGCCGCAGCGAACATCGTGCGAAACTGACGGGATTCGCGTAGTTGTAGGTGGTGACGTGACGGATATCGTAGATCACGCAAGGCCCGTGAGCTTTTCGGGCCGGCTGGCCGTGGCGCCATGCGGAAAATAATGCGAACCGATGGCATTCGCCAGACTGAGCAAATCCTGTTCCAGCGCAAACAGCGCTCTGGTGTCGAACGCGGCGGCCTCGCCCGCGGTCAATGTTGCCTGCAAGGCGACCGCAAGGCGATGCGGACGTTCGATCAGCCCGCCCTCCCTCAGCGTCGGCAGGCTCGCGATGTGATCGTTCAGCGCCGAGACCTGAAACGCCACCGAGCGCGGATTGTAGGGATCGAGAAGGACGAGGTCGCGCACCGGCGCCAGCAACGGTCCGACCAGATAACGCGAGCGGTAGGTAATCTGGCAGTCCACCAGCGTCAGGAGAATATCGAGGTCTTCATCGCCGGCTTCGTCATAGGCGAACTGCCGCGCGAACCGCGTGGTGTTGATCGCACGCTCTGCGCGGCGTCCCATCTCGAGAAATCGCCAGCCGGCGGCGCGATTCATGTTTTCCTGCGCCAGCCCTGCGAAGCTCGCGAGCTCCTGCAACGTTAATTCAGCGGCACTGACCACACCGTCATCGTCTTCGACCTCTTGCGCAAGCCGCTCCGCCATCTCGGTGATGACTTGCCAGGCGTCTGGCGAAAGGCGCTCGCGCAGCGATGTCGCGTTTCGCTGTGCCGCGCGCACCAGCGACAGCGCTGAGCCGAACCGCTCTTCCCCCTGCAAGGCCTCAGCCGCGATTTTCGCGGGTTGGGAGCGCGCGGTGAGCGACGTTGCTCCCCAGGTCACCAGCAACCGCTGAATGCGGTCGGTCGAAAGTTGCGCGGTCGCCGCGCCTTTGCCCGCGTCACGCAAGGGTACGCCGAGCGCGCGCACCAGCCGCAATGTTGCTTCAGCACGCTCAAGATACCGCCCGAGCCAGAACAGATTGTCGGCGGCGCGGCTCGGCACCCAGCCCGCGATGCGGCGAATTCGCACCGCATCGACAGGCGGCAATAACGACGCTGTCGAAACGGTTTTATCGGAGACGACCCAGACGTCCGCCGCGCGTGCGCCGTCGCCCATCGACACCGCGCGGGCATCGAGTTGCTCGGCGATGCGGGCAAACCCACCCGGCATCACAGTCCAGCCGCCGGACGTAGCCGCGGCGAATACCCGCAGCACGAACGGGCGCGGCGTTATGCGGCCCTTATCCCATACCGGCATAGTCGACAGACGGACCAGTTCCTGGCCGACGTAATCGATGCCCCGATTTGAGATGCCGGTGATCAGCCGCTCGCGATCATCCGGCGACAATTCGGCTGATAGTACCGGCCCGTTGCCCGGGGAATCCCGGCACACCCCTTCCGTGCGCGCCTTCGATGGCGAAATCGTCGAGGCGCGACAGCACCTGCTCTCGCGCGGCCTGTTGGCCGCACCACCAGGTTGCGATATGCGGCATCTTAAGATTTTCGCCGAAGAAGCGCCGGCTGAGACTCGGCAGGAAGCCGAGCAGCGCCCGCAACTCCAGAACGCCCGACCCGGGCATGTTGGCGACCACGACGCCGTTTTTCCGCAGCACATCGAGCAGGCCGGGCACACCGAGTTGCGAGGAAGCGTCGAGCTCGAGCGGATCGAGGGAATTCGAATCCACGCGGCGGAGCAGCACATCAAGGCGCTTCAGGCCGGCCACGGTCCTGATGTGGACGCGATCCCCGCTGACAGCGAGATCGTCGCCTTCAACGAGCAGGAAGCCGAGATAACGCGCCAGCGTAGCATGTTCGAAATAGGTCTCGCTGAACGCGCCGGGCGTGAGCAGGCCTATGCGCGGCTCGTCGCGGTCGGCGCTGGCGCGCAGACTGTCGCGGAACGCTTCGAAGAACGGCGCTACCCGCTCGACATTCATCGATTTGTAGAGCGACGCGAAGGCGCGCGACAACACCAGCCGGTTTTCCAAAGCGTAGCCTGCGCCCGACGGCGACTGGGTGCGATCGCCGAGCACCCACCAGCGCCCGTCAGGACCGCGCCCGACATCCGCGGCGTAGATGTTGAGATATCGGCCGCCGGGCGGTTTAATGCCGCACATCGGGCGCAGGTATTCCGGACTACCTGCTATCGCCGCGGCCGGGACCGCGCCTTCCGCGATCAGCCGGCCATCGCCGTAGAGATCGCTCAGCACCAGTTCCAGCAACTTCGCGCGCTGGACGATCCCTTCGCACAATGGCTTCCATTCGGCTTCATCGATCAGTAGCGGCAAATGGCTCAGCGGCCAACTCCGGTCGACCGCGTCGCCCGGCGCCCGATAGGTCACGCCGGCTTCGCGCAGATGCCGGTCGGCGGCGCCAAAGCGGCGCTCGATCTCGGCCGGAGTCAGCGCGGAAAATGCGTCGAAAAACCGGGTCCAGACTTCACGCTGCGTGCCATCAGGCGCGATGAATTCATCGGGAATTCCGGGCAAGCCGACGTAGTCGCGGGTCCATTGGACGATGCGCCGATTGCTCGGGCGAACCTTGCTTGCCTGGTCGGCGCCAGCTTCCATTACCGCGACTCTCCTGCGCGAAGCTTCGTTCTCAATGCAGGAGTGGCGTCCTCAAGTCGAGGGTCAAAGGAAATTCAATTGTGCGTTCCTCGCGCGGCGGATCGATCTTTCCCGGTGTGTGGCCATGATCCTGGAATCGCGCCAGCCGCCGCGCTTCGGCTTCGTAGGAATTTACCGGCTTGGTCTCGTAACTGCGGCCGCCGGGATGGGCGACGTGATACACGCACCCGCCCAGCGATCGCCCGTTCCAGGTGTCGATGATGTCGAAAGTGAGTGGCGCGTGCACTGGGATGGTTGGGTGCAGCCCCGACGCGGGTTGCCACGCCTTGAAACGCACTGCGGCCACGGCTTCTCCAGAGCGGCCGGTTTCCGTCATCGGCAACCGCCGTCCATTGCAGGTGATGACATGCCGGCCGGTGACGAAACCGTTGGCCTTGATCTGCAGACGCTCGACCGAGGAGTCGACATAGCGTACCGTGCCGCCCGCCGAACCTTCTTCGCCTAGCACGTGCCATGGCTCCAGCGCCTGACGCACTTCTATCGTCACGCCGCCATGATGGACCCGACCGAACACGGGAAAACGAAACTCGAGCTGCGCCTCGAACCATGTCGGCGAAAAATCGTAACCGAACTGCCGCAGTTCAGAAAGCACGTCCTGAAAATCTTCCCAGAGGAAATACGGCATCATGAACCGATCGTGCAGCGTCGTGCCCCAGCGCACGAACTTGCCGTCCAGTGGCTCACGCCACATTTTTGCGATCAGCGCACGGATCAGAAGCTGTTGCGCCAGAACTCATACGCGGATCGGGCGGCATTTCCAGCGCTCGGAATTCGACCAGCCCTAGCCGGCCGGTGGTACCATCAGGCGAATAGAGCTTGTCGATACAGATCTCGGCGCGATGCGTGTTGCCGGTGATATCGACCAGAATGTGCCGGAACAGGCGATCGACCAGCCACAGCGGGCCCGTCTCGCCCGGCTTCGGCACATGCGCGAGTGCGATTTCCAGCTCGTAGATGCCGTCGTGCCGGGCTTCATCGATGCGCGGCGCCTGACTGGTCGGCCCGATAAACATGCCGGAAAACATGTAGGACAGCGACGGATGCCGCTGCCAGAACAGGACGAGGCTCTTGAGCAAATCCGGACGGCGCAGGAACGGCGAATCCGCCGGTATGCCACCGCCGACAACCACATGGTTGCCGCCGCCGGTGCCGGTGTGGCGCCCGTCGACAAGAAACCTGTTCGCGCCAAGCCGCACCTGCGCGGCTTCCTCGTAAAGCCCGAACGTGGTATCGACGGCTTCGCGCCAACTTGCAGCCGGATGAATGTTGATCTCGATCACGCCGGGATCGGGCGTCACCTTAATGACTTCAACGCGCGGATCGTGCGGCGGCGGATAGCCCTCAACATGCACCTGCATTTGCATCTCTTCGGCGGTCGCCTCCACCGCCGTGATCAGTTCGAGATAATCCTCGAGCTTCTCCACCGGCGGCATGAAAGCGCAGAGGATGCCGTCGCGAATCTCGATCGACATCGCCGTGCGTACCGGACCGGAATGCGCCGCCGTCTGTTCCTGTACCTGCTGTTGCGGCGGAGCGTCCGGCTGCGCAGTTTCGTCGAACACCGGAAGCGCCTCGCGCGGCTCCATCGGGTCCTGTTCGACGATATAAGGAAATTCCTTTTCCTCGATATGCGGCAGTGACGCGATCGGCAGCCGCAGGCCGAGCGGCGAGTCGCCCGGCGTCAGGAATAGATTGCCACGTCGCAATTTCCAACGTTCGCTCTTCCACCGCGCGGAAGTCTTTTCGGCCTCGGCATTCCAGCGCTGGATCGGCAGCACGAACCCCTTCGGCGTATCCAAGCCCTGATCGAACACCCGCGCCATGCGGGAGCGCTCCTCCGGATCGGACAATTTGGAATCGCTGGGATCGACATTCGGCGGCAGGCCGGCTTCCTTCTGCAGCCAGTGCGAAGGGTCTTCGAACGCCGGCATGATGAACTCGCTGTTGACGCCGAGCTTGCTGGCAGCGCGCTCAGCGAATCGCTCGGCCTCTTCGATGCCGGCGTTGCGAGGCCCCTCAATCCGCGCGATAAGAGCGTCGTTCTTCCAAATCGGCACTCCGTCCTTGCGCCAGTACAGCCCGAACGCCCAGCGCGGCAAGCTTTCGCCGGGATACCATTTGCCCTGACCGAAATGTAAGAGGCCCCCCGGCGCGAAACGCTTGCGCAACCGCCTGATCAGATCGTCGGCGAGGCCGCGCTTGGTCGGCCCTACCGCGGCGATGTTCCATTCCGCCGCTTCGAGATCGTCGATCGAGACGAACGTCGGCTCGCCGCCCATCGTCAGGCGCACGTCGCCTTCCTTGAGATCGGCATCGACTTTTTCGCCGAGCCGATCGAGCCGCTTCCAGGAATCGTCGGAGAACGGCTTGGTGATCCGCGGTGCTTCGCGGACACGCTTAACGCTCATCTCGAAACCGAATTCAACTTGGGCGAAGCCGACGGCGCCGCTGATCGGCGCGGCGGAGCGATAATGCGGCGTCGCGGCGACAGGGATGTGCCCCTCGCCCGTCAGCATGCCCGAGGTGACGTCGAATCCGATCCATCCCGCGCCGGGTAGATAGACTTCAGCCCAGGCGTGCAAATCGGTGAAGTCGTTCTCGACCTCGCGCGGTCCCTCGACCGGATCGATGTCGGGCCGCAGTTGAATGAGATAGCCGGACACGAAACGCGCGGCCAGCCCGAGATGCCGCAACGTCTGGATCAAGAGCCATGCGGAGTCGCGACACGAGCCCGCGCCAGACGCCAGTGTTTCCTCCGGGGTCTGAATGCCCGGCTCCATGCGGATGATGTAGCGGATGCGCTCGCGCAATTTCGCATTGAGATCGACGAGGAAATTGACAGTGCTCGGTGCTTCGCGCGGGATGCTGGCCAGGTAGGCCGCGAACAGCGGCCCGGACGGCTCGGTCGTCAGATAGGGCTCAAGCTCGGTCTTCAGGTCGTCGGTATAGACAAAGGGAAATTTCTCGACTTCTGGCTCGACGAAGAAATCGAACGGATTGATCACCGTCATCTGCGCCGTGAAGTCGACCTCGATCTTCAGCTCGGTCGCCGGCTCCGGAAAAACATATCGCGCCAGCCAGTTGCCCTGCGGGTCCTGCTGCCAGTTCACGAAATGATTTGAAGGCGTGACCTTGAGCGAATAGCTCAGGATCGGCGTGCGCGTGTGCGGCGCCGGACGCAGGCGGATGGTCTGGGGACCAAGGGCGACCGGACGATCATATTTATAATGCGTGACGTGGTGCAGGGCGACGAAGATCGACACAGCTTTGGCAACTCCAGCAGCTTTTTTGAGCAGAACACCGGTTCCCCCACGGGATCAAGCACTAACAACGGGCAGTGGATGCCTATAGGTGGGGCGAAACCTGGACATGCGGCATCGCCCCTGTTGTTTGCGGCGCGGGGACGCCGTAGTTCTCCTGCGCGCTTGGGGCTTGCCCCATTCGCGCCAAATTCCTCGCCCCAAAAAAGAGGGCGCGCGGAACGCCGGACGCCCGATGCGCCCGCAGCCTGGTGTGTGAAGTGAGTTGGAACACACCAGTGTCAGTCACCACGGATCACCGGTTCACCCGGCGTTCCGCACGCGATGGTTTTTTCGGCTTGCTTCGTGCTCTCCCCGGCGGATTAGTTCGTCGCCTGGAGTTGAGAGTGTTTCCGGCGGCCGGTTGGCATCCGCAGGCGCTCCACTCCCTTGCGCCGGCCGGGCGTAGGACCACACGTCCTGGGCCGGCGCGCAAAGGCGTCGCGACGGGGCGCATCTCCACCCCGGCCGCGACGCGCAGCGCGGTCGTCAGCGTTTCGCTCGGCGGCTCACAGACCCTTTGTACGAGGAATCATTCCGCTGCCGCCATCCGTCGCGCCTGACGCTGCCGCGTCACCGCATCGGGTAGCTACCGGAGCCGCCCGGAGAGGCCCGTTAAAGCTCGTTAGCACGCGAAATAACTCTGTAGTTTCAGTAACTTAGCGCTTTTACCAGACCCGGCAATGACCTATACTGCCCGTTGCGCTTTGGTGGCCGCGCCGGGGGTTTTGGCGGGGGCGGCATGGACTCAGCAGGAGGGCTTTAGGTGGCACTAACGGCAAAGAAGATTGCACAGCTGCGCGGCAAACCGGGCCGGTACTTGGACGGCGGCGACCTAGGACGCTCGCTTTATCTGCAAGTCACACCCAATGGAGCCAGCTGGCTGCTGCGGTTCGAGCGCGGCGGCAAAGAACGCATGATGGGCCTCGGCGCTGATCGACTTCTCTTTGAGCGAGGCGCGCGAACGCGCGCGGGCGCAGCGTCAGCTACTCGCGGACGGGATAGACCCACTTGAGTTGCGGAAGAGCGAGCGGGCCAAGCAGGCGCTGGAGAGAGCCAAGTCCATCACCTTTGAGGCGGCCGCAAAGCAGTACTCCGAAGTCAACCAACCAAGGTGGGCGAGCGGCAAGCACGCCGCGCAGTTTCTATCGTCGCTCGAAGCGCACGCCTTTCCGATCATCGGCGACTTGCCTGTCGGCGTCATCGACACAGGCCTAGTGCTCAAGGTGTTGGAGCATCACGTCGAGGCCGAGCGCGGGCACGCTGCGGGGCGGTTCTGGGACGTGCTTAGCGTAACCGCCGACCGGGTACGCATGCGGATCGAAGCTGTGCTCGACTTCGCGGCCGTGCGCGGCTATCGCGCTGCTGGCGACAACCCAGCACGCTGGAAGGGTCACATCGCAAACGTGCTGCCAGCTCGGGGCAAGCAACAGAAGGACAAACATCACCCGGCGCTGTCCTACTCCGACGTTGCGGAATTCGTCGCGCTGCTGCGCACTCACGTGGACGTGGCGGCGCTGGCGCTGGAATTTACGATCTTGACGTGCGCGCGGACGGGCGAGACGCTGAGGTCGACCTGGAACGAGATCGACCTGCACGCGAAGATGTGGACCATATCTGCGAGCCGGATGAAGGGCGGCAAGGAACATCGCGTTCCGCTCTCCGACCGCGCCTTGGAAATCTTGCAGGCGGCACCCCGAGAGACTGGCAACCCATTCGTGTTCGTCGGGCCGCGCGACGGAGCACTCGGCAGCGCTGCGATGAACAAGCTGCTCCGCCGCACTGGCCGCACCGACATCACGGTCCATGGCTTCCGCAGCACCTTCCGCGATTGGTCCGCTGAGCAGACCAGCTATCCGAGCGAGATGCTCGAAATGGCGCTGGCTCACACCGTCGGCACCAAGGTCGAGGCGGCGTACCGGCGCACCGACATGGTGGAGAAGCGGCGGCGGCTTATGGCCGACTGGGCGCGGTACTGCGAAACGCCGGCCGGTGTGCGTGCCAATGTTACGCCGCTGCGGAATGTGTCATGAGGACGACAAAATCCAAGACGAGTGCGACGGTAAAAGTGCAGCGCCCGTCATCGGCCGCGCAGGACAGCCTCGACCAGCTGATGTTGGAAGACGCAGGCAAGGGGATAAGCGAAAGGCTTGACGATTACGCGTGGTGGCTCGGTGACGATTCACTAAGTCCGTGGCTTGGAGCTATGGCGGTACTTGATAGAGCACTAGCAAGGGGCAAAGCCAAAACTGATGACATCCAACCGTTGGTAGGGTTGCTACGATCCAAAAGTGCAATCACCACCGTGGAGCAATCATACCTTGGCGATTTTCTTAAGCGACACGGCTTCCGGGTGCCCACAAGATTATCACCAACCGTCCTCGGGCATTTAGCTACTCGCTTATCGACACATGAATTCAAGAGGCCCGCTCATCGGCCCGTAACCCCTGCTTATGAGCGAACGGCGACGATTGCCCGCTGGGAGCTCGCTGTCCAAAGGGTGCGTGAGTTGGAGAAGCATGGCCCGGGTCCAATTCCAAAACCGATGAAGTTTGACGCCGCCGTGGAACGCTATCTGGTTGAGCGCGGCTCTAAACGCGTCGCATCAAATAAAGCATTCGTCGCCGACTTTGTCGCTAAGCTAGAGGATTACATAGCGGGTAAGAAGCTTCGGCGCTCCGAATGAAAGGGCGCCGCCCCAAGGCATAAAGGTCGCGGGACCGCCAACGCGGGCCGCAAGGATCAAGTCACAATCGTCGACTGCGCATTGCTGCCGCCGTTCTCAGGACCTCTTTAAATCCCACTAAGCTCTCCTATAATGGGCAAGCGGTGCGGAGGTCGAGATGTCCCAGGCTGAAAAGGCCCAACGCGAGAAGTTGACGGCGTGTTATCGAAAATTCGGAATCTTGGTCACCAATCCTCGTAAGAAGTGGTCGAGCTCGAGCCGACGACGGCTCCATAGTGGTGACCCTGTGGTCTCATCGATTTTCCAACGCCGAGGCCCTCTTCGTGGGACGGGATGAGGGGAATATAGTCCTATGATGAAGATTTGTCAAGGGAAATTTGTCCGTCACAATGAAGCGTCGTCCCGCGAAAGCGGGGGACCCATACGCCGCGTCGTTTCGTTTTCGGCAATGGAGCAGAGACCTTATGTAATCAGCAATGCCAGGGGTTATGGGTCCCCGCGTTCGCGGGGACGACATTGGGGATTTTGCAGTGGCGCTTTCCAACTCACATCGTCGCGCCAAGCACCCACGGCGCGAATTCGGCGCCGCCGAAATCGAAACTCTCGCTCTTGGTCGGCTGGCCCGACGCCGTCTTCAGCATCAGATCGAAGATGCGCTGGCCGCATTGCTGCACGCTCTCCTCGCCGTCGAGGATGGTGCCACAATTCACATCCATGTCCTCTTCCATGCGGCGATACATCGGCGTGTTGGTCGCGAGCTTGATCGACGGCGACGGCTTGCAGCCGAACACGCTGCCGCGCCCTGTCGTGAAGCAGACGAGATTGGCGCCGCCAGCCACCTGCCCCGTCGCCGCCACGGGATCGAACCCCGGCGTGTCCATGAACACGAAACCTTTTTTCGTGACCGCCTGCGCATACGCAACGACGTCGACGAGATTGGTGCTGCCCGCCTTCGCCATCGCGCCGAGCGATTTTTCCAGAATCGTGGTGAGGCCGCCGGCCTTGTTGCCGGGCGACGGATTGGAATCCATCTCCGCGTTGTTGCGCTCGGTGTAATCCTCCCACCAGCGCATCAGCGCCACCAGTTTCTCGCCGACCTCGCGGCTGACGGCGCGGCGCGTCAACAGATGCTCGGCGCCGTAGGTCTCCGGGGTTTCTGAAAGAATAACGGTGCCGCCGTGGCGCACCAGAATGTCGCTCGCAGCCCCCAGCGCCGGATTGGCGGACACGCCGGAATAGCCATCCGAGCCGCCGCATTGCAGCGCCACCATCAATTCACTCGCGGAACACGGCTCGCGTTTGACGTTATTGGAGTCGGCCAGCACCTCGTGCACGAAGGCGACGGCCTTCTCGACGGTCTTGCGCGAGCCGCCGACGTCCTGAATGTCGAGCGAGCGCAGCCGGCCCGCTAATCTCTGCTCCTCGAGAAAACCGCCGATCTGATTCATCTCGCAGCCGAGCCCGAGGATGATCACGTGCGAGAAATTCACATGCCGTGCGTAGCCGCCGAGCGTGCGGCGCAAAACCGTGAGCGGTTCGAGTTGCGTCATGCCGCAGCCGGTCTTGTGCGTCAGCGCGACCACGCCATCGACGTTCGGATAATCGGCGAGCGGATCGTGGCCGGTGAACGGATTCTTCTTGAACACGTCGGCGACCATGCCTGCGACATGCGCGCTGCAATTCACCGATGTGAGAATGCCGATGTAGTTGCGGGTGGCGACGCGGCCGTCAGAGCGCTTGATGCCCTCGAATGTCGCGGGCAGATCGAAGTTCGGCGTTGGCTTCACGTCGACACTGTAGGCGTAGTCTTTCGAGAACTCGCCCATGCCGATATTCTGCACATGGACATGCTGGCCCGGCGAGATCGGCGTGGTCGCAAAGCCGATGATCTGGCCGTAGCGCTTGACGGGTTCGCCTACCGCGATCGGCTTCACCGCGACCTTGTGGCCAGCAGGAATGCGCTCCACCGTGGTGACGCCATCCGCGACGACGAGTCCCGGCGGCAGGCTCGATCGCGCGATCACTACGCTGTCGTCGGGATTGAGACGGATGACGGGTGCGGGTGTCATGGAGTCCTCCTCGCCGGTTGCAGCGCTCGCTTTTCATTCCGACGTCATCCTGAGGTGCGAGGCGCTTCACGCCGAGCCTCGAAGGATGGCCAACATATCCCATCGCCGCCGCCCTTCGAGGCTCGCAGCCCGACGATGCAATGGCATCGTCCGGCGGCTCGCACCTCAGGGTGACGGCTGACGTTGCGCTTTTTAAGCCTTGCCCTTGGCATCCTTGCGCGTCTGATCGACCCACTGCGCGCGGCAGTCGCCATGATGCCGCTGTCGTTGGCAAGCGTCACCAGCTTGAAACCCATGCCGATATTCTTCGCCGCGCCAACCGGACCTGAGCAGTGGATGCCGGGAAACAGCTTCCGCTTGTCGCACTCCTTGATGATCTTCTCATAGATTTTGAGAATTTCCGGCTCTTCGCGGTCGAGCTTCGGCACCAGGCCATAGGAGAAGCCGAGATCGGAGGGACCGATGTAGACGCCGTTGATGCCCTCGACGTCCAGGATCGCTTCCATGTTTTCGACCGCGGTCTTGGTCTCCATCATCGGAAGCAGCACGATGTCGTCATTCGCCGTCTGCTGATAGGACCCGGCGGAGCCGTACATGCCGGAGCGGATCGGGCCGTTGGAGCGCGTGCCCTTTGGCGGATATTTCGCGTACTGCACCAGATTTTTGGCTTCCTGCGGCGTGTTGATCATCGGGCAGATAATGCCGTAGGCCCCGCCGTCGAGCACCTTGCCGATGATGCCCGGCTCGTTCCAGGGCACGCGCACCATCGGCGTCACCGGGTGGCCGTTCATAGCCTGAAAGCATTGCACCATCGACTGGTAGTCCTGCACGCCATGCTGCATGTCGACGGTGACGCTGTCGAAGCCACACTGCGCGATCACTTCGGCGGAAAAGCCTGAGGGGATGGCGAGCCATGCGTTCACCACGGCCTTGCCGGAAGCCCAGATTGTCTTGACGTTATTTGGCATTATTGTTTCCTCGCCTTTTGTTCTTTGTCATGGCCGGACTTGTCCCCGGCATGACGCCCGTAAACTACGCCGTCGCCCTTTGGATGCTCACTTCGCTGACACCGACTTCACGCGCGGTATTCACTATCGCCGCCCAGGTATCATCCGGCAAGGGCACGCCGTTTTTAGTGCGTTCGGCGCGCATCTTTCGTTCGGGGTCACCGGGGATCAGCACGGCGTCAACGCCTGCCACGGTTTTGGTTGCCCTGATAAAGTCGGTATAGCGCGAGATTTCATCGTCAAAGAAGTTGCTGGTATCGATCACTTTGGGATCGACATAGAAAGCAAGCATGCCATTGGCGAACCGCCGGTCGGGCGCAGTCGCGCCGGTCCCGGTCAGCGCGCCGCCGAGCAATTCACAGATGAAGGCCAGACCGGAGCCCTTGTGCTCGCCGAAGGCGCGGATCGCGCCCGTGCCTTGGGTGTGGTCGCGCGGCCCCTCTGCCGTATGCGGCCCGTACAGCACCGTTGGGTCTTCGCTTAAGCTTCCGTCGGCATCGATCAGCGCACCCTTTGGCAATTTCTTGCCGCCGCGGCTTGCAACGAGAACCTTGCCTTCGGCGACGATCGAGGTCGCAAAATCCAGCACAATGGGATCCTGTCCGTGGCGCGGAATGCCGACGCAATACGGCGCGGTCGACAGCCGCTTCTGCACGCCGCCAAACGGCGCGACCAACAGCGAACCCGCGGCGTTGACGAAATGTATCGACACCAGCCCTTGCGCCGCGGCCATCTCCGCCCAGTCGCCGACCCGGCCGATATGCCCGGCATTGCGCAGCGCGACCGCGGCGAGACCCGACGCCTTACATTTCTCGATGCCGATCTTGACCGCCTGCGGCGTGACGGTCTGTCCGTAACCGAATTTGCCATCGACGACGGCGAGCGATGGCGTGTCGACCAGCACATCGACGGTCTGGTCGGGAACGACCGAGCCCATCTTCTTCCACCTGATATAAACGGGCACACGGATCACGCCGTGGCTGTCGTGGCCGGTGAGATTGGCGGTTGTCAGATAGTTCGCGATGCGTTTGGCTTCTTCCGGCGACGATTCCGAATGAGAAAAGACTTCCGCGACGAAATTGATCAGATTTTGAACTTGAATGGTGACCATGGATCGATTTGCCCGTGCGTTTCTCCGGTAGCGGCAGAATAACGAGCCGCCAGCCAACCTCTACGCCGACTTTCTTCGTCATCGGCTTATGCCCGCGGTTTTGGCGAAAAAACCCCGATATGTCCATGACCAGAACTGGATGGCCGATGGCGCCGCGCGCATGGATCAAGCCGGTTTGGCGTGATATTCGTGTCCGTCCGCCGGCCGCGATGAAAGCATGCCGGACCGGGCCAAATGGACAAGAAAACGGGACGAATTCGCCATGCCGCATTTCACACTGGAATATTCGGCCAACCTCGATCGGCTCGTCGATATGGCCGATGTCGTCGAAGTCGTGCGAAAGGCCGCGGTTGAGACCGGCATTTTTCCACTCGGCGGCATCCGCGTGCGCGCAATCCGTTGCGAACACTACGCGATCGCCGATGGAGGCCGCGATCACGGCTTTCTTGCCATGGTGGCGGCTCGGCGAAGGCCGCGAACTCGCCACGCGAAAAAAGGCCGGCGAGCATATCTTCAAGGCGCTGTCGGCCTGTCTCGATCCGGTATTTGCGAAAAGCAAATTCGCGCTGTCGTTTGAAATACAGATCAACGATAAGGAAATGAGCTGGAAGCGCAACAACATCCACGACGCGTTGAAAGCGGAGCCGGCGCATGGATAAGATCACCCCGAAGGCCGATATTTTTAAGGCCAATCTTGATCGCGCCGCGCCGCTGCTCGCGGAATTGAAGGCCGACGGAATCGGGCACATCATCGATGGCAAGATCGTGCCGTCGGTCTCCGGCGAAACCTTCAAGACCAAGTCCCCGGTCGATGGCGCGGTACTGGCGTCGGTCGCGCGCGGCAATGCCGAAGATATTGACCGCGCCGCGCTGGCTGCGCAGCGCGCATTCAAGCCGTGGCGCGACATGCCGGCGACGGCGCGCAAGAAGCTGCTGCATCGCGTCGCGGACGCTATCGAAGATCGTGCCGACGATATCGCCCTTCTGGAATGCATGGACACCGGTCAGGCGCATCGATTTATGGCCAAGGCCGCGATCCGCGCGGCGGAGAACTTTCGCTTCTTCGCCGACAAATGCGCCGATGCGCGCGACGGCCTGAACACGCCGGCGGACGAGCACTGGAATATCTCGACCCGGGTGCCGATCGGCCCGGTCGGCGTCATCACGCCGTGGAATACGCCGTTCATGCTCTCGACCTGGAAGATCGCGCCGGCGCTCGCCGCCGGATGCACCGTGGTTCACAAGCCCGCGGAATGGTCGCCCGTCACAGCCGATCTGTTGTCTCAACTGGTAAAGCAGGCCGGCATCCCCGACGGCGTGCTCAACACCGTGCATGGTTTCGGCGAGGAAGCCGGCAAGGCGCTGACCGAGCATCCCGCCATCAAGGCGATCGCGTTCGTCGGCGAGACATCGACGGGTGCGGCGATCATGGCGCAAGGCGCGCCAACGCTGAAGCGCGTGCATTTCGAGCTCGGCGGCAAGAACCCGGTGATCGTTTTCGACGACGCGGATCTGGACCGCGCGCTCGATGCCGTCGTGTTCATGATCTACTCGCTCAATGGCGAACGCTGCACGTCGTCGAGCCGGCTGCTGATTCAGGAGAACATCGCCGAGAAATTCATCGAAAAGCTTACGGCGCGTGTGAAAGCGCTGAAGGTCGGGCATCCCCTCGATCCCGCAACCGAAATCGGGCCGCTGATTCACGAACGTCATCTGGCGAAGGTCTGCTCATATTTCGACATCGCGCAAAAGGATGGCGCTGTCATCGCCGTGGGCGGCAAGCCGCATGACGGACCCGGCGGCGGCCATTACGTGCAGCCGACGCTCGTCACCGGCGCGCGGGCAAGATGCGCGTCGCGCAGGAGGAAGTGTTCGGTCCATTTCTGACCGTGATTCCGTTCCGCGACGAGAATGACGCCATTGAGATCGCCAACGACGTTCAGTACGGCCTTACCGGCTATGTCTGGACATCAGACATGGGCCGCGCGCTGCGTGTCGCCGACGCGCTGGAGGCCGGCATGATCTGGCTGAACTCCGAAAACGTGCGGCATCTGCCGACGCCGTTCGGCGGCATGAAGTCGTCGGGCATCGGCCGCGACGGCGGCGATTACTCGTTCGACTTCTACATGGAAACCAAGCACGTCTCGCTGGCGCGGGGCACGCACAAAATTCAACGGCTGGGAGTCATCCGCCACCTCCTCGAACGAACGCCGATTTAAGATGCCCGTCCCTACCCACATTTTCGATCCGCCGTTCAACATCGTCCGGTCGAGTCACGCCGTGCTCGACGTGGTCGACCTCGAGGCCAGCGCCAAATTTTACGAAAACATCATCGGCCTTCACGTAGAAGACCGCGACGACAGCACCGCCTATCTGCGCGCGAGCGAGGAGCATCAGCATCATTCGCTGGTGCTCCGAAAAGCCAAAGAAGCCGCCTGCGCGCGGCTCGGTTTCAAGGTCGGCAACGAAAGCGATCTCGACAAGGCGGGTTCATTCTTCGCGGAGAACGGCGTCACCTACAGCTTCGTGGAACGGCCGCACCAAGGCCGCACGTTGCACGTCACCGACCCCTTCGGTTTTCGGCTTGAGTTCTATGCCGCGATGGAGAAGCGGCCGCATCTGTTGCGCCGCTACGATCTTTACAAAGGCTGTCACCCGCAGCGGCTCGACCATTTCAACGTGTTCGCCCCCGAGGTGCAGGACACCGTCGACTTTTACGCGCGATTAGGTTTTCGGTTGACCGAATACGGCGAAGAGGATGGCCCGAATGGACGCATCGCGGCGGCGTGGATGCATCGCAAGGGCAACGTGCATGATTTCGCCATCACCAACGGCAAAGGCCCTCGCCTGCACCATTTCGCCTATTGGGTGCCGACCGCGATGAACATCCTGCATCTGTGCGACGTGATGGCGTCGAGCGGCTATCTCACAAACATCGAGCGCGGCCCCGGTCGTCACGGCATATCCAACGCGTTCTTTTTGTATGTGCGCGATCCCGACGGCCATCGGCTGGAGCTCTATACCAGCGACTATTTCACGATGGACCATGACCACGAGCCGCACCGCTGGTCGCTGAAAGATCCGCGCCGGCAAACGCTGTGGGGCGCGCCCGCGCCGCGCTCATGGTTCGAGCAGGGCTCGCCATTCTTGGGGCAAGAAATCCGCGAGCCGCTGTTTACGGCCGACGTGACAATCGCGGATTGAATTTACGCGCTCAGACCGTGGTCACGCCCCGCAATTTTCGCTGGGCGCGTGACGCTGCGAGCACCAGCAAGCCCGCACCGGCCACCGACCAGCACGCCACCGGCGCCCAATGCAGCAGTGGCGCATATTCGGGAATCTTCTGAAGTCCCCCGGCGACGGCGGCCATTCGCGCGAAGGTCGCCAGCGCCAGCGCGGAAAACACCAGCCCGACTACTTTTCCTTCAGCGCCGGAGTTGCCGATCGCCAGTGCCGCGGAAATCGCGCTCATCAGCATGCAGCCCCATGCCGCGCCGGCGATGAATTGCGTGACGATCAACATATTCAGGCTCGCGGCCATCTCAGCGCCCAAAACGGCAACTGCCCCAGCAATCCCGCGGTTCCCATCACGATCAGGCCGCCGCGGCGCTTGGTGACGATGCTCGCGGGAAACATCGCAATGTTGAAGCCGATCCAGAACACCGGCAGCAGCCATTCGAGATCCGCAGGTTTGGCGAAACGCAGGAAGAACGGCGCGCTGTTGATGCTGAAATGCAACTGATAGCCCAGCGCCAGGATCACCATGGAGGCGATGAAGATCAACGGCACGCTGCCCAGCGGCTTCTGACGCGGCGGTTATTTTTCGCGCCGATATAGGCCGCGACGCGAGATCGCGCTCGACTTTCGACAGCGCCAGCGCCGTGATGAGCAATACGACGCTGGATATCACGAACGGCAGCCGCGCATCCTGATTGCGCAGGGCGACGCCGAGATAGGGCGATAGCGCGCCGGCGACGCCGTAGCCGAGCATCGTCAGGGCCGACAGAAATGGGATTGACGGCCGAGCGCCATATTTGCCGAGCAGAGTCAAAGGCGGCGCGCGCAACGCCGACGACGTGATCGCCCAGACCACGATCAAGGCGATAAACCAGACCTGCGCATTCGGCCCTGTGCCGGCGACATACGGCAGCGCCACGAAGGTGGCGCAGGAGATCGCGGTGAGCACGCCCACGAATATGCCGAGCCGTCCGACAAACGGCGCAATCCAGTCGGCGGCGATCCCCATCGCCGTATCGGTGACGGTGAAGATCGCCTGATCCATCATCAGAATGAGGATCACGGTGGTCGGCGCAATGCCGACCTGCGCGGCAAGCTTCGGCAGATAGATCACGTAAACGGTCCATCCCAGCGTGAACACCAGCTGCAGAACCGCCAGATATACGCCGGCGCGGTTTCCGGCCGTGGTGCCAGCGCGTGCTGAAAGCTCGGGATCGCTCATGTCATACCTCGCCAGGCAGTATAACAGCCGAGGCAGCGGCGCGAAACTCGCTCACCGCGGTGCGCCTCAGGCTTTGCGCGTCACAACGCCCTGCGAAAGGTGAGGTTGATGCGCTGCCGGCCCAAACCAGATGTTCGCCGTCGGCAAGCGGCGCAACGCCGTGGAAGGCCAACCGCGACGGGCCGCCCCATACGACGATATCGCCGTGCTCCAACCGATAGCGGGTTCGGCTTGTCGCTGCGCTGGACTCCGCCGAACAGAAAAATCGCAGGCAGCCCAGCGACACCGACACGATCGGCGCGCTGAAATCGCTCTCGTCCTTGTCCTGGTGCAGCGACATCCGCGCACCCGGCTCGTAGCGATTGATCAGGCAGGCATCCGGCATGAAGCCATCGAAGCCCGCCTGCCCTGCTGCGTTCTCCGCCAGCGTGAGAAACTCCTGCGGCATCGGCGGCCACGGCGTTCCGGATTCCGGATCGACGGCATCATAGCGATAGCCGCTGCGATCGGTCACCCATCCCGTGCGTCCGCAATTCGTCATCGCCACCGACATGGAATGGCCGCCCGGCGTGACCATGTGACGAAATGGCGCTTGCACGGTGATCTCGCGCAACGCGGCGATCACGTCTTCCTCGAGCGTTTTCGCAAAGCCGCGCAACAGGAACGCACCTTCCGCCAGTTGTTCTCGGCGCGGACGGACATCGGGAATGCTTGCAAACAAATCCGCAGTCAATGGCGCCGCTCACTTGGCGTCGTGAAAGATCACGCCCAGGGTATGGCGCTGACCGGAACGGATCCGGCTGACGCCGTGGCGCAGGTTAACGCGATAAAACCCGCGCGTCCCCTGCACCGGCCTGACATGCACGGCAAACACCACCGCGTCGCCTTGGCGCAAGCGGCACCACTTCGGGTCGCGATTGCATGCGCGGCCGCTGCTCGGTCAGCACGAATTCGCCGCCAGTGAAATCGCGTCCCGGCTCGGACAGCAGGATTGCGACCTGCAGCGGAAACACGTGCTCGCCGTAGAGGTCCTGATGCAGGCAATTATAGTCGCCGGCGCCGTATTGCAGCAGCAACGGCGTCGGGCGGGTTTGTCCGGCGGCGTGGCATCGCTTCAGGAATGCTTCGTGGCTCTCGGGATAGCGGATGTCGATGCCCATCGCCTCATTCCAGCGATTGGCGATGTTGGAGAGCGGCGCGTAAAGCGCCGGCCGCAATTCCGCGATGAGGTCCGGCAGCGGATAGGAAAAATATTTGTATTCGCCGCGACCAAAGCCGTGACGGCCCATCACGATCCGGCTACGGAAGTTGGCGTCATCAGGATAAAGCGCGGCGAGAGCGCTGCACTGCATGCGGCGTCAGCAACTGCTCGATGACAGCGCATCCCTGCGTGTCGAGTTCGGCGGTGAGACTCGGCCAGTCGATGCCGGCAACGCGCGATGCAACGGTGGATGGCGAGATCGAACGAGCGATGGTTTTTGCGGCAGATTTCATGTCCGGCAGGATTGCAAATCCGTTCGTCTCACGCCACCCGATTTCCGCCCGCGCACTGCAACGCCGCGACTCGTTCTTATCCTTCCCCCTCCGCGCGAGCTCTTGCTCGCCGCGTGGGTGGGGAGGGTGGCACATCGTGAAGCGTTAGCGAACGATATGTCGGGTGGGGGAAATTTCTCGGCGCAATCGCGATAGAGTCCCCCACACCCCGGCCTCCGCTTCGCTCGGCCGACCCTCCCCACCGCAAGCGGAGGGAGGGATATTGTGAGCGTCCGTCGAAAACTCACCCCAGCACCGGCAATTCGATCGACATCATAGCCGTGGCGGATGCTGCGCTTGAGCACGGGGTCCTCCAGTTCGAACTCGAAACGGCTGGCGGGGCGGATGCCGCCCTTCGCCGCAAAGGTGCCGCCGAACATCGCGCAGCCCTCGGGCAATCCCGCTCCGCCAAAACCGCGTTCAATCAACTCACGCAGCGGCAACATCGCATCCAGCGTGCCTTCCTGATAAAGCACGCGTGCGCCATCGATCCGGCAAAGCGCGCAAGATCATCGCGTCCCAATGATCTCTGATCTCATCGAGCGCCCACAACACAGGCGCGATCGGCTTGTCGCACATCTGCTTGGAGACGGTGACGCTGTAGGTTTCGACCTTGCGGTCGGTGTGGTCGGAACCGGTGCCGACCAGGATGCGGCCGCCGGCACCGAACAGCACGAACTCCACTTCCCCGCTGGAATTGGACCCGCTGACTTCGATGCTTGTAGCGGTGGTCAGCCGCCGCGCGGCGACGCGATAATAGATCGGCGTCGAGGCCGGCCGTGCAATTCCAATCGCCTCGAGTTCGGCGATATGCTTGTCGCGCGCGACGGCATCGCGGCCGGTCCAGCCGGCAATCACGGCTTGGTCGATCGACAGCACCAGCGGCGTCCGGGTGCCCTGCGCGTCGAGCGTGAATTCGAGCTCAATTCCTGATGACATCTTCCATACCCGCGGCCAGTTCGAAGATGCGCCGATCCGATCCACCGATTGCAGCCAGCATCAACCCGACGGGCACCTCGCCTTCGCGATGCGCCGGCAGCGAGATCGCACAGCCGTCGATCATGTTGATCATCGTGCAGTTACGCAGCGCCAGCAGATTGGCTTTCGTGAATGCCTTGTCGTCGGCCATGTCGGCGATGCGTGGCGGGGTGTTGGCGGTCGTGGGCAGGATCAGCGCATCATAGGGAGCGAGCCGAACCGCCGTTCGCGCGATCAGGGACGCTCTGGCGTTGATCAGGTCGATATAATCGGCGGCGGTCTGGCTTTCGCCGCGCATGATCCGGCTGGCGACGCGCGGATCGTAGATGTCGCCTTTGCTCGTGAGCAGGTAGCGATGCCAGGCATAGCTTTCTGCGGCCGAGAATCCGCCCTTGGCCTGCATCGGCGCAATATCGAGAAATTCCGGCACCGCGATGCGTTGGATCGAGGCGCCCGCGTCCGCAAGTTGTTTCAGGGCGCGCTCGAAGGTTTGCGTGACGGCATCGTCGAGTTCGTCCAGCGCCACCGTGGTCGGCACCGCCAGCCGCATGCCCTTGACCGGGCGCGGCTGCAGCGGCGTTATCGCCTCGTCGGCCAGCACGGCGTCGAGCACCGCGCAGCACGCAACCGTGCGCGCCAGCGGTCCGATGCTGTCCAGCGTGAATGAAAGCGGCACCGCGCCGTCCAGCGGGACGCGGCGCTGTGTCGGCTTGAAGCCGACGATGCCGCTGAACGCCGCCGGAATCCGGCAGGAGCCGCCAGTGTCGGTGCCCAGCGCGCCATGCGCCATGCCATCGACGACGGACACCGCCGCGCCCGACGACGATCCACCTGGCACGTGGCCCAAGCCATTATTTGCGTCGCGCTGCCACGCGCCTTTCGGCGTGCCGAAATGCGGATTGATGCCGATCCCGGAATAAGCGAACTCGGTCATGTTGGTGCGGCCGATCACCACGAATCCGGCGCGCCGCAGCCGCACCACCACAGGCGCATCTGCAGCGGCCGGCGGCGAATCTTCCAGCGCCCGCGAGCCGGCGCGGGTCACCTGTCCCCTTATGTCGAACAGGTCCTTGATCGAGATGGGAATGCCGGCGTAAGCGCGACGGCGCGGCTTTGACTTCGCGCAGTCGGTCCATCGCCTCGGCCGCTTCGATCGCGGCTTCCGCGTCGACGTGAAGGAAGACCCGCGCGCCCTCGCCGTCGTCGAGCGGCGATATTGGCAAGGCACCGATCGACCAGTGCGCGCGCGGTGGTTCGCCCGGCGTCGAGGTCATCGGCGAGGGAGGCGAGGGTTGGTTTGTTTGTCATTACAGGTCTCTGCTTCGCGCCCAACCGGGGCTGCCTTCTCAAGCAGGATTGGCCCGTTGACGCCGGGGTGTCAAATGTCGCATCAAGAATGTAACAAGCGGCCTAGCCTATTTCGGGAGCGATAACGACCATGGCCGAACCGCAACGCGCGCGACCGAAACCTACGCCGGAAACCCAGCATTTCTGGGACGGCACGCTGGCCAACGAACTTCGGCTGCAGCGCTGCGACGAATGCAGCAACGTGTATTTTCCGCCGCGGCCGTTTTGCCCGGCCTGCGCCTCACGCAAGGTCTCAATCTTCAAGGCCAGCGGCAACGCAACGCTCTACAGCTACGTCATCAATCACCGCCCCGCCGCGCCCGGTTTCACGCCGCCCTACGCCATCGCAGTGGTGACGCTCGAGGAAGGTCCGCGGATGATGACCAACATCATCGACTGCCCGCAGACGCCGGAAGCGCTCGAACTCGACATGAAACTCGAAGTCGCGTTCGAGAAGCTCGACGACAAGATCACGCTTCCCTTGTTCCGCCCGGCGAAGGGCTTAACTCCATGCGCAGAAATCAGGTCGCCGTCGTCGGCGCCGCCGAGACCACCGAACTCGGCGTCATTCCGAACATGTCGCAAATTCAGTTGCACGCCGATGGAGCGTTGAATGCGATGGCCGATGCCGGCCTGAAACCCTCCGATATCGACGGCGTCGCCACCGCGGTCGAAACCCCACAGCAGATCGCGCATTATCTCGGCATCACGCCGACATGGGTCGATGGCACTTCGGTCGGCGGCTGCTCGTTCATGCTGCATGTCCGCCACGCCGCCGCCGCGATCGAGGCCGGCCTCTGCAAGACCGTGCTGATCACACACGCCGAAAGCGGCAAGTCGAATGTCGGCCGCACGCCGCGCATGATCGGCCCTGACAGCCTGAATGGCCAATTCGAGGCTGCCGTTCGGCGTCTTCGGGCCGCCGAGCATGTTCCCAATTCCGGTGCTGCGCTACATGAAGACACACGGCATCACCCACGAGCAGATCGCGATGGTCGCGGTCGTACAGCGCGAATGGGCCGCGAAGAATCCGCGCGCCACCATGAAGGCGCCGATCACGGTGGAGGACGTGCTGAATTCGCGGATGATCGCCTATCCGTTCCGGATTCTGCAATGCTGCCTGGTGACGGACGGCGGCGGCGCGCTGATCCTGACATCGGCCGAGCGCGCGAAAGATTTCAAGACCAAGCCTGTCTATATCCTCGGCACTGGCGAAAGCGTGGAGACGCCGATGGTGAGCCAGATGCAGACCTTCGATTTATCGCGCGCCTTCAGGACCGCAGGACCGCTGGCCTTCAAGGAGGCCGGCATCGCGCACAAAGACGTCGATCATCTTATGATCTACGACGCCTTTGCGCATCTGCCGCTGTATGGCCTCGGCGATCTCGGCTTCATGCCGCATGAGGAAACCGGCAAGTTCATCGCCGATCGCAATACCGCCCCCGGTGGCAAGCTGCCGCTCAACACCAATGGCGGCGGATTGAGCTACATGCATTCGGGCATGTACGGCATGTATGCGCTGCAGGAGAGCGTGCGACAGATGCGCGGCACCGCGCCCGCGCAGGTTCCGGGCGCAAAGATTTCCGTGTGCCACGGCGTCGGCGGCATGTTCGCGGCGAGCGGCACGATTATTTTCACGAACGAGAAGTAGGAACAACTGTCATTCGGGATGCGCCACTTGGCGCAGGCCTCAGACGCGCAATTGCGCGTCGGGGAATCCATACTCCCTGTCGTGGTTATGGATTTCGGGTTTGTGCTTCGCACGCCCCGGAATGACAAAAGAATAAACACGGAGGAAACGTCATGACCAAATCTCTCGACGGAAAAGTCGTCATCGTCACCGGAGCTGGGCGCGGCATCGGTCGCGAGATCGCGCTACTCTGTGCCGGCGAAGGCGCCAAGGTCGTCGTCAACGATCCCGGCGGCGCGGCTGATGGATCGGGATCGAGCGCGTCACCGGCGGAAGAAGTCGTCGAGGAGATCAAGAAGCGCGGCGGCACCGCGGTCGCCAATTTCGAAACGGTCGCCGAAGCCATTCCCGCCAGCAAGATCGTCAAGATGGCGGTGGACACCTACGGAAAACTCGATGGCGTGGTGAATAATGCCGGCATCCTGCGCGACGCGATCTTTCATCGCATGAGCATCGACGCCTTCGAGTCCGTCATCAAGGTGCATCTGATGGGATCGTTCTACGTCGCGCACGCAGCGGCGCGGCTATTCCGCGAACAGGAAAGCGGCGCGTTCGTGCACTTCACTTCCACCAGCGGTCTGGTCGG
Source organism: uncultured Alphaproteobacteria bacterium (assembly GCA_963792715.1). Taxonomy (GTDB): domain Bacteria; phylum Pseudomonadota; class Alphaproteobacteria; order Rhizobiales; family Xanthobacteraceae; genus Bradyrhizobium. Next base: position 246,081 of record CAWBXE010000004.1, on the reverse strand, counting down.
CAATTTCGGCCAGGCCAATTATGCCGCGGCTAAGCTCGGTATTGTGGGCCTGTCGAAATCCATCGCGCTCGACATGGAGCGCTTTCACGTGCGCTCGAACTGCGTTTCGCCGTTCGCGTGGTCGCGGCTGATCGGCACCATCCCGACCGAGACCGAAGCCGAGAAGGCGCGTGTCGCGAAGATCCAGCAGATGGGGCCGGAAAAGATCGCGCCGCTGTGTGGTTTTCTGCTGAGCGACGCAGCCCAGGATGTCACCGGACAGATTTTCGCGGTGCGCATGAACGAGATTTTCCTGATGGGGCAATCGCGGCCTTTGCGTTCCGTGCATCGCGGCGAAGGGTGGACGCCGCAAACCATCGCCGAGCACGGCATGCCCGCGCTGAAGTCGTCGTTCTACAAGCTCGACCGCTCGGCGGATGTCTTCAATTGGGATGCGATTTAGTTGTCATTCCGGAATGCGCCGAAGGCGCAGCCCCGAAATCTAAACGCATTGCCTGATCTCTGATTCCGGGTTCGTCGCTGCGCGACGCCCCGGAATGACGATTACCCGCTATTCCTCAGCCCCGCCGATATCCCGTTGATGGTGAGCTGAATGCCGCGCAGCACCTGCTCGTCGGCCTCCTGCCCTTCCGGCAATTCCTTGCGGTGGGCCTTCAGCAACTCCACCTGCACGTGGTTGAGCGGATCGAGATAGGGAAACCGGTTACGGATCGAGCGCTCGAGCAAGGGATTGCCCTGCAGCAGGCGATCGGTCCCCATGATGTCCAAGAGCGTTTCGATCGATAGATTCCATTCGCGGCGAATGCGGCCGAAGATCGTTTCACGCAGCGCCGCGTCCGGCACCAGTTCGGCGTAGCGCGAGGCGATCGCGATCGAGCTTTTGGCGAGCACCATGTCCATGTTCGACAGCAGCGTCTTGAAGAACGGCCATTCGCGATAAAGCTCCTGCAGGAACGGCATTCCCTTGTCGGGGTGCGCCTCGATCCAGGTTTCGACGGCGCTGCCAAAACCGTACCAGCCCGGCAGCATCAGCCGGCACTGCGCCCAGCTGAATACCCAGGGAATGGCGCGCAGATCCTCGATCTCGCGGGTCTTCTTGCGCGACGCCGGCCGGCTGCCGATATTCAGCGTCGAGATTTCGGTAATCACCGTCGAAGCCCAGAAGTAATCGGTAAAACCTTCGGTTTCGTAGACGAGGTTGCGATAGGCCTTGAAGGCCAGCGCGGATAGCTGCTCCATCGCTTCGAGGTATTCGCCCTTCGGCGCGCTCTGGCGCGGCTGCAGCAGGCTGGTTTCCAGCGTCGCCGCCACCAGAATTTCCAGATTGTTGCGGCCGACTTCCGCGTTGGAATATTTGCTGGAGATGATCTCGCCCTGCTCGGTGATGCGGATCTGGCCGTTCACCGCGCCGCCGGGCTGCGCGATGATGGCGTCGTAACTCGGTCCGCCGCCGCGGCCGACCGAGCCGCCGCGGCCGTGAAACAGCCGCAAGCCGCACGCCGTGACGCTCGAACACGTCGACCAGGCCGATCTCGGCCTTGTACAGCTCCCAGCCCGAGGTGACGAAGCCGCCGTCCTTGTTGCTGTCCGAATAGCCCAGCATCACTTCCTGCACGCCGCCGCGGCTATCGACCAGCCGGCGATATTCATGCAGCGACAGCAGCCGGTCCATGATCGCAGCAGCAGGCCTGCAAATCCTCGATGGTCTCGAACAGCGGCACGATGTTGATCGCGCTGCGCCCGGTGGGATCGACGAGGCCCGCCTCCTTCAGCAGCAAGGCGACTTCGAGCATGTCCGACATGCCCTTGCACATCGAGATGATGCAGTGAGGGATCACGTCGGCGCCGAACCTGTTATGCGCCTCGGCAGCCGCATGGAAAATCGCGAGTTCGCCCAGCGTCTCGTCGCTGTACTTCACGAATGATGACGTCAGCGGGCGCGCGTTCTGCAATTCTTTTGCGAGCAGCGCGACGCGCGCGCTTTCGCCCAAAGCCAGATAAGACATGCCCGGGGTCGCCGCATCCAGCAGTTCGGCGACGGTGCGTTCGTGAATGGCGGAATTCTGCCGCATGTCGAGACGCGCAAGATGAAAGCCGAAACAGTCCGCCGCGCGGCGCAGCAGCCGCAACCGCCCGCGCGCGATGACCTCGGAATTGTTCGCGAGCAAGGAACGATGGACAATGTCGAGATCGGCCCTGAATTCTTTTGCATTGGCGTAAGGATCAGCCTGCCCGACCGGCAGCCGGCTGGTTTCCACGCCCAGCTTCAGCGCGGTCGCGGCCAGCCGCGCATAAATGCCGGACACCGCCAGCCGATAAGGCTCGCCGCTGCGGTGCTGCGACTTGTCCGGCGAGCGCTCGGCAAGCGTCCGCAGTTCTTCCGATACGTCGGCCAAATGCGCCGCGAGCGACAATTCGGCGCCGAGCGCGTGCAGCTCCTCGAGATAGAACCGCACCACGCGCGTGCTCTGCAGGCGCAGCGTGCCGCGCATCACGTCGGCGGTGACGAAGGGGTTGCCGTCGCGGTCGCCGCCGATCCAGCTTCCCATCCGCAGGAACGACGCCAGTTCCTCGCGCGTTGCGGCATTGCCCGGGCCAGCATCGTCCTGCAAGCGATCTTCCAGCGCGCAATGCAGCCGCGGCACCTCGCGCAAGAAGGTGTAATCGTAGAACGACAACCCGTTGGCGACCTCGTCCAACACGGTGAGCTTGGTACGGCGCAGCAGATTGGTCTGCCACAGCGTCAGTACCGCCCGCCGCAACTGCTCGTCGCTGGCTTCGATTTCCTCTGATGTCAATTGCGTTCGCTCGCGCCGGCTCAGCAGCGCGGCGATCTCCATCTCGCGGTCGATCGTGCTCTTGCGGCGCACTTCGGTGGGATGCGCTGTCAGCACCGGGCTGATCAGCGCGGTGGCGAAAAACTTGCGCAAATCGTTGGCGCCGATGCCCGCCTCGCGCGCATGTTCCAGTGTCGGCACAAGCGTGCTGGGCTGCGCCGCGTTTCCGTGCGCTCGCATTTGCCGGATATTGTTTTGATCCTCGGCGATATTGGCGAGGTGCGAAAAATAGCTGAAGGCGCGCACGATTCGCACGGTCTCGGCGATCGACATGCCATCCAGAATGATTTCGAGCTCGCGACGCGCCGGCCGGTCGTCGTCGCGATGAAAGCGAATCGAGGTCTGCCGGATGCGCTCGACCAGGTCGAACAGCGCAGGGCCTTCCTGATCCCGCACGGTATCGCCGAGGATTCGGCCGAGCAGCCTGATATCTTCGCGAAGCCCCGCATCCGCTTCAAGGGCGGCGGCGTCCTCATTTCGATTGAAATTTGTGGCAGGTTCGATCGGCATGATCTGGGATGACATCAGTTAGCTGCTCCAGAACTGCCCGGCCCTTCACAAGTCGCAAGTTTTCGTGGCAGTGGCAAGGCGAAGATGGAGGCGGACCCTTTCTAAATCTTCCGCCCTGATCGCTCCCAGTAGGGATCGCGCAGGCGGCGCTTGAAGATTTTGCCGGAATCCTCGCGCGGAAGATTGCGCTGGATTTCGATATGCTTCGGCACTTTGTAATCCGCCAGCGAAGCTTTTAGCCGCGCGCGCACGTCGGCGATATCAAGCGCCACGCCGGGTTGTAGTTCAACCACCGCCATGAGGGCCTCACCGAATTCATCGTCGGGAATTCCGAACACCGCGCAGTCGTGAACGCCGGGAACAGCGTGCAGCGCGGCTTCGATCTCGGCCGGATAGATGTTGACGCCGCCTGAAATCACCATGTCGCGCTTGCGGTCGCAGATGAAGACGTAGCCGTCTTCGTCGATGTAGCCGACGTCGCCTGATGTGATGAAGCCGTCGCGTTCGATCTCGGCGCGCTTCGCCGGCTTGTTGTGATAGGTGAAATCCGGATTGCCAGCGATCCGCGAATAGATCTCGCCAATCTCGCCCTGCGGCAATATCGCGCCGTCATCGCCGACAAAGCGCAGCTCCGCGCCCGGCGAAATCTTGCCGACGGTGCCGGGCTTCTTCAGCGCATCCTCGGAATTGGCGAAGGTAACCGCGCCTGACTCGGTCGAGCCGTAGAATTCGTAGATCACCGGCCCCCACCACTCGATGATCGCGCGTTTCACGTCGGGCGGACAAGGTGCTGCGGCATGAATGACGTGACGCAACGACGACATGTCGTATTTTCTGCGCGTATGCGCGGGCAGTTTCATCAACCGAATGAACATGGTCGGCACCATGAAGATGGTATCGATCTTCTGCTCGTGAATGAGCCGCAGAAATTCTTCCGGTTCGAAGCGCGGCATCAGCACCAGCGCGCCGCCAAGGCGGCCGGCGCGCAAGCCGAATGAATTCGGCGCGGAATGATACAGCGGCCCCGGCAACAGCGCGCGAGCACCCGGCTTCAAACCGTAGATCAGCGCGCGCATCCGCTCGGAGGACGCGCTCTGCTCGGGAGTGGGCGCGTTGCGCTTGACGCCCTTCGGGTGGCCCGTGGTGCCCGACGTGTAGATCATGTTCTGCGGCTGCGGATGAACGGGCCCGTCGTAAGGCTGTTGTTGACGGAGCCAGTCCTCAAGATTGGTCGCGCCATCGGGGGTCGCAAGATGATCGGGATCGATCTTGTAGTTTGCGATGATTTCTGGCGGCGGAGGCACGCTGAGCACAGCGACATCAGCGGGAATTGCGTCGCGGAGCTGATGCAGCATATCGGCATGACCGATCAGAACGCGCGTGCCGCTATCCCGCAGCACGTAGGTGATTTCCTCCGGCTTGAAGTGCCAATTCACCGGCACGGCATAGGCGCCGAGCACCATCACCGCATAGGCAACCTCGATGAAGGCGATGTCGTTGCGCATGAGGATGCAGACGCTGTCGCCCTGCTTGACGCGGAGCTTCTGCAGGCCGCCGGCGATGCGCCCGGCACGATCGGCGACGTCGACGTGGGTGCGTTGGCGATCACCGCTGATGATCCCGAGGAAAAGGGATTGCATCACGAAACGTCGGCAAAGCGCGGCGCGCGTTTTTCCAGATTGGCGCGCACCGCTTCGGTCTGGTTCGCGCCGCCGATCAGGTTTTGTTGTTCGATCAACTCAGCCAGCAACGCAGGTCCGGGATCGACGCTGAGATTATTCAGCATGCGCTTGGCGGCGCGGATCGCGTGCGGACTTTTGCCTGCGATTTCGCGCGCCACCTCCAGCGCTGCACCAAGTGGGTCGTCGCAAATCCTAGTCGCCAAGCCATAGCTCAGCGCTTCCTGCGCGGGAAAAATTCGGCCGGTGTAGGTGAGATCGCGCAGGATATCGTCGCGCACCAGCGAGGCGAGGATCGGCGTCCCCGCCATGTCCGGCACCAGACCCCATTTGATTTCCATGATCGACATCCGCGCGTCGGCGCTGAGAAAGCGCATGTCGGCGCCGAGCGCGAGCTGAAAGCCGCCACCAAACGCCACGCCGTGGATCGCGGCGATCACCGGCACCGGAAGTTGCCGCCAGCCCCACACCGCCTGTTGCGGGAAATTGGCGAGCCCATGGCTGCGGGCGGTGAGGTCGCGCTTTTCTCCGCCGGCGATGCCGTTGCCGCCGTTTTCCTTGATCGCGGCGAAGCGGCCCATGTCGAGCCCGGCGCAGAACGCGCGCCCCTCTCCTGAAAGCACCACCGCGCGCACGGTCTTTTCGTGGGCGAGCCGTTCCGTGGTCGCGACAAGCGCCTCGAACATCGCGGCGTCCAGCGCATTCATCTTGTCCGCGCGGTTGAGCCTGACGTCGGCGACGCCGTCAGAAATCGTCACGGCAACGCGATTTTCCATGGCGCTTCCCCTGCTTTTTTTGCTGATTGGAGCATTTTAGCATCGCCGCGCCGGGAATGCCGCACAAAAAAAGCGGCGCTTAAAGCGCCGCCTTTCCAAGGCCTAGATGGACAATGCGTTTACGCCGCTTCGGCGGACTTTTCCTGCTCAGGGCCCGAGTCCAAGCCCTTGGCGTCGACGTCGCGATCGACGAATTCGATTACCGCCATCGCGGCGTTATCGCCGTAGCGAAAGCCGGCCTTGATGATGCGGGTGTAACCGCCCTGCCGGTCCTTGTAGCGCGTCGCAAGCGTATCGAACAGCTTCTTGACCTGATCGAGGTCGCGCATCTCGCTGATCGCTTGGCGGCGCATCGCAAGGCCGCCCTTCTTGCCCAGCGTGACGAGCTTTTCCACGATCGGGCGAAGCTCTTTCGCCTTCGGCAGCGTGGTGACGATTTGCTCGTGCTTGATCAGCGACGCGCACATATTTGCGAACATCGCCTTGCGATGCTCCGCGGTGCGGTTGAGTTTGCGGTGAACCTTGCCGTGACGCATAATGTATTCCTGTATTCTTTTTGTCGCGACGGTTCGCCGGACTTTATTACCAGGTGGGCTTCCTGCGTTCGCCCTAAAGTGATGGCCGCGATTACGCGGCTATCACTTGATAGCCGATCAGTAATGATCCTCGAACCGCTTCGCGAGTTCGTCGATGTTCTCCGGCGGCCAGCCCGGCACTTCCATGCCGAGATGCAGACCCATCTGGGCCAGGACTTCCTTGATCTCGTTGAGCGACTTGCGGCCGAAGTTCGGCGTGCGCAGCATTTCGGCTTCCGACTTCTGCACGAGATCGCCGATATAGACGATGTTGTCGTTCTTCAGGCAGTTTGCCGAGCGCACCGACAATTCCAGTTCGTCCACCTTCTTGAGGAAGGCCGGGTTGAAGGCGAGATCGGGAATGACTTCGGAGACGACTTCCTTGCGGGGCTCTTCGAAATTCACGAACACGTTGAGCTGGTCCTGCAGGATGCGCGCCGCATAAGCCACGGCATCGTCAGGGCTGATCGCGCCATTGGTTTCGATCGTCATGGTCAGCTTGTCGTAGTCGAGAATCTGGCCCTCGCGGGTGTTCTCGACCTTGTAGGAAACCTTGCGCACCGGCGAGAACAGGCTGTCGACGGGGATCAGACCGATCGGCGCATCTTCCGGGCGGTTGCGCTCGGCGGCGACGTAGCCCTTGCCCGCCGCGACGGTGAATTCCATGCGCACCTCGGCGCCCTCGTCCAACGTGCAAATCTGCAGGTCCGGATTGAGCACCACGACATCGCCGACGGTCTGGATGTCGCCGGCGGTGACGACGCCCGGTCCCTGCTTCTTCACGACCATGCGCTTGGGGCCTTCGCCCTGCATCTTGATCGAGATGTCCTTGATGTTCAGCACGATGTCGGTGACATCTTCGCGCACGCCCGCGATCGACGAGAACTCGTGCAGCACGCCGTCGATATGCACCGACTGTACCGCCGCGCCTTGCAGCGAAGACAGCAGAATGCGGCGCAGCGCGTTGCCGAGCGTCTGGCCAAAGCCGCGCTCAAGCGGTTCAGCGACCAGCGTCGCGAACCGGTTGGAATCGGTGCCCGGCGTTACCTGAAGCTTGTTCGGGCGAATAAGTTCTTGCCAATTTTTCTGGATCGTCATTGTGTCACCCATACCTGCCGGTCGATCTGCCATCAAATCACCGGCGTTGGAGATCGCGGATCAGCCCGCGCTAAAAATTTCAAATTCGCCGCGGGCGACGAGACGCCCGCGTTCAAAAATCAAACCCGGCGACGCTTGCGCGGCCGGCAACCATTGTGCGGGATCGTCGTCACGTCGCGGATCGAAGTGACGGTGAAACCAGCCGCTTGTAGTGCGCGCAGCGCCGATTCGCGGCCCGAACCCGGACCGGCGACTTCGACTTCCAGCGTGCGCATGCCGTGTTCCTGCGCCTTCTTGGAGACGTCTTCAGCCGCAACCTGCGCGGCATAGGGGGTCGACTTTCGCGAACCCTTGAAACCCATCGTCCCCGCCGACGACCAGGCAATGGTATTGCCCTGCGCATCGGTGATGGTGATGGTCGTGTTGTTGAACGACGAATTCACGTGCGCAATACCGGATGCAATGTTCTTGCGCTCGCGGCGGCGTACGCGGGTGGCTTCCTTGCCCATCTCAAACCTTTCCTAAGATCTCAACGCCGCCGTAATGCCAGCGGCTACACCGGAATGCCGGATAACGAATTCTATTCGCTACCCACCATTCGCTATTCGCTTGAATTACTTCTTCTTGCCGGCGATCGACTTGGCCGGACCCTTGCGCGTGCGCGCGTTGGTATGGGTGCGTTGACCGCGCACCGGCAATCCGCGGCGATGACGCAGGCCGCGATAGCAGCCAAGATCCATCAGGCGCTTGATGTTCATGCCGGTTTCGCGGCGAAGGTCGCCTTCCACCATGTAGTCGCGGTCGATCACTTCGCGAATCTGCAACACTTCCTGATCGCTGAGCTGGTTGACCCGGCGATCGTCCGGGATCTTGACCTTCTCCATGATCTCGGAAGCATTCTTCTGGCCGATGCCATGAATGTATTGAAGCGCGACGAGGACGCGCTTGTTGGTCGGGATATTCACGCCGGCAATACGGGCCACAGACTGCTCTCCTGTCGCCGGTCAGAGGGCCGGCATTTCTTTCGTTATTTCATTCGGGTATCGCAAACGCGAACACGACGCCCGTCCCCTGGATCGTCTCGGGGTCCGGCATCGCTGCAAAATATCCGACTGGATAGGGACTTATTAAAGGATTCACCTTCGTTTCGTCAACTGCCTCTAGGCTTTAGCTCGCTTTTTCGTGACCTTTTGCGCTGATTTTTTGGTCTTCTTGCCTGGTTTGCTCTTGCGGCTTGGAAGGGCTTTGGGAGTAGGCTTTTCGGCTTCCCTGGAAGCCGTTTTCGCGGCCTTGCGGGCGGTCTTGGCTGTCTTTTTGGGTGCATAGGTCCGCTTGGCCGGGACTTGAGATGCCTTGCCAGCGGCCATCTTGCTGGTGCGCGGCGCAACCTTGCTCGCGCCGGCCTTCGCAGCTGCCTTTTTGGCCGATTTCGCGTCTACGGCCCGAATGGCGGCCAAGATGCGGTTGATCTCGCGTGTGACGTGCTCGATGGTCATCATGCCGTCGACCGTAAGCAGCTTGCGGCGCTCGGAGTAATAGTGGATCAGCGGCTCGGTGAGGGCCCGGTAGGTCGCCAGCCGCTTCGACAGCACCTCAGGCGTATCGTCGATACGGACGGTTTCGCCTCGCTCGATCATCTGCGCGACCCGCGTCTCCACCCGATTGAGCAGCGCGCTTTCGTTGACGCGCAATTCGATGACGGCATCGAGCCGGATATGCTTTCGCTTGAGGAGATCGTCCAGCGCCTGCGCTTGCCGCACCGTGCGCGGAAAACCGTCGAGGATGAAACCCTTGGCCGCATCCCGCTGGTCGAGCCGGTCGGAGATGATACCGATCACGATTTCGTCCGGCACCAGCGCGCCGCTGGCCATGATGTCCTTTGCCTGCAGGCCGACGGGCGTTTGCGCTGCCACCGCGGCGCGCAGCATTTCGCCGGTGGAAAGCTGGACGATGCCGTAGCGCTGAATGAGCCGTTGCGCCTGCGTCCCCTTGCCCGCCCCCGGCGGTCCAAGAAGAATCAGTCTCATGATTATCAGCCCCCCGGCTCGGCAAAGTGCACGCTCGCGCGACCGTGTGTCAATATCAGAATGGCGGCGCGATCGAGCGCGGAAAAACTACTATCGACGGCGGCCGCGCAATTTCGATTTCCTGATCAGCCCCTCATATTGGTGGGCGAGCAGATAACCCTGCACCTGAGCCACCGTATCCATCGTCACGCTGACGACAATCAGCAACGACGTTCCGCCGAAGTAAAATGGCACGGAGGCATAGGAAATCAGAATTTCCGGAATCAAGCATACGATTGCGAGATAGACCGCGCCGAGCACGGTGATGCGGGACAGCACGTAGTCGATATATTCCGCCGTGCGTTCGCCGGGCCGAATGCCGGGAATAAATCCGCCATGCTTCTTGAGATTATCCGCGGTCTCGGTCGGATTGAACACGATCGCGGTGTAGAAAAACGCGAAGAACACGATCAGCGCCAGATAAATAATCAGGAACAGCGGCCGTCCGTGACCAAGCTGCGTCGTGATCCATTGAAACCACTCCGGGCCCTTGCCGGCGTTGAAATTCGCAACCGTGGTCGGCAGCAGAAGCAATGACGAAGCGAAGATCGGTGGGATCACGCCTGACGTGTTCAGCTTGAGCGGCAAATGCGAGGACTGGCCCTCGAACATCTTGTTGCCGACCTGGCGTTTCGGATACTGAATCAGAAGCCGTACGCTGCGCGCGCTCCATGAACACGATGAAGGCGATCACGGCGACCGCCATCACGATCACCACCAGAATGAGGCCGGTGGACAGCGCGCCCTGACGGCCGAGTTCGAGCATGTTGGCGAGCGCCGATGGCAGCTCGGCGACGATGCCGGCAAGGATGATCAGCGAAATGCCGTTGCCGATTCCGCGCGAGGTGATCTGTTCGCCGAGCCACATCAGGAACATGGTGCCGCCGGTCAGCGTAATCGCGGTCGATAGATCGGAAGAACAGGCCGGGATCGGCGACGACGTTGCCCGCGCCCTCAAGGCCCACGGCAATGCCGTAGGACTGGAACGCGGCCAGGATCACTGTGAGATAGCGGGTGTACTGATTGAGGGTCTTGCGGCCCGCCTCGCCCTCTTTCTTCAGCGCTTCAAGCTGCGGCGAAACCGTGGTCAACAACTGAATGATGATCGACGCCGAAATGTACGGCATGATGTTGAGCGCGAAGATCGCCATGCGGTGAATGCCGCCGCCGGCGAACATGTTGAACATGCCGAGGATGCCGCCGGCCTGCGAACGGAATACCTGCTCCCAGATATTGGGATCGATGCCCGGCAGCGGAATGTAGGTGCCGAGCCGATAGACCAGCAGCGCGCCCAGGGTGAACCAGATGCGCTTCTTCAGCTCCTCGGCTTTTCCAAGCGCCGAGAAATTGAGGTTCGCCGCCAGTTGTTCCGCTGCTGAGACCATCGGTCCCGTCCTTTCACTCGCCGTGGCCGCGCATTGCCGCCCGAGAAGCGGCGTCGCTTCCGCTCGCTTATCCCGGCCATCTACGTCTTTGTTGGCAAATTAGCAGGTAAAGACGAGGATATCAGGCACAAGGCCGCACACGATTAAGTTTACGACGCCTTCTGCTCGGCGCCTTCTTCCTTCTTTCACCGGCGCCAGGATTTTCACCGTGCCGCCGGCCTTCTCCATCGCCGCGATGGCGGACTTCGACGCGCCGTGAACTTCGATATTCAGCTTGGCCTTGATTTCACCGCGGCCGAGCAGCCGCACGCCACCCTTGGTGCGCCGGATGGCGCCGGATTTCATCAAGGATTCGGCGTTGATGACGCCCTTGGCGTCCAAGGTCTTGGCGTCGATCGCGCCTTGAAGGCGGTCGAGATTGATCTCGGCGTATTCAACACGAAAGATGTTGGTAAAGCCGCGCTTCGGCAGACGGCGATGCAGCGGCATCTGACCGCCTTCAAAACCCTTGATGCGCACGCCGGAGCGCGCGGTCTGGCCCTTGCCGCCGCGCCCTGCCTGCTTGCCCTTGCCGGAGCCGATGCCACGGCCGACGCGCATGCGCTTTTTGCGCGAGCCGGCATTGTCGGCGATATCGCTGAGCTTCATCGTTCGCTTCCTTCTCTTACAGCGTCATCCTGAGGTGCTCGGCGCGCTTGCGGCGAGCCTCGAAGGATGGGCTGCTGGTTTCATCCTTCGAGGGCCGAAGCCGGCCACCTCAGGATGACGTGAACTTACTTCTCGTCGACGACGCGGACGAGGTGTTGAACTTTTGCGATCATGCCGCGCACCGCAGGCGTATCCTGCAGTTCGGTGACGCGACCGATCTTGTTGAGTTTCAGGCCGATCAGCGTCGCACGCTGCGAGTGATGGCGGCGGATCGCGCTGCCGGTCTGCTCGACCTTGATCATCTTTGCGGCGGTATTTTTGGCAGCTTTGGCCATCGTCATAACTCCAGAGCGCAAGCGCGCTTATTATTTACTCGGCAACCACTTCGGCATCGCCGCCGACGCGGCGCGACTGCAGTGTGGACACCTTGATGTTGCGGCGTGCCGCCACCGAACGCGGCGAATCCTGATGCTTCAGCGCGTCGAAAGTAGCGCGAACCATGTTGTAGGGGTTCGACGAGCCGATCGACTTCGCAACGACGTCCTGGATGCCGAGTGTCTCGAATACCGCACGCATCGGACCGCCGGCGATGATGCCGGTACCGGCCGGCGCGGCGCGCAGATAGACGCGGCCCGCACCATGACGGCCGGCGATGTCGTGATGCAGCGTGCGGCCTTCGCGCAAAGCGACGCGCGTCAAGTTGCGCTTGGCCGACTCGGTCGCCTTGCGGATGGCTTCCGGCACTTCGCGCGCCTTGCCGTGGCCGAAACCGACCCGGCCCTTCTGATCGCCGATCACGACCAGCGCCGCAAAGCCGAAGCGCTTGCCGCCCTTGACGACCTTCGCCACACGATTGATGTGGACGAGCTTGTCGACGAATTCGCTGTCGCGCTCTTCCCGGCCGCCCCTGTGGCCGCCACCGCGTTCGCGTTCACCTGCCATGGTGTGTTCCAATCTGTCCGTTCAAAACCAAATCTTAGAAACTCAACCCGCTTTCGCGCGCCGCATCCGCCAGCGCCTTGACGCGCCCGTGATAGAGATAGCCGCCGCGATCGAACACCACTTCCTTGACGCCGTTCTTCACGGCGCGCTCCGCCAAAAGCTTGCCGACCGCCTTTGCCGCATCGATGTTCGCGCCGGTATTGCCGGCTTCGCGCATGGTCTTTTCCAGCGACGACGCCGACGCCAGCGTCTCGCCCTTCAGGTCGTCGATGACCTGCGCGTAGATGTGCTTCGACGAGCGGAATACCGACAAACGCGGCCGGCCGCTGGCGGTACGGCGCAACGAATTGCGCACGCGCTGCTTGCGCCGGGCATTCGTAATCTTGAGTCTCGACATGACCGGCTCCGTTACTTCTTCTTGCCTTCCTTGCGGAAGATAAATTCGTCGGAATAGCGCACGCCCTTGCCCTTGTAGGGCTCCGGCGGACGGTAGCTGCGGATCTCCGCGGCGACCTGGCCGACCTTCTGTGAATCATTGCCGACGATGTTGATCTCGGTCGGCTTCGGCACGGTGATCGTGATGCCTTCCGGAATATCGTAAACCACGTCGTGGCTGTAGCCGAGCGCGAGCTGCAGCTTCTTGCCCTGCAGCGCGGCGCGATAGCCGACGCCGGTGATGTCGAGCTTCTTTTCGAAACCCTTGGTGACGCCCTCGACCAGATTTGCGACCTGCGCCCGCGCCGTTCCATACAGCGCCTGCGCGCGGTTGGTCTCGAACCGTGGCGCGACCTTGACCGCGCCGTTTTCGAACTTCACGTCGACGTCGTCATGGACGACGAACTGAAGCTGGCCCTTCGGTCCCTTCATCTTGACGGTCTGTCCTTCGACGGTCGCCGTGACGCCTGTGGGCACCACGACCGGCTTCTTGCCAACGCGTGACATGATCGAAATCCTTTCTCAGAACACCGTGAAGAGAATTTCGCCGCCCACATTCGCGTCGCGCGCTTCGTGGTCGGCCATGATTCCCTTGGGCGTCGATAACACCGAAATTCCGAGACCGTTGTTCACGCGCGGCAGGTTCTTCACCGAGGCGTAGACACGCCGTCCCGGCTTCGAAACCCGCTCGATCTCGCGAATGACGGGCTCGCCGTCGAAATATTTCAGCTCGATCTCAAGCTCGCTGCGGCCGCAAGAATGCTCGACGCTGGCATAGCCGCGAATGTAGCCTTCGGTCTTGAGCACTTCGAGCACGTTGGCGCGCATCTTCGAGCCCGGGGTCGAAACCTTGGGCTTGGCGCGCATCTGCGCGTTGCGGATGCGGGTGATGAGATCGCTGATCGGATCGTGCGTTGACATGTCCGACCCCCCTTACCAGCTTGACTTCACGAGGCCGGGAATAAGGCCCTTGGAGCCGTACTTCACGCATCGCGATGCGGCTCATCTTGTTCTTGCGATAGACCGAACGCGGACGTCCGGTGATTTCGCAGCGGTTGCGAATACGCGTCGCCGACGAATTGCGCGGCAGCTCGGCAAGCTTCAGCGTCGCGGCGAACCGCTCTTCCATCGGCTTTTTCTTGTCGGCGATGATGGCCTTCAGCTTCGCGCGCTTGGGCGCTGCGTTCTTGGTCATCCGCTTGCGGCGGTTATTCTTCTCGATCGAACTCTTCTTTGCCATGCTTGGCTCCTTACGATTCCGCGTTTGAGAGGCTTGTCAGCGTCTCACTGCCGGAACGGGAAATTGAATGCGCTCAACAATGCCCGGGCTTCGTCGTCGGTGCGCGCCGTGGTGCATACCGTGACGTCCATACCCCAGGTCTCCCCCATCTTGTCGAAGTCGATTTCGGGGAAAATGATGTGTTCCTTGATGCCGAGCGAATAGTTGCCGCGGCCGTCAAAGCTCTTCGGATTGAGGCCGCGGAAATCTCGCACGCGAGGCAGCGCGATGTTGATGAGACGATCGACGAAATCGTACATCTTGCTCTTGCGCAGCGTCACCTTGGCGCCGATCGGCTGGTTTTCACGCAGCTTGAAGGTCGCGATGGCGACGCGCGAATAGGTCACGATCGGCTTCTGGCCCGCGATCAGCGCCAGGTCAGCCGCCGCGGTTTCCGCCTTTTTGCGGTCGTTGACGGCCTCGCCGACGCCCATGTTGAGCACGACCTTGTCAAGGCGCGGCACCTGCATGACGTTGGCGTAGCCGAACTGCTCGGTCAGCTTGCCGCGGATTTCCTTGTCGAACTGTTCGCGCAAGCGCGGAACGTATGCGGTCTCAGCCATCGATCTCTGCTCCCGAGCTCTTGGCGATGCGTACCTTCTTGCCATCCGCCTGAATTTTGAATCCGACGCGCGTCGGCTTGCCGTCCTTGCCGACGACCGCGATGTTGGACAGGTGGATCGGCGCCTCTTTCGAGATGATGCCGCCCTCCTGCGCCTGGGTCTGCTTCTGGTGACGCTTCACCAGGTTGACGCCGCGCACCAACGCCTTGTTGTCGGTCGGACGCACCTCGAACACTTCGCCGGTGCGGCCCTTGTCGCGGCCGTTCAGCACGATGACCTTGTCGCCCTTCCGGATCTTGGCAGCCATCACAGCACCTCCGGCGCAAGCGAGATGATCTTCATGTGGTTCTTGGCGCGCAGCTCGCGCGGCACCGGCCCGAAGATACGGGTGCCGACCGGCTCCGACTGCGCGTTGATCAGCACGGCGGCGTTGCGGTCGAAGCGGATGACGGAGCCGTCGGCGCGGCGGATGTCCTTGCGGACGCGCACCACGACCGCCTTCATGACGTCGCCCTTCTTCACCTTGCCGCGCGGGATCGCTTCCTTGATCGACACGACAATGACGTCGCCCACGGTGGCATAGCGGCGCTTGGAGCCTCCAAGCACCTTGATGCACATGACACGGCGTGCGCCTGAATTATCGGCCACGTCGAGGTTGGTCTGCATCTGAATCATTGATGCACCTCGTCCTCTTCTGATGCGCGCTTAAGCGCAAGGTTTGCGCTTTAAGCGGTTTTCTTCTGTTCGCTCCGGACCACGGTCCAGCGCTTCATTTTCGAGATCGGCTTGCTTTCCTCGATCCACACCATGTCGCCCGGCTTGAACTCGTTGTTCTCGTCGTGCGCGTGATAGTTTTTCGAGCGGCGAATGGTCTTCTTGTAGATCGGATGCGTGAAGCGGCGGTCGACGCGCACCACCACCGTCTTGGCTTGCTTGTCGCTGACGACCACGCCCTGCAGCGTACGTTTTGGCATGTCGGTACCCTTACTTCTTCGCGTCGCGCTTCTGCGCGGCGATGGTCTTGATGCGGGCGATATCGCGGCGGGCTTCACGCAGCCGCGATGTGTTCTCCAGCTGCCCGGTGGCGCGCTGGAAACGCAGATTGAAGCGCTCCTTCTTCAGATTGAGGACGGCATCGTCCATCTGATCGGGGCTCATTGCGCGGATATCGGCGGTTTTCATCTCGGCCATGATCATCGTCCTCACTCCGCGATGCGCGCAACGAAGCGCGTCTTGATCGGCAATTTGGCGGCGGCCAGCGACAGCGCTTCTTTCGCGGTCTGCACGGTGACGCCGTCGATCTCGAAAATCACGCGGCCGGGCTTGACCCGCGCCACCCACAATTCCGGCGTGCCCTTGCCGGAGCCCATCCGCACTTCGGCGGGCTTCTTCGACACCGGCACATCCGGGAAAATCCTGATCCAGACGCGGCCGGCACGCTTCATGTGACGGGTCAGCGCACGGCGCGCGGCCTCGATCTGGCGCGCGGTGATGCGCTCCGGCGCCATCGCCTTCAGGCCGAACTGACCGAACGACAACGTCGCGCCCGAAGTCGCAACGCCGTGGATGCGGCCCTTATGCGCCTTGCGGAACTTGGTCTTCTTTGGTTGCATCATGGCTTACGCCCTCAAACCTTCTAAATTAAGTCGCTCAAGCGTTTTCGCGACGCGGACGCGAGCCTTCGCCCTCGGCCATCTTCTTGTCCTGCGCCATCGGATCGTGCTCCAGGATTTCGCCCTTGAAGATCCAGACCTTGACGCCACAGGTGCCGAACGTCGTAAACGCGGTTGCAACGCCGTAATCGACGTCGGCGCGCAGCGTATGCAGCGGCACGCGGCCTTCGCGATACCATTCCATGCGCGCGATTTCGGCGCCGCCGAGACGGCCCGAGCAATTGATACGAATGCCCTCGGCGCCCAGACGCATCGCCGACTGCACGGCGCGCTTCATGGCGCGGCGGAAAGCGACGCGGCGCTCGAGCTGCTGCGCGATGGATTCGGCGACCAAGGTCGCGTCGAGTTCGGGCTTGCGGATTTCGACGATGTTGATGACGACGTCGGACGCGGTGATGTCGGCAACGCGCTTGCGCAGCTTGTCGATGTCGGCGCCCTTCTTGCCGATCACGACGCCGGGACGCGCGGAATGGATCGTCACGCGGCACTTCTTGTGCGGACGCTCGATCACGATGCGCGCAACGGCGGCCTGCTTCAATTCCTTGTGCAGCATCTCGCGGATTTTGACATCCTCGTGCAGCAGCTTGCCATATTCGTTCTTGCCTGCGTACCAACGCGAATCCCACGTCCGGTTGATGCCGAGACGAAGTCCGATTGGATTGATCTTCTGACCCATCGTTCTCTCCTGCGCCTTTTAAGCGCCAGCCTCGGCCTCGACCTGACGAACCACGATCGTCAGTTGGGCGAATGGTTTGAAAATACGGCCCGAGCGGCCACGGCCGCGCGGTGCGAAACGCTTCATGACGATGCCCTTGCCGACATGCGCCTCGGAGACGATCAAATCGTCGACCTCGAGGTCATGGTTGTTTTCGGCGTTGGCGATCGCCGACTCCAGGCACTTCTTGACGTCGACCGCGATCCGCTTGCGCGAGAACTGCAGATCGGCAAGCGCCGCCGAAGCCTTGCGGCCGCGGATCAACTGCGCGACCAGATTAAGCTTCTGCGGGCTCACGCGCAGCATCCGGGCGACCGCCTTTGCCTCGTTTTCCGGAAGGCTCCGGTCGCGCTTTGGTTTGCTCATTCTAATCCTCAAGCCTTCTTGGCTTTCTTGTCGCCCGAATGGCCATGGAACGTCCGCGTCGGCGAAAACTCGCCGAACTTGTGACCGACCATTTCCTCGTTGACCGACACCGGCACGTGCTTCTGGCCGTTGTAGACGCCGAACACCAGGCCGACGAACTGCGGCAGGATGGTCGAGCGGCGGCTCCAGATCTTGATGACGTCATGACGGCCGGACGCGCGTGCGGCATCTGCCTTCTTCAGCAGCGAGCCTTCAACGAACGGGCCTTTCCAGACTGAACGAACCATTGTCCGGTGTCCTTACTTCTTCCGCTTGTGGCGGCTGATGAGAATGAATCGATTGGTCGATTTGTTGGAGCGCGTCTTCTTGCCCTTGGTCGGCTTGCCCCACGGCGTCACCGGATGACGGCCGCCGGAGGTGCGGCCTTCGCCGCCGCCATGCGGATGGTCGACCGGGTTCATCGAGACGCCGCGATTATGCGGCTTGATGCCGAGCCAGCGGTTACGGCCGGCCTTGCCGATCGAGATGTTCATGTGATCCGGATTCGACACCGCGCCGATGGTGCCGGTGCAGCGGCCGTGAACGAGGCGCTGCTCGCCCGAATTCAGGCGGATGATGACGTAGTCATGGTCGCGGCCGACGAGCTGCGCGTAGGTGCCGGCCGAGCGCGCGATCTGGCCACCCTTGCCGATCTTCAGTTCGACGTTGTGAATGATGGTGCCGATCGGCATGTTGCCGAGCGGCATGACATTGCCTGGCTTCACGTCGACATAGTTGCCGGCAACCACGCTGTCGCCGACGGCGAGACGCTGCGGCGCCAGAATGTAAGCCTGCGTACCATCGGTATATTTAATCAGCGCGATGAACGCGGTGCGGTTCGGATCGTATTCCAGACGCTCGACGGTCGCCGGCATATCGACCTTGGTGCGCTTGAAGTCGATGATGCGGTAGGTCTGCTTGTGACCACCGCCGCGGAAACGCACGACCATGCGGCCGGTGTTGTTGCGGCCGCCGCTGGAATGCTTGCCCTCGGTCAGCGCCTTGACGGGCTTGCCCTTGTAGAGCGCCGAACGATCGACCATCACCAGCTGGCGCTGGCCGGGGGTCGTCGGATTGAATTTTTTCAGTGCCATCGTCGTATCGCCTTATAGTCCGGTGGTCACGTCGATGCGGTGGCCCTCTTCAAGGGTCACGATCGCGCGCTTCACATCCGACTGAGAACCGAACTGGCCGCGGAAGACTTTCGTCTTGCCCTTGCGCACCAGCGTGTTCACGCTCTTCACCTTGACGTCGAACAGCTTCTCGATGGCTTCCTTGATCTGCGGCTTGGTCGCTTTAGCTGCGACCCGAAACACGACCTTGTTGTGCTCGGAGGCGTACGTCGCCTTCTCGGTCACGACAGGAGAAACGATGATGTCGTAGTGGCGCGGATCCATGTTCTTCATTTGAAGCGCGCCTCCAACGCATCGAGCGCGGCCTTGGTCAGCACCAGCTTCTGGCGGCGCAGAATGTCATAGACGTTGATGCCCTGGATCTGGCAGCACGTCGATATGTGGAATGTTGCGGGCGGCGGCGGCAAACCCGTTGTGAACCTGGCGCCGTCGATGATCAGCGCACTGGTCAGACCGAGACCCGAGAAATGCCCGACCAAAGCCTTGGTCTTGGCAGCTTCCAGCGTCGCGTTTTCGATCACGATCAGGCCACCGTCTTTTGCCTTTGCGGAAAGCGCATGGCGAAGCGCCAGCGCGCGAACCTTCTTTGGCAGATCGAACGCGTGGCTGCGCACGACGGGACCGAAAGCACGGCCACCGCCACGGAACTGCGGCACACGAGCCTGAGCCGTGACGCGCACCGCCGGTGCCCTTCTGCTTGTACATCTTCTTGCCGGTGCGCCAGACATCGGCGCGCCCCTGCGTCTTGTGGGTGCCGGCCTGACGCTTGGCGAGCTGCCAGTTGACGCAGCGCTGGATGATATCCTTGCGCGGCTCGAGGCCGAAAATGGCGTCCGACAGCTCGATCGAGCCGGCGTCCTTGCCCTCAAGCGTGGTGACGTTCAGTTTCATCTCACGCTCCTTCCGTCTCGGCTGGTGCCGCTTCCGGCACCGCAGCGTCTTCGCCGCCGCCGTTTGCGACCTTGAACTTGCCGGGCTTCGGCGCGTCCTTGTGCAGCGGCTTCTTCACCGCATCGCGCACCGCGATCCAGCCACCCTTGGAGCCGGGAACGGCGCCTTCGACCAGGATGAGGCCGCGCGCAACATCGGTCTGCACGACGCGCAGATTGAGCGTGGTGATGCGGTCGACGCCCATATGACCAGGCATCTTCTTGTTCTTGAAGGTCTTGCCGGGGTCTTGGCGTCCACCGGTCGAACCGATCGAACGATGCGAGACGGACACGCCGTGGGTGGCGCGCAAGCCGCCGAAATTCCAGCGCTTGATACCGCCAGCAAAGCCCTTGCCGACCGAAGTGCCGGTAACATCGACGAACTGGCCGACCACGAAATGATCGGCCTGAATTTCGGCGCCGACCGGGATCAGCGCATCTTCCGATACGCGGAATTCGGTAACCTTGCGCTTCGGCTCTACTTTGGCGACCGCGAACTGGCCGCGCTCCGCCTTCGGCAGATACACGGTTTTGCGGCTACCCGAACCGAGTTGCAATGCGACGTAGCCGTTCTTCTCAGCTGTGCGGTGACCCAACACCTGGCAATTGCCCAGCTTGAGCACGGTCACAGGGATATGCTCGCCGGTCTCCGTAAAGACCCGCGTCATCCCGACCTTTTGTGCGATCACTCCGGAGCGCATCGGCGTGCTTCCTGTTCTTGTCGTCCGCTAACTTCGGACTGAGATAAATCTTTATCTACTTACGCTTGGCCCGATCCGAAAACCGGTACCCACTTTTCGGGGCCAGGCGTGAGCTTGATCTCGACGTCGACACCGGCGGCCAGATCGAGCTTCATCAAGGCATCGACGGTCTGCGGTGTCGGATCGACGATATCGAGCAGGCGCTTGTGCGTGCGCATCTCGAACTGCTCACGGCTTTTCTTGTCGACATGCGGCGAACGGTTGACGGTGAACTTCTCGATGCGGGTCGGCAGCGGGATCGGCCCGCGAACCTGTGCACCGGTGCGCTTCGCCGTGCTGACGATCTCACGCGTCGACGCATCGAGAATCCGATGGTCGAACGCCTTGAGGCGAATGCGTATATTCTGGCCGTTCATCTGGTTTCTCTCTCACCGTCATCACCCGCGAAGGCGGGTGATCCAGTATTCCGAAGTGTCGCAGTTAACTCGTAGCCTTGCGGCGTACTGGGTCCCCCGCCTGCGCGGGGGACGACAGCGATGGTTGTTCTTACTCGATGATGCTTGCGACGACGCCGGCACCGACGGTGCGGCCGCCTTCGCGGATAGCGAAGCGCAGATTTTCTTCCATCGCGATCGGCACGATCAGGTGCACTTCCATGTCGATGTTATCGCCGGGCATCACCATCTCCGTGCCTTCCGGCAGATGCACCACGCCTGTCACGTCGGTGGTGCGGAAATAGAACTGCGGACGATAGTTGGTGAAGAACGGCGTGTGACGGCCACCCTCCTCCTTGGTCAGGATATAGGCCGCGGCCTTGAACTTGGTGTGCGGCTTCACCGAACCCGGCTTGCACAACACCTGACCGCGCTCGACTTCCTCGCGCTTGGTGCCGCGCAGCAGCGCGCCGATGTTGTCGCCGGCCTGGCCCTGATCGAGCAGCTTGCGGAACATTTCAACGCCGGTGACGATGGTCTTTTGCGTATCGCGCAAACCCACGATCTCGATTTCCTCACCGACCTTGACCACGCCGCGCTCGACGCGCCCGGTGACCACGGTGCCGCGGCCCGAGATCGAGAACACGTCTTCCACCGGCATCAGGAACGGCTGATCGATCGGACGCTCCGGCTGCGGAATGTAGCTATCCACCGCCTTCATCAATTCCAGGATCGCGTCGTGGCCGAGCTTCCTGTCCTTGTCTTCCAGCGCCGCAAGCGCCGAGCCCTTGACGATCGGAATGTCGTCGCCGGGGAAATCGTACTTGGAGAGGAGTTCGCGGACTTCCATCTCGACCAGTTCGAGCAGTTCCGGATCGTCGACCATGTCGCACTTGTTCAGGAACACCACCATGGCGGGAACGCCGACCTGCTTGGCCAGCAGAATGTGTTCGCGGGTCTGCGGCATCGGGCCGTCGGCCGCCGACACCACGAGGATCGCGCCGTCCATCTGCGCCGCACCTGTGATCATGTTCTTCACGTAGTCGGCGTGGCCCGGACAATCGACGTGGGCGTAATGCCGGTTCGCGGTCTCGTATTCGACGTGCGCGGTCGAAATCGTGATGCCGCGCGCCTTTTCTTCCGGTGCCTTGTCGATCTGGTCATAGGCTGTGAACGTCGCACCGCCCGTCTCCGCCAGCACCTTGGTGATCGCCGCCGTCAGCGACGTCTTGCCGTGGTCGACGTGACCGATCGTGCCGATATTGCAATGCGGTTTGTTGCGTTCGAATTTAGCTTTGGCCATCAGTTCTCTCCGTTCAGTCGATTGCCGCTAACGACAATCAGGCAAACTTCTTTTGTACTTCCGCCGACACGTTTGCCGGCGCTTCCGCGTAGTGATCGAATTGCATCGTAAAGGTCGCGCGACCCTGGCTCATCGAGCGCAGCGTATTCACGTAACCGAACATGTTCATCAGCGGCACCATCGCGTTGATGACGTTGGCGTTGCCGCGCATGTCCTGGCCCTGGATCTGGCCGCGCCGCGAATTGAGATCGCCGATGACAGAGCCGGTGTAGTCTTCCGGCGTCACGCATTCGACCTTCATGATCGGCTCGAGCAGGACCGACTTGCCCTTTTGCAGCGCTTCGCGGAACGCCGCGCGCGACGCGATTTCGAACGCCAGCGCCGAGGAGTCGACGTCGTGATAGGCGCCGTCCACCAGTTGGACTTTTACGTCCACCACCGGGAAGCCCGCGACCACGCCCGAACCCAGCACGCTGTTGAGACCCTTTTCAACGCCGGGGATGTATTCCTTCGGCACCGAACCGCCGACGACTTTGGATTCGAACTCGAAAGCCCTTGCCCGGCTCGTTCGGCTCGACGATGAACTTCACGCGGGCGAACTGACCGGTACCGCCGGTCTGCTTCTTGTGCGTGTAATCGACTTCCGCGCGCTTGGTGACGCGCTCGCGGAACGCCACCTGCGGCGCGCCGATATTGGCATCGACCTTGTAGGTGCGGCGCAGAATATCGACCTTGATGTCGAGATGCAGTTCGCCCATGCCCTTGAGAATGGTCTGGCCGGATTCCTGATCGGTCGACACGCGGAACGACGGATCTTCAGCGGCGAGCTTCGCAAGCGCGACGCCGAGCTTTTCCTGATCGGCTTTCGACTTCGGCTCGATCGCGATTTCGATGACCGGCTCGGGAAACTCCATCTTTTCCAAAATCACCGGATTATCTGGGATCGCACAGCGTATCGCCGGTGCGCGTTTCCTTCAAACCAGCAAGCGCCACGATGTCGCCGGCGAATGCTTCCTTGATGTCTTCGCGGTTGTTCGCATGCATCAACAGCATGCGGCCGATGCGCTCTTTGCGCTCTTTGGTCGAGTTGATCGCGCCGGTGCCGCTGATAAGCGTGCCCGAATAGATGCGGCAGAACGTGATGGTGCCGACGAAGGGATCGTCCATGATCTTGAAGGCGAGCAACGACATCGGCGCGTTGTCCTTCGGCTCGCGGATGATCTCTTCGTTGTCCTTGTCAGGGTTGAGACCCTTGATCGCGGGAACGTCGAGCGGCGACGGCAGGTAATCGATCAACCGCGTCGAGCAGAGGCTGCACGCCCTTGTTCTTGAAGGCGGAGCCGCACAGCACGGGATAGAAAGCGCCAGTCAGAACCGCCTTGCGGATCATGCGCTTGAAGGTCGCCTCGTCCGGCTCCTTGCCGTCGAGAAACTGCGGTCAGAACCTCGTCGTCGAGTTCGACGGCGGCTTCAACCAGTTTCTCGCGATATTCCTTCGCTTTTTCGACGAGGTCGGCCGGGATATCGATGGTGTCGAACTTGGCGCCGAGCGCTTCGTTGTTCCAAAGATAAGCCTTCATGATCACGAGATCGACCATGCCGACGAAGTTGCTTTCTTCGCCGATCGGAAGCTGGATCGCGATCGGCTTTGCGCCGAGACGCTTCACGATGTCATCGAGGCACTTGTAGAAGTCGGCGCCGGTCTTATCCATCTTGTTCGCGAAAACGATGCGCGGAACCTTATACTTGTCGCCCTGACGCCAGACGGTTTCGGTCTGCGGCTCAACGCCCTGGTTGCCGTCGAGAACGACAACGGCGCCGTCGAGCACGCGCAGCGAGCGCTCGACTTCGATGGTGAAATCGACGTGGCCGGGAGTATCGATGATGTTGAGGCGCTTGCCGTTCCAGAACGCGGTGGTCGCAGCCGACGTGATGGTTATGCCGCGCTCCTGCTCCTGCTCCATCCAGTCCATCGTCGCGGCACCTTCGTGCACTTCGCCGATTTTGTGGCTCTTGCCGGTGTAATACAGGATGCGTTCGGTGGTCGTGGTCTTGCCGGCATCGATATGCGCCATGATACCGAAGTTGCGGTAATCCTCTATGGCATGAACGCGGGGCATAGGCTGTTCCTTAAATTCCGTTGTTCGCCGTTACCAGCGATAGTGCGAGAAGGCGCGGTTGGCTTCCGCCATCCGGTGCACGTCTTCGCGCTTCTTGACGGCGTTGCCCCTGCCATTCGATGCGTCGAGCAGCTCGGCCGAGAGCCGCTCCGTCATCGTCTTTTCGTTGCGGTCGCGCGCCGCTGAAATGATCCAGCGAATCCCCAGCGCCTGACGGCGCACGCTGCGAACTTCCACCGGCACCTGATAGGTGGCGCCACCGACGCGGCGCGAGCGAACTTCGATCGTCGGCATCACGTTTTCCAGCGCCTGCTCGAACACCGGCAACGGACCCTGCTTGGTCTTGGCTTCGATCATTTCGAGCGCGCCATAGACGATGGTTTCGGCGGCCGACTTCTTGCCGTCATACATGACCGAGTTCATGAATTTCGTGATGATGATATTCCCGAATTTCGGATCCGGGATTCACTTCACGCTTTTCAGCAGAATGGCGACGAGACATCGATCTGTTTCCCGATTACTTCGGACGTTTCGCGCCGTACTTCGAACGGCGCTGCTTACGGTTCTTGACGCCCTGCGTATCGAGGACGCCGCGGAGAATGTGATAGCGCACGCCCGGCAAATCCTTGACGCGGCCGCCGCGGATCATGACCACGGAATGTTCCTGAAGGTTGTGGCCCTCACCCGGGATGTAACCGATGACTTCGAAGCCGTTGGTCAGGCGCACCTTGGCGACCTTACGAAGCGCCGAGTTCGGCTTCTTCGGGGTCGTGGTGTAGACGCGGGTGCAAACGCCACGCTTCTGCGGCGACTGCTGCAGCGCCGGCACCTTCTTGCGCGACTTCTGCACTTCACGCGGACGTGCGATCAGCTGGTTGATCGTCGGCATGTCAGCCTTCATCCTTATTCGCGCGAAACCGTGATCGGCTCCGCAAATTTCGTTGCCGTCTCGCGAAGATTTACGCAAAACGAAATCGCGCCAACCGCACATTGCTGTGCGGAAAGCGCTTCGACGCCACAGAGGACCGCGATCATAATTGATCAGCTCAAAGCCTGTTCAACCGGATATCGAGGTCATGCATCCGATCAATCTCGAGAGAACCTGCTCAAGAGAACGAAGATCGTCCTGGCATTGCCTAGCTAGTATCGACAGCGTTTGAGCGTCATTCGTCGAGGCTGGTGCCCTCCTCCCGAAGCGGAAGTAAGGGTGATCCGTTCCGACGCAAGCGAAGCTCACCGCCTGTCGCTAAAGTGCGCGGGTTTTATCGGCGGTATATGGCCAAGTCAAGGCTAAACGACAGCGCCGCAAACGCTTCCGGCGCTTATAGAATTGGCCCTGCCGGACGATCCGCGCGGCGAGAAGGAAATTCGTCTGACCGATGCTTTCGTAAATACCCTTTCAAGTCGCCACAAAGGTCGCTTTCTTCCGTCGTGGGAGCCCAATTCGCCCCCCTGGAGACGGTCTGCGCAGGTCACGCAGGCGCACGATAATCCTCGCCTGCCGGCCCGACCTCCAAAGTAAAGCCGATCGATTTCTCCGCGCTTACATTGATCAGCAAATCGGCCATTTTCCGGCGTCCGGACCAAAGCTGGGCCATGAAACTCGCCTCCACCGAGCACGAATCGATGGCATCGATCCCGGGCGTGGAAAACAGCAGCTTCAGCGACTTTATCGATGAGCAGCAGGCCCGGCGAATACCTGGCGAAACTCCGCATCAAAAGCGGTCTTCCAGGTATAGGCGGTCGAACCGCAATACATCAGAACCTGGGCTGCGATGGCGCGCCCATCAACGCGTAACAGTGCAACCGACGCGCCGCCCTGTTCAACCAGAGCGGCGATCATCCGCCTGACGAAAGCCGCATCCTTTGGGTCGCTCAAGAGAGCGGTACCCTGCGCACCCTTCCAACTACCGGCTTCGAGGCTGAGAAACGTCTCGAAAGCTTGCTGCACCCCGGCCGGTGTCCGGTCGTTGACGGTATCGACGGCGCCCAGCGTGCACAGGCGATTCCAGTCCTGCCGAAGTTTCTTTCGCGTCGAGCCGGAGCGTCTTGATACCGAATTCGCGTGTCGCGACCGCTCGCAGCGGATTCGGACAACTCAACCGCTTGCCGCCCTGCGCGGCCAACGCTTTCAAAATTGCGTGATAGCTCGCGGACTCGGCGTCGAACGACTCGAAGACTGACGATTTTTGGCAGCGCCGGTTCGTTCATGATGGCCGACAGAAACGCTGGAATGACGTCATCGGTAAACGCGTCGTCGATCACCGGACTCGAGAGGAATGCATATTCGTAAGGCAGTCCTTCGAGGTGCGACGGCCAGGCCGGGGCGATTTTCCGCACCCGCAACGCCCACAGGCCGACCAATTTTTTCGGCGTCTCGGCATCGTTCCAGGCCTGCAATACGTGGATATCCGCGAATTTCGAGTCTGCGGCGGCCATCAACGCTGCGGGATTCATGAAGACATTGGGGGAGGCGCGCGCGACGAGGTCATCCCAAAGCGCAGCCATGCTCCGATCCGGAGGAGACACGGTTACTGAGATCATCGATGGAGCACCTAAAACCTAACGCCGCTTAGCGCTGGCGATCCTGATCTTGCCGCATTGCTTTTCGGTTAAGCCGGTTGGGGCCTACCAGCGCAATTGGCCCGCTTCTTTCAGGGTTTATTTGCCTTTTGCGGCGCAATGATCAGGCCGCAAAGCAAGAGCAAATCCATGCGCTACACCGACATCGCGATCATTGGCGGCGGTCTGGCCGGCTCGACCGCCGCGGCGATGCTCGGGACGCGCCGGAATTTCCGCCGTTCTGGTCGACCCGCATCCCGTTTATCCGCCCGACCTGCGCTGTGAAAAAATCGGCGGCAGCCAGCTCGATCTGCTTCTCAAAACGGGACTTTCCGAGGCAACGCTGCGGGCGACGACGCATGACGGTCAGGTCTGGATCGCGCGCTTCGGTCACGTGATCGACAAAAACCCAGCGACCAATACGGCATCCTGTACGACACGCTCGTCAATACGATGCGGTCGTCAAATTCCGCCCGATGTGGAAATCATTCACGCCAAGGCGACCGCGATTTCGACAAGCGCCGAGCGCCAGAAGATCGTCGCGTCCGATGGCGATGAAATCTCCGCGCGCCTTGTCGTACTGGCTAACGGGCTGAATATCGGATTGCGCCATACGCTGGGTATCGAACGCAACGTCGTCAGCGAGTGCCATTCCATCACCGCAGCTTTCGATCTCAAGCCGGTGGGCCGCGCGGCGTTCGACTTTCCCGGCGCTGACCTACTACCCGGAGCGATCCACCGACCGGATGGCCTATCTGACGCTGTATCCGATCGGCAATGCGATGCACGCCAACCTGATGGTCTATCGCAAGATGGATGATCCGTGGCTGCGTGAACTGCGCAAGTCGCCGGAAGCGGCATTGTTTTCCCTGATGCCCCGGCTTCGCGCCATAACAGGCGAGATTGAAGTCGTCGGACCGGTCAAAATCCGGCCCGCGGACCTGTATGTGACCTCAGGTCATCGTCAGGACGGCATCGTTATCGTCGGCGATGCCTTCGCCACCTCCTGCCCTGCCGCCGGCACCGGGACCGACAAGGTGTTCACGGATGTCGAACGGCTCTGCAATGTTCACATTCCGCGGTGGCTGGCCAGTGATGGCATGAGCGAAAAAAAGATCGCGGCGTTTTATGACGATCCGTTGAAGACGGCATGCGACGCGTGGTCGACCGCGAAGGCCTACGACCTCGCTCGTTGTCGACCGATGATGGCCTTTCATGGCGCGCAAAGCGCTGGGCGCGCTTCGTCGTGCGGCTTGGTCGAAGGAACGTTGCGAAAACTGCGTGGCAGAACAACTTCGGCTGGAAATCTCAGGCCAGCGGCGCCTGTTGTCGCGGCCCGACGAGCCGCCGGCTCGCCTGATGAGCTTTGGAGCGGACGGAGGGAATCGAACCCACACCTCCAGTTTGGAAACCGTCGCTCGGCCTTCGAGCTGCATCCGCGAGACGGAATCTAGCATTGCGGCGGCAGCAGATCGATAATTTCCTCGCGTGGACTTCGGCGGGTTGAAATCCAGACTTAATTTTTTCTTACCACGCTTCCCATCCCCGTAATGCGCTCACTCGTCTCATTCGTCATCGTCATCATCGTCGTCGTCTCTTGGCATCAGGGCCGCTGACATCGGCCGGAGCATGGGGCTGACGGCCCTGGTCGTCCCACAGCTTTCGATAGGTGCCATTCAGCGCCAGCAACTGCGCATGAGAACCCCGCTCGATCGCCTTGCCGCCGGATATCACGATGATTTCGTCCATCTCCACCACCGAGGTCAGCCGGTGGGTCGAGGAGATCATGGTGCGGCCTGCCGCGACGTTCATGAGCGTCTTGTTGAGCGCGGCTTCCGTGGTCTGGTCGAGTGCCGAGGTTGCCTCGTCCAGCAGCAACACCGAGGGATCGCGGATGATGGCGCGCGCAATGGCGATGCGCTGACGCTGTCCGCCCGATAGCGTATCGCCGCGCTCTCCGACCGAGGTGTCGTACTTCTGCGGCAGGCTCATGATGTAGCGATGAATTTCCGCCTTGCGCGCGGCCTGCTCGACCTCTTCGTCGGTGGCGCCTTCCTTGCCGAGCCGGATGTTCTCGCGGATCGACATGTTGAACAGCATGTTCTCCTGGAACACCACCGCCATGCTCTTGCGCAAGGATTCCGTGGTGACGCGCCGGATATCGACGCCATCGATAGTCACGCGGCCCTCATCCGGCACGTACAGGCGCAGGATCAAATTGAGCAGCGTGCTCTTGCCGGAACCGCTCGGCCCAACAATCGCGATGGTCTTACCCACGTTGAGCTTGAGGCTGAGATTGTCGAGCACCGGCGTCTGGCCGCCTTCGTACTGGAATGTCACGCGGTCGAAGGTGATATCGTTGGTGATGCGCGGCAAATCCGGCGCCCCGGTGCGATCGGCGCCTCGCGTCGGTTCGTCCAGCAATTCTTGAATATGCCGCGCCGCTGCGGCGGATTGGATCGACACCGGAATGAAATGCATGATGTGGGCGATGTTGTAAGACACCTCCCAGAACGCGCTCTCGAACGTGACGAACGTTCCAATCGTGATCTGGCCCTTGGTGGCGAGATAAGCGCCGATCGCCAGCACCACGAGATGCAGCAGCAGCACCGAGATCGTGACGGTGCGCTCCACCATCGTCGACAGGAACATCGCGGCAGCTACTTTGCGGCGCGCGTCGTCGTTGCGCATGGTGAACCAGCCGAAGGTGCGGCGCTGCAGGCTGAACGCCTTGACCACGGCTTGCGCAGCGACGCTTTCCTGCACCATACCGAGAAGGCCGGATTCGTTGAGCTTCTGCTCGTAGTTGGCCTGGACCGCCTTCGGCGTCAGGATGCGCGGCCCGATCAGCGTGATCGGAAATACCAACAGCGCCACCGCGGCGAGCTGCCAGTTTAGGAACAGCATCAGGATGATGCCGGCGATCAATTCGAAGAACGGCAGCGCCGCGCTGTTGGCGAAGCCCTTGATCGAGCCCTCGAACGCCGTCAGGTCGATGGAAAAGCGCGAGAGAATTTCGCCGCGTTTGGTCTTTTGAAAAAAAGCCGCCGGCAGATCCTGGACGTGCTCGAACAGCCGCGACCTGACATCCGATATCAGGCCGGCCGCAAGCTTTGCGTCCCATCGTTCGTACCAGACCGCCACGATCGAGGTAACGATGCCCGCCACCGCGAGCACGCCGAGGATTATATAGAGCGCGTGGAAATCTTCTTCGCCGAGCGCGTCGTCGATCAGGAATTTGAGGCTGAGCGGCATGATGACGTTGAACAGCGTCTCGACCAGCACGCCGAGCCCGACGAACGTCAGCATCTTCTTGTAGTTCTTCAGGAACGGCTTGACGAACGCATAGGTCGTGGCCAGCGCGCCGGCGGCTTCTTTCGCGGTGAATACGACGAGGTCCTCGTCGTCTTCATCGTCATCGATTTCAAGATCGTCGTCGTCTTCATCCTCGTCGTCTTCATCGGGAGGAGGCGGCGGCATAGCCGCGGCCTTGCCACCCGTAAGATGGATTGCCAGTTCGGCTTCCACGGCAAGTTTTTCAGCGGGGGTGGGCGCAAGCGGATCGCCGGCCGCGGGTGAAAGCGCAGGGTCTGCCGATGGAGGCTTTGGGGCCATGAAACGAACCGATGCTACACGGCCTTCGAGACCGAAAATGGGCTGCGATCAGGTCGAACGACCGCCGCACTGTTCCTTAAGCGATTGGACAAACGCCTTAGTCGTCAGAATCGACCTTGTCAAAGAACGAATAGCGCAGGCTGTCCGCGTCTGCGTACCATTTGCCCGGCCCCTTGTCGGCCGCGAGCGTGGCCGCCCACAAAGCATCTGCGCAGTCGCGCCGATGCATCGACAGATCGAAGCCGTTGCTGAAAAACAATTCGGACCATTCCCACCAGGTGCCGAGCTTCTTCACGCCGCGGAGCAGATCGTAACGGTCGATTATGACAGGCGCCATATCGGACGTGACCGATCCAAACACCAGGCCGGTCTTCATCACGCGATTCAATTCGCGAATGCCGCGCGCCACCTGTTTCTCGGAAAGATGACAGAGGCTGGTTTCGAAAACGAAATCGAACTCGCCGTCCTTGAACGGCATATCGACGATCGAACCGAGCTTGTTGAATTTCTTCAAGGCTTTCGGCGTTTTCGCGTGGACCGCGCGATTGTTCTCGATGCCCCACGCATCGATCCCGCGCTCACGCAGCGCGCCGACCAGTTCGCCGCTGGCAGAGCCCGCCACCAGCAGCTTATAGCCCTTTGCCCTGTTCCAGACGATCTTGATAAGGTCGGTCAAATAAGCCGGATCGGTGAACCGGCTCCAGACCTCGCTGTAGGGTCCAACGCCGCGGTAATTCTGGAAATAATCGCGGTCGATCTTGTCGGAGGTGGGCTTTCCGCCCTGCCCGCGCGCGCGGCGCAGCTTCATCATTTCGGTAAGGATGATGTCGGTGGCGGCGTCCGAGGAGTCGAGCAATCCGTTTAGCGTCGAATCGAACAAGTAGTCGCCGACCACGACCAGACCTGG
Source organism: uncultured Alphaproteobacteria bacterium (assembly GCA_963792715.1). Lineage (GTDB taxonomy): Bacteria > Pseudomonadota > Alphaproteobacteria > Rhizobiales > Xanthobacteraceae > Bradyrhizobium. Next base: position 214,791 of record CAWBXE010000004.1, on the reverse strand, counting down.
ATGTTCTTTCGGATCGGGCCGATGGTTGGTCATCACGTCGCGCGCCGGCAAGCCACCCGGCAGCGCGTTCACCGACGACAGCCAGCGATGGGTCTTGCCCTCCAGGAAATGCGCGCGCGCATCACCCAGCGAGGCCGGCAACGATTTCAGCGCGGCGTCGATCAGTTGCTCGTCGTTAAGGTTGGCGAACGCCAGCGCATCGGACCCGGCGATCAGCCAGTTCAGCACGCCATGCTTGCCGACGTCGTGGCGTGCGCCTTCGTTATAAACGCAGCAGCCGCCGAACGCTTCCGACATGAACCAAGCACCGGGAATTTTCTCGCCCCAGAACGGCGTATCGAACAGGATCGAAACGCGTAGGTAATGCGCGGGCCGGTCGAAATAGGCGATGTGCTTGACCATCGACTTGCGCAGCTGCTCGCCATCCCAGCGCATCGTCGAAAGCCAACTATGCGGCAGGCACATCACCACGAGATCGAAGTCGCGCGTCTCTGGTCCCTTGCCGTTCATCATATTGAGCCGATAGCGGCCCTCAGCATTCTTGCCGACATTGAGAACGCGGTGGTTGAGCTGGATATCGGCATCGACCTCCGACTGCAGGCAGCTGATCAGCTGCTCATTGCCGTTCTGGATCGAATACAGGCCGATATACCCGTCGACATCCATAACGAAGTTTTTCAGCGCATTCAGGCCGTTGGTGTTGTGGCTCTCCGTGGCAAGATCGGATCGCGACATCACCTTGAGGAAGCGCTTGGCGGTGGGATCGCTCACCTCCTTGTCGAGCAGTTCTTCGCAGGTGATGTAGGCCCACGGGTGCTCGTTATCGTGCGCGCCGACGCCCTCGTAATATTCGATCGGCGACACCATGTTGCTGCAGCGCTTGCGGAACGCTTCGATCGCGTCCGCGGTCTTTGCCCCGTACTTGCGCCGCATGCCCGGCACATCATTGAGCAACTCGCCGTCGAGCTGCACCTGTTCGGCGTCCATCGGGATGGTCTGCAGGCCGAAATGCTGGATCAGCTCGCGCAGCGGATCGGGACCGGTCATCGAGTAGTCGTAGATTTCAGCGACGCCGGCCTCATACATCGCCGGCGCTGAATCGAACTTACGCGTGACGATCTTGCCGCCGATACGTTCCGAGGCCTCGTAAATGGTGACGCGGCAAAGCTCCCCAAGCTTCTTCTTGAGATACCAGGCGCTCATCAGGCCCCCGGGGCCGCCGCCAACGATTGCAAGGTCGAGCATGGTTTCCGCCGCCTCCGTCGTCCCGCCGTCATTGCGAGCGCCGGGTTCTAAGTGACCCTAGCAAAAGCGCTTTTCACCCTGAAGGGAAGATGAACAAAGCGAGTTTCAGCTTTTGAGCGAGAAAAAGGCCGGCTTTCGCTGGCCTTTTTCGTAACATCGTGAATCCGCGTGGTTATTCCGCGGGGGGCAGCGCCAGAGGTTCGTCTTCCGGCGCCGACGGAACGATCGTTGCCTGTTTTTCGCGCTCGTCCAGGATCAGCTTGTCGCGCTTGACGGCGACTTCGCGGATCTTGGCCATCGAGGCGCCGGTGCCCGCCGGGATCAGCCGGCCGACAATGACGTTCTCCTTGAGGCCTTCCAGCGGGTCTACCTTGCCGTTGACGGCGGCTTCGGTGAGCACGCGTGTGGTCTCCTGGAACGACGCCGCCGAGAAGAACGACCGCGTCTGCAGGCTCGCCTTGGTGATGCCGAGCAGCACCGGCGTTCCCGTGGCAATCTTCTTGCCTTCTTCCTTGGCCTTGGTGTTGAGCACGTCGAACTCGATCTTGTCGATCTGTTCGCCCGAGATCATGTCGGTCTCGCCCTGGTCGGTGATCTCCACCTTCTGCAGCATCTGACGGACAATCACTTCGATGTGCTTGTCGTTGATCAGCACGCCCTGCAGCCGGTAGACCTCCTGGATTTCATTGACCAGATAGGCGGCGAGTTCCTCGATGCCCTTGATCGCCAGAATGTCGTGCGGCGCGGGATTGCCCTCGACGATGAAGTCGCCCTTTTCGACGATGTCGCCGTCCTGCAGATGGATGTGCTTGCCCTTCGGAATGAGGTACTCGCGAGTCTCCTCGTTCTTGTCGACCGGCTCGATCGAGATGCGACGCTTGTTCTTGTAGTCGCGCCCGAACCTGATGGTGCCGCCGATTTCCGCGATGATCGCCGCGTCCTTTGGCTTGCGGGCCTCGAACAACTCGGCCACCCGCGGCAGACCGCCGGTGATGTCACGCGTCTTGGCACTCTCAGTGGAAACACGTGCGAGGATATCGCCCGTCTTCACCTTGGCGCCCTGATCGACCGACAGAATGGCGTCGACCGAGAGCATGTAACGGGCGTCGCCGCCACGTGCCAGCTTCAGCATCTTGCCGTCCTTGCCTTTGATGACGATGGCCGGACGCAAATCCGCGCCGCCGCGCGACGAGCGCCAATCGATGACGACGCGCTTGGCGATGCCGGTGGACTCATCGAGCGTCTCCGAGATCGACTGCCCCTCGACGAGGTCTTCGAACCCGATGGTGCCTTCTACTTCGGTCAGCAGCGGACGGGAATACGGGTCCCATTCCGCGATGCGCTGGCCGCGCTTGACCATGTCGCCTTCATCGACGTGCATGCGCGCGCCGTACTGAATGCGGTGGGTCGCACGCTCGGTACCGTCGGCGTCGGTGACGGCGACAACCATGTTGCGGACCATCGCAACCAGATGGCCTTCGCCATTCTTCGCGATTGCCTTGTTCTTGATGGTGATCTTGCCGTCGAAATTCGACTCGATCACCGACTGCTCGTTGATCTGCGCCGCGCCGCCGATGTGGAACGTACGCATCGTCAGCTGCGTGCCGGGCTCGCCGATCGACTGCGCCGCGATAACGCCGACGGCCTCACCGTGGTTGACCGGGGTGCCGCGGGCGAGATCGCGCCCGTAGCACTTGCCGCAGATGCCGTTGACCAGTTCGCAGGTCAGCGCCGAGCGGATTTTGACTTCCTGAATATTGGCCTGCTGGATGGCGTCGACATGCGTCTCCTCCATCAGCGTACCGCGCTTTACGACGATCTTGTTGGTGTTGGGATCGCGCAGATCCTCGCCCGCGGTGCGGCCGAGAATACGCGATGCCAGCGACGCAACCACCGAACCGGAATCGATGATGGCGCGCATCTTGATGCCGAGCTTGGTGCCGCAATCGTCCTGCGTGATGATGCAGTCCTGCGCCACGTCGACCAGACGCCGCGTCAGGTAACCGGAGTTCGCGGTCTTCAACGCGGTATCCGCGAGGCCCTTGCGGGCGCCGTGGGTCGAGTTGAAGTATTCGAGCACCGACAGACCTTCCTTGAAGTTGGAAATGATCGGCGTCTCGATGATCTCGCCCGACGGCTTCGCCATCAGGCCGCGCATACCGGCGAGCTGACGCATCTGCGCCGGCGAACCGCGCGCACCGGAATGCGCCATCATGTAGATCGAGTTGATCTGGGCTTCAGCGCCCTTCGGGCTCTTCTTGACCGCGGAAATCTCCTTCATCATCTCCTTGGCGATTTCCTCGGTGGCCTTCGACCAGGCGTCGACCACCTTGTTGTATTTTTCGCCGTGGGTGATGAGGCCGTCATTGTACTGTTGCTCGAAATCCTTGGCGAGCGCGCGCGTATTGTCGACGATTTTCCACTTCGACGCGGGCACCACCATGTCGTCCTTGCCGAACGAAATACCGGCCTTGAAGGCATTGTAGAAGCCGAGCGCCATGATGCGGTCGCAGAAGATCACGGTCTCCTTTTGACCGCAGTGGCGATAGACCTGATCGATCACCCCGGAAATTTCCTTCTTCGTCATCAGCTTGTTGACGACGTCGAACGGCATCTTCGGCGATTTCGGCAACACGTTGCCGAGCATCACGCGACCGGCCGTGGTGTCGAACCACCGCACGACCGGCTTGCTGTTCTCGTCCAGGCCATGCCAGCGGTATTTGATCTTGGTGTGGAGGTGGATGACCTTGGCGTGCAGGGCATGCTCGATCTCGGCCATTTCGCCGTAGAGCTTGTTTTCGCCGGGCAGACCTTCACGCAGCACTGAGAGATAATACAGGCCGAGCACGATGTCCTGACTGGGCACGATGATCGGCTGGCCGTTCGCGGGATGCAGGATGTTGTTGGTCGACATCATAAGCACGCGCGCTTCCAGCTGCGCTTCGAGCGACAGCGGAACGTGCACGGCCATCTGGTCGCCGTCGAAGTCGGCGTTGAACGCCGCGCAAACCAGCGGATGCAGCTGGATCGCCTTGCCTTCGATCAGCACCGGCTCGAACGCCTGAATGCCCAGGCGATGCAGGGTCGGCGCGCGGTTCAACAGCACGGGATGCTCGCGGATCACCTCGTCGAGGATATCCCAGACCTCGGGACGTTCTTTTTCGACGAGCTTCTTGGCCTGCTTCACGGTGGTGGACAGACCCTTGGCGTCGAGCCGCGAATAGATGAACGGCTTGAACAGTTCCAGCGCCATCTTCTTCGGCAGGCCGCACTGGTGCAGCCGCAGTTCGGGACCGACCACGATCACCGAGCGGCCGGAATAGTCGACGCGCTTGCCGAGCAGGTTCTGCCGGAAGCGGCCCTGCTTGCCCTTCAGCATGTCGGCGAGCGACTTCAGCGGACGCTTGTTGGCACCGGTGATGACGCGGCCGCGGCGGCCGTTGTCGAACAATGCGTCCACAGCTTCCTGCAGCATGCGCTTTTCGTTGCGGATGATGATGTCAGGCGCGCGCAACTCCATCAGCCGCTTCAAGCGGTTGTTGCGGTTGATGACACGTCGATAGAGGTCGTTCAGATCGGACGTCGCAAAGCGGCCGCCATCGAGCGGCACCAGCGGACGCAGGTCTGGCGGAATCACCGGCACCACCGTTAGGATCATCCATTCCGGCTTGTTGCCGGAATAGCGGAAGGCCTCGACGATCTTCAGCCGCTTGGCGAGCTTCTTGTGCTTGATGTCGGATTCGGTTTCCTGCATCTCGACGCGCAGCTGCGCATCGAGCTTTTCAAGCTCGAGGCCTTTCAGCAATTCTCGGATCGCTTCCGCGCCGATCATGGCGGTGAAGAAGTCCTGGCCGTACTCTTCCTGCGCGCGGAGATATTCCTCCTCGTTCAGCAGTTGACGGTCCTTCAGCGCGGTGAGGCCCGGCTCGAGGACGACGTAGTATTCGAAATACAGAATCCGCTCGAGATCCTTCAGCGTCATGTCGAGCAACTGCCCGATGCGCGACGGCAGCGACTTCAGGAACCAGATGTGCGCGACGGGGGCCGCAAGCTCGATGTGGCCCATGCGCTCGCGACGGACGCGGCTGAGCGTCACCTCGACCGAGCACTTCTCGCAGATGATGCCCTTGTACTTCATCCGCTTGTACTTACCGCACAGGCACTCGTAGTCCTTGATCGGCCCGAAGATGCGTGCGCAGAACAGGCCGTCACGCTCCGGCTTGAAGGTGCGGTAGTTGATGGTCTCCGGCTTTTTGATCTCGCCGTAGGACCACGACAGAATCTTCTCCGGGGACGCGATCGAAATCCGGATCTGGTCGAAGACCTGAGCCGGGGTCGTCGGATTGAAGAAATTCATCACTTCTTGGTTCATCGTGCTCTCCTCGACACCGTTGGAGATTGACTCCGCGGGTCGGTTAAATCTGGGCCTGTCCCCTCTCCCGCTTGCGGGGGAGGGTTAGGGAGGGGCCCTCGTGAAAGACCCCCACCCGCCGAACTTCGTCCGGCGACCTCCCCCGCAAGCGGGAGAGGTGAAGAGTTACTCAGCCGCCTCTGATGTCGGCCCGGCCAGCTTGGAGTTATGCAGGTCGACGTTGAGGCCGAGCGAACGCATTTCCTTGACCAGCACGTTGAACGATTCCGGAATACCGGCTTCGAACGTATCGTCGCCACGCACGATGGCCTCGTACACCTTGGTGCGCCCGGCCACGTCGTCCGACTTCACCGTCAGCATTTCCTGGAGCGTGTACGCGGCGCCGTAAGCCTCGAGCGCCCACACTTCCATTTCGCCGAAACGCTGTCCGCCGAACTGCGCCTTGCCGCCCAGCGGCTGCTGGGTGACGAGCGAGTACGGACCGATCGAACGCGCGTGGATCTTGTCGTCCACCAGATGGTGCAGCTTGAGCATGTAGATGTACCCAACCGTCACCTTGCGGTCGAACGCGTCGCCGGTTCGGCCGTCATAGACGGTCGATTGGCCGGAGGCGTCGAGACCCGCTAGCTTCAGCATCTCCTCGATGTCGGCTTCCTTGGCACCGTCAAACACCGGCGTTGCGATCGGCACGCCGTGACGCAGATTGCCGCCGAGCTCCATCAGCTCGCTATCGTTGAGCGATTTGATGGTCTCGTCGTCGCCGTAGACTTCCTTCAGCGTCGCCTTCAAAGCCTTGGTGTCGCTCTTGCCCTCTCCCTTCGCGAGATAGGCATCGACCGCCTGCCCAATCCGCTTGCCGAGACCCGCGCAGGCCCAGCCAAGATGCGTTTCGAGAATCTGGCCAACGTTCATCCGCGAGGGCACGCCGAGCGGATTGAGCACGATGTCGGCATGCGTGCCGTCTTCAAGGAAGGGCATGTCCTCGACCGGAACGATCTTCGACACCACGCCCTTGTTGCCGTGACGGCCCGCCATTTTGTCGCCGGGCTGAATCTTGCGCTTCACCGCGACGAAGACCTTGACCATCTTCATCACGCCGGGCGGCAGTTCGTCGCCGCGCTGCAGTTTTTCAACCTTGTCGAGGAAGCGCTGTTCAAGGCCCTTCTTCAATTCATCGTACTGCTTTCGCATGGCTTCGATTTCAGCCATCAGCTTGTCGTTCGGCGAGGCAAACAGCCACCACTGCGAACGCGGATTTTCGTCGAGCACCGCGCGCGTGATCTTTAGAGTCCTTCTTGAAGCCCTTCGGACCGGCGATACCCTGCCGATTTTCCAGAAGCTCTCCGAGACGGCCGTAGACGTTGCGGTCCAGAATCGCCTGCTCGTCGTCGCGGTCCTTGGCGAGACGTTCGATCTCTTCCCGTTCGATCGCCAGCGCGCGCTCGTCCTTATCGACGCCGTGCCGGTTGAACACGCGCACTTCCACGATGGTGCCCTGCACGCCCGGAGGCACGCGAAGCGAGGTATCGCGAACGTCGGATGCCTTTTCGCCGAAGATGGCGCGCAAGAGTTTTTCTTCCGGGGTCATCGGGCTTTCGCCCTTTGGCGTGATCTTGCCGCACAGGATGTCGCCGGCGCGCACTTCCGCGCCGATGTAGACGATCCCTGCTTCGTCGAGATTCTTCAGCGCCTCTTCCGAAACGTTCGGAATGTCGCGCGTGATTTCCTCCGGGCCCGAGCTTGGTGTCGCGGGCCATCACTTCGAATTCCTCGATGTGGATCGAGGTGAAGACGTCGTCCTTTACGATGCGCTCGGAGAGCAGGATCGAATCTTCGAAGTTGTAGCCATTCCACGGCATGAACGCGACCAGCACGTTGCGGCCGAGCGCGAGTTCGCCGAGATCGGTCGAGGGACCGTCCGCGATGATGTCGCCCTTGGCCACGGCATCGCCCACCTTCACCAGCGGACGCTGGTTGATGCAGGTCGACTGGTTGGAGCGCTGGTATTTCATCAACCGATAGATATCGACGCCGGACTTGGTCGGATCGAGATCGTCGGTGGCGCGGATAACGATACGCGTGGCGTCGATCTGGTCGATCACGCCGGTGCGGCGCGCCGCGATCGCAGCGCCGGAGTCGCGCGCAACCACCCCCTCCATGCCGGTGCCGACGAACGGCGCTTCGGCGCGCACCAACGGCACGGCCTGACGCTGCATGTTCGAGCCCATCAGCGCGCGGTTGGCGTCGTCGTTCTCCAGGAATGGGATCAGCGCTGCGGCCACCGAAACGAGTTGCTTCGGCGACACGTCCATATAGTCGACCTTGTCGGGCGTGATCGGCAGCACTTCGCCGGCGTGACGGCAGACGATCAGGTCTTCAGTGAAACGGCCCCGATTATCGAGCGCCACGTTGGCCTGGGCGACGCGATAGCGCCCCTCTTCCATCGCCGAGAGGTAAACCACCTCGTCGGTGACCCGGCCGTCCTTGACCTTGCGATAGGGTGTTTCGACGAAGCCGTATTTGTTGACGCGGGCGAAGGTCGCCAGCGAATTGATCAGGCCGATGTTCGGGCCTTCCGGCGTCTCGATCGGGCAGATACGGCCGTAATGGGTCGGATGCACGTCGCGGACTTCGAAGCCAGCGCGCTCGCGGGTCAGACCGCCCGGTCCAAGCGCCGAGAGACGGCGCTTGTGGGTGATCTCGCTCAGAGGATTGGTCTGGTCCATGAACTGCGAAAGCTGCGACGAGCCGAAGAACTCGCGCACGGCCGCAGCCGCCGGTTTGGCGTTGATCAGGTCCTGCGGCATCACAGTGTCGATATCGACGGAGCTCATGCGCTCCTTGATGGCGCGCTCCATGCGCAGCAAGCCGATGCGATACTGATTTTCCATCAGTTCGCCGACCGAACGCACACGGCGGTTGCCGAGGTGATCGATGTCGTCGATCTCGCCCTTGCCGTCGCGCAGATCGACCAGCGTCTTGATCACCGCGAGGATATCTTCCTTGCGCAGCGTGCGATGGGTATCGGGCGCGTCGAGTTCGAGGCGCATGTTCATCTTGACGCGGCCGACCGCGGACAGGTCGTAGCGCTCGGAGTCGAAGAACAGCGACTGGAACATGTTCTGCGCGGAATCGATGGTCGGCGGCTCGCCGGGACGCATCACGCGATAGATGTCGAACAGCGCGTCTTCACGCGTCATGTTCTTGTCGGCGTTGAGCGTGTTGCGGATGTAGGCGCCGACATTGACGTGGTCGATGTCGAGCAGCGGCAATTCCTTGTAGCCGTGCTCGTTCAGACCCTTCAGCGACTTGTCGGTGATTTCCTCGCCGGCTTCCGCGTAGATTTCGCCGGTTTTGGGATTGACGAGGTCTTCGGCGAGATAGTTGCCGATCAATTCCTCGTCCGACAGGCGCAGCGCCTTGAGGCCCTTTTCCTGCAACTGACGCGCGGCGCGCACGGTGAGCTTCTTGCCGGCTTCGAGCACGACCTTGCCGGTGTCGGCATCGATCAGATCGTTGATCGGTCGAGTAGCCGCGGAAACGGTCGGCCGAGAACGGCACGCGCCAGCCTTCCTTGGCGCGCTTGTACATGATCTTCTTGTAGAACGTCGAAAGGATCTCTTCGCCGTCGAGACCGAGCGCGAACATCAGCGACGTCACCGGAATCTTGCGGCGGCGGTCGATACGCGCGAACACGATGTCCTTGGCGTCGAACTCGATGTCGAGCCAGGAGCCGCGATACGGAATGACGCGCGCGGCAAACAGCAGCTTGCCGGACGAATGGGTCTTGCCCTTGTCGTGATCGAAGAACACGCCGGGCGAACGATGCATCTGCGAGACGATGACGCGCTCGGTGCCGTTCACCACGAAGGTGCCGTTCATGGTCATGAGCGGAATGTCGCCCATGTAGACGTCCTGCTCCTTGATGTCCTTGACGGAGCGGGCGCCGGTTTCTTCATCGATATCGAACACGATGAGGCGCAGCGTCACCTTCAGCGGCGCGGCGTAGGTCATGCCGCGCTGGCGGCACTCATCGACGTCATACTTCGGCGGCTCGAATTCGTAGCGCACGAATTCCAGCATCGAGGTGTTGGAGAAATCCGAGATCGGGAATACCGAACGGAATACCGCCTGCAAGCCTTCGTCCAGCCGCCCGCCGACGGGTTCGTGGACCATCAGGAACTGGTCATAGGATGCCTTCTGAACCTCGATGAGGTTCGGCATCTCGGCGACTTCCTTGATATGCCCGAAGAACTTGCGAACGCGTTTGCGACCGGTGAACGTCTGCTGCGCCATAGTGGCCTCTCATTTCGTCGCCCGTCAGGGCGAACCTTCCGAAGCGCGATTGGCATCGCCTTCGGGTTTGAATTCTCAACCGTTCCGAAATCTCGGGAGCGAATTTTCAGGATTTTAATCCTGAGGAAGAGCTTCCGAATTTCCAAACGCAAAACGACGTGCGAGCACATGACCGCGCTCGCCCGTCATATCATCTCGTATTACGGACCGAAAAAGCCCGAAATTGCTGATCTCCCAACGGCTTACACCGAAAGCGTCCCCGCCCCCGCCGTCAAACCGTGTTTTCATGCTGCCGTCCCAATATGGGATGGCCACCGTGGAGATGCGAGGGTTGCGCCCCCAAATCCCCACACATTCCTGTGTCAGCGATCCCCGGTCCCGCAGACGCGCGCCATCGGGCGATGCCCGGATTTCGCTTAAGTAACCTGCGGTTACTTCAACTCAACCTTCGCGCCGGCCTTCTCGAGCTGGGCCTTGATCTTCTCGGACTTCGTCCTTGTTGACGCCTTCCTTCACAGGCTTGGGCGCGCCTTCGACGAGGTCCTTGGCTTCCTTGAGGCCGAGACCCGTGATGGCACGGACTTCCTTGATGACTTCGATCTTCTTTTCGCCGGCGGCCAGCAGAATGACCGAGAACTCGGTCTTTTCTTCCGCAGGAGCAGCGGCAGCGCCGCCCAGCCGGACCGGCAACCGCGACGGCAGCTGCGGCGGACACGCCCCACTTTTCTTCAAGCATCTTCGCGAGGTCGGCAGCTTCGAGCACGGTGAGGCTCGAGAGGTCGTCTACGATCTTCTGTAAGTCAGCCATTGATCTGTTTCCTTAAAGCTTATTCGGTTCGAACCAGGTTTGATGTGCGAAGGACGGTTATGCCGCTTCGCTCTTTGAGGCATAGGCCTGAACCACGCGCGCGAGTTTCGACGCGGGCGCGGTGGAGAGCTGCGCGATCTTGGTCGCCGGCGCCACCAGGAGGCCGACGATCTTGCCGCGCAATTCATCAAGCGACGGCAAGGCGGCAAGCGCCTTCACGCCGTTGATGTCCAGGACGGTTTTGCCCATCGAGCCGCCGAGAATGACGAACTGCTCGTTCGTCTTGGCGAATTCGATGGCAACCTTCGGCGCCGCTACCGGATCGTTGGAAGTCGCGATCACGGTCGGTCCCTTCAGCAGGGAGCCGATGGCAACGACGTCAGTGCCTTCAAGAGCAATTTTGGCAAGACGGTTCTTCGAGACCTTCACCGACGCGCCCGCCAGCTTCATCTGCGAGCGCAGCTTCTGCATCTGGGCCACGGTGAGGCCGGAATAATGAGCCACGACCGCAACGCTGGTGGTCTTGAACAGACCGTTCAGCGATTCGACCGCCTCTTTTTTTGCCGCTTTTTCCACGAGCGAAGCTCTCTCCGGTTGGCGGCCTTTGCATCACGTCAGCAGGACCGCCGGGTTGCACCCATCGTCCCGCCCAAAACCTGACCTCAAGACACACGGTCTTTTGGACACGCCGGGCGAGGCGACATCTGAAAAGCCTGCCCTTCCCGAACCATCGCTGGGCGAACCAGCGAAGACCTGGGAGTGTCGAGGTTCGAACCATATCCGCCGCCCGTCGCAAGGCGACGAAAAGCAAAATTCCGGTCTTCACCCGTCTATGCAGGCCATGCGATTAAGCCGTTGAAGAAACTCGAAAGTCTCCACGCGGGCGCCTGCAGTCTTGGACAGGATCGAGGCATCGGCTAAGCCGCCAGAACGGCAAGTCAGAAACCCCTGCTCGTACTCTCCGAAGCGACGGCTTTCCTTCCTTTCAAGTATCCATGTCGGATGTCCTGAAAGTCCGGTCTCCTGTCGATTTGGGTTTGTAAATGCGAGCACAGACCTGCCAGCAACAGCCAGCACGCCCGGAAACGGCTCTTTAACGAGTTTTTTACCGGCTTGCCAAGGGTTTTTTTGCAGCGCGGCGCGCTTTATGCAGGCGGGCTCCGCAACATCGGGGCCCGGTGCGCGGTGCAGCGCTGCGCAGTCATCCGGGTGCCCGTACGGACCGACGTGCCCTACCTCACCTCGTATGGCATCGCCTTTCCGGCGAAAAACGCATCGAGATTGGCCATCACGCAACCCTGCATCGCGGCGTGGGACTCCAGCGTATGGCCGCCGATATGCGGGCGTCAGCACCACGTTCGGCAAAGCCGTCAGCGCATCCGGCGGGTGCGGCTCCCTGGCGTAGACGTCCAGACCGGCGCCCGCGATGGTCTTGTCCATCAACGCGGCCACCAGCGCGTCCTGGTCAATGACCGAACCGCGCGAGATATTGACGACAAAACCGTTCGGCCCGAGTTTCCGCAACATGGCCGCATCGATCGCATGGTGCGTGTCCGCTCCGGCGCGAACCGCGATCATCAGCACGTCGCACCATTCCACCAGCGCTTCGAGGCTTGGCATATACTGATACGGCACGTCGTGCTGGCTGCGGCTGTAATAAGCGACTTCAGTTTCAAACGCCGCTGCCCGCGCGGCGATCTTGGCGCCAATCGCGCCCATTCCGTAAACGCCGATACGGCGGCCGCGATTGCCGGGCTGCGGCGACATCAGCGGCGATGGCTTTGCGGACGACCAGTTTCCGCTGCGCACATAGTTGTCGGCCGGCAGCAGCCTGCGCGTCACCGCCAGCATCAGCGTAACGGCCAAATCGGCAACCGAGGACGCATTTGCTCCCGGGCTGTTGGCGACCGCGATCTTGCGTTGCGCGGCCGCGGCGAGATCGACGCCGTCATAGCCGGTGCCGTAGCAGATGATCGCACGCAGCGCGGGCAGCATATCCATCGCGTCGGCGCCGAGCGGCGTTCCGCCCGCGGTGATCAGCGCGCGAATGTCCGACAGTTCCTCGGCGGAGAAAACATCATTGGGCCGCTTGCCCGCGGCGTTCATCAGGTCGAAGTGCTCGCCGATGTGCACCATCATCGCCTTCGGGAAACGCGAATAGACCAGAACCTTGTCGGGCATCGCCCAGATTTCCTAAAAATGAAGGGCGAAATCGTTGCCCGATTTCGCCCCTGGTTCATCTCAAGCTTGATTTCAGCGTCCTAGCCGCCGAGCAGACTTCCCGGCTCGACCTTCACGCCCGGTCCCATCGTCGACGAAACCGCCACGCGCTGGATGTAGGTGCCCTTCGAGCCCGCGGGCTTCGCCTTGGCGACGGCGTCGGCGAGTGCCTTGATGTTCTGCACCAGCTTCTCTTCGGTGAACGAAGCCTTTCCGATGCCGGCCTGCACGATCCCGGCCTTCTCGACGCGGAATTCGACCGAACCGCCCTTGGCGCCTTTGACGGCTGACGTGACGTCCATCGTCACGGTGCCGATCTTCGGGTTCGGCATCATGCCGCGCGGACCGAGCACCTTACCGAGGCGACCGACCAGCGGCATCATGTCCGGGGTTGCGATGCAGCGGTCGAAATCGATTTGACCGCCCTGCACCTTCTCCACCAGATCCTCGGCACCGACCACATCCGCGCCCGCCGCTTTGGCTTCCTCGGCCTTGGCGCCACGCGCAAACACGCCGACGCGCAGCGTGCGGCCAGTGCCGTTCGGCAACGTCACCACGCCACGCACCATCTGATCGGCATGACGCGGGTCGACGCCGAGATTCATCGCAACTTCGATGGTCTCGTCGAACTTCGACTTGGCGCGTTCCTTCACCATCTTGATCGCATCGGCGATCGGATAGAGCTTTTCGCGATCGATGCCTTCGCGGGCCTTCGTCAATTTTTTGCCAACTGCCATGACCGTTACCCCTGCCACCTGGAGACCCATCGAACGGGCGGAGCCCTCGACCATCTTCATGGCCAACTCGATGGAGTCGCAGTTGAGATCCTTCATCTTCTTCTCGGCGATCTCGCGAATCTGGGCGGAGGTCACCTTGCCGGCGGAATCGCGGCCCGGCAGCTTGGAGCCGGACTGGATTTTCGCCGCCTGCTTGAGGAAGTGAGACATCGGCGGCGTGCGCAGTTCGAACGTGAACGACCGGTCCGCATAGATCGTGATGATCACGGGGATCGGGGTGTTCTTTTCTTCCTTCTGCGTCTGCGCGTTGAACGCCTTGCAGAATTCCATGATGTTGAGGCCGCGCTGACCAAGCGCGGGACCGATCGGGGGCGACGGATTCGCAGCACCCGCCGGCACCTGCAATTTCAGGTATCCGGTCACTTTCTTTGCCATTCTCTTCTCCTTGTTAGTGGTGCGGCTATTGACGGCTGGCGACCGCCCTCACCTCCCACGGCTTCTACTTCCTCTCCCCGCAAACGGGGCGAGGTTCAAAAAATCAAACCTTCTCCACCTGCGCGAATTCGAGTTCGACCGGCGTTGCACGGCCGAAGATCGACACCGCGACCTTCACGCGCGAGCGCCCTTCGTCGATTTCTTCGACCACGCCGGAGAACGATGCGAATGGGCCGTCGGCCACGCGCACGTTCTCGCCGATCTCGAAGGAGACCGATGGCTTCGGCCGCTCCACGCCTTCCTGCACCTGATGCAGAATCCGCATCGCTTCGGCCTCGGAAATCGGCATCGGCTTGTTTTCGGCGCCGAGGAAACCCGTCACCTTCGGCGTATTCTTGATCAGATGAAACGCTTCGTCGGTGAGGTTCATCTTCACCAGCACATAGCCGGGGAAAAACTTGCGTTCGGCGTCGACCTTGCGGCCGCGGCGTATTTCCGTGACCTTCTCGGTCGGCACCAGCACCTGCTCGAACAGATCCTCGAGCCCGCGCTGTTTGGATTGCTCGCGGATCGACTCCGAGACCTTCTTTTCGAAGTTCGAATAGGCGTGGACGATATACCAGCGCATGCTCATGGTTCAGTTCCGCGCGCTTGTCATCAGTGAATACCGAGTAAAAAGGTGATGAGAACGCGGATCACCTGATCCGCGGCGAAAAAAAAGATCGAAGCCAGCGCAACCATGACGAACACCATGATGGTGGTGATCACGGTCTCGCGGCGTGAAGGCCAGGTGACCTTGGAGGTCTCCGTGCGCACTTCCTGCAGGAATTTGAACGGGCTGAAAGCCATCGTTTTTGGTGTCCGGTCCGTCGTTAGTCGATCTTGAAAGGATTTGGAATCCGGACAGCCCTCTTGCGCCCAACCCTCTCAAGAAGGATGAGCGCCAAGCGGGCTCGATTGTCCGGGGAATTCAAAGCCGCGCCGGATATCCGTCAAAACGGGCCGGCAGCAGGTGGCCGCTATGTACTGCGCTGGCGGCGCAAGGTCAAGGTACGGACCGGCGTACAATGAGCCAATTAGCTGGCAGGAGTGGCAGGACTCGAACCTGCAACCCCCGGTTTTGGAGACCGGTGCTCTACCAATTGAGCTACACTCCTACAGCGCGCCTCTATAGCGAACCGGTGGCGGCTCGTCACGCCCCTTATGGCTGCGGTGGACCGGTGCGGAAACAGCGCTGTTCAAGCCAGAAATTCTGCGCCAATCTCGTGCCGCGCGCCCCATTCCGCAAATCAACAAGATCAATCGGGAGACCCCATGAACGCTCAAACCGCAACCAAACGTAACCCTGCTCCGCAAACGCCTGCCCTGCCGCAGGCCAAGCCGGAGTCACTGGGGCTTGTGCCCGCCCGATTGCAGCGCATGTCGGATGCATTCAAGCGCGAGATCGACAAGGGCACCTGGCCCGGCGTCACCATGATGGTCGCGCGCCGCGGCCAGATCGGCTGGTTTGAAGCGCTCGGCAAACAAAACCCCGCTGACGGGGCGCCGATGGGGCGCGACAGCATCTTCCGCATTTTCTCGATGACGAAACCCGTCGTCTCGATCGGCATCATGCAACTGCTCGAGGACGGTCATCTGCTGCTCACCGATCCCGTTGCGAAATTCATCCCGGAATTTTCCGAGCAGAAAGTCGCTATTGAGAATAATGGCACGCTCGACCTCGTGCCGCTGGTGCGGCCGATCACGATCCAGGATCTGCTGCGCCATACCTCGGGGATCACCTACGACCATACCGGCGACGGCCCGGTGCAGAAGATGTACCAGCAGTCGCGATTGCGCAGCCGCAAGATCAGCAATGCCGAGCATGCCGCAATTGTCGCCAGCCTGCCGCTGATGAGCCAGCCCGGCACCGAATGGAATTACAGCCGCTCCACCGACATTCTCGGACGCGTCATCGAAGTCGTATCCGGAAAGACGCTGGGCGCATTTCTGACCGAGCGCATTTTCGTGCCGCTGCAAATGGCCGAGACCGCGTTTTCATACTGGCGCCGAGAACACGGGCCGCCTCGCCGAACCATTTTCGACCGATCCATGGACCGGCGACAAGGTGCAGTTGTTCAACATGCTGGAGAAGCCAGCGATGGAATCCGGCGGCGGCGGACTGGTATCCACGACGATGGATTACGCGCGATTCTGCCAGATGCTGCTCAACGGTGGCACGCTCGACGGCAACCGCATCATCGGACGCAAGACGCTGCAGTTCATGGCGTCCGATCATCTTGGGCCGAGCGTGAAGATCAACGGCACCCTGCTGTCGCCGGGCCACAGTTTCGGTCTCGGCTTTTGTGTGCGTACCCACGAAGGCATGGCGCCGGTCGCAGGCTCGGTCGGGCAGTTCTTCTGGAGCGGCATCGCCGGCACGTTCTTCTGGATCGATCCGAAAGAAGAACTGTTCGCCGTCTTCATGTCGCAGGGCCCCGGCCAGCGCGAATATTTCCGCACGCTGGTGCGAAGCCTGGTCTATGCGGCGGTGGAGTGAGGTTTTCTACCCTCTCCCCTCGTGGGAGAGGGGAAGAAAGTTCAACTAATCGTCGCGCCGCCGTCGATGACGATGGTCTGCCCGGTCATGAACGTGCCCGCCGCGGAAGCGAGAAATACCGCAGCGCCGGCGATTTCGTCGGGCTCGCCGATCCGCAACAGAGGCGAGCGCGCGGTGGAAGCCTTCAACGTCTCCGGATTGTCCCACAGCGCCTTGGCGAAGTCGGTCTTGATCAGGCCCGGCGCGATGCAGTTCACGCGAATGTTGTACTTGCCGTATTCGCAGGCGAGATTGCGCGCCATCTGCATGTCGGCGGCCTTTGAGATCGCGTAAGAGCCCAGCACCGTCGAGCCCTTCAAGCCGCCGATCGACGAGATGATGGTGATTGAGCCTTCCTTGCGCTCGATCATCTGCGGCGCGACCATCGCGATCAACCAGTGATTGGCGACGATATTGTTGTCGAGAATTTTGCGAAACTGGTCGTCAGTAATGCCGGCCTGCGGACCGTAATACGGATTCGACGCGGCGTTGCAGACGAGCGTGTCGATCTTGCCGAACACGCGCGTGGTTTCCTCGGCGAGATTTTTCAGATCGTCCTTGGTCGAGATGTTAGCCGCAATCGCCAGCGCCACCTGCTTGCCGGCCTTGTCGTTGATCGACTTGGCGACGTCGTCGCAGACCTGCTGCTTGCGTGAGGAGATCACGACTTTCGCGCCGTGCTCGGCCATTCGTTCGGCGATGGCGCGGCCGATGCCCCGCGACGAGCCGGTGATGACGGCGACTTTTCCCGACATGTCGAACAAGGTCATGCGTTTCGCTCCCTGAAACTTTTGTCATTCCGGGGCACGCGAAGCGCGAGCCCGCTATCCATAACCACCGAGGGATTATGGATTCCGGGTCTGCTGCAAGTGCGCGCATCCCGGGGTGACGATTACGCCAGTTTCGTCGCCGGCACCACCTCGGGCCCCGCCGGCTGATGCATCGCCGCATGCGAGGCATCCGCGATCCAGGGCTGCTGATTGACGAAAGGAATGCGCCAGCCGCTATGCCCGGCGCTCGCCAGATGATCGAGCCGCGTCACCGAACAATTGTCGATCGTGAAAGCCAGCCCACGCTCCGGCTGATCGCCGAGCGCAACACCGACGGCAGCCTTGATCGTGCCGCCATGCGCGACGGCGATGATATCCTTGCCGGAGTGCTCGGCGTTGATGCGCTCGATCGCGCCTTTGACGCGATTGTAGAGGTCCATAAAGCTTTCGCCGTTCGGCGACGGCTCGTCGATCGGCGCAAACCAGTAGCTGCCGACATTGATCGGCCGGCTGGCGAAGAATTCGGCGCGATTGAGGCCCTGCCAGTCGCCGAGATGCTGCTCGTTCAGGTCGGCCTCGTGCGGCATCGCATCGGGTTTTGGAAAACCGGCGTCCCAAATCGCCGCGGCGGTCTGATGCGTACGCTTGAGCTTGCTTGCGACCCACACCGCATCGCGCGGCAGGATTTTGCTGACCGCGTCGAACACGACGCGGTCGCTGCAGTCGCAGGTCATGTCCTTCTGGCCGTAGATGTTGCCGCCATCGTCGCGCACTGGCGCATGCCTTACCCACCACCATCGCGTCGCGACCACGCCGTAGGGAACGACGTATTGCTGCGGAACGAATGGCTTAGCCGGATTGGACATCGCGAAAACCCTTCAATACTGTCTCGCCACGCTGTACGTCAGACTGCATGGCGCCTCAAGCCGCTTCGTCGCTAGGTGCATGTCCAAAAATAAGTCAGGGAGAAACGCATGGGCCGCATGGAAGGCAAATCCGTCATCATCACCGGTGCCGGCAGCGGCATCGGGCGCGCGGCGTCGCTGCTGTTCACCAAAGAAGGCGCAAAACTGATTGCGGTCGACCGCACCGAAGGCGTCAACGAAACCGTGGCGCAGGTGAAAAAGGCCGGCGGTCACGCCCATGCTGTCATCGCCGATGCGGGATCGGAAGCCGATGTAAAGGCGTTCATCGACGAGGCGATATCGAAGCACGGAAAACTCGACGCGATCTGGGCCAATGCCGGCATCAGCGGAGGTCTCGTCGCGCTCGGCGAGCAGACCGTAGAGCAATGGCAGGAAATCCTGCGCATCAATCTGATCGGGCCTTTTTTGGCGATCAAATATGCCATGCCGCACATGATCAAACAGAAATCCGGCGCCATCGTTCTCACCGCGTCGGTGGCCGGTCTGAAGTCCGGCGCGTCCGGTCATCCTTATGCCGCGAGCAAGGCCGGCGTCATCAGTCTGGTGCAGACCACGGCGTATTCGCTTTCCGGCACCGGCGTGCGCATCAATGCGGTGTGTCCCGGCCTGATCGAGACCGGGATGACCAAACCGATCTTCGACAACGCGAAACAGCGCGGCACCGACGGCAAAATCGGCCAGCTCAATCCGCTCAAGCGCGCGGGCCAGCCGCATGAACTCGCGGCGATGGGATTGTTTCTCGCCAGCGATGAGGCGTCCTACGTCAACGGCCAGGCGATCCCGGTCGATGGCGGGCTGACCGCGTCGATGCCGTATGCGGGGAAGCCGGTGTAGCTCTTTCTTATCCCTCCCCCCCGCTTGCGGTGGGGAGGGATACCGCGACGCCGCGTTCCCACAACTCTACCCCGCTCCCGCCTTCTGCGCGTATTCCCACGACGGCTTCGACAGCGGCACGGTGCGCTTGGCGGATTCCATAGCCTTGGCGCTGGCGGCGGTGCCGTCGCGGATGCGGCCGGCGATGCCCTGCGTGATGCCGGCGAGCCGAAACAGATTGTAGGAGAAATACCAATTGAGGTCCGGGACAGTCTCGCCGGTCGCGTTGCAGTAGATCGCGGCGGCTTCGTCCATCGTCGGAATGTTCAGCGCCTTGAGATCGGCATTGACGAGGCCGGGCATCGTCCACTGCATCAACAGATAGGTGAAGTCCGCCATGGGATCGCCGAGCGTCGAAAGCTCCCAATCCAGCACCGCCTGCACGCGCGGCTCGGTGGCATGGAAGATCATGTTGTCGAGCCGGTAGTCGCCATGCACGATCGAGACGCGCTTCTGTTCGGGCACGGTGCGCGGCAGCCACTCGATCAGCTTCTCGACTTCGGGAATGTGCTCGGTTTCGGACGCGCGATATTGCTTGGTCCAGCGGTCGACCTGGCGCGCGAAATAATTGCCCGGCTTGCCGAAATCGCCGAGGCCGATTTTCTCAGGATCGTATTGGTGCAGCTTCGCCAGCGTCTCGATCTTGCTGGTGAAGATTTTTCGGCGCGCCTCCGGTGGCTGACTCGGCAGCGCCGGATCCCAGAACACCCGGCCCTCCTCCATCGACATGATGTAGAACGCCGCGCCGATCACCGCATCGTCCATGCAAAGTGCATAGGCGCTTCGCGACCGGAAATCCCTGCTTGCCCAGCGCGGAGATCACCTTGAACTCGCGATCCACCGCGTGCGCCGACGGCAGCAATTTGCCGAACGGTTTTCGGCGCATGACGTAGGACCGATCGGGCGTGTTGAGACGGTAGGTCGGATTCGACTGGCCGCCCTTGAACTGCAGGACGGTCAGCGGTCCCTGATAACCCTCGACGTTTTCCGCCATCCAGGCGTCGAGGCGCGCTTCATCGACGCGATGGCGCTCCTCGACATCCTTGGTGCCCGAAAACTCCTCGTCTTTACGTACGCCTTCGCTCACGACCGCGCTCCGATCAGGCCCGGCCGGCCATCATCTCCACCGAAGGCTCCGCCATATTGGCGTATTTGCGCAGCTCAAGTCGCGCGATGGCGCGGTTGTGGACCTCGTCCGGACCGTCCGCCAGCCGCATCGTGCGCATCGAGGCATAATCGCGCGCCAGGCCCGCATCGTCGGAAACGCCGGCGGCGCCATAAGCCTGGATCGCGTGATCGATGATCTTCAGCGCCATGTTCGGACCGGACACCTTGATCATCGCGATTTCGAGCTGCGCGGTCTTGTTGCCGACCTTGTCCATCATGTCGGCGGCCTTCAGGCACAGCAGGCGGTTGAGCTCGATATCGGTACGCGCCTCGGCGATGCGCTGCTCCCAGATCGAATATTCGATGATCTTCTTGCCGAACGCTGTGCGCGACGACAGCCGCTTCACCATTTTCTCCAGCGCCTCTTCGGCCTTGCCGATAGTGCGCATGCAGTGATGGATGCGGCCCGGACCAAGCCGGCCCTGCGCGATCTCGAATCCCCGGCCTTCGCCGAGCAGGATATTGCTGACGGGCACGCGGACGTTTTCCAGCAGCACCTGGGCGTGGCCGTGCGGCGCGTCGTCGAAGCCGAACACCGGCAGCATCTTCTCCACCGTGATGCCCTTGGTGTCGCGCGGCACCAGCACCTGCGATTGCTGCTGATGTCGCGGCGCGCTGGCGTCGGTCTTGCCCATCACGATCAAAATCTGGCAGCGGGGATCGCCGACGCCGGACGACCACCATTTGCGGCCATTGATGACGTAATGATCGCCGTCGCGCACGGATCGAGGTTTCGATGTTGGTGGCATCCGATGACGCCACCGCGGGCTCGGTCATCAGGAACGCCGAGCGGATTTGGCCGTCCATCAGCGGACGCAGCCACTTCTTCTTGTGCTCCTTGGTGCCGTAGCGCATCAGCACTTCCATGTTGCCGGTATCCGGCGCGGAGCAGTTGAACACTTCCGACGCCCAGCCGATATGGCCCATCTGCTCGGCCAGCAACGCGTATTCGAGATTGGTCAGGCCGGCGCCGTGAAATTCCTCGTCCTCATGCGACGAGGGCGGCATGAACATGTTCCAGAGACCTTCGGCGTGGGCTTTCTTCTTGAGGTCTTCGAGGACCGGAATGGTCTTCCAGCGCTCGCCTTCGGCGTCCTGCTTCTTGTATGTGGCCACCGCGGGGCGGACGTGCTTGTCCATGAAGGAGGATACGCGGTCGAGCCATTCACGCTGGCGATCGGACAAAGAGAAATCCATCAGACGTTCCTCGCTTTTGCTTTTGATGATTTAATTTCAGGGCAAATCTTTACACGGCGGGTTTGGCCCTACAAGCACCTTTGGCGCGCAGCATGTCCGCGCGGTCGGCATTGCCAGACCGCACTGCGGAATAGCACGTAGTGGCCAGGGCTGCAGTGTTTACGGCGCAGGAAGCTTGGAGCGGGTGAAGGGAATCGAACCCTCGTATTCAGCTTGGAAGGCTGCTGCTCTACCATTGAGCTACACCCGCGAAGGGAACGATGAACTATCACGCCATTGCAGCGGTCTCAACAGCGAGCGCGCAATAGTCCTCAGGCCTCTTAACATGCTGCGAATCCGTGCCTATACTAACTTCACCGTCAACAACGAAAGGAGGTGATCCAGTAAATCTTTCCAAACGCTGTCACCTCGCTGGGATCGCCCGCAAAGCTTTCTAAAGTTTTGCAAATGGGCGCTCCCAGCGCCTGGACCAGCGAGACAAAGTTAGGGCGCGATGAGAGCAATCTCGTCGCGCTCTTTCATTTTAAAACCGGTCTGAACTATTAGCGGCGTCCGCGCCGCCATCCATAGCCGATCAGCCAGGCGGCAATTCTCACGATCAGGATCGCCAGCGTGATCTGAATCCAGAACGATCCGCCGATGCCGCGCAGCGCTACTTCGAAACGGTCGCCCCAGGGATAGGGGATCAGCGCTGAGCCCTTTTCGATGCCGGACATGGTGGTCCGCAGCCACCACGTCAGCCATTCCGGTTTGTAGAGAAACCCCGCGCCGAACGCGACCAGCGTTACCAGCGCCGTCCATGTTCGAAAGAAATGCGTGAGCACCCACTTCAGCAGCAGGCGATCGTTCGCGCGGTGTCTCGCCTTCGAGCTGCATGACAACGTCCGTGCTGCGGCGTCCAAAGATTCGGCGCGGCGCCGAGGATAGCAAAGGAAGTCCGGCCACGACAGACCAGCTATCGGCGCGCGCGGGACGCCATCAACCGGCGAACGTCATCGCAGGCACGCCGTAATAGTCGTCGAGGCTTCGCGCGCGCTCGCGACTTTCCCAGTCCCATGTGCCGGAACGCGCGTACTTTGGCGCGTCCTTGATTTTGTCGACCGGGATCATGGTCTGATAACCGCCGAGATCGACGTTGTACTTCAGCGACGGCCACGGCAGCGGGTAGTAATCGTCGCCGATGCCGAGGAAGCCGCCAAAACTCAGGACGGCATAGGAAACCCTGCCGCTGACTTTTTCGATCATGACCCGCGCGATCGCGCCGATCTTTTCGCCATCGGCGCCATAGACCGCCGTGCCCTCGACCTTGTCGCTGCCGATCAGCCCCGCCGTCTCATTGTCTGCCAGTCCCATCGCTGTGCTCCGGATTAAATCGCTGCTGTCGATCAAAGCATCGGCGGGGCGATAGTTCCCGGTGGATAGGTCTGGGCAAATAGGCGCGAGATTTGCTTGGCCTTTCGCCCGGCCGCGGGAGGTGCCCGGACGGGGAACCAATTAATCGGTTAACGGATTTGTAAATTGGGACATTCTTGCGACAACAAAGGGCGCTGTCATGAATTTCGGATACTCGCAGCCGTTTTCCTTCAAAGTCGTCCGATCCGAAGCGAAAAGCTCGCAGCAACCAAACCTTCGTTGCGATCGCGCCTATCGTCGCCGATATCCGCGATGGCGTCACGGAAATAACTTTGAATGATGGCCGCATTGTCCGCGCCACGCTGCATGTCAAATCCGTTGCACCGAACCCAGGAAAGCCGGGCATGGTTGACGTCTCGTACGATGTGATCACCGAAGTATTCCCGGCGCCAAGTCCGTTGATGATGGATCCGCACGAAACGCTGCAATAGTCTTGGCTTGCAGTTCGCCGGCTAGGTAGGATGTGCGGGAACAACCTTTTCAGCCGACTATTGAAGGATGATCCGATGCGTATTCTGGCTTTGGCGATGCTGGCCATCGGTATCGTCGCGACCGAGGAAGCGCGCGCCCAGACCTACGATCCGTCATTTCCTGTTTGCTTGCATTTGATCCCCATCGGCGGCGGCTCCTATGAAGAGTGCCGATATTACACGATGGACCAATGCCGGATGTCGGCCTCGGGCCGGGCGGGCTATTGCAATCTCAACCCGTTCTATGCTGGCGGCAGTTACCAGAGCGTCGCCGCTATCGCCGCGCGTATTGAGCTGGCAGCAACTCACAAGGAGCTGGTGGGGGAAGAAGGACTCGAACCTTCGAAGTCATAAGACGGCTGATTTACAGTCAGCTCCCTTTGCCACTCGGGACACTCCCCCGCTCAACAGCATCCGACCTCCTTCCACCGGTGCGGTGGCTGAACAGCCCGTGATGGCGTTAAAACCGGCGGCCGATGGCGGGCTTCCGGTCGGGCGGTTTATGGCGGAATCGCGCCGGCAAAGTCAACCAAGGGTGCGGCGATTGCCCGTTTTGCCGGCGTCGTCAAATTGCCATGATGCGGAACCCGTGAGAAAAGCCTGTTATGAGCGACCACGATCGGAAGCCGCGCTTTGCGCGCGGTTTCGGCAAAATATCGCAGACCACATCAAGCCGATCGGCCGGCCCGCCGCGAGCGTGAGAGCGGGTCAGACGGCCCGGTTATTCTTTATGGCTGGCACACGGTGTCGGCGGCACTGGCCAACCCGCAGCGCACCATCCGCAAGCTGCTGCTCACCGAGAATGCCGCGCGGCGTCTCGCGGATGAGAACATCGATGCGCGCGTGACGCCGGAAATCGTGCGGCCAAGTCGTGATCGATGCGCGGCTCGGACCGGATGCCGTGCATCAAGGTCTGCTCGCGGAAGTCAGATCCCCTGCCCTCGCTCCCGATATCGAGGATGCATGGCGCAGGAAGGCATCGTGCTGGTGCTCGATCAGATCACTGACCCGCACAATGTCGGCGCGATCATGCGCTCGGCGGCGGCATTCGCGGTGAAAGCCATCGTCACCACCGCACGGCACAGTCCCGAAGCAACCGGCGTACTGGCGAAATCCGCTTCGGGCGCGCTGGAGATGGTGCCGCTGGTGAGCGTGCAAAATCTCGCGCGGGCGTTGACCGAAATGAACGATCGCGGATTTCTGACGGTAGGACTCGACAGCGAGGGCGCGCACGATCTCGGCGCGGTCGAATTGCGCCAACCGCTGGCGCTGGTGCTGGGCGCGGAAGGCAAAGGCCTGAGGAAACTGACGCGAGATACCTGCAGCGTGGTCGCGCGGCTCGACATGCCCGGCGAAATCAAAAGTCTCAATGTCTCGAATGCGGCGGTGCTAGCGCTCTATATCGGCGCAAGCCGGTTGGGATTGATGCGCTAAAGCGCGCGCAAGACAACGCCCGCTCGCGACTGAGTGCGAACGGGCGCTGATATTTCAGATGATCGTCAGAAGGTCGTCAGATCAGTGGGTTTCGGACGGCATCGCCTTTCCACCGGGCTTCGCTTTCGGAGCGGGCGTCGCGCGGAGCCGCAATTGCTGCGCTCACCATCATTGCGCGCGTCCGTTCGCATGCCCTGCATCGAGCCGTGACGCATGCTGCGCGCGACAACATGCCGCCGTAACGAATGCTGCGGTTTGACCTCATGCCGAGGCGCACGCCGGGCATCGTCGAAACACCGTAGCTGGTGCGCGCGCGCCACGCGCGCCGCGAACGCGGTCCGTAGCTGTAGACCGCCGGACCCTGATCCGGGCGTCATCGTAATAATGATTGGTGGCGTTGGCGTAACGGCCGCCGTCGTAACCGTAGTAGGTGTTGGTGTTGCGATAGGCGCCCCATCCAGACACCGCGCTTTCCTGATAGGTCGGGAGCGGCGCAAAGTCGCCGGGCCGCTGTAAGTCGGGCCCTGATTGACGTAGTAATATTGCGGCGAGGGATCGGGCAGCCGCTCGTGCGCGTAATATTCCGACGCATAGGCGCCGTAATAACCGGCGTGATGGTGATAGCCGGTGATGGTGATAGCCACCGCAGCTCTGAGCGCACGGGCTCACATAGGTCTCGCACGGCACATAGCCTGTAAACAGTCCGCCGCATGCCATCGCGGGCGCAGCGCTTACCGTCGCCACCGCGATCGCCGCTACCAATCCTGAAATCATCTGACGCATTACTCTCTCCTGTGGGTGTGTTTTCTTGTTGGGACGTTAGATTTTAGTGTGAAGATCTGCTGCGATTTTCGATGCCGAAAATCGTGCGGCGGGCCGTAAAATTCTTGTGGCGAACCGAAGGCGCCTTGCGGCGAACCGGAGGCGCCATCCTGAGGCGCGTTGATCACCGCCGGCGGATAAAACGGCACTTCGGATTGGACCGGTTGCGGCGTGGACTGTGCCGACCATGACTGGTGATAGCTCTGCGACGTGCGCGGGAAATGATGGCTTGCCGGCGGTTCGATTTCAAGACGCCCATAACCTGGCATGCGACCGTTACTCGGAAAATAATGTCCGACCGGCGGACCTGGATCGATGTAATGCGTCCGCCGTAAACCGTCGGCTGAACGTGAACGTTCTTAGCAAGGCCCCAGTCACCTTCGACCACCGCGTAGGATGCATCGACGCCATTGATGACGATGGGCACGCCGGGCCGGCCGGGAATGACAATGACCGCGTATCGGCAAAAGCCGTCAGCGTCGTCCCGATCAAAATAGCCAGCGCCAGTCCAGCACGCATCGAAGGGTCCCGATTTCAAGCGGCACCCTAATGCAACCTGTGAAGCCAAGGGTTAAGGCCGCGGTCCAATCTACCGGTAAGCCTAACGCGCAAGCATGCGTCCGCGTTCAATTGCAAAAACAGCGCTATGAAATCGTTAACGGCGCCGGCGAGTAGCCAGGCTGTGAGCGCATTTCCATCTCATTCCAGCTTGATGTCGGCTTCCTTAATTCGGTTCGACCACGATCGGCTGCGCCCACATCTCGCTGAGTTTTTCGAGACGATGCGCGTGACGATGTCACGATGCCGCCGGCGGGATATGGCAGCACGACGTGGATGTGCTTGTTTGGAAAATCGGCTTGCGCTGCCGCAGGCTTGCGGAGCGCAATGTCCTACGCCGATGTTACCGTGACGATGGTCATGACGCCGATCGCGATGGTGATCGCGCCGACGGCGGCCTGCAGCGTGCTGTTGGCCCAAGTCAGCCAACGCGCGGACACCGCGAGCGGCACCGCGATCACCGTCGACAGCGCGCCCATGCCGATCATCGAGCCGATGCCGAACAGCGCAACATAGGCGAGGCCGACCGCGGGGCTGGATGCCTGCGACACCGTCAGCACCAAAAGCGCGGCCGAGCCGGCCATGCCGTGCATCAGGCCCACCAGCAGCGTGCGCCAGCGAAAGCCATGCGCATGATCGTGCGTCGTTTGCGCATGGGGAACGCCACGCGCATGCGAAGCGTTTTCGCCGGCGTGACTATGGACGTGGATATGAACCGCGCCGTCAGCGTGGCTGTGTTTGTGAAAATGCACGCGGTCGCGCCACAGCCGCCACAGCACATGCGAGCCCAGCCCGATCAGCATGACGCCGACCGCGCCCTCCAGCGGCCGCGTCATATGTTCGGGGATCGCATGGCCGAGCAGGATCGCAGCACCGGCGAACACGAACAGCGTCAGCGTGTGGCCAAGGCCCCAGGTCAGGCCGTGTTTGACGATGTCGCCGACATGGGTGCGCCGCGCGGCGATGCTGGACACCGCCGCGATATGATCGGCCTCGAGCGCGTGCTGCATGCCCAGCAAAAAACCGAGCCCGAGAATTCCGAACAAGATCGCGTCTCCGATCCGCGTTGCGCTACGTTATTCCGGGGCATCGTGCAGCGATGAGCCCGGACTCCATAACCGCTGTCTTTATGTTCACCAAAACGCAGACACAGGGAATATGGATTCCGGGCCCACGCCAAGGGCGTGTCCCGGAATGACGAATAGGGCTTGAAACCCCGGGCAATCAGCCCTTCACGGCGAGCAGTTCGACGTCGAACATCAACGTCGCGTTAGGGGGAATGGCGCCGCCGGCGCCGCGCGCGCCGTAGCCCAGCGCGGGCGGAATGATCAGCGTGCGCTTGCCGCCGACCTTCATGGTGGAGACGCCCTCGTCCCAGCCCGCGATCACTTGCTTCTGGCCGATCACGAATTCGAACGGCTCGCCGCGATCGACGGACGAATCGAATTTCTTGCCCTTGACGCCGTTCTGATAGAGCCAGCCCGTGTAATGCATGACGCAGGTCTGTCCGCTTTTTGGCGAGGCGCCCGTGCCGACCTTGCTGTCCGTGATCTGTAAGCCCGACGGTGTGGTCATGGTTTTTCCTGTGGCTTGAGCCCGTGCCGTGTCCCCGTAGCTGAAAACGCCGCCGACGCTGGAAGCGAACGCCATCATGCAGCGTGGTTCGTCGAGAAATGGCCATTCGTCGTAGCTCCGGGGGTGCGATGAAGTGCGCCGTGTTTAGCTCAAGATTCCGCACGCTGCCACCCCTTGTCCCGGCGTGTGCGATCACCCGCTATAGGCGCGCATACAGCAGCATGAGATTCGCAGCGCATGCCGCGAGCAGCAGTGACCGCGAGCACGGTATGCGCCCTGTCGCCGGCTGTTTTGAGGATCGCTCTCATGATCCGCAAAATATCCGGCGATTCCGGCGGTCGAGTCTCGCGGCTTATTTCTGTGGCCGTTTACCACTCGTTTACGACTCAGAGCCGCTCAGCCGGACCGCCTGGCGACCGCTCCTTAGCGCTCATACCATCCGGTGCAAGGCGCAAAGCTTGTTGCCGTCGGGATCGCGCAGATAGGCGATATAGAGTTTGCCGGCCGGGCCCTCGCGCACGCCCGGGGGATCTTCACAGGTCTTGGCGCCGTTCGCGAGGCCGGTCGCGTGCCAGGCATCCGCCGCCTCGGCGGTATCGGCGTTGAAGCCCACGGTGCCGCCATTGGCGGGGGTAGCCGGCTTGCCGTCGATCGGTTTCGATACCGAGAATGTGCCCGTCTTGGTTCTGTAGAAAATGCGGTGGCGGTCCACCCTGCCGGGCGGCACACCGAGCGTGCCGAGCAGTGCGTCATAGAACGACTTGGCCTTGTCGAGGTCGTTGGTCCCGATCATGACGTGTGAAAACATCCAGCAGTCTCCCCATGGTTCGGCGGTCTATCGCAGCCGCTCTCAAGCCTGGTCTTTTTTACGGAATGACGGCGGCAAGGCTAGTGCGTTGCCTTCGGGGCTTATCGAATTTTGTTGCAGGGTGCGGCCAGCGACGCTGTCCATGCCGCCGGGCGAGTTGACGAAGCGCGGGAGACCGCCATAAACAGGCGCTCAAAGGCCAGCCGGTTTAGCTCAGCGGTAGAGCAGCGGTTTTGTAAACCGAAGGTCGGGAGTTCAATCCTCTCAACCGGCACCATCACTTTTGGGGTAGTGCGGATGCACGATCAGCAAATCGCTGCAATCGATGCGTGGAGCGCGATGCAGGATGATAATATTAGCCGGGCGGAAGCCATCCGCCAGCTGGTCGAGCTCGCGCTAAAAGCGACGCCATGACGTCCAGGTACGCACTTCCGAAAATACAACAACTGTAGAAGCTCCTGCCGAAAGCAGACAGATCAAATGAACGATCGCCTCGATATCCTGCAAAAAGCGCGGTCGCGCATGATTGAAGATCGCGACGCCTTCGCCAAGGCGCTGGCGGCGCCGTTCGATCGGAATACGGCTGAACGTTCGCGGCTGAAGTTTATCGAGACGCAAGATTTGATTGATGCGTTGGATCGGGCGATCGCTGGCGAGCGACCGCGGGGTGAATAAGCTCGCGCAAATAGGCACAAGGAGCATTCTGTTACGGCCCCGATAGCTCCGATCAATAAGCGGGCACGGATGCAGTCCGGCCATTTGATTTGCATCGGCCCGTCGCGGCGCCGATTGCTCGCTTTTGTTTCATATTGTCGGCGGCCGGTAACGTTCAAAAGCAAGGTTAAAATGCGAGTCAGATTGCACGTGAGGCGTCAAGCTGTATGGCTTTTGAATGTCCTCATCCTTTCACAGCGCCGACAGACGCACGCACCGCAAGGTCATGCTGGTGGGATTGATGTTCTGCGCGCTGTTTGTCGCCGTCAGCTTCTTCGCGCGAGAGCAGCCTGAGAACCATTACGTTCTGCAGAAGGCGGACCGGCTGGTCCGCACCGCGGGCTCGCCTCCGCCGGCGAATTAAGGCAGGGTTCGCCTTCAAGCATGCCAGCTCCGCCCGCCGAGAACTTTGCTCTTTGCCGGGACCGTCTGCTCTTTGCGCTGCTGGTCACGCTGCGCGCAAAGACTATCGACGCTGGCCTGCATGCGCGCCAACAGCGCTTCAGCCGGCAAGGTATTTATCCCGGCCCGCCGCAGGGCCAGAATCTCTTTGCGCTGGCGCAGAATCTGCGTCCGCATTCGCTCTATTTCAGCTCGGAGGTAGGACAGATCAGGCATTCGCGCGCTCCCATGACGATGCGGCATCTTAGAACAAAACCAGAACATTACAAGCCGCTAGCAATGGAATCGACGCTTGGTCACGAGATGAAGTTTGTCCACTGCGCGAAGTCTTAAGCTGTCGCGCGTTGAACCCAATCGAGTCCCGCGCGTTAAGGGTTTTTAACGGAGCACTCCGATGCCCTACGCGCTGTTTTGCAACGACGCCAAGCTGAGCAAGGCCTATCCCACCGAGGCGGATGTTTGGAAGCACGCCAATGACAGCGGGCTAGTGGTTGACGTGGTGTCCGATGAAGAGGAGACGCCTGCGCCGCGTCCCGTGCTGGACTACGATTATCAGATCAAGGCCTGTCAGCCCGATCCGCAGGAAGATCCCGAACAAAATGAAGCCGACGCCGAGCGCGTAAAGCAGCTCGAATTCCAACTGCACTAGCGAAAGCTTCGATCGGCAAGGCCGAATGCGCCAGCCGCTAAGGTGTCGCTGTGGCTAGAGACGCCTGCGCCTCACCGGTAATCGCCACGCACACCTTTTTGCGATGAAGGCCGCGCATGGCGCCGGTGACTCTGAGCACCCTGCCGGGTCCACACGAAGCGTCCTGCACATAGGCCGTCTCGTAAGGCGCAAGAACGAAGGGCTCGGATTTCAGCACGGTCTGGGCAAAACACGGCGGGGCAACCGTGGAAAAAAGCAACCCCAACACAACAACACGCATGTTCGTTTTCCAGCAGCCCGGCGAGCTTCCAATGCTGCTTAAAGCATTCCGTTCCGGAAACCAAAAAATTTCTCGGGCGTCGCGATGATTGTTTGCCCATGACACATGAGCGGGCTCAATAAAAAAGGCCGGCTTGGAAGGCCGGCCTTTTTAAATCGCGGTGAAATTAGATCAGTAGCGCGTCGCCACCGGACCGCCCCAGCCGAAGCGATAGTTCAAGCCGGCTTTGACGGTATGCTCGTCGTCGCGGAATCGGGCGCCGGCGATATCGGGCGGGCTGCCGGCGCCGAACGTGGTGTTGCCGAAGTTATAGTACTGGTATTCGACCTTGGCGGACCAGTTCGGGCTGAACATGTATTCCAGGCCGGCGCCGACGGTGTAGCCGTCGCGGCGATTCTCGGTGGTCGTGAACGGTTGGGCAATCCCGCCATTGCTGACGCCGATATTATTGGCGTCGCGCCACGCGTAGCCGCCCTTGCCGTAAATCATGGCCGGACCCCAGGTGTAGCCGAGGCGGCCGGTCATGGAGCCGATTTCCCGGTTATTCTGGGTCACGAGCGTGTTGCCGGTAAACAGCGTGCCGTTATTGTTGCTCGGCAGCCAGCTGTACTGTCCCTCGATACCGATCACCCAGTTGCGGGCGAACTGATAGTCCGCGCCACCTTGAATGCCGCCGAGGAAGCGGCCTGAATCGCTTTGCAAGCTGTTGTCGCCCGCCCAGGCGCCGCCGACGTGACCGCCGACATAGAACCCGGTCCAGTTATAGACCGCTTCCGGCGCGGAGTAGGACGGGTTTTTCGCATAGGTCCGTGGCGCGATATCGGCAGCGAGCGCGGGAGCCGCGAATACGACGATGGCGGCAACGCCGAGCAGTAGTCTTTTCATGATTATTCCCCTGTTCACGTCGATACCTTCATCAAACAAGGTGGCGTCAGTTTGGTTGCTTCGCGGCAAGGCCAGAGCAAGGTTGGTTCGCAACTGTGACGACGCGGCAACATCGGACTTTTTGTTCCATCGAAATTGCAATTTTGTTTCGATGAGACCCTTTAGCGCTATTATTTAGTATCCAGAGCTAACGCG
The DNA here is from genome assembly GCA_963792715.1 of uncultured Alphaproteobacteria bacterium. Taxonomy (GTDB): domain Bacteria; phylum Pseudomonadota; class Alphaproteobacteria; order Rhizobiales; family Xanthobacteraceae; genus Bradyrhizobium. The sequence goes on along the minus strand of CAWBXE010000004.1, from coordinate 182,962 downwards.
CGGTTCAAAGCTCGCCTAAAAGTGATCGTATCGCAGGAGAATTACATTGGCTGATAATCTCATGCGGTGCTTTCCGCCGTTGCCGGACAGCTTGGTCAGCTTGCGGAACTGGCGCAAAGCGCCTTACAGCGCATGGGGCTTTCGCAACGTCCGCCGTCTCCTTCCCACCGCTAATATCGCAGCGGCCAATCACGCTGCACCGCTGGAAATGGCGCTGGAAGAAATAGGGCACGTTAAGTTCCAGGGTCACGACGGCAAACCGACCACGATTGCCGAGGCGTTCCGCGCCACCAGCACCGATGCGTTCGTCGTGCTCCGGCGCGGGCGCATCGCGGCGGAGTGGTACGGCGACGGCATGAGCGCCGCGACGCCGCACATCGTGTTTTCGGTGAGCAAATCGATTTGCGGCACCCTTGGCGGCATTTTGGCCGAGCGCGGTTTGTTCGATCCCGGCGACCGCGTCACCGATTACATTCCCGAACTGGCGTCGTCTGTTTATGCCGACGCCACCATCCGGCATCTGCTCGACATGTCCGTCGGCATCGCCTTCAGCGAGGATTACGACGATCCCAAAGGCGACGTGGTGCGCTACCGCCATGCTGCGGGATGGGATCCCCTGCCCGTCGGAGACGAGCCGATCGACCTGCGCGGCTTCCTCGCGCTGCAAAAACCGGACGGAACGCCGCACGGCGGGCAGTTTCATTATGTCTCGACCAACACCGACGTGCTGGGCTGGGTCTATGAACGCGCGTGCGGCCAAGCTTATGCCGACATCATCAGCCAGTATCTGTGGGCGCCGCTTGGCGCGGAGCATGACGCTTACATCACCGTCGATGCCAACAACGCAATGCGCGCCGCCGGCGGCATCTGCGCAGCGCCGCACGATCTCGCCCGCCTCGGCGAGATGATGCGTAGGCGAGGCGTTGCCAACGGCCAGCAGATCGTGCCGGGATCGTGGATCGACGATATCAACGAAAGCGGCGATCCCGACGCTTGGGCGCGCTCGGAATTCGCCGAGGTTTTTCCGAAGGCTAGTTATCGCAGCAAGTGGTACCGCGTCGATCGGACCAAGAACGTGCTGGTCGCGTTCGGCATTCACGGACAATGGATCTACATCGATCCCACAGCCGAACTGGTGATTGTGCGAATGGGATCGGAGCATACGCCGCTCGATTCCGATCGCGTGCGCGGTTGGCGGCGCGGTTTCGACGCCATCGCTTTGCATTTTTCATCGTAGAAATTACGAGCAGCAATTTACGAAGCAGCAATTTCTCGGCGCAGCGATACGCCCGCGGCGAAAACATTCTCGCACCGCCGCGTCTGACAATCACGATGCTATCGCATTCCCATTGATTCGCACATAACGGCACGAACATTGCTTAGGAGAAGGATACTGGCTGGTCACACACAGGAGCGTGCCATGAAGCGCATCGTGTTTGTTCTGACTCTCAGTATCGTGAGTGCTTGCGTTGTCGGCAGCGTCACCGCGCGAGACCTCGACGGCCGTTATGCGAGTTCTCCGCTAAAACCCTGGTTCGATCAACTCGCGAGCGGCAAAGGGCTTTGCTGCTCGATGGCCGATGGCGAAACCGTTTCCGATCCCGATTGGGAATCCAGGGACGGACACTATCGCGTACGTCTTGAGCAGGGATGGATCGATGTGCCCGACGACGCCGTCATTACGGAGCCTAACAAATTCGGAAGGACGATGGTCTGGCCCATCAAATTCGGAGACGGCAGCGTGATGATCCGATGCTTCATGCCGGGCAGCATGACCTGAGCGAACAGTTGTTCGGCGGTGCTACCGCGTCATCTTTTCCATTTCAGGAAACGCCGCGTAAACGACGCCCGAGCAAACTTCGCCGGCATTCTCGATGATGCGGTCGAGCCGTCCATCGACGTAAAGCACGGCGCGTTCGCGCATGCCGTCATAGTTGCCGTCCAGGCCCCGCGCGTCATAGCGCAGGCAACTCGCGTAGCGCAGCCGGCCGCCGACGATCCGCTGCAGCGGTTCGGCCATCATGGCATCATGAACGCCCTTGGGATTGTTGAGATAGGTTTTGAGAAAGGCCAGCAATTCGGCGCGGTAGTTGGTGGGAAACGGCTGCTCGGAAACGCCGCGATCATCGGTATAGGAAATGCTGCCTTGCTCGCCTCCGGCGCAGGCCGAGAGCAGCACCGGCAGCAGCACGATCGCCGCGCACTTTAACGATATCCCCAAAGGCAATCCGTCGAAATCCAGCGCCCCGCAATCCTTTAGACCGTCCTCGCGCGAATTGGTATCCGCTTTCTAAGCCCGATAGGATTCAAACGGGGATGCCGCATGAGGATCCGGCCTGCGGCCACTGCAAGACAATGGACGCAGGCCGGCCCGTATCCGCAGTCGCGGTGGGCAACGTGATTAGCCGCGAGCGCGGAATACCATCAGCCGCGCTTGATATGCGCGAAGCTCGCCTTCGAGAATTGATGCGTCTTGAGCGCGCCCATCCGCTTGTGGAAGCGATGATGCCGCATGTGCCGGTGATGACGGCCCATTCTGGCATTGGCGTTCAGCACGCTCGGCTTGACCTGCACGGCCTTCTTGACCTGCACGGACTTGATGACCGGGGCGGCCGCGGTCTTCGCGGTGCCGGCAGCCATCGCGGGCGCCGCAAGCATGGAAACCGCGAGCAGCGCGGCGGAAAATGTCTTCAGCATGGTGATCTCCTGTGTGACATCGATCAAGAAGTTGACCGGTCGGGTGGCCGGGCTTGTCGATCATGCGGACCACCGTAATTCCGGCGCGCTGAACCCACGCTGAAGCGCGCTGCTGGACTTCGTTCATCTGGATGACATCTTGGTCATGATCGGCTGCGGAAACCGCTCGACGGCGCGGAATGTTTCGGTCCGGCCGGGGTATTCACAGGATGGCTATCGTGTAGGATCGCCCCACAGGAAATCAGGAGGGATGCATGAGTAAATTTGCGATCAGGCTGATGACACTGGCGATGTTTACAATGGCGCTGGTGGCCGCGCCGGTAATCCGGGCCTACGCCGCCCCCGACGCGGACCCGCCGCCGCCTTCCTCGGATTCGAAAAAGAAGAAAAAGACCAGCGAGAACAAGCCGGGGATTACCGACCCCGCCTTCGTTCAGGGCTATCGCAACGCCTACGCAGCGATCTATGACCGCAATGAATACGCCGCCGCCATCGAGCAACTCAAGGCGCTCGGCCATGACGACAGCGCCGCCGTCGCCAATTTGATCGGCTATTCCTATCGAAAGCTTGGCGACTACCAGGTGTCGCAGATCTGGTACGAGCGCGCGCTCAAGGCCGATCCAAACCACGTCAAGACCTGGCAATATTACGGCCTATGGCAGGTCGAACAGGGCAACCGCGAGCAGGCGCAATACCATCTGAACCGCATCGCGGCGCTCACAGGCACGGCTTCCGAGGAATACAAATCGCTCGCCGCCGCGCTTGAAAAGCCGCCGGGCACCGGCCTCGTTTATTGAGCGTTTAGGCTCACATTCAACCGGCTCGATCCAGCGATCGCGCCGGTTTTTTTTGGCACACAAGTCGCACCAGACGGGAACAAAACCCGCTTCGCCGGATTACCGTGCATCCTTTTCACTGACAAATTGTGATCGCGCGGATGAGCACCATGGTCGACCGGATTATGAAGGCGATCGCGCTCAAACGTCCCATGACGGCCGAGCAGACCAGAGCGGTGCGGGAGGAAGTCACAAGGTTCGCTAACGAGTTGCTCGAAAAACACAAAGACCGCTTGATCGTGCAATGAAGCCGATCGTTCTGGCGCTGTTGTTGCTGTCGGGCGCACCCGCCCTCGCCCAAAGCATCGGCGAAAAAACCGGCGTCAATGAAATGCTGGACAAGCCGCCGACAGCAGCGGACGTGCTGCTGGGCCTTCACCAGTTCAATCTGTTTCAGCAGGAGGTCGCGGGCACGGCCGACAATCGCGGCGACGAAGCGCTCAAGAAATTTTCGAGCACCCTCTCCGACGCCGCCGGCAAGCGCGATGATGCACTCGCGGCCTTGAACAAGAAAACCAAGCTGGAAGTGAAGTTTCCGGAAGATCCGAACGCCTTAAAAAGCAACCGGCTCGCGGGGCTGGAGGGCTCGGTCGCAGAGATTTTCGTGCGCGGGTTCTACAGCGCCGAGGTCAAGGAACATGAGACCGCGATTTCGCTGCTCAAGCGATATCTCTCCAAGCCCGACAATGACGATGTCCTCACGTTCGTGCAGAAGCAGCTGCCGGTTTTGGAAGCCGGCCTGAAGCAGGCACAGGCGGCGGCGCAAAAGTAGCCCGGCCGCTCTGCTCGCTGACAGCATCTTCTCGACAAACGCAGCCGATATCGCTAGACGACCAACCGCGCCGCCGATCGCGTTTTGCGCTGGCGTGAGCGTGAGGCCCGCGATCCCATGACCAGTCCGCAGCTATATGACCGGATCGCCTTCGTCGCCAGCACCGGCGCGGAAGCGCAGCAGGCGCTCGCTTTGCTCGCCGGGAACTATGGCAACCACGATCCCGATGACGCCGACGTCGTCGTTGCGCTGGGCGGCGATGGCTTGATGCTGCAGACGCTGCAGGCGCACATGCGTTCTGGCAAGCCGATCTACGGCATGCATCGCGGCACCGTCGGTTTCCTAATGAACGAATACAGCGCGGTCGACCTGCATTCGCGGCTCGCCGCGGCGCGCGAGTTCGTGATCCATCCGCTGCTGATGCGCGCCACGGACGTGCAAGATCACGTGCATCTGCATCATGCGATCAACGAGGTCGCGCTGTTTCGCCAGACCTATCAGGCGGCGCGCTTGCGGATTCTGATCGACGAACGCGAACGCATGGCTGAGCTGATCGCCGACGGCATCATGGTGGCCACGCCCGCCGGTTCGACAGCCTACAATCTTTCAGCGCAGGGGCCGATCCTGCCGATCAACGCCGCGTTGCTTGCGCTGACGCCGATCAGCGCATTCCGGCCGCGGCGCTGGCGCGGTGCCCTGCTCCCCAATACCGCCTTCGTCGTCATCGAGGTGCTCGAAGGCGAAAAGCGCCCGGTCGCCGCGGTGGCCGACCATGATGAGGTGCGCGATGTCCGCCGCGTCGAGGTGATTTCGGACAAGACGATTTCGATGCGGATGCTGTTCGACCCCGGCCACAGCCTCGAAGAAAGAATCCTGCGCGAGCAGTTCGGCTATTGAGTTCAGGCGCCGCGCCTTCGCCTGCGGGCAAACTGGAAATCAACCTTTCATTAACGGACGGCGGCGTATGGTTAACGCGGGGTATACCTGACCCCGATGGGCGCCTTAGAACCGGACCATGCTTCGCATCGATTTCAACAAACTGCGATTTCTGTCGTGCGACGACAACGCGCATATGCGGCGCATTCTGCGCACCTTGCTGCACTCTTTTGGCGCGCGCGAAGTCTATGAAGCGGAGGAAGGTGCGTCCGCGCTTGAGATGTACTCACACTACGTGCCCGATATCATCATCACCGACTGGGCGATGCCGATATTCGACGGCCTCGAACTCGCGCAAATGATCCGTCAGCCCGATTCCAAGGGCAATCCCTTCGCGCCGATTATCATGCTGACCGGCCACTCCGAGAAACGCCGCGTGACGATGGCGCGCGATGCGGGAATCACTGAATTTCTGGCGAAACCGATTTCCGCCAAGGCGCTCTACAATCGCATCCTCAACGTGGTGGCGCATCCGCGCCCGTTCATTAAGACGAAGACTTATTTCGGTCCCGACCGCCGCCGCAACACGATGAACGCCTATGCAGGACCGGAGCGCCGCAGCGGCGCCGCCGGACAGACCATTGCGCAGCCTTCGTTGCTGGACAAAGCAAAAGCGACCGTCTAGCGCCCAAGGGAACCAACATGGCCCAAGCACAAATCTTCGACCCCTGTGGTGACGTCATTCGGCGACCATCAGGTCATCACGCCACCCAATCCGCTGCGCAAGGTGTTGCGCAGGGTGAGCGACAACGACGGCGACGATCCAGTGGCGCGCGCCGAAAAGGCGCTGGTCGAGCTTTCCAGCGAATTCAACGACTGGATGCTGGTCGAATGCGAGCGCCTCGGCGCGGCGCACGCCGCCATCCTCAAGAACGGTTTTTCATCCGCTGCGCGGCAAGAGCTGTTCCGCGCCGCGCATGACATCAAGGGGAGCGCCGCCACCTTCGGCTATCCGACGGCGGGCATCGCTGCGGAAAGCCTTTGTCGTGTCATCGAGCACGCACCGGAACTCGCCAGGGTGCCGGGCGACCTTATCGCGCACCACATCAACGCAATTGTGGCCATCGTCCGCGAGAACAACGACGACGGCAAATCCGCGCTGGCTAACGAATTGAGCCGGCGCCTGCGCATCGTCACCGACGAATTTCTCACCGCCGCCAATCATGACCGGCCCGAGCATCTCGAAGCCGTGCTGACGCCGAGCATCGTTCCCGGAAATTGAGGCTACTCGTCCTCGCGGAGGAGCGCGCGCTTTCTTGCGCGCCTCGGGATAACGGCTATGAATGAACCCTACGCCGCGATCGAATCGCTCTGTATCGCCGCGATGATGTCATCGGTCTTCAGCCGGCGGCAAAGCGTGCGGGCTTCCTCGCGCGCCGACTCGGTGGCGAAGCGCCGCAGCAGGATCAGCAACGGCTCGGCGGCCTCCGCATCGGTCTCGCAGCGCGTCAGCACGCGCTCCACCATGCGCCGCCGCAACTGCGCGGCATCTTCCGCCGTTCCGACAAAACCGATTTCGCGCATCGCCTCCAGCGCCGCGCGGAAGGCGGGGAATGTCGATGCCGGCAGTCCGGCGCGGGTCAGCAGCGCATCGATGCCAGCGCTTCGGCCGTCGTAGAGCAGCGCGGAGACGCGGCGCTGCGGCACACCCGACAGCTCCACCAGCGCGCAATCGAACAGTTCGATATTGCCAGACAGCAACGCGCGCAGGATCAGCCCCGCGGTGAGCTGACCGGCGGCGCGCAGGTGACGCACCAGCCCCGGCATGTCGTTGTTGCGCGATCGCGCGGCGATGGCGACGACCGAACGCTCACGCGCATCGCTCGCCATCCGCTTGGCGCGATCGGCGCCGAGCCATTCGCGGCCAACGACAAATTGTGCGAGCGTGTCGGACAGTTTTGCGGTCAGCGCCAGCCGCGTGGCGGCGGGTAGATCTTCGAGCACCAGCATCGATTCACGAATCTGCGCGACGTGGCCGTGGCGTTCGACGATGCGGTCCCAGGAAGCCGGCACCAGTTCGGCATAGGCATTTTGAATCAACTCAAGCGCCGCCTCCGCGGTTCCGGTCTCGGCGATGACAGAGCACACCGGCGCGGCGAGCTTGGCGCGGCGCGCGATGGCGCATTGCGTTTCGCCATCGGCCAGCGAGAGCATATCGATGAGGTCGGCATCGACCAGAAGCGGCGAGTGTTCGAGAATCGGAAGTGCTACGGAAGGCTGGTCGAGCGAAAGCGAACGCACGATCGCCGCCGGCGCATCGGCGGCGCGGGCGAACACTTCCGCCATGGCCTGGCGAACCAGCGGCGAAGCATCGTCGAGCATCATGAGGAGCGCGCCTTCGGCGGCAGCGCGATCGTCGGCCGACAAATCGGAAATCAACCAGGCCCGCGCCAAAGCTCGCGTTGCGTCTGCACGCTCGCCCGCCGGAGCGGTCCGTACCCAACTGATGAACTGCCGAACAATCATGCTCTAAGCCGGCTTACGCACTCGAACGCACCGTCACGCGATGCCCTGTCATAAAAAATAAACCATGGTGCTTAACAAAGCGTTCAGCAGTTCTGTTGAGGTTTTGTTAAGAGTGGAAAGTCGCCGCACTACAAACGTCATCCTGAGGTGCGCGCCACGTGCGCGCCTCGAAGGATGAGCAGCACGTGATCTGTCGCCATCCTTCGAGGCTCGCCAAGCGAACGGTGCAGATACACCGTTCGGCTCGCACCTCAGGATGACGGCGCGCTCTCCTACCCGCTGAACACGCCGCTGCGGTCGCTGAACAGATCGAGCGGTTGCGGTGTGCGCAGCTTCGGCGATGAAGCCGAAGCCGCCGTCCTGACCGGAGTCGCCGAGGCCACCGACACCAGCGACGAAGAGCTGCCCCACAATTCTTTCACCGCTGACGAGACCGGATGCGATCGTTCTCCGCCTTGAAACAGCGTGCGGAATATCGGCTCGCCTTGCGCCGATGCTACCGTCGTCGCCGGCTGCGAAATCGCCGTCGCGGGCGTGATCGTGCTAAGGTCGGGAAAGCGCGGCAGGTCGACGATGCTTTTAACTGGCGCTGCCGAGGCGAGCGTCGTCGCGGGCCGCACGCCCCCCGACGTCAGCGCCATCTGCGTCGCCGGAGAATTCGCCGCACTGGCGTAGCGCGATGTCAGCACCGAATAGACTTCGGACACGCTACGGGTGCGTCCTCGATCGTAGAAGATCGAACGGTTGGCGGCGGCGGCGTTGGGAAAAAGTCTCGCGGCGGATGCCCGCGGATTATCCTCGGCGGCGTTGATCAACCGGCCGGCGCCGCCGACCCCCATGAAGTGCGCCATGTAAAGTTCGTTGTCGGTCGGGCGGCGGCCGATCTTGCCGGTCAGACTGAAACTGTTGGATTGCGTCAGCACGCCGGCCATCGCCGAACTTGCCACGGGATCGTCACGCAGTTTCATGATCGCGGCGCGCGCGGCGGGATCACTGACAGAGTAGCTGCCCGACGACGATTTAGTGATGGCGTCAGCGTAGTTGCCGTAGCCGAGTTGCGCGCCGGCTTCCTTGACGGTCCCGAGCCACGTCTGATCGATGAATTGATAGAGGCCGTGCGCCGACGATGTCGAGGCGCCGGCCGCGGGGTTGAAATTGGATTCCATCTTGGCGGTGGCGAGAAGATATTCGAAGCTGGCACCGGTTGTATCGGCCGCCTGCTGGATGGCGCCGGTAACGCGTGAGCGCGTGGTATCGAGCGCCGACGTCAGGGTGGTGCTTGGAACGGCCGCCGACATGATTTGAGTGTCCCGCTCCCCGCGAAACGACGCTCGGCTTCGAAGCGCGCGATAGCGCTGCCGCCACCGTGGCGGAACATGGTTAATGGCGGGTTAAAAACTTGTCATTCCGGGGCGTGCCTAGCACAAGCCCGGAATCCATCCTCCCCCAGCGGTGGTATGGATTCCGGCCCCTTTCGCTTGCTCAGGTCCCGGAATGACGAGAAGAATTACAACTTCTCCGAATCCACAAACGACAGCGCTCCGCCGCCCTCGCCGTTTGTCACCGCGCGATAGAAACAGGAGCGGCGGCCGGTGTGACAGGCCGCGCCGGTCTGTTCGACGCGAATCCAGATGGCGTCCTGATCGCAGTCCATCCGCATCTCGATCACGCGCTGGGTGTGGCCGGAGATTTCGCCTTTTCTCCAGAGTGCGTTGCGCGAGCGGCTGAAATACCAGGCGTCGCCACTTTCGATGGTCTTGCGCAGCGACTCGTCGTTCATGTGCGCGACCATCAGAACTTCGCCACTGCTTGCATCGGTTGCGACGCAGGTCACCAGACCAGCGGCATCGAATTTAGGCCGGAATGCCAGCCCTTCTTCGCGGTCGTTGATATCGGAAGATTTGGACACGATCAGCCCTCGCGAATTTAAAGCGAAGGCTACCGGTGCGGCCCTCGAACCATGGAAAGGAAACGCGCCTGCTCCGGCGGATTGTCGCGGAACATGCCGGTGAAGCGGCTGGTGAAGGTCATCGCGCCGCATTTGGCGACGCCGCGTACCGACATGCAGGTATGCTCCGCCTCGATCATCACGGCAACGCCGCGCGGTTTGAGAACTTCATCGACGGCAGCCGCGATCTGCGCGGTCATATGCTCCTGGGTCTGCAGGCGCCGCGCAAAAATATCCGTCAGCCGCGCCAGCTTCGACAATCCTACGACGCGCTCTACCGGCGTATAGGCGATATGCGCTTTGCCGTAGAATGGCATCATGTGATGTTCGCATTGCGAGGTGAAATTGATATCGCGGATCAACACGAAGTCGTCGTAACCCGCAGTCTCGCCGAATGTGCGATTAAGCACTTCCGCCGGGCACTGGTGATAACCCTGGTACAATTCGTCGAAGGCTTCGACGACCCGGCGCGGCGTGTCGAGCAAGCCCTCGCGGGCGGGGTTTTCGCCGATATATTCGAGCACCGTCCTGATTGCATGCTCGGCTTCCGCGCGCGATGGACGCGGCTGATCGGGCCGGACAGCCGCCGCCAGAAATTCGGCGGGATCGAGTTCGCCCGGCCGCGTCGGCGGCAGCTTCAACTCGGAAGCGTCCAGCGGTTTGCTAGGGCGTAGCGGCTTGATCAATGCGTCCATGTCAACTCCGTTCGACCGGCCCATGGCCGGAGTGTCACCGGGTGGGATGCGCGCCGGGACTGTAATTTCGGCCGCTCCGCCATATATAAGACTGCAGGCATTGGCCGCCAAGGGCGATCCGCTGCGGGTATCTGCCCCTGCCCTGAGACTTATTTATGCTGAACGACATCTACAACAAGCGCATCATCGAACTCGCCGGGAATATCCCGAGGCTGGGCCGCCTCGCGGCGCCGCACGCCAGCGCCACCGCGCATTCAAAATTGTGCGGTTCTACGGTGAAGATCGATCTTGCGATGGACGGACCCGTGGTGACCGATTTCGCCCATGACGTGAAGGCGTGTGCGCTCGGCCAGGCATCATCCTCGATCATGGCAAAGCATGTCGTCGGCTCGACGGCGGACGAACTGCGCGAATTGCGCGAGACAGTCCGCAAGATGCTGAAGGAAAACGGCGCGCCGCCGCAGGGCAAGTGGGCCGACATCGCGCTGCTTGAGCCTGTGCGCGACTACAAGGCGCGTCATGCCTCGACGATGCTGACGTTCGACGCTGTTGTCGATGCCATCGGTCAGATCGAGGCGAAGAAGAAAGCGCCAGCGTCGGCGCAGGGGTGAAGCCTAGCGCTGCTGTTGAACGGGAGCCGTCGCCGCGACGCCGCCGGTCGCGGTCGCCTCCGCGGTCTTGGTCGATTTGACCGGCGCCGCTTTCGGCTCGGCATCTTCAGTGCTGCTGACAAAGCGATCCTGCACCGGCTTTGCTTTGACTTCCGCTACGGCGGCATTGGCGTCGGCATTCTTCGGCAGGATCTGCGCCACGTCGTCGGTGGTGACGAGATTGGTCTGGTGCAACTCCGCCGTAGACAGTTCGTGCAGTTCTTCCCACGGCGGTACGCTCAGCGCCAGCGACAGAAGATCGCCGGCGCCGCCCATCTCGAAGGTATATTTCGCGAGGCGCCCGATATCGCGCTCAACGATCATCAAATCTTTCGCGCTGTAAGTCGCGGCCTTGGGCTCGTCGGCGCGGTCACCCATCCAGATTTGATGAACCCGCACACGCGCGCCGTCGGGCACATAGCGCGTTTTTCCCGACAGCAGCAGGAACACGCACATCAATTCGCAATACGCTTCGGGCTGGACATAGGCCTCGTCACTGTCGGAGGAGCCCGGTCTGATGCCAGCGCCCACGGTGGTCACCATGCCGAGCTTGCGCCAGCGCCGCCCCAGCGCAATGGCGTCATTCACCGAACCGCCGCTGGAATCGAGCACGACGGTGGCGCCGCTGAGCTGACGCCCGCGCGCAAATTCCTCAAAATCATTCAGGCTGTCCGACGTGACGATGCCGCTTGCCTTGATCCAGCCCGCACACTGCGACGAACAGGCGACCCAGCTGAAACGCATCGGCAATTTACGTTCTTCGAGAGAAGCACTCGCGTGCGCCGAGCCGCCCGGAGCCACGATGCCCGGCAGGGCGATCGACAAGGCGGCGGCGCAGAGCAGCGCCGAGCCGCTCAATTTAAGCGACCTCACGAGCCTCAAGATGGATCCTTCCCCCGCGCCCTTAAAGTCGGGCAGTGGTAACGGTCCCAAGTGAACGCCAAATGATTCTGTCACACAGGCGTTATCAAAAAGGTAACCGTGTGATTCCGCGTCGTCTACCGTACTTTCGCTGCGCTGCGGTCAAAAACCGACGATAGTTCCGCAGGTGTGGCCGAATTGCCGTGTTCTACAGTTCCGCGCCCCGAAACCGGGCAATTAGACGCTTACGATTGCAGCAAAATGCCCATCGACCGATCAATACGTCAATCAGGTTGTCTCGATTGCGGAGACCAGAATCAAGCGCGTCCCGCGCAATACGGGCCGCGGGATGATCTCGATTTACCGCCACACGCTGTCGCCGTTGATCGGGTACAATTGCCGGCATCTGCCGACCTGTTCGGTTTATGGCGACGAAGCAATCGAGCGCTTCGGCCTGTGGGCCGGCGGCTGGATGACGCTGGCGCGGCTGTTGCGTTGCCAGCCTTGGGGCACATCGGGGATCGACAATGTGCCGCTAGATAAGCCGCCGGGAGCGCGATGGTATCTGCCGTGGCGGTTCGGGCGCTGGCGCGGCGTGAACTCGATGTGACACCTAAAGATCGGGAACTGCCGACCAATATGAGCGTTGTTCTTCTCCCCCGGGGAGGAAAAATAATGCGCTGGAAAATCAGGCATCATCTCCACCACGATACCAGGCATGTCGATCTCCTTGCGGTGTTCGCCCTCTCATCATCATCGTCGCGGCCTGCGAATTTCTGAGCGGCAACGCCCCGGTGCGAACAACCGGATTTATCGTGCCGAGCCAGACAGTTCGCTGGTGAAGCTCATCCTCTAGCGAAACCAGAGGAATTGCCGGCGCGGCGGTGGCTCGGGCGGACGATGACGCTTTGGACGCACTGGCTTTTCGGGTTCAGGCGGCGGCGTGGCGTCAACGACGCCGGTGCCGTCGGACGGCAGCCTGACCGCCAGCAGCAGGTTCGATTCTATGCGAACGCCAGCGATATCCGATTCCGAAATCCATCGGCTGGCTGCGCCGGAATAGCTCGGCGTACCTCTCCTGATATCGTCCGGGAAACTCGCTGATCGGGCCGGCGTAGCGGCCAAACGGAAACAACTTCCATTTCCCCGCATCGTAATAGCCGAGCGGAATGCCGGAATCGTCCTGGATCATCGTCGCGCTATTGTTGAGGAGGAAATCGCGCACGGTAGAGAAGTTGCCGGAGTGAAGCAGATAGGACGCGCTTTTGATGAAGCTGTTGGCCGGAGCCAAACCTGCGCAGAACTTCAGGAAGCCGCTGGTCTTGACGCCACCGTTGGAAAGGTCGGTGCTGAAATAATACAGCGTACGCTCCACGCCATCGCCGCCGGCAAAGGTGATCTTCACGCCCTGGGTGAGGTTCTTGCCGGTGGTGGTTGATTGCGCAAGGAAAGTGCCCTGCTCGTCCAGCGTCACCGGGGTGACGTCGCGGATGGTCTTGCCCGAGCGGGCTAGGAATACATAGAGGAGCGGCAAGGTGCCGTTGAGCTGGCCGGCGTGCAGATCCGTCTTCATCTGCTTGGTGATGAAAAAGCTAAAGCTCATGATCGTGCTCAGCGAACGCTCGACGTGATAGAGCGCGGCGCCGGCGCCGCCGCGCGGCAATTTCGACAGATCGGGCACCGAGCCGACCGGCTCGAGCGCGCTCAGCACGTAGGTTGTCGCTTCGGAATAGAACGCATTAGCGTAGAGAAAATCGGGCCCGCTGAACATGTAGAACATGGTCGGCCGCGGCGCGGCCAGATTGGCGCTGGCCCACGTCCGGATTTTCGATAGCTGGCGCTGCTCCAGTTGCGCAAACGCGGTGTCGAAAAATTTTGCGTGACGCTGCCAGGCTGGATCCTTGGTCAGGGGAAGGAGCGGCGACTGATCGGAGGGCGCCATTCCCGCAAGGAAGCGCGCGGTGTCGTTCGCACTGGCGCTGTCGGCGGCCCGCACGGGCAGCGCGCCCAAAAACAATACGCTCGCAGCAGCGACGGCAACCCGAAGGTGATGAAGCATTTCTATTCGCTGCCTAGTGGTCGATGGCGCCGATTGTGGCGCGTTTTCGAAAGACCGCATAGATCAAAAGACCGAAACCCATGATCACCATACTGGAAAACGACTGTAACGGCCGGTCGATCACGAGATAGAACATCATGAACAGCGTCACGAGAAGAAAAATCACCGGCGTGACCGGATATCCCCAAGCGCGATAGGGCCGCGGCAGATCGGGCCGCGTGATGCGCAGCTTGACGAGGCCAAGCACGGTGAAAAACGAGCAGAACAGCAGGCTGAACTGGATGAAATCGAGCACCGCCTCAAAGCTGCGGGACAACAGCATCAGGCTGGCGACAACAAGTTGAAACAGGATCGCATATGCCGGCGCTCCGCTTACCGACCGGCGCGCGAATACCCGCAGTGCCGGGACATCCTCGCCCATCGTCATCATGACGCGCGGACCGATCCACATCATCGCGCTGATTGAGGACACAAGCCCAAGGCAGATCATCACGCTGACGATGCGGCCACCCAGTTCGCCAAAAATATGCGTCCCTGCAATATTCGCGATATCCAGTTTTCCGGCCAGCGCGCTGATCGGCGTCGTGTAGAGAAACACCGCATTCAGCGCGACATAGATTATGAGGACGGTCAGCGTCCCCGCCAGCAGAGCGCGCGGCAGGCTGCGTTGCGGGGTCTTCATCTCGCCGATGATGTAAGTCGCCGCATTCCAGCCGGAGAAGGAATACATCACGAAAATCAGCCCGATCGCGAACGGCGCGGCGGTGATATAGGGGAGATCGTTAAGCGAAGGCGCGAACGAAATCGGCTGCGGCTTGCCGACCACCACGCCTGCGATCAGGAACGCGACAATCAGCACGACCTTCAAGGCTGTGGAGACCAGTTGAAACCGGCTGCCATGTCGGATGCCGCCCAGTTGCACGATCGACACCAGCCAGACCACCGCCAGCGCCAGCGCGATCGGCGGTGCGGCAGGCACGACCGCCTTGGCGTACTCTCCGAAAGCCATCGCGGCCAGCGCGACGGGTGCCGCAAAACCCACGGTGGCCGACACCCAGCCAGCCAGAAACCCGAATGCAGGATGCCAGGCGCGGTTGAGGAAGTTGTATTCGCCGCTGGAGCGGGGAAACATCGCGCCGAGTTCGCTGTATGAAAATACCCCGCACAGCGCGACGACACCGCCGACAACCCACAACAGCAACACCGCAAAGCCGGACGGAATATCCTTGACCTGAAAACCAAGGCTGGTGAAGACGCCGACGCCGACCATATCGGCGACCACAATGGCCGCAGCGGCCAACGTGGACACCGTGGCCCCCGAAGGAAGCCCGTCGGGAGCCGTGCTTACGGTCTGTAATTGCTTCATGTCAGGGAGAGCCCGAATTCGGCAGGGTAGAGAGGCATGGTGAGGATTTGATTGCGGCAATTCAAGCAGCCTTAACAAATAGTTAACGCCTTAGACGGTAATTCGATACCGCTGGCTGAAGGAAAACGCGAAAATACCGTTGGTTTTGAGCTAACCTTCCGCGACTCCCACAATCACGACATGATTCAGTGCATTCTTGGCCGGGCGCGCATGGGGAATTTTGTTAAGCAGCGCCGCCGTATTTCATTAACGTGGCGGTAAGCTGAACGGTCAGCGCATTGGGGCAATGGGTGGATGGTCGGAGCCAATCCGAAATTCCTGACACGTGATGAACGGGTCCGATGGCTGCGGCAGGCTGCGGTGGACCGTTCTCGTTTCCGTCATCGTTCCTTTGTCCTTCGTGCTCGTTCAGTGCGGCCGAGCGCCTAATCCCGGCCTGCTTGCCGCCAACACACAGCCGATCGCCAGTGCGACTTTCGACGAGCGATTTCCGGCGCCGCAGTTCAGGGATCGGTTCGCGGCCGCCGAGAGCTTTGCTCCGAGCCGGACTTCCGAGCCCGCGCCGAGGCGTGTGGCATCCGCTGCGCCCACCCTCGCCCTACCACGTGGCATCGCTGGCCCCGCAGTTGCCGTATCAGCGTCCGGTCAACCGCGACGAAGTCACCGAACTGGTCAGCCTGAAAACGTCGGCGTTCCCCTATCTCGGCAATAATCCGCGCTCCGACAGCCATTCCTGAACGTCTCCAGCGGCGACCGCCGTGGCCACAGCACGGGCGGCCGCGTCTACTGGCAGGACGAGACCTACAACGACAACCGCACGCTGATTCACATTCCCAGTACTTTCGACGCCCGCAAGCCCGGCGTGATCGTGCTGTTCTTCCACGGTCATGGCGCGACGCTGGAGCGCGACGTGCGCGACCGGCAACTGGTGCCGCAGCAGATTTCGGATTTTGGTGTCAACGCCGTGCTGCTGGCGCCGCAGCTGGCGGTCGATGCCGCCGATTCCAGCGCCGGCAAGTTTTGGCAGCCCGGCGGCCTCAAGCGCTTCATGGCGGAGTCGGCCGAACAGCTCGCCCGCCTCTACGGCGATCCCCGCGCGGCCAAGGCGTTCGCCAACATGCCGGTGATCATCGTCGGCTACAGCGGCGGCTTCGTGCCGACGGCATGGAGCCTCGAGGTCGGCGGTCTCGGCAACCGCGTACGCGGCGTGTTCCTGCTCGATGCGCTCTACGGTGAGCTGGATAAATTCGCCAACTGGATCGAGAACAACCGCTCGGCGTTTTTCGTCAGCTCCTACACCGCCGGCACCAAGCGGCACGATCAGGAACTGATGCGCTCGCTTCGCGACAAGGGCATCACCATCGCCGACGACATGGACAGGCCGCTGAAGCCCGGCAGCGCGGTGTTTATCGAAACAGGCGAAGGCGTCCGGCACCGCGACTACGTCACCGAGGCATGGACTGAATTTCCGGTAAAGGAAGTGCTGGTCAAGATGGCGGCGGAACTGCCGGCGCTGACCGCGAAAATGGCGACGCGCGCCATCCCGCGTCCTTCAGGCCTACTGATCGATCGTCACAGGCGCGCGCGTCCACTAGCGGCCCTCCCCGCCCCCGATTGACGAAGAAATAAATCGTTCGCTTTGCCAGGGAGCGATCTGTAGTGTAAGGCTCCTGCGCGCCCCGCCGTCGGCTTCCATCAGCGTCGCGACTCGCTGGGAAGGACTTTACAAAGTCGTTTTCATCCGGCCGGCCCGGGTGGCGTGATCTATGCACCAATCTGGAACATCTTGTAGATCTCGACGCCCGGCGTCGCAATGTGCGCTGCACGACCGCGACCGCGAAACCGGCAGAGCCGCCGCGCCCACTCCCCTTACGGCGCCGAAGCGGATGGACGCCCTCCCTTCCCCCCGTGCTGACATCGCGCTCGGCGTCCGGTCAAGACTATCACTGTCACCAGCGCCAGCGCGACAAAACCCATCGACACATAACCGGACGCATAAAACATTTCGTGCGCGAACAGCATGCCGCCGACCGCCGAGCCCAGGGCCTGACCGACATAGAGAACCGAAGTGTTCAGCGACACCGAGGCGGTGGAGAGTGCCGGCGCGGCGTTGACCAGCCGCACCTGCTGCATCGAGTTGGTGGAGGCGAAGCCTAACCCCCAGATCGCCACCGAGATCGCCATCAGCGGGTAGCTGCCTGCAGTCAACGCCCATCCGGTAATCCCGGTGAATACCATCGACGTAAACAGGATCGAAGTTTTGTAAGCGCCCCAGGAATTGACGATGCGCGTCGCAATGGCAATTCCGATGAAGCCGAATATGCCATAGAGCGCGAACACCAGGCCGATCGCGTCCGGTCCCGCATTGGCCAGTTTTGCCAGCAGCGGACCCATGAACGTGAACACCACGAACTGCCCGGACATCTGCAATGTCGTCACCAGCAAAAGGGCAAGGATCATCCGGTTTCGTCCGACATCGGTCCAGGTCTTGAGATCGACGGGTGTGCCGACCAGCCCGCCCGGCAGCCGCCACGCCAGCAGCAAAACACTCATGCAGCCGAGCGCGCCGATGCCGCCATACGCGGCGCGCCAGCCGTAGCGGCTGGCGATGAAGGTGATCAGCGGCAGGCCGATTGCCGCTGCGAGCGACCAGCCGAGAAAGATGTAGGCGATGGTGCTGCCGCGCTTCTCCACCGGCACGATCAGGCCGGCGGTCCCCGCGGCCTGCGGCGTGTAGAGCGCGCCGATGGCCAGCATCACGAGGCGGATCGCAAGCAACGCGCGATAGTCCGGCGCGAATGCGGAAGCGGCATTGGTGAGCGCGAGAACCGCAAGCGTCGCGGTCAAAAGCGTGCGGCGCTCGATGCGACTGGTCAGTGCCGCCGTCAGCGGCGAGCCGACGCACAGCACGATGGCGCCGAAGGTGATCAGCAACCCTGCGTCGCGAATGCTGACGTTGAGGTCAGCCGACAACGCACCGAGCATGCCGGCCGGCGCCAGCACCGAGCAGCCGGTAACGAAATTTCCAAGCATCAAGGCGGTGGGAGCGAAGCGGCGGGACACGGGCGCGTTCTAGCACGCCGTTGATGCAATCATGAAATGCGTTGCTATTTCGCCTCGACGAAAAAGAAATCCTCTTTGCCCGGCAGCGAACCGTACGTGTACGGCTCCTGGCGCCCGGCCGTTGCTTCCATCACATCGTCGCGCACCAGGCGAAAAATCTTGTTGATCTCGACGCCGGGCGTGGCGATGCGCTGGACCATCGCCACCGCGAACGGAGAATTGGCGCCGTCACCGTCGAGCGCGGTCTGGCCGTGCTTGGCGGCATAAACCACCAGCGTTGCGCCCTGCACCTTCACTTCGCCGAGGCCGCGGCCGATCGATCGGGTGCCGACATCTCCGCCTGCCGTTGAGGCCGCTGCGATGGCATCGGGCGCGGTGGTCTTGCGCATCTGCGGCAAGAACGGATTGTCGCGGCATGCGTCGAGCAGCACCAGCTTGAGTTTCCTCGCTCCTTCCAGCGAAGCCAACACTTGTTCGAGCGGTACGGCCTCGAATTGCACGTCGCGGTCGGTCTTCAGTGAGGCGTCGACTGGGATGAGATAGTTCTGGCCGTTCACCTCGATGCCGTGACCGGCGTAGTACACAACAGCCCAATCCGACTTCTCGGCCTCGTTGGCGAATGCACGCAAGCCGTCGATCAGCTTTTCGCGCGTCGCGTCGGCAGCGAGCGTAACGGTCTCGAAACCTATATTGCGCAAGGAGGCCGCGACCGCCTCGGCGTCCTTCTGCGGATTAATCAGCGCCGGCACATGCCTGTAGGCTGAATTTCCGATCACCAGCGCAATGCGGCGCCCCTGCGTTGTCGTGACGGATTTAGCGACCGGCGCTGCCAGAGCGGGAGTTGGGATGGACGTTTGATTGGCCGCATGACGCGATGCAGCCGGGATCAACGGCTGTGGCGTTCCGGAATCGAGCGCCGCCAGCCGGGCGCGCGCCGTGTCCTGCGCGGACTTGTTCGAGTCGTTGATGAAGGTTCGGGACTTAAGCGCCCAGTTGAACTCCTGGCGCGCCCGCGTGGGGTCGCCCAGGCGTTCGATACGTTAGCCCGCGCCCGACATAGGCAAGCGCGTAGGCGTTGGCATAACGTAACGCTTGGGTGTAATCCGCAAGAGCCCGGTCAAATTCGCCCCGGTAGCGCCACACGTCGCCGCGGTTTGTCAAAATCAACGACATCGGGCTTTTAACCGGCGAGGTGTTCGGCGGAATCACCGCGATGGCCTTGTCAAGGTCGGCAATGGCCTGATCGAGATCGCCCAGCAGCCGCCATGTCTCCGCGCGTTGCGCATAAGGCAGCGGTTCGTCCGGAGCCAGCCGTATTGCCTGATCGAGATCATCCTTCGCGCGGTTGAATTCACCCTTTGCCTTCCAATCGCCGCTGCGATTGTTGAACGACTTCCACAGCGAAGGATCGAGCTCGATTGCGCGGGTATGATCGGCGATGGCGCGATCGAAATTTTCCTTGCGAAGCCAGAGGGTGCCGCGGTTCAGCCAGGCCGCGGCGACGGTCGGATTGAGCTGGACGGCCATGTCGTAATCAGCCATCGCGCGATCGAAATCGCCCTTGGCCATGTAGGCGCCAGCACGGTTGTTGTAGGCGCCACCGAGAAAGAACTTGTTCCTGGTCTTCTGGATGGTCGCCGTACAAGCCTCGATACGCCGGTTCGGATCGGAGCTATCACAATCCCTGCGATCCACGCTCCACGCCGGAAGCAAGTTCGAACCGGCCAAAACGATAGCGACCGCGAAAAGTCCGGGCAATTTGTAGCGCGTTAAAATCCGCATCGCCGGACTTAGCTTTCAATTTCAAAACTCCCGGAGAAATGTAGCGCGTTCCCACAAAATTGACATTGAAAAACACTCAATGTTGGGCCAAACACTGCGTCCCGCTTACCTGCGCTCGTGTGCAGGAGTGAGCATAAGGAGACTAAAATGCCCGACGACAAGAACAAGACCGCCTCGGGATTCCAGTTCGGCCTCAGCAACCTCAAGCCGATCGAACCGCCCGAGAAGATCGCCCTCACCTTTCCCGACGGCGCGACGCGCGAATTCCCCAAAAACATCACCGGCCTCGATATCGCCAAGGGCATCTCGCCGTCGCTCGCCAAGCGAACGGTGGCAATGGCGCTGGACGGCGTGGTCAGCGACCTCGGCGATGCCATCGACCACGATGCGAAAATCGAATTCATCGCGCGCGATGACACACGCGCGCTGGAGCTGATCCGGCACGATGCCGCGCATGTGCTGGCGGAAGCCGTGCAGGCGCTGTGGCCGGGCACGCAGGTCACCATCGGTCCCACGATCGAGAATGGATTCTACTACGACTTCTTCCGCAATGAGCCGTTCACGCCTGAGGATTTTTCCGCGATCGAAAAGAAGATGCGCGAGATTATCGCGCGCGACAAACCGTTCACGAAGGAAATCTGGTCGCGCGAACAGACCAAGCAGGTGTTCCGCGACAAGAGCGAAAGTTTCAAGGTCGAACTGGTCGACGCCATTCCCGAAGATCAGTCGCTGAAGATCTACAAGCAGGGCGATTGGTTCGATCTATGCCGCGGGCCGCACATGACGTCCACGGGCAAGATCGGCAACGCGTTCAAGCTGATGAAGGTCGCGGGTGCATATTGGCGCGGTGACAGCAACAATCCGATGCTGACGCGCATCTACGGCACGGCATTCGCCAAACAGGAAGAGCTCGACGCCTATTTGAACCAAATCGAGGAAGCCGAAAAGCGCGACCACCGCAAGCTCGGCCGGGAGCTCGACCTTTTTCATTTTCAGGAAGAAGGCCCCGGCGTGGTGTTCTGGCACGCGCGCGGCTGGACCCTATTCCAGGCCGTGGTCGCCTATATGCGCCGACGCCTTGCCGGCGACTACGACGAGGTCAACGCGCCGCAGTTGCTCGACAAGTCGCTTTGGGAAACTTCGGGCCATTGGGCGTCTTTCCGCGAGAACATGTTCGCGGCACAATCCGCCGGCGACGAGGCCGAGGACAAACGCTGGTTCGCGTTGAAGCCGATGAACTGCCCCGGCCACGTGCAGATTTTCAAGCAAGGCCTGAAGAGCTACCGTGACCTGCCATTGCGCTTGGCTGAATTCGGCATCGTGCATCGGTATGAACCATCGGGCGCAATGCACGGGCTGATGCGCGTGCGCGGTTTCACGCAGGACGATGCCCACGTGTTCTGCACCGAGGCGCAGCTTGCCGACGAGTGCCTGAAGATCAACGACCTCATCCTGTCGACCTATGCCGATTTCGGCTTTGGCGATATCGTGGTGAAGCTATCAACCCGTCCCGAGAAGCGCGTCGGCACCGACGAGAGCTGGGATCACGCCGAGCGAGTTATGGCGACTGTGCTGGCCGAGATGGAGGCTTCGTCGGGTGGCCGCATCAAGACCGGTATCAATCCCGGTGAAGGCGCGTTCTACGGACCGAAATTCGAATATGTGCTGCGCGATGCGATCGGCCGCGACTGGCAATGCGGCACCACGCAGGTGGACTTTAACCTCCCGGAGCGCTTCGGCGCGTTCTACATCGATGCCGATGGCTCGAAGAAAACGCCTGTCATGGTACATCGCGCGATCTTCGGCTCGGTAGAACGCTTTATCGCCCAGCTCATCGAGCATTACGCCGGCAATTTTCCGCTCTGGCTGGCGCCGACGCAGGCCGTCGTTGCCACCATCACCTCGGAAGGCGACGAATACGCCAAGGTGGTTGCCGCCGCGGCGCGGCGCGCGGGGCTGCGTGTCGAGATCGATCTGCGCAACGAGAAGATCAACTACAAGGTGCGCGAACATTCGCTGGCGAAGATTCCGGCGCTGCTGGTGGTTGGCAAAAAAGAAGCCGAGTCGCATTCGGTTTCCATCCGCCGCCTCGGCAGCGAAGGCCAGACCGTGATGCCGACCGATGAGGCAATTGCCGCATTGGTGGATGAGGCAACGCCGCCGGATGTGAAGCGGGCGATGCAGACGGCGTGACTTTTTAGAGAAGAGCTACGTGCGCACCCCGTGTCGCGGTTTATATAGGCGACATGCCCTATTCCACGAAAGAAAACCGCATTGCCCGACGCCATTGACCTTCTGAAAAATCGCCGTTCGGTGAAGCCGCGGGAGATGAGCGGACCCGGCCCTTCGCCGTCAGAACTGGAAACCATCCTGACCATCGGCTCGCGGGTGCCCGATCATGGCAAGCTGACGCCGTGGCGCTTCATCGTGTTCGAAGGCGACAGCCGCGCCCGCGCCGGCGCGCTGATCGCTCAAGTATTCGCGCGCAAAAATCCGGCGGCGTCTGCTGCCGAAATCGACGTCGAAAAGCGCAGGCTGATGGAAGCGCCGCTGGTGGTTGCCGTGGTGAGCTTTACGAAACCGCATCCAAAAGTGCCGCCGTGGGAGCAGGAAATGTCCGCCGGTGCAAGCGCAATGAACATCGTCACCGCGGCCACCGCGCTCGGCTACGGCGCGAACTGGCTGACCGGCTGGTTCGCGTTCGATCGCGACGTGCTCGACGGTTTAGGCCTGAAGGCTGACGAAAAACTCGTCGGCTTCATCCATATCGGAACCGCACCGGCTCCGATCGAAGACCGGCCACGGCCGGCGCTCGGCGATATCGTTACGCGATTTTAGTCCTCGGCGAAGGCCTGACGATAGCGCGGCATCGGGAGCAGCCTCTGTTCACGCCGCCCGTCGGGAAATTCGACGGTGCGAAGTATCATCATCACCGGCTTGCGTGAAGCAACCCGGGTGGCGCGGCGCTTCATGGCAGTCGCTCGCTTGCTTCCACTTGCTTCGGTTTCATTCCGCACCAATAGCGGGGAAGAAACGTTCTTTTCAACCCTGGAATCGCCGGTCACGCTCGGAGGAATAGCCGCCGCCGATGCAGCTGTTCCATTTGCCTGGTTATCCCGCGCTATGTCGGGTTTGCCGGAAGTTGCAACAGCAGTAGCTTTACTCCCGACGATTGCTGCGGCCTTCGCGGCAGATGCAGCTTCGACAGCAGATTTAGCTTCGACAACTGGCTTGTCTGCAACGGACGCGGCCCGCCCGGATTCGCTTCGCGGCGCGGGTTCACGCACTGATACCGGGTCGGTATCGGCGGCGCTGGCAATCGATTCAACGGCTGCCGTTGCTGGATTGTCTCGAGCCGGAGCGGTCGTCGTGACCACCGGTGCTGCACTGGCTTCTCGCTCCGCCGCCGCCTCATGCTTTTTCCGGGCGAGCAACCGCGCTCTCGACGACTTCACCGGCTCAATGGAACGGTGGACTGCAACGGCCGCGGGGATATCCTCCGGCGTTGTCAGCCATTGCATACCGGCATAGCCGCCGCCGAGGAAGACGACGAGGGTCACAAGATATCCGATGAGAGCCGGCATAGTTTTGATTTCCAAAAAAGAACGGCCCGCCGAAGCGGGCCGCTCAGAGAGGCTTAGTCGATCACCTGCATGATACGGTGTGTAGTCGGGTCTACCAGAACGGTGCGGTCATTTACGATCGTGTATCGATTCTTGGTCACGCCATACTCATGCGGCACATCGTAATAGGTCACGCCCGAGGCCGGCAGATCCGCGCCGACGCGTACTTCGCGATCGTATTTATACGAAGGATAGTGTCGTTCGTTGACGTAGGTGCGAAAGCGCGGCCGTGCATCGTCCGCGATCCCGCCTGAAACCGCGCCGACGGTTGCACCGACCGCGGCGCCCACCGGTCCGCCCACGATGGCACCACCCACGGCTCCTGCTGCCGCGCCAGTAGCCGCGCCGCTCTGCGCGAGAGCAGAGATCGGTAGCGCCGAGATCGCCGCAAACGCGCAGCCTGCCAACAATATTTTGG
This sequence comes from uncultured Alphaproteobacteria bacterium, assembly GCA_963792715.1. Lineage (GTDB taxonomy): Bacteria > Pseudomonadota > Alphaproteobacteria > Rhizobiales > Xanthobacteraceae > Bradyrhizobium. The sequence goes on along the minus strand of CAWBXE010000004.1, from coordinate 158,790 downwards.
ATTTGGTCATGGTTGTCCTCCAGTGCTTCAGGGTAACACGCTGGCAACCATCCGTGCCGGGGTTGGTTCCGATTTCCAGTTTTTCCCGATGAATTTTTTTTGTCCGACGCGGTTGAACTTTTCTTGGGAGAACCAATCCGGCGATGAACTAAATGAAGCGGCTCCGACTCGGCTGCCGTAAATTTTTTTAAACATCAAATTTTAGTCAAATCAGTTCTGCCGCGCGACGACCTCGACCTCGCCATCGACGCCATTGACGACGTTGAACGGCCGCTCGAACACCTTGCCCTCGTTCTTGGCGATGGCGCGATATTCGCCTTCCGACAGCACGACGCGGGGAAACGCGCCGATCAATTCCTTGATAACGTCGCCGCCCGGCGTGATCACCGACCACGCGGTGTTGGCCAGCGCTTCGCCGCCCTTGTCGCTGACGAGTTTCAGGGTGATCACGGCCGCGCGATGCGTAATGACCACATCGGTCAGCTTGCCGGCCTGCACCCGAATGTCAGATCGCACCACCGCATTGGCATCGCCATAATTCGAGATGATGTAGTAGGTGCCTTCCGGCACCAGAACGACGTCGCCTGCCGCTACGTTCGGCACCAACGAGGCGCGCTCGGCGGGGTCGAACTGACTGCCCTTATAGATCGAGAACGAAATCTGGTTTTGCGGAATCTTGGTGGTGCCGACGCGGCCTTCGATGCGTAACCCCCCGGCGGGAAGCAGAAACGATTCGCGGTCGGTCTCGGCCTTCAAGGTCACCGGCCGTACCGCGCTCACGAGACCCAACGTTACATGAACGACATAACTGCCGGGCTGCAGTACGATATTGGGAGTGGCGCCGCGCTCTTCCCTGATCAGCTTGAACGCGCCGGTATCGTCGGGCCGGTCCGAATACACCCGCCACACCAGACCGCTGTTGATGACTGGAAGATCCTTGCCGTAGCGCGCCGTCAGCGACAGCACCGCCTGGTTAGGCGTTGAGGCGATCGGCGGGGCGGCAACGGGAGGGACCGCTGTAGTGGCCGGTGGCTGCGTAAGCGGTGCAGGCAAACTCGAGAGCGAGGACGGATCCGACGGCGGCGCCAGATTGATTGCGGGGCCTGCTTCGGGAACCGACGCTGGCGGTATCGGCGGTGGGCGGTCGGTGAACATCTGCGCCGAGGCCGGCGCAAGTAGCGCTGTGACCATCAAGCAAGCGCCAGCGAGCGTCAACGGCACCCTTGCGCGCAGCGTCACCTCGCGATGGACCTTCCCCCTTGCGATCATCCGGATGCTTTTCACCGAAAACGAGGCAAATTCAAGCCTTCGAACGGGCTGCCGAGCGCTTCAGTCGGCTGGCGCCCCCGAAAAGCGGCGTCTCTTTTGGAATGCCATCCCGTCGTTGTTATTTCCGCTTAAACTTTCGCGCATAAACCATACGTACGATGCGATGTGGAATGATCGGGCGAGAGCGCATAAACCGGTCTTGTCCTCGCGGAGATTTCCTGAGTGCTGGAGAGTTTGATGGGCCGCGGTCAGAATGGCGCAAACGGCCGCGACAAGGTGGGGCTTGGCAGCGTACGACGCCCGGTGATCGGGCTGGCGCTCGGCGGCGGCGCGGCACGCGGATTCGCGCATATCGGCATCGTGCGGACCTTGATCGCTCACGGCATCGTCCCCAATGTCGTAGTCGGCACTTCCATCGGCGCCGTGGTCGGCGGCTGTTACGCCAGCGGCCAGCTTGACCGCCTCGAGGAATGGGCGCGCGCCCTGCAGCCGCGAAATATTTTGGGATATCTCGATATCCGTCTCAACGGATCGGGACTGATCGGCGGCGACAAACTTGCCGGGCAACTCGAAGCAGCCTTGGGCGACGGTCAGATCGAGGACCTGCCGCTGAAGTTCGCCGGCGTTGCGACCGAGGTCCGCACCGGTCATGAAATCTGGTTGACCCATGGCCGCCTCGTCGATGCGATGCGCGCTTCCTACGCCCTGCCCGGCATATTTTCACCCGTGCTGGTCGGCGATCGCTGGCTGGTTGACGGCGCGCTGGTAAATCCGGTGCCGGTTTCGGCCGCGCGTGCACTCGGCGCGGAAATTGTGATCGCCGCAAACCTCTCAAGCGACGTGTTCGCGCACTCCACGACGATCTTCTCGTATGGCGGGGAAGCCGCCGCGCCGGAGGTCGTCGTGACGCCTCCGCCCAAACGCGGCTTCGGCAAGTTCTTTTCAGCCGAGCGCACCATGAAGCGCGAATTCTTCGGCGGCGGCGGGCGGCCCGGCATCTCCACCGTGATGGTCGACGCCTTCAACATCATGCAGGACCGCATCACCCGCGCGCGCCTGGCCGGAGATCCGCCGGATTTATTGATCTCGCCGCGCGTGGGCCAAATCGGCTGGTTCGATTTTCACCGCGCCAGCGATCTGATCGACCACGGCGCACGCGCCGCCGAGCGCGCGATCGAATCCATCATGGAAGCGATCGAAATTCTCGCGCCGGAGCCTGCCGGAGAGCCGGGTGCGGTTGTCGAGAAGAAGCCTTGAAGCGCCGCCGATCCGCTCGGTTCACGCCGTCTTAATGTAATCCCGCAGCGCTTCCTGCTCGCTCTCATATTCCTTGACGCGCCACTTGACGATGTCGCCGATCGAAATCAGGCCGACGACCTGGTCACTCTCGACCACGGGCAGATGCCGGAACTTGCCGGTCGTCATCATTTCCATGATCGCGCCGACGGTATCGGTTTCCTTGCAGCTGACAACCTTGCGCGTCATCACCGCATGCACCGGTTCATCGAGCACGCGCCGCGCCGCGTTCGCCGAGTACGCGCACGATGTCGCGTTCGGAAAGAATACCTTCGATGCGCGCATTCTTCATCACCAATACGGCGCCGATCCGCTTATCCGCGAGCACCTTGATTGCGGTCGCGAGCTTCGCATCGGGCTCGACGCTTAGGATGTGATGACCTTTGGAATCGAGAATGGAACGCACGGTCATGGTCGCCTCCCTAAATGCAATTGCGCTCTTCGACGGCGCGATTTTCTGTTCGACGGCCTTTGGTCGACCGCAGTCCGACAGATAGTAATGATGAAGGAAATACCAAAGCGCCGCAAGCGACAGCGCGGTCAAGCCTGATCGGCAGCATCCGATTCCGGTGCGTCTGAACCATCGATCACGCCGGGCCGAATTGGATCGAACAGCGAAAACAGCAGGAGACCAGCGAAGAAGCCGCCTATATGCGCCTGCCAGGCAACGCTGACGCCTTCAGCGCCGATCGCGATCGATCCAACGCCGAAAATAATATTGACGCCGAACCACACCGCAAGAAATCCGAGCACGCGTGGGTTGCGCAGCGCGCGCATCAGCGATAGGGCCGGCACCTGAGCGGCCGCATCGGCATCGCCGCGGCGAAACGACAGGAAGCTGCCCTGCACGAACGCGAACCGTATCGCCGCCGCCATCGCGCCGGACACCGAAGCCGAAGCGCCGATCATCGGCGCGACCGCGTGCTCATGGGTAACCAAATGCGCCATCGCCCCGGCGATCGCGGTCACCGCCATGAACGCAAAAAATCGCCAAGCGCCGAAGCGGCGCGCGACCGCGCTTCCGAATGGCAGCAGCCACAGCACATTGAAAACGATATGGCTGAGATTTGCATGCAGCAGCGAATAGGTGATGAAGGTCCAGACCTTCGCCCCGGAACCGCCGGGAAATGCAATGTCCAGCAACGTGGAATTGTAACGCTTCGGGATGAAGCCGAAGACCTCGATAGTCCAGTATTCCAGATCGGGCGGCAGCAGCACGCGCAGATGAATGACCGCGAGCAGTGCGACGTAGGCGGTTAGCGCGCCGGGAAGGGTCAGGATCGGTTCGCGCGGAGCGTCCGGCGGAAATTCGGGCGAAGATTGCAAGGGATCGGGCCTAAAGCGGGCGGCTCACGCGAGCGATGGCACCGAATAGGCGGCTTGGCTGCAAGGCGCAAGCAGGGGATCGCCGCAGCCGCCGCGTAAACGAAAAAAGGGAGGCTCTGGAAGCCTCCCCTTCGTCGATGCCGATCTTTGGGCGCGCTGACGCGCTCGATCGAACCCGCTTGAAGCCACCCTGTGCATTCAGTACCGCCGGCCTATGAGAAAACGGCGAGATATGGAGTGCGGCGGTTTTATCCGGTCTGCGCCGAACCTCAAGCACATAGTTAATTTAACGTTAACGGCACAAACCCCGCTCCAGACCGCTCGAAATGAGGATGCGGCATGGACGCTGCACCTGCGGTCTTGCACAACAAACAAGGGGGTACGCGGTGGGTGAAAGCGGGACGGAAGTGTCCGCAGCGCGCCGTGTGCGGAGCAGGTTAGCGTATGAAGCATCCGTCGAGCCGGCAATTTTTCGCCTATTGGGACGAGAAGCGCGGTCTCGCGCGGGCCCCTGACCGCAGCGAAATTGAACCCGGAGCCGTCCGCGATCTGCTCGGCGACATCTTCGTTTTGTCCTATGACCCCTCGACCGGCTACCCCTTTCGCGTGGCGGGAACGCGCGTCAGTGCGCTGCTCGGCGGCGATCAAAAGGACAAAAGTTTTTCCGCGTTGTTTGCTCCCGATGCCCGCCGCGAGATCGAGGATATTCTCGGCATCGTCGCCGAGGAACTGCTCGCCGCGGTTGCCGGCATCACCGCGACCGCGGAGGATGGCTCAGCGGTGCCACTGGAATTGCTGCTGCTGCCGTTCAACACGCGCGCACATACGCCGCTGAGCCTGACCGGGTTGCTGGCGCCGTTCAGCGGCGAACTCAATGTGATCAAGGATTTCAAACTGACATCGTGGCGCTATATCGGCCATCCGCCGCAGCGCTTCATTCCCCGCGCCTTGCGAAAACTCGCGGTAGCGCGCGGCTTCATGGTCTATGAAGGGCTGCGGTAACCAACCTCGTCATTCCGGGACGTGAAGCGAAGCGAAACGGTCCCGGAATCCATAACCACAGCCGGGAGTATGGATTCCCCGACGCGCGATTGCGCGTCTGTGGCCTGCGCTGCAAGAGCGCGCATCCCGGAATGACGGTGTAATCACTCCGCCATTTCTGGAAACGGCACGATGGTGGACTTTACCGTCTTCATCGCCATCGCATCCGCCACCGCGCGACCGATGCCTTCCTCAGTGAAGGGATAGATCGTCTGCATCTCAAGCCAGGGATATTTGTTTCGCGTGCGATACAGCATGTCGACGCCCAACGGCAGGTCGTTGCCGGTGAAGCCCCACGAGCCCAGTACGTTGAGGTCTTTGGTGCAGATGCGATGCCACGAGGTGTCGATGGAGCCCGCATCGGTGAACTGGCCCATCTCGACGTAAGTGCCGCCGTCGCGCAGCATCTCGATGCCCTCAGGGCCGGCGCTCGGATGCCCCGAGCAATCCATCACCAGATCGGCGCCGAAGCCGCCGACGATGTCGCGCACCGCATTGATGCGCGCCTCCGGAGTCTTGACCTCTTCGATGTTCACTGTGGCTTCAGCGCCGAATTTGCGCGCCAATGCAAGGCGCGGCGTCTCCGGCGCGCCGACGCAGATCACGCGTCCCGCACCCATTTCCTGCGCCGCGGCAACCGCGAGAATGCCGATCGGTCCCGAACCCTGAATGACCACTGTGTCGCCCCACATGAATCCGCCGGCGCGCGTCGCGCGATTAAAGGCGCGGATGCAGGACGTCAGCGGCTCAGACAATGCGCCCAGCCGCAGCGACATGTCGTCGGGCAATTTGTAGATCTTGGTGCCGGGCAGCATGTCGAGATCGACGTAGACGTATTCCGCCCAGCCGCCCCACAGATGCGGCGCCTTGTCGAAGCCGAGATAGCGGCCGTAATACACCGGCGTCAGACATTTGTTGGCGCTGAGCGGATAGTGGATGCAGTAATAGCAATGCCCGCACGGCATCAGCGGCGGGATCATCACCTTCGATCCGACGCTGAGCGGCTTGCTCATGAAGTCTTCGTTGAATTCCGAACCGACTTCGACCAGCTCGCCGCCGATCTCGTGGCCAAGCGTGAACGGCCACGGCAGTTTCTTCGGCCAGTGGCCTTTGAGGATATGCAGATCGGTGCCGCAGACGCCGCACGCGCCGACTTTTATCAGCGCCGCCTTTTTCGGAATTTTCGGCCAGGGCACTTCGCGAATGACCGGCTGTGCGCCGGGGCCGTCATAAGTGCACACGCGAATCTGGTTCATGGATTTCCTCGACTTCGGCTTTTTGTTGATTGGATTGCCGGACCGACAAAATCTATTTGAAGTCGTAAGCGATGCCAATGTCATCCCGGCGTAAGCTGACTGCGCTCGAGTTGACAGCCCCATCGCGCGGTCTCAGGGTCACGCCGTAATTTCATCGGGAGTGACGCTTGGACAATCGCTGGGTCATCCTCGCCGTTCTGTTCGTCGTTCGCCTCACCATGGCATTTCAATTCCAAAGCGTTGCCGCGGTGGCGCCTTTGCTCGGCCGCGATTTCGGCTTCGGCCTCGCCGATATCGGAATCCTGATCGGTCTTTATTTCGCGCCGGGCATTGCACTGTCATTACCCGGTGGAGCGCTGGGAAAAAGATTCGGCGATAAAGCGACGACGCTTGGCGGTCTGGGGCTGATGCTGGCCGGCGGTCTCACAATGGCGGCGTCCGGCTCATGGAGCGTCCAGGTTACCGGGCGGCTGATCTCCGGCGCCGGCGGCGTCATCTTGAACGTTCAGATGACGAAAATGGTCGCCGACTGGTTCGCCGGCCGCGAGATCGCGACGGCGATGGCGATCTTCGTCAATTCATGGCCGGCCGGCGTTGCGATGGCGTTGCTGACGCTGCCGTTGATCGGCACCGCCTACGGCATCGGCGCGGTGTTTATTGCCGTCGCCGCGCTGATTGGATGCGGCATCGTGCTTCTGTTCGCTGCGTATCAGCCACCACCGCATGCTGCCGTCGCGACAACGATCGCCACGCGCCTCGATCGCAACACCATCCTTGCAGTCGTTGCGGCCGGACTGATCTGGGGCCTTTCAATGTCGGCTTCGCTACGATTTTCAGCTTCGGTCCCTCGATGCTGGTAGAACGCGGATGGTCGATTGCGGCAGCCGGATCGACCATCAGTATCGTGCTTTGGCTAGCAGTGTTCTCTGTTCCGTTCGGCGGTTTTCTCGCCGACCGAACCAAACGTCATGAGCTCATCCTGGTCGCTGGCTGCGTCGTTTTCGCTGCGCTGATGGTGGCGTTACCCCGCAGTGGCGCAGTCACGCTGCTGATCGTGATTGCGCTCGGGTTGGTATGCGGACAGCCGGCCGGACCGATCATGAGCCTGCCGGCCCGCGTGCTGCAGCCGGCTACGCGCGCGGTTGGGATGGGGATTTTCTACACCGTCTATTACGCCGCGATGATGCTCGGCCCGGCGATCGGTGGCTTCTGCGCCAAATGGACCGGCAGCGCCGGCGCCGCGCTCGACTTCGGCGCCGTTATGGTGCTCGCGTGTCCGGTCATCCTCTGGGGTTTCAACCGCATTCCGGCGACCACGGCAAAACCGCCATGACAATCGCTCGCCCGGCAAACGATAACGATCCGTTAACCCTGACCGCCGTAGGGTTGACTGACACCGATATCCCGGTTGTCGGGTGGCGATGATGTCGTTGGCGCATAAGAAATCGATCCTTCCGGTTGCCGACGAGCGCCGGCGCTTTCAGCGGGTGAAGGTCCACCTGCTGGGCCGCTACATGCTGCCGCGACCGGCGCGAATATCCCTGCCAGATCATCAACATGTCGCCGGGCGGCCTTGCGCTGCTGGCACCTGGCATCGGCAATGTCGGCGATCGCGTCATCGCCTACCTCGATCATATCGGCCGCGTCGAAGGCAAGATCACCCGCATCATCGACAATGGTTTTGCCATGAGCGTCGGCGCGACACCGCGCAAACGCGACAAGCTGGCGGCGCAACTGACCTGGCTCGCCAACCGCGACATCCTCAATCTGCCGGAAGACCGCCGCCACGACCGCCTCGTTCCGCGCAACCCGATTGCCGTGCTCACGCTCGAGGACGGCAGCAAGATGACCTGCCGCATCATCGATATGTCGCTGTCGGGCGCGGCTATTGCGGCGGAAAACCGGCCGCCGATAAATTCGCTGGTTTTGCTTGGCAAGGTCCAGGCGCGGGTGGTGCGGAACCTCGAAGAAGGCTTTGCGCTCGAGTTCGTCCACGAGCAGCTCGCCGAGACGCTCGAAGACAGCGTCACCGCCCGGTAAACGACCGCGCACCCGCTCTTTCGAATTTTCAAATGCTGAAGACAGTTTGCGGCAGTTGCCAGCTGCTGCCCATTCGCGGCTTTGCGCCGGGGTTGCGGCGGTTAATGCCACGACGTTTTCCGTCGCGGGATCTCCGGCATTCACGGCCGCGCTGCAGCTTAATGCATAAAATTTGAATCAATTGCAGTTGTTTCAAATTTTAATCGAATTCGATTCAAGTATAGATCGAATTATTCGCTTTCTTTTACTTGTATTCGCCTCAATTGTACTTGTCTTACTTAGCGGCAGCGCAAAACCTTTGTGCGAAACGTGGTCCCAACAAGAAACGGGGGCCACAATGTTTGGTATCAGGGGACTGGGGAAGGGATTGGCGCTTGCTGGCGTCGCTGCTGGCGATGGCGACAACGGCAAAAGCCGGCAATGAGGTTTTGTACGCAAGCCTTGGCGACAACACGCGGTCGCCGATCGGCTGGATCGAGTTTTGCACGGACAATCCCGGCGAATGCCGCGGCGGCGCTTCGCAGCCGCGCGATATCGTGATGACGCAGACGGCGTGGAAGGATTTGTTGCGGGTCAACCGCTGGGTCAACGAAACCATCAAGCCGATGACCGACATGGATCATTGGGGCGTGATCGAGAAATGGTCGTTGCCGACGGACGGTTACGGCGACTGCGAAGACTACGTGCTGCTGAAACGCAAGATGCTGATCGATGCCGGCTGGCCGCGCGAAGCGTTGCTGATCACGGTCGTCCGCGACAAGAAAGGCGAAGGCCACGCGGTGCTGACGGTGAAGACCGACAAGGGCGAATTCATTCTCGACAACCAGAACGAAAACGTCGTGGCCTGGACCGAGACCGGCTACCGCTTCGTGAAGCGTCAATCGCAAAGCGATCCCAACGTGTGGGTCTCGCTCGGAGATTCCCGTCCGGCGATCGCCACCGCCAGCGCGCGCTGACACTGAACAATTCGGAAACAACGGAGACACGCGACCCGGTCACATCCCCACCCCTCCCCGTCCCAGACCGGATCGCGCGCGGCCGAACCTCCCCCAAGGTTCGGCCGCACCTTTTCAGCTGACTGTGAGCTGGTTCACATCTGTGGTCCCGCGACCACGGCAAGATGCGGTTACCGGATGGCGCGAGCCGATTTCGATATCCGGACCGGACAAGGCCGCTAGGCGTCATACTCCGCCGGCGGTCTTGTTTTTGCGCGAGGCCATCACGAATTCGCGAAAAGGCCCCAGCGCAATGCCGGGGCCTTCTTTGCTTGAACGTTCTGCAGATCAGCCGCAGACCTGAACCGGCCGGATGCGCCAACCGTACGGGGTACGGACGCGCCGGCGAACAACATAGCAATCGCCGCCATCATCATAGCCGCTGTACGCGTACCCGCCGTAGGGATATCCATAGCCGTAGGGATAACCATAAGCGCCATAGGCGCCGGCCAACCCGAGGCCCAAGCCTAGGCCGAGTCCCGCCGCCGACGCCATCCGCCGCCGACGCCACCTGCCCCGCCGCCCCAGCCATGACCGCCGCCAGCCGTGTCCGCCGCGCGGGCCGAAGCCGCAGTAGGCGCGGCCAACGCCACCGCCGCCGTCGCCACCAGTGCCAGAATTGTCTTACGTAACATTGTCCGTCCTCCAGTTGAATTGTCGTACCCGAAAACAAAAGACGTTTTCGGAAACGATCGTTGCAATCGGGAAGATTAACTTTGTGCAATTCTTGATGAACACGCGGCTCGTTGGGACGCTAACAGCCCTTGCAGATGCTCTTGATCTTTCGATCGACCGCGCGATCCTCTGCATCGACAGCTGCATCGCCGGTTGTTGCTCGGACCGGTAACGGCTCCATATTGGCGGCGCGATTGGCTAGCCGTTTGCGCCCGTCGTTGCACCCCGACGAACCGCTCCGCCCGACGAATTCGCCGTGCCGAGCTGTTCGTGCCGACTTGACCCTGCGGAACGCCGACGCCGGACCGCCCCCGGCGCCGGCGTTGGTGCCACCGGGACCCGCCGAATTCGCTGTGCCCGAGGCATTGGTCCCTGGCGCTGATGGGGATTTATTGGCATTGCCCGCGCCGCTGGGGTCGTTGCCGGAATTGTTCAAGCCAGCCGGCATTGCCGGGACCAGACGGTACGCCGCTGATCGATTGCGTGCCGCCGCCGGCCGAGCCTGCCGTGGGCGATCCCGCCGCGCCTGCACCGCTCGCGCCCGTTGAAGGACCGCTGGCCGCCCCGCCCGCACTTCCGCCGCCGCGCCGAGGCACCGCCCGCTCCTCCAGCACCGCCGCCCGCTCCTCCACCGCCGCCTCCGCCCGCGCCTTGCGCGGCCAGATTGACGGGCGACATCAGGATGGCGACGACTGCAACCGCTGCAGATATCGATGCGTATTTCATTCGAAAACTCCCTTTTTTACGCAACAACTCTGGGCAGCGCCGGTTCCATTCCGGAACCATCCCGCGGCAAGTTCTTTAAGGTGCGGATGAAATGTATATGCGGTGCCCATGCGCAAGCTGATCGCTTTCGACGAGGATACCTTCAGTAAGCTGACGGAGCTTGGCCGCGACCGGATGGCGACGATTCAAGAGTTGGCGGACGAGGCTTTCGCCGATGTCCTGAAGAAGCATGGCGTTCCCCGCGACCTGAAGGACGCGTTACGCAAAAGCGCAAAGAGCGCCTCGAGTTTGAAAAAGCCGGCCGCCGGCGGTAACGCCAAAAGGAAATCCAAACGATGAAACCAGATCCCGATCCATTCGAACAAGGCCAGCGGGCCGCGCGAAAGAATATTCCTGCGGAGGGCAATCCGTATCAGGACGGCAGCGAACAGCATTCGCTCTGGGCCGCCGGCCGCGAGAAGGTCGCAGCCGAAATGGAAGCCAACGAGTCCGAAGGTACGTAAAGAGCGGCCGGTCAGCCGACCTTTTTCAGGCCTTTGCTAAAACGCGCGCCATTGCTGACGTAAAATCGTGCGGCGCTTCCCATCGCCGTGACCTGCGCAGGATCAAGGGTGCGGATCACCCGTGCCGGCGAGCCGATGATCAGCGAGTGCTCCGGAAACTGCTTGCCTTCCGTGATCACCGAGCCCGCACCAACGATGCTGCCGCGTCCGATCCGTGCGCCGTTCATGACGATCGAACCCATGCCGACCAGTGCGCCATCCTCAATCGTGCAGCCGTGCAAGATGACGTTGTGACCGACGGTGCAATTCTTTCCGATCGTCAGCGGAAAACCCATGTCGGTATGACAGGTGCTGTTATCCTGCACGTTGGAATTTTCGCCGATCTCGATCCACTCATTGTCGCCACGCAGCACGGCGCCGAACCATACGCTGGCGGCGCTGAGCAATCTTATCTTGCCGATGAGCGTTGCCGACTCGGCGATGAAATAATTTCCGTCGGCGGGAAGTTCGGGCGCCTGCCCGTCCAGTTCATAGATCGCCATGCGGTTGATGTCTCCAGTTCGCCGCAAGACTTTGGCACGGAAATCGATGCCGTGGGAGACGCTAAGCTTACGCCAGTACACCGGCGGCGCGCAGCGTCGTCACCACGAACGTGCCGGACATCAGGCTCCAGAACCCGGCCAGCACCGTGGCCATCATCACGAATTGAAAGCGGTGACCTTCGGCGCGCGCGCCGCGCAGAGTATTGCGCATAATGATAAAAGGCGCCGCGAACACCAGAACCGGCACCGCGGCAAACGCCTTCGACACGACACCCTGCTGCAGCAGCGCAAAACTCAGGGGACGCAGCACGACCGCCTGATACCCGCTGGCGAGCGCGCCAGCCAGCGCAAAGCCGATGCCGAGGCAGAACAGGGAATTCAACGCATCCGGCGACATCGGCATCTCACGCATTACTTACAATGCGATGCTTCGCAGAATGCCGCGCGCGCCGCCACATCATCCTTAAGAAAAGGTTAACGGCGCGGGCGTGAAGACGCTTCCGTGCATGGCTTCATGCGCGGGTTTTAGTAGCCGAAGATTACGCGAAAACTGGACCGCGTGGCATATTTCGGAAAGTGATTCGATCCGGATGTGATCTGCCCGCCATGGCGCTTCATTCATGACATTGATTTCGACCGCCCGGCACGGCGCGCGCCAATGGCGCAGACGACGCCACAATCATCTCATACCGATCGTGCTGGCTGGCGTGATCGCAGCTGGCGCGATTGCCATGGTGACCTATCTGCTGCGGCCTACATGGGAGTCGGATCAATCCAGTGAAGCGGTACGGTTTCCGGTCAGCGTGGGAGAAACGCTGTTCAACGTGCCTGTCCATGCCTTCCGGATGAAAGTGCAGAAACATTCCGGCCCGCAGGAGCGCGTCGATCTCAGCTTCATATACCCATCGTTGGACGCTCCGGACTTGCCAAAGCATATCAGCGCGACCAGCATCGAAGGCGCTACCCAGCCTATCGACCGTATCTTCGTCTCGATCTCGGCGCATCGCGACGCGCTGGCACCTGATATCCGATCGCGCACGATCTATCCGCGCTACCTCGAACAGTCTTCATCGCCGGGGCAAGACGGCCTCACCATGCGCGCGTTCAGGGAAGGTTCTCCGTACGGCAATGAGGACCTGTTCATGGCCGGCTCGCCGAACCTCGTCGCGCGATGCACGCGCGACGGCGTCACGCCGGGAATGTGCCTCAGTGAACGCAGGGTCGGGGGAGCCGACCTGACGTTTCGTTTTCCGCGCGGCTGGCTTGGGCAATGGCGCGACGTCGCAGCCGCGATGGACCGCCTGACAGCGCAGTTGCACGGGCCACATGGTTAGCCCCCTCTAGGCGTCGCCGTCGACCAAATCCTCCTCAAGGATCGCCATCTGAAACTGAAATGAGCGATCGTCGTCTTCGTCATCGACGAACAGCACCCCGATGAATTCCTCGCCGATATAGACTTCCGCCAAATTCGTCCTTCTTCGGCCGCGGCACGACGCGAATTTTCTGATTGCCGAACACGCGCTTGAGATAGGCGTCGAGCTTCCTGACTTCCTGAACGTCCACTTAGGCCTCCGGTGCAATTGTTTCGTGATTCTCTAATGCGATATCGCGCGCGGCGCTAGGCGTTCGATGCAGCAGCATCGGAGCGGTCAGAGTCCGATGGCGTTGATCATTTGATCCATGGTGCGCGATGGCTCGGCGCAGCCGGCCTCGCCGACGATCCTGGCTGGAACGCCGGCTACAGTGACGTTGTTCGGCACGGCCTTCACTACAACCGAACCCGCGGCGATACGCGCGCAACGCCCGATCTCGATGTTGCCGAGAATTTTCGCGCCGGCGCCGATCATCACGCCGCTCCTGATTTTTGGATGACGGTCCTCGTTTTCCTTGCCGGTGCCGCCGAGGGTCACGCCGTGCAGGATCGAGACGTCGTCGTCGATGACGGCAGTCTGGCCGACAACGAGGCCGGTGGCGTGGTCGAGAAAAATACCGCGGCCGATTTTAGCTGCGGGATTGATGTCGGTCTGGAACACCGCGGACGAGCGGCTCTGCAGATAATAGGCGAAGTCCTTGCGGCCTTTTAAATAGAGCCAGTGCGCCAGGCGATGGGTTTCGATCGCGTGGAAACCCTTGAAGTAGAGCAAGGGATCGATGAAGCGTGAAATCGCGGGATCGCGGTCGAACACCGCCACCAGATCGGCACGGAAGGCGTTACCCAGATCGGGCTCGTCGCGCAGCGCTTCGTCATAGGTCTGGCGGATCAGATCGCCGGATAGAGCCTGATGATCGAGACGCTCCGCGATCCGGTGAATGACCGCATCCTCCAGACGGTCGTGGTGCAGCACCGTCGAATAGATGAAAGACGCCAGTTCGGGTTCGCGGCGAACGATGTCTTCCGCCTCGCCGCGCACGCGATCCCAGATCGGATCTAGCGCTGCGAGTTTGTTCTGCGGATTGATCTGGTGGATGGCCATGCCGGTCTCGCATTTCGGGTTAGCTTGTGGCGCATTATACATGCCGACGGGAGCGCTGTCCTGTGGCCGATCCTGGAAAAACCTGCAGGGCCGGCGCGTCTCTTACGTAGAATATTTAACTACCGGGACATCGCCTTACGCATCGGCCGGGTGCCAAATCAAGTGGTTGGAAATCCTCGCGAAATCAAGTCCTGCGAGCCTGCTTCGTCAGACTAATTGCGCATATGCAGAACATATTTGCTTTAAGCATGGTGCGCCATTACGGGAGGCAGTGCTATTTCTACGCAAACTTTTTCTGTAGGTCGGACCGATCCCGTTCACGTCTGGATAGTCGCGGTCGCCGTACCGCTATTGTTGATCGCGCCGGCGATATGGAACGGTTATCCGCTGCTCGAATACGACACCGGCGGCTACCTTGCCCGCTGGTATGAAGGTTACCTGGTCCCGAGCCGCTCGACGGTGTTCGGTCTCTATTTGCATTTCGGCGAAAGCGCTTATTTCTGGATCAATCTCGGCATTCAAGCGCTGGCGACACTATGGATTTTGCAACTCACGCTAAGAGTATTCGGGATGCGAACGCCCTTTCGCATTGCCGCTATCGCTCTCCCGTTGATCATGACAACCGCGCTGCCCTGGCTCGCCAGCATGCTGCTTACCGACATCTTTGCCGGGTTAGCGGTATTGTCGCTGTTTCTTCTTGTCATTCATGGCGACAAGATCGGTACACTTGAGAAGTGGCTATTGTTTGCGTTGACGTCCTTTGCCGCGGCGACCCACAGCGCAACGCTCGGCGTGATGTTTGGCCTGTGTTGCGCCGGCTGGATCGTTCGGCCATTTTTGAGCGCTCGAATTCCCGCCATCGGGCTCCTTCAGGGCTCGCTTACCCTCCTGGCCGGAGCCCTGATGTTGGTATCCGCAAACTTTGCTCTGTCCGGCCAACTCGCATGGACGCCCGGCGGATTTGGCGTCTCCTTTGGCCGGATGATGCAGGATGGAATCGTTGCGCGCTACCTCAATGACCATTGCCCTGCCATCAAGCTGAAACTCTGCCCTTACCGCAACGAGCTGCCCGCCACGGCGGACGAATTTCTGTGGGGCAACAGCATGTTCAACACGCTCGGCCGTTTTCAGGGATTGAACGACGAGATGGAGTTCATCGCCCTGCATTCGCTCGCCGCTTATCCAGTTTGGCAGGCAGAGGCCGCGCTGGCAGCCACGGCGCAGCAATTGGTCCACGTCGGAACGGGCGAAGGCACCAATGGCTGGATTCCGCACACCTACGGCATCATTGAGCGGTATCTGCCCGCGCAGAAGGAAGCGATGCAGGCCGCACATCAACAGCACTGGGATATCGATTTCGCCGCGATCAACCGCGTCCATATCCCTGTCGCGCTGGTATCGATGCTGGGCCTCTTCGCAATACTCGGATATGCGGTGTGGCGACGCCGGCTCGACGATATAACACTGCTCGCGGCTGTAACGGCGACCGCCCTGCTCGGCAACGCTTTCATATGCGGCGTGATCTCCGGGCCCCACGATCGTTATGGCGCGCGAATGGTGTGGGTTGCGACCTTCGCGGTACTGATCGCGGCATTCAGGCATTTCGTCGATGACAAGCCGCCGCGCCGGGAGTCATTTCCGCTGTGACAAGAACTCGAGCACTCCAGCCTTGTAGACCTTGTCCCCGACCGCCCGCATATGATCGCGGTCTGGAATATCGAGCACCTGCGAATGCGGAATGATTTTCTGCAGCGCCTGCGCCGAGCCTGCGATTTCATCCGTGGTCCCGACCGCAATCAGCACGGGCACTGAAATCTCCGCAGCTTCCTCTTTTGTCATCAGCCGCCGCGAACCGCGCAAACACGCGGCAAGCGCCCGGCGATCGGAGCGCGTCTGGTCCGCGAACGCACGAAACATCCGCCCGACCGGATCGGTCACGTCTTCGAGAGAAGTCGCTTCCAGCGCATCCACGACTGCTTTTCCAGGGCCGCCGCCTTGGATTATGCCGATGCCAATACCGCCGAGAATCGCGGAGCGAATTCGCTGCGGCTGCGTCTGGGCAAGAAGAGCGGTGATCCGTCCGCCCATCGAATAGCCCATCATGTCGGTGCGCTCGATGCACAGATGATCCATCAGCGCGCTGACATCGCCGGCCATGGTGCCAATGTGATAGTCTTCGGGATCGTAGAGCTTGCTGGATTCGCCGTGGCCGCGATTATCGAGCGCGATGACGCGGCGGTGGTTTTTCTTCAGCTCCGAAACCCAGGCCGGATACACCCAGTTGACGTTCTTGCTCGATGCGAAGCCATGCACCAGCACGATCGGATCGCCCTCGCCTTCGTCGAGATAGGCGATTTCAACATCGCCGTTGTGAAAGCTCGGCATTGGGTTGTCCGTGTTTGGCAAAAACGAGAATGAAGCGCGCTGGTTTTAACCGCGCGCGGCGAGGACAGCCAGCGGCGGAGATGCCGAAACCTGCGCGGCCATTGCCTTGCGCAGGCGCCCGGCTTTTGCGCGCTGCAGCCACCCGTCGGTGGCGCGCTCGGCAGTGGCCTTGACCGAGGCAACAAATCCAAACAGCGCCAGCACCGCGCTGAACACCCACAGCGTCATGTTGAATGCGCCGGCCGTCAGCAGCAAGGCGCCGCGGCCGAGAATCTTCAGGATCGCGCGGGTCTGGCCGCCTCTTGATTCGGCGAGCAGCACCGTGCGCGCCACATCCTTCGGACCTTCGGCGATTCTCAGTGTATCCAGCGCGCCCCGCGCTCCCGCCTTCTCGCCAACGCGGCCGACATCCTTGGCAAGACGCACCAGCGCGCCGGCTTTCTCCGCGCGAAAGGCCGCCTTTACCGCGCCGATGGTCTGCGCCGGCCGCATCCACGACCCCGTCGCAACTGCGTTCTGAAGCATCGGCGTGTCGACGATTCCGCGAGCAGAACGGCCCGCCCATTGCGTGAGGCCCTCGCCCAGCCGGCCGACCTTGCGGGCGTCCTTGACCAACGTAAGACCCGCGCGGACCGGCGCGATGCCGCCAACTGAAACGTAAGTCGCGGCCGTCACCACCAAGCCGGCGGCGGCAAGGCCGAGGATGAGGCGATCGGCATCCTCGCCCATCGCCAATCGCTTGCCTTCGCGCACGACATCCCTGATGTCGCCGAAGACAAACAGATCGCCCGCGACCGTTCCTGACAAGCTCGCAACATCGTCGGCATTGCCGGTCACCAGACCGGTCACAAAATTTTTGGCAAAATGCGACGTCGAACTTTCTTCCGCCACGGCCTGGGTCACGCGCTGCGACAGTTCACCGGGGATAGCGATATTTTCTGCGCCGCCCAAATCAACGAAACTTTTTGCCAGATCAGCATCGCCAGCCGCAAGTGCGGCTTCGGCATTCTGCTCGATCAGAGCCGGATCATTCCGCACAGCAGATTTGAGCTGGATGGCGGAAAGTTCGGCAGGATCGTCCTGAGCCGCCAGTATCACAGCGGCGTCGCGGGCCTGCGGCCACAGCGCTATAAACGTTAGCGCACACAACGCCATGCCAGCTATCGCAAAACCAATTCGCATCGCCCAACCCTGAATTTTCGTCTCAGCTGAAATTGTGTGCCGCTTTTACGACACAACGGCCCCGACGAAAGAAGGGCTTCTCCAGACAACAGGAATATGTCGAATTTGTACGATAAATGACCGCACGGCGGCCACTAGGAATCGATCCCGGCGGCCCGTAAAGTGCTTTGCGTCGCAAGCAAATGACTGCATCCATTTCGTCCGTTGGGGAAATTATGTCCGATCACGTCGTTCCGCACTTTCATAACGATGCCGGCGTCCCGATCATCGAGATCGGCTCGCAGGAGTTCATGTGCGTCGGCGCCAATCCGCCATTCGACCACCCGCACGTTTTTCTCGATCTCGGCAACGACAACGAGATCATCTGTCCTTACTGCTCCACGCTGTATCGCTACGCCGCCGATCTTGCCGCCGGTGAGGCGCGACCGCCGGAATGCGTGCTGAAGGACAGGGTCGCCTGACCGATCCGTGACACCTTCGCGAACCATCATTGTCGCCGGTGCCGGGATTGGAGGATTGACCGCAGCGCTCGCGCTGGCGGCAAAAGGATTTCGCGTTGTCATACTGGAAAAGGCTGAACGCCTCGAAGAAGCCGGCGCCGGGCTGCAATTGTCGCCCAATGCCAGCCGCGTTCTGATCGATCTGGGCCTGCAGCCTGCGTTGGCGTCGCGCGCGATCACCACCGAAGCCATCAGCATCATGAGCGCGCGAGGCGGCGGCGAGATCGCCCGTCTGCCGCTCGGCGAAGCCGCGGCATTTCGCGCCGGCGCGCCGTATTGGGTGATCCATCGCGCCGATCTGCAGTCGATCCTGCTGGAGCATGTTCGCGACAATCCCGATATCGAGCTGCGCCTCGGTTGCCAATTCGAGGACGTCGCGGTGCACGCTAAGGGCCTCTCCGTGGGTCAGCGCCAGGGCGTGATGCGCCAGCAGGAGTTGGCGGTTGCCTTGATCGGCGCCGACGGTGTCTGGTCCACGGTGCGGCATCAGCTTTTTCCGCAGGTGCAGCCGCAATTTTCCGGGCTTATCGCGTGGCGGGGGACGATCGAGGCGACGCAATTGCCGCGCGAATACACTTCGCGGCGGGTGCAGCTCTGGATGGGATCGGATGCCCATCTGGTGGCCTATCCGGTTTCAGGCGGACGCCGCATCAACTTCGTGGCCATCGTGCCGGGCACCTGGAACAGGCCGGGCTGGAGCGCGCCTGGCGACGCTAAGGAGATCAAGGATCAGTTCGCACCCTCACAGTGGCCCGGACCCGCGCGCATGATGATCAGCGCCGTTGAAAACTGGCGAAGATGGGCGTTGTTCACGATTCCCGACGGCGGCGCATGGAACAGCGGTCCCATGGCGCTCTTAGGCGACGCGGCGCACGCCATGTTGCCCTTCGCGGCCCAAGGCGCGGCCATGGCGATCGAGGACGCCGCGGTATTGGCAAAATGCCTCGGCGAAGGTTTTGCGGCTAACGCTGCGGATATCCCCGCGGCCTTGAAAAAATACGCCGGCTTGCGCCGCTCGCGCGTCACGCGAGTTCAACGCGCCGCGCGGCAGGCCGGTCGAATCTATCATCTCGGCGACCCGGCGGCTTATGCGCGGGACATCGCCATCAAGACGCTCGGCGCAAGCCGCGTACTGGCGCGTCAGGACTGGATTTACGACTGGCGACTTTGACTCCGCATCGTTCGCGAAGCACCGATCAATATATCCCGCTACGGGATCGGCTGGCCGGACCGGAATTCGGGACGCCCGGAATGTCAGGCGTTGCCGCCGTGTTGGCCGAGGCGGGACCGCCTTGGGCGCAGCGGTCGCGCCGCCAGACCTCGTTTGCCAGATTGATCGACGCACGGTTCGACACGAAATCGTTGCGATAGGCCAGTTCGGCGACTACCGCGCCGCCCGTGCCGGTATCCGCCTTGGCTATCAATCCCTGCAGCTCCGCGGCGCGGACGCTGAGGGCTTTGCGCTCGGCTTCGAGCTGCTTGCAATCGTACTGCTCGTATTTGGCAGGATCGACGAATGCCGACGACAGGCCGTCGCTCATATCGGCGCAGCCGGTAACGCCGGCGCCCACGATAAGCAGCGCGACCGCGGGTCCGACGGCTACGCGGAACCGCCGGGCGTCATGCAGATCGATCATCTGATTTATATAGCTGCGCAACATCGAAGCCGCGTAGAGCATCGGCAAATGACAGCATTGAGGCCGACTAGCCACAATTCGATGCCGCTTATCCAAACCTTGCCTTTGAGCGTTCCCTGGCCTTGTGCGCTTCGATTTCGCGGTCGCGCGCCGGTGCGTGCGTGTGCAATGAGGCGAGCAGCCGCCGTGCTGCGACCGAGACTTCCTCGACGGCGCGATCGAAGGCGGCCTGGTTGGCTTGCGATGGCGCATTGAAGCCCGAAAGCTTGCGCACGAACTGCACGGCGGAAGCGTGGATTTCATCTTCCGTCGCCGGCGGTTCGAAATTGAACAGCGTCTTGATATTGCGGCACATCGTCTTTCTCCTAAACTTTGCGCACCTATAGCAAAAAATCCCGGACGGTGCAGCGTGGCATGATACCATCGCGATCAAGCAGCCCAGAAAATGGCTGCATCGGGAGGACGGTGATGAGACTACTTCGTTCAGCGCTATCCGCGGCGTTTGCAGTTATGTCTAGCGCCGCGCTGGCGACGGATTTTCCCGAGCCGAAACAGGGCGACTGGGTCGCAAAGGACTTCAAGTTCCACACCGGCGAAGTGATGCCGGAACTGCGACTGCACTATACCACCGTCGGCAACCCAAGTGGACAACCGGTGCTGGTACTCCATGGCTCCGGAGGGTCGGCCGCGAGCATGCTGACGCCGACCTTCGCCCACGAATTGTTCGGTCCCGGGCAGCCGCTCGATGCGGCGAAATACTTCATCATCATTCCCGATAGCATCGGTCACGGCAAATCCTCAAAGCCTTCCGAGGGGCTGAAGACCGCGTTTCCGAAATACGACTACGACGACATGGTGGAGGGGCAGCATCGCCTGTTGAGCGAGGGGCTCGGCATCAAGCATCTGCGGCTGATCATCGGCAATTCGATGGGCGGCATGCACACCTGGATCTGGGGCGAGAAATATCCGGCGTACATGGACGCGCTGGTGCCGATGGCGTCGCTGCCGACCGAGATGGCGGCGCGCAACTGGATGCTGCGGCGGATGATGCTGGAGACGATCAAAAACGATCCGGACTACAATGGCGGCAACTACGCTGCGCAGCCGCGGATGATGAAATATGCCAGCATCATGTTCGGCATCGCCACCGCCGGCGGCACGCTGAATTATCAGACGCTGGCGCCGACGGCTGCGAACGCCGACAAGATGGTCGACGATCGCCTCAAGGCCCCCTTTGTCGCCGACGCCAACGACTTCATCTATCAGTGGGAGGCCTCGCACGACTACAATCCCTCGGCGGGACTGGAGCGCATCGAGGCAACCGTGCTCGCGATCAATTCAGCGGACGACGAACGCAATCCGCCGGAAACCGGACTGATGGATCGCGAGTTGAAGCGGATCAAGAATGCCCGGCTGTATCTGATTCCGGCGAGCACCGAGACCAAAGGACACCTCACCACAGGCGATGCGAAGTTCTACAAGCAGCAACTGCAGGACTTGCTGCAGACCGCGCCGCAAAAGACGATGTAGCCAACCTGCACTCGCAGAGGCACCACCCTGCGGAACGAACCGTTCGCCTGCGGACGCGTTATGCCGTACAAGGCCGTTATCGCGCTACCGCGCCAACCTAAGTGAGCGAGACCAGCATGAGTGAAGTGATCTACAATATCGTCGAGCATGATGGCGGCTGGGCCTACAAGGTCGGCGATGTATTCTCCGAGGCCTTCGCTACACACGCCGAAGCGACTGCTGCCGCCAAACGTGCGGCGGTCGAGCAGACGGTACCAGGCTCCACCGAAGCCATTCAATACGAGGACTCCAAAGGCAAGTGGCACGAGGAGACCGCGCGCGGCAATGATCGGCCAACCACAGGTGTCGTCGACAAGCCGTAACTCGCGCTGCGTTGCAATGCGAGCTTGCCGCACCGCATCAAATTCACAGGTGCTCTGGCTGACATATTTTTGAGCGTGCGTCCGCCCGCGCGCTCGGGCTAAATCCCGGACGCGCTTGATTTGTTACGAAGCCTCGCACGAGCAATCCGCGTAGCGACAAACGCGCCGGGGTGGGAATTGCATGCGAAGGTTCGCGCTGATTGTCATGCTGCCGCTCGCGGCGTTGATCACGACCGCGGCCTTTGCCTTCGACAATGGGCAATATGAAAACGTGCCCGCCGACATCCGCGCCTGGTTCAAGGGCGTTGTCAGTCCGAGCGGCGTGCCGTGTTGCGATATATCGGACGGGCATCGCACGGAGTACGATTTTCACGACGGCGCCTATTGGGTGCCGATCGATGGCTCGTGGTGGCAGGTGCCGGATCACGCGATCATTCGCGAGCGCGGCAATCCCGTCGGCGAAGCCGTGGTCTGGTACGTGCATCACCGCGGCAGCATCGTCATCAGCTGCTTCGTGCCTGCAGACTCTGTCTAGAGCGCGCATGACTGCGCCAATCGTTGTGGCGTCGTGGCGGCATGGATGCTAGGTCCGCGGCATGCCAGATGCTCCACTAGTCGATCGCTCCTCCAAGGCCCGCGCCGTCATGCGCTGGGTTATCGCCCTGGTTTATTCCGGCGCCGCCGTCGGTCATCTTTTCTTGCCGGAAAAACTGCTTTCGATCACGCCGTCCTGGGTGCCGTTCGCGCCGCAGGTGATCTTTCTGACCGGCGTGTTTGAAATTCTGGCGTCGATCGCTTTGGTGACAGGTGTGTTTCGCTGGTGGGCCGGCGTTACGATGGCGCTCTACGCGGTGTGCGTATGGCCCGCGAATTTCAAGCATGCCTTCGAAGGCGTCGAGATCCCCTATCTAGCCAATAGCTGGCTCTATCACGGCCCGCGACTGGCATTGCAGCCGGTGATCATCTGGTGGGCTTTGTACTGCGCCGAAGTAATCGACTGGCCTTGGCGGCAAAGCGATAAACCGTAGCCTCGCGCAAACACTCCGAAAAGAGATGATGATGCAAAACCAACCCCGGGGCTTTCGCTCCGGGGTTTTGCTTCGCTGCAGCGGCCGATCAACTCTGGGAGTGACGCGCCATGAAATTGTCGAAGCCAACTTCGGCGACCTGAAACCACTGGTATCCGTTGTTCGAAAAGGCCGTCAGTGATTCATAGACCTTCTTGAAGTCCGCGTTGGTCGCAGAGACCTCACTATGCAATTCCTTTGCGGCCTTGAAGGATGCTTCCATGACAGCCGGCGGGAAGGCATGCAGCTTGGCGCCGTTGGCCAGCAGACGCTTCAAAGCTGGCGGATTAACGGTGTCATACTTCGCCATCATCCAGTTGTTGGCATAGTGCCCGGCCTGCTCAAGAATGGCCTGATAGTATTTCGGAAGCGCATTCCATTTTTCGAGATTGACGAAAGCCACCAGCATGGGCCCGCCTTCCCACCATCCGGGATAATAGTAGTGAGGAGCGACCTTGACGAAGCCGAGCTTATCATCGTCATACGGCCCGACCCACTCGGCGGCATCGATGGTGCCCTTTTCGAGCGCGGGATAGATATCGCCACCGGCAAGCTGCTGAGGGACCGCTCCCAGCTTCTGCATGACTCGGCCAGCAAAGCCGCCGATGCGAAATTTTAGTCCTTTGATATCGTCTACGCTGGTAATTTCTTTACGAAACCAGCCTCCCATCTGACAGCCGGTGTTGCCGGCGAGCAGCGACATGCAATTATATTTTTTGTAGAATTCGTTGAGCACCTCCTTGCCGCCACCCAGCATGTACCAAGCCTGATTGAGGCGCTGATTGGGACCGAAGGGCACAGATGAGCCGAAGGTAAACGTCGGGTCTTTGCCGAAATAATAGTACGAGGCGGTATGGCCGATTTCGACGGTGCCGTTGGAAACGGCGTCCAATACTTGCAGTCCCGGCACGATTTCGCCTGCGGCGAATGGCTGAATCAGAAACTTGTTGTCGGTGGCTTCGGCGACGAACTTCGTCATCATGTCGGCGCCGCCGTAGAGGGTGTCGAGCGATTTCGGCCAACTCGTCGGCATGCGCCATTTGATCTCCGGCATCGACTGCGCGATTGCCGGAGCGGCTATCGCAGCCCCCGCAACGCCCAGTCCGGTGACCTTGATAAAGTCTCGTCGCTTCATTGAGCTCTCCCTGGGATGATCGTGATTTGTTACGACCTTCTTCGAGGCCTGACCCGAGCATGGAACATCTCAGAAGATATTTCCACGACGAATTGATATCCGCGACGAAAAAGCCCGGCCTTCTCGCGAAGGCCGGGCTTTCGATTCGAATATTTAAAAGGCGATCAGCCGCGGGTGCGCGAGCGGATCATGAA
The DNA here is from genome assembly GCA_963792715.1 of uncultured Alphaproteobacteria bacterium. GTDB lineage: Bacteria > Pseudomonadota > Alphaproteobacteria > Rhizobiales > Xanthobacteraceae > Bradyrhizobium. The sequence goes on along the minus strand of CAWBXE010000004.1, from coordinate 134,655 downwards.
GCTGTCGAAAGTATATTCGGCCACCTGCCACCAAAGATACTGATCTGAGCGATAGGCCTGCATCGCATCGATCGACTTCTTGAAGTCGGCGTTTTTCGCGGAGATTTCACCCCACAACTCGTTGGTCGCCTTCAGGCAGGCTTCCAACACTTCGTTGGTGAAGGGGCGAAGCTGAGTGCCGCCGGCAACAAGTCGTTTCAGCGCCGAGGGATTTTGCATGTCATAGCGCGCAGCCATCCAGGTATTGGCGTTGGCCGTCGCGTTGGAGAGGATCGCCTGATAGTTTTTCGGCAACTCGTTCCATTTGTCTAGATTGGCGAACGCGTGAACCGTCGGACCGCCTTCCCAGAAACCGGGATAGTAATAGTATTTGGCGACTTTCTGGAATCCAAGCTTCTCATCGTCATACGGTCCGACCCATTCGGCCGCGTCGATGGTGCCCTTCTCAAGCGAGGGATAGATGTCGCCACCGGCAAGCTGTTGCGGCACGACGCCAACCTTCTGCAGCACCTGCCCGGCGATGCCGCCGATGCGCATCTTCAGACCGGAGAGATCGGCGACCGTCTTGATCTCCTTGCGGAACCAGCCGCCCATCTGGGTGCCGGTGTTGCCGCAGGGAAACCCGATCACGTTCGACTTCTTGAAGAACTCATTGCCGAGCTCCATGCCTCCACCCTGATACCACCACGAGTTCTGCTGGCGCGCGTTCAAACCAAAGGGCACGGACGCATAAATCGCGAAGGTCGGATCCTTGCCGACGTAATAGTACGAAACGGTGTGGCACATCTCGACCGTGTTCTTGGACGTCGCATCGAGTGCCTGCAAACCGGGAACGAGTTCGCCGGCCTGAAAAACCTGAATTTGAAACTTGTTGTCGGTCATCTCCGCGACCTGTTTAGCGAAATACTCAGCGCCGCCATAAATCGTATCGAGCGATTTCGGGAAGCTGGAAGTCATGCGCCACTTGATCTCGGGCGACGATTGCGCGATCGCCGGCGAAGCGACGGCAGCCACGGCGGCACCGGCTGTGGACACTTTCAAAAAATCACGGCGCTTCATTCAGATTTCTCCTTGGTGTGCGTTTCTTAAAATTCCTCGAGCTTCGCGCAGGCTAAGGAAATTCCCATATTGCCGCGGCAGCTCTGGTGCAGGTCTCTAACACGAAGTGAGGCCGTGCCAAACGCGTCCAAGGCATGGCAGGCCCTGCCTAAACGAAAGTCGCATAGGGTCAAAGCGCTAGACCGCGACTATCCCGAGTTGAAGCCGATCGCGGACCTTTTCGGCGATCTGCCGGTATATCGCGGCGTAGGGTCCCGTGGGTTCGCTATCAACGATCGGCATTCCCGAGTCCGAGGTGGCGCGGATTGACATGTGAAGCGGAATTTCGCCCAAAAACGGCACCGCGAGCCGTTCCGCCTCGTGCCGCGCACCGCCGTGCCCGAAGATATCGGAGCGTGTGCCGCAATGCGGGCACTGAAAATAGCTCATGTTCTCGACAATTCCGAGAACGGGAACATTGACCTTCTCGAACATCGCGAGCCCGCGGCGCGCATCGATCAGCGACAGGTCCTGCGGCGTCGAGATGATGACTGCTCCTTTGAGCGGCACATTCTGCGCGAGCGTTAGTTGCGCGTCGCCGGTGCCAGGCGGCATGTCGACAACGAGAATATCGAGGGTGCCCCAGGCCACGTCGCGCAACATCTGCGTAATCGCCGACATCACCATCGGCCCACGCCAGATCATCGCGGTTTCTTCCTCGACCAAAAAGCCAATCGACATGATCGCGAGGCCGAAGCGCACGATCGGAATCATTTTCTTGTCGTCGTTTAGCTGCGGCTTCTCGCGAATGCCGGTCAGCCTCGGGACCGACGGCCCATAAATGTCGGCGTCCAGCAATCCCACCCGCAAACCGAGATCGCGCAGGCCCAGCGCAAGATTGAGCGCGGTCGTCGATTTTCCAACGCCCCCTTTACCGGACGCCACCGCGATCACTGCGGCGATACCGGGAATCTCCGCCTGTTTAGACATCGGCGATCCCGATGCAGGCTGCGGCTGTGGCCGGTGCGTCGAGACGTGCGGCACGCCCTGCGTGTGTCGATGCGGCGGCGGTGCGGAAGCAGTCCCGGCTTTGCGTTCGGCGGTAAGCGCAATCATCGCTGCGCTAACACCGGGGATTGCACGCACGGCCGCTTCAGCCTGAGCGCGGACGCCTTCCCACGCGCGCGCCTCCGTAGCATCGACATTGATCGAGAAAAACACTTTGCCGTCATCGACAGTGACGGGCGACAGCACATTGGCGCGTGTCAGAGCGACCCCGCGCGGCGACATCACCTTTGCCAGACCGTCAAGAACTTCCTGTTGTGTCACGCTCAAAACGCGTCTCTCCTCAAACGCGCTCTTTGGCCGCTTCGTAATTCAGTTCGATCATCACGCCGTTCGGGTCGCTGACAAAGATCTGCCAGAGCGCACCACCGGGCACCTGCCGTGCATCGAAGGCCATGCCTTTGGACTCCAGCCGCTGCTTCATGCCGGCAAAATCGCGGCTGGCGAAAGCGACGTGATGCACGACGCCGGAATCCGGCTTTTGCTGTTCACTGGTCTGCGAAATATCGACAAGGTGAACCACGGCTTTACCTTCGCTGTACATCCATGCGCCGGGAAAGCTGAAATTCGGCCGATCGCCGCTGTTGAGGCCCAGAATATCCTCATAGAACCGGATCGTGTCTGCGAGTTTGCTCGTCCGGATGTTGAAATGATCGAGTGTTCCCACGCTCATCTGACGCTCCCTTCCTTATTGGATCTTGCTTGTCTAAGCGTCTTGTAGCACGAAACCAGGTTTGCCATTCAATCGGAGGCGTTGCCCTTCGCGCTGCACCGTTTATGCTGTGGGTCCGCTCTATGGGCGGGCTCGTTCTTTATAGCCCGCCATGACCATCGCAAAGACTAAGTCCGGCAACTCAGTATCCAAGCCGGCAAATTCAGGGTGCAGAAATGGCCAAAGTCGCTTTTCTCGGTCTCGGAGTCATGGGATTTCCCATGGCAGGGCATCTCATAGCCAAAGGAGGCCACGACGTTACCGTCTATAACCGCACGCCGGCAAAGGCCAAGGCGTGGGCCGATAAATTCGGCGGCCGAACAGCATCGACGCCGCAAGCGGCGGCTGAAGGCCAGGACTTTGTCATGGCCTGCGTCGGCAACGACAACGACCTGCGCGCGGTGACGCTCGGCGCTGACGGCGCATTTGCGGGAATGAAAAAGGGCGCGACCTTCGTCGACCACACCACCGCATCCGCCGAGGTCGCCCGCGAGCTCGACGCCGAGGCGAACAAGCGCGGTTTCAAATTTGTGGATGGTCCGGTGTCGGGCGGACAGGCAGGCGCGGAAAACGGCGCGCTGACGGTGATGTGCGGTGGCAGCGAAGACGCCTATGCCAGTGCCGAGCCGGTGATCGCCGCTTACGCCAAGATGTGCAAGCGGCTTGGGTGATGCAGGCTCGGGTCAATTAACCAAGATGGTCAACCAGATCTGCATCGCCGGACTTGTGGAAGCGCTGTCGGAAGGGATTCATTTCGCTAAAAAAGCAGGACTGGATGTCAATGCGGTGGTGGAGACCATCTCGAAAGGCGCGGCCCAGTCCTGGCAGATGGACAATCGCCACAAGACCATGAACGACGGCAAATTCGATTTCGGCTTCGCCGTGGAATGGATGCGCAAGGACCTTTCGATCTGCCTCGCAGAAGCGCGGCGCAACGGCGCAAGCCTTCCCGTCACCGCCTTGGCCGATGCGTTCTATTCGGAAGTCGAGAAGATGGGCGGCAAGCGCTGGGACACGTCGAGCCTGCTCGCCCGGCTGGAGCGGTGATCTTCGCCGGCATCGCCGCTGGACGGGCAATCGTCCAACGGAATTTAACCTCCCGTTAACGCGATTCTTTAGCTCTTTAAGGCAGCTCTTAATGATTTAGCGCCAGAGATAGGTGGGTAAAAGCGCGCGCGGCTGCGTGCAGGATTTATGTTGCTTGATGAGTAAGCCCGCCGATACGCCCGAAGTCGTGCAGCTTCCGGCTGAAACGCCAGTTGCGGCGCCGGCACGCAGCCGCCGTGCGGCTGCGCAACGGGTGCGCGAGGCGCGCGACCGGTTAACGTCCACGAGCGGAACACGCCCCGCATTCGATCGCGAACTGCTCCGGCAGTATGCCGAAACGCGGATCGCAGCATCCTCGGTAGTGATGCTGCTGGTGACTGGCGACCGGCCTGCTGTTCGGCTTCTGGATGGAGCCGATTCGCCGCGGCGGCCTGGACCTGCGGAATGCTTTGCATTCACGCCGTCATTCTCCGCAACTGCGGCAAATTTCTGAACGAACCGCCCTCGCCGAGCGGACCGCGCAAATGGCGGACGCGGTTTGTCCTGCTCGATCTGCTCTATGGGCTGTGCTGGACGGCCATTCTGATCCACCCCGCCGGACTGGATGTCGTCTCGAATACGCTGATGATGTTCCTGATGCTGCTCGTGATCGCGGTATCGAGCATGCTCGCCGCCAGTCTGCCGATCGCGGCGCTCGCGGCAACCGCGCCGGTCACATCAGCGATAGCACTTAATTTCGTCTTGGGCGGCACGTTCGACAACTACGTTCTGGCATTGCTGGCAATTGCCGCTGAAGTTTATTTCGCATTGCTCGCCCGTCACCTGCATTCGACCACACTTGCGACCTTCGAAGCCCGCGCCGAAAAGGACGCGCTGATCGGCGAACTGGAGCAGGCAAAGGCGATTTCCGACGAGGCGCGGCATCGCGCCGAATCCGCCAACGTCGCGAAGTCCCGCTTCCTCGCTCAAATGAGCCACGAGCTCCGGACACCGCTCAACGCTATCCTCGGTTTTTCCGAAGTGATGAAAAGCGAGATTTTCGGTGGCCACGCCGTTCCGGTTTACAAGGACTATTCCGGCCGACATTCACAATTCCGGCGTGCATCTGTTGAATCTGATCAACGAAATCCTCGATCTGTCGCGGATCGAGGCTGGCCGCTACGAGCTCCATGAAGAAGCGGTCTCGCTGGTGCACGTCGTCGCAGACTGTCATCATTTGCTGAAACTGCGCGCTTCCAGCCGCGGCATCACTATCCATGAAGTTTTCGAGCAGGGCATGCCGCGCATCTGGGCGCGACGAACGCGCGACGCGGCAGATCGTGCTCAATCTGCTTTCGAACTCGATCAAATTCACGCCGCAAGGCGGAGAGATCTGGCTGAAGGCAGGATGGACCGCGTCCGCCGGGCAATATCTCAGCGTCAAGGATACCGGCTCCGGCATCGCGGAAGACGAAATTCCGATCGTGCTGGCGTCATTCGGTCAGGGATCGAACTCGATCAAATCCGCCGAACAAGGCGCAGGTCTCGGATTGCCGATCGCGAAAAGCCTCATCGACATGCATGGCGGAACCTTCACGCTGAGGTCGAAACTGCGCATCGGCACCGAGGTCATCATCACGTTTCCGCCGGAGCGGGTCATGTCGGCGCTGGCGCCGATGGCCGAGGAAGCGCCGCCGCTGCAACCCCACCCCTCCGACGCGAGCGACAAGCGCCGCGCGAGGAACAAACCGATCATGAGCGCAGGAACCGGTCTGTAGCCGTGCCGCTTGCGCAAGCGATCGAAGACGCATCAATATCCTTTAATGAGCAAAGAAACGCCGTGCATCGCAGTCTGCATGATCGACCCCCGAACCGGCCTCTGCTTTGGCTGCGGACGCACGCTTCCCGAAATCGCCCGCTGGCACCGCATCGAAAGCATCGGAGCGGCTCGCGATCATGGCATCGTTGCCGGCGCGCATGGCCGAAGCGGGTCTGGTCCCGCCGGTACCCAAACCCGGTCTATCTTCCGACACGTAAGAGGCCGGCTGTGAGCCGCGTCTTGCTTGTGCTTGTCGTGCTGGCAGCGACCGCGGGCGCTGTGGTGGCCTATGGCGATCCAAAGCAGATCACCGAGATCAGCCATACTGTCTCGCAGATGCTCCACAGGCGTGCCGCGCAACCGGCACGCGCAGTACAGATCGCGCGCGAGCGAAGGCGGCGAATTCGCGTTGAGCGCGAAGATCAATGGCGTGAATGCGCCGATGGTGATCGACACCGGCGCGACATCGGTCGTGTTGACCTACGAGACGGCGAAAGCATTGGGACTTGCCGCTTGAACTGCTGGAATATGATGTCGATGTCGAAACCGCGGGCGGGCATACACGGGCAGCACGGCTCACTCTCGATCGGCTTGCGATCGGCAAGCTCGTTGAGCGCTCGGTTCCCGCGCTGGTGGTGCCGCACGGACAGATGAAGAGCAATTTGCTCGGCATGAGTTTTCTCGATCGGCTGGAGAGTTGGGAAGTGCGTGCCGACCGATTGATGCTGCGCGGGTATCCCTGAGTTAATCAAGCCGCCAGCGAAGCCGGCGCGCGGTCATCGACCAGCGCTACCGCCTCACGCAGAACGTCGATACCGGCGCCGGCCTTGACGCCATTCTCGGCGAGATGGCGGCGGAACGCCCGTGCGCCGGGCACGCCATGAAACGCACCGACGAAATGGCGCGTCATCGAATGCAGCCGCGTGCCTTGAGCGAGTTGATCCTCAATATATGGGCTCATCGCTTCGAATACATCTTTCATGGTCGCATGCGGCGCAGGCTCACCGAACAATTCGGGATCGGCATTGAGCAGGCGCCACGGCTCCTGATAGGCGGCGCGTCCCAGCATCACGCCGTCGACATGGATGAGATGCTGTTTCGCCTCCGTCGAACCAACGATGCCGCCATTGATGATGATAGGCATGTCAGGCAGCGTCGCCTTCAATCGATAAACCCTCTCGTAATCGAGCGGCGGGATGTCGCGATTTTCCTTCGGCGACAATCCGTTGAGCCATGCCTTGCGCGCGTGCACGATCAGCGCATCGGCACCGGCCGCGATCACGCGTCGCGCCAACATATCCAGCGCCACTTCGGGATCCTGATCGTCGATGCCGATCCGGCATTTGACGGTGACGGGAATACGCACCGCGCGCTTCATGGCATGCACGCCGTCGGCGACCAGTTCCGGCTCCGCCATCAGGCAGGCGCCGAAGCGGCCATCCTTCACGCGATCCGACGGGCAGCCGACGTTGAGATTGATTTCATCGTAGCCGAAATCCTCGCCGATCTTCGCTGCTGTTGCGAGCGCTTGCGGCTCCGATCCGCCAAGCTGCAACGCCACGGGATGCTCACTGGCATCGAACCCAAGCAAACGCCGGCGATCGCCGTGAATGATGGCGCCGGTAGTCAGCATCTCCGTGTAGAGCCGTGCGCGCCGCGTCATCAGGCGATGGAAGACGCGGCAATGCCGGTCGGTCCAATCCATCATCGGCGCGACGGAAAAGCGATAGTCGATCGGATTCAATGTATGCCTGCGTCAAAGGTTGGCTGGTAGCCGTTTCGCCGCCTTTTACGACAGGCTCCGCCATAAGTCAGCCGGCAATCGCGCCCGACCTAGCCCGGCGCAAATCCAAAGGTGCGCTCGAAACGCTTCGCATAGGCCGGCCAGACCTCGGGATTGACGATGCGCGGCGGCCGCTTGCCGTCGAGCGCATCGAGCATCTGCTCGGCGGCGATCTTGCCCATGTTCGCCCTCGCCTCCTTGGTCACGCCCGCGGTGTGCGGACTGGCCAGCACGTTGTCGAACTGCAGCAGCGGATGTTCCGGCGGCGGCGGCTCCTTGGACCAGACATCGAGACCCGCGCCAGCGATTTTCTTGTTGCGCAGCGCCTCCAGCAGCGCGTCCTCATCGTGGATAAATCCCCGCGCGGTCGTGATGAAAAACGCGTGCGGTTGCATCAACGCGAATTCCCGCGCCCCGATCATGCCGCGGTTATCTTTTGTCAGCGGGCAATTGATCGAGACATAGTCGGATCGGCGCAGCAGCTCGTCCAGTTCGACCTTCTCGGCGCCCCGCGCGCTGACTTCCTCTGCCGAGACGTATGGATCGTAAGCCAGCACTTTCATACCAAACAAACCGTTGCAAAGCTGGGCGACGCGGCGGCCGACATTGCCGATGCCGACGATGCCGATGGTCTTGCCTTGTATTTCGTTGCCGATCAGGTCATTGCGATTCACATTGCGGTCGCGGCGTAGTGTCCGATCGGCCTCGATGATGCGCTTCGACAAGGTGAGCATCATTCCCAGCGCGTGTTCCGCCACCGAATTGGCATTGCCGCCGGACTGGTTGACAACTACCACGCCCGCCTCCGTGCAGGCGTCGACGTCGACCGTGTCGTAACCCGCGCCGTTGCTCGATACGATCAGCAGATTGGGCGTGCGCTTCAGGAAATTCCGGTCGACCATGAAGGTCGCTATTTCATCGCGCGCCGCGCCGATCTGATAGCCATGCGCCGCGGCAAGGATCGGCTCCACTATCTTCTCGGGACTGTCGTTCTCGAGACGATCGAGCCGCACGTCTGGACGCGCCTGCAGGATCTCCGCAAAAATCGGATGCGCCAGATATTTGACGTAGAACACGCGCTTGTTGTTCACGGACATAACAGACCTTCAGTTTGGAAAATCATAAAGCTTAGCGGGATTGTCGATGAGGATGCGCTGTTGTGTCGCCGAACACATGCGCGTGGGTATCGCAGGCGTTGGGCGGCGGCAGAACCTTCGGCCGCGTAGGCTCGCGCGGCGGCGCGTCGGGATAGATCATCGCCGCATCGGCCACGCTATTCGGCCTTCATTCCGGCGGCCTTGATTATCGGACCCCACTTCTCATAGTCGGCATGGATCACGGTATCGAATTCCTTCGGCGAGCTACCGATTGGCGATGCGCCGAGCTTGCTGAGCCGCTCCTTCACGGCATCGGAATTCAACGCGGCGACGAAATCGTGCGAAAGCTTCGCAACCAGATCGTCGGGCATACCGGCCGGTCCAAGCAATCCCCACCACACCCCGGTGTCGTATCCCGGCACAGTTTCGGCCATGCTAGGAACATCGGGCAGAAACGGAACGCGCTTCCCTGTGGTGACGGCAAGCGCGCGCACGGTGCCGGCTTCCAGTTGGCCCACCGATTCCGGCCCGTTGTTGAACGACATCGGAATCTGGCCGCCCAGCAAATCGTTGATTGCCGGCGCGCCTCCCTTGTAAGGAATCGCACTGATATCGATCTTGGCGAGATTTTTCAGGAGCTCACCCGCCATGTGCGTCGACGTTCCCGTGCCAGCGTGGGCGAACGACAGACTTCCCGGCTTTGCCTTTGCCGCCGCGATCATGTCGGCAAGCGTCTTGAATGGCGAGTTGGCGCGCACCAGCAGGATGTTCGGCGAGGAAGCCAGCAGCGAGATCGGCGTGAAATCCCTGAAGGTGTCGTACGGCATTTTGGGATACAGAAAAGCGTTGGTGGCGTGACCGCTCGCAACGACGATCAACGTGTAGCCATCGGGCGCGGAGGTCGCGAGAGCCTGCGAAGCTATAAGCCCGCCCGCCCCGGGACGGTTTTCGACGACGACGGTTTGGCTCCATTGTTTGGACACCACGTCGCCCAGCGTACGCGCAAGGATATCTACGGCTCCGCCGGCCGAATACGGCACGAAAATATGCACCGGCTTGGACGGAAATGGCGACTGCGCCAGCGCCGGGCTGCCCGCCGAGAACACGGCCGCCATTACCGCAATCATTCGGAACCATTCGTTCATGGCCATCCTCCGGAATTTTCTTGTTAGACTGCGGCATGTTGACAATCCCCCTGATCGCGTCAAGTTTCCGCGCGTCAGTTGCTGCAAATAACATCGTCACGAAATTGGGAGAGAATTGAAATGCCGGCCGCCGACGGACATGCGTCAGCGCAGTCTGAGCAGACCTGGCACGGGATTGTGCTGCAGACGCTGAAGCGCAACGACATCCAGCTGGTACCTTACGTTCCCGATCGCGTACTGACGACGCTGATCAAGAACATCCATGCCGATCCCTTCTTTACCACGTTTCCAACGGCGCGCGAGGAAGAGGCTGTCGGTATTGTTTCCGGAGCGTGGATGGGCGGGATGCGCGGCGCCGTGTTGATGCAGACCAGCGGATTCGCGACGCTGGCGAACGTGCTGGCGTCGCTGGCTCTGCCCTATCAAATTCCGCTGATCATGTTCGTGTCGGAACGCGGCACGCTCGGAGAATTCAACTACGGGCAGTCGCTGGTTTGCCGCACCATGCGGCCGGTGCTGGATTTGCTGGCGATGGAATATCACACGGCAACGCGGCTCGATGAGTTCGAATTCATCTGCGATCGTTCAATCAAGCAGGCCATCGCGACGCAAGCACCGGTAGCGATCATCCTGTCGCCGCTGTTGACCGGCGGCAAAGTATTCCAGAAGTGATCACATGAACAACAATACAGCAATTCCGGCGCGCAACACCAAGGTGATGAACCGCTTCGATCTCACCAAGCGGCTGGTCGCAAAATTGAAGAAAGACGAGGCGGTCGTCGGGGGTATCGGCAACACGAATTTCGACCTTTGGGCCGCCGGACACCGTCCGCAGAATTTTTACATGCTGGGGAGCATGGGCCTTGCGTTCCCGATCGCGCTTGGCGTCGCACTGGCGCAGCCGCAGCGCCGCATTTTCGCGCTGGAAGGCGACGGCTCGCTGCTGATGCAACTCGGCTGTCTCTCCACCACCGCATCGCTTAAGCCGAACAATCTCACGTTGATCCTGATGGACAATGGCATCTATCAGATCACCGGAGCCCAGCCCACGCCCGCCGCTGCGGTGGCAGACATTGTCACGATCGCGCAAGGCTGCGGTTTAGTGAACAGTGCCTGGGCCGCCGATGAGGAAGATTTCGGACGACTGGTCGATCAATCGCTGGCGGCGGACGGACCGACGCTGATCGCGGTGCGCATCGATGACAAGCCGGGAGTCGGGACCACAGACCGTGACCCGGTCCAGATCAGGCAACGCTTCATGCTCGGCCTTGGCGTGCGGCAGGCACTTTAGTTTTTCGTCATGTTCCAAGATATGGAGAAATTCGAACCGTTGTTGGCCACATCCAATTCATCGAAATCATGATAGCCCTCGGTAATGACGACGATCCTACAGAATCCTCGCCTGGCTTTTGACCGCTGCTGTAACGTTTGCAACCTTGGGGCCACCGAGTCTGAGACCGCATTCCCCGCTCGGTCAGGACGGCGAACACGCCCTGGCTTTCGTCCTGCTCGGACTAGCATTCGGCGCTGCCTACACCCGTCACCGGCTCATCCTGGCCGCCATCGTCGTCGTCCTGACTGGCGTGATGGAAGTCCTGCAGTTTTGGGCGCCAGGACGGCACGCGAGACTTGAAGATTTCGTCGTCGATGCATCGACCGCCTGCGTAGGCATCGCGGTGGCTGCGGGATTGGACTGGGTGATTCAGCGGATGCGGTCGAACCAGGCGTCAGAATAGACAGTTGTCATGGGGCGCACCTGGAGGCGCGCACCCAGACACACAGTTGCGCGTCGGGAAACGATAAGTTCTTACAGCAGGCCCGCGCCCCGCGCCCACTTGTACTTGGCGCCGAGTACGGCAACCGGAATCTCGGTCGAATAGGCGTAGGCCACGATCCCGTTCTGATAGAGATAATCGGCGGCCTCCTCGACTTCGATATCGCCGGCGAGCGACGCGACAATCGGCTTCTCGATGCCCTTTGCCTTCATCTCGTTCTTTACTTCGACCATGTTCCTCGCAAACACCATCGGCGGCGTCACGATGGTGTGCCAGTAGCCAAGAATCAGCGAATGAATGCGCGGGTCTTCCAGCCCAAGCTTCACGGTGTTGACGTAAGTGATCGGCGGCTCGCCGCCGGTGATGTCTACGGGATTTCCTGCCGCGCCGAACGGCGGAATGAATTTGCGGAACGCAGCATCAAGATCGGGCGGTATCGTCATCAGCTTGAGGTTGTTATCGACACAGGCGTCCGACAGCAGCACGCCGGAACCGCCCGCCCCCGTGATGATCACGACGTTCTCGCCCTTTGGCGTCGGCAATACCGGAATGCCCCGCGCGAATTCCAGCATGTCGCGCAGCGAGCGCGCGCGGATCACGCCGGATTGGTTGAGCACGTCCTCGTAAATCTTGTCATTGCCCGCGAGCGCGCCGGTGTGCGAACTCGCGGCCTTGGCGCCGGCCGAGGTGCGTCCGGCCTTCAGCACTACGATCGGTTTCTTTTTCGAAACGCGTTTGGCGACCTCGGCGAAAGCGCGGCCGTCTTTCAAGTCTTCGCAGTGCTGCGCGATGATCTGCGTGTTGTCGTCCTGCTCGAAGAACGTCAGCAGATCGTCCTCGTCGATATCCGATTTGTTGCCGAGGCCGACGATCGCCGAGACGCCCATCTTTGCGGAGCGCGAGAAGCCGATGATTGCCATGCCGATGCCGCCGGATTGCGAAGACAATGCCGCCGAGCCTTTGACGTCGTAGGCCGTGCAGAACGTCGCGCACAGATTGGCGGGCGTGTAGTAGAAGCCGTAGATGTTCGGGCCCATCAGGCGGATGCCGTATTTCTGGCCGATCGCCTGGATTTCCTCCTGGCCTTTCATGTTGCCGGTTTCGGCGTAACCTGAGGGAATGAGGATCGCGCCGACGATTTTTTTCTCGCCGCATTCGGTCAGCGCCGCTGCGACAAAGTTCGCCGGAATGGCGAACACCGCGATGTCGATTTCGCCGGGCACGTCCTTGACGGACTTGTAGACCTTCTTGCCCATGATCTCATCGGCCTTCGGATGGATCGGGTAGATCTCACCCTTGTAGCCGCCGTTGATGAGATTCTTCATCACGGAGTTGCCGATTTTGCCGTTCTCGGCGGATGCGCCGATCACAGCCACCGCCTTCGGCTTCATGATGCGGTTCATCTGGCGCACGATGTCATCGTGGTTGGGACGCGGGCGCGGCGGCGGCGGCGCGAAATCAACGACGATGCGCACGTCGGCCGCGATGGCGTTGGCCTTAGTGGCGAACACCGGGTTGAGATCCATTTCGGAGATTTCGGGAAAATCTGTGATGAGTTGCGAGACGTTGACGATGATGTCGGCGATCGCATCGCGGTTGGCAGGATCGCTGCCGCGCACGCCCTTGAGCATCTCGTGCGCCTGAATGCCGTCCAGCATCGAGAGTGCGTCTTGCTTGGTCGCAGGCGCGAGGCGGAACGTGATGTCTTTCAGCACTTCGACCAATACGCCACCGAGGCCGAACGCAACCAGCTTGCCGAACGATCCATCGGTCACAGCACCGATGATCACTTCCTGGCCGCCGAGCAACATCTGCTGAACTTGAATGCCATCGATCTTGGCGTCGGCTTTGTATTTCTTCGCATTCGCCAGAATGGTGGCGTAATTTTTTTCGACGTCTTCGACGGTCTTGACGCCGACCATCACGCCACCGGCTTCCGTCTTATGCAGGATATCCGGGGAGACGATCTTCATCACGAGCGGGAAACCCATGCCGGTCGCGAGCTTCACAGCTTCAGCGGCGGACTTCGCTACGCCCTCCTTTGGGACGGGTATGCCGTAGGCGTCGCATACCAACTTGCCTTCGGGCGCGGTGAGACTGGTGCGATTGTCCGCCTTGACGGCATCGAGAATTTTGCGAACCGCATCTTTGGAATGAGACATTGGTTTCCTCCCTCGCCGCATAATTTTCTTGTCGACGAACCAGAATAACTTCGGCGTCTATCAAAGCCGGCCGCGACAGCAGCGCTCGTGGCCGCTATCCTCTCTTCTTATGGCATCTGGTATGCCAGAGACAAGAGTTTTCGACGTCGCGATTTTCGTGATCAGACTGCGATTATTGACTACTGGCATTTGGCATGCCAAAAACAATCAAATTCGTGATAGATCTCGGGAAAGGGTCGTCGCGCAAAACACAAGGCTTTGCCATATGGCTGAGGCAGAGATTGCAATCGTCCGAATTGCGCCGGAGACGAGCTTCAAAAACAAGGCCTATGAAGCCTTGAAATAAGCCATTCTCAAGATGGATATCTACGCCACGCCTGAGCAGGTGATGCTTGACGAGCGGGCCTTGTCGGAGCGATTAGGCGTCAGCCGTACGCCTATCCGCGAAGCCATCGCGATGCTGGAGCAGGATGGCTTCGTCAAAACTGTGCCTCGCCGCGGCATTGTCGTCGTGAAGCGAACCAAGACCGAAATCGTCGACATGATCCGCGCCTGGGCCGCGCTGGAAAGCATGGCGGCGCGGCTGATTACGACGACGGCGCGCAAGAAAGACATTTCGGCACTGCGCGACTTTTTCAAAAATTTCAACAAGGATCGCCTGCCGCAGGATCACATCGAGGAATACTCGAAAGCCAACATTGCCTTTCATCAGGCGCTGATATCGCTGAGCGAGTCACCGGTGCTGGTCGACATGACCAATGATATCCTTCTGCATGTGCGCGGTTACCGGCAATTGACGATCGGGCGGACCGATCGCACGGCCGTGTCGCTGCCCGAACATATGGCCATCATCGAAGCGCTCGAGGAGCGCAACACCGAGCTCGCCGAAAAGCGAGCGCGAGATCACACGCTTGGCCTCGCCGCCTATGTCGAGGCGCACGGCAAAGAACTTTTCGCTTGAGAGCGCTACGCAAATAACAGACGACACGTTTCTACGAATAACAAAAGACGATATCAGGGAGAACGCGGAATGCCCGCAGCAGTACAGAGCATCGACGTAAATGCGGCCGACTCCGAGCGCGAACAGACGGACGGTTTTCACCTCATCATCGATGCGCTCAAGCTCAACGGCCTCAACACCATCTACGGCGTGCCGGGAATCCCGATCACGGACTTCGGCCGCATGGCGCAGGCCGAAGGCATTCGTGTCATCTCGTTCCGGCATGAGCAGAACGCCGGATATGCCGCCTCGATCGCCGGCTTCCTGACGAAAAAACCCGGCGTCTGCCTCACTGTGTCTGCACCAGGCTTCCTAAACGGCCTGACCGCGCTCGCCCACGCGACAACGAACTGCTTTCCGATGATCCTGATCTCGGGTTCTTCCGAACGTGAGATCGTCGACCTGCAGCAAGGCGACTACGAGGAGATGGATCAGCTCGCGATCGCCAAGCCGCTCTGCAAGGCGGCGTTCCGCGTATTGCACGCCGCCGACATCGGCATCGGGCTGGCGCGCGCGATCCGCGCGTCCGTTTCGGGGCGTCCAGGCGGCGTCTATCTCGATCTGCCGGCCAAACTGTTCGGGCAATTGATGGATGCCGAGGCGGGAAAGAAGTCGCTGGTAAAAGTCGTCGACGCAGCACCCGCCCATATACCGGCTCCGGATGCGATCAAGCGCGCGCTCGATGTTCTGAAGAGCGCAAAGCGTCCACTGATTATTCTCGGCAAGGGTGCCGCCTATGCGCAGGCCGATGACGCGATCCGCAAGCTCGTCGAGAAGAGCGGCGTTCCATTCCTGCCGATGAGCATGGCGAAAGGCCTGCTCCCGGACACGCATCCGCAGTGCGCGGGCGCTGCGCGATCTACCGTGCTGAAGGATGCCGACGTCGTGATGCTGATCGGCGCGCGCCTCAACTGGCTGTTATCCCACGGCAAGGGAAAGGCTTGGGGCGATGTTCCGAAGAAATTCATTCAGATCGACATCGAGCCAAAGGAGATGGACTCCAACGTCGAGATAGCAGCGCCTGTGGTCGGCGACATCGGCTCGTGCGCCAACGCGTTGCTCAAGGCAATGGGTGACGAGGATCCCTTTCCGCTGAACAAGCTCGCGGACTGGCTCAAGACAGTGACCACGAAGCGCGACGACAACGTCGCCAAGATGGCGCCGCGGTTGATGAACAACAATTCGCCGATGGATTATCACGGCGCGCTTGGCGTGCTGCGCACTGTCATCAAGGAGCGTCCCGACGCGATCCTCGTCAACGAAGGCGCCAACACGCTCGATCTCGCGCGCGGCATCGTCGACATGTATCAGCCGCGCAAGCGCATCGACGTCGGCACCTGGGGCATCATGGGTATCGGCATGGGTTATTGCATTGCTGCTGCGATCGAGACCGGCAAGCCGGTGCTTGCGATTGAAGGCGATAGCGCATTCGGCTTCTCCGGCATGGAAGTTGAGACCATCTGCCGCTACAATCTGCCGGTCTGCATCGTCATCTTCAACAATGACGGCATCTATCGCGGCACCGACGTAAACCCCGTCGGATCCGATCCAGCCCCGACGGTCTTCGTCAAGGGCGCGCGCTACGACAAGATGATGGAAGCTTTTGGCGGCGTCGGCGTCAATGCGACTTCGCCTGACGAGCTGAAGCGCGCTGTGAATGCCGCGATGGACTCCGGCAAGCCGACGCTGATCAACGCGGTGCTCGATCCCGGCGCCGGCAGCGAGAGCGGCCGCATCGGCAATCTCAATCCGCAGAGCAAACTGAAAAAGAAATGATCCGCGTTCGCGGGCACGATCACAACGGTTGAACGGAGCAACACCATGACAAAGGCGCTAAAGGGCGTTCGCATTCTCGATTTCACCCATGTTCAGTCGGGGCCGACCTGCACGCAGTTGCTGGCATGGTTCGGCGCGGATGTGATCAAGGTCGAACGGCCCGGCGTCGGCGACATCACCCGCGGTCAATTGCAGGATGTGCCAAACGTGGACAGCCTGTATTTCACGATGCTCAACCACAACAAGCGCTCGATCACGCTCGACACCAAGAATCCGAAGGGCAAGGAAGTCCTGACGGCTCTCATCAAGACTTGCGATGTGCTCGTGGAAAATTTCGGACCGGGTGTACTCGATCGCATGGGATTTCCGTGGGAGAAAATCCAGAGCATCAATCCGAAAATGATCGTGGCGTCGATCAAGGGCTTTGGTCCCGGCCCATATGAGGACTGCAAGGTCTATGAGAACGTCGCGCAGTGCACCGGCGGTGCGGCCTCGACGACCGGCTTCCGCGACGGGCTTCCGTTGGTGACCGGCGCACAGATCGGCGACAGCGGCACCGGTCTGCATCTCGCGCTCGGAATTGTCACCGCGCTTTACCAGCGCACCGTCACCGGCAAAGGGCAAAAGGTTACCGCGGCAATGCAGGACGGCGTTTTGAACCTGGCGCGTGTAAAACTGCGCGACCAGCAGCGCCTGGCGCATGGCCCACTCAAGGAATACAGCCAGTTCGGCGAAGGCATTCCGTTCGGCGAGGCGGTGCCGCGTGCCGGCAACGATTCCGGCGGCGGTCAGCCCGGCCGCATCCTGAAATGCAAGGGTTGGGAGACCGATCCCAACGCCTACATCTATTTCATTACGCAGGCACCCGTATGGGAGAAGATCTGCGACGTGATCGGCGAGCCGGGTTGGAAGACGCATCCCGACTACGCCAAGCCCCCGGCCCGGCTGTCGCGTCTGAATTTGATTTTCGCGCGTATCGAACAATGGACCATGACCAAGACGAAATTCGAAGCCATGGACATTCTCAACAAGGATGACATTCCCTGCGGTCCGATTTTGTCGATGAAGGAGTTGATCGAGGATCAGTCGCTGCGCGCCACCGGCACCATCGTCGAAGTCGACCACCCCGAGCGCGGCAAATATTTTTCAGTCGGCAATCCGATCAAGATGTCGGACAGTCCCACCGAAGTGACGCGCTCACCGCTATTGGGCGAACATACCGATGAAATCCTGCGGCAGGTGCTCGGCTTCACCGACCACCAGGTCGCCGAGATCCACGATTCCGGTGCACTGGATCCGCCGCGGAAGGTTGCGGCTGAATAGCAAAACAAAAACACGGCGACGCATTGGCTGAGCCGCGCCTAACTGAGGTCGAAAATTCAATTGACCGCCGTCATGCGGTCAGTCGTCGCACGGCGAGAATGATCTTGCTTATTGGAATATAATATACCACAATTTTTGCGGCAGCGTCGGGATAACACGGCGCGCGTGGAGGAACATAGCTGTGAATACATCAACGGTCGCACTGCGCGCTCCGTCCAGCGGCTTTCGCTGGACGCAGTTGATCATCGGCGTCGTCTGCATGGCGATGATTGCCAACCTTCAATATGGCTGGACCTACTTCGTCGCTCCGATGGCCAAGGCCAACTCGTGGGATGTCGCCGGCATCCAGGTCGCTTTCGCCATCTTTGTAGCGCTTGAAACCTGGTTGACACCGCTCGAAGGCTGGATCGTCGATTCGCTCGGCCGTCGCGGTCCAAAGCTGATGGTTGCTGCAGGCGGCGTCCTCGTGGCGCTCGGCTGGTACATCAACTCCATAGCCGCATCGCTCGAGATGCTCTATTTCGGCGCAGCGGTTTCCGGCATCGGCGCCGGCGGAATTTACGCAACCTGCGTTGGCAATGCGGTGAAATGGTTTCCGGACCGCCGCGGTCTTGCCGTCGGCCTGACGGCTGCCGGTTTCGGAGCGGGCGCCGCGGTCACGGTCATTCCCATCCAGATGATGATTGCTTCGATGGGGTACGCATCGACTTTCTTCTGGTTTGCTCTGGGCCAAGGTCTCGTCATTTTTGTCGTGGCGTGGTTGCTTCGCCCGCCTCTCCCCGGAGAAGTTCCGACTGGTGCAGCGGTCAAGGTTTTGCAGTCACGCAACAGCAGCACGCCGGGTCAGATGCTGTCTTCCCCTATATTCTGGCTGCTCTACATCATGTTCGTTCTGGTCTCGGCCAGCGGTCTGATGGTGACCGCGCAAATCGCGCTGATCGCCAAGGACTACGGCGTGTCGCAAACCGTGATCCTGTTCGGGGCCAGCACGCTGATCGTGGCCGGCATCATCGATAATCTCGCCAACGGCGGCGCGCGCCCCTTCTTCGGCTGGGTCTCCGACCAGATCGGACGCGAATACACCATGGCCATTGCGTTCACGGCGGGCGGTTTGGCCTATTGGCTGCTGGGATCGGCAGGCACCACACCTTGGACCTTCGTGATCTGCGCTGCGCTGATCTTCTTCACCTGGGGTGAAATCTTCAGCCTGTTTCCATCCACCTGCACCGACATGTTCGGCCCGAAATACGCCACGACCAATACCAGCCTGCTCTATACGGCCAAGGGACTGTCAGCGTTCGTCGTGCCGTTGGCGAATATTCTCAAGACCCATACGGGAAGCTGGCATGGCGTCTTCGTGGTTGCCGCGCTGATGAATTTCGGCGTGGTCTTGCTGGCGCTTTTTGTAGTGCGCCCGATGCGCATTTCAATCAGCAACGCCGAGACCAACTCAATGGCGGTCAGACAGGCGGCCGAGTAGCGGGCGCGATATGCGCCGGACGGATGCGATCTGACCGAGCGCTTTGGCTTTTTGTAAGTTGAGCCGAGCATGTCGATTGCTTTCTGGTATACAGTATGCCATGGTGGGGTTCACGGATTTTTGGGAGGCTTGCGATGCAGATCGGAGACATCCTGCGTAAAAAGCCGTCGCGCGTTGCAACCGTGCGCATGAACGAAACCGTCGCCATCGCCGCACAACTGATGCGGGTTGGAAATATCAGCGCGCTGGTAGTCAAGGATGTTGTGCGCACTGAAGGCAATACGGCGGCCGGCATGTTTACAGAGCGCGATGTGGTTCGCGCGGTCGCTGAGCACGGCGCTGCCGGCGTCAACCTCAAGGTTTCGCAGCTGATCTCGGTGCAGCAATTGATTTCGTGCTCATCGACGGACACGCTCGAACACGTTCGTCATCTGATGAACAAGAACCATATCCGGCACGTCCCGGTGATCGACGATCACACGTTGATTGGTGTCGTCAGCATTCGCGATATCAGCGCCGCATTCGATGAGGCTAGCACGGCCACTCCATCCGTTCCCGCCTGAATCCTCGTCGTTTCCAGCGAACGTCAGATCGATCTACGGCAACCTGACTGCGCGACGCGGCATGGCACAAAAATCCTGAGCCGCTCTGTGCCCAGCCTGCGATAAGAAGAGCGCGCTACCGACAATTGTTTCCGCATATGGTAGGTAAACCAGCCCGGTGCCAGCGCCGACCGTTTTGAGGCTGATTTTGCGGTCGAACTTTTCCACGCTTGATCGCCGCGACCGTTTTGCCGCCGTCGCAAGTGCTGCGATTGTCGGCGCGCTCGCTGCAAAAGCTCTGTTCCGCACCGGCATCGACCTTCACGTCATGTATCTGAGCGGCCAGCGCGCCTTGAGCGGCCTTCCCATCTATGCGCTGTCCGACGGCCGGATGCCTTTTAAATATCATCCGGTGTGGGCGGTGGTGTTTTCACCGGTTTCGCTGCTGCCGGAAAAGCTCGCTTACGTGCTCTTCAACATGGCGATGCTGGGCTGCTGGATCTGGGCCGCAAGCATCTGGGCGCGGTGGCTTGGCTATGACATCCGCAAGCCCGCCAACTTTCTCATTCTCTTGCTGCTGTCGTTCAACGCGCTCTCGAGCGAAATAAATCTGGGCCAGTCCAACGCCATCCTCTTCTTCGGCGCGACCAAGGTGTTCGAATGGATGAGCGCCCGCCCGCAGAAATGGTTCTCGGCCGGAATCCTGGTCGCGGTGCTCTGCACGCTCAAGCTCAATTTCGGGCTGCTCGCGGTTTTCTGCCTTATCCGCAATTTCCGCAGCCTGCTTGGTATCACAGCGGGGGCACTCCTGGCGCATGTCATCACCGCCGCATTCTTTGGCGACTGGCTGAATGTCGATCTTTATCGAGCCTGGCTCGATCTTTTGTTGGCCCAGTCCGCCGAACAATATGTCGACCCCTACGTGCAAGGGCTACTGCGCTTTCTCCTGCTGACGTTCCCAGACTATGCGCGCGGGCTTTGGCTGCTTTCAGTTGCGACTGTTCATCTTCGGCGGACTTGTACTTGAGCGATACCGGCGCGCCGATCAGACTTTGATCGCGAGTTATTGGCTGTCGGCGGTGTATCTGCTGTCGCCGCTGGCGTGGTGGAATCAGATTCTCTTCACGTACCCGCTGGTGTTCGTATTGCTGAGGCGGGATGTCGGCCGCGTCGGGCGCGGTGTATTGTACGCCGCCCTCGCTATTTACGCGCTCGCGGGTCCCGCTTTGTTGGGGCGCGACGGCATTGAAGCACTCAGGGTCCATCATGGTATTTTCTTCGCGTCGGCCGCGATTATCGGGGTGATGATGCTGAGCCTCTGGGCAAACCGGCGGGCATTAATCTCCGGTGAAAATGCCGATAGTTTTGGGCCTCACGCGTGTAGACAATTGCAGGCCACGCCGGCATCCTGCTTTTCACAAAACGGCATAAGCGTTGCCACCAGGGAAACGTCAAAGGATCACCGATGATCAAGACGCGATTTACGGAGCTGGTCGGGGTTGAACATCCGATCGTGCAAGGCGGCATGCAATGGGTCGGCCGCGCGGAGCTCGTCGCCGCTGTGGCCAATGCCGGCGCGCTGGGTTTCATTACCGCGCTGACGCAGCCGACACCGGAAGACCTGACCAAGGAAATCGCGCGTTGCCGCGATCTGACCGACAAGCCATTCGGCGTCAATCTGACCATTCTTCCTTCGATCAAGCCGCCGCCTTACGCTGAATACCGTCAGGCCATCATCGAGAGTGGCATCAAGATCGTCGAGACCGCCGGCAACAAGCCGCAGGAGCACGTCACCGAATTCAAGAAGCACGGCATCGTCGTCGTGCACAAATGCACCAGCGTGCGCCACGCTCTGTCGGCGGAGCGCATGGGCGTCGATGCCATTTCGATCGACGGCTTCGAGTGTGCGGGCCATCCCGGCGAAGACGACACGCCGGGCCTCATTCTGATTCCGGTCGCCGCTGACAAAGTGAAAATACCGATGATCGCCTCCGGGGGTTTTGGCGATGGCCGTGGGCTGGTGGCAGCACTGGCGTTGGGCGCCGAAGGCATCAACATGGGCACTCGCTTCATGTGCACCCGGGAAAGCCCGATCCATCAGCTGATCAAAGAAAAGATCGTCGCCAACGACGAACGCGAGACCGAACTGATCTTCCGCACCATGCGCAACACGTCGCGGGTTGCGAAGAACGCGGTCAGTACGCAGGTGGTGGCGATGGAGAAGGAAGGCGCGACCTTTGAGCAGGTTCGCGAACTGGTGGCGGGTGCACGGGGCAAGATGGTCTACGCGACCGGCGATGCCGACGAAGGCATCTGGTCCGCGGGACAGGTGCAGGGACTGATCCACGATATCCCGACCTGCGCGGAGCTGGTATCGCGCATCATGCGGGACGCGGAAGCCATCATTCGAAGCCGGCTTGAGGGCATGATGTCCGGGAGCCGGCGCCAGGCCGCGGAATAACTTCGCATCAACAGCAAAAAGAAGATGACCCCATGAAAGCGTTCGTCTACGGCGCCAATGGCGCAGAGATTTCCGATGTCGCGAAACCGTCTCCGAAAGGTGCGCAGGTCCTGGTGCGCGTGCGCGCCAACGGCCTCAACCGCGCCGACCTCGGCATGACCAAGGGCCACGCGCACGGCAGCGCCGGCGGCGCCGGGACAGTGCTGGGCATGGAATGGGCCGGTGAAGTCGCCGAAGTAGGTCCGGACGCGAAAGGCGTCAAAGCGGGAGACCGCGTGATGGGCTCGGGCGCCGCCGCTTTCGCCGAATACACGCTGGCGGATCACGGGCGGCTGTTTCACGTCCCCTCGAACGCCAACATGAGCTTTGAGGACGCAGCCACCCTGCCCGTCGCACTTGCCACCATGCACAACGCGGTCGTCACCAACGGCGCGCTGCAAGCAGGCCAGTCGGTGTTGATCCAGGGCGCAAGCTCTGGCGTCGGCTTGATGGCAATGCAAATCGCCAAGCTCAAGGGCGCAAAAATCGTGATCGGATCTTCGACCGATGCGGTGCGGCGCGACCGGCTGAAGGAATTCGGCGCAGACTTGGCGGTGGACTTCGAGCGACCCGAAATGGGTCGATCAGGTGTTGCAGGCGACCAATGGCGAAGGCGTGGACCTGATCGTCGATCAGGTCTCGGGCAAGGTCGCTAATCAGAATCTGGCGGCGACGAAAATCAAAGGCCGCATCGTCAATGTCGGAAGGCTCGGCGGCACCCACGGCGATTTCAATTTCGATCTGCATGCCGCGCGCCGCATTCAGTATATCGGCGTGACGTTTCGCACCCGCTCGATCGAGGAAATTCGCGACATCTTCAATGAAGTCCTCCGCGATATCTGGCCCGCGGTGGAATCGCGAAAACTAAAATTGCCGATCGACAAGGTGTTTTCGTTTGCCGATATCGGCAAAGCGTTCGAGCACATGGAAGCCAACAAGCACCTCGGCAAGATCGTGGTAACCCATTAATTTCGTTACCGCGATTAACTAGCTGCCGTCATTCGGGATGCGCGCTCTTGCCGCGCAGGCCCGGAATCCATACTCCCGGTCGTGGTTATGGATTCCGGGCTCGTATCGCTTCGCTCACGTCCCGGAATGACAGCTAAAAAACACTATCGCGAATGAGTGGCGATTGCGAATACGCGACTTCTATGTTGAAGGCCCGGCTGCTAAACCGCGCCTATGCGCACTACCTCCGACGTCAAATCCCGCGCCGCCGCGATTTCGATCGCGGCCAGCGCAGGCATGGCCGCAGCCAAGTTCGTGGTCGGTATCGCCATCGGCAGCCTCGCGTTGATTTCCGAGGCGCTGCATAGCTCCGTCGATCTGGTGGCGACGGTCATCACATGGCTGGTGGTGCGGGTTTCGGATCGGCCGGCCGACGACGAGCATCACTACGGTCACGGCAAGATCGAGAGCCTGTCGGCGCTCGGCGTCATCGCCATGTTGTACGTTCTGGCCGGCGGCATCCTGGTTCAGGCCTACGCGCATCTGCGCGAGGGTGCGCCGCCGCCGACGCTCTCCGTGGTGCCGTTCATCGTTCTTCTGGTGGATATCGCCGTGAATTTCTGGCGCGCCCGCGCACTTCACCGCGCCGCCGACAACACCAAAAGCCAGGCACTGGCCGCTGACGCGCTGCATTTTGCATCGGACGTACTGGGCTCGGCGGCGGTCATCATCGGCCTTGCTTTGGCAGGATTTGGTTATGCATGGGGCGACGCGGCCGCCGCGATCGCGGTTGCGGTCGTGATCTCGCTGCTCGGGTTGCGGCTGGCGCGCTCTACGGTCGAGACCTTGCTCGATCGGGCGCCGGAAGGCGCCGCGGCAAAGGCCACCGCTGCGATCAAGTCGGTGCCCGGCGTGATCGACGTCGAACGTCTGCGGGTCCGAATGGTCGGACCGACCCATTTCATCGATGCCATCGTGCAGGTTCCACGGACCTCGCCGATCGATCGTATCGATGAAATCAAACGCAAGGCGCAGGCTGCGGTTACCAGCGCACTTGACGATGCCGATCTGACCTTCACGGCTGCACCGGTCGCGCGCGATAACGAGAGTGTGCGCGAGCGCATCATGGTGATCGCGCGCAATTCAGGTCTCGCCATTCACCATGTCACCGTGCACGATCTCGGCGGCAAGCTGACGGTCAGCATCGATCTTGAAGTCGACGGCGATATGGCTCTGGTCGCGGCGCATGATGTTGCTCAAGACCTCGAGCTTCATATCCGCGATGAGTTCGGCGCCGATGTTGAAGTCGACACTCACATCGAGCCGCTGGAACCGGAATTGCCACTCGGCACGGATGCGCCGGCAGGCCGTGTCGAGGCGATCGAGGCCGCGTTAGTGCGCTTCGCCGCCGACGGCGCGATCCATGATATCCATAACGTTCGGGTGCGCGACACGAACGCAGGTGAAGTCGTGAACTTCCACTGCCGTGCCGCGCCGTCGATGAGGGTCATCGCGGTTCATGAGAGTGTTGATGCAATCGAACGCGCGTTGCGCCGCGCGTTTCCGACCGTGAAGCGGGTGATCAGTCACGCTGAACCACCATATGCGGAGTAATTGTGCGACGCGATGCACGCGTTCCCCTTTCGGACTCACTTTCGCGCATTTCAAAATGCCGTTTCCGCGTTGGACAAGATTTATTTGCATTAACGAATCGTTGACTCTCGACAGCCTGACAAAAACGGATTCAAATCGCGTCTGATTCGGAAGACTGGGGCGTCGTTCCGAATTGGATGCGGCAAGAGTTTTCGAAGGGGCTTAACGGCATGGCGCGCGCACACGCGGCGAGCGCGGGCGTTCAATCCGATTCAATCAAGGGATTGGCGCAGTCGATCGCAAAACCGGCCTATCATAGGCTGTTGATAGCGGAGCCTGCGCTTCGCCGCGCTGTCCCCATCCTAATCATCGCGTTTCTCATCACGATCTGCTTCGGCGCCTTCGTACAGGTCGTGGATCAAAGCCGCTTTAAGCGCGCATCGGTGAAACGCGACGTATCGGCATTGGCCGATTTGCTCGCCGAGCGTCTCGACCGCATCGGATTGGTTCGGCCCGATCGGCCTTCATCCGTTGAACGTTTGCAGAGCCTGCTGCCGGGACTGATTCCGTCATGGGGCGTATCCGAGGGGCGTCATCTTATCGTCACGGGCGGGGACGGCCGAATCCTGGCCCGCGTCCCTGTCGTCCCGGTCGGCGACGCCGATGGTGAGCAAATCCTCGACGCCATCAGCGCGGCGCAGCTGCTGCCGACGCCCGGCCAGCAGACCGTTGTCACCGATATTATCCTTCCGAACGGCAACAACGCTCTGGCAATCCAGCGCGCGGTCAAGTCGCTTCCGGGCCAGATCATCGTCATTCAGGAAAAGCTGGATTCGCTCTGGAGTTCCGATGCCACTCTTTCGGTGACGCTTTCGGCCACCACCGGCTTCGTGGTGCTGATCCTCGGCTTCGCCTTTCATTGGCAATCGACCCGCGCCCGCGAGGGCGACCTCATCAATGACGCCGTGCGCGGCCGGATCGACACCGCGCTCAATCGCGGGCGGTGCGGCCTGTGGGATTGGGACCTGTCGCGCGGCCGGATTTTCTGGTCGCAGTCGATGTTCACGATGCTGGGGCTCGACAGCCGAAGCGACCTCTTGACCTTCGGCGAGGTCAACGCGCTGGTCAAATCCGACGACATCGACCTGTTCGAGATCGCCGATCAGTTGATATCCTCGAAGATCAATCACATCGACCAGACTTTCCGCATGCAGCACACCAGCGGCCACTGGATCTGGTTGCGCGTTCGCTGCGAGCTTAGCCGCGGCGCCGGCGACGGCGGCCTGCATCTGATCGGCATCGCCGTCGATATCACCGAACAAAAAAGTCTCGCCGAACGCACGGTGGAGGCCGATCTGCGGCTGCGCGACGCCATCGAGACCATTCCCGAAGCCTTCGTGCTTTGGGACGCCGAGGACCGCCTGGTCCTCTGCAATTCGCATTTCCAGCGGTTGCACAAGCTGCCGGATTCCGCCATCGCTCCCGGCACCTCGTACGAAACCATCATTGAAGTCGGAAGCATGCCGGAGGTCCGCAACCGGCTGCAAGAGACAGGCCTGCCTGCGCCGGGCGCGCGGACCTTCGAGGCTCAGATCGAGGACGGAAGCTGGCTGCATATCAGCGAGCGGCGCACCAAGGATGGCGGTTATGTGTCGGTCGGCACCGATATCACGCGGATCAAGGAGCACGAGCAAAAACTTGTCGACAACGACTTCCGCCTGCGCGCAACCGTTATTGATTTGAAACGCTCGCAGACCACGCTCGAGCAGCAGGCGCTCGAACTTGCCGACCTCGCGCAGAAATACTCCGAAGAAAAAAATCGCGCCGAGGAAGCCAACCAGACGAAATCGAAATTCCTCGCCAATATGAGCCATGAGCTGCGCACACCGCTCAATGCCATCATCGGATTCTCCGAGATCATGGGCAGCGGCATGTTCGGCAATCTTGGTTCGGAAAAATATCAGGAATACTGTTCGGACATCCTGACCAGCGGGTACTATCTGTTGGATGTGATCAACGACATTCTTGACATGTCGAAGATCGAGGCCGGACGCATGAAGCTCGACATGGAGTCGCTGGACCTGTCGACCGCGCTGGCGGAATCGCTGCGCTTCGTCTCAGGTCGTGCCGACGACAAGAACCTGACGCTGCATGCCGATATCGAGGGCGACATCCCGGTTGTGGCGGACCGCCGCGCCGTCAAACAAATATTGGTCAACCTGTTGTCCAACGCCGTCAAGTTCACGCCCGACGGCGGCAAGATCATCGTCCGCAGCCGAATGCTGAACAATTCTATCGTCCTGATGATCGCTGACACCGGCATCGGCATCTCGCCGCAATCGCTGCTGCGGCTGGGCAGGCCATTCGAGCAGGTCGAAAGTCAGTTGACGAAGACCTATCACGGCTCCGGTCTTGGACTTGCAATCGCGCGCTCGCTGACAAACCTCCATGGTGGAACGATGCGACTGCGTTCTACGCTCGGCACAGGAACGGTCGTCTGCTTAAAGCTGCCGCGCGATGCGAGCAAATCCAAGCCAAAGATTTTGGCCGCGGCTTAACTACCCCTGCCCTCAACGATTTCCAAAAACACTTCGCGAACTTCAAGCTGGGTCTCCCGCACACGCGCCTCCAACGACGAGAAGTCCGGTGCATCGCCGGCGCGCGCCATAACCCGCAACAAATCCTCGCCTGCGGTTTCAGGCTTGAATCGCTCACTGACGCACAATCGCAGGATTTGCGTAAGATCATGGTAGAGACGCGCCGCGGGCCGCAGTATTTCCGCCGCGGATCGTGACAAAATGCCGAGCCGTGTGGCGTTATCCAGCACGCGCAACGTATTCACGTCGAGGATGTCAGGTTTATCGGCAGCGTGAACCAGCTGCAGATACTGTGCGATGAAATCGATATCCACCGAGCCGCCCGCGGCATATTTTAGATCCCAGATATCGCCTTCGCCCTTTTCCAAAGCGATGGCGCGGCGCATCTCGGCGACGTCGCTGGCAACAACCGCGCGGTTGCGCGGGCGCGTCAGCACTGCGCGAATGATCTTCTCAATTCGTTTCGCGAAATTCCGGAGATGCCGAAATGACGCGCGCGCGGGTCAGCGCCATGTGCTCCCAGGTCCAGGCTTCGCGGTCCTGATAGTCGGCAAATGAATCGAGGCGCGACGCCACCGGACCGGCCCGGCCGGAGGGACGCAGCCGCATGTCCACGTCGTACAGCACGCCGTAATTGGTTCGCGTAGTGAACGCGCTGATCAGCCGCTGCGTGAAGCGCGCGAAATACTGCGCCCCCTGCAGCGAGCGAGCACCGTCCGAATCCGGATATTCGTGATCGAAATCATAAAGCAGGATCAGGTCGAGATCGGACGACGCCGTCATCTCGCGGCTGCCGAGCCTGCCCATCGCAAGCAGCGCGGTCTCCTGCCCTTTGATACGGCCGTATTGCGTGGCGAACTGCTCGGTGACGAGACCATGCACCGTGTGGACGATGCCTTCGGCAACGTCCGCGAAGGCGCCGCCGGCATGCTGCGCGGATACCGTGCCGGAAAGGATGCGCGCGCCGATCAGAAAAAGGCTTTCCTGACCGAACAGCCTCAGACGATCGAGAAACTCTTCGTACGAGTTGGTATCGACCAGGGTCGACGCAAGGCGCGCCGAGAGCTCGCCGCGGTCCGGCATCGCGCCGAAGAATCGGGATCGATCAGTCCGTCCATGATCTGCGGCTGCCGCGCCAGCATGTCGCCGAGCCGAGGCGCGGCGCCGAGCACCAGCGCTACCAGTGCGACCAGTTCGTGGTTCTGGCTCAGCAGCGAAATGAGCCGCCCGCCCCGATGCAGCGCCTGCAGCAGGCGGTCGAACGCCACCACCGCGTTATCAGGTTCTTCCGCATGCGCCAGACCTTCGAGCAGCGCCGGAATGAACTCGATGAGGGCAATCCGCGTCGTTTCAACCTTTCAGCACGCGATACTCGCCGGCGATCCATTGCTGGACACTCGGCCGCCACCGCGATCGGTTTCTTAAAGCCCAGCGTGACGAGATATTCGATCAGGCGCGGATCGCTCGGTCCGCCGTTGTAATTTACATCAGGCAGTTTCGCGGTGCCGGCCGGATCGCCCTCAAATAGCTTGCCGTAGTGGAATTGCACACGGTTGAGATGGGCGAGCAGATCGGCCGCGAATGCTGCGCGGCCATCGTAGCCGAAAAACCGGGCGAAACTGTCCACCGCCTCGATGTCATCGGGTAGCGTATGGGTCTGCTCGTCCGCGACCATCTGCAGGCGGTGCTCGACGCGGCGAAGGAACAGGTACGCCGCGGTTAGCTCGTCGCGGGCCTCGAGCGTGATCCATTTGCTGGACGCCAGAACGTTGAGAGCTTCCAGCGTCGGACGCACCCGCAATTCGCGATGCCGTCCGCCGGCGATCAATTGCTGGGTCTGTGCGAAGAACTCGATCTCGCGGATACCGCCGCGCCCGATCTTGACGTTGTGGCCTTCCACCGTGATCTCGGTCTGCCCGCGAAACGCCTGCATCTGACGCTTCATGTCATGCACGTCGGCCAGTGCTGCGAAGTCCAGATGCTTGCGCCAGACGAAAGGCGCGATTTCCGCGATCAGCGCCTCGCCGGCTTCGACATCGCCGGCGCACGGCCGCGCCTTGATCATCGCGGCGCGCTCCCAGGTGCGCCCTTCCCGCTCGTAATAATGCAGGGCGGCGGCCGTCGAGATTGCCACGGGCGTCGATGCCGGATCGGGGCGCAGCCTCAGATCGACACGAAAAACGTAACCATCTCCGTTACGTTGCTGCAGCAGCCGCGACAAACCCTGCGCAATTCGCACAAAAAACGGCTGCGGCTCGATGCCAGCAGCAAGCGTCGGCGCGGCGAGATCGAAAAATACGATAAGGTCGATGTCGCTGGAATAGTTCAGTTCGCCGGCGCCCATCTTGCCCATCGCCAGCACGACCAGTCCGCTGCCATCCTCGGGGCGTTCGATACTGCGCGGTTCAAGCCTGCCTCGCGCAGCCTCCTGCCGTAACAGGAAACGCAGTGCCGATTGAACCGAAGCTGTCGCGAGATCGGTAAGCCCTGCGGTCACCCGCATCACCGGCCAAACGCCGCCGATGTCGCACAGCGCAATCAACAAGGCTGCCTCGGCCTTCACGCGCCGAAGAAGCTGCATCGCTGCAGCTTCGTCGGCGGCAGCTGCCACGTCGGTTCGGACGCGCTCGATCAGTTCAGTGAGATGCCGGTCCGGATCGCAGTAAAGGAGCCGTACCAGCCGCGCGGCATTGGCGCGCATAAGATCGAATAGATATGGCGAAGCGTCCGCTATTCCCAGCACCACGTTCCCGGCGCGGGGATATTGTCTGGAGATATCTTCGATGGCTGCGCGGTGCTCGGGCCTTAAATCGGCGAGCCACGCTGCGAGACGGGCTTCGGTCTTGTCGGGCCCGGCGACACGCGGCCCGTCAACGAACCGCGCGGCCAGACAAGGCCTATCAACGTCAGCATTAGCGGATGGGATCATGCCACCTTCAGTGGCACATCGTTTGTTTGACTCGCAAGAACTTCATCCGTACGTCCGGGTATCGCAAGTGTCGCACACAGCCCCGGATTCGCATCGCTGAGGCGGAGTTCGCCGCCATGCAGCGTTGCTACCGCAGACGCCAAACTCAATCCAAGTCCGGATCCGGGCCGGGTACGACTTGCCTCCAGCCGCACAAACCGTTGGACCGCGTGTTTGCGGTCAGCTTCCGGAATCCCCTGCCCATGATCTCTGACGCTCAGCAGCACGCGGGCACCCTCGCGTCGTGCCTCGATTAGGATCTCTTTGCCGGCGATATCGGCAACGGTGTCCGCGCCTAACGGCTGCAGCGTGGGCGCAGGCTGGCCGTATTTGATCGCATTCTCCACCAAATTCGCCAGCGCCTGGCCGATCAATTCGCGATTGCCGTGCAGCGGCGCCGGTTCGGATTTGATGCGGAGCGTAAGCCCGTTGTCCTCGGCGAGCGGTTCATAGAGTTCGTGAATGCCGCCGGCCACCTCAGCCGCGTCGAAATCGTCCATATTGCCGCCCGCCTGCCCGGACTCCGCGCGTGCAATCATCAACAGCGCATCGAAGGTACGGATCAAACCATCTGATTCCTCGATGGTGCGTTCGAGTGCCGAACGATATTCAGTTTCGCTGCCGGATTTCGCCAGCGCCTGCTCGGCGCCGTTGCGCAAGCGCGTTAGCGGCGTCTTCAGGTCGTGCGCGATATTGTCGGAAACCTCCTTGAGGCCCGTCATCAGCGTTTCGATGCGCGCCAGCATGGCATTGAGATTTTCGGCCAGACGATCGAGCTCGTCACCGCTGCGTCCAACCGGAAGCCGTCCCGTGAGGTCGCCTGCCATGATGCGCCGGGTAGTCCCAGTCATGGCGTCGATGCGCCGAAGCACGCGGCGGGCGACGAAGATGCCGCCGCAAAGGCCGAGCACGACGACGATCAGCACCGACCATTGCGCGGCTTTTGCGACGATGCCGAGAATCCGCCGCCGTTCGTCGAGATCGCGTCCGATCAGCAGACGGAACCCGCTGCTCAATTCGGTGACTTTTACCAGCGCCCGGTGATCCGCGGCGTCTTGCTCTTCGAGACGGCGGTAAACCGTTTCCGACCAACCGGTGGTGGCCATCACGCCCGGGCCGAGCGAGCCTACATTGCCGGCGATGGCCTGACCGGTCGTGGAGGTGAGGAGATAGAGATTGGCGCCGGGCCGCATGGCACGGTTTTCGATCGTAAAACCAGGCCGCGCAATCCGCGCCGCGCGAAGATGTCCGATATGACGCCGGTTTCCGCGTTAACCGTGGTCGTGATCTGTTCGGTGATCAGCCGGCGCGTATTCCAGACGAAATAGCCGAGCAAAAATGTGGCGAACATCGCAAACAGAAAAAGGTAAGCGAGCGTCAGCCGGAACGCCGTGGTGCGGATCAGCTTGCTGAATGCCGTCACGGATCGAATCTCATGACCAATTTCGACGCAGGATCTTGCTTACAGGGAGGATCATATGCATTTTTTCGGAGGGTTCAGAAGTGACAAATCGTTCACGTCTGGCGCTTTCCGGTTTATGATAGGGCGGGCAGAAACATGGCCAAAGGCAATCGCATGAAAGTTTTCCGCGCCGCCGCGTTGATCGGGTTACTGGCCGGCCCGGCGTATGCTCAGGCTCCCGAAGCTCACGTTCCCGGATATGGCGAGTCAGATCCCGACAAGACGCCAAGCCAGATTCAGCAGGGAAAGGATGCCGAAAAGGCCTACAAAAATTCCCTGAGCAATGTCCCAGAATCAGGGTCCCGCTGATCCCTGGGGAAATACACGCAGCGTGGGCGAGGCCAAAGCCGCGAAGTCCGCCATCAAGAGCGCTGTTAAAGCTTCGCCGAAACCAAAGATCAAGACCCAGGACACGGCGAAGTAAGATTTTCGAAAAGGCGACGAAGTCACCTCACTTCATCCCGGATCATATAGCCGGCGCCGCGAATTGTGTGCAGCAGAGGCCGCTCGAAACCCTTGTCGATCTTGGACCGCAGCCGCGAGATATGCACGTCGATGACGTTGGTCTGCGGATCGAAATGATAGTCCCAGACGTTTTCCAACAGCATGGTACGCGTGACGACCTGGCCCGCATGCTTCATCAAATATTCGAGCAGACGGAACTCGCGCGGCTGCAGCGTCAATTCATCCTTGCCGCGCGCGACGCGATGCGACAGCCGGTCGAGTTCAAGATCGCCGACGCGATAAGTCGTCTCCTCAGCCGGGCCGCCGTGACGCCGCGACAGCACTTCGACGCGCGCGAGCAGTTCAGCAAATGAATAGGGCTTTGGCAGGTAGTCGTCGCCGCCCGCCCGCAAACCCTTGATGCGATCATCGACCTGACCGAGCGCCGACAATATCAGTGCCGGCGTGCGATTTCCTTTTTCACGCAGCGTGCCGATCACCGAAAGCCCGTCGCGCTTTGGCAGCATTCGGTCGATCACAAGCACGTCGTATTCGCCGGAGTCCGCGAGCGCCAGCCCCTCTTCGCCATCGCTGGCAAGATCGGCCACGTGACCGACCTCGCGAAACGCCTTCACGAGATAGTCGGCCGATTCGCGATCGTCTTCGATGATCAACAGGCGCATCTGCTTATCGGCTGCGGTCAAGGGAATGCTTTCTGTCAACATGGCGCGCACCACGCCCGGATGCAAGCAGACGCAACGCTTCTGCCTTAGGATAAAAAACGGGCGGTGAAGCTGGGGAATCTCCACCGCCCATCTACCCTTCCGACGGAGGGGGGCTTATTCCACCGGAAGGTAACGCATTTGTGAGATCTGAAGTTTCAGCCTTTCGCGAGCGGCACCGCCACGAAGCGCGATGAACCGCCGCTCTTGATCCTCATCAGAACACTGTTCTTGTTGTCGCTGCGCGCGGCGTTGATGGCTTCGCGAACGTCGCCAGCATTGGTGACGTTCTTTCCGGCAACTTCGAGAATGACGTCACCTTCCTTGAAGCCGCGATCGGCGGCCGCGCTCTTCGGATCGACTTCCGTCACCACGACGCCATCCTTGCCGGCACCGGCAACGCTATTGGCAGGCGCCAACGTCAGGCCAAGCTTGGGAACGTCGGTACCGCGCTTCGCGCCGCCCTTGTTGTCGTTGTCGTTGTCGGCCTTGGCCTCGAGAGAGTTCGGCAACTGGCCAAGGGTAAGGTTGACGACCTTGTCCTGCCCCTTGTGCAGCACGTTCAGCTTCACGGCATTGCCGGGTGCGAGACCGCCGATGGTACGAGCCAGTTCGCGCGCATCCTTTACAGAGTCACCGTTGACCGCCGTGATGACGTCGCCGGATTCGATGCCGGCCTTGGCCGCTGGACCATTGGCCTGCGGTTCGGCAACCAGCGCGCCTTCCGCCTTTTTCAGACCGAGGCTGTCCGCAATGTCAGCCGTGACGGGCTGAATTTGCACGCCGATCCAGCCGCGGCTGACCGAGCCCTTGTCTTTGAGTTGCGCGATTACCGCCTTCACGGTGGATGCCGGAATCGAGAACGCGATGCCGACGCTGCCGCCGGACGGCGAATAGATCGCCGTGTTGACGCCCATCACCTCGCCTTCGGTATTGAAGGCCGGACCGCCCGAATTGCCTTTGTTCACAGGCGCGTCGATCTGGATGAAATCGTCATACGGACCATTGCCGATGTCCCTACCACTGGCAGAGACGATGCCCGCGGTGACGGTGCCGCCAAGGCCGAACGGATTTCCGACCGCGAGCACCCAGTCGCCGATACGGGGCTTGCCTTCGGAAAGCTTGGCGAACGGGAAGTCGGATCCGCCTTCGACCTTGATCAACGCGACGTCGGTGCGTGCATCAGCGCCGATGACCTTCGCCGTATAAGTCTTGCCGTCGTCGGTGGTGACTTCAACCTTGTCGGCGCCGTCAACCACATGATTGTTGGTGACAGCATAACCATCAGCTGAAATGAAGAAACCAGAGCCCTGGCCGGTTACCGCACCGCGGCCGCCACGCGGACCGCCGCGCATGCCCGGGGGCATGCCATCGGGTCCGCCGAACCGCTTGAAAAAGCGCTCCATCGGAGAACCAGGCTGGAACGGAGAATCGTCGTTATTGTCAGCGCTATCGTTCTTCGCAACCTTCTCGGCGATATTGACCTTCACCGAAATTACCGACGGCTTCACCCGCTCGACAATATCTGCAAATCCAACGGGCTGTGCGACCTGTCGCACCTGCTTGTCGACCTGCGCATGCGCGGCGGTGGTGAAGACATTGACGGGCCCGTGCGAGGGACCAAACCCGTAAACGGCAGCGCCGAGACCAGCGACTACGGAGGCCATCAGCGCAAACTTGCGCGCGGCGAAAAGCGAACGGCGGGCTGGCCGAAAAGACGGAAGCGAGGATAAATCGGTGGGACGATCGGTCATACGGAATCTCCAAAACGTGGATCAACGGCGCGGGGCGAGCACCTGACACTTCGGAAGATGGGGGTTTTCGCCTTACGGCGCGCTGGCTGGGGAATTAATGTTTTGTAATAAACGAGGCAATCGATGCGGCGGTTTGGCGCAGGGCTAAATCCGGGCATCCGGCGGCGGTTCCACTGCAATCAACCGCTGCAACCGCGATTCCTCATCCGATGTCAGTCTGTCTTCATCGGTCACGGATTTCCACCGCCGCCGGTTATACGCCCACAACGCCGACCCACCGCCGAACAGCGTCAGCGGCGGCAATAGCCACAGCAGCAACGTGTGCGATTCAAGGCGCGGCTTCAGTAGAACGAATTCGCCGTAGCGTGCGACCAGGAAATCCATCACCTGCGCGTCACTGTCTCCCGCCGCGAGGCGCTCGCGCACCAGCAATCGTAGGTCGCGCGCCAGTGGCGCTTCGGAATTGTCGATCGACTGATTTTGGCAGACCATGCAGCGCAACTCACGCGACAGGTCGCGCGCCCGCAATTCTTTTGCAGGATCGGCCATGATCTCGTCGGGCTGCACCGCGAGCGCGGGCGAGTGAGCAAAAAGTCCCAGCCAAAGTGCAGTCAACGAGATGCACAAAAGGCTGCCAAAAAAAATACTTCGTCGTCCCCGCGGAGGCGGAGACCCATCACCCCTGGCTTCCCGGTCGAAGTGATAGCGTCTCTCCGAATGGACTTTAATGTTAGGGAGTATGGGTCCCCGCCTTCGCGGGGACGACGATTGCGCGTTTTTTTCTGCGACCTTCATTACTCCGCCGCCTGCAAGCCGCGCGCGGCCTTGGCCGGCTTCGGCGCGCCGACGCGCAGACGCCGGTCCGACAACGACAGCATGCCTCCGAGCGCCATCAGCACGGGGCCAAACCAGATCAGCAACACCAGCGGTTTGTGATAAATCCGCACCGCGATGGCCCCCTCCGCCGAAGTATCGCCGAGCGAGATATACAGTTGACTGACGCCGCGCGTCAGCAGCGCCGCCTCGGTGGTGGAAGACGCGCGGGTAGTAAAATTGCGTTTCGATGGCGTCATCGTGCTGAGTCGCCTGCCATCAAGGCTCACGGTGAACTGCGCGACCATCTCGCGAAAGTTCGGGCCTTGCCGCTGCGCGATGTCGTCGAGCTTTAATTCGTAGCCGGCGACGTTCACCGCGCCGCTAGGCTTCATCGAACCGATGTATTCGGTATTCCATGTTGTTTCGCAGACGATCCCGATCAAGGCGACGCCGACGCCGGCATGCGCGAAGACTGTGCCCCAGGTCGAGCGCGGCAACCCGCGCGCCCGCCGCAACGATACGCCGAACGGCGCACGAAACAAGCTGGTCCGTTCGGCGAGATCGCTCAACGCACCGGCGATGACAAACACCGCAAGGCCAATTGCCAGCGGCGCCAGCGCCGCTCCGCCGCGGGTCCACGCCCAGAGCACCGCGACTGCAACCAGCGCTGCGATAGCCGCGACCATCAAGCGCTGCGCCGCGCCGATGAGATCGCCGCGCTTCCACGCCAGCAACGGGCCGAACGGCAGCGCAATCATCAATGGAATGAACAACGGCGCAAAAGTGAGATTGAAGAACGGCGCCCCGACAGAAATCTTGTCGCCGGTGATGACTTCCAGCGCGAGAGGATACAGCGTGCCGATGAAGACGGTGGCGCAGGCAGTGGTGAGAAACAGGTTGTTAAGCACCAGCGCGCCCTCGCGCGAGATCGGCGCGAACAATCCGCCCTGCTTCAGCGCCGATGCGCGCCAGGCGTAGAGCGTGAGACTGCCGCCGATGAAAATGCAGAGGATCAGCAGGATGAACACGCCGCGCGTGGGATCGGTCGCAAAAGCATGCACCGACGTCAGCACGCCGGAGCGTACCAGGAAGGTGCCGAGCAGCGACAGCGAGAACGTCAGGATCGCCAGCAGGATAGTCCAGACCTTCAGCGCGTTGCGCTTCTCCATCACCACGGCCGAATGCAGCAACGCAGTGCCTGACAGCCACGGCATCAGGGATGCGTTCTCGACGGGATCCCAGAACCACCAGCCGCCCCAGCCGAGTTCGTAGTAAGCCCAGTACGAACCCATCGCGATGCCGAGGGTGAGGAATATCCACGCCACCAGCGTCCACGGCCGCACCCAGCGCGCCCATGCGGCGTCGATGCGGCCCTCGAGCAACGCCGCTACCGCGAACGAAAATGAAATCGAGAAACCGACATAGCCGAGATAAAGCATCGGGGGATGCACCGCGAGACCGATATCCTGCAGCACCGGATTGAGATCGCGGCCCTCGATCGGTGGATTGGCGATGCGCAGAAACGGATTCGAGGTGATCAGAATGAAGAGGTAAAACGCCGATGCGATCCATGCCTGCACTGCCAGCACATGCGCGCGCAGCGATAGCGGCAGGTTGTTGCCGAACGCAGCGACGAGGCCGCCGAACAGCGCTAGTATCGACACCCACAACAGCATCGAGCCTTCATGGTTGCCCCAAACGCCCGTGATCTTGTAAATCAGCGGCTTTAGCGAATGCGAGTTCTCGAACACGTTGAGAACCGAAAAATCCGAATCGACGTGCAACGTCACCAGCGCCGCGAACGACGCCAGCACGAACAGTAGCTGCGCCAACGCAGTAGAGCGCGCGACATTCATCAGCGCGGGATCGCGCAGCCGCGCACCCAGCACCGGCACCGTGGACTGGATCAGCGCCAGCGCGAGCGCCAGCACCAGCGCGTAGTGGCCGGCTTCGGCGATCACCGCTGCACCCCTTGCGCGGCGCGCGACGCGCCCTGAGTATTGACGGGCTTGCCGCCCTCTCCTTCTTTCCAGCGGCCCTGCTTTTTCAGCGCGTCGGCGACATCCTTCGGCATGTAGTTCTCGTCGTGCTTGGCAAGCACCGTATCGGCCTTGAATACACCGGCGGCGTCCAACGCGCCTTCGGCGACCACGCCCTGCCCTTCCCGAAACAAATCCGGCAGAATGCCTTTATACGCCACCGGCAACGTAGCGTTGCCGTCGGAAACCTTGAAGCTGACGGCGAGATTGTCGCCGCGCACCAATGAGCCGCTTTCCACCATGCCTCCGAGGCGAAATCGCTTGCCCGGAGCGATATGCTTTTCGGCCACCATCGCAGGCGTCGAGAAAAACACGATGGAATCACGCAGCGCGTTCAGCACAAGCGCTGCCGCTATCACAAGCACCGCGAGCGATCCCCCGATCATCGTCAACCGCCGTTGCCTGCGCGTCATAAATTATCCATCAAGCCCGAGGCTTTTCAAACCCTCGTTCAGCGCCCGCAATCGCCCGGCATCGCCACCGACGGCTTGACGCGCATCGACGATCGTATTCTCGGCTTTTTGTCGATCGCCGAGCACCATATAGGCCCGCATCAGCCGCAACCATCCCTCCACGTCATCGCCATTTTGTTTCAGGCGCGTTGCGAGGCGATCGACCATGCCGCGAATCATGGCTGAGCGATCGGCCTGGGTCATGTCTTTCGCGGCCGCCATCGTATCGTCCGACAAGACCGGCATCGCGGGGCTGCCGACGCGTGCTATCGCCGCCTGAATCATTGGGCGCCATGGCGCATCCGGTGGAGCTTTCTCCAGCATCGCGCGCCATATCGCTGCCGCTGCGTCGGCGCGGCCATCCTGTTCGGCGGCAATGCCGAGATAGTAGTTGGCTTTGATCTCGTTGCCATCCAGCGCGACCGCACGCTCGAATTCGGTCTTCGCCTCGGAGGTGACGACGCCTCCCGCCGCCGCGGCGATAGTTTCAGCCAGATCGGCGCGGCGCGCGGCACTCTCGCCATTGTAAGCGATGGAATTGCGATAGGCGCGTATCGCGTCATCGAAGCGGTCAAGTTTCACAAGCACGGGCGCCAGCACCGCCCAGCCACGCCCGTCGGTGGGATTTTTTTGCAGATGTGCTTCGACCTGCGCGACAAGATTATCGAGCGGCTGCGACGCGGCAGGCGCGAACGCGCGTTCCGCCAGCGGAAAGTCGCCGAGGCGGGGCGAGCCGAGCGGCAAATACAAAGCCAGTGCCATCAATGGCAATCCAGCCAGCGCGACGATCGCGACCGCGCGGCGTAACGCCTTATTGGATGTGGATGGTGCATCGCGCGCGGCGTCCGCCGCGGAAAGCAGACGGCGGCTGATCTCCACGCGCGCAGCCGCGGCTTCGGACGAACCGATCATTTCAGACGCGACATCGCGATCGATCTCGGCGAGCTGATCTTTGTAGACGTCCCCTTCGCTGCCTTCGCGTTGTGGTTTCGCGCTTCGCCCGAGCGGCCACAGCACCGCGAAGATTGCGGCTGATGTCATCAATGCGAACACAAACCATAACGTCATCGAACAGCCCGGCGGCAAAGCATCGCGATGGCGATGCTAATGCGGCCGGTTTACACCACGGGCGCCAACCCGGTGCAATTAACAATTGCGCCAGTTATCGGAAAAAAGCCCAGCAAAATCAGTTGAGTGCTAACCCACTCGGATCGACTTCTGGTCGTCGGCCAGCGCATTGTCCGCCGCCCGGTTCATCAGCGAGGCATAGTCGGCGCCGAACAGCACTTCGCAGAAACGGATTGCCGCCTTCGCCTGCGTCTGCCTGAACGCGCG
This sequence comes from uncultured Alphaproteobacteria bacterium, assembly GCA_963792715.1. Lineage (GTDB taxonomy): Bacteria > Pseudomonadota > Alphaproteobacteria > Rhizobiales > Xanthobacteraceae > Bradyrhizobium. Next base: position 95,282 of record CAWBXE010000004.1, on the reverse strand, counting down.
TGTCTTGAGGTCGCCGCCGCGCAGCCCGTGCACGAGGGTCTTGGTAGACTGTTCGACGTACTGCTGCAGATCGGAATAAGTGCGCAGCGTAACCTCGTTGATCGCAAGCTCGCTGGCATAGTTGCGGCACAGCGCAACGAAATCGATCAACGCCGCGGTCTCTTCGACGTCGCCCGCGTCGATCCTGGTGCTGGCGGAAACGTCCTTGTCGGCACGCTGCCGCAGAAGCCGGCGCACGCGGCCCGGCACGCTGTCGATCTCCGACTGCAGCGTACTGGAAATATCGACCCGGATGGCGGCCAGCTGTCTTCCCCATGCCGAATCGTTGCGGATGTCGAGTTCGGTACGCAAGCCTCGAACGCCATCGTGCAGAATTTTGAGATGGTCGGGGGCCCGGTCGAGCCGGCCACGCTTGATGTCAGCCCGCAGCACTGCCGCAGTGCTAGCCAAATCGTGAATCGCCATGGTGACGGCTACGCCGTATGGGCTGGCTGCGACGCGGAATTCCTCATCCGACCCCGCTGTTTTTATCGCGAGACGGATGATCTGCCACGAGGCGCTCAGGCGCTGCATCACGAGCGCCAGCGCAAATGGCAGAACCTGCTGCGCTTGCAGCGCGGGGATGTCGATCAGATTGCTTACGGAAACGATCTGCGAGTCCCCGAACGCCCGCAGATAGCCGGGAAGCCGTTCGTTGAGCGTGTGCAGAACATCGCACGCTTGCAGAACAGCAGCAATCGGCCGCAGGTCCGCAGCGACCTGATCCCGGCCGATCCTGGCAAATGCGCGCTGCCTTACATCGTCGGAATCGATAGCAACGATTTTGTCGATCGCGGCTACGGCGGCTAGCTGCAACTTTCGCGTCGGCCCATCGAGTTCGGACGCGTTGGCGGACTTCCACGCCTTCGCTAACGCGGCCTCGAACTGGCGTGCTTCGTCGGGAGCGCCGTCGCGGAGAAGCCACTGCCAAACCGGCAGAAGCGATGCACGGTGGATCTGACCCGGCCGCACGGCAGAACTGTTTTCGACCAGAAAGGGATCGAGCGGGCGAAACAGCAATCGCGCCGGATCATCCGTCCGCGGCGGTTCGTCCTCAGCCGAACCGCGGACGACCTTGCGAAGCTCGGTGAGCACGAAAGTGGCTACGGCGACATTTTGGCCGCGTTCGATGGCGCGCTCGAACTCCCGCATCAGCAGCGCCTGCGCCTGCGGCGGAAGCTGCGCGAGGTAATCCTTTAGCCGCTCGATCGATGTCTGGCTCATGCGCCGAAGTCTGTATGCCCGTCCGTGCACTCATCGCTTGCGGGCGCGAAAGCGTCCACCGGGTGTGATAACAGAGGGGCCGTTAAGATTTCGTTGAGCTTGTTGAACCGACGGAATGCGCGACGGAAGCCGTGGCTACGGGTCGCCGCTCACACTCCCGGCAACACCAGTTCCGCCCGCAGTCCTCCGATCGGGGCATCGCTTAGCGCTAGGCTGCCGCCGTAAAGCGCGGCCAGGTCGACGACGATCGACAATCCCAGCCCCGAGCCCGGCTTTGATTCGTCGAGCCGCCGGCCGCGTTGCGAAACTTGCGCGCGCTCGGCCGCTGAGAGGCCGCGGCCATCGTCGTCGACAATAATGCGCAGTGCCGGGCCGAGCCCGGCGCCGTTCGCCGGCTCTGTAAGCACCTCGATGAACACGCGCGATTGGGCCCATTTGCAGGCGTTGTCGACCAGATTGCCCGCCATCTCCTCAAGATCTTGCCGCTCGCCGCGAAATTTCGCCTGCGTGTCGGCTTCGACATCGATGGCGATGCCGCGCGCGCGGTGAATCTTCTCCATGGTCCGCCGCAGTGCCTCCATTGCAGGCGCTACTTCGCTGACGGTTCCGATCACGGTCGGGCGCGCAGCGATGCGCGCGCGCTCCAGATGATGCGCCACCTGATCCCGCATCACGTCGGCCTGCTCCAACACCTTCGCGGCGAACGGATCGGGGCCATACGCCGCGGCTTCGTTCACGATCACCGAGAGCGGCGTCTTGATGGCGTGCGCAAGATTGCCGACATGGGTGCGCGACCGTTCCACGATCTCGCGATTGGCATCGATCAGCGCGTTGGTCTCGCGCGCTAGCGGCGCGATCTCGATCGGGAACTCGCCTTCCAGCCGCTCGGCGCGGCCGGACCTGATATCGGCGATGGAATCTGAAATGCGCTTCAGCGGCGCGAGGCCGAAGCGGACCTGAAAAATCGTGGTCAGGACCAGCACGATCGTCAGCGCGGCAAAGGTGCCGCCGAGATAATAATCGAAGGTGCGGGTTTCCTCCGATATTTCGGAGGCGTCACCGGCCACGGTCACCAGGAACTTGCCGTCGGCGCCGAGGTCGACGGGCCGCTCAACCATGCGCAAGTCCTGTCCCTCGGGGCCATCGACATAACCCAGCCGGACGCCGGCCGCGGTCAGTTCGATGCCCTGCTCCTCCAGCTTCGGCAGCTTCTTGTCCCACAGCGAGCGCGACGCCCGCGTTTCGTTCTTCTCGGAATTGAAACGCGTGATTTGCCAGTACCAGCCCGACAGCGGCAGTTCGAACAGCGGCTCGCCGAGGGACTGAAACTGCCGATCCGCGGGTTCGTCCGGCGAAGCGACTTCGGCAATCAGGGTGCGCAGATAAAGATTGAGACGGCGGTCGAAAGCGCGCTCGGACGCTTGGCGATACACCGACGCCAGCGCAATGCCCGTAATAACGAGGATCACCACCACCCAGGCGGTCGCGGAAAGAAACAGCCGGTTGGCGAGCGAGCCACCTGTTCGGGACACCGCAATCTCACTCAACATCGAGTTGATGAGGTCGCGGCAATGCCGGTCTGCCCCCTCTCCCGCTTGCGGGGGAGGGTTGGGGTGGGGGAAATGTCTTCGTCAATGTGCAATCGTAACTCTTTCACCGGCCTCGATAACCCGACTAAAAGCAGTCAGGACGGCCATCGAGCGACAGGGTACGCTAGCATCGGTAAGCCCCCACCCCAACCCTCCCCCGCAAGCGGGAGAGGGAGCGCATTTCCGTTGCGGCAGTTGTCGATCCGGCCTGATCGGGTCAAACCTTGGCGCGCATCGCTACGCAACATCAAGCCTCATTCAAGCCTTTGTCGAGTGTGGTTCCGTCGGCGGTGTCAGCAGATAACCAAGCCCCCGCACGGTCTGGATGATGTCGACGTCGAGCTTTTTTCGGATGCGGCCGACAAACACCTCGATGGTGTTTGAGTTGCGGTCGAAGTCCTGGTCGTAGAGGTGCTCAACCAGTTCGGTGCGGGACACCACGCGTCCGGTGTGATGCATCAGATAAGCCAGCAGTCGGTACTCGTGTGAAGTCATCTTGATGGGATTGCCGGATACGCTGACCCGCCCGGTGCGGGTATCGAGCGACACCGGCCCGCAGATGAGTTCGCTTTGCGCATGGCCGGCAGTCCTGCGCAGCAACGCGCGGATCCGGGCCAGCACTTCCTCGAGGTGAAACGGCTTGGCGACGTAATCGTCGGCGCCGGCATCGAAGCCCTGCACCTTGTCGCTCCAGCGGTCGCGCGCGGTGAGAATGAGCACCGGCATCGCTCGCTTGTTGCGGCGCCACGCCTCCAGCACCGAGATGCCGTCCATCTTCGGCAAGCCGATATCGAGCACCACGGCATCGTAAGGTTCGCTGTCGCCGAGGAAGTGGCCTTCCTCGCCGTCAAAGGCGCGATCGACCACATAGCCGGCGTCGGTCAATGCCGTAGTGAGTTGACGGTTAAGGTCTGGATCGTCTTCAACAACGAGGAGGCGCAAGATAGGTCTCCGCTGCAGTGGCCGGCGAAATCGCCAAATTGCAAATAGGTCTCACTCTCGCTTTCACATGATGGCTGGTGGCGTGAATAGCCGATGAACGGCGATGCTTGCCCAGCATTACTTTTTCGTCACAGTGCTCGCACCGCTTATTAGACGTCGAACGACAGAATCGGAAGGGTTCAAGTGGCAGGCTGGACGCCTCATCGCTTGAGGATCCGGGCAATGTTCTCGAAGCCGCGCTTGGCGAAATAGAACGCCACGATCAGGTTCGATGTGGTTTCGGCAAAGCCGCCCAGTGGATCAGTGACGCCCCAACCCATCACCTTGTCGAACACCAATAGCTTGCCGAAATAGATTGCGACGGCGTAACCCATGATCTTGTCGGGTTCATACCAATGCCCGATCTCGGCAATCCGATACTGCGTCACGGCGCTGGTCTCAACGGTCTGCGCGGCGATTTCAGCGGCGGCCGTGTCGGCGGCGATTTTGTTGTCGACATTGCCGGCTTTCAGCTTGGCGTTATAGGCGTCGATCAGCCCCTTGATAACGGGGCCGCCGAGGAAGCCGATGATGGCCATCCACATGATCAGGCACCTGCGATGCTGGTGCGGTCCGGCTTGATCAGGGCGACCACCTTGGCCTCGCCGCCATCGATCTTCTGCGTCACAAGCTGCGGCGGGTTGTCCGTGATCCGACGCAGCCACGCGAACAGCAGGCCGACGCCAACCATGCCGACCGGCAGCGCCCACGCCGGAACATGGTCAGTTAGCGGCGTCCAGTCTTGCCCCGTTACCAGCGGCAGCGCCTGATCGTAAAGGCCGACAAAGAAGCCGACAATAATTGTCAGCCGCGCAGCGATGCGGGTACGCCATCCCGTGACCTTGGCCTGCAGCTTATCCCACGCCGTCGCCTCGGTCTTGAAGGCGGCCGAAAGCGCCGGTTGCGCTTTCAAAAGCGGGACTACGATGAAGACAATGACCGCGATCAAAAACATAGCGGCGAGCAATCCGATCCAGAACATGATGATTTCTCCTAAGCGGCTTTTTTGAAGAGGGATGATAGCCAGCCGGTCAGCTTGGTGCCGACGCTGCCGCGCGCAGGATACAAAACCGACGGCGCCGATGATGGATGCGCGACCACCACCTGCGCGCCGGTGGCGTGAATTACCGGCGTATTCGGCGTGGCGCCACGAAAGTTGATAGAGGCGTCGAGCTGTTGCATCGCCATGATGAGACCGGCACAGCCCAACTGCTTGTCCACCGCGCTGGGATCGAACCTGCCGTCGGCGACATATTTGCCCCTGACGTATTGATCGGTGCCTGACCAGACGTAGGGCGACGGCACACCCCGGTTGGCGTAACCAAGCCCGTTATATTGTTCGAGCATCGTCAGCGTGCCGCCGATACTCCAGTCGGTGTTGCGCGACGCGTAAGGCGCGCAATGAAGCAGCGCATCGCAAGCACCGTCTTCCCAGGTATTGAACGGACCCCGCCCTTTCGGCACGTGGGTCGAAACGCGATTGAGCGGATCACCCTGACCGAGCTGCGTGTTGAAATTCTGCGAGGCCTCGCGCTCGTGGGCCACCGCAATGAAAAACCACGGCACGCCGGTGCGCGCCGCCACCGCTAGATATCGCGCCTTATCCGCGACCAGGCGCTTCGCAACCGAGGCAAATTCCAGCGTCCGCGTCAGCTTGGCGACCTGCCAGCGCGCCGCATTGGCTTTTGTGAGTTTGGCAAGATCAGTCATGTCGACACACGCGCGCGCAGGAAAGCGCGCGCTCAAGAGGAGGCTGAGCATTGCGGAATTTCCTTGTGTGGAATCAGTCGGCGCGGCGCTGGTGCAGATTGGCCAAAAGGCCCAGATTGCCGCCTAAAAACTGGCGCCCTTGGCGCGGCAGTTTCGGAGCTATCCTTACTTGATTGAATTCCGGCTGACGGAGATCCCGCGGTCCAAAAAGGCCTTGCCTGTCGGTCTATTTTAAAACCAAACGACCATGCGCTTGTTTGGTGAGCCCCTTATCGGATCGTGCTTGCGTCCACGATTGGAGTCGGATTTTCAGTCGAATTGACGTGATGATTGCCGGGCCCATAAGGCTGGAATGCCACAGCCTTGCTCGAAATAGTCCACGGCCCATCGATGGACGGCGCGATCATTCTCACTGTGTATTCGCAAGTCGTGCCGCTCAACGCTTTGTAGGCCGTAAAAATACCTTCCCAACCACCGCCGGTTTCCCAGATGATCGAAGGATCGATCGCGGCCGCCGCGACGTGGGCAAAGGAAGCGTTAAAAAACGACACAGGTAAAGGACCATCGAAGGTCACGGTCGTTTCAGATTGCGAGATCGGCGTTAGAATCAACGCTGAGGGGTCACCGATTTGCAGAGCGATATAGGGCTCGTTGAGCCGCAACGACGATAGGTTGGTAGTGCCCGTACTCGCGCCGGCATTTCCCGATAGCTTACCGACTTGCCGGGTATACGGCGACGCCATGAGTTTCGCGGGCCCAAACGGACCATCCGGTGATGACGATGTTGCATAAGCCGCGACTCCGGTCGCCAAGGTGGCATCGTACGCATGCATGGCAACGATCCAATCGCCATTTGCTCGCTGGAGTACATAGCTCGGAACGATACCCCCGGCCTGCCATCTGTCGGTCCCCTTGGCAAATACCGTACCCCCGACGGTCCATGACGCTGCATCCGTGCTGATCGCCAGCGTGATGCCTTCCGGAACGGCCGATGCCGCGCGGATGCCAAACAGCATCTTGAAAGGCGATGCGTCTCCCCCCTTCACATAGATGGTTGGATCGGCAAGCCCATGGGTCGCGCCGATCGATGCCGCCGTGACGGCCGCCGTTGGAGGGCCGAAGGTAATACCGCCATCGAATGAATCCCAATAGGCGATATCTGACCACGTCGCTCCGTCGTTCCTAATTGCGAAAATGCGAACGCGATCGCTCAACTGGATCGCAGAAGGCTGGGCTACATGGACGATACCGGTGCCCGCATTTCCAGCGAGCCGACCGATCACCGGTGCTTCAGGCGAGGCAGTTCCGCTGCTGTCGAAACGAAAGATATTGTATATGCCGTCCGCGCCGAATCCGTTGAGAAAGAAATACGAACCATCGACGTGGGCCGCAACAGGTGTCGTACCCTCGGCAGGCAAACCGATACCGACCGTGCGCAAAACAGGAGGCTTACCGACCTTGTCCGCGTGCAACTGGCTCGCGACGTTGGGGGGTAGCTCTCGTAAGTACGCTGAATTTATTTCTTCAGCAGAGCCGGCGTGGAAAACAATGGATATGCCGAGAATCCCCAACCATGCGGCGAACCCTCTGCGACTACTCCCCATGAACTATCCGCGTAGCAAGAGTGAATACTCCGGAAGCATTATCGATTTCCCGCCAGATCCAAAAGCCTTCCTTTTCCCCGTATATCGGAACAGTTGCCCGCAAAGGAAAGCTAATCGAACGTGATGCTCTTTTTTCGTAACCGACGCCGGTCTTGACGGGTCCGTCACAACCTGGCTTGACCGCCGTTTTTCGTCAGCCGTCTTAAGCCCGTTCAAATATATTGTCCGCCCGTCGCGGTCGTTCCCGCCGAATTTCCCGGCAGATACGATGCGCCGCCGCCATTGGTGTTGACCACGCCGTTTTCCAGTCCACCAGCCAGGTCTCGACATCGGCGGCATCGTAGCGTCCCGCTGCAAGATCGGCTTCTGTCAATGCGTCGGCATCGAGTGCCCCGGAGATTTCCGCGCCGTCCACCGACAGATCGAAGCGGCTGGTGGCTTCCGACGCGGTGAAGCCGGTGCCGGCGCGATACGTCGTGCCGCCTAGCACAAGGTCGCAATCGTGGTCGGTGAAACCCTGCACCACGCCGTCACGCTGCGTCAGCTTCCAGCAATGCGCCAGCGTGGTGACGCCGGAATCGAGTTTGGTCTGCAGCGCGGAGGGAATGGAGCGCATGAATTCTCTTCCGATTTATGTGACCGCTAACGAACTTCTTTCTCCTCTCCCCTTGAGGGAGAGGGTGGGGAGCATCGTCAGATGCGAGCCGGGAGAGGGGTGAAAGCACGACGCGAGACCACCCCACCCCGACGCTCATTCCATTCGCGTCGACCCTCCCCTCCAGGGGAGGGTAAAGCCGTCACACCTTGATCTCCACCAGCGGAATTTTCGGAATGGCGCCTGCCGTAAACGCCGACAGATCAACTTCGAGATAATCGGTATCGAATCGCACCGGCACGTCGAAATGAAATCCCGCCGTCACCGCAACGCCGACAGCTGGAATGTGACCGGTCAGAAACGTCAACGCGCCGCTGCTCGCCTCGCAGCTGAACGCTGTACCCGCTATCTCCGTGCCGCCGACCGCAACGCGAACGCTGCCGCCACCGGCTTGAGATCGGCCGCGCATAAGGCGCGAACGAACTGCCATATGTCTTGATCAACTGAAACGTTGCGGTTGCGCCGTCGCCGGTGCCGATGCCCTGGTCGAACGGAGAGACCGTCACGCCTGGCGCGCTCGATGCGTAATCGAGCCGGTCGCGCCAGCGAAAGCCATGGAGCTGCCCGCGCCGCTCCTCAAAGAACGCGACCACCGCCTGCAGCGCATCGAGCGTTTTGACGCCGTAGCCGGCGTCATAGCGGCGGCGCGAATGCGCCCAGCGCGCGTTGCGCTCCTCGCGGCCCGAGCCGAAGGCGACGATATCGGTGCGCCGCTCCGGCCCGCCCGCGCTTTTCAGAGCAATGTCGAGCGGAAACAGGATTTCGTGGAAGGTTGCGATTTCGGTATTGGGGGGGGGGGGGCCCGTCTCACAAACTCCGCTGCCCGCGCGCCACGGCACGCGCGATCTGCCCGGTGATGTAGCTCTCGGAGCGGCGGAAATTGTCGAGATCGGGCGTGGCGATCTGCACGTTGATGGTATTGCCACCGCCAGAGCCGGAAACGCCGAGACGCCCGTCAGGCCCGCGCTGAAGCGGCATGATCGCTTCGGGTCCGGCTTCGCCGGCAAGACCGACGCCGCCATTCATCATCGGAAAATAGCTCGGCGTGCCGATCACGCCGCCCGCCGCGAACGGTTTAACGGCGCCGGAGGCCGCGGCCAGCGACGTACTCGAGGCGCTCCCACCCAAACCGGGCAGACCTGACAGCAAGCCTGAGATGCCGCCGGAGAGCGCGTTCGACACCGGCTTGAATGCCAGATTGACGGCGATGCTGGAGATGCGCAGTGCGAGCGACTTCAACACGTCGTCGAACTGCTTGCCGCCAGTGACCGAGGTTGCGAACGCCTGCGTCATCGCGCGCGAGAAAGCGTTGGCGCTGCTGGTGAGGTCCTTGGTCTTCGTATTGAGGCTGTCGAGCGTGCTGGAAGTATCCAGTGCATCGATGTCGTCACTCATCGCTGTTCTCCCGAGAAACCTCGTCCGGAAATCGCTGCATCAGTTCGTGCAGATCGGCGCGCTCGATCGGCGCCGGCGCGCGGCCTTGCACCGCCCGGATGGCATGCGCCAGTTCCCGCGGCGTCATGCGCCAGAATGCATCCGGCGAAAGATGCAGCACGCCGAAGCCGAACTGCATCGCCTCATTCCACGGAAACGGCTTCATCGCGACACCGGTGCCGCGCGTCGTCGAAGGTCGCCGCGATCAGTTGCGCGGCGATCCGCACATAACCCGACGCGCCGCCATCGACCGTCATGGTTGAGACTTCATCATCGCTGATCGATTCACCCGCGCCGCGCAGGCCGGCGGCGATGATGCGAATAAGATCGCGCGCCGATAACGACCCGAGCCGAAGCGTTCCGCCAGCGCCACCAGGTCGTCGGCGCCGAAAGCGGATTCCAGTTCCGCCAGCGCGCCGAGCGTCAGCACCAGCGTCCGCCTCTCGGCGCCGATCTCGGCCTCGATCTCGCCGCGGTATTTGTTGGCCATGGATTTTCCTCACATCGCCGTAAATGTCAGCGCACCGGCCGACTCCAGCGACACGTCGAACGCGACTTCGCCATTGTGCTCGCCGGAAAATTCCAGGCTGGAAATCTGAAACAACCCCTCGATGGTGCCGAAATCCGGCACGACGATCTGGCAGTCGTTCACCGCGCCGTCGAAGAACGACTGGCGCACCAGCGCGTCGGAGGCGCCGTCCTTGAACAGGCCACGGCCGGAGATCGACGCGCGGCGCACGCCGGCGCCGGCCAGCAATTCGCGCCAGCGATTCACGGACTCCGCATGCGTGATGTCGACGATCTCCGCGTTGAACGCGATACGGCGGCTGCGCAGCCCCGCCACCGTGACGAAGCTCGTGCCGTCGCTGATCTTGACCAGCAGGTCCTTGCCTTTTTGCGCGCCCATGCGCTTCTCCTTTAGATTGCGGGTTCGGTGACGGCGCGAAACCGCACCAGCGCGTGGTAGGTGCGCCCGTCGGCTTCGCGCCTGATGTCGGCGATCGAAAATCTCAAGTTCACCAGCCGATAGCCATCAGGCGACAGCGCCACGTCGTCGAGCGCCTGCAGCAGCGCGCCGGTGATGACATGCGCTTCCTTGTGCCCGCCCTGCCGCGACCAGGCGTGCAGCGTGAGCTGATGTTCCTGCGTCGGGCCGCTGTCCACGGACGCATCGGTCACCCGCGCATCGCCGAGCGTGACGTAGGGAAACGCTGCGTTGCGCGGCGGCTCGTCATAGACTTTTGCGCCGCCGAGCGCCGCGGCGAGGCCGAAGTCCGCGACCAACGCGTCATGAATTGCCGATCGCAGCGCGACGTGGGATGCGGGCATGGGGTTTCCTTTAAATTTGAGCGTCATCCTGAGGTGCGAGCCCATGCGACGCTCTGCGTCGCATCCTTGGGGCGAGCCTCGAAGGATGGAGGTCTTTGTGCGGCGGTCCTTCGAGGCCCTCGCTTCGCTCGGGCGCCTCAGGATGACGATGTGCGTGTCGCAAGTGAATCACTCCAGGCGCAGCTCCGCGTCGATCTCCAGAAAGCGCCGGTCCACACTCTCGTTGATCGCAGCGATGCGATAGATCCGCGGGCCTTCGGCGAGGCGATGCTGCAAGGTCAGCGAGAAATTGCTGCGCAGGACGATGCGGTAGCGGGCAGCCGCGCCTTCCGCGCCCGCTTCGACATCGCCCCCCTGCGCAGCCTGCACGCGCTGCGGCATCACCGCGGCCCACACGGTGGCGAGCGTCGACCACGAGCGCGCAACGCCGCCCTGCCCGTCATCGGTTTCAATCGGCGCCTGGATCAGCAGCCGCGTTTTCAGTTTTCCCGGATCGATCATAGCGACAGCACCCGATAGGAAGCGATCATGGCGTTGACGCTGCCGGGCAGCATCGCGACGGTTGCGCCGATCGCGGCAAGCCCGCGATTCTCGTACCAGTGCGCGACCAGCGTGCGGATGGCGTGACGCAGCACGTCCGGCACGTCGGTCGCCGCGCCGCCAAAACCAAGCTCGACATCGAGTTCGATCCCCGCCGTGCATCGTCCCGGTATCGGCAGCGACCAGCACGGCGAGGCGATAATGTCGGCCGCGGCATCGACGACAAAACGCTCGATATCGATGCTGCTGGCGACGTTGGCGAAGTCGTACACCCGCGCCGCGGTCACAGAGCGGAGCGGGCCCATGCGCAGCTTGATCCGCCCGTCGTCGGGCCAATGATCCAGCACCACGCGCCAGGTTTGCGTGATCAACGCGCGGCGCGTCAACGCCTCGACGTGGCAGCGCGCCGCCGAGATCAGTGAGGCGATGATGGCGTCGTCGTCGTCATGCTCGACGCGCAGAAAGCTCTTGGCCTCCGCGACCGTCCACGGCTCAACTGCCGGCGGCGTCAGAAGAATGGCTGACATCGGTGTTCCTTTCTTATCCCTCCCTCCGCTTGCGGTGGGGAGGGTGGCACATCGTGAGCGAAGTGAACGATGTGTCGGGTGGGGGGTAATTTTAGGTGTAGCTAAAGCCCCCCACCCCGCCGCTCATTTCATTCGCGTCGACCCTCCCCACCGCTCCGCGGGAGGAGGGAGAAGAGGCACCGCGTCCGGGGCACTGATAAACTCGGGCGTTGACATACAACGACCGCACCGGCTCACATCGCCGGATGATGAAGCGTCCACCGTTTGCCCTGCTAGCCCTCGCGTCATGCCATATCCCGCCTCCGCCATAACAGGCGGTGCGCCGGCCGCTGAAGACACCATCGCGCGCGCGATCGTCACCATCGTCGGCTCGCGCGGCACTTTTTGCAGCGGCGCGCTGATCGCGCCGGATATCGTGTTGAGCGCGGCGCATTGCATAGCGAACGACACCACCTACAAAATTGTCATTCCCGGCGAGACGCCGCCGCGCCTGCTTGATGTCAGGCGCGTCGCCACGCATCCGCAATTCAATGCGCAGGGCATGTCCGCGCACCGCGCCAGCGCCGATGTCGCGCTGCTGCAGCTCGCCGAGCCATTGCCAAAATCAAAAGCGCCTTCGCCTTTTGGCGCACCGGCCGAACCAATAGCCGCCGGCGCGCCATTCATCGTCGCCGGCATCGGCGTCACCAAACGCGGCGACGGCAAGAGCGGCGGCACCATCCGTTCAGCCAATCTCGTCGCGACCAGCAAACCCGGCAATCTCCAGATCCGCCTGGTCGATCCGGCGACCGGCAACACCCGCGAGGGCCTCGGCGCCTGCACCGGCGATTCCGGCGCGCCGGCGTTCGAAAATCAAAACGGCCGCGCCGTCATCGTCGGCGTAGTGAGCTGGTCGACCGGCGCCAACAACACCGACGGCTGCGGCGGCCTCACCGGCGTCACGCCGCTGACGCTGTATCGCGCGTGGGTCGAGAAAACGGTACGGGGTTGGGGCGATAAGTGACAGCTCACAGAAATTCGGCGTCTTCGCCCTCAAGCAGATCGCGGCAGCCAAGCGTGAGCGGATAGCCATATCCTTGGCCGATCTCAATCCATTTCAACCGACCTGAGCGGTGCTTTTCGCTCATGTAGAGTTCAATTCCCACCATCTGCATCGCGTTAAAAAGCGCCTGAACGGCATCAACGCCGCCCGCAGAGTTTGTTCGCACACGATCTGGTCACCTAATTTCCCAGCGGCACGTCCAAGAATTCGGACCGCGGAGCGGCTCTAAGATATGCACCGGCACATCAACGAATCCGTCCACCAATGCCGCGCTGACTTCACCTCGCCCGCTTGCGGGGGAGGTCGATGCGCTTGGCATCGCGCTTGCGCGCCAAAGCGTGTCGGGTGGGGAATTACAAATCCCACCTTTACAAGGTGCCCCCACCCGACCCTCCCCCGCAAGCGGGAGAGGGAGAAGAGTGAACGCCATCATGCATCGAGAAGAACCTTAGCTCGCCGCGAACTTCATCAGCTTGATGGCGTCGAAGTCCTGCACGCCGCCGCCGACGCGCTTGGTCGTGTAGAACAGCACGTAGGGCTTGGCGCGAGTAGGGATCGCGCAGCACGCGCACGCCGACGCGGTCCACGATCAGGTAGCCGCGGCGGAAATCGCCGAACGCGATCGCGAGCGAATTCGCCGCGATGTCCGGCATGTCCTCGGCCTCGACCACCGGGAAGCCCATCAGCGATCGCGCGGCCGCCGGCCTGCGCCGGCGGCTGCCACAGATACTCGCCGTCGTCGTCCTTGAACTTGCGGATCGCGCGCCTGCGTCTTGCGGTTCATCACGAACGTCGCCGTTCTGGCGATAGCCGGCCTTGAGCGCGTAGACGAGATCGACCAGCGTGTCGGTCGGATTGCGTCGCGGCGAACGCCCCGGCCGCGCCGCGTGGCGATGTAGCCGATCTTGCCCCAGGCTCCAGGACGCCTTGCGCCACCTTGGTGTAGCTGCAGGAAGCCCTTCGGCTTGTTGGTGCCGTCGCCGGTGACGAAGGCGGCGCCTTCCTGCTCGGCGAACACGTTCTCGACCTCCGCGGCGATCCATTGGTCGATGTTGACGGCGGAGTCGTCGAGCAAGCGTCGCGGTCGCCGCCGGCATGGCGTAAAGCTCCATCGCCGGAAAGCTCAGCGCGTCGAGCGTCGGCGACGTGGTCTGCGGACGCGCGTCGGTCTCGCCGACCCAGCCGGTCGCCGGGCCCGCGGTCATGAACGGCTTCTTGTAGATCGCTGCCGAAATCTCGCGCACGCTGGCGATGCGCGCGGATCGGCGAGATCACTGCGAGGCGTTCGCCGATGGTCGTGCTCGATCTCGACAGGCACCAGATAGCCGCCGTCGGCGTTGGTGCCGACCGACATCGCCTTGGTCTCGATCTGGCGCAAGCCGCCGGCGTCGCCACCGCGCACGTAACTGTCGAACGCGCTCTTGTGCTCGCGGCCGGCGGCGTCGGACACGACGCGGCTGCGGCCTTCGATCGCGGGACGCGCCTGGCGCAGCGCGAGATCGTCGAGGCGGCGCGTGTGAGCGTCAATCGCTGAGTTGATGCGGTCGACCTTTTCCTCCAGCAGCACGTCGCCGCGGCCGCGCTCCAGCGAGGCGAGGCGCTCGTCATTGGCGGACCGGAATTCTTCGAAGGCGTGGCGGAAGTCGTCATACTCTCCGCTCGGCGGCGAGGAGATGCCGGCCTTGCGTTCTGGCGCGGTATTGCTGATCTCGAAGTTATGGTTGGTGTCGAAGTTCATCGTGTTCTCCTGGTTGAAGGGGGGGGTTATGTCGGCAGTCGGTAGATGAAATCAGCTTAAGCCTGCGCTTCGTTGGATCAGGCCGCCCAGCGCGCGCTTGCGTCCTTCGCGACCGCGCAGCGATGCCGTCACCGCGCGTCCAGTGCGGCGCGCGGCGTTCGGTGCCGCCTTCGCCCGGCAGCAAAACTGCCGTCGAACAATCCGCGCCATTCGCGCTCGGCCTGCGCGCGCAGCCGCGACATCGGCGCCTCCTTGATGGCGTTGACGCGCGCGCCGTGAAGCAACGGAAAAGTGACGATGGAGATTTCCCAGAGGTCGACCTGGTACAGCTTGCGCACGCGGGTGCGCGGATCGATTCGGCCGCGCACGGTGCGATAGCCGATCGACAGCCCGTCGACCGCGCCGGCTTTGCAGCAGCGAGAGCAATTCGCGCGCGCGCTTCACGTCGGGGATCAGCCGCCCGCGCGCCTTCAGCCCGCGAAAGTCCTCGCGCAGCTCGAGCCAGACGCCGACCGGCTCCGACGGATCGTGCTGAAACAGCATCGGGATCTTGCGCAGGCCGCGCTGCTTCAGCGTCTCGCGAAACGCGCCGGGCATCACCATGTCGCGCGCCTGGTCGACCTCGCCGAACAGGCTGGCATAACCCTCGATGGTGCCGTCGGTGCTGAGGGCGAGACGGGACATCGGCGGCAACGGGGCGTGCATGGGCGTTCCTCGCGAGGTGCGTGGGTGGTCGGCTTTGCAAAAAGTAGAGCGTCATCCTGAGGCGCCCGCGCTTTTGCGCGGGCCTCGAAGGATCGGCCGCAAGTAACTTGCATCCGCATCCTTCGAGGCTCGCAAGAGCTCGCTCCTCTGGATGACGGCGCCGGAGTTATTCTCCCACCCCAAGCGGGGGAGGGATAAGAAAGCGAGGCCGCCTTCGCGGGGACGACTTGCTGAGATGTTAGAGCTACCCCCTGCCCCGCCGGACAGCCTTGCGGCGCGGCTGTGATTTCACCGGCGTCGGTTTCGACGGCGGCGCCTTGCGCTGCATCTGATCGAGCCGATCGAGGAATTCGCGAAATACCGTCAGGTGGTCTTTCGACGTTTTGCTTTCGCCGCGGATCGCGTTCAGCGTCTGGTGCAGGGTGTCCATCGTCAAAGCTCCTTGTGATCGTGATGTTTGGCGTGGCGGTGCGCGCGCTCGTTGAAGCGCTGCAGCTCGCGCACGAAATCGTCGAAGCGGCGCGACGCCGCGGCGAATTCGCGAAGCGCGAACCACAGCGCGAAGCTGGCGGCATTGGCCCACAGCAACAGCGCGACATGCGCGAGATCGCCGCGCTCGATGAACGTTTCGATCAGGTCGGACATGGATTTCCGCAACGAACGTCGTCCCCGCGAAAGGGGGACCCATACGCCGTGTCGATGATGTTTTGGGAAGCGTGAGTGACCTTGTTGGACCACCGCGACGTAAAGCTAGCGCCAGGGGTGATGGGTCCCCGCTTTCGCGGGGACGACGCCGGGGATCGGCGCGAAACTTGCTAACCTGAAAATCGCGATCGACAGAGCGAACATGCCGCAGCCACGCGGGATCATTTTTCCTCTATCATCATTTCGAGATTTTGCGCTGCCTAATTTTTAATCTCTGCTCTTGGATTTTCCCATGCGCTGTCTCGTCGTCGCCGATCTGCATTATTCGCTGCCGCAGTTCGACTGGCTGCTGCGCGCCGCGCCGCAATTCGATCTCGTCATCTTTGCCGGCGATGCGCTCGATGTCGGGTCGATCGTCGATTTCCGCGCGCAGATCTCTGGTGGTGAAGAAATATCTTTCGCTGCTGGCCGGCATCGACCCGGGTCATCCTCTGCTCCGGCAATCACGATCTCGACGAACGCAATCCCGAAGGCGAGAAGTGGCGCGCTGGGTCGGCGAAGTCCGCGAGCTCGGCATCGCCTGCGACGGCGACAGCATTACCATTGGCGATACGCTGTTTACGGTTTGCCCGTGGTGGGACGGACCGCTGTTGCGGCAACGCATCGACGCGCAGATTCGCGAGGCCGCCAAAGGACGTCTAGGAAAATGGGTCTGGGTGCATCATGCGCCGCCGGCGGATTCGCCGACGAGCTGGGGCGGCAAGCGCTTTTTCGGCGACGTCGAACTCGTGCAATGGATTCAAACCTACCAACCGACCATGGTGATCTCGGGCCACGTGCACCAGTCGCCTTTCGTTCGCGACGGCTCCTGGTTCGACCGGCTCGGCAACACCTGGGTCTTTAACGCCGGGCATCAGTTCGGCCGTCCGCCCGCGCATATCGTAGTCGATACCGATAGCGCGACGGCGTTTTGGCTGTCCGCGGCCGGCGAGCAAAGCGTCGACCTCAATGCGCCGCTGTTACGACCCGCGGCTGATATCGCCGACCCGCCGGACTGGCTTACATCCTTGGGTCAGGTTGCCGATCCGATCCCGGCGACACCGTCGATGGCCCCAGGCTGATCATGCTCTCCAGAATGTCGCCGACCATCGCGAGGTGGTTGTCGTGGCCGGCATACTGCCGCTTGATGTCGGCGAGATAGGTGGTAGCGACGTTGAGGCGCTGCGCCAGCAATCCGCGCGATCAGCAGCGCCACCGCCGGCTGCTCGCGCAGGAACGCCGCCGCATCCTCGAATTCATAGACGCTCGAATCGTCAGCGGCGCGCACCGTCGCGGTGTGCGGCTGCTCCAGCAGCATCGACATTTCGCCGACGATCGCGCCGGGCTCGGCGATGCTGGCGACGACGGTATCGCCCTTGACGACTTCGAGCCTGCCCTCGATCAGCACGAAGAGATGCCCGGTCCGGCTCGCCCTCATGGATCAGCAGTGTTCCCGCAGAACGTCTCTCCGCACGCCGTCGCCGCAATGTTCCAGAACAGCGCGCATGGCCGCCAGCCCCCAACTGCAAACAGAATAGGCAGAAACGTCCGGCGCGTCGAAGATAAAATGCAGTCACGATGCGCAGATTGTCGGCAGCGATAAAGACTGGGCGCTGGTTTCTCTTCCTCTCTCCCCTCGTGGGAGAGGGTGGCGATACCGAGCGAAGCGAGACAGCGCCGGGTGAGGGATACGGTAACACGCAGCTTAATCCCCCTCACCCGCCTTCGATGCTTCGCATCTTCAGGCACCCTCTCCCCTTGCGGGAGAGGGGAAGGGGCCGCCGCCTCGCCTCCCTCTACCCCAGCCCATCCCCGCCATCGACCGGCGTGTATCCCACCGCCTCGCGCTTTTCGTTGAGGGTCAGGAACGGCGCGCTTGCTGACGCGATCCCACAGCGCGGCGCGATCGGACGCCAGCGCGTCGATGCGGTCGGTGTCGATCACAAGCGATGCCGTCGCCGAACTGCGGCGACAGCCATTGCGCCAGCGACGAGCCGACGCGGCCGCCAGCGGCAATACGGTCTGGCGGAAGAACACGCGGTTGGCTTCCTGGTAATTCGAATACGTGTTGTCGCCGGGAATGCCGAGCAGCATCGGCGGCACGCCGAACGCCAGCGCGATTTCGCGCGCGGCGGTGTGCTTGGCCTCGAGAAAATCCATGTCCTTGGGCGACAGCGACATCGCCTTCCAGTCGAGCCCGCCTTCCAGCAGCAGCGGCCGCCCGGCATTGGCCGCGCCGGCATAGGTCTCGGTGAGCTCGCGCTTGAGCCGGTCGAATTGCTCGTCGACAGCACCGAACCTTCCGGCCCGGCATAAACCAGCGCGCCGGAGGGCCGCGCCGCGTTGTCGAGCAGCGCCTTGTTCCAGCTTCGCGGCGCTGTTGTGGGTGTCGACCGCGACCGCCGCGGCCTCGATCGGCGCCAGGCCGTAGTGATCGTCGAGCGGATGAAAGAATGTCAGATGCAGGATCGGCGGCACCTGCGACGCCATCTGATCGAAGCGCACGCTGCGCCCGCCGACGCTGTATTCATAAGCCTCGGCCCAGCCGTCCGGCCCCGGCACCACCTTCATGCGGTCGGGCCGCAGCGCGTAGAGTTCGCGCACGGCGCCGTCGAGCGCGACCGCCTCGATATAGGCGTTGCCGGCCAGCAGCATGTGCGAGACCAGCATTCGAAAAATACGCCGCCGTCCTGGCGCGGGTTCGGCCGCGTCAAGAGTTGCGCGCAGCGGATGCGCCGTCAGCTCCTGCGCGCCCTCGAACACCAGATAGCTGCACGAGCGCGGCGTTCTCGGCGATCAGCCGCACGCAGCGATGCACGATGGCGTTGGCGAGATAGCCCTCGCGCGCCAGCGCCGCGTAATCGCGCGGCGTCCAGCGCGCGCGGCCGCCATTCTCGAACGCCAGCAGTTTCGCGGTGCGCGAGGATTTCGTTTCGGGTGAGAGCATGTGTTTCAGACGATCGAACATGAGGTGTCCTGATTTTTGTCGTCGTGGTTGCGCCGCGTCGCGCCGATGCCGGAACGGCAATGTTGCGAGGGCGCCACACCGGCGCGTTCCCACAAATTATCCACAGGCTGTCCACACCATTGGGGCTCAGCTGCGCTTCGCGACTTATGCAACCTATGGTTGGATTAGGGCGTACTTAAAGTTGCATTCAGGGGAGCACAGTGATGAACAATACGAGCATATTCGCCAAGTTATCCGCCGCTGCGACCATACTAACTCTGGCCCTCCCGGGGACCGCGTTCGCGGGCGACGCTACGGTTGCCGCTTCGAAGGATAAGCCTCAGGTGGTCGACGCCAGCAAACCTGTGGTGTTGGTCGACAGCACCAATCCAACCAAGCCACCTGTTCTGGTGAACACCACGTCATGGGGAGGACTTGGCTGGGGTATCGGGCTTGCGGCGAACTTCGATGTCACGGGCAGGCGCGTGGTCAACGCTTCGCTCGTGAACAACATCGTGCGCATCGACGATGCGACCAGTAATGTGAACGTTGGTTTCGTCTTGGAAGCTCACTACTTCATACGCGACTGGACATTCTCAAACCAATGGCGGGACGCAGCCTGCACGCTTTTAGTTGGAGATGTTTTCTGCATGGACATCGCCACCGGTCCCTTCGTTGCCATCCAGGTCGGCGGTGGCAACTCCGCAATTCCAGGCGACAAGGATCTTGTGACGGCCTACGCGCTTGGATGGATGGTCGGTTTGCGTCATCCTCGAATGTTGACCAGCGCAAACGCCAATCAAAGCTGGAATTTTGGCATCGGGTTGCGGATCGATCCGAACGCGAAACTGCTTGGCGACGGTATCGTGCCAAATCAGGCGCTTCCCATCGGCGAAACCACAATCCGGTACAAGAACGAGGCGCGCTATGGGTTGATGCTGCTGTCATCCTTCAGCTTCTAGAAGCAGCGTAAATCCGACGGCGAGCTTGATCGTCATGGGATGGCCCGTTGGCGACCATGCGTCGGCACTCACAGCCCCCGCACCCGCGGTCCACTGCGCGAACGCAGCGCAAGGGAATCGATGGCCCATACCAGCGCGTCGAGCCGATCCGGCGATTTGCCGGTCGACAGCCCGTTGGAGCCGAAGTCACACATCTCGTCTTCCAGCGCCGGGAAGGCGCCGGCGTGCTTCACCCTGCCCTGCTCGTACAAAGTCGCCACCGGCTCGGCGCGAAGCCATTTGCCGCGCGTCGCCCGCACCGGATGTACCGGCACGGCCGCATCGACCTCGTTGATGACGGCCTTGACCATCTCGCCGCCCTGGTTGACTTCCGCGATCAGCGCGTCGGCTTGCAGCCTGTGCCACAGCGCGATCGCTTTGTTGGCCCACGTGGAAGGCGTCGCGCCGGAAACGGTATCGTCGGCGATCACGTAGCAGACGCCGCCGTCGGTTATTCCGGCGGCGACGATGCCGCAGGCGTCGGCACGTTTGCCCGATGACGCCGGCGGATCGACCGCGACCACGATGCGCTGCAGCGGTGGCGCCTCGTTCACCCGGCAGCTGTCCAGCAGCGCGCGCGACCACAGCGCATCCGGCCGGTCCTCGATGATCTCGCCGTCCAGTTCCTGCCGGCCGAGCCGCGTCCCGGCATAGCGGCTCATCACGTTCAGCAAAAACGTCGGCGCCAGATTATTGGCGTTCTCTCGCGTTGCCGCATGCGTCGTCACGCTGGCCGGATCGGCCATCAATCGTTTCAAAAGCTCGGTGGGCCGCGGCGTCGTCGTGATCATTTGCCGTGGCTGCGATCCCAACCGCAGCCCGAACTGCAGCATGTCGAACGCGGCCTCCGCGTAACGCCACTTCGCCATTTCATCGGACCACGCGCAGGAAAATTGCGGCCCGCGCAAACTCTCGGGGTCTTCGGCAGAAAACGCCTGCGCGACCGCGCCGTTGCTCCACTCCAGCCGTTTGCGTGAAGGCTGCCACACCGGGCGCTCGTGGCGCGCATGCACCGCCAGCAATCCGGAGACGCCCTCGATCATCACTTCGCGCACCTCGTGTTCGGTTTCGCCGACCAGCGCGATGCGCGACGCCGGCTCAGCGGCGAGTGGCGCGATCCCAAGCGCCTGGGCGCGGATCCATTCGGCGCCGGCGCGTGTCTTGCCCGCGCCTCGGCCGCCGATCATCAGCCACGTCAGCCAAGGTGCGCTATTGGATGCGGCCTCCGGCGGATATTGATGGTCGTGCGAGAACAGTTTCCAGTTCGCGCCGACTTCTTCCATCTCAAGTTGGCTCAGCCTCGTCAGGACATGCAGCCTTTGCCTCGGCGACAAGTCGGTCCAGGCGGCGCGCGAGTTCCAGTCGAAACTCATTGAGGTCTCGGGGCACGGCGTCGTCATTGTCTCGCTTCGGTTTCTCATCGGCGCGTAATTTTCGCACCTCGCTCAGCGTGCGGGCGAGCGATGCCAGCGTTCGCGCGCGGCGCTCGGCTTCGGTGCGCTGCACATTCTTGACATGGTGCCCGCCGACGATGATCTCGATCTGCGATAGTTCGCGCTCGACCGCTTGCGTGACGCGCTCGATCAGCGCCACGCCCGTGGCCGGCGGTGGATCGTCGAGGCGCTCCACCGCGCTGCGCTTGACGCGCGCGGAAGGCAGCAACTCCGGCGTATCAGCCAGAGCGCGCAGCCGCTGCTGTTGCTTGGCGATGGCAGCCTGCGCGGCCTCATCGCCGGGATCGACTGCGATCGGCTCCAGGCCGACGACGCGGTTGGTCTCGGTTTTGGTTTTGGCGCGTGCGTCGATCCGCGCCTGCCTTTCGGCTGCTTCCTCACGCTTGAACTTGATGTTGGGTTTCGCGGCGGTAGATTTTTCAGTGGCTGACTTTGAAGGAGCCTGTTTGGCACGCGTTTTACGCGGCGCCTTCTTCGCAATGACGGGCTTTGTAGTTGACGCCTTTTTGGCGACACGCGCCGCCCCAACCGGTTTGCTCGCCGGCCGGGTCGTCCGCGTAGCTGTCATATCATCTCAAATTATTGAATTGGGGCGGCGCTGCTATCGATGCGAAAATGACGTTCAGGTGCGGAAGAACACGAACCAAACCACGCCCAGGATGAGGATCGCGAGACCGAGCGAGATTGCAAGAAGCGCCAGCACCGAAGGACCCGGTTCGGCTCCGCGCGCTTCTCTGGCGGTTTCTACGATCGGAACCTCTTGTTTCCTTGCCATGGCACCCTCGATTGTTGGCCACGGAGTCCGTGACTGTCAAAAGCAACGCATGACGTTTGACGAAGGTTCCGCTTTCCTGTTCGAGGTTTGGCCAAAACGAAGGGCACCTTCGCGCCTCGCGTTCGTCTCAAACCCAATTCTGGAGCATGCCGTAAACCTACATCGGCAGCGTCACGCTGTCAAGGTATATTTTCCTAGGAATTTGATCTTTCTTGTTACGTCGTGGAGCGCGCGGTTTTAGTTGGTCTGTGGAGCCAAGTACGGTTAACGCAGTTTCGAACAATTCCTCCCACCCGACGTTAAATCCAGGTTTTAGGTGGTATCATCAGTCTCGTTCGGCCGGCTTTCTCAGCCGGCACGTCGTGTGTAGCGTTTGGAGTATCGCCATGGCCCCCCGCGCCAACTGGAAAGGCTTTTTGCGCCTTTCGCTCGTGACCTGCCCGGTCGCGCTGTTTCCGGCCACGTCGGAATCGGAAAAAGTCTCCTTCAACCAGATCAACCGCAAGACCGGCCATCGCATCAAATATGCCAAGGTCGATGCCGATACCGGCGAGGAGGTTTCCTCCGAAGACATCATGAAGGGCTACAAGGTCGACACCGACACCTACATCGAGATTTCCAAGGATGAACTCGACGACCTCGCTCTGGAGTCCACGCGCACCATCGAGATCGACGAGTTCGTGCCGAAGTCCGATATCGACAACCGCTATCTGATCCGCCCCTATTATCTCGTACCCGACGGCAAGGTCGGTCATGACGCGTTCGCGGTGATCCGCGAGACCATCCGCAAGATGGACAAGGTCGCGATCGGCCGCGTGGTGCTGACCAACCGCGAACACATCATCGCGCTGGAGCCGCTTGGCAAAGGATTGATGGGAACGCTGCTGCGCTACCCCTATGAGGTGCGCGGCGAGGACGAATATTTCGACGGCATTCAGGACGTGAAGGTCACCAAGGACATGCTGGATCTGGCGGCGCATATCGTCGCCCAGAAATCCGGCTCGTTCGAGCCAGAGAAATTCGAGGACCGTTACGAAGAGGCGCTGACCGAGCTCATCAATCAGAAGCGCAACGGCGTGACGACGGCGAAGCCGGCGCCGAAACCCAGTGGCAACGTCATCAACCTGATGGACGCGCTAAAGCGCAGCATTTCGGGCGAGCGAAAGTCCTCGGGCGACGCCCCGTCCGCGAAGGGTGATGCGACAGCGAAGGATAAGGGCAAGAAACCGCGCAAGGCCGCGCAAGGGCAGCGCGAGATGCTGCTGCCGATCAGCGGCAAGCGCGCCAAGGAAGAAGCCAAGCAAGAGCCGAAAAAGGCCGCCAAGCCGGTTCGAGCAACGGCGCGTTCGAGGAAAGCCAGCTAGTGCATCCAATCACGTCATTCCCCGACGCGCGATTTCGCGTCTGGGGATGCGCCTTGGCCTCAGGCCCGAAATCCATAACCCGTGTATTGGTTCTGGATTTCGATCTGGCCTGCTTTTGAAATGCCGTGGTCGACGCGCTTCGAACAGCCGATTGCGCTGCGCGGTGGCGCAAAACTCGTGACGTTGCAGCATGCCGCCGACTACATCATAAAACTGCCGGCGGATGTTCAGCAGCAGGAGGGCTGGCAAACCGCGGTCGAAACACTGATCCAGGCCGCCGAAAGCGGCGGCGGTTGGGTGATGTTCGCGCGCATCGGCATGATGCGGGCACTGAACGGGGAAAAGTGAAACGCCCTTCGCGTCAGGCGCTGGCGCCGCACCGTCTTTGCAGGAGCTATAGTTTTCGCCTTCGAAAACCGGAAGCGACTAAGCAATCCAGCCTTCGCTCGATTAGCTCTGGATTGCTTCGCTTCGCTCGCATGACGAAATATTCGTCATCTTTTTTGGCTTCATCAATCGCCGCCATCGCCGTCACCCCAGCCGCCAAAGTCAAAATCGCCGCCGGACGAGGGCTGGTTTTTTCTGAATAGCCGAGGTGTCAGAACGACGACCAGTAGGGCCGCGAAGACATGCCACGGATGCTGCTGGCTATAGGCTGCAAGCGGCGCCCCCCATGACCCGAACAGCAAATCGGTCATTGGCGTGGGGACGTGTTGTTACTTCAGCGACGTGTTGATTGAGGTGAACTTGCCTTTGAGGGTGGTGCCGACGCCGTTGACCGCGGTGACTATCACGATGCTGAGGCCCGCGGCGATCAGGCAATATTCGATCGCGGTCGCGCCGGATTCATCGCGCAAAAATCTTGCAACCAGCTGCCGCATCGAAACCATTTCGTTTCCCTCCGCGGATGCACCCGCGCCGTTATCGGCCCTAAAGCTAAGCGCCATTGGTTGCCGGGACGTTGAGGAACAGAATAAAGAAATGATTAAACCTGGCGAGATTTTTTCGAGCACGCAGCACGAAGGCCGGACCGGCGATTGACGGCCGCCGTCAGGGCTTGAAAAACGCGGGATCGTTGAGCGCCTTGATCATGGTATCGACCATGTCAGCGGCGGCATGGTCCTCGCGCTCTTCCAGCAGTTCCCACATCTTGCGCAAATTGGCGCGCATCGGCGCCTTCAGCGAGGGATCGCGCTCGATCAGGGTTCGCGCGATGCAGAAGGCGACGCCTTCGGCGCCCATGCGGGTCTGTTCAACGGTGGGTTTGCTCATGGCATTTCCTGAAAGTTCCGATGGCTTTGCTGCTGTGGCGGCTATTAAGCCACATCGGCCGCTTTGACTACTCCAGCAATTTCAGCCGAGCCATTCAGCTCGGCTCATTGTCCAAAGGCGATCCGATGATTAATGTCTATTTACCAATCCCCCAAGCCGGAGCCATGAATGCAGACCTCTCACGTGGTTGCGCCATCGACCATGCAGTCGCTGAACGGGGAACTCATTGCGGCGGGCGAAGGCCTTGCCGGTAACGATGACGTTTTACGAAGCGTGCTGGCGGGTTGCGGCGACTGCATCAAGATTCTGGATCTGGAAGGCCGCCTCCAGTTCATGAGCGAAGGCGGCAAGCGCGTCATGGAGGTCGAGGATTTCGGCAAGCTCAAGGGTTGCCCCTGGCCGGATTTCTGGGCCGGCGAGGGAAACGCCAACGCCAAGCGCGCGGTCGAGCGCGCCATCGCCGGCGGCGTCGGAAACTTCAAAGGAGCGGCCAATACCGCAAAAGGCAACGAACGCTTTTGGGATGTCACCGTTTCACCGATTTTCGGCAACGATGGCCGCCCGTCCCATCTGCTGTCGATCTCCCGTGACATCACCGAGGAGTGGCGCGCCACCTCCGAACTGAAAAAGGCGGTCGATCGGCAGGAACTGCTGGCCGGTGAGTTGCAACACCGCATCAAGAACACGCTTGCCATGGTCGGCGCCATAGCGAACCAGACCATGCGGGGCGATAGCGTGGCCGATGCGCGCGAAGCGTTCTCCATGCGGCTTTCGACGCTTACAAAAGCGCACGACATCCTGACGCAAAAAAGCTGGGCCTCCGCTTCCGTCGCTGACGTCGTCAACGGGGCGCTGACGCCGCATCGGAATGGCCAGGGCCGCATTCATGCGGGCGGACCTGATCTGGAATTGCAGCCGAAACAGGCCTTGGCGCTCGCGGTCGCCGTCCATGAACTCGCCACCAATGCGCTGAAGTACGGTGCGCTATCGACCGACGGCCAGGTGGATATCGCATGGTCAAAACAGCCAATCGATTCCGTGCCGAGCTTTCATTTTGTCTGGACGGAGAGCGGCGGACCGCCCGTTGTAGAGCCGGAAGCGCAGCGGAAGGGTTTCGGCTCGCGTCTGATAGAGCGAATGCTCTCGAACGAATTCGAGGGCAAGGTCACCACCGCCTATCGGCCGGCCGGCATTGTATGCGAACTCATCGCGCCGATGGCGAAGCTGACGGGCGGCGCAGACTAGCCCCGCGCTTCGGCAGGCTTCGTTCGAATCAATTAAAAAACTCAAAGATCAATTTTATATCGGACGCCATGGGCTCTCTGCCGGCAAGACCGGCATCGATGACCCTTCTGCAAGTTTCGACGGCGGTCACGTCACACAGATCAATGGCTGCTTCTAAAATCGTCCACGCTGTGTCAACGAGTCCTTCCCCGCAGGTTAGCGAATTCTCGATCATCGCGGCTTCCGGCGCAGAGCTTTGTCCACTGAAGCAGCAGGTCTAGATCAAAAAATCTAAACCTCTATTGCCGAAATAAATCTAATTTGAATCGGCTGATCGCCGGCGTCCCGTTCACGACGACCGCCCGCGCTGTCGAGGTAATTGGGTGAGAGGATTTCAGTGTCCTGGCGCGAAGTATTGTTCGTTGCTGACGTCCAAATGAAGGTTGTCCGATCGCGTAAGGCGACCTCAGGAGATCGAAAGTCTGTTCGGCGACTTCATGCCACGTCAAAGGGGCTTTGTGCGTAGCCCCCTACTCCGCCATCTCCACCGGCGTCGCCGGTCCTGCCAACGGACGTTCTTCCATCAGCACCATGGCGAGCGCCGCGCAGGCCAGCAGCGCCGCCGCGGCGGCGAACACATAGCGAAACGCCGCAATCATGTCGGACGCCGCGATCGAATTCACCGGGCCGCGATGCTCGCCGCCGAGCGAAATATCCGCGCCGAGCGCCATCAGCAGGATTGCCGTCATCGCCGCCACCGTGAAGGACGCCATCAACGCGCGGAAGAAATTCATCGCGCCGGTTGCGGTGCCGACCTGCGCCCGCGCCACCGCGTTCTGGATGGAAACGACGCTCACCGGGAATGTGGTGCCGAGCCCGAAGGCGAACAGCGACAACAACACCAGCAATCCCCATAGCGGCAGCGGAGTCGCCAACGCGAGCGCGCCCGCCATCACCGCAGAGAGGCTTGTGCCGGTGATCGCGACGCGCTTGTAATGCTTCATGCGCGCCATCGTCTTGCCGGCGAGCGCGGCCCCTCCGGTCGAAATCGCGGCAAGCGGAATCAGCGCAAACCCCGCCTCGCTCGATGTCAGATGATAGACCACCTCGTAATACAGCGGCATATGCACGGTGAGACCCACCATCGCACCGAGCGCGCAACTACCCGCGGCGATTCCATAGGGCACCACGCTGCCACCCATCAGGGGCAGCGGCAGGAATGGCTCGTCGGCGCGCCGCGCGTGCCACACGAAGCCGAGCGCCAGCATCGCCGCTGCGCCGATCATCGCCGCAATGGTCGGCGACAGCCAGAGATAGCGGTTGCCGCCCCAGGTCAGCACCAGCATGAACACCACGGCGGAGGCCATCAGCAGCACGCCGCCCTGCCAGTCGACTTTGCGCTTGCGATGAAATACCGGGATCCTGCCCATCTTCGGCAGCAGCAACGCCAGCGAGGCGATGCCCAGCGGCACATTGATCCAGAAGATCATCGACCAGTGCAGATGCTCGGCGAACACGCCCCCGAGGATCGGGCCGCCGATGCCGGCCGCTGTCCACACGCCGGAGAAATACGCCTGATACTGCCCGCGTTCGCGCGGCGTCACGATGTCGGAAATGACTACCTGGACGATCGGCAGGATGCCGCCGCCGCCGAGACCCTGAAGGCCGCGTGCGATAATCAGCGTCGTCATGTTCGGCGCCAGCGCACACAGCACCGAGCCAACGATGAACAGACTGAGCGCCGTGATGATCATGGCGCGGCGGCCGTAGATGTCGCTCAGCGTGCCGAACACCGGCGCCACGGCGGTCGACGCCAGCAGATATGCGGTGATGACCCACGACAGATTCGAGACATCCTGGAATTGCCGGCCGATGGTCGGCAACGCGGTGGCGACGATGGTCTGGTCAAGTGCTGCCAGAAACATCGTCAGCATCAGGCTCATCAGGATGGTGCGGACTTCGCTGGGGTTCAGCGGCGTGCGCGGCGCCAGCGGCGGCGCATCGCTGACGTCCATGACTTCCGCTGGGGCATGCGACAGATCGCGCGCGATCGCTTCGGGCAACGTTTGTTGGTCGGCCGATTCGCGGCTGGGACGATCGTACTTGTTCATGGAATTTTGGAGATCGATTTGTTGCGCGGCATAGTCGCCATGTCGCGAGGCAGGGATGATTTGGTACCCGCTATACTAGGCGCAGAATCGCCGACGAGGCAGCCGGTTGCGCGCATGGGTGCCTCCCGCGGAGATGGCAGCGCGATTGCGTGAGAGTCGCTGGACGCTCACCATGATGAGGTTCAGATCGGCCGCTTCTTCAGGCGCGCGCGTTTTGGCAATAGCGCCGGCCACGCTACGATGTGATCTTCGAGATCGGCGTCCGGAATCTCATTCTCGGTGCCCTGCACCCGGCCGCGCACCGATACCCCGGCTTCATGCACCGTATTGGGATTGCCTGAAATCAGCGGGTGCCACCAATAGAGATCGCGACCCTCGGCTACAAGCTTGTAGCCGCAGCTTGGCGGCAGCCAGTTCAGGGTGCGCACATTTTCCGGAGTCAGCCGCACGCAGTCGGGAACCTGCGCGGAACGATTCGGATAATCCTTGCAGGCGCACAGTCCGGCATCCAGCAATCGGCACGAGACGTGGGTGAAATAGATCTTGCCGGTGTCCTCGTCCTCGAGCTTCTCAAGGCAGCATCGTGCGCAGCCATCGCACAGGCTTTCCCATTCGGCGCTGGACATCTCCTCCAACGTCTTGGTTTTCCAGAACAATCCCTCTTGATCGGAGGGCTGCGGGACACGTGCTGTCATAATACTTGACGTCGTTCCGATGTGAGCATTGCGCTCTTTTACGGGGTCGGCAGACGGCTCCGCAAGAAGTTAGCCCTGATGTAAGCCTGAAAACCGGGATAGCATTAGCCTTGGCGCACGAAAATCGTAGCATAACCATTGGTTTATGGTCCCTGCTCAGCTAGAAACAGGGATGTCGCTCCCCGGATGCGAAAGCGCCTTGGGTTTGCCGCAACACTTCCGCAAGACGTTTCAGGTGCCGGGAAATGCCGGCGCTTCAGTTGGCCAAGGGTTCCGGTGCGCAAAATCTTGCCCTCCGCATGGAAGAAAAAAATCCGGCATCTGCTGCTGGATGTCGATGCACGAATTGACTCGACGCTGTTTTCATCCGCAGTCGGCCTGCGCGAACTCTATGAGCGGTTCTCGACGTTCATGGATCGCTTCTATGTCGGTCGCTGGAAGCGCTGGGTCTTTATCGAACCGTTGTCGGAAGCGGCAACGATCGGACTGGTTGGTCTGGTCCTGATGCTGGCGCTCGCGCAATCTGCGTTTCGCGAAACCGCCGACGATGACTGGCTGAAGAAATCCGATCTTGCGGTGACGTTTCTCGATCGCTACGGCAATCCGATCGGTAACCGCGGCATCAAGCATAACGATTCGATTCCGCTGGAAGACTTTCCAGACAATCTGATCAAGGCGACGCTCGCTACCGAAGACCGCCGCTTCTATGATCATTTCGGTATCGACATTGCCGGCACGTTCCGCGCACTCCTCACCAATGCGCAGGCAGGCGGCGTCCGACAGGGCGGCTCGTCGATCACACAGCAGCTTGCAAAGAACCTGTTTCTGTCGAACGAGCGAACCATCGAACGCAAGGTCAATGAAGCCTTCCTTGCCGTATGGCTGGAAACGCGCTTGAGCAAGAACGAAATCCTGAAGCTCTATCTCGACCGCGCCTACATGGGCGGCGGCACTTTTGGCGTCGATGGCGCGGCGCATTTTTACTTCAATAAATCGGCACGCGACGTGAATCTTGCGGAATCGGCGATGCTTGCGGGCCTGTTCAAGGCGCCGACCAAATACGCGCCGCACATCAATCTGCCCGCGGCGCGTGCCCGCGCCAACGTCGTGCTCGACAATCTGGTCGATGCCGGCTTCATGACCGAAGGTCAGGTTTTCGGCGCGCGGCGCAATCCTGCCAACGCCGTCGATCGCCGCGACGAGAACTCGCCGAATTACTATCTGGACTGGGCATTCGACGAAATGCGCCGGCTGGTCGATACGTTTCCGAAGTCCTATGTCGAACGCGTCTTCGTGGTCCGCACCGCGATCGACATGAACGTGCAGCACGGCGCGGAATCCGCTATCGAAAACCAGTTGCGTCAGTTCGGCCGCGACTACCACGCGACACAGGCTGCGACGGTTGTAAGCGATCTCGATGGCGGCGTCCGCGCCATGGTCGGCGGACGCGACTACGGCTCCAGCCAGTTCAATCGCGCGGTCGATGCCTATCGCCAGCCCGGCTCGTCGTTCAAGCCCTATGTCTACACGACGGCGCTGCTCAACGGATTCAAACCGACTTCGATCGTCGTCGATGGTCCGGTATGCATCGGCAACTGGTGCCCGCAGAATTACGGACATTCCTATTCGGGCGCGGTGACGCTGACGCAAGCCATCACCCGCTCCATCAACGTTGTTCCGGTGAAACTATCGATCGCGATCGGCGGCAGGGGCGGTCCGAAAGCCGGCCGCGCCAAGATTGTCGAAGTCGCGCGCAGGTTTGGCATCAAGGCGCCGCTGCCCGATACCCCATCGCTGCCGATCGGCGCCGACGAAGTCACCGTGCTTGAGCACGCTGTCGCTTACGCGACGTTTCCGAACAAGGGTAAGTCCGTGACGCCGCACGCCGTGCTGGAGGTTCGCACCGGCGCCGGCGATCTGGTCTGGCGTTTCGACCGCGATGGCAAAAAGCCGCTGCAGGCGATCCCGGCGTCGGTCGCCGCCGACATGGCGGGCATGATGAGTCATGTCGTCAGCGAAGGCACGGCACGCCGCGCCGCGCTCGATGGCATTCCCACCGCCGGCAAGACCGGCACCACCAACGCGTATCGCGATGCGTGGTTCGTCGGATATACCGGTAACTTCACCTGCGCGGTATGGTACGGCAACGACGACTACTCGCCGACCAACCGCATGACCGGCGGCTCCCTCCCGGCACAGACCTGGCACGACATCATGGTCGTCGCGCATCAAGGCGTGGAGATCAAGGAGATCGCCGGCATCGGCGCAGGAACGAAACTGCCGCCTGCTGCGCTGCCCACCGCCGCCAATGTTGCGTCAGCGGCGCCGGAAACCAAACCGGGACCGCCGCCGATCCTAACCAAACGCGGCGCGGACATTCTGGTGCGGGTCGAAAAATTGCTGGATGAAGCAGGAAAGACCACCGCGAAAACCTCCTCCACCGATCCCGCCAAACCGCTAAAGCCCGTCTCCTCCAATGCCGTCGCCTTTCCTGAAAGTTTTGCGGCGGCGACCTCGCGTGATGCACCCGCGCCTCCGGCGCGCAAGAATTAAGTCGTGCGGCTGATCATTATTACCGTGGTTGCGTTGGTCCTCGCCACCGTCGTCGGGCTCGGCGCAACGTGGATGACCGCCACGCGCGGCACCGATCTTGGCACCTTGACGATCGGCGCCTGGACGGCGCGGCCGAAGAATGGCACCGCCGGCGTCGATCCTTATTCGCGCGCCTCGATCGCCCGGAGCGGCGAATTGCCGATTGGTACCGGCGACGGCGTCGCGTTCACAGCCACAACGGACGATCGCAAACGACCGCTTGACGGACGATGTGACGTCGTGGTGAGCGGCGTAACGCCGGCTGCGCGGTTCTGGACGTTGACACTGTACGATGCGAAAGGGCATCTCCTTGCCAATTCGCTGCAGCGCTACGGGTTCACCAGCCAGGAAGTCATTCGCGGGTCGGATGGCGGCTTCGAGGTGCGCATTGCTTCACGGTCGCGCGCCGGAAACTGGCTTCCGACCGGCGGAATCGAACGTTATGTATTGGTGCTGAGACTGTATGATACGCCTGTCGGCGTCGCCACCAGGACCAAGCGGGACGCGCCGATGCCGGCAATCTCCACGGTGGGGTGTCCATGATCCGCCTGCTGTTTACGATTATCGCCGGGGTGCTGCTGGGCGGCGTGGTTCATCTCGTCAGCGTGCTGGCGCTGCCTCGCATTGCCACCCAGGACGCCTATTCGCGTCTTACGCCAATGGCGAAACTGAATGCGGTGACCGCGCTTCCGTTGGCAGACCCCCAAAATGCACCGATGCCTTTCATGGATCCGGCGTTCGCCTTCGCCGTCTGCCGATATGATCTGTCCGGCGGTCCGATCAAGCTCGCTGTACCCGTCAGTCAGGCCTACACCTCGGTCTCGTTTTATACGCGCAGCGACGTCGCCTATTACGCGATCAACGATCGTTCGGCAGGACGCAAGGTGATCGAGCTCGATCTGATGACGGAAGCGCAGCACGGAGAGTTGCCTGAAGACGAGGATGTGACGGCAGCCGACCGCTTGATCATCGATTCCCCGACCGCGACGGGATTGATCGTACTGAAGGCGCTGGCGCCCGAGCCCGGCCTGATGACGCAGGCCCAGGCATCGCTGGCGTCATCGAGTTGCAAGGTGCAGGCCGATACGCCTGCGCCTCCGCCAGCCAAGCAGCCTAATCCGCCGTCGGCAAAACGCTGAACCGTGGCCTAGCAAACGGCTAGCCTCGCGTGCTCAACGCACGACCGATGACCGGGCGCGCGGCAACCGGTGGGTTGGCGGTTTGCGCCGCGAGTTCGGCGATCAAACGGTCGGCATCGGCTGCGATACCATCCGGCGCCTGAATCACCAACCGCTCCAGTGCCCAGCGATAAGACGAGACACGCCGCTCCAGGCATTGCTGCACCCATTGCACGATCAATGCGTTCTCTTCCATGCGCGCGACTGCGTCGGCGCGCTCGCGCGGCGACAAGTCCGAGACATACCTCAAGGTCGCATTGCGTTTCCCGTCCAGTTCAAGCACGCGCACTGCGTTGCCGTAGAACGGCTCAAATTGCGTGATGTCGCTGCGCACGTCGTCGATGAGCAGAGCATAACGGGAAGAGTGCGAGCGATGCGGCTCGTCGATCAATTGACGGCCATAGGCGGTGCGGTCGAACACCGGAGTTCTGTCGCCAAGGCGAGGGCAGCGGCTGGTATTCGCCGAACACGCTCTTCCATAGCGGCCGCGAATGCGGCGGCTCGATCAATGGATAGGCAAGATCGCGGAGCAGCCGCTCCTTGTCGGTAAGCTGGAATTGCGACGCGCGCAGACCGACGCTGCCCGTGGCCTCAGCCCCGATCCAGCGGTGCATATCGTCGTTGAGAACATATTCGCTGACGCGGCCGAAATCTCCGCCGCTACAACCGCCGAGCGTAGCGCTCGTCAGAAACGCTGCAGAGAGAAAAGACGGAAGACGCCGAAGCTTTTTTCGGAGCCGTGCGGATATCTCCGGCATGGAAGATATCCGATATCAGGAACGTGCCCGGCGGCGGCGGCGACGACCCGATGCCGTTCCCTCTTCCGGTCCGCTGCCACCATTCGTTTCATCGGTGTAGCGTTCGATCCGGATGACCGGAAGAATCAGAACCACTCCCATGTCTTCGCGCTGGGCGACATCTACGGTTGATCCCAGGCGCCGCGCGGCCGCATCCGCTGGAAATTCAATGATGGTGCCCATATCAGTCTCTCCGCGCCGCGATGTTCAAAATTTGCGGCGGCGTCATCATTAAGATCAGGGCATGGTTAATGGCCTGTTAATTGAGCCCGTCCTCGGCGCGACGAGGCAAAGAAAACTCAAATAACCAAAGGGTTTTTCACGAACCGTTTTCCTTAACGCGGCGTTAAAGTGGCACGATATAGCATCGCGGCTGAATCACAGCTGCGTATCCCGACATGACGACTCCAATGTTTCCTGGATTTGATGGACTGATGACGCTGTCGCGGCGCGAGGGCGTTGATATCAGACCGACGCTGTTGCGGGTGCTCACCGATTTGTACGTTCAGGCCAGTGTGCATAGTGGTGACGAAGAACGACAGTTCATTGAACTCACGTCCCGGCTGATCGATCAGGTCGACGATGCCACCCGTGCCGCTGTGCGCGCCCGATTATCGATCTATCCGAATACGCCGGCGGAGATTGCGAAAAAACTCAGCTTGCGGTCCGCTGTTACCGAGCAGCCTGTTTCGCGCGCGCGAGCGTCAGCCCCTGCTGCGGTGGCCTACCCACCAAAAGTCGTTGCACCGCAAGCGCCGTCGGCGCTGCCGATGCAGCCTCGGGACGCCACCGAGATCAGCGATATGTTTTTCGGCGCCGACGCCGGCAATCGCGCTCTGATCCTGCACAATCTGGCGGAGACACCGCTCAAGCCTTCGGCGCCGGTTCCCGCCGAGCGAGCGCTGCGTGCCGCGCAAACGCTCGAGATGGCCGCCTTCGCTGCCGACACTGAAAGCTTCACACTTGAAATCGGCGAAACGTTGATATTGCCGCCGCGGCTTGCCGTGCGGGTCGTCGGCGATCCCGGCGGCGAACCGCTGGCTTGCGCCGTCAAGGCGTTGGGCATTTCAAGCGAAGTCTTCCAGCGCATATTGATCTTCCTGCCGGCGTTCGGATCGTCTGTCATGACGGTTTATCGGCTGTCGCGTCTCTACGACCAATTGAACGAGCGCACAGCGCTGATCATGCTGGCGGCGTGGCGCGGGTCTACGTTGGTGGCCGCGCCCAAATACCGACCCGGGCTGTACGACGACGAGCGGCATCGCGCGCGCTCGGCGGTAGCGCAGCCTCGCCCCGCCGTGCAATCGGCCGGCGTGAGCACAGTCCCGCGCAACACCACGCGCGGCTCCGCGAGCTAGGTTCGCGCCAGGTCCAAAAAGTGGCGGCCCGCTCTGTCCTCGATCTCCACAATCCAGACGTCGGGATCGAAACGGATTTCTTTGGCCAAGCGTTCTTCCACTACCTGTTCCGAGGCAGGTTGCGAAGTAGACGAAGCGAATACCCGCTCGATCGGCCGGCTGTCGTCATAAGCTGTCTGCGGTGCCGGCGTGTACAGCATTGCATTGCCATCGAGCAGCGCGAGTTTGATGAAAACCGCGCCGGCTTCTTCTGCCCCGCGCCGGCGCACGGCGCCGAATATTCCCTCGGTCTGGCAGCGCCGCAGATAAGCCGCGACCCAAATACTGGATTTTAGACGCATGAGCGCGAGGATAGGCCAGCACCGAACCTGACGCCAGCGTCGCAAAAAGCGTCCTCGCAGCGATCCAACGGCTGTCGCTGCAGCTAGTCGATCGGCTGTCCGATCATTGCGGCGAGTTCACGCACCAAGCGATCGGACATATGACCGGTCACCGGGATCTTGCGGTCGCGCTCGAATTTCTGAATGGCGGCCTGGGTATCGGCGCCGATCGTTCCAGTCGGCTTGAGTTGACCATAGCCATATTCGGTCAGCACGCGTTGCACCGATGCCACGCGGCGCGAGGTCGTGATCAACTCGCCAAGGGGATCATGCCGTGAGGATACCGGAATCGGCGCCGGTGGCCGGGCGACATTTGGCGCCGTAGCGGATGGCGGAGTAGCCGCCTTGACGAGATTGGCGAGCGGATCGGCAGCTTTGGATTCAGCCGGCTTTGGCTCGGACGCCCTTATGTCGGCAGCTTTGAGTTCGGCCGGCTTTGCAGCGAGTTCGGCTGGACGCGGCCGTGGCAATGGATTGGACGCAGACAGCTCGGCCGGGGCGGCCCCATACATCGGCGCGGGATGCCGCCCCGTCTGCAGGAACATGGTGTTGGCGACGATGGCACTGATCGCGGCGAACGCCAGCGCGCCTGCAACCATATCTTTCGGACTGTAGAGCAGGATGCGCATGGCGAGACCGCGTTCCTGCGGGGCGTCGATCGCTGTTGCGTTGCCGTTACGGCGGCGGGGGGGCATGTCGTCATCCATCACGATGTTCCTAGGCACTTTTCTTCACCTGATAGGTTTCTTGCTGTCCCGTTCGGGTCGCGGGCGTGAGCGTGGCGATGTTGCTTGATGTTTGCTGCGCAGGCGGAACGTAGGCTAGCGGCAAAGCAATCGTGACCGTGGTGCCTTCCTCGAGCTTGCTCTGCACGGTCATTTCGCCGCCATGCAAGCCGACCAGACTTTTCACGATCGACAATCCGAGACCTGTCCCTTCATGTCGCCGCTGATAGGTCTTACCTGCCTGAAAAAACGGATCGCCGATCCGCTTTAGATCGTCAGACCCGATTCCTACGCCGGTATCCCTGACGCGCAGCACCAATCGCACGCCGTCAACCGCCGCGGATACCGTGACCGTACCGCCTCTTTCAGTGAATTTGATGGCGTTGGAGACGAGGTTCAGCACGATCTGCTTAAACGCACGCGGATCGCCGAAAATCTTGGGCAAGTCCTCCGGCGCCTTTGTGATGAGATCGATGCCGTTTTCCCGAGCCTTCAAGGCCAGCAGGTCGCAACAGGTAACCAGCGCCGGACGACTCGCGAACGGTTCCGCCGAGATTTCGAAATGGCCGGTTTCCATCTTGGACATGTCCAGAATGCCGTTGACCACCGACAGCAGGTGCTGTCCTGAATCATTGATCAACTGCGCATATTCCTTTCGGCGTGCGGCATCGACCATCAACACGTCTTCCTGCACGATCATCTCGGAGAACCCGATGATGGCATTGAGCGGCGTACGGAGCTCATGGCTCATGGTCGCAAGGAACCGGCTCTTGGAAGCTCCCGCCTGCTCGGCCGCGGTGCGCGCTACGTCGAGCGCTTGCTCTTGAGTCTTCCGGCCGGTGACATCGCGCGTGACCGCAACAACCTCCACTTCACCCGTTGCCTTTGCATCCGGCGTTGCGCGCGAGCGGACGACAGCGCATTTCAACCCAGATGAACTCGACTGAATTGTTGCCTCCGCACTCAACGGTGCGCGGATCGCGCCGGAGACGAAACTCGACGCTACCTTCCTCGCCATCCCGAGCCGCATCCGAAAGCGCCTTGAGGTAAGCGGGACGATCGGCCACGTGAACGCGGTCGAACAGGCCATGGCCGAGCAGACGCGAGACTGGCGCGCCTGTGAGCGCCTCCGCTGCGGGCGATATGAATTGCACAGCGCCATTTTCACGATGACGCGAGATCACGTCGCTCATATTTTGCGCCAACAAACGGTAGCGATCCTCTTCGAGATATAGCAGCGCGACGCTCGCCCGCGCCAGCGATTCGGCACCGAAGCTAAGTCCCGCGGCATAAAGAGTCGCCGACACTATCCCGAAGCTCATAAAGATACTGCGTGTGACGCCGCCGGTTTCGGAAGCCGGCAGCCAGTCAAGATGACTCATACAAATCAGGACGAATACGCCGGCCAGCGCTGCCGCTGACGCGAATGCGACCACACGGCGCGACGCTGAAAGTGCTGCCTCGAGTGGAACGATGACGAGCCAGACCGCGGCAAACGACTCGATGCCGCCCGTGATAATCGCCACCGTCATCACAAGGCTCGTCAACGCCAGCGACGACAGCACATGCGCGCTCTCATAGCGTCCGGTTCGCGACAAGAACAGGGATAGCAGGATCGGCGCAATCAGCCAGGCAAACGCAGCGACCTCGATCGCGGTCGGCGCTCCGCGCACCGCCAGATAGACCGGGAACGCAGCGAACGCAGCGAGACTTCCGAGCAGCCTCGGCGCCATGAACGCCCGATGGCGGGCGCTTGTCAGCGAATCGTAACGCGC
The DNA here is from genome assembly GCA_963792715.1 of uncultured Alphaproteobacteria bacterium. Classification (GTDB taxonomy): domain Bacteria; phylum Pseudomonadota; class Alphaproteobacteria; order Rhizobiales; family Xanthobacteraceae; genus Bradyrhizobium. The sequence continues at coordinate 57,833 of CAWBXE010000004.1, read as the reverse complement.
GGATGGATGCAGCAAGGCATCAAGGCAATCGCGAATGATATTCAAAAATGTCACGGCTCTCGCGTTCGGCTTGCTCGTCTTTGCAGACGCGCCGGGACGCCCCTTATTGTTGCCATACGGTGTCAGAGCGAACTTAAGCTAACGCTAAGGCGCCTGCGCCGAGTACAAAACGCCCCGCGTAGACGCGCAATTCGTGCTGCCCCGCTGTTTCATTCGGCGGAGATGGTGAACGCCAAGTTTCCGTAAGCGCTTCGATATGGTTTCGAAATGGTTGGCAGCTATAAACCGCGGATTTCCTTCAAATCGACATCAATCGAAAATTTACGCCAAATCAAATCGGTGGGATTTTTCGCAAAGTTTCTGCGAACTGAACGCATCGCAAACACTTGGGGTTTAGCAACGCCTGTTACGAAATGGGTCGATTGCGAGAGTAACGCAACAAGACAAAAGAGACGAACGGGGTCGCTTAGATGTTTTTCCTGCTTCGCATGGCATTCTGGCTCGGGCTGGTGCTCGTGCTGCTGCCCAGAGACAAGACGCCTGAAACGGACAAGCTACCTCAACTGGGTGCGTCCGAAGCCGTCTCCGCCGCAAGCGCCGCCGTGTCCGACATGAGTCAGTTCTGCAAGCGCCAGCCGGCAGCTTGCGAAATCGGCGGTCAAGCCGCGACGGTCCTCGGACAACGGGCGCAAGCCGGCGCACGCAAGCTTTACCAGATCATCACCGACAAACGCGCGCCGGACCACACCGGGTCTATCGGCGTCGCGGAGGTCGCTGACGCCTCGCCGATGGGAGCGGCTGCGCACGATACCCTGACGTCCGGCGATCTGCAGGCGGAATGGCAGCTCCCTGCCTCGGCAGCCTCGGCCGCAAATTAACGCGCGAATTTGGTGACATCGTCATCGCATATCGCTTTCGGTCGCCTGCAATCCTATATAAGTCTCCTTGGTAAGACCTATTGGGCCGCAATGACGATCGACGAGATCAAAGATAATTTTTCATTGCTGGAAGACTGGGACGACCGCTACCGGTATGTCATTGAGCTTGGCCGCACGCTCGAGCCGATGCCCGAAGCCGAGCATTCCGCCGCCAATAAGGTGCAGGGCTGTGCGAGTCAGGTGTGGCTATCCCGCGGACTTGCCCGCACCGATGCCAACAAACCGGTTTTGAGTTATCTCGGCGACAGCGACGCCCATATTGTACGCGGCCTGATCGCAATCCTGCTCACGCTGTATTCGGGCCGCACACCGCAGGATATTCTGGCGACCGATGCGGTGGCCGTGTTCGATGAGCTGGGATTTCGCGATCACCTGACGCCGCAGCGATCCAATGGACTGCGGGCCATGGTCGAGCGGATTCGAAGCGACGCCCGCGAAACGCTAGCGGCGGCTTCCTAAACCACTTTACCCGCTGCTGAATGTCGCGTCGCCAGCAAGCCAGGTACGAATATGCGCTGCGCCCTTGCCTTCGTTGACGAGACCGTAGTGCCGCGCCAACCGGTCAAGCGCCAGTTGCAGCACGATCTTCGCGGAGCGCGTCGGCCAGCCACGTTCGCGCTCGACATCTTCCAGCCCGCGCAAGAAGCAGCACACGTCCATAAGTAGTCCCGAAAATTCCGGTCCGCAGGCCTCCATGGCCAGTCCGACGCGCTGTCTCGAAGCGACGATCAAATCGGTCATCTCGCCCGCGCCGCCTTTGGGCCCCCGCGATCCGCCGCTCGGCTCAGCCCAGTTGGAAGTTACGCGGGGGGTCATTTGTCCCCGCGTGAAATCGGCGCGCAATTTTTCTCCAGCGACAAATTGATTCGGGCTGATCATGGTGCGCCCGTCACGCCCTTTGCGGCGCGCAAGCCATGCCAGCGGACTCTCGCTGTCATTCACCATCACGCTCACGACGCCGTTTTCACTCATGATCTCGCGCGTCGAGATATCGAGATGTCGCGCGCGAAAATTATCGATGGGGTCGGTGAGAGGATCGGCGCGGCGGCGACCCGCTGCCTTACTGTTTCGCTTCATTGGCTCTCCGGAAAGTTGCCTGAGACTCGATAAAGGAAAATATACCTATATCGAAGTCGGCTTTCCAGAGCCGGAAACGCGATTCCGCTAATATTTTGCTTTTTATTTCCGGCGGCGGCGCTGCTGGCCAAGTCCCATCTTCTTGGCAAGCTGCGAGCGTGCTACCGCGTAGTTCGGCGCGACCATAGGGTAGTCAGCGGGAAGACCCCATTTGTCGCGATATTGCTCGGGCGTCATACTATATTGGGTGCGCAGATGGCGCTTCAGCGATTTGAAGCGTTTGCCGTCCTCAAGACAAACGAGATAATCGGGAGTCACCGATTTTTTCACGGAGACCGCAGGTCTGGCGGGTTCCGAAGGCGTGTCAATCCGGCCAACGGAGACCCGCATTAACGCCCCATGGATCTGACTGATAAGGGCCGGAATGTCTGAAGCGGGTGTCGGATTGTTGCTGAGATAGGCCGACACGATACTCGCAGTCAGATCAATGAAGCTTTTGGCCGCTGGTTCACTCATGGCCTAAATCCTTAGGGATCAATCGCTATCGTTCAAGTTCGTCAGGGCAACTCACGGACGCTGGTCGAGATGCGAACGCAGCTCGTCGATGGACGCAAAACGCATCATGCCTTCCGGCATTTGAGCCTCGATTGAACCATCGGAATAAAGCGAATAGGCCATTCCGTCGACGATGCCGGATTTGAGTACTGTCACTGGCGGCTGGTCAGGGGCTCGCGGCGGAGCATAACGTTCTGGTACCGGAGCCACGTTGCTAGGGGCATTGAAAGTCGAGGGTGTGCGAACACGCGGCGGAATTGCTTCTTCGGCACGTCCCCTTTCCGATGGCGGCCACGCATCGTCAAAGCTCGGCGGCGGCGCAGCCGGCCTTTGAACCGGCGGGACATCCGGCGCCACGTCCGCGATCTCACCCTCGACGGCACCTGGGTTCTTGGCCGCAGCCCGCTCGCGTTCCTTTCGCGAAGAGGAGGCGAACAGAAGGTTTCGGCGGGATTTTGCCGGTAGCACAGTCTCGGGAACGTCCTCCTCTACCGGTACCTTTAGATCGAGCTGCTCAGGCAGCGAGGGTTGCGCGGCCAGATCGGCGTCAGAAACATTCGGGACTGGCCTATCGCCCAACGAAAACTCATCGGTGCCGGCCCGCTTGTTCATTCCGACATCCATCGGCGAATGACTATCGCTTTGCGGGATTGTTGCACCACGGAAATTCAAAAGACCGGGCTGCTGCAGCGCGCCTTTCAATTCGCGCACCACGACGGAGAGGCCGACCAGAATCGCACCTGCGGAGGCCCCTACCGTTCCGGCAAGAATCAGCGTGTTGCCAAAGCTGAACTCGTGGACCGGAATTCCAAAGCCAATCGCTGCAAGGCCTCCCAGCACAATGCAAATTCCGGCAATCAATAGCACAGTCATCGTTAGTCCCCCGGCTGCGCCGACAGCGCAGCGGCCAATGCCACGATACCGTCATATTGTGCAGATCGCCAACCGGCAATTGAGTTCTGCGCCGGAGGGTATTCCACCCACTGGAAACGCTTGGTCATGCGGGCCCGACTGAATCATTGAAAGCCTCGCGCCAGAGCGCCGGGATTTACCTTGCTGGCGTTTGTTCGCCGCCACCGGAAGATTATGCCACAATTCCCAATTACTTGACCGTGGAACTGCGCTATAGGGATGCCGGGGAAACGAGGCTCAAGCGCAAAGGCCGAGCCGCAGGGGACGTCGGGTTCACCAATAGCCATGTCAACGATTATAGCTTCGACCTTCGATACGCCTGCCCGGCGCTCGGTCGAGAAGACGTGCGACGATCTCGCGATGGTTGCACTGGCCGTCGTCGCGTTGATTGCCGGCCTTACTTTTCGCGATTATGGCCTGGGTTGGGACGATTATACCCACGCCGAATATGCCGATTTGCTGCTGCGCATGTACGGTTCCGGCTTCAAGGACACCGCCGCGCTGTCGTTTGCCAATCTTTATATGTATGGCGGCGGCTTCGACATGGCGGCCGCTCTGCTGCACAAGCTCATTCCCCTCGAACTGTTTGAGACCCGCCGCCTGCTTGGCGCTATTGTCGGGTTGATCGGCCTGACGGTGACCTGGCGGCTGGGACGACGCGTCGGCGGCCCTCTTGCCGGCCTTGCCGCGCTGCTGTTGCTCGCGCTTTGCCCGACGTTCTACGGGCATATGTTCATGAACCCAAAGGATGCGCCCTTCGCGGTTGCGATGGTGATCCTGATGCTCGGTCTCGTACGCCTGGCCGAGGAGTATCCTTCGCCGACACCGCGGACGATTTTGATTGTCGGTCTGGGAACCGGCTTGTCGTTAGGTTCGCGCATCCTCGGCGGACTTGCATTTCTCTATGCAGCGGTGGGATTCATCCCGCTGTTGATGGACGAAATCCGCAACAATGGCGCACGAGAGGCGGCACACCGATTTCTTCATGTGGCCAGCGTTCTGCTGCCCGGGCTCGTCGTCGGGTATCTGGTCATGGGCCTGATCTGGCCATGGTCGGTCATGGAGCCCGGCAATCCCATTCAGGCGCTGACCTATTTCTCGCAATTCTTCGAAAAGCCATGGAAGGAAATGTTCGACGGCGCACTGGTGTCCGTTCCGGACATGCCCTGGTCCTATCTGCCGACCTTGTTCGCGCTACAACTTCCCGAGATTCTGCTGGTTCTGGCCGTTACCGGAGTAGCCGGTACGATCATGTCGCTGCGGCGCACCGATGTCCCGGCGCGCCGCAAAACGATCTTGTTGATGCTGACGCTCGCCGCTACGCTGCCGCTGATCATCGCGATGGTGAAGCGCCCTGCCCTCTACAATGGCATCCGTCACTTCATTTTCGTCATTCCGCCGATGACGGTGCTGGCAGGCGTGGCATTTGCCTGGCTGATGGATTGGCTGAGAGAACATCACCGCCGTTGGCAGCCCGCGGTGCTCGCCGTTTTCGCGTTCGGCTTGATGTTGCCGCTGGGCGAGATGATCCGTTTACATCCTTACCAATACACGCACTTCAACCATATCGCAGGCACCGTGCGGGGCGCCGACGATCTGTTCATGCTGGATTACTGGGGTCTTGCGTTGAAGCAGGCGTCAGACGGACTGCGCGAGGAACTCATTGATCGGCAGGAGGTCGCACCAAACGGGCGCAAATGGAAAGTCGCCGTGTGCGGTCCGCAGCGGCCCGCCCAAGTGGCGCTCGGTCCGGACTTTACGATCGGCTGGGACAGCCATGCAGCCGACTTCGCCATGACGCTCGGCGAGTTTTACTGCAAGGGGCTTACCGCGCCGGTTATGGTCGAGATCAAGCGCGACGATGTCGTGTTCGCGCGCGTCTACGACATACGCGGCCGCAGCATCTCCAGCCTGCTATCGATTCCGGCGCCTTAGCTGACCGCATCGCGGCAAAGCATGTCTGACACGCTGCATGCGCGCCTTGCTGCGGCGTTGCTGCCCGATTAAGAGTCGAGTCAGAAATCAATACAGGTACGGAGAACGATCATGTCACCAGCGGAAGCTCGCTTGAAAGAAGTGCCATCCGATATGACGGATGCCGAATGGGGCCAGCGGGTCAATCTCGCCGCATGCTATCGCTTGATCGCGCACTACGGCTGGGACGATCTTGTAGACACCCACATTTCCGCGCGCGTGCCCGGGCCGGAGCACCATTTCCTGATCAATCCGTATGGGCTCATGTTCGACGAGATCACCGCATCAAGCCTGGTGAAGATCGATCTCGACGGCAACCAGCTTACGAAAAGCGCTTACAGCATCAATCCAGCCGGCTTCACGATCCATTCCGCGATCCACGAAGCCCGCGAGGACGCCGGTTGCGTGCTGCATCTGCACACCCCTGACGGCACCGCCGTTGCGAGCTGCCTCGAAGGCTTGCTTCCGCTGAACCAGACCGCTCAGCTTGTCACTTTCGACCTTGCTTATCACGATTATGAAGGCATCGCGCTCGACCACGATGAGCGTCCGCGCCTGCAGAAGGACCTCGGCCAGAAGAATCACATGCTGTTGCGTAACCACGGCACGCTCACGGTCGGCCGTTCGGTCGCTTCCGCATTCGAGCGCATGTTCCATCTGGAACGCGCCTGTACCATGCAGGTCCGCACCCGCATGCTCGGGCCGGTCGCCTATCAGGTCGATCCGGCCGTGGTGGACAAGAATACGAGTATGCTTGCTAATCCCGACCGGCAGGAATTGCGCTCGACGCAACTGGTATGGCCGGCGTTGTTGCGCAAGCTTGACCGCCTCGATCCCAGCTACAAGAATTGAACATCGGAAATTTCGGTGTAATATCGGTCCACACGACCTCTGCACTTCGAATCGAAGCGCCGCCCAATTCCGGGCGGCGCTTTTATTTATTTCGCGTCCGCGATCTCAACGGGCCAAACGACCGTGAATCGCTCGAACACCGTCTCGATCTCATCGTGCATATGAAACCCCTGACGCTCGGCCATGCGTCCAAAGAAGCGGCGATGCGCCGCCAGCCACCATTCGCGGGTGCGCTCGCCCTCTCCTTCATCCCGCGCAAAGCGCTCATCCACCGAGTTCAGCGGCCCGATGCGGACTTCGGTGGTCCGCCAGATCGCGCGAGGTCGACCTGTGCCGTCGAGCAGCACGACAAAGCCGCCTTGTATTGGAGGCGCCTCGCCGTCCGGAACGAACTGACGAACCAATCCTGCCGTGGCGCGCTTGATTCCGGCGACCGTCAACTCAGCCAGTTCGGTCGCCATCCAAGGTCCATCTCCGAACGTCACAACGTCGTAGGTGTCGTGATCCAGACCGGCAGCGTTGCGGTACTCGCGCCAGAATTCTTCGGTGATGACAGATCGTTCTGCGCCAGCCATGGCGGTTATCCCTTGGGCGCATCGGCCAGCGCCGCGAGGATGCGCGCCCACGAGCGGATGCCCTTGTGAAAGCTTTTGAGATCGTACTTCTCGTTCGGCGAATGGATGTTGTCGTCATCCAGGCCGAACCCGACCAGAACGGTATCCAGTCCAAGCGTGCGCTTGAAATCAGCCACGATCGGAATCGACGCACCGGAGCCGATCAGTAGCGCCTCCTTGCCCCATTCCTCGGTCAATGCGCGTTTGGCTGCGGCGAGTGGTTTCATATTCCAGTCGAGCGCGATCGCCGGCGCGTTTGAATGATCGAGAAATTCCACGGAGCAATCCTTCGGCAACCGCACGCTCACGTAGGCGCGAAAAGCCGCGCGAATTTTCGCCGGCTCCTGGCCCTCGACCAGCCGGAAGGAAACCTTCGCCGATGCCAACGACGGGATCACGGTTTTCGAGCCTTCGCCGGTATAGCCTCCGACAATGCCGTTGATGTCACAGGTCGGGCGCGACGAGACCTGTTCGATCAACAGCCGATCGGTCTCGCCCGCCGGGATCGACAGACCGATCGGCTTCAGAAACGATTCCGGCGTCAGATTCAGATTCTTCCACTGCGCCAGGATATCCGCAGGCAAATCTTTCACGCCGTCGTAGAAGCCCGGGATGGTGATGCGGCCATTGGCATCGTGCAGGCCGCCGAGAATACGCGTCAAAACCCGGATCGGATTTTGCGCGCCTCCGCCGAAGATGCCCGAATGCAGATCGCGGTTCGCCGCCTTGATACGCACCTCTTCATAGACGAGGCCGCGCAATGACGTGGTAATCGCCGGCGTGGACGGATCCCACATGCCGGTGTCGCAAACCAACGCGAAGTCGGCGGCCAGATCCGTCTTGTGCGCCTCGAGAAAGGGTACAAAATTCTTCGAACCGATTTCCTCCTCGCCTTCGATCACAATGGTGAGATCGAGCGGTAATGATCCCGTTACTGATTTCCAGGCGCGACACGCCTCGACGAACGTCATCAACTGACCTTTGTCGTCCTGCGCACCGCGTGCGACGATGATTTTCCTTCCATCGGCATGTATCGCCACCGCGGGCTCAAAGGGCGGACGGTGCCAAAGCTCCAGCGGATCGACGGGCTGCACATCGTAATGTCCATAAAACAGAACATGAGGCCGCGTGCCGCCGTTTCCCTCGCCGTTGCTTTTCGCAATGATGGCCGGATGACCCGCGGTTGGTTTGACTTCGGTAGCGAAGCCTATCGTCGCGATATCGGCCGCGAGGTGTTTCGCCGCCGCTTTGCAATCCGCAGCGAAGTCTGGGTCGGCCGAGATCGATTTGATGCGCAGAAACGCGAACAGCCGCTCCAAGCTGTTGTCGAAATCGGCGTCGATGCGGTCGAGGACCTTGGGAAGCTGGGATGTACTGGACATGTGGATTTCCTAGTTTTGGCTTGGCAATTCTGCATGGAGACTACGTAGCTCAGTCGCCGACGCGGCTACGCCGAAACTTTCAGGAGGAAGCGGATGCCGCAGGTGCCAAACCAATCCCGCGACCATTACCGCCGTTGCGGCCAGATTATTCCCGATCGCCTGAAAGAAAGTCGGAAATATCGGAAGCGAAAGGCATAGCAGAGCTCCCGCGATCCCTAGCATCCATGTCGATCCGGATCGCGCCGCGGGACGCGGATCATAGGCGGCCCGGTGGATCAACACGGCCATGGGAAAGAACAGCCACATGAAATAGTACTGGCGGGCGAGCGGCGATGCCACCGTCATCAGGCAAAATAGGATTCCGAGTTCTTCTGCATTCGAAAGCCGTGACACGCGCGATGCCGCCGGCATCACCGCGATAAATCCGGCGCCGATCAGAAACGATATGGCGATGACGATCCAGTTCGCCGTTTTGAAATCGAGATCGAACAGGTTGACATAGCGCGGCTCGTCGGAAGGTTTGATCTGCCTGTAATTGATCGACCGCGTCAGCCGATGCGTCACCGCGATGATGGACTGATTGATCCACGACCAGTTCTGCTCGGCGCGCTGCCCAAATCCCTGCTCCGAACTCGACCCAACCATGCTGTGAGACCAGTTCGCTAGTTCCGCGACATTGCGCTGGAACCCGCGGACTGGGGCCGGTACCACGAACAGGAAGACACCCAAAAAAACCACCAAGCTTGCGGCGGTCGCCCATTGCCGCCGCCAGAGCAGATACGGAAGAACGGCGACCGGAAAGACCTTGATCGCGGTCGCCAGCGCGAACATGCCCCCTGCTACCCACGGCCGGCCATGCTGCAGCAGCCAGAATCCCATCAGCATCAGCGCGAGCAGCACCAAATTTGGCTGGCCGAGATCGAACATATCGAAGGTGAACGATATGGTGACAACGGCCGGCAGCGCCGCCACCCACGGGTCCGGAATTCGATCCGACCCGGTCATGGCGTTCGACAACAGGCCTGTGATCCACCATGCCGCCGCATTGAAAAGAGACAGGCAGAGATAAAGCGGCAGCTTGCCAAAATAACTCGGTATGGCCAGCAACACCGCTGACAACGGCGGATAAAGGAATCGCAACTGACCGTCGGCATCGAGGACGTAAAGGTCTTTTCCCTGCAACACCTGCTGTCCCGCCCAGTACCACAGCGGATAATCCTTGGACTTGCCGGGCCCCCAAATTTCAGGAACGAAAACATCGGCGGTCAGCACGACGCAGCAGACCAAGAACAGGACATCGAGCGGCGATCGCAACGAAGGGAATCTCAACAAAGGCAATTTTCCGAAGGGTCAGAGCAACCACGCCAGAGCAAATATCTACCGCCGCAACAAGCTGCCGAGGGTACCTCGCACCAAAGCACGGCCGACCGAACCGCCGAGAGAACCGCCAAGCGACTTGCCGAGATCGGCGACCACGCCTCCCACCACCTTGTTAGTGACGGTGCGTGTCACGTTGCGCGCGATCACCTGACCGGTAGACATTTTGCCCCGCGGCACGTTGGTGCCGAAGATGGTCCCGACCATTGAACCAATCTGCCCGAGAATGCCGCCGCCGTCAGCCGAACCATCCGCGGGTGCCGCCGTGCCCGCCACGCGCTTCTGCAACACCTCGTAAGCGGATTCAGAATCGATGGTGGCATCGTATTTGCCTTTCACCGGGCTGCCGTCCATCACTGCCTTGCGCTCTTCTGGGGTAATCGGCCCGATCCGCGCCGAAGGCGGCCGCACCATGATGCGCTCCACCATCGCCGGCGTGCCGTTGCCTTCAAGAAACGACACCAAGGCCTCGCCCTTGCCGAGCTCCATGATGACCTGGGCGGTGTTCAGTTTCGGATTGGGCCGAAATGTCTGGGCGGCCGCGGCGACGGCTTTCTGATCGCGCGGCGTGAAGGCCCGGAGCGCGTGCTGGATGCGGTTACCCAACTGAGCGAGTACCTTGTCAGGCACATCGACCGGATTTTGCGTGACGAAATAAACGCCGACGCCTTTCGAACGGATCAACCGAACCACCTGCTCGATCTTGTCCATCAGCGCCTTCGGCGCATCGGTGAACAACAGATGCGCCTCGTCGAAAAAGAACACCAGTTTCGGTTTTGGCGGATCGCCAGCTTCGGGAAGTTCTTCGAAGAGCTCGGACAGCATCCAGAGCAGGAACGTCGCATAGAGTTGCGGGCTCTGCATCAGCTTGTCAGCGACCAAAATATTGATCATGCCTCGTCCGTCGCGGTCTGTGCGCATGAAATCCTTCAGCGACAGCGCCGGCTCGCCAAAAAACTTCGCGCCTCCCTGATTTTCGAGCACCAGAAGCTGCCGCTGGATGGTGCCCACCGTCTGTTTCGATACGTTGCCGTATTGCGTGGTCAGGTCGGCGGCATGTTCGGCAATAAAAGAGAGAATGGCGCGCAGATCCTTCATGTCCAGCAGCAGCAGTCCCTGCTCGTCCGCCACCTTGAACGCGATATTGAGCACGCCTTCCTGAACATCGTTCAGGTCCATCATCCGAGAGAGCAGCAGCGGACCCATTTCGGAGACTGTCGCGCGCACGGGATGGCCCTGTTCGCCGAACACATCCCAAAAGATCGTGGAGAACTGGTCAGGCTCGAACGTCAGGCCCATATCCTTGGCGCGCTTGAGGATGAAGTCCTTTGCCTCTCCGCTCTGGCAGATGCCGGAGAGATCGCCTTTGATATCGGCAGCGAACACGGGCACCCCCGCGCGCGAAAATCCCTCAGCCATCACCTGAAGCGAAACCGTTTTTCCCGTTCCGGTGGCGCCGGTGACGAGCCCGTGACGATTTGCGAGCCCAAGAGTTAACCATGCCGGCTGCTCGCCCTTGCCGATGAAGATTTTCTCATCGGTATCGGCTGCCTCGTTGTCGCTCGTGGCCATTGGCGTCGTCTCTTTCGCAGCATGAGGTCTTGGGTTGCCTGACTGCCGTCATCATACTGCATCCGACAGGCCTATTGGAACTGCCAGCGCGCGAAAGGCGATACAAATAATCGTCGCTCGATATCAAACTGACCGCATTCTCGGACGGCAAGGAGATCAAAACTCTTTTCGACCGCCCGATTTTTGGGAATCTCGCGTCTGGTCTTGCATAGATGCAACACTCGTCATGCGATTGCGAGCGGAAGGCTCTGTCCAGACCTTGCATCGCTTGTAATTCGCATCGCAGCGGCTCAAGATAAAATCAAATATGAGTATCCGGCGAACGGCCGGGTGAGGGCGGGGGTCATGGACGAACTGATTGCGCAGCTGGCCGCAAAGGCCAGCGTCGAGATTGCTGTGGCGGAGAAAACTACGGGCGCTATTCTGAGTTTTCTTCGCGATGAAGGCGGATCCAACCAAGCTCAAGCGCTGATCGAAGCCATCCCAGGCGCGGAAGAAGCCATCGCGGCCTCAAACAATAGCTGCGGCACGAGTTGGCTGATGGGTGGTGGCTTAATGGCGCTGGGCACCCGGCTGATGGCTCTTGGTTTGAGTATCGGCGAGATCCAAAAAATCGCTCGTGAACTTTTCATATATGGTCGCGGCAAGATCGGATCGGATCAGATGGGCGCGATCATCGACGCGACACCGGGCGTTCGCCAGTTCGCTTGAAGCACCTTCATTAAACTGAGTAACAATGACATATCCAATTTCGAAGATTGAAGGCCTGTCAGCGTTCGCCGCTTCGAAACTGAAATCGGTCGGCATCCGCACCACGGAAGGACTGCTGGAGGCGGCGCGAAGCCTGAAGGGCCGCAACGTCTTGTCTGCAAAGACCGGCATCAGCGCAAAGCAGCTGCTCGATTGGGCCAACATCGCTGACTATATGCGCATCCCCGGTATGGGGAAGGCCAAGGTCGGACTGGTGCGAGCCGCCGGCGTCACCACCGTTCGCGAACTGGGACTTCGTAACCCGAAGCGCCTTTCGCAAAATATGAAAGACGCCAACATTAGGCATAAACTTGTTCGCGTCTTGCCGTCGGAGAAGTCGGTCGAGCAAATCATCCAGAAGGCGCGCAAGCTCCCGCCGAAGATCACCTACTAGCTCGAAAGGATGGCCAGAATTTTCGGGCCTCCGATGCGTCTTGCGCGTCTTGACTCCGATGTGGAGACCGCGCAAAGCGACCGCATGATCGCGACTACTTCCAGACCCGCACCGGCGGCTCCGGTAGATTATCCGGCTCTGTCGGCACTGCTTTTGCGTCCCTTTTCCGCAGTGATGGGTGTGCTTAATATCACGCCGGACTCGTTTTCCGACGGTGGGAAGTTCAACGCCCCTGGCCTTGCATTCGAGCAAGCACGGCGGATGCTGGCCGAGGGCGCCGATATTATCGACATCGGCGCGGAGTCCACTCGGCCTTATGGCGCACAGCCGATTTCCGCGGAGGAAGAATTGCAGCGGTTGCAGCCTGTGCTTGCTGATATCGTCGCTCTAGGCGTTCCGGTTTCCATCGACAGCATGAAATCGGCCGTTGCGGCTTGGGCGTTGTCCGCTGGCGCCGCGATCGTCAACGACGTCTGGGGTCTGCAGCGCGATCATGATATGGCCAAAGTTATCGCAGAACACAAAGCGTCGGTTGTTGTGATGCACAACCGGGAAAGTGCGGACGCAGGCATCGATATCATCGGAGATATCGTCGCGTTCTTTGAGCGCTCGCTCGACATCGCGGCAAGAGCTGGCATCCCTGAACAAAACATCTTGCTCGACCCCGGCATCGGCTTTGGCAAGACTCCAGAGCAGAGCATCACCGTACTGGCGCGGCTCGATGAACTGAAATATTTCGGCCTGTCGCTGCTCGTCGGAGCGTCGCGCAAGCGTTTCATCAGCACGATTACGCCCTCGGAATCGCATCAGCGGCTCGGCGGCTCCATCGCCGCGCATGTTTTGGCGGCCAAGGCTGGCGCTAAAATCATCCGCACCCATGACGTGGCGGAAACCGTGCAGGCGCTGCGCGTGGCGGCGGCGATAGAGGGCCTGCGATGACCGATACCATCTTCATTACCGGCGTCGTGATCCATGCGCGCCATGGCGTGATGGAACACGAAACCGAAGTCGGGCAACGCTTCGTGATCGATCTCGAACTTTCGGCCGACTTATCGGAATCTTCCCGCACGGACCGCCTCTCAGATACCGTTTCGTATTCCAACGTGGTGGCGACCGCGACCTCGGCGTTCAAGGATGCCAATTACAAGCTGCTGGAGCGCGCCGCCGGCGCGGTTGCGGATGCGGTCTTGGCTGCGTTTCCGAAAATCAGCGCCGTGAAGGTCACCGTGCACAAGCCGCACGCGCCGATCGCCGCGATTTTCGACGATGTCGGAGTGATCCTGAAACGAACGCGGCATGGCTAACGTCCTGATCGCGCTTGGAGGCAATACCGGTGATGTCAGAGCGACATTTCAGAAGGCGATCTCCAATATCTGCGGAATGACCCAAGGCATTTTGCTGGGACGGTCGTCGGACTACGCTACGCCGCCATGGGGCGAGGAAAATCAGGGGCGCTTTATCAATGCTTGCATAGAGATCGAGACCAGCCTCGACCCACACGCGCTGCTTTTTACATTGCACAAGATCGAAAAAAAATTTGGCCGAGATCGAACCCAGGAAAAACGCTGGGGGCCGCGCACCCTCGACCTCGATCTAATCGCCTATGATGATGTCTCGATCGACAAACCTGAATTGACGCTGCCGCATCCCCGGCTGTTCGAGCGTGCGTTCGTGCTGGTGCCACTCGCCGAAATTGCGTCCGATCGCGTCATCGGTGGCCGCATAGTCAAAGATGCACTGGCGCAGCTTTCCACGGATGGAATTGAGCGGCTTCCAAAACCTGTCTGACGTTGTATTGGCGCCCGCTGCATGGCACTTTCGGGCCAGAAAGCAATTTCGAAGGCACGCTGCGCCATGACATCCGCGACTGACGACCTACGCCTCGCCGCGGATTTTCCGCAGGCGACCTATGACGACTGGCGCAAGCTTGTCGATGGCGTACTCAAGGGCGCGCCCTTCGAAAGACTAGTCGGGAAGACCTATGACGGGCTTAAGATCGAGCCAATCTATCAGCGCGCGAAAGACGCCACGCCGATCGCCGGGCGGGCCATCGGGACACCATGGCAGATCATGCAGCGGATCGATCATCCCGATGCAGCCCAAGCCAACGCACAGGCGCTGCTCGATCTCGAAAATGGCGCGGACGGACTGACGCTGGTGTTCGCGGGCGCCAACGGCGCTTACGGTTTTGGGCTGGAACCCTCGGCGGAGGCCCTGGACAAGATTCTTGGTGGCATCTTCATCGATGCCGGCATTTCCGTCGAATTTCAAATAGGACCCCAATCGCGAATGGTAGCGATCCATCTGGCCGAGTACGCAAAACGAAAAGGACTAGATCCTGCTGCCTGCAACCTACGTTTTGGCCTCGATCCGATCGGCGCCGCGGCGGCGTGGGGATCATGCCCCTATAGCTGGCCGGAAATTGCGCCCGCGGTGACCGGCGCGATCAAGGGGCTGGTAGCAATGGGCTTCAAAGGCCCGTTCGCCGTTGCTGATGGCCGCGTGATTCACAACGCAGGTGGATCGGAAGCGCAGGAGCTGTCATTTGTGATGGCCTCCTGCGTCGCCTATTTGCGCGCCCTCGAAGACGCCGGTGTTGCACTGAACGATGCGCGCGGCATGATCTACGCGCGGCTTTCAGCCGATGCCGATCAATTCCTGACGATGGCGAAGTTTCGCGCGCTGCGTCTGCTCTGGGCACGGGTCGAAGAAAGTTGCGGTCTTGCGCCGAAACCGATCTTTGTCGCCGCCGAAACCTCGTGGCGAATGCTGACGCAACGCGACCCCTACGTGAACATGCTGCGCGCGACCATCGCGACGTTCTCCGCGGGGCTCGGCGGGGCCGACAGCATCGCTGTGCTACCGAATACACTGGCGCTGGGATTGCCGGACGCGTTCGCGCGGCGCGCGGCGCGCAATACGCAACTGGTGTTGCTGGAAGAGTCAAACCTGGCCAAGGTCGCCGATCCCGCCGCCGGTTCCGGCGGCATCGAGGCATTGACACACGAATTATGCGAAGCGGCGTGGGGCACATTTCAAGAGATCGAAAAAGCCGGCGGCGTCTTCGCCGCGCTGGAGCAGAATCTGATCCAGTGCAAGGTCGCCGCGACGCGAGCACTACGGGAGGGCAATATTGCCCGTCGCAAGGAGGCGCTCACCGGCGCCAGCGAATTTCCTAATCTGCAAGAGGTAGGCGTTGCCGTGCTGGACGCCAAGCCGATTGCGCTCGCGCCTTATGGCGACTCTAAGATCAAGTTCGATCCGCTCCGCCCTATCCGGCTTGCGGCGCCGTTCGAAACGTTGCGCGACAAGTCGGATGAACTTCTAAAGGCAACTGGCGCACGCCCGCAAGTCTTTCTCGCGTGTCTCGGCACGGCTGCGGACTTTACTGCGCGCGCCACCTTTGCGAAGAGTTTCTTCGAGACCGGTGGCATCGAAGCGGTCGAGAGCTCGCTCCCCGCCGCAAGCGAAGGGAGCGACGAAGAATTCGCTGATCTCGCCGCCGCATACAAAGCCTCAGGCGCCGCTTTGGCCTGCCTGTGCTCATCCGACAAAGTATATGTTGATCGAGCGATAGCCGCTGCGAAGACAATGCAGGCCGCGGGAGCGAACCATATTTATCTCGCAGGACGACCGGGCGAACTGGAAGCCGGACTTCGTGCTGCCGGCGTTGGGGATTTCATCTTTGCTGACGGAGATGCAGTCGCGACGCTGCAGGACGCCTACAAGCGAATGAATTAAGCATGGCGGATACCAAACCCATTTTGACAGGCGGATGCCAATGCGGCGCGGTTCGATTTGCCGTATCGGCAGCGCCGACGCGCGTGGGTATCTGCCATTGCCGGATGTGCCAGAAGGCGACCGGCGCTCCGTTCGCATCGTTGGCCGATATTCCCCACGCGAATTTTTCCTGGACGCGGGGAAAACCCGCGAGCGTTCGTTCCTCTTCCATAGGCGAGCGCGACTTCTGCGCGGCCTGCGGTACGCCCCTCAGCTATCGTGAAATCGGCGGATCGAAAATCGAAATCACCACCGGTGCGTTCGACAAGCCGGAGTTGGTGGTGCCGGACCGCCAGTTCGGGATTGAGTTGCGGCTGGACTGGGTGGTCGCCATCGCCGATCTACCGAGCATAACGACGGCCGACAATTACGGACCCGAAAAACTCGGCAAGATCGTTAGCCGGCAGCATCCGGACCACGATTGAGTGTTGAGGAAATGACGGCGCGGCGTGTGTGTGGTACGGTAGAGCGGCATGAGCAAGATACCTGACTTCGCAGACGTCGCATTCGAGAAAATACCATCGGCGCAAGCCAAGGGCAGCGGAGAATCCTGGCTCACGCCGGAAGGCATTCTCGTTAAGCCCGCATATAACGAAGCCGATCTCGAAGGCATCGATTTCCTCGACACATGGCCCGGCATTGCGCCGTATTTGCGCGGCCCCTACCCAACCATGTACGTCAATCAGCCCTGGACCATCCGGCAATATGCCGGCTTCTCCACGGCGGAAGATTCCAACGCGTTCTATCGCCGCAACCTCGCCGCCGGCCAGAAGGGCCTCTCGGTCGCATTCGATCTCGCCACCCACCGCGGCTATGATTCCGATCATCCGCGCGTCACCGGCGATGTCGGCATGGCCGGGGTCGCGATCGACTCCATCTACGACATGCGCACCCTGTTTTCAGGTATCCCGCTCGACCGGATGAGCGTGTCTATGACCATGAACGGCGCGGTGCTGCCGATCCTGGCGCTGTTCGTCGCGGCGGCCGAGGAACAAGGCGTGCCGCCGGAGAAACTCTCGGGCACTATTCAGAATGATATTCTGAAAGAGTTCATGGTGCGCAATACTTACATCTATCCGCCGGCGCCCTCGATGCGGATCATCTCCGACATCTTCGCCTATACCTCGCAAAAGATGCCGAAATACAATTCGATCTCAATTTCCGGCTATCACATGCAAGAAGCCGGCGCGACGCAGGATCTTGAGTTGGCCTACACGCTGGCCGATGGCGTCGAATATCTGCGCGCCGGACTTGCGGCAGGACTCGATGTCGACCGCTTCGCACCAAGGCTGTCGTTCTTCTGGGCGGTCGGCATGAACTTCTTCATGGAAGTAGCCAAGCTGCGCGCCGCTCGGCTCTTGTGGGCTAAGCTTCTCAAAGAGTTCAATCCGAAAGACCCGCGTTCGCTCAGCTTGCGCACGCATTGCCAGACTTCGGGGTGGTCGCTCACCGCGCAGGATGTTTACAACAATGTGACTCGCACGACTATCGAAGCGATGGCGGCGACGCAGGGCCATACGCAGTCGCTGCACACCAACGCGCTCGACGAAGCGTTGGCGCTGCCGACCGATTTCTCGGCGCGGATCGCGCGCAACACGCAGCTATTTTTGCAGCAGGAAAGTGGTACCACCCGAATTATCGATCCATGGGGGGGCTCTTATTACGTCGAGCGACTTACTCACGATCTCGCGGCGAAGGCGTGGGGTCACATCCAGGAAGTCGAGTCGCTTGGCGGCATGGCAAAGGCAATCGAGGCCGGCGTACCCAAACTGCGGATCGAGGAAGCCTCCGCGAAGACGCAGGCGCGCATCGACGCCGGCAAGCAGGCCGTGATCGGCGTCAACAAATTCAAACCGAAAGACGAAGCGCCAATCGACGTGCTGAAGGTGGAAAATTCCACCGTGCGGCGACTGCAGGTCGACAAGCTCGCGCGCCTCAAGAAAGAGCGGAGCCAGAAGGATGTCGATGCCGCGCTGTCGGCACTTACTCGCAGTGCCGGGGAAGGCAACGGCAATCTGCTGGCGTTGGCGATCGATGCCGCTCGGGCGAAGGCCACGGTCGGTGAAATCAGCGATGCGATGGAAAAAGTATTTGGCCGCCACCGCGCCGAGATCAAGTCCATCACGGGCGTCTACAAGCGGGAGGCATCCACCATGTCCAATCGCGTAGAGAAAGTTCAAGTACTAATCGACGCCTTCGAAGATGCCGAAGGCCGACGCCCGCGCATCCTCGTCGCCAAGATCGGTCAGGACGGTCATGACCGCGGTCAGAAGGTCATTGCGTCGGCGTTTGCTGATGTCGGTTTCGATGTGGATATCGGGCCGCTGTTCGCCACCGCCGACGAAGCCGCCCGGCAGGCGGTGGAAAACGACGTGCATATTCTGGGGCTGTCGTCACTGGCTGCGGCGCATCTCACCGCCGTGCCGGAACTGAAGGCCGCGCTGAAGAGGCAGGGTCGCGACGACATCATGATCATCATCGGTGGCGTTGTGCCCCCGCAAGACTACGACGCGCTCTATAAGGCGGGAGCTGAGGCGATCTTTCCGCCGGGCACGGTTATCGCCGATGCCGCGGAAGAGTTGATCCATAAACTCAACGCCCGGCTCGGGCACAGCGAGGCGGCGGCGTAGTGACTTTACAAACTAGTCTAATCAAACTAGTTTATTTCGATGAATAAACACGTCGGTATTTTTGAAGCCAAGACACACCTTTCCGCGTTGCTCGAAGAGGTCGAGAAGGGTGGGGAAATCACGATCACGCGCCACGGCAAGCCGGTAGCGAAGATCGTCCGTGCCAGCGCCGAATTTTCAGAAGAGGAAGTTGCGAGACGCAAAGAGGCCATTGCGCGATTGCGCGCCAACGCGCGCGCGATCGACCTTGGCGTAAGCCATGCGACGATCAAGAAATGGATCAATGAGGGGCGTCATTGATCGTCCTCGACGCGTCGGTTGCGGTTTCTTGGCTGCTCAACGAAGGTACTGCGCCCGAACTTGATCGGCATCTAGCGGAGCAGCCTATCGTAGTCCCGGCTTATTGGACAATCGAAGTTGGAAACGCAGTTGTCAAAGCCCTTCGGCGCAAGACCATTGCGCAGGAACGACTTTCAATAATCGAGTCCAATCTTACTATTTTGAACCCGACGATCGAGCCGCCGCTTGCCTTGGTTTCCATGTTGCCGCTCTTAGCTTTCGGGCACGAACACGGCTTGTCAACCTACGATGCCGGCTACGTTCATCTCGCATGGAAGCGGGTTGCGGCACTCGCGACTTTCGACAAGACAATGCGGAAGGCGGCCCAGCGCCTCGGCATTCAGCTTGTCGTGAGCTGAAATGATGTCTTCCAATTCGCCCAACCTAGTCGCCTCCGTCCGCGCTGGCGCGCGCGCCGCGCTGGCGCGGGCAATCACGCTGGTCGAGAGCCGCCGCGCTGACCATCAGGCCGCGGCGCGCGAACTGGTGCAGGCGTTGCTGCCCGACACCGGCAAGGCGATCCGTGTCGGCATCACCGGATCGCCCGGCGTCGGCAAATCAACCACCATCGATGCGCTGGGCATGTCACTGATCGCGCAAGGTCACAAGGTCGCGGTGCTCGCGGTCGATCCCTCGTCGGCGCGTACCGGCGGCTCGATCCTGGGCGACAAGACGCGGATGGCGCGGCTCTCGGCGTCCGACAATGCTTTCATCCGGCCCTCCCCCGCATCGGGCACGCTCGGCGGGGTCGCCGCGAAAACGCGGGAGGCGATGCTGCTGTGTGAAGCTGCAGGCTTCGACGTGGTGCTGGTGGAGACCGTCGGCATCGGCCAGTCCGAAACCGCGGTGTGCGACATGACCGATTTTTTCCTGGCTCTGATGCTGCCGGGCGCCGGTGACGAACTACAGGGCATCAAGAAGGGCCTGGTCGAGCTTGCCGATATGATCGCCGTCAATAAGGCCGATGGCGACAACATCAAGCGGGCTAGTCTGGCGGCCGCGGAATATCGCGGCGCGCTGCACATCCTTACCCCCCGATCCGAGCAGTGGCATCCGCCGGTCGAAACCTATTCCGCGCTGACTGGCCAAGGCATTGACATAGTGTGGCAAAAGATTCTCGATCACCGCACGGCGATGATGGCTTCCGGTGAATTCGAAGCACGGCGTCGGCAACAGCAGGTGAACTGGATGTGGTCGATGCTGGAACAGCGGATGATGGCGCAACTACGCGCCGATCCCGCCATTCGCGCGAAAGTCAAAAAGACCGAGGCCGAGGTGGCCAACGGTCGCCTCGCGCCGGCGGTTGGAGCTGAACGGATCGCGGCGATGCTGGCATAGATGCCCGAAAAACTGCGCATCCTGATTACCGGGTTCGGACCTTTTCCCGGCGCGCCGTTCAATCCGACGATGCCGCTGGTAACCCAGCTTATGCGGCTGCGCCGGCCGGCATTGAACGACGTCGCGCTATCAAGCCACATCTTTCCGGTAACTTACGCAGCAGTCGATCGCGAATTGCCGCAACTACTCACCAAGCACCGGCCGCATGCGCTGCTGATGTTCGGCCTCGCTAGCCGCACCTCGTATGTGCGGATCGAAACCCGCGCGCGCAACGCGGTGACAATGCTGTGGCCCGACGCCGCTCATACCCTTGTGCGAAAAGGATCGATCGCAGGCGATGCAGCTACAAAAACGTTCGGCCCGCATACTGCAAAGCTACTGCGTGCGGCGCGCGGCTCCGGCGTCGATGCGCGCGGGTCGCGTGATGCCGGCAGCTATCTCTGCAATTATCTGAGCTGGCGCGCCATCGAGGCAGTTGATGCGGACGATGGGCCGCGACTTGCAGCATTCGTGCATGTGCCGCTGATCTCGCGGGATTCGTCTCATCGCAAAGGCAGGACACATCGCATCACGCTCGATCATCTCGTGGACGCCGGCGAGGCCATGCTGATGAAGATGGTGAAACTGACGCGATTGGCGAAGCGTTGTAATCAGCGAGGGCCCGCCGCATAAACCAGAAGCGCTGCGTAAACTCCGGGAGATCATCCATGAAACGGAAAATCGATATCGAAAGGGCACCGATCTCGTCAGGCTCGCGCTATCCGAAACCGTTCGACGCTCCATGCCAGAACAAGTTTCGGCGCCGTTTGTCGGTGGCGGCGGGGTTTGGAAATCTAGGCGTCAATTTGCTCCATCTTGAACCTGGCGCATGGTCGAGCCAGCGGCATTGGCACACCCTCGCCGAAGAACTCATCTACGTGCTGGCGGGCGAGGTCGTGCTGGTTACCGAGGGCAGCGAGGAGATTCTGCGCGCGGGCGACTGCGCGGGATTTCTTCCCGGCGATGCCGACGGCCACCATTTGCAAAATCGCTCCGGCGATCGAGCGCTGGTTCTCGAAATCGGACCGGCTAACCTAAAGGACGACGAAACCGAGTATCCCGATATCAATATGCGCGCGACGGCGACGGGATTTTTTCACCGGGATGGCACGCCATACTGAGAAGCGACGCGTTTTCCCGTCACTTGTCTTGCGCCTTATTAACCCTACCCCGAACAATCGCTGCACCCCATGCTCGCGTTCACCGCGCCGTCCGGATTTTCGGGATACTCCAGAGCCTCCGCACCTACGCTAGTTCGGCTGGAGTAACCGCTCATGGAACTAAATCGCCGCCGATTGATCGGCTCCGGCGCTGCAGGGGCCCTGGCAATGTCGATTGACGCGGCACGGGCCGCGCCATTGACTTCAACACTCGGACGCGACGCAACGCAATACGGCGTGCGGCCCGGCAGTCCCGACGATCAAACAAAACCTCTGCAGCGCGCGATCGACGATGCCGCGCGCGCGCAAGTGCCTCTCGCGTTGCCGCCCGGAATTTATCGCACCGGCATGCTGCGTCTGGCGAACGGCACGCAAATAAGCGGCGTTCGCGGCGCCACCCGACTGGTGTTTACCGGCGGCACATCCATGTTTCAGGGCGAAGGCTCGGTCGGCATCGGCCTCACCAACATCACGCTCGATGGCAGTGGCATTCCACTGCCAGCGCGGCGCGGTCTGGTGCATTGCCTGGCAGGCCAGGATGTCCGCATCATCGACTGCGAGATTACCGCCAGCGGCGGCAATGGCATCTGGTTCGAGAATGTTTCGGGCGATGTCAGCGGCAACATCATCACAGATACAGCGACCACCGGGATTCTGTCGTTCGACGCGCTGGGCCTGCTGGTCTCCCGCAATACCATTCGCGGCGCTAACGATAACGGCATCGAGATTCTTCGCACCGCTATCGGTGACGACGGCACGCTTGTGGTCGATAACCGTATCGAGGATATCAAAGCCGGTCCGGGCGGTACCGGACAGTACGGCAACGCTATCAACGCGTTCCGCGCCGGCAACGTTATCATTCGCGGCAATCGAATCCGGAACTGCGACTATTCCGGCGTGCGCGGCAATTCTGCATCGAACATTCAGATTACCAGCAACAGCATAAGCAACGTGCGCGAGACGGCGTTGTATTCGGAATTCGCGTTTGAAGGCGCCATCATTGCCAATAATACCGTGGATGGCGCCGCGACCGGCGTTTCCATCGCCAATTTTAACGAGGGCGGCCGGCTGTGTGTCGTGCAGGGCAACATCGTCCGCAACCTGCTGCCGAAGCGCCCGCGCGACGGCGCGCAGGAAACCGACGCTGGCGTCGGCATCTATGTAGAGGCGGATACCGCCGTCACCGGAAATGTAGTCGAGAACGCGCCCTCTTTCGGAATCATCGCAGGATGGGGCAAATATTTGCGTGACGTCGCCATCTCCGGCAATGTGGTCCGCAATGCGTTCGTCGGCATCGGCGTGTCGGTTGCGTCGGGCGCGGGTACTGCGCTGGTTAATAACAACATGATTTCGGAAACGCCGCGCGGCGCGGTGGTCGGGCTCGACCATGCGCGGCCGGTAACATCCGATCTTAGCGCGGACGGAGCGCAACGGTTCGCTCAGGTCGTGTTGGGAACCAACGCGATACGGCGCTAGACGCAGGGTTTCTACAAAACGAGAGACCCGCCCGGGGGGACAGCCACGGTTCTCCGAAACACCTTACAGAATGGCACTTCTTGTTCTTGAAGTCGCCCGAACTTGATCAGCGCGAGTTACCGCATTCCGTCTATATCAAGTTTTCTAGAATGGCCTTATTAAGCCAATAACGACGGCTCTAACTAACATCGTCTCCATTGCAAATCGCAAAATCACGAAAATCTATTTGCTAGTGGTCTCACGCGCTCGGGATGCGCGGGTTGTTTGAAAATATGGAGAATGAAGCTGCACTATCAAGAACAGATCGGCGACTACTTCCTTGAGATCGAAACACCGCGCTCGCTGTGGAGTGTGCGGATGGGGGGTGACGAAACGTACATCGCCGATGCTCACCACCAGGTCTGAGGCGAAGCAAGCCATCGGCATGTACCAGAAGGCGGACAAACGACGCGCCGCCCGACAATCACCCCGCGCTACCAAGGGCGCGGCGATTTCAATTTGTTGTTGCTGGGACGCAACAGACTCGCTCAACGGCCGCTGGTAATAAAGGTCTGCCTTCAAACATAACGGGAATGCATTCGATATGAAGAAGCTGTTTGTCGTAGGTGTTCTCGCTGCCATGAGCGCCGCAAACGTTCAAGCTGCAGATCTGTATAGGAAGGCACCTGCCGCCGCCCCAGTGACGAATTACAATTGGACTGGGTGCTATATCGGCGCTGAAGCGGGTTACAGCTCGGGACGAGAGCCGGTCATCAGTGCGACCGGTTCAAACATTGGCGCGAGAGTAGCGACCGTCAATCCAGATGGAGGGATCGGTGGCGGCACAATTGGATGTAATTGGCAGAGCTCTAACATCGTCTTCGGCATTGAAAATGATATTTCAGCGAGCGGATTGAGCGACTCGGCCGGCGTTCAAGCGCCCTTCAATACTGCATTTTCGCGCGACGTCAGCACGTCATGGCTTGATACTTTGCGAGGTAGGATTGGTCTGGCTTGGGATCGTGCGCTGTTCTATGCAACCGCCGGTGCGGCGTTCACAAACATCAAGGATACTGCCTCGGGAGGTGGCGTTGTGACTGCCGCATCGACAAATAGAACGGGCTGGACCGCGGGCGCTGGCGTAGAATATCTGTTGGCCCCACAATGGTCCACGAAGCTGGAATACCTTTACGCAGACTTTGGCACCGTTCACGACGCCTTCGATGTCTCGAGCGGCGGATTCTTTGTGGGTAACAACACTCATCTGACAGAAAATATTGTCAGAGTTGGGCTGAACTATCGCTTCAAGTAAGCGAGCCGGCGGGTATTTCACGAAGCTTCTAAAAAACGACGGCATGCACGTTGTGATGCTCGGCAGCATATCGCCGCAAGTGCAGCTCTACACCTATGCTTACGCCATCGACCATCCCGAGCTGGCCGACAAGGTTTTTCACACGTCTGTGACACAGCCAGCGACCAGGACGAACGAAATAGATGCCAGAACGAGAGACCCGCCCGGGGGGACAGCCGGACGGGTCAAGCTATATGGGCGCTGGGGTGGATGGGCGCTCGCGCCAAATACAGCCTCGTTGGGGAGGGGTGTTCCGCTCCCACCCCCATCTGTCGTGACAGGACCAAGGGACGTTCAAACCGACCGACGATTTTTTCACTTTTTTCGGTCGCGAGCAAAATTGCCATATGTCTTAGAGGTTTAAGCCGAAACGCGTTTCTCACCTCCACGAGCGGGGATAAGTCGGGGGCCGGTTATTCACCCTTGCTCCGCCTGTCATCTCTGCCTATAGCTCTCGTTTTAATGACCCGTGCATCGAAATCGACCTATGTCTTCGGTCACCGGCATCTGCTGGGAATCGAGGGGCTTTCCGCCGACGATATCACCGGCCTGCTCGATCTTTCCGAGGAGTACGTCGAACTCAACCGTCAGGTTGACAAGAAGCGCACCAGCCTGCGCGGCCGCACCCAGGTCAATCTGTTTTTCGAAGCCTCCACGCGCACGCAGTCATCGTTCGAAATCGCGGGCAAGCGTCTCGGCGCCGACGTCATGAACATGTCGGTGGCCTCATCGTCGATGCGCAAGGGCGAAACGCTGGTGGACACCGCGGTGACGTTGAACGCGATGCATCCAGATATCCTGGTGATGCGGCATCATGCTTCAGGCGCCGTAGAATTGCTGGCGCGCAAGGTCGACGGCTCGGTGATCAATGCCGGCGATGGCGCGCATGAGCATCCGACACAGGCGTTGCTCGACGCGCTGACCATCCGCCGCAACAAGGGCCGCCTTGAAGGTCTCGTCATCGCGATTTGCGGCGACGTAATGCATTCGCGCGTAGCGCGTTCGAATATCCTGCTGCTCAATACGATGGGCGCGCGCGTACGTGTCGTGGCGCCGTCCACCCTGCTGCCGCGCGGCATCGAGCGGATGGGTGTCGAGGTTGCACGCGACATGCGTGAGGGCCTGAACGGCGCCGACATCGTGATGATGCTGCGGTTGCAGCGCGAGCGCATGAATGGTTCGTTCGTGCCGTCGTCGCAGGAGTATTTCCATTATTTCGGTCTTGACCAGAGGAAGCTCGCTTACGCCAAGCCAGATGCGCTGGTGATGCACCCTGGGCCGATGAATCGCGGCGTCGAGATCGACTCTATCGTCGCCGATGGCGCGCAGTCGCTGATCCGCGAACAGGTCGAGATGGGCGTCGCCGTGCGCATGGCGGTGCTGGAAGCGCTGGCGCGGAACCTGCCGAATGCGTAGACCATGCTGACTGACCGCCGCCCGATCCTGCTCGCCAATGCCCGGCTGATCGATCCGGCGCGCGACCTCGACATCACCGGCGACGTGCTGATCGCCGATGGCGTGATCCGCGATTCAAGGCGCGGCATCGGGGCCGCCGGCGTACCCGAGGGCACTGACATCATCAATTGCGCGGGCAAGGTCGTGGCACCCGGCCTCATCGATATGCGCGCCTTCGTCGGCGAGCCCGGCGCCGGGCATCGCGAAACCTTTGCTTCGGCAAGCCAGGCCGCAGCGACCGGCGGCATCACTACCATCATCTGCCAGCCGGACACGTCGCCCGTGATCGACAACTCCGCGACCGTGGATTTCGTACTGCGGCGCGCGCGCGACACTGCCATCGTCAATATCCACCCGATGGCGGCGCTGACGAAAGGCATGCGCGGCGAGGAGATGACCGAGATCGGCTTGCTAAAAGCGGCCGGCGCCGTTGCCTTCACCGACGGCGTGCACAGCGTGATGAACGCGCAGGTGATGCGCCGCGCGCTGACATATGCGCGCGATTTCGATGCGCTGATCGTGCATCATACCGAGGACCCCAATCTGGTCGGGGAAGGCGTGATGAACGAGGGGGAATTCGCCGCGCGGCTGGGTCTCGAAGGGATTCCCAACGCCTCCGAAGCCGTCGTATTGGAGCGCGACATTCGTTTGGTTGCCCTGACTGGTGGACGATATCACGCGGCGTCGCTCACCTGCATTGAGTTGATCGAGATACTGCAGCACGCGCGTGACGCCGGTCTGGCCGTCAGCGCGTCGGCCTCGATCAATCATCTGACACTGAACGAAAACGATATCGGCCCCTACCGATCATTCCTGAAACTGTCACCGCCACTGCGTACCGAGGACGACCGCCGCGCACTGGTCGCGGCCGTCGCATCGGGCCTGATCGACGTGGTGATGTCAGATCATAACCCGCAGGACGTGGAAACCAAGCGGCTGCCATTCGCGGAAGCCGCACCCGGCGCCATCGGTCTCGAGACTATGTTGCCGGCCGGTTTGCGGTTGATCCACAATGGCGAGATGGATTTCAAGACGCTGATCCGCGCGATGTCGACGCGGCCCGCCGAGCTACTCGGGTTGCCTGGGGGATCGTTGCGCGCCGGCTCGCCTGCGGACGTGATCATCATCGACGCCGACACGCCGTGGGTACTGGATGGCGCCGATCTGAAATCACAATGCAAGAACACGCCGTTCGATGAGTCTCGTTTCTCCGGCCGCGTCGTACGTACCATCGTCGGTGGTCGCACGGTTTTCGAACATGTGTGAGGTCAGATGATCGGCACCTATATTCTCGCCATCATCATCGGTTATCTGCTCGGCTCGATCCCGTTCGGGGTGATACTGACCAAACTCGCAGGCACGAGAGATTTGCGCTCGATCGGCTCCGGCAGCATCGGCACCACCAACGTGCTGCGCACCGGCCGCAAGGACCTCGCCGCTGCCACGCTTGCCGGCGACATGCTCAAGGGCTCAGTGGCGGTGATCGCCTCCGGCTTTCTCGGAGGTCCCACTGCCGCGATGCTGGCAGCGCTCGCTGCCTTTCTAGGCCATCTGTTTCCGGTCTGGCTTAATTTTCGCGGCGGCAAAGGCGTGGCGGTTTATATTGGCGTACTCCTCGGATTATTCTGGCCAGCAGCGGTGGTGTTCTGCGTATTGTGGCTCGCGACCGCGCTCACCTCGCGCTATTCATCACTCTCCGCCCTGATCGCGAGTTTCGTGACGCCGATTTTTCTGTGGTGGTTCGGCCACCTCGCCCTTGCCTCGCTTTGCGCAGTGCTGACGCTGCTATTGTTCTACATGCATCGCGAAAATATCAGACGCTTGCAAGCCGGCACCGAGAGCAGGATCGGCGAGAAGTAGTTCTCCGCATCGGTTGATAACCCTTTTCAGTTACGCGATGCTGTCTCAAGCGGGGGCGCCATGGATACCAGGACCTCAACATTTGGGCTGAGCGACGCCCAGCGCATCGACTGGCTGCGGCTGATTCGGTCCGACAATGTCGGGCCACGCACATTCCGTTCGCTGATTAATCATTTCGGCAGCGCGCGTACCGCAATGGAAAGACTGCCCGATCTGGCGCGGCGCGGCGGCGCCGCCCGCCCCGGCCGCATCTGCAGCGAGGCCGATGCGCGAGCCGAACTTGCCGCCTGCAAAAAAATCGGCGTCGCCCTCGTTGCTCCCGGTGAAGCCGGCTATCCGCCCCGGCTGGCGCTGACCGATGATGCGCCGCCGCTGCTCGGCGTGCGCGGCAGCTTGGATGTTATGATGCGGCCGATGATCGCCATCGTCGGTTCGCGCAACGCGTCCGGCGCAGGGCTAAAATTCGCGCAGACGCTGGCGCGCGACCTCAGTGACGCCGGTTTTGTTATCGTCTCGGGACTGGCGCGCGGCATCGATCAGGCGGCACATCGCTCAAGCGTTGAAAGCGGCACCGTTGCGGTGCTTGCCGGCGGCCACGACCGTATCTATCCGCCGGAGCATGAAGATCTGCTGGCGGCACTGTTGCGCTTTGGTGGCGCTATTTCCGAGATGCCGCTGGGTCACGGACCGCGCGCCCGCGATTTTCCGCGGCGCAACCGGCTGATTTCGGGCGTCGCCCTTGGTGTGGTGGTGATCGAAGCCGCGCATCGCTCGGGTTCGCTGATCACCGCGCGCATCGCCGCCGAACAGGGCCGCGAAGTATTTGCTGTTCCAGGGTCGCCGCTCGATCCGCGCGCTGCCGGCACCAACGATCTGATCAAGCAGGGCGCCACGCTGATCACTGAGGCATCTGACGTCATCAACATGGTGCAGCCGATCATGGGCCGGCCAATCGACCTCACCTTCGGTGAAGCTGAGGACGATGAACCGGCGGCTGATGAACCCGATGCAAGCGATCGCAGCAGGATCGTCAATCTGCTCGGGCCGAGTCCCATCGGACTGGACGATCTCATTCGGATGGCCGGGACATCGCCCGCCGTCGTGCGCACAGTGTTACTCGAGCTTGAGCTCGCAGGAAGGCTTGAGCGTCAGGGCGGCGGCCTTCTCACGCTGTTGTAGGCTCATTTGAAAGTTGATCGGACGTTCGCTGCGTCGACATGGTCGCTCGGATCCAATCGATCACTTCACTTATCGACGTGCCTGACGCGCTCTTCCGCTTCCATCTGAGCCATATCCAGCAGAAATCTAAGCATATCGAGCCCGTGCCGCCGTGCGACCTCTGACAGGTCCGACACCGTCTCAGCAATGAAGATTGCAGCTTCGTCAGGACCGCCATCGCGCGGTGGTCCGTCGGCTTGCGAGTGGATGCGCTTTGAAGGTGCGGACATTCGCACTCACCTTTGCTGCGAAGACTGCAAAAGAGCTGCAATTTCTCAAAATGCTCGTAAAAAGAGTACAACTATTAATAGGCGAAATACAACTTTTTCGAGGAAACTGCAGCCTGCTCATCGTCGGCATCGATCCTTATCGATTTGACAGTTACGCCCGCCGCACCCATGTTCGGAGGGAAATGGCGGCGCGAGTTTGGCGGGACCGGTCAGCATTTATCCCACAAGTTATTGGAATCTCATGAATATCGTCATCGTCGAGTCCCCTGCCAAAGCCAAGACGATCAACAAATACCTAGGGGCCTCCTACGAAGTACTGGCGTCGTTCGGCCACGTCCGCGACCTCCCAGCCAAAAACGGATCGGTCGATCCCGACGCGAATTTCCAGATGATCTGGGAAATCGATCCCAAAGCGGCCGGCCGGCTCAATGATATCGCCCGCGCGCTCAAGGGCGCCGACAAATTGATTCTCGCGACCGACCCCGATCGCGAAGGAGAAGCGATTTCCTGGCACGTCCTCGAAATCATGAAGCAGAAGCGCGCGCTAAAGGATCATTCTATCGAGCGTGTGGTTTTCAACGCCATCACCAAGCAGGCTGTGACCGAGGCGATGAAGAACCCGCGCCAGATCGACGGCGCGCTGGTGGACGCCTATCTTGCGCGCCGGGCGCTGGATTATCTGGTCGGATTCACCTTGTCGCCGGTGCTGTGGCGCAAGCTGCCGGGCGCGCGCTCGGCGGGTCGGGTGCAATCGGTCGCGCTGCGCCTGGTATGTGATCGCGAGCTGGAAATCGAGAAATTCATTCCGCGCGAATACTGGTCGCTGGTGGCGACACTCACCACGACGCGCGGCGACGCCTTCGAGGCGCGTCTTGTCGGCGCCGATGGCAAGAAAATTCAGCGACTCGATATCGGCACGGGCGCGGAAGCCGAAGATTTCAAGAAAGCCATCGAGGCCGCCAATTTCTCGGTCTCGACCGTCGAAGCCAAGCCGGCGCGCCGCAATCCGCAGGCGCCGTTCACCACCTCGACGCTGCAGCAGGAAGCCAGCCGCAAGATGGGCTTTGCGCCCGCCCATACCATGCGGATCGCGCAGCGGCTCTATGAAGGCATCGACATCGGCGGCGAGACCACCGGGCTCATCACCTATATGCGCACCGACGGCGTGCAGATCGACAATTCGGCGATCGTGCAGGCGCGGAAGGTGATCGGCGAGGACTACGGCAACGCCTACGTTCCCGACGCGCCGCGGCAGTACCAAACGAAGGCCAAGAATGCCCAGGAGGCTCATGAAGCCATCCGTCCGACGGACTTGTCGCGCCGCCCTGCCGAGATGCGCCAGCGTCTCGATACCGATCAGGCTCGGCTATACGAGCTGATCTGGATCCGAACCATCGCCAGCCAGATGGAATCCGCCGAGCTCGAACGCACCACCGTCGACATCGCGGCGAAGGCAGGTTCGCGCGTGCTCGATCTGCGCGCCACCGGCCAGGTGATAAAATTCGACGGCTTCCTTGCGCTGTATCAGGAAGGCCGCGACGACGATGGCGATGACGAGGATTCGCGCCGCCTGCCCGCCATGAGCCAGGGCGAAGCGCTGAAGCGCAAAGATCTTGCCGTCACCCAGCATTTCACCGAACCGCCGCCACGTTTCTCCGAAGCATCGCTCGTCAAGCGCATGGAAGAGCTCGGCATCGGTCGCCCTTCGACCTACGCCTCGATCCTGCAAGTGCTGAAAGACCGCGGTTATGTGCGGCTCGAAAAGAAGCGCCTGCACGGCGAGGACAAGGGACGCGTCGTCGTCGCGTTCCTGGAAAATTTCTTCGCGCGCTATGTCGAATACGATTTCACCGCGGCGCTGGAAGAGCAACTCGACCGCGTCTCCAACAACGAGATCTCCTGGCAAAAAGTGCTGCAGGATTTCTGGGGCGACTTCATCGGCGCGGTCAATGAGATCAAGGATCTGCGGGTCACGCAGGTGCTCGATGCGCTCGACGACATGCTCGGCCCGCACATCTACGCGCCGCGCGAGGATGGCGGCGATCCCCGGCAATGCCCGACCTGCGGCACCGGCAGGCTCAATCTGAAAGCCGGCAAATTCGGCGCCTTCGTCGGATGCAGCAATTATCCGGAATGCCGCTATACCCGACCGCTTGCCGCCGACAGCGAAGCCAGCGCCGACCGCATCCTAGGCAAGGACCCTGCGAACGATCTCGATGTCGCGGTGAAGGCGGGACGCTTTGGACCTTACATCCAGTTGGGCGAGCCCAAGGATTACGGCGAAGGCGAAAAGCCGAAGCGCGCGGGCATTCCCAAAAATACCTCGCCGTCAGACATCGAGCTCGATCTTGCACTGAAACTATTGTCGCTGCCGCGCGAAATCGGCAAGCATCCCGAAACCGGTGAGCCGATCACCGCCGGTCTCGGGCGTTTTGGTCCATTCGTGCGCCATGAGAAGACCTACGCCAGCCTGGAAGCCGGCGATGAGGTGTTCGACATCGGGCTGAACCGCGCGGTGACGCTGATCGCCGAGAAGATATTGAAGGGACCGTCCAAGGGCCGCTTCGGCGCCGATCCAGGCAAGCCGGTCGGCGAGCATCCGACGCTCGGCGCTATTGTGTCGAAGAGCGGACGCTACGGCGCCTATGTCGCCGCGGGCGGCGTCAACGCCACCATTCCCAGCGACAAGACGCAGGAAAGCATTACGCTCGAGGAAGCCATCGCGCTGATCGATGAGCGCGTCGCCAAAGGCGGCGGCAAGCCGAAGCGTGGCGCGAAGAAAGCAGCGCCGAAAAAGCCTGCCGCCAAAGCTGGCACCGATGGCAAGCCGGCAAAACCAGCCAAAAAAGCCGCGGCAAAAAAGGCCAAGCCGAAATCGGATTCCGCCAGCAAGGCGCGCGCCCCGGTGGCCGCGACCGCAAAGACGTCGCCGACCAAACCCGCAAAGCCGGCCGCAAAGAATAATCCCGGCGAGGCAAGCGGGTAAATCTTGGCCAAAAATCGCGAGAAAATATTTCCCGACCGCGAGACCATCGTGGCATTTGTCCGCGCTCATCCCGGCAAAGTAGGCACCCGCGAGATCGCACGCGAGTTTGGTCTGAAGAACGCCGACCGCGTCGAGCTGAAACGAATCTTGCGCGAACTCGCGGACGAAGGCGCTATCGCCAAGCAGGGGAAGAAAATCCACGAACCGGCGTCGCTGCCGCCAACCGTGATGGCGGACATTACCGGCCGTGACAACGATGGCGAGTTGATCGCGGCGCCGAGCGGTTGGGACGACGCGACGGGTCCCGCACCAAAAATCCGCATCTACGTGCCGCGCCGGCCGCAACCCGGCACCGCGGCCGGCGTCGGCGACCGCGCGCTGTTGCGGGTCGAGAAACTGCATGACGAGAGCGATGCGTATCAGCGGCCGCGTCATCAAGATAGTCGATCAAGCCAAGACACGCGTGCTCGGCATCTTCCGCGCCCTGCCCGGTGGCGGCGGCCGCCTTATTCCTGTCGACAAGAAACAGGCCGGGCGCGAGTTGAACGTCGCCAAGGCGGACAGCGGGGGCGCCGAGGATGGCGATCTGGTCAGCATCGAACTGGTGCGCTCCCGCGGATTCGGACTGGCATCGGGCAAGGTGAAAGAGCGGCTAGGTTCTCTGGCCACGGAAAAGGCCGTCAGCCTGATCGCGATTCATGCCCATGAAATTCCGCAGACGTTCTCGCCAGCTGCGCTCCGCGAAGCCGAAGACGCAAGACCCGCGACGCTTGCTGGGCGCGAAGACTGGCGCGACGTGCCGCTGGTCACGATCGATCCGCCGGATGCCAAGGACCACGACGACGCCGTGCATGCCGAACTCGATCCCGACCCGAACAATAAAGGCGGCTTTATCATCGACGTCGCCATCGCCGACGTCGCTTTCTATGTGCGGCCGGGGTCAGCGCTGGAGCGCGATGCATTGACGCGCGGCAACTCGGTTTATTTTCCCGACCGCGTAGTGCCGATGCTCCCTGAGCGCATCTCCAACGATTTATGTTCGCTGATGCCGTGCGAGGCGCGCGGCGCGCTCGCCGTGCGTATGATCATCGGCGCCGACGGCCGCAAGCGGTCGCATAGCTTTCATCGCATTTTGATGCGCTCGGCGGCGAAGCTGAACTACGCGCAGGTGCAGGCGGCGATCGACGGCCGCTCCGACGATGCCACCGGTCCCCTGCTCGATCCGATCCTCAAGCCGCTCTATGATGCCTACGCAATCGTCAAGCGCGCCCGCGACGAACGCGACCCGCTCGATCTCGACATTCCCGAACGCAAGATTTTGCTTAAAGCCGACGGCACCGTCGATCGTGTCATCGTTCCGCAACGGCTCGACGCGCATAAATTGATCGAAGAATTCATGATTCTCGCTAACGTCGCCGCAGCTGAGATGCTGGAAAAGAAATCGCTGCCGCTGATCTACCGCGTGCACGACGAACCCTCGGTGGAGAAGGTTCACAACCTCCAGGAGTTTTTGAAGACGCTCGACCTGCCGTTTGCCAAATCAGGCGCGCTGCGCCCTGCGTTGTTCAATCGCGTGCTGGCGCAGGTCAAAGGTCACGATTCCGAACCACTGGTGAACGAAGTGGTGTTGCGTTCCCAGGCGCAGGCGGAATATTCAGCCGAGAATTACGGCCACTTCGGCCTCAACCTGCGGCGCTACGCGCATTTCACCTCGCCGATCCGCCGCTATGCTGATTTGGTCGTGCACCGCGCGCTGATCCGCGCCCTGGGTCTAGGCGAAGGTGCGCTGCTCGAAACTGAAACTGTGGAATCCCTGAGCGAAGTCGCCGCGCAGATTTCCGTCACTGAGCGCCGCGCCATGAAGGCCGAGCGCGAGACTGCCGACCGGCTGATCGCGCATTTTCTGGCGGACCGCATCGGCGCTACGTTCCAAGGCCGTATTTCCGGCGTTACCCGCTCGGGGTTGTTCGTCAAGCTTAGCGACACCGGCGCCGACGGGTTGGTTCCGATCCGCACGCTCGGCACCGAATATTTCAACTACGACGAGGCACGACACGCGCTCGTCGGCACGCGTAGCGGAGCCATGCACAGATTGGGCGACGTGGTAGACGTGCGTCTGGTAGAAGCAGCCCCGGTGGCCGGTGCTTTGCGGTTTGAACTGTTGTCGGAGGGCCGCGTTATCTCGCGCGGGCGCAGGCGGCAGCAAGCGCGAGACGGCGGCAGCGCAAGTGCTCAGCGCGACACGCGGGCGAAAACCCACCCGAGCCGCAGTCCGCACAAAAGAGATGGCCGACCCGGCAAGAGCAAGCCCGGCAAAGCGAAACGGACCAAATCTTAGCCAGTCTCGAGGAATACGTCATGGAAACCATGAACCCGCCGACGAAAGTCTGGACCTCCGCCGCAGCGCCGGCGGAAAAACGGGACGTCTGGACCGCAATCAGGCGCGGCTTGCGCGGCCGCTGCCCAAATTGCGGTGAAGGCAAAATCTTTCACGCGTATCTCAAGGTCGCCGACGTCTGTACGGTCTGTGGCCAAGATTTGCACCATCACCGCGCCGATGATTTGCCCGCGTATCTGGTGATCGTGATCGTCGGCCACATCGTGGTGCCCTTGGCGCTATCGATCGAAACGAATTTCGCGCCGCCGGTAATCTGGCAGCTTGGGATCTATCTGCCGATCACGCTGATCGCGTCGCTGCTACTGCTGCAACCGGTCAAGGGCGCGGTAGTTGGGATGCAGTGGGCACTGCGCATGCATGGCTTCGATGAAGCGAATCCGGAACAGTGATTTACGTACTCAAATAACTTGAATAACGGAACTGAAATGGCCGAAGCCGCAAAAGTCGAAGTCGACCCCAAAGAGGCCGATCATCATCCCTATCGCCGGCCGGTTGACGCCGCGACCCTGATCCTGATCGATCGCAGTGGCCCGATTCCGAAAGTCCTGGTCGGAAAGCGCCACGACAAGGTGGTGTTCATGCCAGGCAAGTTCGTATTTCCGGGCGGGCGCGTCGATAAGACCGATAACAAGATTCCGGTCGCAGCCCCCATCCCGAAAGCGCTCGAAGCCAGCTTGATGATGGGCAGCCCGAAGATCGCGCCCTCTCGCGCGCGCTCGTTGGCGGTCGCCGCGATCCGCGAAGCCTGCGAGGAAACCGGGCTTTGCCTGGGATTGAAGAACGACGGCCCGGCGCCAAACCTCGGCGGGCCTTGGAAGGCTTTTACCGATGCGGGCTTGCTGCCTGATCCGTCGGGACTGTTCCTGATCGCGCGGGCGATCACGCCGCCCGGCCGCGTGCGGCGGTTCGATACGCGGTTTTTCACCGCGGATGCATCGAGCATCACCCATCACGTCAAGGGCGTGATCCACGCCGAGGCCGAACTGGTGGAACTTGTCTGGGTCGAGATCGGCTCCAAGCCCTTGGCCGATCTGCATCCGATGACTAAAAACGTGCTGCGGGAACTCGAAGCCCGACTGGATCCCGGACCGCTTCGCCACGACGCTCCGATACCGTTTTTCCATTTCTATGGCGGAAAGATGCAGAAGGACGTTCTGGCCGGCGCCTAGCGCTTTACGGTCCAAAAATCGACCTAAAACCTTGACTTTGAGCGTTCCGGAGCTAGGTTGCGCGCAAATGTCGGCTGTTGCTGGGCTGGCCGCTAAATTCCAGAAATCAGAGGTTTTCGAACATGGCCAAAGCGGTCACCATCAAGGTCAAGCTCGTCTCAACCGCGGATACCGGCTTCTACTACGTCGCCAAGAAGAATTCGCGCACCATGACCGACAAAATGGTCAAGAAGAAGTACGATCCGGTCGCGCGCAAGCACGTCGAGTTCAAGGAATCCAAAATCAAGTGAATCTCGGATGTTCGATACCTAAAGAAATTTGAGCGGGGCCTTCGGCCCCGTTTTCTTTTTCCGCGCTTTCGGCTGGATGTATACGCTGGCCGGGCGACAAGACCATCCTTCTTGCGAACAACGAGACACGAATGGCTTCAATTTCTGGCGGCGAAGCGATCGTCAATGGCCTGGTCGCGCATGGCGTCGACACCGTGTTCGGCCTGCCCGGCGCACAAATTTACGGGCTGTTCGATGCGTTCCAGCAGTCCCAGTTGAAGGTCATCGGAGCGCGGCACGAGCAGGCCTGCGGCTACATGGCTTACGGGTACGCACGGTCCACCGGAAAGCCCGGCGTGTTCAGCGTCGTGCCCGGCCCGGGCGTCCTGAATGCCGGTGCCGCGTTGCTGACGGCATTCGGCGCCAACGAGCCGGTGCTCTGCTTGACCGGGCAGGTACCGACCGAATTCCTCGATAAGGGCCGCGGTCACTTGCATGAGATGCCGGATCAACTGGCGACGCTGCGAAGCTTCGTCAAATGGGCCGACCGCATCGAATATCCGGCCGCCGCGCCTATGCTGGTCGCGCGCGCATTCCAGGAAATGCTGTCAGGCCGACGGGGCCCGGTAGCGCTGGAAATGCCATGGGATGTCTTCACGCAGCGTGCAGAGACCGAGCGCGCAGAGCCATTCGATCTATTTCCTGCACCGCCGCCCGATCCGGATAAGATCAAGGCCGCCGCTGCACTGATTGCGGGCAGCGTTGCGCCGATGATCTTCGTCGGCAGCGGGGCGATTCACGCCGCGGAAGAAATTCTTGAGCTTGCGGAATTGATCGATGCGCCGGTCGTCGCATTTCGCAGCGGACGGGGCATCGTCAGCAATGCCCATGAACTGGGACTGACGATGGCGGCCGCGTACCGGCTTTGGCCGCGTACAGACCTCATGATCGGAATCGGCACGCGGCTGGAATTGCCGACGATGTCCCGTTGGCCCTATCGCCCAGACGGACTAAAGTCCGTGCGAATCGATATCGACAGCGCGGA
Source organism: uncultured Alphaproteobacteria bacterium (assembly GCA_963792715.1). Taxonomy (GTDB): domain Bacteria; phylum Pseudomonadota; class Alphaproteobacteria; order Rhizobiales; family Xanthobacteraceae; genus Bradyrhizobium. Next base: position 20,714 of record CAWBXE010000004.1, on the reverse strand, counting down.
AATGCGGCGGTTCATGCCCGACGCCGCGGTGATTTCAGATGCGCGCGCCGGTACGCGCGATTTGCTGGCGGCGGTCCAACGCCGTGGCTACGTCAGACAAAAGGGCCGCCGCGATGCGATCCGCGAGGCATCGGGCTCGGCGCTGAAACAGATCCAGTCGGTGCAGCCGCAGATGGCGTACCTGAATATTCTGCGCGATGTGCTGCCCGCCAATGCGATCGTTACCGACGAACTGTCGCAAGTCGGCTTTGCATCATGGTTTGGCTTTCCCGTGTACGCGCCGCGTACTTTCATCACGTCGGGCTATCAGGGAACGCTCGGCTCGGGGTTTCCGACTGCGCTGGGTGCCAAGGTCGCCCATCCCGACCGGCCAGTGGTCGCGATCACTGGCGACGGCGGCTTCATGTTCGGCGTGCAGGAACTTGCGACCGCCGTTCAGTTCAACATCGGCGTGGTGACGCTGATCTTCAACAACAATGCCTACGGCAATGTACGGCGCGACCAGCGCGAACGCTTCGATGGCCGCGTGGTCGCGTCCGATCTGGTTAATCCGGATTTCGTTAAGCTCGCGGAATCCTTCGGCGTCGGCGCATCGCGGGTCACTTCGCCCAATACATTCCGGTCGGCGCTGGAAACGGCGCTCGCAGACGGCGGTCCTTATGTGATCGCCATAGAGGTTCCTAAGGACTCTGAAGTCAGCCCATGGGCCTTCATTCATCCGGCCAAGAACAATTAAAGCGGCGGCCTTCGTCAGCCCGCGACTCTGACGGAGGATTGACTAGCTTTTCCAAGCCAATAACTTGATAAAGCCCTGCTTTCATGTTTGCGTAGCAATGAGACCCAGATCCGAGAGAATAGTGACCGAAGTTAAGCTTGTCGGGGCAGATATTTCGGGGCTTGCCAGCTGTGCGAGGCGAGCTTCGACTGTCCGTAGCGCGAAGGCCTGGATTGCGCGTTTCGATACCTTCGATATCGCCACCATCATGCTCTTGGCCGCGCTTATTGTCATCGCGCTGATTACCTACAAAGACTACGCGATCTCCAATGATGAAGGGGTACAGCATCATTACGGCGAGTTGATCGTCGCGTATTACAAGAGCGGCTTTATCGACCAAAGCCTTTTCAGCTTCCAGAATCTTTATCTCTATGGCGGCCTGTTCGACGTTGTTGCCATCGGCCTCAGTCAATTAATCCCAATCGATCCGTTCGATCTGCGTCACATCTTCTGCGCGCTGATCGGGATTGGCGGGATCGGCGCGACCGCCGCGGCCGCACGATTGATTGCCGGTCCGCGCGCGGGACTGATCGCGGCGGTTAGCCTGACGCTTTGCGGCGCATGGTATGGCTCGATGTTCAACCACACCAAGGACATTCCGTTTGCCGCGGGGATGATTGCAGCGACTGTGTTTCTGATCCGCATTGCGCGCCGCCTGCCAAGCCCGCGTGCCCGCGATGTCCTCCTGTTCGGTCTCCTGGCAGGAGCTGCGCTCGGCATCCGGGTCATTGGCATGTTGATGGTGGTTTACGTCGGCTTCGCGATTGTTCTTTATCTGCCGCGCCCCTGGCTAAACCGGTGCAGCGGCGCGTTGCGTTTTGCAGCAAAGTCCAGCCTGCGCGTACTGCCTGGGCTGATGCTCGCCTATGTTATCATGATTTTCGCGTGGCCGTGGGCGGCCCTCGCGCCGCTTAATCCTGTCCGCGGCCTGCTTGAATTCTCCGAGTTTAACTACTCTATCCGCACTGTGCTTACCGGCCAAGTCTATGACATGGCGGACGTGCCGCGGCTTTACGTGCCGATCTACATCATGATCCGCGTTCCGCTTCTCACGCTGCTGGGTGCGGCGATGGCGATGATTTCGATACTATCGCTGCGCGACGGTGCCGCCGGGACCCAGCAGCGGTTCAGAGAGATCGTTCTCATCTCCTTGACTGTAATTTTTCCGCTTGCCTGCGAGGTGATCTGGCACGGTCCGGCTTTCACCGGAATGCGCCATTTCCTTTTTGTGGTCCCGGCGATTGCGGTGCTGGCAGGCATCGGCCTCGACTGGGCGCTCGGAGCACTTCGGACGGGTGGCCGCGCGATCGCTGCGGGTGGGATCGCGGTCATGACGACACTTTGTGTTTGGGATGCGGTTACTCTCGTCAGGGTGCATCCCTACGAATACCTGGTGTACAATTCCCTCGTGGGCGGACTGGGCGGAGCGTCAAGGCGCTACGATCTCGATTATTGGTTCGGCAGCATGCCCGAGGCGATCAATCAGCTTGAGGCCTATCTGCGTCGCACCGAGCCAAGCGACATCAACAAGCCATTGCAGGTTTACTCGGTCGCCGTATGTGGCGAACGACTTCCGTTCGAGAAAGCGGTCACGCTGCCGCAACTGCAATGGGATTTTAAGCCGGAATGGGAACAGTCCGAATTCTTCATCGCCCCAACCCATCTGAATTGCGATGGCGATCTCGATGGACGGATCGTTGGGACGGTCGAGCGGCTTGGAATTCCGATTGCCTATGTAAAGGACCGCCGGGCGCTAACTTCGCAAATGACGAAAGCGCCCGTAGCGAGCGCCTATGCGCTGTCGAGTAATTCGGCCCGCCCTGTCACGCAAGAACGACAGACCCGCTGACCGGCTCATCCTATCCGTTACAACTTAGGCCTTTTTTGGCGGAGTAATTGTGTGAGGTCGTCGGCGGCTTTGTGACTTGCATCTTCACCGACCTGCGTGGCCTGTCGCATGATCGCCGGGGACTTGTCCAAAAATTTCTGACCGGCGGGCCTCCGATAAAAGGCATCGATCTCGCGCAACTCTTCCACCGAAAAGCTGTTGGCATAAACCGTCGCGATGCTGTCGATCATAGCGTCGTAATACGGCGTGTAGGCCTGCGTCGCCACCGGCGTCATGGCGTCGTAGTCACGTTCAATCTCCGGCCTGTCCTGTACAACTACTGGTTTGATGCGCAGCAGAATGGCCGGAAGTAATGCCTTGTACTGGTCGGACAGCTTTAACGTCGTAACCAGATTGCGTGCAGCTGCAATGGCTTCGGACGAAGGTGATTGGGCCGAAGCCGCACCGGCTGAAAACAGAAGCACGCTGACGATCAACATCACACATTTGGACATTACCGGCTCCCACGAATGGTCACGTCGCCGCCTGTCGCGGGCGCTATCATGCTGCAGCGCCCGATTTAGCCGCCACTACAGGCATTTCTGCTCCGCTAGCGTCGACGAAAAGATCAGGGACCGCTTTGGCCCGTTCCAGCAGCCACGCGAGCCCGATCATGGTCAAGATGCCACCAAAGCTCACGAACAGTTGCGCCAGCACGCCATGGGTGTACTGAACCAGAATCCAGTGCGCTCCAAAGGACAGGAATACGCCGAAGCAAAAAAGCGGAAGCGAATGCTGACCGCATAGCACCATCGGACGGAGCCATTTGGAGGTAAGTATCTCCGATTTGCGCGGAAAATACCGGGAAACCAGGAGCGCCAAGGCGAGGAAGTGCGTGAAGCGCAACATATCGAGGTCCGTCTTGTCGATCGGATAAATCGCCTTGATCATCCATTTGGGAATCAGGGATTCCAGGAACGCGCTGTGCCAGGTCATGACGATCAGCAATCCAAACAGAAGCCAAGCAACCGCAATCGCAATCACTGCGCGGGATTGAATCAATGGTCGCAGTTTGGCGACGCCACCGACGCCGCACCATGCGGCGAAAACGAACATCATCTGCCAGGCGAACGGGTTGAAATACCAATGCGTTCCCGGCGGATAGGAAGCAAGATTCCAGTCGAATATGCGTGCGCCAATGTACAGCAGCACCGAAGCAAGCAGGGTCCAGTTCGGGCGTCGCACGAGGCACCAAATGACAAATGGTGAAGCGGCAACCAGCGATATGTAGAGCGGCAACACGTCGAGATCGACCGGCTTGTAGCGCAGCGTAAGCGCCTGTCCGATCAGGATGTCAGGGTGCTCGAGAAAATTGTGGACGTTGAATTCGTCCGCATACATCGGATTGTCGAACTTCCTGACCGTGCGCGCGATCTGCGCGGTGAACAGCAAAAACAGCATGATGTGCGCGACGTACATCTGCCAGACGCGGGTAAACAGCCGCTTGGCGGCAGCGATGAAATTGCCTCCAGCTACGATCGGACCGTAGATGTAGCCGGCCAGATAGCCGGAAATGAACACAAAGCATTCGGCCGCATCGCTGAAGCCGTAGTTGCGCAGGGTCAGCCAAGAGACCACGTCGTCGGGAACGTGATCGAGGAAGATCATCCATAGTCCTACGCCGCGGAACAGATCGAGCCGAAGGTCGCGCTCTATGGCGAGCGCGACAGGTGCATCTGGTTTTGCCATTCAGCTCATCCGTTCAATCTGACCTGAGATGTGGAAAAGTTGGCCTTCCTTCGAGAAGGTAGCCCAAGCAAACAGCCATCAGGCATCACGCCCGCGCGAGGGCACGAGAAAAAATTCAATTGAGCTGTATATTTGCAGCGCAACATCCCCAAGCCCTGCAGCGCAATCGTTTACTTTATAGCATTGACCACATTGTTTACGAACCGATTGAACAGATTCTGTGCAAGAAATTCAAGGGCATATGTTCATGCCTCCACCGGGGCCGGACCGGCGGCCTTGGCCCCTTTCGTTCGCGATCCGTTTTTGTCCAGGCGGCGCTTTGACCATGACAGCATCCAGGCGGCGCCGGACATCATCGCTATTCCGCAAATTCCGACCAGCGCATGCAAGGCGAGGCCCGCGGAAAACTCCCTCAGCAGGAAATATCCGGTGAACGCCAGGGCCACACCGAGGCAGAAAATTTCCAGCGAGCTTTGCCCGCAGAGAATCATTGGGCGTAGCCAGGGCGACGTCAAGCCAGGCCACCCCGCGGGCACGAAGTAAACGGCAATGACCGCCAGGGCCAGAAAGTGCGCGAACCTAAGGACGTCTAAATCGGCCTTGCTGATAGGATACATCCAGTGCTGAAGCCAATGCGGCACCAGATAAGCGAACTGCGGGAAGTACCATGTCAGAGTCACGCCAAACGAGGCGAGCAGATAAGCGAACGAAATCCACAGGGTGATCGGGGAAGACAAGACTGTCGAAATCTGTCGGGCGCCGCCCAGCGCGCACCAAGCACCGGACACGAACAACAATTGCCAGGCAAAGGGATTGAACGACCAGAAACCGTCCGGATAAGTCGTGAGATGCAGATCGTATCGCCATGACAACGCGTAAATCGCAACTGAAATTGCCAGCGTAAGGTTTAGGCTTAGCCGGATCAGAAGCAGGATCAGCGGCAGAAACGTCATCAGCACGATATAAAGCGGGAGCACGTCCATGTTCAGCGGCCGATACCTAAGCAACAGCCCTTGAACCATGCTAAGGCCGGGTTCCCTGAGGAAATGCGTGACTTCCATCTCCTGCGCGTAAAATGGTTTCCCGAGGCCGACAACAGCGTAGGAGACCGCCGCAACCATGAACGTGAACAGCAAAATATGCGCGGCATAAATCTGCCAGACGCGGCGCAGGATCCGCGCTCCAGCTATCACGACGCCAGACTCCATCATCGAGCGTCCGTAGACAAAGGCCGCTGTATAGCCGGAGATGAAAATGAAAATCTCCGCGGCATCGCTAAAGCCATAGCTGCGTATCGTGAACCACGTCAGCACATCCGGCGATACGTGATCGATAAAGATCAACCACAGTGCCAAACCGCGAAAAAAGGTCCAGGCGTAGTTCCCGTACGCCGATCGCCGGAAGCGAAAATGACCTGATCGGCACGGCCAGACGTTTTGCAGATGCATCTGTTGTCGCACCGGCAACCGGTCTTTCGGCAACTCCCTCGAGAATCGAATTCATGTAGCCGGTCTGGTTAGTGGGTTTTGTCCTGCCGATGGTAGATAATATCGGTCTATCGCACACTAGCAAGGATGGAAGTATTAGGAATGGCCCATCACAGCCGCGACTCTGGGTCAGCGTCGCACCTCCTCGAAGGGTACGCTATTCATGCCATTGAACATGGTCAGCATGTCCCGCACCCGATTCCGGACTTTCAGTTTCTTGGCAGACTGGTAGCATAATCTGTCCGTATCCCAATGAAGCCCAAGGTGCGACGATGCGATCTCGCGTAAGGAGCTTTGCCCATTTCCTCGAACGCACTGGGCTCGCAATGGCAGGAGCGGCAAGCGGTTTGTTTGTTGCCGTCCATGTGGGATCCAGCGTCGCGGCCCTCACCTCTCAAATTTTTCTGCTTATAATGATGATCGGTGGCGCCGTCGGATTTTACTTAGGGATCGATACTCCCTCTCGAGCAATTCGCGGACCGGGCGCTGGATCGCCCCAAAGCGTATCTGCGGAAAAGGTAGATGCAGCGGAATTCCTCAGCGCCATCGGTACATTTCTCGCTGCGTTGATGGCTTTTATCTCGGTCAGCGTAATTGTTCTTCGCGAAGACCCGCACATCATTTTGACGATAATAATAATGGCGGGATGGGTAGCGGGCGTTACGATGCAAGTCGTTGCGGGAGCGATTACGCGAACGCGCGCCTGATCTACATCGCGTTTGCCTCGTGGTTAAGGTGCTCAAATCAAACGTTATGGAGAATGTCAGTGAAGACCATCACGGCATTGGCGGCCAATAAACTCGGCAAGTTTCTCGCCAAGGATTTTCGTCATATTTTTGGCCCGGCGCATGACGATGCGGCGGAACGCCTCGGCGCGTTGGCACGCAGCACGATCGAATGTTTGGCCAGAAGCGACGCGCTATACCACAACTTCGAGCATACTCTGCAAGTCACCATGGTCGGCCGTGACATTCTGCAAGGGATGACCATGGCTCAGCGGATAGAACCAGCCGATTACAGCCATCTGATCATCGCGTGTCTCCTGCATGATATCGGCTACATGAGAGGCGTGTTAAGCGGCGATACCGAAACCGAGTTCGTCGTTGATGGAAAGGGCAAGAAGATCACACTTCCCCGCGGCGCATCGGATGCCGCTCTTTCTCCATACCATGTTGATCGATCGAAATTGTTTGCTCTTGAGCGACTAGGAAAATCACCGACCATCGACGCCGCACGCGTGTCGGAAGCAATAGAGATGACGCGCTTTCCCGCACGCAAACCCGGTGCAAGCGATAGGATGGAGCCGAAGCTGGTGCAGGCTGCCGATCTTATAGGGCAACTCGGCGATCCCATGTACTTGCGCAAGGCGAACGCGCTCTATTGCGAATTTGAAGAAATAGGAATGAATCGACAGCTCGGATATTCTTCGCCGGCAGACATCATCGATAAATACCCCTCATTTTTCTGGAATAGCGTTTCAATGCATCTCGACGATGGATTAAAATATCTGAAAATGACCGTTTCGGGTCGTCAGTGGATAGCTAACCTGCACCATCATGTCCTCTGTGCGGAGCATTCCCACCGCTTGATGGGACCCCAACGCTAGAGGATCGATTGCCGCCATTGTGAGAGAACGGGCCTTAAATCATGGTTATTGATCCAATCGAACTTTCGCGAGAATTGATCGCCTTCAATACGATCAACCCGCCGGGGCAAGAATTAGCTTGCATCGAACATCTTGAAAAGATTCTCCGCGCTGCAGGTTTGGACACTTTCATCGAGCCCTTTGCGCCGGGTCGTGCGAATCTCATTGCCAAAATTGGAGGATCTAAAGCATCGCCTCCGCTCTGCTTTACGGGACATGTCGATACCGTTCCGCTCGGAAACGCGAAGTGGAGCGTTGACCCATTCGCCGCTGAGATTGCCGACGGGAAAATGTACGGTCGGGGTTCGAGCGATATGAAATGTGGCGTCGCTGCGTTCGTTGCCGCAATCGCGGGAATGGCCGACGAGTTGCGCGATTTAAATGGCGTGGTGCTCGTCATCACCGGCGGTGAGGAGATTGGCTGTGAAGGCGCGACGCACCTCGCGCGCAGCGGGAAGCTGGGACGGGCCGGCGCGATCGTGGTCGCGGAGCCCACCTCCAACGCCGCCCTGGTCGGACACAAGGGCGCCCTGTGGATCCGCGCCGTATTGTCCGGCGTCACCGCGCATGGCTCGATGCCCCATCTGGGCGTAAATGCGGCTTATAAAGCCGCGCGAGCTCTGACGGTGCTGGAGAAATTTCAATTCAACGTAGCGCCACACCCCTACCTAGGATTGCCGACGCTCAATGTCGGTACTGTTAATTCTGGCTTGAACGTTAACTCCGTGCCAGATCGCGCGGAAATAGGAATTGATATTCGCAGCGTGCCAGGGCTGACTTATGACCGGATACTTGAACACTTGAAAGCCGAACTGGGCGACGACGTTTTGTTGGAGACGATCGTCGACGTTGGGTCAGTTTGGACTGAACCAGCTTCCCCATGGATCAAAAATGTTTACGACGTGGTCGAACGGCTTTCGGGCGAACCGTCTGGCGAGCCAAAAACCGCGCCGTACTTCACTGACGCGTCGGTGCTCACGCCTGCCTTCGGCGGTCCACCCACGATTATTCTAGGACCGGGCGAAGCAGGCAAGGCTCATCAGACGGATGAGTACTGCTTGGTGGAGCGCATCCTCAAAGCGACAGCAATCTACGCCGCTCTGGCCAGGCAGTGGAGCCAAAACTGACCACCGATCGCTACGATCCGTTCGAATCAAATAAAATGCTGAGCTGCACGGTCTACTTGCAACGAGGGTTCGGCGACTTGCCGCGACCGGGCGATATGATAGGCTAAATCTCTCTTTCCGCGCCGCTTAGCAACGCTTCAAATTTGTGGCTCATGAAAGCCTCAGCATGGCTGAAATTCGCGACATCAAATCAGGTAAGAGTAGCGAGCCGCCCCGTTCGTCCGTGCCGCGTCGCCTTGCTGCAATCGTCGCTGGCGACATCGCAGGCTATAGCCGCTTGATGGAAATCGACGAAGAGGGAACGCATAGTCGCGTCAAACGCATCGAACGCGACCTCATAGAGCCCAGTATAACCGAGCATCACGGAAGACTGGTCAAGACCACTGGGGACGGCTTCATCGCGATTTTTGACAGTCCGGTCGAAGCAGTCAGATGCAGCATCGTCATTCAACAAAATTTAGTCGGCCGCAACACGGCGCTTTCGAAGGACTCCTGGATTGAGTACCGAATTGGCGTCAACCTCGGCGACGTCATCATCGAGACAGACGATGTTTATGGCGATGGCGTCAACATCGCTTCCCGCCTGGAGGGAATAGCGGATCCCGGCCAAGTTTACATCTCAGGCGGAATTTACGAACAGATAAAACACAAACTTGTTTGCGGGTACGAATCTCTCGGCGATCGCAAGGTCAAGAACATTACCGACCCGGTGAGAGTTTACCGCGTCCTTCCAGATCCCGCTGCATTCAACAAAACCCGAAAGCGGCGTGAAAACATCCTGATTTTTTTGCTTAGCGTCACGCTGCTGATTATTGCAAGCGGTGCGCTTTGGTACTTACTGGTGCAAAAGGCCGGGAAGCCGGCCGTCCAGACCGCGGCGCCCGCGTCCTCTGCAGTGGAAGCGCCGACATTACCCGCGGGCGCTGCGAAACAAGGCACGAGTCCGGAGCCAGGAGTTGCTTCAGCGAAACCCGAACCTTCGGTGCGGCAGGCCCCCACTACTCCCGCAAAGCCACCGGCTGCGCAGCTCGCATCGGGCGCGGAGCCCGAGATGGTATCACTGCGCGGCGGCAGCTTCGCGATGGGCAGCAATGAAGATAATTCCGAAAAGCCCGTACACCAGGTGACGTTAAAGCCATTTGCAATGAGCAAGTTTCCAATCTCTGTACGAGAGTGGAACGAATGCGCCGCCGCAAAGGCTTGTGGATTTGTAGCTTCTGGAAAAGACGATGCGCCCGTCACTAATGTGAGCTGGAACGATACGAAACAGTACGTCGCGTGGCTCGCAGCGATCAGCGGAAAGGCTTATCGACTGCCCACCGAAGCTGAGTGGGAATATGCTGCGCGTGGAGACACGCAATCGAAATACTGGTGGGGCGACCAATTTCAAACCGGATTGGCCAACTGCAAGAATTGCACCGATGTCGCAGCAACCGAGCAGCCGATCAAGGTCGGCAGTTTCAAGCCCAATCCATTCGGACTTTACGATATGGGTGGCGGGGTGGATCAGTGGGTCGAAGACTGCTGGCACAAAAATTATCAGGGTGCTCCGGGCGGCGGTCTAGCGTGGCTTGAAAATCAATGCCCGGCCCACGTGATCCGGTCTGGTTCATGGAGGAACGATGCGCGCTATGTCAGGCCTTCGAATCGGGATTCTTATGACACCGATGTGCGATACCCCACCCACGGTTTCCGCGTTGCCCTGTCCCCCTAACGAATCAGGTGGATCATGAAATATCTGCAGCTTCTCGCATTATCTCTGGCTATGGCCTGTCCAGCGTCATCGGCTTTCGCTCAGGGAAAGCCTGCGCCAAAGGATGCCCTGCTCTATTTCGTATGGCCGCATGATGGGGCTACCATCAAAGGAGCATTCTGGTGTCGCTTCGGCCTTCGCAACATGGGCGTGACCCACGCGGGGGATAATTATCAAAATGCCGGCCATCACCATTTGCTCATCGATGTGAGCGAACCACTCGATCCCAATGAGCCGATTGCACAAGACAAATCGCATCTTCATTTCGGAGCGGGCCAAACCGAGGCTCGTATCGAGCTGCCGCCCGGCAAGCACACGATTCAACTCGTGCTCGGCGATGCCAATCATTATCCATTCAATCCTCCAGTAATCTCAGACAAGATTACCATCCGAGTTAAGTAAATCCGCGCCGCTACAGTTGGCGGTCCTCGCCTAGCTCGTGACTGCCGTCTGGCAAATTATTGATCCCGGTCTTAAATCTAATGTTAGGCGAAGGGCGACATACTTCTTGGTGAAGGCTCGCATCGGGTAGAGCGTTAAACGCAGTGCTTACAGATGGTGATACTGCCGATACCATTCGGCAAACCGGCGAATCCCGGTTTCGATCGGAACCGAGGGGCGGAAATCGATGTCGCGCATCAGATCGTCGACGTCGGCATATGTCGCCGGAACGTCGCCGGGCTGCATCGGCAGCATTTCCTTCGCTGGCGTTGCGGCCAAACTCCTTCTCCAGCAGCGAGACCACATGCATGAGTTCCTCGGGATTGTTGTTGCCGATGTTGTATATCCGCCATGGCGCGGCGCTGCTCGCGGGATCCGGGCATGTCGCCGGACCAGCTCGCGGATCGCCATGCGGCGGCCGATCGATCAGACGCACGATCGCCTCCGCCACGTCGTCGACGTAAGTGAAATCGCGCCGCATGTTGCCGTGATTGAACAGCTTGATCGGCCTGCCCTCCAGGATCGCCTTTGCGAAAATGAACATCGCCATGTCGGGCCGGCCCCACGGTCCATAGACCGTGAAGAACCGCAGGCCCGTCGCCGGCATGCGAACAGATGGCTGTAGGCATGCGCCATCAGCTCGTTGGCCTTCTTCGTCGCGGCATAGAGGCTGATCGGATGGTCGACGTTGTCGTGGACCGAGAACGGCATCTTGGTGTTGGCGCCATAGACCGACGACGACGACGCATACAGCAGATGCTTGACAGCCGTTGTGCCGGCAGCCTTCGAGCACGTTGATGAAGCCCTCGATGTTGGCGTCGACATAGGCGTGCGGATTTTCGAGCGAATAGCGCACGCCGGCCTGCGCCGCGAGATGCATGACGTCGGGAAACCGATGCTCCGCGAACAGATGCAGCATCTGCCGCGCGATCGCGCAAGATCGAGCTTGACAAATCTGAAACTCGGGAACTTGCGCAGGATCTCGAGGCGCGCCTCCTTCAGCTTCGGATCGTAATAGTCATTGACGTTGTCGAGGCCGACGACCGCGCGTCCGTGCTCGCAGCAGCCGCTGCGCGACGTGGAAGCCGATGAAGCCGGCCGCGCCGGTGACCAGGACGTTCGATCAGCCATCGCGCTCGTTACCTGCTCAATAGCCGCCACAGCTCGATGCCGGCAGGCTTGCGCGCGCGATCGAGCTTGCATCTTGACGTCGAGCACGAGCCCTGCGCCGTCGCTCAGCAGCGTCTGCAATAAGCGGCCAGCCGCCGTCGACGATAGCTGTCGTGCGCGACCGCGAGAATGACCGCGTCGGCCGGCTGCAGCGCGTCCAGTCGGCGAGCGTCAATGCCATATTCGTGCCGCGTCCGTCGGCAGTCGCCAGCGGATCGTGCACCTGCACCGTCGACGCCGAACGACTTGCAGCTCGCGCACGATGTCGACGACCTTGGAGTTGCGGGTGTCCGGCACGTTCTCCTTGAACGTCAGGCCGAGCACCGTCACGACGCCGCCGCGTGTCCCCTTGCGCCGCAAGCAGCGCGCGGACGCATTCGCGCGCGATCGCGCTGCGCCCATGCCGTCGTTGATGCGGCGGCCGGCCAGAATGACCTCGGGATGATAGCCGGCCTTCTCGGCGCGATAGGTCAGGTAATAGGGATCGACGCCGATGCAGTGGCCGCCGACGAGGCCGGGCTGGAACGGCAGGAAATTCCACTTGGTGCGGGCCGCCGCCAGCACGTCGCCGGTGTCGATGTCGAGCGCCTGGAAGATCAGCGACAGCTCGTTCATGAAGGCGATGTTGAGATCGCGCTGGGTGTTCTCGATCACCTTGGCGGCCTCCGCGACCTTGATCGACGGCGCGCGATGGATGCCGGCCTTGCACCACCGAGCCGTAGACCTCGGCGACGATATCGAGCGTCTCTGGCGTCCTGGCCCGACACGACCTTCATGATGGTCTCGAAGCGATGCGCCTTGTCGCCGGGATTGATGCGCTCGGGCGAATAGCCGACCGTGAAATCGCGCCCGGCTTCAAGCCCGGAACGCTGCTCCAAGCACGGGCACGCATTCCTCTTCGACCGCGCCGGGATAGACCGTCGATTCGTAGACGACGATGTCGCCGTGCTTCAGCGCACGCGCCGACGGTCTCGCGACGCCGCGAGCATCGCGCCAAGATCGGGCTGTTGCGCCGCATCGATCGGCGTCGGCACCGTGACGATGAAGAAGTCGGCCGCGCGAGCGTCGGCGGGATCGCTTCGTAGCGCAGCGTCGGATGGATGCAGCTCGACCGGCCTCGACTTCGCGGCGTGCGGTCGTGGCCGGCGCGGAGTTCCTCGATCCGGCTCCGTCGATGTCGAAGCCGATCACCGGCCCGCCGCTGCGGGCGAACGCGACGGCGACTGGCAGGCCGACATAGCCGAGGCCGATCACTGCAATCTTGCGTCCGTGCACGGCAAGCCTTTCAAAACAGCAATATTTTCAAATATTTTGTGCCTTTTAGCCACCGTCGCGACGTCCGCGCAATAGACGCAAACATTCAAGCCTGAAGAAGGCTGACGATCTTGAATGAAGCCTTGCCATCCCCGTAGTCAGGAATTTCCCGCTGTGTGCCACGCTGCGGTCCCTTCCATAGCCGGTTCCAGCCCTGCGTGACCGTCTCCGTCCACTCGGTTTCATCACGCAGCGTCATGCACGGCACGCGATGGAAATAGGCTTCCTTTTGAGCCCGCCCGAATCGGTGAAGACCTCGGCGGCGTGGTGCAGCAGCTTCGCCATGTCGAGATAGCCGACCGGATCAATGATCACGTTCAGGCCATCCAGCTCCACGCCCATTCGGGACGCGGCGTGCCGCGTGCGCGGATGCAGCGGCAGGACCACCGTGCGTTCGCGCGCGCTCCTGCAGGAACTCGACACGACCGCGCGAAGGTGCTGCGGGTCATCGGTGTTCTCCGCGCGATGTACGGTCGCGACCGCATATTGCCCTGCGGCTCAAGGCCCAGATTCTTGAAAGTATGGCGAACTGCTTTCCTGCCTTGCTGATGGCGAACAACGTCGCATCGTACATCACGTCACCCACTGGTGGACGCCTTTCGCAACGCCCTTCGGCACCAAGATTTGCGACCGCCGTCCTTGTCGGACAGAGATGCAGCGTCGAGAGATGATCCGTGACGATCCGGTTGATTTCTTCCGGCATGCGGCGATTGAACGAGCGAAGCCCGCCTCGACGTGCGCCACGGGAATGTGCAAGCTTCGACGCAGCCAAGATACCGGCCAAGGTCGAATTCGTATCGCCGTAGACAACGACCCAGTCCGGCTTTTCGCAGCAAGATCGGTTCGATCGCCATCAGCATCCGTCCGGTCATATCGCCGTGGCCGCCCGCCGTAATGTCCAGGTGATGTCTCGGGGCCGGAATTTCCAATTCGTCGAAGAAGATATCCGACATATTCGCGTCGAAGTGTTGGCCGGTGTGGACCATGACCTCGGACGAGGCCATCAGTCTCGCGGATAGCACGGCTGACGGCCGCGGCCTTGATGAACTGCGGGCGCGCGCCGACGACGGTGAGGATCTTCATAGCCATCAGGAATACTTTCCGACCTCGGGACAAAACGCGCATGATGCGATCATCGCATGCAGCATGAGGATCGCTGTTGTTCGCGCGTCCACTCGATGGTCCGCTTGCAGGCCATCCTCGTGCGCGACGTTTGCGACAAAGCCGAGCTTCTCTCGCGCTTTCGCTGGGAGTCGCCGAAACGCTGGCCAGACCGGTCCCAATCGCGCGCCGGCGTCATCGCGATCGGCGTCTGGTTGCCGGCGATCCGGTTGATCCGCTTCGGCAAGCTCCAGGATCGTGATCTCGACCCCGGACGCCAGATTGTAGATTTCACCCGGCTCGCCCTCAGCGCGCACGCCATCAATCCGCGCGCCATATCCTCGACGAAAATGAAGTCGCGGGACGCGACCCCGCCGTTCTCGACCGGCAACGCCTCGCCATGCAACGCCTTCCAGATGAAGGTCGGGGTAACGTTTCGCCAGACCGTTGCGGCGTTCCGCGCCAACGGCCGGCACCCAGAATTTCTCCCGGACCGTAGACGTTCTGGAAGCGCGCCTTGACGAAGGGCAACTTGTGTCGCGCGAAGTAGTAGTTGCCGTACATCTCGCCGATCAGTTTGGAGATCGAATATGGGCTGTCGTGAAAGAGCGAAACCGGCGCGTCCTCCGTCGTCGCGGTCGCCCCATCGAAGGTCTTTTCGGCCACAGCGCATCCGGCCGCCGCGTAGACCACCTTCTGCAGCGACCGGATGTCCTTCAGCCGCTCGAACAGCTTCAGCGTTGTCAGCGTGTTGTTGTCATGATCGGCGAGCGGATCGGCGATCGACGACTGGTTGCCGTGGTAGCAGGCCAGATGGAAGGCATAAGTCGAGATCGTCGGGCAACGCGGCAAGCACAGCGTCATCGGTGATGGACGCCGAACACGAACTCGACCGCGCATCGTCAGGCACGTTCGAAGTGATCCGCCGAGAGGAGATTGTCGACGACGATCAACCTTTGGCGGGGTTCTGCGCCAGCAGCAGCCGCACGAGATTGGAGCCGACAAAACCCGCACCGCCGACGACCAGGATCGGTCGCATTCCGTGAAAAGACGCTCATCGTTTAGCTCTTTGGTGGGGCCGAAGGTGGCTGTAGACGTCGCTCACGCCGTGCGCGTCATACCAGGCAAGCATTCGGCGAATTGTCTCCTCGAAACGGTACCTCGCCTGCCAGCCGAGGACGCTCGTGCGTCCTTGCGGGATCGAGAACGACGGCCGGCACATCGTCTCGGCCACCGGGATCAACCTTTACGATCGGGATCGGCCGGCAGATCCGAGATGGGCACGCACAACGATCGTAGATTTCGCGGATCGTGTGTCCGTCCCGGTCGAGACGTTGAAAATGCCGGTCGGGGCGTCTGACCGTCATCACAGCATCCATCGCCGCGAGAAAGTCCTCCATGTCGACGAAGTCGCGCGACCGTCCGTGACAGAAACAGCGCTCTGCCCGGCCTTCAGCCGGTTGTAGAAGGTCGGGATCGGACCGATCGCCAGGCGAGGACCGGTGACGTTGGCGAGCCGGAGCGAAACATAAGGCAGCCGCTTATCGCCAGATATTGCTCGCCGGCGACCTTTGGAAATTCCGTAGCTGGTGAATGGCCGCAGCGGATGCTCGACCGGGATCGGCGACCGCTCCGGCCGGCCGTAACCGAGCACGGTTGGAAATTCATGAAGCGCCGACGCCCGCCGCTCGCGCCGCTTCGACCACGTTGATGGTCCCCTCGACGTTGGTGGCCACGTCCTCCCGCCAGTCGTCGGGTCCTTGTAGGATGCGGCGGAATGAACGACGTGGGTTGGCCGGAATTCGGCAAATATCCGGTCACGAGCTCCGGTCCGCGATCGAGCCTTCGACGAGCGTCAGGCCGCGGATGCGCCGGCAACGACCTCGCGCTGGCCCGTTGCAAAGTTGTCGAGACGAGGATCTCGTGGCCCTGCGGCAGCCAGTGTTCGACCAGGTTCGAGCCGAGGCAGCCCGCGCCGCCGGTGATCAAGAATCCGCATCGTATGATCCCTGTCATTGGTCCTGATTTCTGCCGCGGCTTCCTTCAGGTGCGTGTATCCGCCACCACGCCTTCCCTCTCCCAGCGCTCGACCGACAAGCTGGCGATCTCGTCCAGCGGCGTGAACTCGACATCGCCGAAATCCGCGAACGTTCGCGCTCGGGATCGAGCAGGATCGACGGCGCATCGTCCGGACCCAGCGGCTTCACCTCCGGCTCCGGATAGTCGTTGATCTTCATCGCCCGCACCACGGCGTCGTAGAGTTCCCTGATCGCGACGTCCTTGCCCGACGAGAAGTGATAAGTGCCGTGGCCTTCGCCGTCCGCGGCCTGGACGACGACGCGTGGCGAGGTCGCCGGCATAGCAGAAGTCGCGGCGGGCCGGCGTGACGAAGCACTTCTGCCCTTCGACCAGCCGGCCGTAGAAGATCGGCAGCGGACCCGGACACGTTGCGCGGGCCGATCACGTTGGCCAGACGGAACGTCACCCATTCGACGCCGGAGAACTGCACGTAATTCTCGCCGGCCGTCTTCGAGATCGCGTAGCTCGAATTCACCGGATTGATCGGATGATCGAGCGTGATCGGCGACTGGATCGGCTTGGTGCCGTAGCAGAGCGCCGTCTGGAAATAGATCAGCCGCGTGACACGCCGTGGGTCTTGCACGCCTTGGCGATATTGGCGGTGCCGACCGCGTTGACCAGCGCATCCGTGCTCCAGTCTCGGGATCCTTGTAGGACGCGGCGGTGTGAACCACGACCTCCGGCCGGAAATCCGAAAACAGCCCATTGATCACGCTCGCATCGGCAATCGTGTCTTCGACGAGCGTCAAGTTTGCATGCTTCGTCAGGTTGTCGCTGACGCCCGGTCGAGAAATTGTCGATCGCCAACAACCTCGTCGCCGCGCGCCAGACAGCATGTCGATCACAGTCGATCCGACCTGGCCCGCGCCGCCGGTAACGAAAACCTTCATCATCGTCTATCCTGCAGTTGTGAGTTATTGATGTTCGATGGCCAGCGACCATGGCACGGATATTCGGCCGCGCGGTCGTGAAATCGCTGATGCCAAAGTTCCAGGCTCAGAAGCCCCCAGGTCTTGCGCGAAAATCGCGATGCCTGTCCAAAACTTGCGAGCACGACATCGGTATTGAAATACGGCCGGTGCTTTGAGCGCTGCTCGGAGAAGATATCACTGACGAAATCCTTCAGCGGCCCTTCGAACCATTCCTTGCAGCGGCACCGGGAAACCCATTTTGTCGCGGCGTTCAAGCAACGCCTTTGGAAGCGTGTCGCGATAGGCGGTTTTCATCAATTGCTTCATCTGGCCGCCCTTGAACTTGACGTCGGCGGGCACCGTCGCGAGAAATTCCACCAGAGGATGATCGAGAAACGGCACCCGGCTTTCGAGCCCGTGCGCCATGCTCATGCGATCCTCGACATGGAGAAGCGCCGGCAACAAGCACTTGAAATCGAAATGCGTCATCTTGTCGAAATAGGCTTCTTTCCGGACATTGTCCTGGTTGTTGAAGATCGCGCGAAACGACTCGAACACATTGCGCTTTGCTGAGCGAGCCCCAATCGATCTCACCGACCATGTCGGTCGAGCGATCGACCAGCCGGAAATAACGCTGGTCAAGATCCTCGAACAGGCCTTCGCGCCAGAATTCCTTCATCATCGGCTTGTACTCGCGCAGCAAACCGAGATTCGGCACGATTGATTCGATCGTCACGACGTAGTTGCCTTCGCGATAGGTGCCATCGATCGCGGCCTTGATGCTCTGCTCGAAGTAAGCGATCAAATAGCGTGCATAACCGCCGAACAGTTCGTCGCCGCCTTGCCCGCCGAGCACCACCTTCAGATGTTTAGCCGCGAGTGCCGACACCATAAACTGCGGAAACGATCCTGGCCCAGCCACCGGAAAATCAAGGTGGTAGATCACATCGCCGATGTGCTTGACGAAAATCGTCGGCAGTAATATCCGAGATATGCAACGTCATGTCCGCTTCGGTTGCGACCATTTTTGCATAGCCGCTTTCATCATATCCGGGGTATTCCATGAAGCGACCATGAAACGCGTCGCGGTTGCGATGGTCGAGTTCCTGATGCGAGCAGCGCAACCAGACTCGAATCCAGACCGCCGGATACATAGCCGCCGACAGGAACGTCCGCGCGCAGATGCACCATCATCGAATCGCTCAACAGTTCCTTGAAGCGCTCCTCGAAATAACGCGGGCTATGGTCGAAATCGACGTTGTATTGAACATCCCAGTAACGCTTGATCGACAGACCAGAGCGGTCGGCCGTCAGCGCATGTCCGGGCAATAGGGTTGATACCCCCTTGAAAAGCGTCTTTTCACCGATCGTGTATTGAAACGTCAGATATTCGGCCAGCGCGTCGGAGTCCGTCGCGATCTCAGGAAGAAACGGAAGCAGCCCTTTGGCCTCGGACGCAAAATAGAAAATTCCGTTCTGCGTCGTATAATAGAATGGCTTGATACCGAACCGGTCACGGGCGACGAAAATCTTTGACGTCCGCGAGTCCCAGATCGCAAACGCGAACATTCCGCGCAAATGTCCGATGCATTCCTCTCCCCAATGCTCGTACGCAGCCAGAATGACTTCGGTGTCGGAGTTTGTGCGGAAGGTCCAGTACGAGCCAGTTCGGCGCGCAATTCGATGAAGTTGTAAATTTCACCGTTGAACGTTATGACGGTACCGGTTTCTGCGTGCATCGGCTGTGCGCCAGACGGCGATAGGTCGATAATCGCCAGACGCCGATGCCCCAGTCCAATCCGCCGATCTGCAGACACCCACGTACCGTCGCCATCTGGACCACGATGGGAAATGAGCCGACCCATCACGTCGAGCACTCGATCCGCGTTTGCGAGAGAGCGATCGGAGATTGAAGCAAAACCCGCAATACCGCACATTAAGTCTCGTAACCTTCAGGTTTATGCGGCGGCGGGGGAACTTTGCGCTACCAATGAAGCCTTTATTCGATTGCGGCTGCATTAGCCTGTAAATCCGCCTCGGGTCTAGCGGGAATTGGTTCTGCGAGCGAAGTCGGACAACTTTTATAAATGTTTTCAAATACTTCGGCATAGCCTTGCCAATTGAAGCTCTCGCGCGCAAACCGTAGCGCGTTAAGACGACACTGTTCCAGACGCGTCGGATCATCAAGAATCGCTGTGATCGTTTCGGCAAAGCTGTTGGCATCATCAAATCGGTACGAAATGCCGGCGTCAGCCTGTTTCAGAACTGAAGTTACGTAAGGCAAATCGTTCGCTACCACCATCAAACCCGCGTGCAGATATTGCGAGAGTTTATTGGGGCAGGACAAACGATCGTTAATAATCACCGGGCGATATGGAATGATTTCGACGTGAGCTTCTTGCGCGGCCGGGATCAGCTCTTCCTCCGTCACCGCGTCGAGGAAATAAACGCTTCGTTCGAGCATACCAGCTCTCCGCGCTCGCTGCATTTCCGCCTGCCGCCAGAGGTTGTCCGGGCCACGCAGGAATAGTGCAGCGCGGGTGCCATCTACCTCGGACCATCCATCGATCATTTCCGAAATGCCGCGCCCCGGCGTGAAGCGTCCCTGGAAAGAAATCGCACCCTGCCGGCGGCCAGCTCAGCCATCCTTGACGGATCCGCGAGCGGAACGTGATCGGAGATCCACGGCTCGGCGTTCGGAACCGAATAGATTATCTCCAAACCATAAGCGCTGCGCATGACCTCCGCGAGCAGAGGATTTACCGTTACGCAAGCGTCCGCCCGCCGAATGAGGAATTGCTCGATCAGGGAAAACACCTTGATATCCGGCGCGCGGCTATCCGGATCGCTCATTGGAAAGTATTCGTGTGCGTCGTAGATCACGCGGCAACCGTAGTAACGCTTGGCGAGCACACCCACGATCAACGTATCGAGATCATTGCAATGGACCACGTCCGGCTTCGGCTCACATTGTTGCAAGTAACGCCAGAAGAACTGCGCCGCCGGAGCGAACTGCGTACGCCCGATAGCCGCGATAAAGAGCAGGCGCGCGACAAGGTTGCCGCGGATAGCCTTGATCATGGCCACGTCGGCCGCCGGATCGCTCGCCTGCTTGGCGGCGCTTCGGCGTATTAAGTAAAGTGTGCGCCGAGCCAAACCTCTGGCGACGCGTGAAGCCTGCTCGATGCCCCATAGCAACGGCATGATGATCATGCTCGCCACAATCAGCGCGAGGCGCTGCATCGGCTTAAGCAACTGACCGAGCAACCAAAGGTAGCGCATGCTGGAGACCGACGAATGGGTTAGGCGGACGATCCGATAAAGCCCAACCGTT
>CAWBXE010000003.1:0-162537 GCA_963792715.1 uncultured Alphaproteobacteria bacterium | reverse complement strand
CCGACGAAGTCGACGTTGACCTCGACGCCGGTTTTGGTGGTGAAGGCCGCCGCATTGGCGCGGAACACTTCTTCGTCCGCCGGCACGAACCGGACCGGCCGCAGCATGCGCAAGGTCGCGCCTTTTTCGATCGGCAGCGCCGGCGCCGCAACGTCGGCGACCTTGATGTCCGCGCGCGCCGAGGTTCCTGAAACAGCGAGGGCCGCAGCGGAAGCGCCCAGCACGAGCGCATCGCGACGGGTGATGTCGTTCTTCATGGTCTACTCCCTGTTTTCTGGTTCCTGGCGTTGAATCGCCGGTGAACCCCGTTCAAAAGCTTTGTCGGCTTAGCTGTTAGGTCCGCGATCCATGCTGACGGCTGCCAGCGGCGGAGCGCGGTGTTCTGCAGCACCGACGGATTGACGCAGCTTACCGGCCACATTCCCTGCAGGACCAGTGACAATTCGTAGCCTACACGGCGCTTGCGCGCCTAGTCGAAACGTGCCGAGGCCGAGGCAACATGGGCGGTCAGGGTGACGTTCTCCATCGACAGCATTGGGTTGTTGTGCGACGGCGGTTCGGTCTCCAGCACGTCGAGGGCGGCATGCGATATCCAGCCTTCTTGAAGGGCCTTGATCAGCGCTTCCTCGTCCACGGTTGCGTAGTCGTATAGTTCGCTGATGAGCCTCACGGCAACGTCTCTGACATTTTCCCCATCCTTGTGGACTTTGCCCATTTCGACGAGTCCGTCGCACCATGCCTGCTGGGCATCGTTTACCTGGTCCTCGTTGATGCTCATCTTTTCCTTAGTCATGGCGCCTAACGTGAGGCTCGCAAGAGCTTGGCGGCGAGCCGCGCGAATTCGAATGCGGCTATTTAATCGGGTATTTGCAACGTTGAAAAGTCGCCGTTGCACTTTCTTTCCAAAGCCACCTCAAGGTCACAGCGGCGCCAAAAGCCATCTGGATGTCGTTTGATCCTGCGCCCACCGCGAGGACACGGCGACACTCGAGCAGTAGGAGGGTGCGGACGAGCACAATGGAACTGGATGTTGATGTAGAAGCCGGGCAGAATAAACAATGCGCGACGGCTATCCGGCTTTAAATCGTCCTACATGACCACCTAAGAAGGCCAAGCATCGTGAGTAAAGGAGCATGCCATGACAACCAAGATCCTGATTGCTGGGTGCGGGCATGGTTCTTTACGGAAGTTGCTCTCGCGCCGGTATCGAGCAGAACCTCGACTTAAACCCAAACCGTAGGCCAAGGCTAACTATATGCACCTTTGACGCTATGCTCAGCGCCCAGATTGTCGTTCTACGATTGTACGAGACTGGGAGAGAACAGGTTTAAGTTCATCCAATCCACGAACGTATACATCGAGCGAGATTTTGAAGGCAGTGTCATAATCTACATCCTCCAGAAATGACGACGCCATTTCGTGCAGCACAAATCCTCGGACAAGAGCGCGAAGAATCCGGAGGGCACCAACGCCATGCTCGCCACAGATCCCGGCCCCGGCGAACACTTCAAGTGCAGCGGTCTGTAAAAGATGGCCCTCCTGCCGCCACATTGGACAGTCCGTTAGATGGTTCCGGAAAGTTGCTGCGGATAATCCAGGCCGGTCATGAGCGAACGCGCGCATTGCAGTCGCCATGGCTCGGATAGCATCATCGCCTGAGAGTCCGCCAACCGCCGCCTGGATGCAAAGGCGCATCTCGCGATATCCTTTAACCGCCAGGAGTTGACGCATTTCGGGAAGCGTAGCTGCTTTGTCATGTAGAAGCGCTTCCAATTCTAAGCCGAGATCGAGAGCGATCCGTTTATCCCAACGGCTCGAATCTGCTGACAGCAACTCCTCGACTGAATAGGTCATCTCTTTACCTGCAAACGGCTTCCGCTGGTTCGCAATTGAATTGCTGGACAAGTAGACCTCGCAATTGTGCGGCTTACGCCGCCCGAACAGTGTGGAGGAACTTGCTCACTTCCAACTTCAGGCGATTGCTGTCGCTTGAAAGTGACTGCGCAGACGTCAGCACCTGAGAAGAGGCTGAGCCAGTCTCGCTGGCGCCGCGGTTGACGTCTACAATATTGGAAGAGACTTGTTGGGTACCCTGGGCAGCCTGCTGCACGTTCCGAGATATCTCCTGAGTTGCGGCCCCCTGCTCTTCTACTGCGGAAGCAATGGTGGCCGAGATTTCGGATAGCTTCTCAATCGTACTGCTGATCTCCTTGATCGCCCCCACGGACTCTTGAGTAGCAGCTTGGATACCTGCAATCTGTTGTCCGATTTCGCCGGTGGCCTTTGCTGTCTGCTCCGCCAGCGCCTTGACTTCAGAGGCCACCACGGCGAAGCCCCGACCAGCCTCTCCCGCTCGCGCCGCCTCGATCGTCGCATTGAGCGCCAGCAAGTTAGTTTGGCCGGCGATGGTATTGATTAACTCAACAACGTCACCAATTCGGTTAGCCGCCTTCGAGAGATCTTCCACCCGGCCATTCGTCCTTCGGGCTTGATCGACAGCTTCATTGGCTATCCGAGCAAACTCCTGCACTTGCCGACCGATCTCATTAACGGAAGAACTCAATTCTTCAGTCGCGGAAGCAACCGATTGAACGTTGGTGGATGCTTCTTCGGAAGCTGCGGCAACCATGGTGGTCAGCTCCTGAGCGCGTCCGGCCGTCTTCGTCAGCGTACCGGCGGCTGCTTCCAACTCCGTCGAGGCGGATGAAACCGTTTCGATGATTTCTCCGACCGCGCCTTCAAAGTCATCAGCCATTTTGGCCATTTCTGCTTTGCGCTGGTCTGCGGAACGCTTCTCTGCTTCCTTCTGCTCCATCTCAAGCCGGTCCTTGGCCAAGCCGTTGTCTCTGAAGACCAGAGCTGACTTGGCGATCTCACCAATCTCATCCTTGCGCTCAACCCCGAGAACCTCGGCAGTGAAATTTCCGCTTGCAAGCTTATGCAGCAGTTCAACAATTGAGCGGATCGGCTTGGCTATGCCGAATTGCCCAACCAAAAAGCCGAATGCCAAACCTAAGGCTATTCCAACCGCCGCTGCTACAATCATTACCTTGGAGACGCGGTGATATTCATCCGTTGCCTCTGCAGAAACGATGCCTACTTCCTTATCGAGCGTCTCCGCCAGAGACCGCAATCCAGTCCGGATTTTGTTTGCGACCTTCGCACTTGAGATAGCTTCCTGCTTTAGCCGCTCCATCTCTTTCGTCATGCGAAAATCGGCAACCGCGTCGGCCGCCCGAAATGTACCGTCGAGTTCCCTTAGATAAGCATCCCAACCATTTTCAAGCTCAACCAACTGGGCCTTCACCTCTGGTCGTCTGGCATGTTCCTTGAGCCACTGAAGCCTTTCAAGAAACATCTTTTTCTCAACGTGAACCGCTTCTTTGGTGACCGCCTTGGTTTCCGCGCTGGGGTCCGCTGAGACTTGGAATTCGGCGCGGTTGATGGCCAGCAGGTTCGCGACCAGCTGTTGGGCGCGAAGGGCCTCACCTGACATCATCTCCATACGGCCAGTTGCATCACTCAGTGACTTCAGCGACATGGTGCCGAGAATGGTTATACCTGTCGCGGTCAGGCTCAACAGCAGGACGACAGCAAGGATCTTGGGGAATATTCTAAATCGAGATAAGAAGTGCATCTTGGCCTCCATAGCCGCAACGGTCTGCCGGTAGGCTAGGTCTGACCAATTCCTGTACAGTTAATTTTGCGTACCGTGGAAACACGGATGGTTTCTTGGCCGATGGCAACTCAGCTTATGACCGTTGGCCACAGCGCCCTATGATCCATCTTGG
This sequence comes from uncultured Alphaproteobacteria bacterium, assembly GCA_963792715.1. Taxonomy (GTDB): domain Bacteria; phylum Pseudomonadota; class Alphaproteobacteria; order Rhizobiales; family Xanthobacteraceae; genus Bradyrhizobium. The sequence goes on along the minus strand of CAWBXE010000003.1, from coordinate 158,746 downwards.
TCTACGGCTACATTCCGATCGAATCGCGGTGCCGCGGCCCGGCTACCAAGCCGAAGCGTACGCAGAATGAAGAGCCAGCGCTGCGGCCTATCAGCGCGCACGCTTGCCGCCGACGCCCTGATCGCAAGCAGCTATCTGCGGCACCAATACGCGGAGGGTGCGTCGCGCCCTGCGGCGCTGTTCGCGGAACGGTCGCAAGGACACGGTGAGCCGAACCTGCGCGAGGTAAAAAGCGACTGGGACGCCTGGAATAGCCGATCGCTGCCGAGGAGCCGATTGTGTGGCTGATCCTCGATGCACCGTGGTTCGCGTGCGGCTCGACCGCAAGGCGACCTCGATCTCGCTGCTCGTTGTCCTCGGGGTGCGCGCCGACGGCCAGAAGGTGCTGCTCGCGATCAGGAGCATGGCGGCGAGAGCGCCGAAGCTTGCGTACGGTGCTCGGCGATCTCATCAAGCGCGGCTCAGGCGTCCCGAATTCCTCATCGTCGATGGCGCGCCGGGCCTGACAAAGCCATTACCGCCGTCTGGGACGGCGTGCCGGTGCAACGCTGCACGGTCCACAAGCATAGAAACCCGTACGTTGATCGTAGATGCCTCACCGCACTGCACTCTGTCCCCCGTATTTTTACCGTCTCTCTCTTTAACGGCTGCTTCCGAATCAGCGTAGAGCGTCAGCGTGGAAAGGGCGGTCTCAGTGCCCGCACCTGAGAACCGCAGTGCAGTTGTGTCGCCTCGTCTACTACAGCAAGTACAATATCGACTCGACACGTGGAGCGGCGAACGATTTGAAGCACATACTCACGACTGCGATTCGGTCGAACTCTCGCAACGGGATCACGGGCGGTCTGGTTTTCAATCGTCGATACTTCGGACAAGTGCTTGAGGGTGATCATTCTGCCGTAACGCAGACCTTCGTACGGATCGCTGGTGACCCACGCCACCGTGAAGTCGTGCTTGCCCAAATGGAGCCGGCGAACGAACGCCTCTTCGGCGCCTGGGCCATGGGATATGCAGGCAAGAGCGAGTTGTTTCAAGCAATCTGCGGGAAGTATGGGCTTGCTGGTGGATTTGAGCCGATGGGAATGTCAGGTGCAGATTTGGCTGACTTCATCCTTACGCTCGTAAGCCATGAACAAAACTTCGCATCCTCTGAGAGGATCGAAGCATCATCGTCGCGGAATGACGGCTTATGACTATTTACGGGCCTATGATTCCAGTCAGCGGCGCAAAAGCCAGGCAGACCCGGAACGCAGTCCGCAAGGACACGCGGCGATGCTGAAGTGGTGTTCCTATTGTCAGCAGTTCTTGGGTGAAGTGCCTGACTACGATAACTTTGCAATTACGCATGGGGAATGCCCAGAATGTCACGCGGAGACGTTGAAGGGCGAGGTTGACCTGGCCCGTCCGCTCTTACATAAGGCCGTCCAAAACAAGCTCTGGAAGGCGGGCTCAACAAACGATTTGACCGCTGCCGGAACGGTTATAGACGATGCAGTCTTCATGGGCATTAGACCCGTTGATATTCTGATCGGAATGGTGGCGCCGATGCTCTATCAGGTTGGGGATGACTGGAAGAATGGGACCCTAAGTGTGGAGCAGGAACACAGGTTTACAGCTTTTTGCGACCAGGTAATTGGGTTGGTTTCGACCAAGATGCACCTGAGCGCGCCTCTCAACTCAACGTCTAGCGGCTCCATATTGTTGATCAACGCACCCGGAAATTTACACACGCTCGGACTGCGCATCATTGCTCTATGGCTGGCGAGCAAAGGTCAAGCAGCCACAATTCTCAAAGAGGACTACGGCGCTGCGCGGCTTTTGGAATTCATCAACACTACACGGACAAAGCTACTTTTGATCTCCGTTGCCCTTCCGGAGCAATATCCAGGTGTGAATGAAATTGTTGAAAAGGTCGCCAAAATAGCAAATCCGATGAGACCCAGGATTGTCGTTGGAGGTTCTGCCGTGAAGCTCGGTCTTATCCCCGCTATTCCCGGCGCTGAGTTAATGGCTGATATTAGTCTGTTGAGCTAATTACTGTTCCCCAAAGATCGTCCGTCCACGGACGAGGTCCGAGAAGGCAACGGCAGCTGTACGCCGATCTCCCGGCCGAGCTGATCATCTATAAAATCCTGCAGGTAGACACTTTGATGCGGCGGGCAAGGCCGCGCTCCAACTCGCGGGCGATGTCCTTGGAGGCATGCCCCACCGAGCGGTGACGAGCTCCCGGCCCTCCGCGCCGGTCCGGACGATCGGTGCCGTGTAATCCGGAAAGGCGCCTAGCATCGGAGCCAGGTTGCCGACCTACCGGTTGACGACGCGGAAGAGCGCGCTGATGGCGGCCTGGTTGGTGGTGATCGAGTACAGATTGCACACGGTTGGTCAGGTCTCTGACAGGATGGCCGCCAGCCGCAATCACGCAGAGGTCAGTACTCGTACGGGTCCGTTAGAACTTGTAAGATCAGCAAAGAGAAAATCATCGGGTGATCTCAGCCGCAGGCGAGACCGAGAGAATGCGGCAGGCGATACCCCCGGTGTCGGCCGAGCCGGTCGACGAGTCCCAGGGGCCGGAATATGACATCGCAGCGCTGATATTGACATCGCGAACCCCGAAGTCAGGGCCGGATGCTTCTGGAAGCCACCAGCCCATGCCTGTCGTCAGCACGCCCGGCAATGTATCGTCGGTAACCTTGGCCTTCAGGCTACAAGTGCCCGAGGCGCGTGGGGTCGTCACTTTGATCCAGTCCCCCTCCCGGACGCCGTGCTGCTCCGCTGTAACGGGATGAACATAAACCAGCGGGTGCGGCGAGACCTTCCGGGCCCAGGCCTGCTCGCGGAAGCGGGAATGGTGATAGGTTTTCTCCCGAAAACCGGTTTGCAGAATGAGCGGGAATTCCTCAGCGACGGCTTTTTGCTCCCGCTGGTTTGAAGGCAACTCAAAAGTCGGCAGCGGATCAATGCCTACCTGCTCCATCACCTGCGAGTAGAGCTCGAACTTGCCAGAGGGCGTCGCAATCGCCTGTCTCGACAAATCGCCCTGCTCGAAGGGAAATGTCGCATATCCGGCCCGTCGAAGTTCGGCAAGGTCGATCGTCGACTTCGACACGCAATATTCGGCGAACTCGCTCTGCGTCTTCCAAGGCAGGTAATCTCGGAATATCGCCTGGCGCTTGGCGAGTTCTTCAATCAAGAGGACCGCTATTTCCTGATCGCTTTTCTGCTCGCCGTGGCGGACCGCGGCCGGCGCGGTGTACGTCACGCAGGGACCACCCTGATGAACGCTAACTTCTTCTTCCTCCAGCGTAGTGGTCTTTGGGAGGATGATATCGGCCCATGCCGCGGTAGGCGTCATGTATTGGGAGCCGACGGCGACAAAGTCGAGCGCCTTCAGCGCCGCGATCGTGCGCTCGACGTCCGGATAGGTAAGAAGGATATTGGCGCCGCTCACATAGAGCGCGCGTACGGGATAAGGCTCCCCGGTCAGCATCGCCGTGAGCACGGAGGGATTGTGACACGCCATTTGATAGCCGTGCGGGCCCGACCAGAGCGGAAATTCTTTCGCACCAATACGTAGTGCCTCGATCTCCGCTGGCAACCGATAGTTCGGGTCGAATAGGACGTCGAATGTCGTTTGGAAGCCTGCCGGCTTCTTGCCACGGCGATTACCTCCGACGCGATCGACATTTCCGCTGATCGCCACCAGCGCAAAAAATGCGCGGAACGTCTGAACGCCGACGCTCGATCCGTCGATGCCGTGCCCGGAAATGAAACAGGCCGGACCTTTCGCATATTGCCGGGCCGCCGCCGCGATGTCCTGAGCGGGAACACCGCTCCGCCCCTCCGCCCAAGCTGGCGTAAACTCAGCCACGTGCTTGGCGAAGCGATCAAACCCGAAACACCAGCGCTCGACGAACGGCCTATCATAAAGCTCCTCGGCGATGAGTACGTGCGCCATCGCAAGCGCGACGGCGCTATCTGTAGCCGGCCGCGGCCGAAGCCACAGATCAGCGAGTTCCGCCGCCGGCGTGCGGAATGGATCGATCACGACAATTCGCGCGCCCCTGGCCTTTGCGCGTTTCAATGCCATCCATTGAATGGGGTCGGCGACGGATGGATTGCGGCCGACGATCAGGGCGCAGGAGGTTTGCTCGATGTCTTCGCCACCGCCGACGCTCAGACCAGTCATCTTGTCCGCGACAGCCCGGCAGCCGCCGCACAGGTCCTGATTGATCATCCAATTTGGCGAACCGATCGACCGCATTAGCAGCGCCATCATCAGCCCGCGGCCGAAAAAGGCGCCATTGGTCGCGCCAGCGATAGCTGTCGGGCCGTATCGACGTCGGACTTCCGCGAAACGATCTGCGATCTCCCCGATCGCTTCGTCCCAGCCGATCGGCTCGAAGCGTCCCTCTCCGCGCACGCCGGTCCGGCGTAGCGGCGTGCGAAGCCGCGTATCTTGGTAAGTCCACTCCTTGGCACCGCGGATGCCCTTGACACAAAAGGCACCCTTCGATGCCGGGTGACCTGGATTAGGGCTGATTTTCGTGACGACGCCGTTCTCTGTGATCAAAAGAGAGCCGCATAGCGTCCCGCATTCCCAGCAAGTGCTGGGTTGAACTGTCCTAGCCGCTTCTGGCAATTCGGACTCCTCAGATCGGTTTGCCTGACCACACGAGCATCGTCATAATCTGCGGAGATAAGAAAAATAGCAATCGCCTGATTTTGCCTGCGGCCCGAGGTTTCACCTGTAGGCGAATTGGATTTAAAGCCCTGGAATCCGCCCGACCGGCCGCTTTGCGCCAGTAGCTGCCAATCGGCATTAAATACTCCACTTCCCTTTCCACGCGTAACCTGACCCAACTCGGGAATTCGGAACATGTCCCAAAATTGCCTTCGGCCGTTGGAACAAGCTCGCTTACATCAAGCCCGACGCTGCGCGCCACCTGTGGTCTGCGTGAAACGTACCAATCTCTGTCAGGAGATTGGTACGTCATGGTCTTCTCATCAATGGGCCAAGGGATCAGGCCGCATCTGGATTTTGTAGACCTTTGGCGACGCTTCCTTGCCGCCTTCACCATGGAAGCTGGCGCGCGTGCCGGTCGTGCTCCACAGGCCGCGACCTTTCCAGCCCATGTTGGGATCGTCAATGCGACCGTCGACGTTCTTGGTGAAAAAGCCGAGTGGATATGGATTACGCATGTTCACCAACTGACCGTTGACGAGCGCAAGCAGCGATTTACTGCCGTTTGCGCTCGCGATCGGCACATTGGCGCCAAGGCCAAACGTGTTGTAGCGATCCACCCACACATAATAGGCATGGTTGGCGCTCCCGCTGGCATCGAGACCCTTGAATTGCGGTCCCGGCATGCGCCACGTCTTCCATCCTTCCGGACACTGCTTGCCGTCGGCCGTCGTCGGTCCGTTCAGCGGACCCTTGCAAAGCCTGCGATCGAAGCTTGCGAGATGACCGCTCGACAAAACCGTCCACACGACACCGTCTAAGCCGATGTCGATGCCGCGCGGCCCAAATGTACCCTCCGGCGGCTGGTACACTTCAGCGAGCGCCGTATTGGAGGGGTCCGGTCCGGGCACGACGCGAACGAGATAGCCGGGCTGGTCGATGCGCGAGAACCCGCGGTCCATCGCCTGCCCCCAGATCGTGTCATCGACCGGGCTCGGCATGATGCCGTAGAACGACGCCGCAATCCGCTTGTCCTTGGTTGGGTCGACCGGGTCCTTGTGCTCGACATAGGCGTCGCGCTTGCCGTTGCCGTTGGTGTCGATGATCAGCGGCGTCCAACCTTGCGACTTTATGTCATCAAGCGTCTCGCGATATTGCTTTGTGTTGAGCCAGCCGACCAGGCCACCACCGAGGCCAGGACCACCGGAGCTGGTCCACAGCGTCTGGTTGGCGTCGCCGGCGAAATACAGGTGATGGGTCGTGAAGCACGTGTTGATCAGGTCCCACTTGCCGGTTGCGGGATCAAAGCGTGACAATTGGCGCAATGAGATAGCTTGCGGCGATATCTTCGCGGAAGCCAGGTCCGAACCCTGCTTGCAGTAATCGGGGTTGGCCGGGGGACGCAGGCGGGCCGTGAACCAAACCTTACCCTGCTCGTCCATCATCACGTTGTGGATGCTGGTGTGGCCATCCCAGATCGGCTCATCGCCCCAATAAGCGGACGGGCCGCGCGGAGCATCGCTCGATGATGGCGTCTTTGGATCGAGAAAGGGATGCTTGATCGTGCCGGCAATATTCTTGACCGGGTCGAGAGTCGGCACTAGATCGGAGCTTTCCTCCGATGACCCATAGATAAGTCCGTTGGCGTTGACGCTTGGATTGCGCTTGTCGGTCGAAATCGCATCGTGCTGATAGCGGGTCGGCGCTGCCCAGTCCCACATCGTGAAGACAACGTTGCGCTCGACACCCTTGGGCCGATCGGGCCTGTCGAACGGCAGTTCGCCACCCGCGATGCGATCCGTCCATTTCGAGAACAGGTCGTAGACCTTTTCCGGCCCCATGCTGGCAAGAACGGTCGCCATGTATTCCTGTGCCTGACCCGCCTGAGTGCGTATCGCCCATGAGATGTGCGAGTCGTAGCCCTCCGTGAAAACCTTCGGAATTTCGCGAATACCGCGAGTGCCAAGCGCATGGCAGGATTGGCACATGTTCTTGACCGTATCGACCCATTGCGTCTGCGACTTCATGGTCTCCGGCATCTTGTTGCCCTTGTCGCCGGTGCCGGGAAACTCCTCGGACTTCGGGATGTCGAGCATCGAATACCAATACATCCCCGGATAATTCTGCGCGTCCTGCTTGGGAGTTGCGACGGCGGCCTTGAAGTCCAGCAGGCTGCCAGGGCGAGTTTCCTGCTGTGCCGTATCCTGCAGGCCATAACCGCGCACCCAGACCTTGTAGTTGGCGGCGGGAAGATCCGGGATGACAAACTGTCCCTGATCGTCGGTGACGACCACCTTTGCATATTTCGTTGGCAGGTCCGTTGTCTCTGCGATGACCCAGACACCGGCTTCGGGTCCCTTGTCGCCCAATACATGGCCGCCAATGTCAACCGCTGATATCTCAATACCAGCCCCAAGTGCACCGCTCTGCATCAGGAATGCGGCGCCGAAGCATCCCGCGATAAGTTTTTTTCCTATCACGTCTTTCCTCCATTTTTTCGTTTTTGTTTTAAGAACACCGAGATAATTCGCGCTTAAACCAACTTGCAAGATGCTGCCGATGGATCGTGTCGGGAAATTGGTCTCTCACGAGTGCAGCACATCTTTTGGCGGTGCCTTTATTGAGCTTGCCCGCAAGTGTGGCACCGGCGAGCAGGACCTGCAAGTGAGCCTGATGGCGATGGTCGTCTGTAGCAGCCAGCAGCGGTAACCCGCATGCCGGGAAAATGATATCCGGCGAATGTCTCGCTTGCACCAGGAGCCGTCGGACGCACCGACTGCGGGGATTGCACTCCTGGTGATTTGGAGCACAATCGCTCAGATTTTGCCAAGGCCGACGGAACCGAAAATGGAAAAACCCGATCAAATTAAGCTAAAGCAGCCACGAGGCACGGTCTTGGTGAACCTGGGCGTCGCCGCGCTTATCATCGCCGGTCTCTACTTCGGCCGGGAGATCTTTGTTCCGGTTGCCTTGGCCGTTCTTTTGAGCTTTGTGCTCGCACCTTTCGTCCGCCGTTTGCAGTTGTTGAGACTGCCGCGAGTTGCCGCCGTACTGCTGGTGGTGGTTCTCGGCTTCGCGATCATATTCAGTCTTGCCGGCTTGATGGTGACACAAGCCAGCCGGCTTGCAGAAGCTCTTCCGGGCTACGAGCAGACCCTTCGAAACAAGATTGAAAGCCTCAGAGGAATAGCGGGGGGCGGGACAGGCACACTGGAGCGGGCATCTAAGGTTTTGAAAGATCTCAAGACCGAGCTTCAGAACACGGACGCAGGAAACCCGCCAGCTGCTCCTATTCTGCAGCCCTCCGCTGATAGCAAACCGATTCCTGTCGAAGTCAGGCAACCTGATCCAGGCGCATTGAACACGCTCGCGGCAATAATTGCTCCTTTGATATCGCCGCTCACAACGACCGGCATTGTGGTCATCTTCGTCATTTTCATATTGCTCCAGCGGCAGGATCTCAGGAACCGGTTTGTACGTCTGGCAGGCTCAAGCGACATACAGCGAACCACAGCGGCATTGGACGAGGCTGGTGACAGGCTAAGCCGGCTCTTTCTGACACAGATCGGGTTCAATGCCGCTTTCGGAATGGCAATCGGCCTTGGCTTGCAGCTCATCGGCGTTCCCTCCGCCCCGCTTTGGGGTCTGATAGCAATGATTTTGCGGTTTGTGCCGTATATCGGTGCAGTCATCTCCGCGATCTTACCGCTCATTCTCGCTGCCGCGGTGGGATCTGGCTGGGAGATGTTAGTGCTCACCGCACTCCTGTTCGTTGTCTTAGAACTATTGGCAGGACAGGTGCTCGAGCCGATCGTGTTCGGCCATAGCTCCGGCTTATCGCCGGTTGCGATCATCATAGCGGCTTCATTTTGGACTTGGCTGTGGGGACCTGTCGGCTTGGTGCTCGCAACGCCGCTTACGATCTGTCTGGTGGTCGGCGGTCGACATATCGACCGATTACAATTTCTCGATATCATGCTGGGCGATCAGCCCGTGTTGACACCGGCACAGCTCGTCTATCAACGGCTCCTCGCGGGCGATCCGATAGAGGCCGCGGAACAGGCACGCGAGTTTCTCAAGTCGGCGCCCCTTGAGAGCTACTATGATTCCATTTTGACGCAGGGTTTGTGCCTGGCTGCAGCCGACAACCGGCTCGGTCATCTTGATGCCGAGCGGCTCGAGCGGATAGCCGAGACGGTTCGAGAACTGGTCGACGACCTGGACGGACACGAGGACATACAGACGATCGAAGCGCCTGTTTCCGACGACGTGTCCCCTATCGCGAGGCTTGCGGCGGCTGAATCGGACCACGAAAAGCTGAGAATTCCCGAAGCTTGGCAGGCTCCAAGGTCAATCCTTTGCATCCCCGCACTCAGCAAACTTGACGAGTCAGTTGCGATCGTCCTCGCGCAGGTCCTTCGGCGCAGAGGCTACGGCGCATCGGCGGAACAATCTGACGCCATGTCCGTGTCCAAATTCTTCTCGCTCGATCTGGACGGGACGGAGCTGATCTGCATCTGCTATGCTGATCGCCCGTCCGATGCCAAACTTCACTACGCGGTGCGCAGGTTGACGAAAAAAGCCAAATCCGCGTACATACTGGCCATCTTTCTCGATCCAACGGCCGAAGAGGTGAAAGCGACAGTTCCCGGTCTGGCGGCTGTGGCAAAGACGTTTGCGGCGGCCTCTGACGCTATAGGGGCAAAAGGGGCGGAAGCCTGGACGTTGACTGCCGTCGGGGCCGCGTAGGACCCACTCCTCGTGGACGTGCCCGGAGGCTGCGATGCAAATCAGGGTCCGCTCTCCACATTGGCCGGGAACTTGATGAAGCTTTGGAAGTCCGCTCCCTTACACATGTTCGCCCCCCGGATTCGCAGCGACATAGCTGCGCCGGTCCTTTTTGCCCGGCTCGCGAGGATTGACACCCCGGAAGGCCCCGGCATCGCAATTTGGCTCCACCGCGCTCCTGGCACGCCCAGACCGGGGCAGGCGCAGCACCTGAAAGCTGAGGGCCGGAAAAGCTAAGTTCAGAATGATCCCGCCGCCCCATACGTGGGCAGGCAGCCGCTGAAGCCGCCGGCGGGCTGACGGACCACGATTAGAAGAGGTCCGCCCCTAGGTTCATGCCGTAAGTCATGGCGGCCAGAAGCGAAAGCAAAACTCCGACGCCGCTAAAAATCAGGATGGTTTTCAGTTCATCGGCGTCCACATTCATGGGTGACGGGCGCGAGAGCATCTTCGCCAGTGCAGCCATCATCAGTCTTCTCCAACAAAGTGACGGTATAGGTCCCAACGGCCTCCGCGAGTGTGAGCCAGCTCTCAGGTCCAGTACTCATGGCCCGCACAGACTTCCAGATAGCGGGTCGGCCGCGATCGCCGCCTGTTGGGCCTCATTAGCTTCCGTGACTTGATGGACGCGCTGCGCAAGAGCATCGACGCGCGGCGGCAGAGAGCAAGGCTCCGACAAAGTCGGCCAAGAAAGCCGGCCGGCCAGAAGGAAGTGCTGATGCCGATTGCTGGCAAAAGCCCGCGCAGCAGACAGCGGCAACAAAGCAGCGGTAGCGCGTGGCGGAGGACGGCTCGACAAGCCATGGGTCAACGGGAAAGACCACGGGTGGTATCGACGCGAAACATCCGCCAGCGGCACGACTAAGAGTATATGGATTTGGCTGTGACGCCGTGGGCATGCGATCCTCCGCCATGCTGCGCTAAGCACGACGGCCCGACTAGCCTGCCTATCGCAATCGGCGTATAATTAATCCCATGGGTTGGGACGCGAAAGAATTAGCATTGCTCAGAAAACTCTGGGCCGAGGGCCAGAGTGCTGGGCAGATCGCAAACAGGCTGGAGCACAGTCGGAATGCCGTATGCGCCAAGCTGTTACGCATGGGCATGAAGCGCAGTCATAACCCGCCAACAGCCAGCCCCAAGATTGTGTCGGGGCCTAAAGCAAAGCCAAGCCGGTCGGCGGCCTGTATGCGCTCGGCGGACAAGGTGGTCTCGCGGAAGCGGGTCGTGCGGCAGCAGAAAGAATTCACCAAAAGCCAGCTTTGCGCTATGCTAACTGAAGCCGTCAGAAATACGCGCTAACAAGGACCACGCCGCATGCCCGGCAGCCTGTTGCACCCTATCGAAAATCTTGTTTCAGTTTTGAGATTAAAATGAAATCTAGCTGAGGTCACGGCACGAAAACAGACACGGCAGAAAACCCATGGCCCACTGTACGTCCGCCACTGAACGCATTCAGCGCGATACACTTGACGCGGCTTTCTTTAGGCGTCTGATAGCCTACAACTGCCGGTCTGAAGGAGAAAAGCATGAACGTTCATCAAGAAAAATCTCTCTTCGACAGTTTTGCAGACACCATCAAGCACACGATACCTCCGGCCGCATCACGCCTGATTATGACTTTCCGGCTCCCGAAACGCCAATGCCCTTCTTAACTACTAATGCAGCAAAGAAGGTATCGAAAAAACATGCAAAGAACACGTGTGCTCTAAGGGCCATGAGGTCGCAAAGAAGTTAAAAAAGACCGCCAAGAAATCGCGCTCAAAAAAGGCAGCCAAGGAACAAGGACGGAGCGCTGAAAAGGAAAAGAAGAAAAAGGTCAAGCGCCCCTGAAGGGCCATGGCGCCGTTGTTTCCAGCAGAGCAATTGGGAGGACGAATGAGCAATCACGTTTATAAGATTCTTGAAATCGTTGGGTCGTCCGAAACAAGCATCGAGGACGCCATCAGTTCAGCAATCGCCCACGCGAGCAAGACAGTCAGAAATATGGACTGGTTTGAAGTCACGCAAACGCGGGGGCACATTGTGAACGGCAAAATTGGCCATTACCAAGTTACGCTGAAAATCGGATTTACTTTAGAAGGGTAAACCATCATGTATCTTGCGAGCATAATCGTCGATTGTGCCGCTCGCGCCGGGTCGGCCTCCTGCTGCGAAGCGATGGAAGCAGAAATGAAGCTGGGCGATACTTTGCTTGTTGAGCGTGCCAACGGTGCAGGAATGACTGTCCGCTACTTGCTTCCAGTAAGGTGTGTTAGCCGGGCTCTAAGGAAGCATTATTCCCGGGAACGTGTACGCGCATCGGGTGAATGGGTCCTAAGATGAAGCGCAACAGTGACGCAAATGCCGGCCCGCCGGGTGGTCCGTCGCTTGCCGATTTGAGACAAGAACAAGCGGCCCTCGCCGTCGAACTGGCCGAATCCCGGGAGCAGCAAGCCGCAACCCGCGAAATTCTACAGGTTATCTCGTCATCTCGTGGCGAACTCGGGCAGGTATTCCAGGCGATGCTTGCCAACGCGATGCGCATCTGCGCGGCCTAATGCGGCTTCATCTACAAGATGGAAGAAGGTGCGATGAGGGCCATGGCCGAAATCGGCGTTCCTCCAGCCCTCGCCGAGTATCGGCGCCAGCACTTTCATATTGGAGGTGCAAGCACTCCGGTCGACCTGATGCGAGCGACGAAAAAGCCGGCGCATGTTCACGACGCGCGGGAAAGCGACGCTTACCGGACGGGTAATCCCAACGCGGTCGCTGGCGCCTCGCCCGGCTTGCGGCCACCGACCTAATCGGTCTACGTCTGGTCCGACTGGTGCGGTGGACTTAACGGCCTGGCGTACGCTTCGCCCAAAATAGGTCGGCTCATGCGTTCGCAAGCCGCTTCTTGCCCATGACCGGGAATTTGGTCGGCTCGCCATAGTTCTGACCATGGGCGCGCTTCAGCGCTGCCATGTCCTGGTCGGAGATGACGAAGTCCAGTGCGGCATTGCTGCGCATTTAAGTCGCGAGCAGCTTTTCAATTGTCTCTGGCAGGAAAGCTTCCGGCGGCAGGCGCTCGGGACCGACCAGCACAGCCGGGTAAGGCGACAGGCGACGCTCAGCTGCACGCATAGTCACGCGAGCCCGGCGCGCTTTCGCGTCCGGACCGAACTCCACCCTGAGCTGCCTTGCAAGACGGGCCGCAATCCTCAGCCGGCGCATGCGTTCGCGCCGTTCCTCGACATAGGGTGCGAAGTCGCTCTGGCTCCAGCCGCCGTCACCGGAAAGAAGAATGTCCCTCATCAATCGCACATCCCGTAACGTAATCGAAACTCCCTGTCCGGTGATGGGATCATTGTGGCCCGCGGCATCACCGATCAGCACGACGCCGGGTGCCGTCGGATCGTCGATCCAATGATCCTCATTTGAAACTCCGTTCAGTGGTCCAATCGGCGTGCCTGCCGCGATCGACTCGCCGAGCGGCAGACAGCTCAACCGAAAGGCACGGAGCATCTGGGCTTGCTTGTCGGGACCAGCAAATCGCGCGCGGTCGGCAAAATCGTAACAGGCATAGAGGCGAACTAGATCCTTGCCCTGCGGGAAGACCAAATAATGAAGCCTGTCTTCGGTTCCGATCGCCTGCACGTCGCGAGGCCAATCCGGTACATTGGCCACCAGCATGCCGCAGATAATGCTGTGCGGCGGATCGGCTTCAACGCGAAATTCAAGCCGCTTCCTAACTTGCGAATTGCGCCCGTCGGCCCCGATGACGAGACGGGGCGAAAGTGTCGTCGTCACTCCGTCGTGGACAAAGGACACCACAGGCCGAGCGCCTGGCGTCACCTCGATGTGTTCGACGCCTCTGATGAACCGAACGCCGCACTTAACAGCCGTGTCGTGAAGGATATTGCACATCAGCGGATGACCGATGCACAACGCTCCTGGCGCTTCCGGGTGCATCACGGTCATATCCATCGCATGCTGCTCGGCGGCATCCGACGGCCAGATTTCGTCATACAGGACGTTGCGCGAGATGCATAGGCCGCCGTGCTCTCGCAGCAGATTGAGAAGGTCGAGCCGCTTCGCTTCCGCGACGCCCAAAGGGGCGATCCATTCGCCGCGAACCCGATCGGGAAAGACAGTCTCGCGTTCGAGCACGATGATCTTGATACCATCGCGGGCGAGTACGCTCGCCAGCGCACCACCGCCAATGCCTCCGCCCACAATCACAATATCCGGCAATTCGCTGGTCATCATAATCCCCGCTTTAACGACAATCGTTTGCGCGAAAACAGTATTATGTAGCAACTTTCGACGATTGACGAGATGCAACTACTCCAGTTCAGATCATAAGGAGAAAACATTGCTCTTAGCGAAAATAATCCACTAGGGTCCAAAGTTAGCCTAACAAGCGCGAAGCCCAACTTCCCTTTTTGACCCAGAAACCGGACTCAAGTTGGACATCGGGCCAAGTCCAGTTCGTGCCAACACCGCAAGTCGTCCCGCTACTTGACAAGAAGCAACGTCAGCGAACCGCGGGGAGGTCCGCCCGGAAAGCGAACCCCAAATCGCTGGATGAGGCTAGGAACGCTGCTCAGGTCCATATCAAGCTCGTAGCTCGCGCAAAGCGCCGCGAGCCGCTGTGGATTAGGAGCGCCGTTCAGCAGCTCCGCTCCTAACTCACGGAAGTAATTCTCAAAGCCAGCGGGCGATATGATTTCCAATATACGGGCCGGCGCGTCGCCCGCGTTCCAAAACGTATGCCATTGTTCGCGCGGCTTGAAGATCAGGTCCCCGGGATTGCCAATCACAACGGTATCTCCGAGCAGAGCACCGATGCTACCTTCAAGTACAAAGCTATATTCGTCCTCGCGATGATGCCGATGCATCGGAGCTGCCAGAGCACGTGGCTGCATCGGATGCTCGACAAGCGCGAAACGTTTGCCGACGTTCGCCCCTTCGATCATAAAGCGGGCGCTGGTGCCTCCCAATATTGCGAGTTGACCCTCACTTGGGCCGACTACTCTTGGTGCTGTCATGGGGTCCCCTCCAGGCTTCGTAGCCGCTCGGCGCAGACGAAGCTCGATACCGAAACTGTATTCTCTGCTTCTCGGTCGTTCAACTGCGGCGAATGTCAGTTTCGGGTTAGAAGGCGACCCCAGCCCCTCACTTCGTTATGTCCGTTCTGCCATCAAGAGCGGAAGTAACTGACCGGCTGCTTTGCGCCAGAAGCGGTCCGTCGGCATCTCAAGAGCTAACTTCCGCTTTCCACCCGAAAGCAGACTTAACTCAGAACGTTGGGGCATGTCCGAAAAGTGCCAGACCCAGACATCCCGGATGCGACCCGCACGGCGGCCACCCCACGTCTGGCGTAAGCAGGCCGTGCAGAACACCGGCACGACGGACCACGGGTATCCCGAGTTATTGGAGCCTTCGCAGGCTCCACGCGGAAGCCGGTTTGCACTCGCAATCGCTAGATCATCCTAATCTGTTATCGGATCGTGGCTCTGGAAAGTGAAGCCGTATACCGCCCCGGCGTGGTTTGCATCGCCTGCCGGAACATCTGCACGAAGGCCGACGTGCTCTCATAGCCGAGATCTTGAGCAACCCGCGTCACGGAGGCGCCAGAAGACAGCATGCCAACCGCCGCTGAAAGTTGCGCCTGTCGCCGATAGACGCTGAAGGTCATCCCTGTTTCGTCTTGAAACAATCGCGCTAAAGTGCGGCGGCTGGCGCCTACTTTGCGCCCCCAGCTTTCCAGTGTCATACGGTCACCTGGATCGCGCGCTAGGCAGTCGGCGACTGCACGGGCGCGCTGATCGCGTGGGCGTGGTAGATGAATACTTTCATCGGGCGCAGCTCGCAGTTGATCCAGTAGCACGTCGACCAAGCGCGATTGCGGCCCGTCCATGATTTTTTTCCGAGGGAAATTCTGGACGGACTCGATCAGCGCAACAATCAAAGGGCTTAAATTCAATAAGCGGCACGCCGGCGACTTGACCTCAAGCACTGCTGGAAAAATGCCAAGGATGCGTATGCTTGCATTATTCGGCGCTCGCACCGCATGTTCCAGACCGACCGGTATTAGCACAGCGGTTCCCGGCGGCACGATCCATATCGAATTTGAGAAGTTATCTGGATCGTACCCTGGAGCGCGCAGATCAATTGTATCTGATCGCGATGTAGATGGGGCTCGAAAGCAGTTGCCGTGACATACGTTTCGGCAAGCACGAGCACCGGCCGCCGTGCGGTCGGCGTGATCTGCCTCATGGAATGGAGAGCGACGCGCGCTGGCGCCATTGGTGCAGGCATCGCAGGTTGTCCCAAATTCGATACTTTTAGCCACCATATCGAAAGATTCCCAGCGCGGAAAGCCTTAACAAAGAGGAGCCGGGAATGCCAACAAAAGGCTGCCCCATGAACCTCGCTAACGTACAAAAAAACACCGCTGTTGCATCCGTCAACGGCCTCGACGAAATCCGCGCCGGCAGCATAGCGCTGCTGGAATGCCCTGGCATCCGCTCTCCTGAAGCAGACTGCGAAGGGCCGTCGCAGATCGACGACATCGGTTCGTCCCTGCCAGGAAAAACCATGAAAATGCTGTTTATTGCGATTGCCGCCGGCCTGCTCGCATCCGTTACCGGCCTGCTCGATGCATCCGCCGCAGACAAGCTGAAGGTCGGGTTCATCTATCTTGGACCGGTCGGCGATTTCGGCTGGACCTATCAGCACGAGCTCGCGCGACAGGCCATGGTCAAAGAATTCGGTGACAAGGTCGAGACGACCTTTCTTGAGAACGTCAGCGAAGGGCCTGATTCTGAACGGTCAATCGAGCAACTGGCGCGCGCCGGCAACAAGCTGATCTTCACGACCTCGTTCGGGTACATGGATCCCACACTGAAGGTGGCGAAGAAATATCCCAACGTACATTTTGAGCATGTCAGCGGCTACAAGCGCGCCGAGAACATGTCGACCTTTTGCGGACGGTTCTACGAAGGTCGCTACATCCAAGGGGTGATTGCGGGCAAGATGTCGAAGACGGGCGTGCTGGGCTACATCGTCTCCTTCCCCATCCCCGAGGTGATCGCCGGAATAAACGCGACGATGCTGGGAGCGCAGACGGTCAATCCCAACATCAAGGTCAAGGTGATCTGGGTGAATACCTGGTTCGATCCCGTCAAGGAGGCTGATGCCGCAAAGGCGTTGCTCGATATGGGCGCGGATGTCGTCATGCAGCACACGGATTCACCCGCGGCGATGCAAATTGCCTCCGAGCGAGGCAAGCTCGCGTTCGGTCAGGACTCTGAAATGATCAATTTCGGACCGAAGGCGCAACTCACGTCGATCATGAATAACTGGGCCCCCTATTACATCGAGCGTGTGAAGGCTGAACTCGACGGTACCTGGAAGTCGGAAGATTTTTGGGGCGGCCTGAAGACAAAGACGATTGTCATGGCTCCCTACACCAACATGGCCGATGACGTGAAGAAGCTGGCGATGGATACGGAGGCCGCAATTACCAGCGGAAAGCTGCACCCCTTCAAATGCCCGGTGATCGGACAGGACGGGAAAGAGATCGAGTGCAAGGGAGGCACGCATCTCGATGACGCTCAACTCCTTGCCATGAACTTCTATGTAAAAGGCGTTGACGAAAAAATCCCCGGTAAGTGAGGGCTGAAGGCCAGCGCGGGCTCAGGGCTAGAAGCTCCTGTGCCTGCGCTTCCTTTCGGACGCACGTTCTGCGGTGTCCGACATCGGGTTAGAGTTGTCGTAAGATCTTCGGCATCCGCAGCAACGCTTTTGGCGATAGGGAGAACCACGTGAGCGCGCTCGTAGTCGGGGTCTTTGCAAACGCAAGCCACACATTCTCGAAGCTTGCAAAGGCGCATATCAATTTGGTGAAGGGGCTGGGCGTCGAAGGCGATGCGCACTATGGCCAGACCGTGCAGCATGTCTGGGACAAGCGAAAAGAACCGGACCGGCCGAACTTGCGGCAGGTTCATTTACTCGACGCCGAGATCATTGAGGAAGTAAACGGCATGGGTTTCCAGGTCCTGCCTGGTGACCTCGGAGAGAACATCACCACGACCGGAATAGACCTGCGAGGACTGTCCGCGGGCACCATGCTTCATATCGGTGTAGAGGTCGTTGTGGAAGTTACCGGGCTGCGCTCTCCTTGCATTCAGATCGAACGCTTTCAGAGAGGATTAAAGGACCATTTTTCGGAAAGGCCACTGGATGGACCCGTCATTCACAAGGCAGGCATCATGAGCGTCGTTCGGAACGGCGGCCTGGTTCGCCCCGGCGATCCGATCGTTCCCCGCTTTAGCGGGGTGCACGTTCCTCTCGGCCCCGTTTAGGCCGCCTCGCGGCATCTTGGGTCGAAGGGACGAGGCAGAAGTCGAACGATGTGTAGTCCAAGACCTGCCAGGCGCCGCCGATGGACAGACGACGAGATAAGCGCTTTACGCCGTCTTGCTGAGCGAAAGTTGGGCCTAAGATCGATTTCCCAGGCACTTGGTCGCTCGACGGCGTCAGTCAGGCAAAAGGCCTATTGGTTAAATGTTTCACTAGAATCGAGTGAAAGAATGGAATCCTAATTGGATCCAGCATCGAAAGATGACAACTCGGAGAACGTACATGGCTGCCCGTGCCGATCTGAGCACTCATCGCGAGTGGCTTGATGCTGGTGAGGATGATCGAGGAGTGGCGCGCGAACGTCTTCCAGTTCGGTTATTTCGCTAACAAACGCCAGCGGTTTGCCGTTTCCTGCTTTGGGTCATTCTCGACCAAATTGGGCTATCCGCCGGATGTCCGCTGTCCTCCCGATAGCGAACGAACTGCGGAAATCGCGGGACGGCAGCTTCGTGCCAGCTGGAGACTCATGCACCGCAACAAACGGCACCATCATTCGATCACTTCGTTAGTTTCTTCCAGATCGGTTTCAAGAAAGTGGCGACGATCAGCGCCTTGACGGGCTCGCGCAGCCCCGAGCGGTTTGCCGGATGATCATATTAGGACCGTCAGCCAACCGATGTATAATGCCGTTACTGATTCTCTGTCTTTCCTTCGCGATGAAAGGCACGGAAGGTTTTCTTATGCGTCCGACGCTCAATACCGCTATTACTCTACCACATTAAAAACAGCCGTTACTCCAGCCCTTCTGACTTTCGATATCGAGCATTGTAACCGCCGCATGGGCTTCAACAGCGCGAGGCACTTTCAACATGGCCCAGGACCAAACCAGCAATATTGCGACGGGCATCAAGTTGCAGTGCCTAAAGTGTGGAGAGCGCATGAATTATTCATGCACTGAACCAGACAAGCCCGGTTTTGTGCACCACATTTACGAATGCAGGCAATGTCGGAGCACGCAGAGTTTTGTTACGGCGATATAGTCAGCCAACAACTTTGTGGAAAGCGGTCTGACCCCATGCCTCTGCAAGTCATATTCGCCTGCGTGGATTGCGGACAAGCCTATCAAGCTGATCAAGGCCCCTTTTCATACCCAGCGCGCGGCCAATTCGATTGCACGGGGTGCGGTGCTAAAGTTTTCCAATGGTCGGGGCACCGGGATTATACCAGCTGGCAGCGCTACAAGGTGCCTAAACGTCCGAAGGGTGTTGAGCGCAAGCGCCCGAGACGCCGCAAAGCTAAGCGCCTCAATGCTACGAGTCGGAGAGCATAGCTCGTGATCAAGTGGGTAGTGACATTAGCCCCGCGTTCGGGTCTTGCCCCAACTCTTCGCTGCCGCGATGTCTCAGTTGGGTCAAACTGAGACCTAGACCGGCCGGTGCGGGGATGTCCGATCCACCCCTGATAGCCGACATCGGCACTCGCTCAGGCCCTAACTAGAGACACCCCGCCCTCCCCGGTGCGGCAAAAATACCGCGTTGGCCTCTGCCGCTTCCGCTCGCGAAAGATTTCACCTTGTCTGGCAACCGGTAGGCTTAACGCTTGAGCTTAATTCTGAAGAGCGGTTGCGGTGACGGATCAACGCGATAGGTGTTGATCACCGGGCAATTTCCCCCGCCCGGACATACCCCGGCAAATCCGTCAGGCGATCATATTTCGCTTGGCGGCTTTGGTTAAAAAGGCGGAGCTGTACATGAGCCTTAGCCACGACGACGTGCTGAATATTATTCGATCAAGCGTGTCCAAGCCGGAGTGGGCGACTGCTTGGCATGTCTGGATCATCATTGTACCACGCAGCACGATCACAGGTCGTCTTGCTTGGGGCCGGGTGTGGCGTCGTCATGACGGTCGCCGCTGGATTTACAAGAAGCTGGCGCACTAGTCGTTCAATCTCGGGAAGTCAGCCTCACCCGAACCCCACTGCATTTCCAACCCGATGGACTCGTGCTGCGAGACCGTTTTTCTTGGGAATTTCGCCTGACCAAGGTTTAATTTGCCACCGAATCATGATCATAAACCGCGATGGCAAAAGCGAAAGTAACTTTCAAACCCGTCCGGATAGCCGAAGGCGACTGGAATATTCTGGCCGAATGTCCGGAGCGCGAACCTATTCCAATCCCCGGGTTTAAAACCAAAACCGAGATTGACGAATGGATGAACGGCGACCGCCGCATCGAGTGGCTGCGCTCTCAGGGTTACGCTAAGTAAAGTGCACCGCGTCTTCCGCGATCCCGGCTGCACCATTTCATCGAACCGTCCAACAAAGTGTCTTTAATGTCGTCTGATTTTCAACGGCCGATCTTGGAAGTGCCGATTGCGAACGTCGCGCCGCGCCACGAGTAGCAACACCAGCGGGGCTCCCAAGGGTTGAGGCTATCGATCAGATAATCAGTTAGGGCGTCTTTTTGCTGCGATTGCCCTTGGCATTCTGCAGGCGCTTATTCTCAGCCTGCGTATTGCGGACAGCCTCGGCCAGCATCGCTCAACCTTGGTCTTTGCGGGTTCGCGCTTGGGTGCTTGCCATGTTGTCATAGGCACTATGTGGGGATGCCGGGGGCAGAATTAAAGCCCGCCGATGTCTGCTATGGTGCGCACAACGGGCTTAACGCGGACATCGCGGCATGTCGGCTTTGTGCCAGATGCTGACAGGGTCTCATTTTTTGAGCTAAGGTGATCCAGCCATAATCACCAAGATTGCCACGATCATGCGTACTATCATTCTCGAAGAACATTTCGCTACGTCCGGCTTTCTCGCCGGCCCTGGTAACAACCTCAAGGAATTCGGTGGCCGAGCCGACCAGATCATGCGCGATTTGTGCGACCTCGGTGAGGCACGGCTCGTCCAAATGGACGCCGCCGGCATCGACTTGCAGGTGATCTCTCTAACCGCGCCCGGTGTCGAGCAACTCGACGTCGACGAAGCAGAGGCCTTCGCGCGCGAGACAAACGATGTTCTGTCAGAGGCTATTTCTAAGCATCCGGCGAGATTTTCCGGCTTTGCCGCATTGCCGATCGGGACGCCAGAGAAAGCCGTGCGAGAGCTTGAATTTCGCTTTGGCAAGCAAGCCTTCGCTGGCGCCCTGATCAACGGCCATCATCGCGGCCGCTATCTGGATGACAAATTCTTTTGGCCTGTGTTGGAGGCGGCCGAAGCACTTGGTTCACCGATCTATCTGCATCCTACAAGACCACCCAAGGCGGTAATCGAAGCATCATTTGCCGGCTTCTCAACACCTGTCACCGATATGCTGTCTGGCCCGCTATTCGGCTGGCATATCGAAACCGCAGTGCATGTGCTCCGCATGGTCCTTGGCGGAGTGTTTGATCGTTTCCCGAAGCTTCAAATCGTGATCGGCCATATGGGGGAGTGTCTGCCATTCTTCATGCAACGAGTTGACGTGGCACCGGTAGAGATGACGCGGCTTAAGCGCCCTGTTAGCGCTTACCTGCGCGAGAACGTACACTATACGTTCGGCGGCTTCAACTTCACGCCGACCTTTCTCGATCTGTTGTTACAGGTCGGGGTCAGCCGCATCATGTTCTCGGCCGACTTTCCCTATGCTTCCATGGCCAAGGCGCGCGCATTTCTGGAGCAAATTCCAGTTTCACCGACAGACCGTGCACTGATCGCACATGTTAATGCAGAGAAGTTGTTCAGGGTTTGAGCGTTTGAGCTCGCGTTCTGACGCTCCTTTGATGCGCCGAGCTCTTCCCGAGTGCAAGAAGTCCGCTGCGGGTCAAAAGCTGCCTTGGCAGCCGCGCAACGCCACTTCCGCTTCGCCTCAAACAACGGACCTTTACCGACGAGCGCGGCAGGTCCGTTTCGTGCCATGAATTGACATTGCCGACGCGAGCCGCGCAAATAATAGCCGGGGCGCGATTGTGGTCCGTATGGTTGACACTTTATGTTCGCGAGTAACCCAATGAAGCTGGTTCGGCTTTTCGCGCAACTTCAAGGGCTATCCGAATATCTTTGGCGCTCGAAAGGGCCTTCCTGATATTTGGGTCTTCCGATCCAATCTCGAATGTGATGAGACGGTTGCAGTGCTGGCAATTGACCTGAAAGTTCGGCCTCACGCGCTGCGCTCTCTCGCGAAACACCTGAGCGCATTTTGAGCATTTGATTTTGACCTTGTCTTCAATCACGATCTAATACTCCAGGGAAAAAAAACTGCTTTAAAATCACGGTTGATAACGCCAGAGATCGAGGAAAATATCGACAACCACATCATCTGGCGGGCCGGGTTAGGCTCAGCCTGACGGATTAGCCAAAGCCTGCCGCAACTGCACCGATAAACTCCGCAACCAACCGAACGTGAATACCGCTATAGATTGCGTGATCGGCTAAACTGAAGCCAATCCATCCAGATGCGAGGGCCAGCAAAACCTTCATTTCTGCATGTTAGATCGGGATTTATTAAAAGTTTCTTGCACGGAAAAACCCTCGAAGGCGGCTCCTCTTTAATTCCAATGACGCACGTCATCGTTTGACTAGTTCTGACGCCGGGGCGTTAGCTGGGCAGTAAAAAAGTAAAGAACGCAGCCGTCATTGGTTGGAACAATGGCGGATTCGTTTTTGAGCTTGTGGACGTTCGACTTCCGATGTGGGTCAAAGGCTGCCAAGTAGTCCGGAAAGGTCACTTCCGTTCGTCTCCCTCCGGTGAGGGCCGTCTTGTTGGATTAGTCCAATTGGTGCGTAACAGTCCTTATGGACAGCCATAAGCGCAGTACTCAGCTTGAACGGCTAGAGGTGGTGGAGACTGGTCGGCGGCGGCGCTGGTCAGATGACGAGAAGCTGCGGATCGTCACCGAGAGCTTGCAAGCGCCGCGCGCGATATCGTCGACGGCAAGACGCCATGGCATATCGCGTTCGTTGCTGATGACGTGGCGGCGTTCGTTCGGTCCCGAGCCGATCAGCTCTCCTCAAGGCGAGCAATCCGGGTTTGCGCGGGTCGTCCTAGCCGCGGAGGTCGAGCCATCGGTTGCTGCCAAATCGGCAGGCGGGCAGATGGTGATCGTCGTTGGCCGGGATCGTCGGGTGATTGTCGACGCCGGCGTCGATGCGGCCGCTCTGGCGCGGGTGCTGCAGGTTCTGGAGCGTCGATGATTCCGATATCTTCGAGTGCTCGGATCTGGATTGCGACCGGCTATACCGACATGCGCAAGGGCATGCAGGGTTTGTCGTTATTGGTGCAGGAAAGCCTTGGCCGTGATCCGTTTGCCGGAGATGTCTTCGTGTTCCGCGGCCGCAGCGGTTCGCTGATCAAGGCCTTGTGGCACGATGGAATTGGATTGTCGCTCTACGCCAAGCGGTTGGACCGTGGCCGTTTTGTCTGGCCGGTGACGGTAGGCGGTGTGGTAGGGCTGAGCGCGGCGCAGTTGAGTTATCTGCTGGAGGCGATCGACTGGCGCAACCCGCAGCACACGTGGCGACCACAGAGCGCAGGCTAGGCTTAAAAAATGTTCTGAGATGCGGAAGAAAAGACGCGTCAAATCGCCTCTTTTATGATTCCATCAGGCCATGGGTGACGGCCTTGAATCGCTGCCAGACGACATCGAAACGCTGAAAGCGGCATTGATCGTCGCTCGCGCGGAGGCTGCGGCCGCCCGCGCCCGGCAATCCGACGACCAGGCGTTGATCGCCCATCTGAAGCTGCAGATCGAGAAACTCAACCGCGACCGCTATGGACCGCGCTCGGAGCGCACCGCGCGGCTATTGGATCAGCTTGAACTAACGTTGGAGGAGCTGGAGAGTTCGGCGACGGAGGACGAACTCGCCGCCGAAATGGCCGCGGCCAAAACCACGAAGGTGGCTTCGTTCACCCGCAAGCGGCCGTCACGCCAGCCGTTCCCGGAGCATCTGCCTCGCGAGCGGGTGATCGTGCCGGGACCTGTGGCGTGCGCCTGCTGTGGCGGCGCGCGGCTGTCCAAGCTCGGCGAGGACATCACCGAGACGCTGGAGGTCATCCCAAAGTCCTGGAAGGTGATCCAGCACGTCCGCGAGAAGTTCACTTGCCGCGATTGCGAGAAGATCAGCCAGGCCCCGGCGCCGTTCCATGTGATCGCCCGCGGCTGGGCGGGGCCAAGCCTGCTGGCGATGGTGCTGTTCGAGAAGTTTGGTCAACATCAGCCGCTGAACCGGCAAGCCGAGCGCTACGCCAAGGAAGGCGTGCCGATCAGTCTGTCGACCTTGGCCGACCAGGTCGGCGGCTGCACGGCGGCGCTGACGCCATTGTTCAAGCGCCTCGAGGCCTATGTGCTGAGCGCCGAGCGATTGCATGGGGACGACACCACGGTCCCGGTCCTGGCCAAAGGCAAGACCGACACCGGCCGGATCTGGGTCTATGTGCGCGACGACAAGCCCTTTGGCGGGCAGGCCCCGCCGGGGGCTGTGTTCTATTACTCGCGCGACCGCGCCGGCGAGCATCCGCAGGCGCATCTGGCCAACTACAGCGGAATCTTCCAGGCCGACGCCTATGGCGGCTATGGCAAGCTTTACGACCCGGGCCGCAACGCAGGTCCGATCCTGGAAGCCGCGTGCTGGGTCCACGCCCGGCGGCCGTTCTTCGTGATGGCCGATCTGGCGGAGAATGCGCGTCGCAAGGCTCAGGGTAAAAAGCCGGCAGTGATCTCGCCGCTGGCGCTGGAAGCAGTCCGCCGGATCGACGCCTTGTTCGAGATCGAGCGAACCATCAACGGTCAGAGCGCCGAAAGGCGCAAGGCGGTTCGCCAGGAACTCAGCGCGCCGCTGGTCGCCGATCTGCAAGCCTGGATGCGCGAGCAACGCGCCAAGCTCTCACGTCGCAACGATGTCGCCAAAGCGATGGACTACATGCTCAAGCGCTGGAGCGCGTTCACGCGCTTCCTCGACGACGGCCGCATCTGCCTGTCCAACAATGCGGCCGAGCGTGGCGTGCGCGGAATCGCTTTGGGTCGGAAGTCGTGGCTGTTCTGCGGCTCGGATCGCGGCGGCGAGAGGGCAGCAGTGATGTACAGCCTGATCGTCTCCGCCAAGATGAACGACGTCGATCCGCAAGCCTGGCTCGCCGACGTTCTGGCGCGCATCGCCGAGCATCCTGTCCAAAGGCTCGACGAGCTGCTGCCATGGAATTGGCGGTCCACCATCCGGAACGTTGATCAGGCCGCCTGAGCCGAAAACGATCCGCTCGCGGTCTTCACCGGATGCTTACTTCCGTTCTGCCCCGCTCAGCGGACATCAAGCGACCCGCCTGGCTAGTCCTTTTCGTGCAAACAGGCGACATCAAGATAAAAGTTGATGCGTGAAACTTAGTGTCCGCTCAGTACGAGGGTCTGGATCGGAAGCAGCAGCGCCTGTATGCGCAATAGCAGTGCGTGCACCAGGCCGGTGGCATCTACGACATGTAGCCAGAAGCCCTTCAACGAGCCGATCTTCCCTGACGCGATCAAGTCGTGATTGCTGGTGTACGCGTTAGCGATACAACTGCTGCCGGGTGTCACGCCGTCAAGTCGCCCTGGTAGATTGGTTCCATGATAACGAGAATGGTGCCGGGACGTCCTGTGTTCTGCGCTTCGATCAGTTGCTCGCCACCCCTGAACTGGCCCGCGGCGATATAGTCTTGAACGCTCGTTATAACCATCGGTATGACCGTCCAAGGCTTGGAAATGCAGGTGGCCTCGGCCACCATTCCAACCTTCATGACCTGACCTTCGATCTGCCCAAACCCGGCCGCGAGGGAGATACTTTCGATGCCAAGCGCGCGCGCTTCCGATTGAGCTGCTTTCCATTCGGGTCCATCGGCGGAATTGGCCAGATTGCCGAACAGGCCAAGCCGGCGAAAGCCCGGCAAGAGGTCGCGCAGGAGATCGACGCGCTTGCCGACGCTGTCGGTGAGCAGGATTGACTGGCCGGTGACGTTTCCACCCGGACGGGCCAGGCTTGTGTATGCTGATCGAAAAATGACCCCCCATCGGCGTCTTCGGGACCCCTTCAAGTCATTGATTGCATTGAACCTGACTCATCGGACCCCACGCCGATTGGCGACGAGACCCCACGCCGAAACACAGCAGGCGTCCGGACGTGCTTGGGACCAGACGGCCGCCGTGGCAACCGCGGCGTCCAAGATGGCCTGCCAGTACTCTGGAGACGCGGTTGCGAGACGATCCTGAGTGTGAACCGGTGTGGCTTGCATCAGCGGCGCGTTTGCCGTCGAACTTGATTTCGCGAATTCCTCGGGATCCGGACGGCACCTTCTTGATCGAGGATGCCGGTCTGGATCAACATGATTTTGACGAAGACCGTGGACCGCCTGCCATCTTGGCCGAGGGGCCGGTCGGCCCGCGGTCCCTGCCCCGTCTAGCGCCGGTGAAGCGTAATGTTTCGCTTTTCAAGATCCTGAATTGTGTCTTCGGAGACGTGTAGTTCCTTCAGGATCTCCTCATTGTGTTCGCCCTGGTAAGCTGGCGCGCCCGGACGGGGCAGCTCCGACCGGTTGAATATCCAAGGGTTCCCCGGCATGCGCACCGAGCCACCGCCCCGATCGTCGACTTCCACGATCGCGTTCCACTCCCTGACCCAATCGGACTTCGCGAATTCACCGAGGGTCCGAATGCGGCCCACCGCCAGCCCTGCTTCGCTCACTTGCGCCTGCAACTGCTCGAACGTGTCGAACGTCGCTAACCAAGCGCGGACTTCCGCCAGCAGCGAAGCCAGATTTTGCCGGCGCAGTCGAGCCGTCGCGTAGCGTGGATCGGCAAGCAGATCGCTTCGGCGCATCATCGCGCAGTAGCGTGTGAACATTGGCGAATAGATCGGGCTTGAAGCAATAGTCAGCCGGGAGCCGTCAGCCATCTCGAAAATGTGGGATTTGTTGGCCGATAGCGCGATCGGCTCGCCGTCAGTGTCGATTTCCGACAGCATCGCTCCGGCGCGCTCGTTCACCGACAGCATCGTGGCAGCCATTGAGACGTCGACGTGCTGGCCTTCCCCGGTGCGATTGCGGTGCTGCAGGGCTGCCAGCACGGCGATGACACCCTGCAATCCGGTGTAAACGTCAGCATGGCTGCTGGAGTCGCCGCGCGGCTCGGATAACGCCTCGCCGAAATGCTGTTGGACAATCGCGGTCAGTCCGGTTTCGGCCTGCACGGTTGGCGCAAAGGCGGGACGATTCCGCCAGGAGGTCGATTGCCCAAATCCGCTCAGCGACACATAGATGATCCCCGGATTGAATACCTTGATGTCTTCGTAAGCGAAGCCGAAGCGCGCCAACGTTCCCGGCCGAAAATTTTCAACGATGACATCGGCCGATTGACAGAGTTGCCGAACGATCTCTCGCGCTTCGACGAAGTTAAGGTCGAGGCAGAGATTTCGCTTTCCGGCATTCTGCTGCACGTAATAAAGGCCCATGCCGTTGACATAGGGCAAGCCGAAACGTCCGAGATCGCCGGCCGGCGGTTCGATCTTGGTTACGTTGGCGCCAAGATCGCGCAACGCCTTGGTACAATGGGGGCCTGCCAGAACGCGGGTGAAATCGACCACGCGAAGTCCTTCAAGGGGAGCGCCAGACATGATCAATCTCCCTGGAAGATCGCTGTCGCGGGACCGGACGTAAAGAAGGCATCCGCCCCGCGCTGCCGGTCCTTTGCTTGCCAGATCATGTCGTTGATCTCGACCTGCCGCGCGTCAGCATTCGCGATGCCTCCCCGAGCCTCCAGATTAGCCTGCATTTTGATGCCTTTGATAACCTGCGTGGGGCCCGCGGCAAGTTGCCGTGCCCAGGTCATCGACACCGATCCGAGTTCAGATTCCGGCACCACCTGATTGATGATCCCCCAACGCTCGAACGCCTCGGGCGTGTGGCGGCGGCCGAGCATAGCGATTTCCTTCGCCCGTGCGACTCCTGCCCGTTGCGCGAGACGCTGCGTGCCGCCGAGCAGTGGCAAAAGGCCGACCGCGACTTCGACCTGCCCCAGGAACGCGGTGTCGGCCGCGACGATCATATCGCAGGTCAGCGCGATCTCGAGACCGCCACCCAGTGCACCGCCGTTGACGGCGGCCAGCGTCGGCACCGGTATGTCCTCGAGATCCTTCAGCATTTGTTCGAACTGCTGCTGGCTGGTGTGAATTTTTGTGCCCGTTCCCCATGACGCCATCTCCGCGCCGGCGCAGAAATGCCGCATGCCGCTGCGCAGCAGGATTGCGCGGCAACCATCCGCGACCACCGCCTGATAGGCGTCTGACGAGATCGTTGATGAGCTGGTCATCCAGCAGATTGTGCGGGGGCTTCGCGAGCGTGACGACGCCGACCTTGCCGTCGATTTCATGCGTAACGGTTGCCATCCAGTTTCTCCCTTATCGATCGCTGCCTGTGCGCCATTGGCGGCTTGCTTCCGGACTAGAAACGCTGCCGCCGTGTTCGGCTTCCAGCTCGTTTCGATATTTGCAATGTCTATCGTCATATGACGCGTGACAACGTCAGCCCATGCCAATTATGATGTCAAAAGCTGCCAAATCGGCGAAAACAGCCGATCGGGACACGTCAATTTGTGCCATGCAGCAGGGAGGAGCCATGAAGCCGATCAAGCTGGTCACGCCCATCTCAGGCGACCCCGACGCACCGACGCAGAACCTCGTCGGGCTCGGCGCGCTCGCTGCCGAGCTTGCGGCGGAAGGAATTTCAGTCCGCGACCTGTTTGCGCGAACCGGCGTCGACGCGGCGCAGCTTGAGGACGCCCGCGCACGCATCTCGCATCGGCAGCGGCTCGCGATCTATCGCAACGCCAAGCGGCTCGCCAAGCGATCCGACATCGCGCTGTTGGCCGGCGCGCGGCAGCGCATCAGCGACTACGGCATCTACGGTTATGCGCTGATTTCCAGCCGCACGTTCGGGGATTCGCTGCTGTTTTCGCTCGATCATGTCACCATGGCGGGTCCCGCAGTCCGCCAGATCAGTTTCCGGATCGAGGGAAAGACCGCGATCCTGCGCAGCCATGGCCTCGAAACGCTCGGCGATCTCCTGCCGTTCGCCGCTGAATTCTGGCGCAGTTCGATGACCGCGCTGTTCAGCCGTGTGCTCGAATTCCCATTCCCGAGCAAGCGGATGGTCTTCCCCTTCCCGGCGCCGCCGCATTGGCGTAATTACGAGCGAATGTTCAACTGCCCGATCGACTTCGGCGCAGATAGCATGGAGTGGCACTTCGACGCCAAGGTGCTCGATATGCCCTGTCCGAACGCCAATCCGATCACGGCACAAATCTGCCAACAGGTCTGCGATGTCGTATTGACCGAAGGTTACGGCGAATCCGAACTCGTTCGCAGGGTACGTGCCGCATGTCTCAACAGCCCGAACCGGTTTCCGGCCGCGGTTAGAATCGCCTCTGAACTCGGCCTTTCTTTGCGCACGTTCCACAGAAGATTGGCACAGGAGGGGCTCTCCTATCAGTCCATCGTCGACGGTATGCGCCGATCGCTGGCGACCGAGCTCCTCGAGAATACCCATATGGGGATAGATATGATCGCTGAACGCATCGGTTTCGCCGACGCGACCAGCTTTCGAAAGGCATTTAAGAAGTGGACGGGCCGCTCACCTTCCGATTTCCGTCATCCGGAGCGGATCAGCTAGAATAACGTCGGTACCCACAGCAGCAGACGGGTTACGAGCAAGGCTAAGAGCCCGAGCAGAAGCACCACAATATGTCCATCGCGAACTTCATCCGGATCCAGTCCTGTAAGCGCGAGATGCGCATAGATAAGCGAACCTTGGCAATTCATCAGCGGCTCCTTAAAAACGATCGAACAGCTTTCACGTATTTCAGATGTCGGCGGCTGCAATCGTGCCAACGCAAGTTCCGAAGCCGATCGGGACAAAACCCTGCCGGCTGCATCGGCCGCGGAACGTCACTTCGTCGTCGTCCCCAAGAAAGCTGCGCTGCTCCCGGTTCGGGAGGATGACCGGCCTCTCCCCGGCAGTGGTTAACTCCAGCAGGCTTGAGAGTTCGGCGCGCGTGGGTCCGGAAATCGTGCCGGTGCCGATCAGATCGCCCGGCTGCAGGTTGCAGCCGTTGATGGTGTGATGAGCAACCATCTGGGCCGGCGTCCAATAGAGATATTTGGCGTTCGACGTCAGGATTTCGACGGCGGGCTCGTGCGCGCTGCGCATCTGCGCGGTCGACAGATAGACCTGAAGATGGACATCGATCCCCCCTTCGGTTTGGTCGGCTTCATCGAACAGGTAGGGAAGCGGGCGCGGATCGCCCTCGGGCCGTTGCAAGACCGGGACGCGGAAAGGCGCCAGCGCATCCGAGGTGACCACCCAAGGCGAAACTGAAGTGGCAAAACTCTTGCTCAGAAAAGGACCGAGCGGGAACATTTCCCACCGTTGAATGTCGCGCGCCGACCAGTCGTTCAACAGCGAAAAGCCGATGATTTCTTGCGAGGCCTTCGCGATGCGTATCGGCTTGCCCAGCCGGTTGCCACCGCCGAGATAGAAACCCATTTCGAGCTCGAAATCGAGGCGTTCACACGGTCCAAAGCTCGGGTCCCCTCCCGCTGCGGCAGGTGGACGCTGGCCAAGTGGCCGGCGCACCGCGCCCAGCCCGACCTGCACCGACGATGCACGCCCGTGATAGGCAATCGGCACCCACTTATAATTTTGCGGCAGCGGATTTTCCGGCGTGAGCAACGCCCCGGCGGCGCGCGCATGATAAATGCCGGCATAAAAGTCCGTGTAATTCGCCACTTTGGTCGGGAGATGGAATGTACATTCCTCCATGGGAGCGAGGAGTTCCGAACCGTGCCGCCGGACCTGATTGCCGCTGCTTCCCTGATCGAGCATGTCGGCGGCTTTGCGGCGCAGATCGCGTAACGCTGCGCGGCCGAGCGAAAACAGGCGATTGAGCGATGCTTCCTGCAGAGCTGCCGTGACAGGTCGCGTAAAGTTTACATCTGCGCCGCTGGCCTTTTTCAGATCAAACACTTGATCGCCGATCGCCATGCCGATGCGGAGACTGGGATCAGCTTCGGTGCTGAAGACGCCGAGCGGCAGGTTCTGGATCGGAAAATCCGTATCCGGACCGTTGGCGATTTCGACAAAGCTGCGGCGTACCGGGTTGTGGGTTTCGTCGAATGTATGGGCCATGATCTTAAGAGCCGGCTTTCTTCAGGAAGGTGAGAAGCCGGTCATCGAGCGAATGTGCCACCGCGTCGATCTCAGCGCTTTTGAACTGGCCGAACATCGAGGTCGGCCGGTCATATTCCATCGTCGTGCCGCCCTTATCGTTTGCATAAACCACTACCCGCAGCGGAGCATAGAGGCCCGCAGCCAGATTGACCTTGGTCATTTCGGACGCCGACAGGATGTTACCGATATAATAGGCGATCAGTTGACGCCGCTCGCCCCTAAGTGCGAGGAGATCTCCGTGAAGTGCCACGTAGTGGATCGCTAGGCCATCCGCTCCCGCGGCGCGCTCTGCGGCTTGACGCAGTCCTTCGATATCGTTCTTCGCGAGCATCGCACGCATGGCGTCGTCGAAGCGGCCGAGCTTCTCGATCCGCGCCTTGACCTCCGGATACGGTATCATGGTCTTGATGACGATATGTTCGACGGCAAGCGGCGCCGACGCCACCTCCAGGCCTTCATCTGCGAAAACGCCCGAAGAACCATTGGTTGAAGCAAGCGCCATCAGAATTCCTCCAACTACGAAATGCCGAAGCCATTGAATCCATCTAGGCATCGTCTTCCTCTCCTTACTCACGACGTCGTCTCCGCCAATAACCTGCCCTCCGCCGCGATCGTTATGCCGATCTCGGACTGGACGAACTGCGCATCGAATGCCCTGCGCTCGCGGGCAGCGCGCGCACTGCGATCCGTGATCGAGAACAGCCAGATGCAGAGGAACGCGAACGGCATCGAGAACAGCGCTGGATTTTCATAGGGGAACAGCGCCGACTTGAAACCGAAAACCGCGACCCACACCGTCTTGCTGAATATAACAAGGATGACTGAGCTAAAGAGCCCGGCCAGCGCACCAGTCACGGCGCCTCGCGTGGTGGTACCGCGCCAGAAAATGGCCATCGCGAGCCCAGGAAAATTGCAACTGGCGGCGACCGAAAGTGCCAGTCCCGCCATGAACGCCACGTTCTGGTTCTCGAATGAATAGGCCAGCAATACCGCGACGACACCAATGCAGACCGCGGCCACCTTCGAAACCCAGACCTCCCGCGCGTCGGATCCACGTCCTTTTGCGATCACCTGCCCATAGATGTCGTGGCCGATCGCGGAACAACCAGCAAGCGTCAAGCCAGCTACGACCGCCAGAATGGTGGCAAAGGCGACGGCCGAAATGAAGCCGAGCAAAACCGGACCGCCGACCGCATGCGCAAGATGGATCGATGCCATATTGGGGCCGCCAATCAGGTCGGTGATCTTGTTGAACTGTCCGGAAACACCTAGGTGGAAATAGCTTAAATCCGACATCAGTATCGGGATGGCACCGAATCCCAGTATCGGAATGACGAAACAGAAATAGGCGACGCAGCTCGTGGCATAGAAAACCGATTTGCGGGCGGCTGCGGCGTCCTTCACGGTAAAAAAGCGCATCAGGATATGCGGAAGGCCGGCCGTCCCAAACACGAGCGCCAGGCCGAGTGAAATGGCGGAGACCGGCTCGGCGAAAAGCCCGCCGGGCGCGAGAATTGCGTCGCCCTTGGGATGAATGCTGCTGGCCGCGGCGAACAGCTTCGCGAAGCTGAAATCAAAGCGCCAGAGTACAACGAAGCCCAACAGCGTTCCTCCGCACAACAGCAACGCCGCCTTGGTGATCTGCACCCACGTCGTTGCCTGCATGCCGCCGACAGTAACGTACAGAATCATCAGGATGCCGACGCTGCTCACCGCAATCAGATAATTGACGCCGAACAGGAGCTCGATGACCTTGCCCGCGCCGATCATCTGCGCCACCAGATAGAACAACACGACGACTAGGCTTCCGGCCGCGGCGACCAGCCTGATCGGCGTGCGCTCGAGCCGAAATGCCGCGGCGTCCGCAAATGTATAACTGCCCAGATTCCGCAGGCGTTCCGACATAAGGAACAGAACGATCGGCCAGCCAGTGAGAAAACCAAGCGCATAGATAAAACCATCAAAACCGTTGGCATAGACCAGCGCCGAGATACCGAGGAAAGCAGCCGCCGAGAGGAAATCGCCGGCGATTGCAAGGCCGTTCTGCAGCGGCGTAATCGAGTGGCCGGCAGTGTAGAAATCCGCTCTCGATTTGGTACTACCCGCCGAGCAGTAGGTTATGACGAGCGTGGTAAGGACGATCGCCACGAACATCCCGATCGCGATCCAGTCCGTGCTGCGACCGGTCGTCCCCGATGCCGCCTGAGCGTACGCAGCGATTGGAAACGCCACAAATAGTGCAGCAGCCCATAAAGTCCTCATTGGCCGAACTCCCGCTTGAGAAGGGCGGAAAGCTCATCGAAGCGCGAATTGCACCGGTGAACATAGAAGGCGGTCAGAATCACAACCACCACGCACATGGACATGGCCAGC
This sequence comes from uncultured Alphaproteobacteria bacterium, assembly GCA_963792715.1. Classification (GTDB taxonomy): domain Bacteria; phylum Pseudomonadota; class Alphaproteobacteria; order Rhizobiales; family Xanthobacteraceae; genus Bradyrhizobium. The sequence goes on along the minus strand of CAWBXE010000003.1, from coordinate 125,356 downwards.
AGCAGCCCGAGCGGAATCGAGATACCCGCGACCGCCACGCCAAGCGCGTTTTTGGCGGTCGAGATCAAAGCGATGAAGCCAAAGAACATCGCCAACGTCACAATCGAAAGGCTCCAACGTAATCTGGCCCTCGCGGAAGCCAGATGGCGGAATCTGGGGTCCCTGATTATTTCCTGTGTACGGTCCTGCGTAACTTGCAGCATACGATCCTCCTGCGCGGACCTGAATGTTGGCCGCCTATTGCTCGTTGGCGTCGACTCGGCGGTGGCAATGCTGCCGGTGCAGAGCTTCAGGGAGCTTTTGCCAGACCCTCAGACGCGCGTTTCCTTGGGCTCGAACATCAAATGTTCAGGCGGGAGTCACAAGGTTCTTTGCTGCCAAAGTACAGGTCATTTCATGCCACATGCCATGGAGCCGATGTCGTGCTGGGAATATTTGATGCAACGTCGTTGCAAAAGAGTGCGTAACTTACACCCGCTGTTGCTCTAGCAGTGGTGAACTTCTCCGCCAGTTGTTTCACCAACTTTTAGCCGCACTAAAAATCACAATGATTGCGAGGGGCATGGGTAACACGAAAACTCTTCAACCTTGCAGACGTCGATCCTTTAACCTCAAGTCCGCGAGGGATTTGTTCGCGCAGAAGGTCGCTTCGGATTGAGAAAGTTCCTGTGCGCCGTCTTAACGGCAAAGCCGATCGGAAACGCCTGTGACCGGCCGCTTTGCGCCAGAACCGGCCTGTCGGCATTTCATGGCTTCCACCCAAAACTTATTGCATGAGCTTGTAACCGCCAAGGCGTGGGCGATAGATCGTCGGCTCGCACGCGCAGACGAGGTGATTATGGGGTTGCGGTCCGCTTGCCTCTTGAGGATCAGCTCTGCGTGCTCGTACGCAGCAGTGGTAAATCAGAGCACCCGGTTGGCGCCCCAGCAAGCGCGCGCTCGCATATCACTGGCACAGCCGGTCGTGTCGTACGGCGGATTACTCCTAGTGAAGCTCAGGGGCGTTGAGGGCTGGCCATGCCCAGGGAAAATAGTAGAGACACGAACATCAGATTAAAAAAGCCGAAGTCCTTTCGATCAGCCAAAAGGCCGCGATGCCGCCGATCGCATAGGCGGAAAGTACGTCAGCATGGGCGTGTAATCGAGACTGCAGGCGTTGAGCTATCACTCCTCCCAGCAGTGCGGCCGCGGTCAGCACCGTCGCCACAAAGACCAGCTGCCCAAGCTCCACCCCAAGATTGAAGAAGAGGAGGGCAATCGGGATGGCAGTATGGGGCAGCCCCACCTCAGCGAGTGCGCCGGCGAAACCGAAGCCGTGCAGCAGACCGAAGCAGAACGCCACAAGCCACGGCCGGCGCGCAGTGAATGACGGCATCCCGCGCCTGGCCTGCACGATTTCTGCCGCCACGAGCATAATACTGAGCGCGATCGCCGCCTCGATCGGCGGCCCCGGCACGCTGACGAAACCGAGCGTCGCCGCGGCGAGCGTGATACTGTGGGCAAGCGTGAAAGCCGTGATCGTCAGAGCCACGCGGCGCCACTTGCGCACCAGGATCACCAAAGCCAATACGAACAGCAGGTGATCGTATCCGAAGAGGATGTGCTCGAGGCCGAGCCGAAGGTAACTCTCGGCGACGTCAGCAACGCCCGGCGATGTTCGAAGGACGAAGGAGGTCGCAGTCGGTGTCAGGCGCTCAGTTTGTACGCCCCCATCGGGGGTATCGACGCGTACCAGAACGTCGGTTGCGGTTGCGGAAAGCCCCTGGATTGCGATCGTCTGCCCTGCAAGCCCTCCGGAGCGGTGGATGGTCCGTCGCTCCAGATACGCCCCCTTACTGAACGTTGCGCGCGGCGCACCCACATCCGTCGTGCCATCCGGCAGGCCGACATAAATTCCGAGGCGTCGATCATCTCCAAGCGCCGGAATCTTGAACAGCATCTGATAGGTATCACGCGTAACCTGGCGCACTTCCAGGTAACCTGGCCGAAGCTCGTCCGAGTGAGCCGGGCCGGCCACGCAAGCCGCGAGCAGAACAATCGCGACAAGCACGCGCATCATTGACGTGCCATTGCCGGCGCGACTGAGGGCGCGGCTTCGATGGTGATTTCGTATTGCTCGCGCAGGGAGTTGTACAGTTTTTGCTCCGCTTCCATCCGGCGCGCCTCGCCCCACTTGAACGCCACTGCGCTTCTGATCGTCTCAAGAGGCGGTATCACTCCCCTTGTTCGCTGCTCGATGAACACGAAATGCTCGCCATACGGCGAAGCGACCGGTCCAAACCAGCGTCCCGGTTCCTCTGCAAGGACCCGCTTCGCGAACGCCTCGCCGAACGTACGCATGACCTCGCCAGAGGGAACGGCGTTGAGGCCGTCATTGAGTAGAAATGGGTCCCCGAGGCTCGTCGTGTCCAACTCTGTGTCGGACCCGGAAAGTAAGGTTGATATCCGCTTTGCTTCGCTGTCCATCGTCTCGGCTGAGCGCGAGCTGCTGAGGAAGATCTGCCGGAACGTCAACCGGTCCTCGCCGCGGAATAGCTCCGGGTTCTCGGCACGGTAGACGGCAAGCTGCTGTTCCGTGGGCTCTGGGACAGCGATCTCCTCGGCCAGGAATTCCATCTTCTGCCGCACGCGGCGGCGGACGACCACATCGTCCCGATCGAGCCCAGCTGCCCTGCCCGCCCGGTAGAACACCTCGTCTCGGATGTAGTTCTCGACAAGGCCTTGCAGTTCATCCTGGCTTGGAGCCCGCCGCCACGTTCGCTGGAAACCGTCGGCAAGATTGCCGATCTGTGCAGCCGAAACAACGATCCTTTCGGGAGCATCGCTCCGCTTTCCGAACAAGCCGTAGAGCGCAAAGAGGATCGCGCCGAGAGCCAGAAATTGCAGCAGCGGCTCTTTGAGGAGCCGACCGATCAAGGGGTGTACCAGATGGGCGAGGTATAGGCCCGTTCAGTGGTCGTCATTGGAGCTTCAGGCGGCATCTTTACACCGAAATACTTCGCATCGTATGCGGTCCACCTCGGCGTCGGTATCTCGATCACGCGGACGTAGTAGAAGGCGCGCAGCGCCGGATCGAAATCGGGATCCTTCCAGACCGTGATCATCTCACCCGCGCCAATGGTGTTGGTCCAAGTCGCATTCGCAGCGTCGACCGTATTCCCCACCGGCGTTCTGGCGCGGCCATCCGCATCGATCTTGCGCCCGCCGGAAACGGCGACGTCGTAGATCCGCTCCTGCGTTTGTCCGTCTTTTCCGAGCCAACCCTTGACGACCTGGACGCGGTCCAGATTTGCACCGATGGGATCCTTGAGGGCTGCAACGAGGAACGTGGGAGACTTGCCTTGCGGCGCGGCACTCAGGTCTCCGCCCATTGGGACGCCCTTGGTGTATCCAAGGCGCGCCGGCATGCGGTTGTTGGCATCCGCGGGCTCGAAATCCCATCCCCCGAAGAAGCGGACGGCCATTCGGGGCCCCGTGGTGGCGTAGGTCTCGCGCCGCTTCATGGCGTCGAAGATCGCCTCGCGGGTGTTTTCCGTGGCCCAAACGGCTGCATAACCGGAAGCGGTCTGCTCCCAGCCCATGATAGTCGCCTTCTCGGCTTTGATGAAGGGGTGCGTTGCCCGATCTGGTCCAGGTTCGGCGTTGCTCGCTTTTCCGAAGAAGTTGTCCTCCTCGACCGCCGCCAAGCCCGTATGCGTGTCGGTGCTACCGACGAGCCCGAACTTGTAGGGGTTCACCCCAAGTTCGGCCTCCATCTTGAGGCCGTTCCGCAGCGCGGAGCGGGTGTACTCGAACTCGAGCATCTCTGGCTTCTTCAGCTCCGTGAGATCGAGATTGCCCTTGTCCCAGCGCTCGAAGTTGGCGAATTCGTCATTGGGCGAAAGAAACGGATGGGTCTCGCCGTCGCCCTTGATCTGCGTCGCTTCGTAGAGCGGCTCCCATCGCAATCTGTTCTCCGCATATTCTCGATCGATCCGCTTGCCCGTGAACGACTCGATGATCGGGAACATGCGGCCGTTGCTGAGGTTTCCGTTGTGCGCAAGCGCGAGGATTTCCGCCCCGGTCTTTTCCTCGCACATCGCCATCCATTTCCAGAGATCGCGCGGATTTGGGCTGCCGAGCGGAGGCTGCGTCGTGTACGGTTCGATCAAGCTCGCCTTGGTGCCCCCATCTCGCCATACGACGTTGCGATGAAGATTGTTGCCGCCGTCGTTCGAGGTCCACTCATAACCGATGAAGGCGGTGAAACGGCCGGGATCGTTGGCCTCCTCCGCCGCCTTGATGATCTCGCGCCAAGCGCTGCGGTAGGCCGGGGTCCCGGGCGTCGGAAATCCCTTGGGCATCTGCCCTCTGCCGAAGCTGGTAATGATATCGATCGCTGCCGCCACTCCTTGTCCGGACGTGATTTGATCATACCATTTGCGTCCCTGCGCCGTCGCCAAAAGCGCCGGCTCTCCGCTCATCAGTTGAGGGAAGAAGCCCATCCCATCCGAATGGTCGGTGACGATCAAAAAATCCAGAGGTCGTGAAAGCTTGGCTCTTTGACCGCTGGACGCGATGACTTCTTCACCCCTCGCGAAACGATAGGCATCCCTCGGTCCCAAGCGAGCCCCGAACGCGCCCGCGTCAAGGGAGAACGATGTGTGCGTATGCGTGTCGCCGAAGAAGGGGCGAGTTGGAAAGTTTCGACCGGCATAAGGTGAATATGGCGGCTTGGAAGGAAATGCTTTCTGGGCTGCATCCTGATCGAACGTGCCAATATCAGTGGTAACGCCCTGGGCTGCTACGCCTGCAGCGAACAGGCTTGCGGCGAACGCGCCGGTCAGCGTGCTTCCGAGAACGGTGAACAGGCGGCTCATGATCAGCTCCTTTGGTCTCGTTACATTGGCTGGGTAACGACCCGGACTAGGCATCTCGGATCACTTTGTGATCATCGGTCTGGGTGCCGATGGCACGGGCGCTGCGGGAGAGATCGAAAGCGTGATCCAGGCGTTCCATCCCTCGGGCCGGTTCTGGGCATCGAATTCCTTGTAGGCCCGCAGATTAAGGTAACCCTGCATCTGTCCGACCGGGAACAGATAGGCCATTTGCGGGCCGATCCCGATCACCCGGGACTCGAACGCGCCTACTCGATTGCTGGCACCGCTGTCAGCCGAAATCTGGTTGTAGAAATAGCCCACCAAGCCGACCGAAAACTGTTTGGACAAGAACTGGGAAGCTCCCCAGTCGAGATGCCAGTCGACGCCGCTCTGGTAGTCCGTGGTCGGATTCTTGAAGTTGTAGGTAAGGCCCGTCACCGCAGAGAACTCGCGTCCGCTCTGCGGATTGAAGTACGTATAGCCGCCGCCGAAATCCAACGCCCCGTGTCCAAGACCGATATTCGAAAGTCGCGTCGAATCGTATGCGCCGACTGGAATGTCTCCCGTGGCATAGACCATGAAATTGTTGACCCCGGCGTTCCATCGCAGTGTAAACTGCGGGTACAGATCTCCGAAGCTCGTTACCGAATCGCTGATGCTGTCGGACCGCGAGAACGGTATTGTCCCGAAGGGCGGCGGTAACGCAACTGAACCCGTCAGTGTACCGGACAACGAAGTGCCGACGCGTCCGACAATCCCCATCATGCCGACCGACGCCTGGCCTCCCAGCACCGGGGTGGCGAAAACGTAGGTTGGATTGATCAAGGCCAGATCACCGGTCGCATTGAGATTTGCGTTGAGAGTAGCCGACACGTTACCTGGTATTCGACCGATCTCGAATTCCCGCGCGCGCGAGACGTCGCCTCCTGCGGAGACCTGGGTGTGATAGTAAGACGTGGTAAGGGACCATCCCGGCTGCTGCGGGACGGCGGCGAGGCTGCCAAAGATCCCTGGAAGCCAGAAGCTGGTGCCGCCTTCGTCGGCTCGCGCTGCCCCAGCTGAGCACCCGAGCAAAGCCACTGCAGAACCAAAAGCAGCGCATCGAACTAAAAACGTTGATTGCGAGCGGATGAAAGCCTCGCGAGGCCGATCTGCCGAGCAAAGCACAGGTACCCCCTTTCAGACCCGATCAGGCGCTGATCGCAGCCGTTGCGCGCGAAAGTAACAAACCTCTCGGCCCGTACTATGGATTGTTTCGTTGTTTCGCCGAGAGCAGCCGGATTTTCTGATTATGTACCATGATTGCCACACGCGAAACCTGAAAAAGTCCGAGTCGCCAAGCGGGAAATCCAGGTCGCGAGGCCGGACACCAGGAAGACCCGAGAACCTTCAGTCGGCCGGCTGACGCAGCCCTCAGTCCTGCGCTGCAGCGGCCGGCGCCGTGATGGAATTGGCGTCCCTTCGATGCCACACCTTTCGAGCGCCGTTAGTCGTACTGTCACAGGGACACACGGGCGTGGCTCTCCCCACATTTCGCGAACATGATCTTGGCGACTGGGTCATCCGGAAACCTTTTTAATATGTCGCCGTAGGCAGCCGCTGCCTCCACCAGATCGCCAGTTTCGAAGCGATGCGAGGCATGAACTGTCATCGAACAGAGTTCTTCATCGTGATCGCGTATCTTTAGATCGGGATCATCGCTGAGACGCAAAGCAAGCAATTCATAGATCATGAACTCCGTCTCACGACCTTTCACTTGAACTCGCTTTATCGGGCGCACAAGTATTTCTGCCTGCACCTGCTCATAGATGCTGTCGCTGATGCAGATCGTTGTTCCGAACAGCTTGTTCAAGCCTTCAAGGCGGGCTGCGACATTCACGCCGTCTCCCAACGCGGTGTAGTTCAGCCGGGATGAAGAGCCCACGTTGCCGACTAGAACGGTGGCGCAATTCAGCCCGATTCGAATCCGGATTCGGGGTCGGCCTTCCTTTTCCCAACCGAGATTGACGCGCTCCATGCGTCTCGCTGCACGCAACGCGCCGGCACAGGCACGCAGTACGTGCTTGTCAAGCTGCACCGGGGCATTCCAAAAGGCCATGATGCCGTCGCCTATGAACTTGTCGACCGTCCCGCCTTCTTCCACGATGGCCCCGGAAACCTGCTCGAAATAGGTCGAGATCTGCACCAGCAAATCGTTTGGCGCCAGAGTTTCGGAATGAGTGGAAAAATTCTCCAGATCGGAAAAGAAAATGGATAGGAAGCGGGGCTCGACGCCCAGAGTCAGCGGAATACCGGACTTGATGAGCTGGCGCACGACATCCAGCGGCACGAACGACGAGAACGACTTCAGCGAACTGCGAAGCAACGAAGCCGCGGATTCAAGTCTCGCAATTTCCCTGATGTTCGATGGCCGCGAAGCGGGCAGGTCGAACTGCAGGCTTTCAATTGCCTGCAATTGCTGCGAAACGCTCTCGACTGGCTGCGACAGTCGACGGGAAGCGAAAAAGATGAAGACGAGTTCGATCAACGTGAGGATGATGATGACAGCCATGATCAACCGATTGGTCGCCTTTAGGGTTCCCACGAAATCATCCACCGGGGTCAGCGTAATCACCTCCCAGGGTTGGCCCAGGCCATCTGGAAAGTTGGCGAATGTCGCGATAACTTCTTCACCATTTATCGTAGACCGAAAAGGGAATCTGTCGATACCAGCACGGGTGTGCTGGAGAGAGGCCTCGCGTACATCCGCATCGTCGATATCGGCAAGGGTCGCAATCTTGAGCTTGCCGTTTTCAATTCGCATGCTCTTCTGCTCGTTCGGAAATGCGACGATCTTACCGGTGTTGCGGTCGGCGATCAGGGTAGTGCTGCGCGCGCTGGCGCGGCTTTGGTTGAGGAAACGCGACAACACGTCCATGGTGAAATTAACGGATGCGCATCCAATGAAATCGGCGCCTTTGAATATGGGAACGCGCAAGAAGAGAACGGGAAAGCCGGTGTCGGGGTTGATGGAAGGTTCATTCACCGCGAGGGTCCGCGTGGTCCTCGCGGCGTGATATCCGGGCAAAGTCCTGATGTCGAGCTCGGTACCGACGTTGTAAGCGCCGATCTGATGCGGCCAGACGTCGAAAAACCTTCGATGTCGGACCCGTGACAGCGCAAATGTGATCGCATCGATGTAGCTGGCGTGCCAGTTCGCCGCCGCTGGAATACGGGGGTCGCTGCGTCTGCGGTCCTCGTCGATGCGGGTCACGACCCGGTGATATCCGTCCTCGAAGCTCACGTAGACGGCGTCGATGTGCGAAGCCGAGGTCAGGGACCGGTACAAGATGTCATTGCTTTGGTCGGTGCGGAAATAACCTGGATCCGCGGCGGCAACCTCAGCCAGAAGGCGCAACGGGGTTTCGGTGCTGTCGATCAAATTCTCGGTGCGGTCAACAGCGGCACGGCTGGTCTGCGCGACCGCATCGTTCAGGATGGACACGATGCCGGTTGAATTTTTGTCGTAGCTGTAGATCAGAATGAAAATGAGAACGGGAATACTTAGCCCGACGAACAGCAACGTCATGACCAAACTGAGCCTGGGGCGGAGCATTCTCGCGGAAGGCCTTAGGGCTCCGAGCCGTGCCAGTCCCCGCTGCAGAGGGAGCCGACGTTGGTAACCAGCCAATGCTCCGAACGCCAAGACGACAAGAACGAACAGGAGGGAGAGCAGCCAGTGGCCTGCGACATCATGTTTGCCGCTCCACATTAGTTCAGCGGGCAGCTTATCGTCCGCCACTAGCCCCAGCTTGTGAAGCGTCGTGGCGATCTTTCGCCAATGCTCGGCATCTTGATGACCGATCTCGCCAGATCCTCGCCGGACCAGCGGATCCATGCGGGCCGCTTCGAACAGCAGGGCTTCGCGGCTCTTCTTCGTCGAATAGCTTCGCAGGATCAGATCGACTGTTTCCTCTTTATTCGCCAGCGCATGGGCCCAGCCTTTGAGACTCGCCGTCCTGAATGCCGCCACACGTTCCGGGTGGGCTTTCACCTCACCTTCGGAGGTGCAAAGATTGTCGCCGTAGAAATCGATCCCGTGCGCCCCCGGCGAGAAGGTTCGATACGCGGCGCCGAGTTGTTCAAGGACGAACGGCTCGTTCGAGGTATATGCGACCATCGCGTCGGCCTTTCCGGCCAGGAGATCGCGGGGATCGCCTCGGTGGTCGATGCGAGGCAGTGCCGTATAGTCCACCCCCTCGTGCTTCAGCATCGCTGCTATTTCGGTACTCCCCGGCGCGTCCATCAGCGTGCGGCCGCGCAAATCCAACACGCTTCTAATGTCCGCCCTTCGTGGCACCAATATCATGGCGGGCGACTGCTGGAAAATGACAGCCAGGACGATCAGGTGCCGGCCCGCCTCCCATTCGCGTAGAACGCCGGAACTACAGACGCCAAAACCTGCCTTGCCGGCCGCAACCGCCTCCGTTGCATCGACGTCGGGGCCGCCCTCGCGGATTGTGACATCGAGACCGGCGTCACGGTAAAACCCCTGCTCCAGCGCGGCATAGTAGCCGGCGAACTGAAACTGATGCTTCCATTTCAGTTGCAGTGAAATCTGATCAAGTCCGGCGGCAGCCTGCAGCCCGAACAGCACGAAGCAAAAAGACAGGACCGTCTGCTTTACGAAGTGGGTCCTACTGAGCGATACCAGCATTCGCGCTGCTCCTCAACCGGGCTCGGAAGTAGCCATTCGTTCTCGGCTTCCGAAAAGTAGTCCGGATCAGGGACTATCGGATGAAAACTGTGGGCGGAGATCCGCAGCGGGAAACCAGCAGCGAAACACCTTGACTGCGATGGTCCGCCAGCGAAGCGCCGAAATAGCATTCGTCCGTATGGTCATCGCTCCGCTTCTGAAGGTGGGGAAAGACTAAGACTGCTCCGCGGCTCGAACAGAACCGCAGATCGGCGAGCTGGCTGGTCGCCGGGCACAACACGGTCGCCCGCAGCGAGCCGCGGCGAACGCCATCTCACCAGATCTCTCCTGGCGCACGGACCGGACCAAGGGCCGGCAAGCGGCACTAGCCGCAGACCCATACTCCGTGAACCAGCACGCGGTGACAGTACGCGGCGCCGCCCACGACCGCTCCCCCAACCACCGCACGGCGGTGCGTGCGTCGTGCGACCCCGGCGTAGCTGAGGGGCGTCAACGGTCGTCCGACCCGGGCTTGAGCACTGTTCGCGTCAAGGGACAAGCCGCCGCCCTTCGGGCACTCGATAGAAACTGAAATACCGCAGAGCACGACCCCCGCAGCGATGAATGCTCGTCTCAGAATCTGCGTTATCATGGCAACTCTCTTTGCTACGATGCTCGGCCATCTCAGATGTCATGACTACCGCCGAAGGCCAGATCGCGGTGGGCACGTTGTACATTCACGATTGGGAGGCCCCGCAATCTTAGTCGGCCCCTGCTAGACCTTGAGGATTCCAACAGGACGGGCCGCCGTTTGCGTGGGCAACCGGGGTCGCTGCACGCTCACCTGAGACGAACGGCGCGCAAACCGCAGTTCTCATCGTAGCCTCCCTCATATTCCCCCCGAGAATAGGCCAAAAACGCCGAAATGAGACCGAAAAACAATACGAGGCGTGCTGCTGCGTCAGGCGTAACAATCGATAGCCCAGGCCTCTTCATGATCGTCCTCCTGAAAGGAGGACCCCCAACGATCCATACGCTCAAAGGCATTGCATCACTGCAATGAGCGTTATGCAAGGCGCTTCTTGGGTTACTAGGACAAAACCAAGGAAGCCGGCATTGGCAAAACCTGCCGCGGCGAAGGCGGGTCTTTCCGGATTTGCAAATATCCGATTAGACGTGCTCCATACGAACTTGGGACTGTGAACTTTGGGCAAGGACAACATGAGCATCACCGAGGACCAAGTTAACGCTGCGCAGCAAGCCTGGTGTGACGGACTCGTCGAGATGGGCAAAGTCTATCAGGATGGCGGGAATGTCCGAGCCGTTGCCGAAAGGCTCATTAAGGACCTATACGACTACTCGGAAGGAACCGTGTTCTTCAAGCCGACACTGGCCCACGGAAGACATACGTTTCGAGACACGGCAAAAGGGGCTCTCTCGTATTTCGTGGCAGGAGATCCTGATTTTCCGGACGACAAGGGATTCGCCCTGAAGCCCTGGGCGAGGGCTTGGTACGACAACAACGCGGCGGAGAACGGCATCCAAATTCATGGAGATATCGCCATTACCATGGGGAATGTGTACGCCGCAGACTATGAGGGCGGCGAGATTATGGTCGACAAGACCTTTGTTTTTCGCCTCTGCGGCGACGGGCGATTGCGCCTTTGCGTTCACAAGTCGGCTCTGCCGTATTCCCCTCCGACTTGACCGTCTGAATCGATCGATGACGCGACGCGAGCGAGCGGCGCGGTAGGCTGAAACATTAGGGGGAGAATAATGTCGCAGTTCGCGATTGGCCGGGGCGATGTTTTCGGTGGCTTGACCGCCGGCATTGTAGCGCTGCCATTATGTCTAGCATTCGGTGTCGCATCCGGACTTGGTGCGGCCGCCGGCCTATATGGCGGGATCATATTGGGCATCGTCGCGTCGCTGCTGGGCGGCACCCCTGCTCAGATCTCGGGACCAACGGCGCCGATGACCCTGATCGCAGCTGGCGTCGTAGCCACGAATACCCTTCCCACCGGACAGGTGAACGTTTCGAACGTCTTCGCGGTGTTCGTCGTCGCGGGGGCCTTGCAGGCCCTGTTCGGCATCGCAAGAATTGGGCGATATGTTCGCTTTCTGCCCTATCCCGTGATCTCGGGTCTGATGACCGGAATCGGAATCATCATCATAATCCAGCAGATTTTCCCGATAGCCGGCCTGAACTCGCCCTCGTCCAATCCCCTCGTCATTCTGCGGTCGCTCGGAACGCTGCAGCAGGGGGTTCATCCGGGCGCGGTTTTGCTGGGCGCCGCCACAGTTATACTTGCTTACCTGCTGCCCCGCGTCATCACGGCGGTGCCGCCTTCCCTCATCGCGCTGGTGACGCTGACGATCATCGCCGTCGTGTTCGGAATTTCCGCGCCGACCATCGGCGACATACCTGGCGGGCTTCCGCACTTGATCGTTCCTACCTTCGATTTCGCAGATCCCAAGTTGATTATCACCCCCGCGTTCCAGCTGGCTTTTCTCGGGTCCATCGACGCGCTAACGACTTCGCTGGTTGCCGACAACATCACCAGAACGCATCACGACAGCAATCGTGAGCTCGTCGGCCAAGGCGTGGGCAATATGGCAGCCGCCCTTTTCGGAGGGATTCCGGGCGCCGGTGCTTTCATGCGGACTGCGATCAACATCAGGGCGGGAGGGCGACATCGGTCTTCGGGCGTCATACACGGCCTCCTGCTGCTCGCCATCGTGCTCGGATTGTCCGGCGTGGTGCGCTACATCCCACACGCGGTATTGGCGGGAATTCTGATCAGCGCCGGTTTGAGCATCATCGATTATCGCAGCTTCGCCCACTTCTCGACCGCACCGCGGGCAGACATCGCTCTCAAGGTTATGGTGGTGTTGCTGACGATCTTCACCGATCTGATTACCGCGGTCGGCATCGGCATGATCGCCGCCTCTCTGGTTTTCATGGCGTCCGTTGCCGGGATCATGGAGCAGAGAACCAGCTTCACGCTGGTGGAGGACGAGCCATGGGCCGATGAAATGGAGATACCCGAAGAACTGAGAAATCGACTGCTGATCAAGCACTTCGACGGGCCGTTATTCTTTGGCTTCGCTCAAGCCCTTCGTAAGCTATCGTCGCAGGTGGTGGGGAAAAAGTTGCTCGTGCTGAGGATGGAGCAGGTCTCGTACATGGACCAGTCGGGCATCTACGCTCTTCAGGATGTGCTGGTCGATCTCGAGTCTGCGACCCTGCGCGTCCTCTTGGTCGGGCTGCAGAAGAGCCAGATGGACCGTCTGGAGGCAATGCAGGTGGTGCCCGGCCTTTTGCCACGAGAGAATGTCTTCGCAAATTTCGAGGAATTCAGACAGGCCCTACCCGCCATCATCGGAAAGCTCGGATGAGCATCGCGAGCGCGTCGCACCCGAAGGGCAAAAATGACCAAGCTGACCGGGCGACTTCTACTTGGAGCGGCCCTTATCGCGGGCTTGCCGGGCTGCGGAGAACGGAAGAAGGAAGCGAGCGAACAGCCTGTCCGCGGTCTGCGCGCCTACAAGGTCGCTGCGACGGCGGAAAGCCGCGTTCGGCGCTTTCCGAGCGTGCTGCAGCCGGCCGACGTCAGCAGCCTCTCGTTCGAGATCGGCGGGCAGTTGAAGGCGGTCGGCCTCACCGTCGGCCAGAAGGTGCAACTCGGAGACCTCCTCGCCGAGATCGATCCGAGATCGCTGCAGAGCCAGGTGGACCAGGCCAGCGCCGGCGTGCAGCAGGCGCAGGCTCAACTCGACAACGCCCAGTCGGACTTCCAGCGCAAGGAAGAACTCCTGAAGCGCGGCGTCGCCACCCAAGCGGTTTTTGAACAGTCGAATGCGACTCTGCTCAGCTCCAGGGCCCAACTTGACCAGATACGGCGCCAGCTCGAATTGGCCAACCAAAACCTCGACCGCAGCAAGCTGCTGGCGCCCTTCGCCGGCACCATCTCCCGTATTGAGGTCAAATCCTTCGCGCAGGTCGCTGCGGGACAGGCGGTCGCCACGCTCTACAGCGATGACAGCTTCGAGATGTCCTTTCTGGTCCCGGCCGCGACGTTCCAGAGCCTGAAGGTCGGGCAGAAGGTGGACGTGAAGGTCGCCGACAAACCCGACCTTCCGCTCAAGGGCGAGATCAAGGAGCTCGGATCCAAGGCCGAGCAGGTCTCGGCCTTCCCGGTCGTCGTCCGGCTGGACAACAACGCCCCGGGTCTGAACGCCGGCATGTCGGTCGAAGTCACGATCGAAGAACCGCTGGTCGTGGGTCGCAGCGGCTTCCTCGTCCCCCTCAGCGTGCTTGTGCCCGACGGCGGAAAGGTGCTGCAGAACATCGGGACCGTCTTCGGCTACGACCAGGGAAGTTCGACGGTGAAGAAGCGGACCATCACGGTGGGCGGGATCCGCGACAATCGTCTCGTCGTGGTGGAGGGCGTCGCGCCGGGCGATATCCTGGCCTCGGCAGGCGTCTCTCATCTCTCCGACGGTCAGAAGGTGAAGCTGCTTCCGTTGGACGAGGCGGCGCCGTGAATCTCCTCACCCGCTTCGGTCTTGCGCGGTCGCGATTTACGATCATGGCCATGATCGGGCTGCTGATCGCGGGCATCGGACTCTATCCCAACTTCCCGAAGCGCGAAGACCCGGTGATCGTGATCCGGACGGCGGTCGTGTCGGCCCTCTTCCCTGGCATGGCGCCCGAGCGGATGGAGAATCTCGTCGCCATCCCTATCGAGCGGAAAGTGCGCGAACTCGCCGAGGTCAAGGACATCAGGACGCTTGCGGGCGAAGGATCCCTTACGATCTACGTCGACCTGAAGGACGAGGTTGCGAACGTCAATGCCACCTGGCAGCGGCTCCGCGACAAGATGGCCGATGCCAAGGTCCAACTGCCCGATGGGGTGGTCGGACCGTTCGTCAACAGCGACTTCGGCGATGTCGCGATCGCCACCATCGCCATCACGGGCGAAGGCTTTTCGCCGCGCGAACTGAAGGATGCGGCCGAGGACTTCCGGAAGAAGCTCTACCAGATCGGCGGCATCTCCAAGGTCGAGCTTCACGGGGTGCAGGACGAGCGGGTCTGGCTCGAGCTCGATACCCGGAAGATGGCCGCCATCGGCGTTCAGGTGAACGCGCTGATCAAGGATCTTCAGGGGCAGAATGTCGTGCTGCCGTCCGGCAACATCAATGCGGACGGCACCCGCCTCCTGCTCGAGACCTCGGGAGACTTCCCGAACGTGCGGGCGATCGAGACGATGCTGACGCGGGTGGGCAGCACCGATAGCCTGGTCAGGCTCGCCGACCTCGTCACCGTCCGCCGCGACTACGTCTCCCCGAAGGTCAAGCCGATCTATTTCAATGGTCGTCCCGCCGTCGTCCTCAGCGTGATCATGCAGCCGGACCAGGACGTCACCCAGGTCGGCGTCAAGCTGCGTACGGCCGCACGCGAATACGAGGAGCGGCTTCCGATCGGCTACGCCCTCTCTTTTGCGACCTACCAGGCCGATCAGGTCAGCGCCTCCGTCAATTCGGCCCTCTCCAGCGTGGCCCAGACCTTCGTGGTGGTGGCGGTGCTGGTGGTGGTCTTCTTGGGTCTCCGGGCGGGCACCATCGCGGCGATGATCGTGCCGTTCGCGGTGATGTTCTCCTTGATCGGGATGCGGGCCCTCGGGATCGCGCTGGAGCAGGTCTCGATCGCGGCGATCATCATCGCGCTCGGCCTGCTGGTCGACAACGGCGTCGTGATCGTCGAGGACATCGTCAGCCGGATCGGCCGGGGAACGCCTCCCGAAGAAGCCGGCCTTGCCTCCGGAGAGCAGTATGCGCTGCCGCTCCTGATCTCCTCGATCACCACGATCGCGGCGTTCTTGCCGCTCATGCTGCTGTCCGGAGCGTCCGGTGAGTATGCGTACTCGCTGGCGGCCGTGGTGGCGCTCACGCTGGGTGGCTCCTGGATCACGGCTCTGTACATTCTTCCCGCCTTGACGGTGTGGCTGATCAGGCGGCGGGCGGGCTCCGCCACCGAGGACGCCGCGCCGTCACGCCTGCAGCGGCTCTACGCCACCGCGCTCGGCCAGGCATTGCGCTTCTCGCCCATCGTCCTCGCCGGCTGCGTCGCGCTCGTCGTGATCGCGCTTACACAATTTCCACGCATTCCAAAGGAGATGTTTCCGCTCAGCGAACGTAGCCAGTTCCTGGTCTACATGAACATGCCCGACGGGACCGACATCTCGCAAACCGAAGCTCGTGCCCGCGAGATCGAGCGATGGCTCGGGGACAAGACGGCAAATCCGGAGATCTCGGGCGAGATTTTATACGTGGGTGACGGCGGGCCGCGGTTCTACCTGACCTTGACCCCCGTCCCTCCGGACCCGTCGTCCGCCTTCTTTCTGGTCAACACCACTGATTATCAGGGCGCGGTGCGTGCCGCCGATCGCGCCTGGAACTATCTCTACGCGAACCATCCGGAGGCAAACTTCAAGATCAAGCGGCTCGCCATGGGAGCCGTGGAATCCGGCCTCGTGGAGCTCGAGATCTCCGGGCCTGACGGCGACCGGCTGCTCACCCTCAGCGAACGGGTCCGATCCCTGCTGCAGGCGGCTCCGGACGTGCGCGAGAACGATGACGATTGGGGCAACAAGATCGTCAAGGTGGTCGTCGAGATCGACCAGGACCGGGCGCGGCAACTTGGTGTGACGTCGGAGGAAGTCACTCGGCTGCTGAACACGTACTTCAGCGGGACTGCGGTCTCTATCTACCGCGAGGGGGATAACTCGATCCCGATCGTGCTGCGCGCCGGCGCGTACACCTCGCAGAGCCTGGAAGGCCTCACCAGCGCGACTTTTGCGAAGAACGGCGGGCTCATCTCGCTGGCGCAAGTTGCCAGACTGAAGCCGGGCTTTGATTTCGCGCGGATCCGCCGCAAGAACCAGGAGCGGACGATCACGATCACCGCCCGCAGCACTTCCCTGACCGCCGGGCAGCTATTGGAAACCATCCAGCCCCGGCTCAACGAGATGGACATGAGCGGCGGCTATCACGTGACCGTCGGGGGTGAGATCCAGAAAAGCGCGGAGACCAACCAAAAGCTGGCGGCAGGTTTTCCCGTCGCACTTGCGGTGATGGTGCTGGCCATCATCCTGCAGTTCAACTCGTTCCGCCGTACGCTCCTGACTTTCATCAGCATACCACTGATTCTAGATCGGCATTCCCTTCGGCCTGCTGGCAACGGGACAACCGCTCTCGTTCTTCGGCACCCTCGGCATCATCAGCCTGTCGGGGATAATCATCAACAACGCGATCGTGCTGATCGACCAGATCGATGTGGAGCGCCAGGCGCTTCCGCTCCGGAAAGCCATCATAGCTGCGTCGGAAAAGCGTCTTCGCCCGATCCTGCTGACCTCGGCTACGACGGTCCTTGGACTGGCACCTATGGCCTTCGCCGGCGGCGCGTTGTGGCAGCCGATGGCGGTGCTTATGATGTCCGGATTGGCGGTCGCCTCACTCCTGACCCTGTTCTTCGTCCCAGCGGGATATTTCCTGCTGTTCAGCTCGGAAGGAAGCTTGATGTCCTTCTCCCTCCGGCGCGCCAAACACGGACGTGAGGAGCGGCTGCGCATTGTGAAAACGTGCGCCATGCTGCTGCTGGTCCTCCTGGGCTGCGGATGCAGCCGTGTGCCGATGGATACCTTGCTCCCCGTCGGGCCGATCGAAGCGGAAGGCGTTTCGATCGTGCCGTTGCTGGTGGCGACGACGCGCAGCCGAACGGCGGCCGGGAATTCAGCGATGTTTGAGGGCGAACGCGCAGATCAGTTGAACTACGCCTCGATTGCCGTTTCCATCCCGCCGGATGCCTCGCGCACGGTGGGTCAGGTTCAGTGGCCGACCTCCTCGCCAGGGAATCCGCGGCAAAACTTCGTGACGGTCTCGGCCGAAGCGGTCGAAAAGCCGGCATTCGGGGCTGCGCTGGCCGGGGCCGCAAAGAACCCGCGAGCACGCGGAAAAGTCCTTGTTTTCATTCACGGTTTCAACAACAGGTTCGACGAAGCCGTGTACCGGTTCGCTCAGATCGTTCATGATTCCGGAGCGCCGGGCGCCCCCGTCCTGTTCTCCTGGCCGTCGCGGGGCTCGGTAAGCCTGGATGCCTACCGAGAGGATGCAGAGAGCGCATCGAAGTCCAGCGACGCGTTTTCGCAGGTGCTCGACACGATCGCGGCCACTCCGAACGTCAAGGAAGTGACAATCCTGTGTCACTCCATGGGGTGTTTTCTCACCTTGGAAACCCTACGCGCGAGAGCGATGGCAGGCCGGATCGGGGCCAAGATAAAGAACGTGCTGTTCGTTGCTCCGGACGTCGACGCAGAAAGCTTCCGTTTGCAGTTGCACGACATGGGTCCTGCGCGGCCTCGCTTGGCACTGTTCGTGTCGCAGGACGACGCCGCGTTGAGCCTATCGAGATCGATCCATGGAGGCGCAGTCCGCCTTGGAGGCATCGATCCAGATCAACAGCCGTATGCGGCGGAATTTCGTCGAGCGGGTGTCGAGGTATTCGATCTAACCAGGCTGCGAGGACGCGCTCATTCGCGGGCTTTCGATGACGTGACGTCGGTTATGAGCTTGATCGAAGCTAGGCTGGTCGGTGAGCAGCAGATCACATCCAACAGATTGCCCGTTAGACGGTAGTTGGCGGGTTGGGACGCGTGGCCCCGAACTGAGATAGGCCGGAACGTAGCCATGATTGGAAAAGATGGTGTTGGGAGATAAATCGTGACCGAGACGGCTACAGCCTGCATCGTCTTCGGCTGTGTTTTCAGTGGCGCGGTGATTGGCATGCTTCTTCGCAAGGTGTTGCCCGCGGAACATCTCAAGGATGAGTCCAAGGACGTGATGAAGCTTGGAATGGGTCTGCTGGCGACGATGACCGCCCTCGTCCTGGGACTTCTCATCGCCTCAGCCAAGGGACAGTACGATGCACAGCGGGACGGCCTCGATCAGATCTCGGCCAAATTCATCCTTCTCGACGCGGGGCTTGCCCAATATGGACCGGAGACTTCCCGCGCGCGCGAGCTGGTTCGGCAGACAGTCGCGTCCGCGGTCAACCGGATCTGGCCCTTGGATGCTCCCGGAAGCTCTTCTTTGATCGCCGCCGATATGACCGTGAACGGCAGGGCGCTCTACGACGAGGTTCAACAACTCTCCCCCAAGAGCGAAATGCAACGGAGGATCCAATCTCAAGCTCTGCAGCTTGTTCAAGATCTCGGTCAGACGCGGTGGCTGCTCGCCGCCCAGCGGGAAAGCCGGTCCGTCCCGTTCCCTTTCCTGGTCATCCTGGTGTTCTGGCTTGCAGTGCTGTTCGCCAGCTTTGGCCTCCTTTCCTCACCCAATGCGACCGTCGTTGGCGTTCTTGTCGTGTGTGCGTTTTCGGTGTCAGGAGCCGTATTTCTTGTTCTCGAACTGGGACAGCCGTTTCAGGGATTGCTCCAGGTGTCCAGCGCGCCGATGCGTCAGGCTCTTGGAATTATCGGACACTAGGGTGCGACTACGGCCGGCCATCGTCAACGAAGCGTCGAGCCCGGAGCGCTTCCGCCGAGGGCGGCCGGCGTACCTCTAGGCGGCTCGGGTGGGTTTGGGATTGCGCTATCTTGTTCTAGAATTCTAGAGTGGCGATCATGGCGAAGAAGAAACCAGTCGAGGAAAAACCCATCAAACCCTCGCGCGACGACGAAGCACGGCAGAACGTCCACGAGCATATTGACGATCAGCGTGCCATTGCTGAGAAGCTCCGCCGGAAGATCAACTGAGATTTTGGATCAGCTCTCACCGACACACGTTGTCAGGCGCGGAGGCACTGGAGTGTGCGACCCATCCGCATAGTTAGGGAGATCGCCTAGACGGAAGGGGGTGAGCACCGCCTGAGACGCGGATCGGATCGGCGGGCTCGCTTTGGAAAGCGATGCGCCGCTCAACCACAGCATGGTCGAACAGATCGAGGGCCAGACTGAACGGCGCTAATTCCTCTTCTTCGATAGCCCCGCCGTCGCAGGAACTCGAGGGTTTCCCGGATTATGGCATCGACTTCAGCCTGCAGCCTGAGCAGCTGCTGCTCGGAATCGGCGCTACGCACCTCCGATGCCGCGGCCAGAAATCCTCTTGCGATGAGTGATGTTCTCGTCCCGCTCATCCCTATTCAGATAACGACGAAACCAAGCAGCGGCCGATCCAAGTGCTGAGACAAGCAGCAGGGCGAACCAAAAGTAATCGCCGTATTTGTCAAGGAAAGTGCGTTCGGAACCGTTGATCACGGCAGCCGCTCCCCGGTGTACCGGGAGTTCGCTGTCTTTTTCGGCATCCGGCTTCGTGATGTGCGCTCCCCCGGGAACCTGCTCCGCGATCACCTCGCGAACCGCGAACAGCTGGCGGAAAAAAGCTGCTGCGGTAGCTTCGGGCAAAGCCTTACGCGTAAGGATCAGGTGACTGACGCTGATCGTGTCAATCTTGTCGTCCGGCCACGCAGGGTTTGCATTGAATACGCTGGAGGGAATTTCAACCGCTTCGTATCGCGGGTGCTTCAAGGCAAGTGCTTCCGATGCATCGATCCCGAGAAACTTGGGGGCGCCTCGCGATCGCGCCGTCGCCCTCAAAGCATCGGCCGTTATCTTGCTGTCGAGAGGACCGACCGCCAAGAATGCGTCGAGCGTCGGGTCGCGCGCGAGCTCGTCGATCTTGTCCGCACCGAACTGCACCACGGAGACCTTGTCGGGCTCTACCCCGGACGCGCTTAAGATCACCCTGAGCAGGGCCACGTTCGCCGGCGTTCGGCCGATCACTCCCACCTTGTGCCCCGCAAGGTCGGCAATCTCCTCGATCTTTCGGACAGTTTTCCGCTTGGACGATCCTTTCCCCGCGAGCCCAGATGGCGACCACAGGACGGCGTAATTCTTACGCAGAACGGCGATCGCCTGGACGTCGGTGGACATATCCAGGTCGCCACGGCCAACCGCGAGGTCGGCTTTGCCGCTTCTTAGGAGCGCTATCGCTTCGATTGCTCCGTCGGTGGTGACGGGCGAGAGCCTGACGTTCCTGCTTTCGTGGGCGAATACCTCGGCCATGGCATGAATGACACGGTCGTCCTCGCTTCCGGCCGGCCCGACCGCAACCCGGAGAATTGCGGGTCGCACCGCGTAGTACAAAGCACCGGCCGCGCCGCAAAAGACGACAACTCCAACGGCCAGGACCAAGAGCAGGGAGTTCCTTTTCCTACGCGTCCGACGGTCGGCGTCACTGTTTTTCGTGAACTCTGGAATGGACATGCCCCTCCGTTGGCAATTTGAAGCTTGGTTCGCCAGATTACCACGGTTTGAAGAGCAAAGGCGGCTAGGGACATCCTCGCAGCGGCACATGGTGAATGGTGACGCAATACAGTGCCGGAATAGGCCGAGACCTGGACGCCCAGACGCGGTTCTCCCGGACGGGGCCTCCGACTTGTCCCTGGACAGGCGGAAACCTCGGAGCCGCCCGCTCGAACCTTTTCCCATATCGCCGCGCAACTTCGGTGCTCGGGGGCTTATCATCGAGGCTTCGGGGCTTGTGCGGCCCGCCTTGCGGCGTCCGACACGCCGCGCTAACAAAGCAGGCCTGATGTCGGGCGGGGAGGCACTTCATGAAGCGACTGCCACTGCTGCTCGGAGCAGCTGTTTTATTGGCCTTGGTCTTGCCGGCGGCCGCCCAGAGTGGCGCGAAGGTGGGCCTGCTGAGTTGCAATCTAGGACCTTCGATCGGGCTGGTCATCGGCTCGCGACAGCACATGCGATGCCGCTTCGCTCCCGACAACGGTACAGCGCCGGAAACGTACTCCGGGACCATTACCCGCGTCGGCCTTGACGTGGGGCTTCGGGCCGGGGGTGTGATGGCCTGGGCAGTGTTTGCACCCAGCTCCGGGCTTCCCCACGGAGCCTTACGCGGCAACTATGTCGGAGTGAGCGGGGACGCTTCGGTCGGTGTAGGTGCCGGAGGCAAGCTCCTGGTGGGAGGCTCGCATAGAACGATATCGCTGCAGCCGCTGTCTCTTCAGGGCCAAGTCGGAATCAACCTGGCTCTGGGGGTCGCCGGCCTGGCTCTGCGATAGCTCAAAAGCAATTCGGTGCGTCGCTTGAGTAAACCCGAAAAATCACCGGCGGGACGCATCGCGGCCTCTCCGACCTTCTGGATCTGGCTGAACTCTCTTTCAGTGTCTTCGGCGCGCTCAGGTGTGCTCGTCTACGTGCTCACGATGGCGGTTCAGTTCTTCGGGTCGGAATTCATCGTATGGGAGGGCCTGCCCGCGTTCAGAGAGTTGGTGCTCGCGCCGGGTCAGCAACCGGCAAGTACGCCATACGATGGCAATCTGATGTTCCTCGTTCTCCTGCTGATGCAGGCAGTCTATTGGTACCGGCTCTTCAGAGTGACAATCCCTGTCAAAGGTGGCCGGCCGGTGTTGAGCCACCTCTTCCTGTTTTTGGGGCGACTGAACTTCATCTTCGCCAGCGCTCTGTTCTCGATCGTGCTGTTTCGCCACCTTCCGGAATTGGGCCGTGGCGTAGACATATTGCTGCTGGCTCGGCGCGGGATCCTCATGGCAATGTCTCTATTCGCCCTTTTCTGCTTCACCCTTGAGTTAGAGCGCTTGGGAGAGGCTATGAGCAGAACGACGCAACGATGAGGGCGGCAAGCCGCATCATCTCAGCACCGGCGGCTCGCAACACCGATTGTCAGCCGTGCAGCATGCGTGCAAACGACGCTACTGCGCTCCCACCTCAAAAGGGAGCAAAAGCATGGCATTTCGCTATTTCCACTCTTCCAACCGCCATACGACTTTGGATGCCGTCGGTATCGATCTTCCAAACTTACTCGCCGTCCTCGGCGAGGCAATTAGGGCCTTTGCGCGAACTTCTGTTATGAGCTCGACCGCCGGTCCCTGGAAGGACCCATGGAGAATGGGTCACCGACGAGCCGAACGCAATGGGGCAAACGATCCTCACTCTTGAAGTCGCATTTAGGTGAGTACGCAGAAGCCTATTTAACCGGCTCAACCTGAAACAGCCCTTCCGCGCTCATGGCGGAATCGTATCGCGCGGATGGATCTAATTTGATCCAGCCTAGTATCTTCTGCAGCCATTCGTCCTTGATGCTGTATCTCAGCGCTTCACCGGACGTGCGGTTCTTGATGACGATCATGGCCATCATGCCGTCCGGCGCCCGATCGGGCGAAACCTCCAACGTGCCTTGGCCGGGGCTGGCTTGGGTGGCCAGCATCACGCCGTCAGCCACACAAGGGCATGGCGGCTTGTTCCCGTTGTAGTACGTCACCATCAGCCCGCGGGGGCCCGCCTTAAGCCGATCCGCCGCGTCCAATCCAATGCGAATGCCAACCGGGATGAACGGACCGAAGGCACCATGAACCTTCGCTCCCAAGGCGATCCATTCATCCTTGGTTTCCGCATGACCGACCGCGGGGATGAGCAGGGCAGCCAGGAGCGCAATCTGACGCAGCACCAAGTTGTTCATCACGCGATATCCTGTGGTTTGGCCCGATATGGCCGTCTACCGACGCGATCGTCAACAGCGCGGCCCCCCGGATGGGAAGCTCGATTAACGCGTGAGCAAGGATTCACTCCAGAAGCAGAAGGACCGCGCGGACAACATCGCCGACCAGACTGTGGACGAGGCGCTGAAGGAAGACCTTCGGACGGCGGCCAAGGACTACTGAAAAGAGGCGGAGCAAGAGAACCGCGCTCCAGAGACGGATTCGAAACTCCCCAATCAAAGCTCTTGGCCGCTGGACGAACTGGCCGAGCGATCCTAAAGCCGGCGCGCCGGCGAAAGGTCAGTGCTGCCGACATTGCGGGATCGACTACGACCACAGCCGGAACTGGAACCCGAGCGGCACCGCCGCGACGTACGAGCAGGCCAGAGCCGAATTCGACGCCGCCTGGCGTGACTACCTGCCCCGCTGCACCGAGGCGGACTTCGCCGAGAACCGGCGCGTCCGGGCCGCCACCGCCTGGAAGTACCGAATGCACGACCTCGGGCTGCCCATGCCGACGCAGACGGCTTCCGGCCGCTCGAAATGCTTCTGCGGCGCGCCGTTGACGATTCGGTCCGTTGACGAACATATTGAGCAGACTCACATGGACATGGCCTGGTGAAACTTACCGATCATCGCCCTTATGCCGACCCCGACGCCGCCGCGCGCCGGGTAATGGAGATCGCCAACTCCGTCGAAGCCGCCCAAGGCGTCATCCACATCGAGAAGATCAATGGCCCGATGCTGTTCAAGGACGGGGCCACGCCAGATGAATACTGGGTCGGGCTGCAGCGAGCGATCGAGAAGGGCTGGATCACGTATCACGAGAGTGGGACTTTCGTGACGTTCACGCCGGCCGGTGCAGACCTGTTCGCGTAACAGGCGGTCTTTGTTCCTACCGTGATTTGCGCACTGGCCTGTCTCAACCTGTGGCGGGGGCGATCCCGCGCGGCGTTAGCAATCGCCCAGGGACACTCGGGGCAGGTATCGCCGATCGAGTTCCAGCACTTCGCGGACCTCGGCAACCGCCTGATCCGCAGACAAGCCGTCAGGCGTCTCCAGCCTCGCTATTTCTAACGCGTGCTCTCGCGCAAGTGGATCGGCGCCGTCCTTCGCCCAGCCGTGCTCTTCGCATTCGTGAATGGCGCCCGCCTCCTGCAGCACGTGGATGGCCCAGCCGTGTAGCGTCCGGATTCCCTTCGGTTTTTCCTTCGTCATCAGCATTGAGATAGCTCCTGCAGAGACGAATCCTTGGGACCACCGCCTCGTTCCCCGCTGTTAGCACGGGTCAGGGATTCCGAAATGCAGATGCTCCGGCTTGTCTACGTGTTCCGGGAGCTGTGCAAAACCTCGACCGTGGGCACCGCATCGTCCTTCACCGCCGCGGCGACCATCCGATGCGCTCCGTAGGAAAGCGGCTGCTGCAGCTTCAGCGGCGGTCTTCAGGCGCGCGGTGCCGGAGGACGCTTGGTGGCGTTAGGTCTTCGCCATTAGGGAACATGCGAAGGGCCAAGCCGTTGCTCCGGTCCACAATTGGGAGAAAACATGGCCAAGAAATCGCTTGCCGAAATCGCTAAGCAGATGGCCGGAATCGATATCGCCATCCTGTCGACCCGGCACGTCGTATTACTTCACCTATGAACAAGCACGTACAGTTTTGGACATCCAGCGCGATCGAAAGTGGCGCTCGGTTTTTCGTCAGAATTCGGCGTCTTCTCCGACGGTATTTACGTGGCAGTCGAAGGGACCGCGGAACTGATCCGCGACAAGGCCGCATTTCGGCAGCATTGGACGAGTGACCTGGACGAGTGGTTCGAAAAGGGTATCAACACGCCCGGCATCGTGCTCATCAAGGTCAAAGCCAAGCGCGCGACCTATTGGCAGGGTCGCGAAGAGGGCGAGATAGAACTCTGAACGCAAATGCGAAACGCGCCTGTATCTTGGTTTTTCCGAGATCGTGGGACCGGTGCGATCACCATCGCACAGGCACCCAACTTCATATTGTGGGCCATAATCATTGCGGCAATGCTTCGGTGGATCTCGCCCACGGCAGGAAATCTCAGCAGAGCTTTGAACGTAGTTGTGACAGGTGGTCTCCTGATCTGGGCGGCCGATGAGATCGTTCGCGGCGTAAATCCATGGCGGCGTTGTCTTGGCGTCGCCGTCTTTGCTTACGAACTTACGACCATGAGCCTACGCGGACTGGGTTTCGATGTCGATCAGCCTGTCTTCGTCTCCGGCGACGATGACGACGGGCATCTTCAGTTCGGGATACCTGTGGCGTGGCGCGAACGCGTCCGGGATCATCGAGTCCTGTTTCAGCGGCCGACGCCCTTACCTGCGAAGGACGGAGGGCCATCTCCTTCGGAAACCCCTGGAATTTCACCGGCACAGGATCGGGGTCCAAAGATCTTCGACATCAACAGCGGCCACAGCGCTCGGCTCATCAGAGGCGAGAGTGTGTGGCTCAGGACGTCTCCTAAGAGGGGTACGGAAGGAACCGAAAGCGCCGCTAATTCCGGCCTGAACGTTGGGTAGTAGTATCCGGAGGCGAGAACGAGTCCGCGGACGAGACGAGGACTTCTCAGCGCCATCGCGACTGCGACTGATGCGCCCCAAGAGTGTCCGAGGACAATTGCCTCGGAGACGCCAAGCTGTGCAAGAGCGAGTTCGATCACTTCCGCCTGCGCATCCGGTGTCCATACGACCTTGCGCGGCCGCTCGCTATGGCCGAACCCCGGACGGTCTATCACGATGGCCCGATGGTTCTTTGCGACGAGATCTACGAGACCGCTGGATTTGAAGTCCTGGATCATGCTGCCGTTGCCGTGCAGCATGACCACGGCGTCGCCCCTGCCGCGTTCGACGTAGTGCAGTCGCACGCCTTTTACTTCGAGGAACCGGCCGGCTGGCGGATTGTCTCGCTCTGCTTTCCTTGCGAGATATTGGTTCAACAACGCGACCGAAGCTAACAGGGCAACAGTGGACGCAGCCGCAGTGCGGACGAAGGAGCGTTGGGCTTTAGGGCGGTTGGTGTGCGGATTACGATTCTGGCCATCCGGGCGAACTGCTCTCATGGATTTACCATTGGGCGTGCGGCACGATATCCGGATGTTTTCCGGGGAATGTTGCAAGGTGAAGCCGCCTCGCCAAGGATCGTTCCCAGTAAAGCCGCAGGAACCACAATATCAAGCGCAGGCGGTGTCGGAACCAAGGTCCACCTTTCGTCTTGAGTCAGATCCATCCCCGCTTTGGAGTACCGCGTACCATGGCCCCGCGCGCTAACTGGAGGCTTCCTGCGCCTTTCGCTCGTCAACTGTCCTGTCGCGCTTTATCCGGCCACTTCGGAACCCGAAAAGGTCTCGTTCAATCAACTCAACCGCAAGACCGGCCATCGCATCAAATACGCCAAGGTCGATGCCGACACCGGTGAGGAAGTCGCCAACGAGGACATCGTCAAGGGTTATAGGGTCGAAACCGACACCTTCGAGGTGACCAAGGACGAACTCGAGAACGTGGCGCTGGAATCGACCAGGACCATCAAGATGGACGAATTCGTCGACCGCAGCGAGATCGATCCTCGCTACCTGAGACCTGGTGCATCTTCGACAACACCGCCGCCGGCGCGGCGCTCGGGAACGCACTAGACCTGCTCGCTTGAACGGCATTTTAAAAACAATGCGCCCTCATCACTCAGGTCCTCCACCTTTGCGAAGTCCTTTGAGGCTCGCACGCAGTCCGTTAAGGGAGCAGGAGCGGGCGACAGAACCGCGCCGGCGGCGATCCGACGCTGCGGCGACTTGGGTGGTTCGCCTCCGCAAGGCTTCAGGCGCAGCTTCAATCGGTTGCGGTCGCCTTCGTGCTCGGGATGTGGTTTGCCCACCCGCACTGACTAGCTGCAGGAGTTTCGCCGGCATAGTAGGCTCAAGACTTTCCAGACCTCGATGGTTTCTACGATCTCGCGATCGCCGCGCCTTCCATGAAGGCGGCACTGGAGGCATGGGGAGCTGGCAGCAATCTCGTTCATCAGGGTTTCGTCGACGAGACTGACAATTTCGACGTGGTAGCCGCGACCATGTCGAAGCCGCGTGTGGTGCTCAGGCGTCCCGCGAGTTCGAACGAGCCATTTACGAAGCACGCGCGCTTGCCAGATGTTTAGTCCTGACCGCTCGCGTTAGCGGGTCTTACGAGACCGACCGCATAGGCGCGGGAGTAGTCGATGCGTCAGCAATGCTCTCCGCAGCGCTTGGTCGCCGCTATGGCTCCGTAACGGCGCTCGCCGCCCAGCGCCGATCCTCAAATGACGGATGCTTTCTTGGCATTCCTTAGCCGCACGCCCTCTCCGTGTTTAGGCCGGCGAAGATGAACTCGACGTCGAGCTCGCTCTCCATCTTGGTTCTCAGTTCTTCCAGGATGCGGCGGCGTCTCGCGATCGGTTGGCACTGATTTCCATCGTTTCGATGAGCCCTATGGTCTTCGTTGAAATGCCGGTCTTCGCCGCCAACGTGGCCTGGTCGTATCCGAGCAACGCACGCGCCGCCTTGATCAGCGTCGGCGTCAGCAGCTGGCTTCCGATTTCACCCAAGGCCTGCCCCCTTAATCCCGCGTTAACCACTCCTAGCTCGTTCGGGGGTTTAAAACCACCAATCTTCTTGCGTTTCGGCGCCGCGGTGAGTATTATGTGATTTATCACATGATGAGGACACCGAATGACTAAGGGATTGCGCTACCGGCACTACATCGCGAGCGAGAAGTGGCGCAATTCGCCGGCGCGGCTGACGGAGCTCGCGGAGGCCCACAATCGCTGTCGCCTCTGCTTCAGGAGGGCCACCCTGCGGCGCCGTTGGAAGTCCACCACGCTACTTACGAACGCATGGGCGCGGAGGCGCGGGGCGATCTCGTTGGCCCTCTGCCACGAGTGCCACGATGGGGTGACGTCGATCTCCCGCGCCCGCCGCTACCGGCGCCGCCGTCCCCGTCGTGCCGACGTTCAGAACGCTCGCGACACGCGCCACACGTTCATCGATCCCACCAAGAACTGAGGAGGACCAAAACATGGACATCGAGACCATCCGTCTCCGCATCACCGGGCAAAAGCGTCTGTCATGCATAGCGGCGTTTTGGCCGACCCACTCGACCCGATCACGATCGACTTGAAGCGACTCACGCGAAGAAGGCGAAAACGGCAGCCGATCATCTGCAGATCAGCCGGGTCGAATGGTTCGGCGGACTGTGGCTTCACGGCGGCAAGCCCTGCATCCCGGCCGAAGCGTTGATGGCGACTTTCGTGCAGGCCGCGAAAACCCGTAAGAAGGGCGAGGAAGCAAAAGTCGGCCTCATCGTCGACAGCAACGCGGCGCTCGAATACGTCGGTCCCACCGACCTGGACGAGCTCTGGGACGACAAGAACTTCAGGCTGCGGGTCGGCGTGAAGGTCCGTAA
Organism: uncultured Alphaproteobacteria bacterium; assembly: GCA_963792715.1. Classification (GTDB taxonomy): domain Bacteria; phylum Pseudomonadota; class Alphaproteobacteria; order Rhizobiales; family Xanthobacteraceae; genus Bradyrhizobium. The sequence goes on along the minus strand of CAWBXE010000003.1, from coordinate 96,804 downwards.
CGCACGCACGATGCGCACCCGGCCGCGCTTCGATCGGTGGGCCGCGGAGTTCAAGGCCCACTACTTTCCCGACCCTGTTCGACCGACAGTCGGTCGTGGACCTGTACAAGGTCGCCGGATTCATGAAGGGCCTGGGCGACTGGCGGCCCCAGCACGGCAATTTCTCGGTGGAGGTGATCGAGTAGCGAGTTCCCACAGGCGGGGCGTGGCCCGGCGAGGCATGGCACGGTCCGGCGTGGTGAGGCGAGGCGGAGAACGCAAGGCGTTCTCCCGATAGGTGGAGAGCTCTAGTCGAGCTCTCCACCAGCATCAGGAAAGAAGGTACCAGCGCCGCGAGCACCTCTCGCGCGAGCGGTCGAACTTTGTTCGAAGGAGAGCAAGATGGACGTCAGTACGAGAGCGCAGCACCGTCGTTAACACCGACCTCTCGGTCGCATCCGGCCGCTCGCCGACCAGGTGGTGGCGCAGCATCGCGGCCCCGAGCATCCACGTCATGGCGTCGGCGCCATGCAGGGGCGGTCGCGAACGTAGAGATGCTCGGCGAACCGCGCGGGCGCGATGCCGTCGCGGAAGACTTCGTCGCGGCGGTGGGCATGGTGGCCGATTGGATGTTCAAAAGCCGCCGCCGGCGGAGCTCGATCTCCTCATGACCGCGCTCGTCATCAACGCGTGCAACGGCAATGCCACGGCCTGCGTCGTGCTCTCGAACGTCATCCGGCGCCTTCCGGGAGCGGGCAAGCGGGAGGCGCGGATCACAATCTCGTGGCTCATGCGCGCATTCCGTCCGCTTGCGAACCGCATTCCTATCGGAGGCTGAGATGAAGCTCCAGATCATGAGCGACTTGCACGTCGACTATCCGGGCAGCCGCGGCATCCCTCCGTTGGCACCGGGCGTGGACGTGGTCGTCATCGCCGGCGACACCTGCCAGGGTCTCGTCGGTCGATCGAGTGTCTCCGCCGCGCCTATCCGTCGCCTACGGAGATCGTGATGGTCGCGGGCAATCACGAGCTCTGGTCGAAGAAGTCATCGTTCGAGGAACATTTTGAGGACGGTCATGACGCCGCTGAGGTCCACGACGTCCACCTTCTCGAGAATGCGGTGCAGGTGATCCGGGGCGTGCGGTTTTTCGGGGCGACGCTCTGGACCGACTACGAACTGTACGGTCCCGACCTGCTCGAGGCCGCGATGCGTACCGCCGCCGATACCATGCTCGATCACAGACGCATCAAATGGTCACGAGATCCATGGGCGAGATTTCGTCCGGCCGAGGCGCGCATCATGCATTTCCAGTCGCGCACGTTCTTCGAGCAAGAGCTCGCGAAGCCGCACTCCGGGCCGTCCGTATGCGTCTCACACCATGCCATGACGCTGGATGCGATCGCGCCCGAACACCAGCGTAGCCTCCTCTCGGCCGCCTACGCCTCCGAGATGCAGCCCATGATCGACCGCTTCCGGCCGGAACTGGTCGTCTCCGGCCATACTCATCACAGCATCGACCTCAGGCGAGGAAGCCGGTTGATCTCCAACCCGGCAGGTTACGCTGGTGAAAACGGCTCGTTCAACCCGAAACTTGTCGTGGAGTTTCCCGATGTCTAGACCCGCTACGAGCACCGGTTCCGCCGCAGCGAACCAAGCACAGCCGTACGGTTCGATCTTCAAGCGTCGAGGTTTTCTCGGACGCTCGTTGTCCGTTGTTCATTTTCTGGGGCGAGCGCGATGACCGACCCTCACGAGCCCCCCAAGCCCGGCAGGCTTCCGCCTGGCTTCAAACGCCTGGCAAGTTCGTATCACCGACACGTGCGGGAGGAGCAGGCGGACGACGACTCTGACATCGATCTTCCGATCGAAGTGGACGATGAAGAGCCCACCACCGTGAACACTACCACTAAGCACGATCCGCGGGCGGTGCTCGTGGCCGTTGCGATCTCTGCAGCCCTCACCGCGAAGATGAAGGAGGCGCTGAACGGGAATGCACCGCAGGCCGTCGTCGTTACCGTGCCGTCGGAGGACTGGCTTCATCCCGTGCGGGACTTCTTCGAGAGACGCGCGTTCGGACGAAAGTGGATCTGCATCGCGCGCGACGGCTCCGATCGTGCGCGTCACAAGCCGGCCTCGGTAACGCAGAGGTCGCGTCCGACCTCGCGGCAGGACAGTCCGTCGTGGGCATCTCCGTCGACCCCAAAAGGCTGCTCCCGGCCACGTTGATCGCCGCCGGGGACCTCCTGATCACGATGGTTCTCGACGAAAACGTGCTCGTCCGGACCATCATAGAGGTGTACGGCGAGACGCCTTCTCTGACCGGCAAAGTGGAGCTGGTCGGCCTGGGCTTCGACGACATCGTGGCGGCGATGCGCCCACAATCGGATACTCACGACGTTGTATCGCGGATCACCGCAGCCGTAAAAATCCGCAGAGGCAACGAAACTTCAGATGACGTGCCCGATCTGGCGACGGCGGCGGAGTACGGTGCTGCCCGTGACTGGGGTCTCGCACTCGCGCAAGACCTGCGCGAGTACAAAGCGGGCAACCTGCCTTGGATAGAAGTTGACCGTGGCGCCGTGTTCTTTTCCAGCCCCGGCATGGGCAAGAGCGTTCTGGCGAGAAGTCTCGCGCGGGCCTGTGGGGTGCCGCTGATAGTCGGCAGCGTAGGAGAACTTTTCGCGACCAGTTCCGGCCACCTGGACGGCGTCATCAAAAGCTTGCGGGAGCTATTCGCCCGCGCCGCCGCCGCCGCGCCCTGCATCCTTTTTCTGGACGAGATCGATGGGCTGCCTTCTCGCGAGTCATTGGACTCAAGGAACAGAGATTGGTGGATGCCGGTCATCGAAGATTTCATGCTTCAATTGGACGACGCCACGAGCGGAAAGCGCGAGGGAATTGTGGTCATCGGTGCCACCAACCGCATCGGCGCCGTGGATCCTGCGATACTCAGGCCGGGCCGGCTTGAGCGCGCGATCGAGATCGTGGCGCCCGGGCCCGACGGCATTCTGAACGTTCTTCGGTTCCACCTGAAGGGCAAGCTGTCGGACGACGACCTTGGCGCGATGATCGGATTGTTCGAAGGATTTACCCCTGCCGAGATAATGGAAACGGTGCGGAGAGCGCGCCGCAAGGCGAGGCAGGAGAAACGGGAGCTCTCCGTCACCGATCTGGAAAGCGCCGCGCTGCCGGAACTCGAATTGCCGCCAGATGCGGTCCGCAGAATTGCGATTCACGAGGCGGGACACGCGGTAACAACCGAATTCTTCGGCTCGGGGCGCGTCATCTCCGTCCGGATCGGAGGCCGGGGCGCAGTCGGCGGGCTGACCAGCGTCAAACTTGCGTCCGGCGATCTGGAGACGCGATCCTGGATCGAAGAACGCGTCGTCGAAGTCCTGTCGGGCCGCGCTGCTGAGATCGTTCTGTTGGGCGAGGCCTCGACCGGGGCCGGCGGGGACGAGCAGTCTGACCTCGCTATCGCCACTCGGATGCTCGCGGTAATGGCGCTATCGTGCGGCTTGGCGGACGATCTGGTCTATCGCACCAATTCCGAGAACGCCCTAGCGGAATTGCGCCTTGATATGGCAGCCCGGCGCACGGTAAACGACGACCTGAAACGCCTCCAGGCGCGCGCAGTCGAACTCGTCCGCAGGTACCGCATCCAGGTAGCGGACCTCGCCGATGCGCTGGTTCACCGACGTTTCCTAACGGCCACGGATATCGAGGCCATCTTGGGGACACTGGTGGCCACGTCAGAAATCGACGACCGCGCCGATCGGCAGGGAAAGCTGTCATGAACGCTTTCGCCTCGCATTGCGCGAGCATCGACAAGCTGGAGTGTTACGCGTCGGCGCTCGAAGCGAGCGGCGAATACAGAATCCTTCGGCGGTTGCGCTTGCAGACACCTTCCCGCCGGCCGGATGCGGCCCCGACCAGAAGAGCGGTGCTCGTGGACGTCGAGACCACCGGCTTGAATCCCGCGGTGGACGAGATCGTGGAGCTTGCGATGCTGGCATTCGACTATTCGATCGACGGGTCTTTCATCTCGCCGGTCGAATCCTTCGATCGGATGCGGGATCCGGGGCGACCCATGCCCCCGGAGGTCACGGCTTTGACCGGGATCAACGACGAGATGGTGGTCGGGAAAGTCATCGATCCGGCCGAAGTCGCGGCGTTCGTGGATCCTGCAGCCTTGGTCATCGCGCACAACTCCAGTTTCGATCGTCGCTTTTGCGAGCGGCTCTTCCCAGTCTTCGCCCAAAAAGCCTGGGCATGTTCATTAAGCGAGGTCGGGTGGAAAAACGAAGGGTTCGAGAGCGCGCGACTGTCCCAGTTGGCGAACGGCTATGGCTTTTTTTTCGAAGGCCATCGCGCCTTGAATGACTGCGAGGCGGCTGTCGAGCTCCTCTCGCGACCGCTGCCCCGCATGGGAAGGACCGCGATGAGCGTTCTTCTCGAATCTGCGCGACAACCGCGTTGGCGGATCCGCGCGGAAGGGGCTCCATACGCCCGACGTGAAGAGCTGAAGGGCAGAGGCTACCGGTGGGAGGCCGCCGCCGGTGGGGGCCGCGGCTCGTGGTGCACCGAGGTCCCCGAGCAGAGCTTCGAAGCAGAGCAGGACTATCTCAGACGTGAAATCTACGGTCGAAGCGATGCCGCAATCGATGCGCGTTTGCTCACGGCGTTCGACCGCTACTCAGGTAGATCAAGCTGAGTTCCACGCTTGAACGGCCGACTCTTCGTCCTGCACACTAGCCACAAGCTTATGTCCGGCGGGGAAGAGGTTCTTGCGAGCAAGAAATCAGGATCTCGGCTTTTCTCGGGACGCCTATTTTTGTCTGGCTTCTGGTTTCAACAGCGTGGGCAACGGAACCCCAAGTGCATCGGCCAGCCGCTCGCACGTCAGGATTGTTGGGTTATCGGCCCGTATTGTGTCACTGACACGGACCTGACACGCACACCTCCAAAAAACTTCCCGCTGACACTTTTGCCGGAATTCCAGCGAATTTCGGCGTGTCAGTTCTCCACCTCGGTGCGGGTAGATCAGCGCTCGACGTCGGAGCCGGTCGAGGGGTATGTTGCCTTGCGAATCGACAGGATGGTCCGTTTCCGTGGCAAAGAAGAAGAAGAAGAAGGAGCCGAAGCCCTTTTCGGTCAGGTTTCCGGTACGCACCTCGACGGCGCTCGAGTTGCTTGCGGAGAACGTCCGCGAACGCCGCAAGGCGCTTGGCCTGTCCCAAGCCACGTTGTCCGCGTCGATCGCGGTCGACCAGACCGAGATCAGCAAGATCGAAAACAACCGCGGCAACCCGTCGGTGCTCCTCGCTGAACGGTTGGCCGAGGCGCTCGGAGTGTCACTCGCCGACCTTTTCGCCCCCGTGGTCCGAACCGAAGTCCGCTTGAGCGGCGTAAAGCTCAAAGGCTGAGACACGGCGGCGGGCCTCGGCACTTTCCTTCCCACCGAGGTTAGCGCGACCTACCGCAAGTTGTCGGCCATGCTCAAGCACAGTCCCCGACGCGCCAGGTCGGCGCGTCGAGGTGACGTTCAGGCCTTGTCGATCGCGGGGGCCGGTGGCGGCAGCACCGCGGAGACCTGGGCCTTGGCTTTCGCCATGCTGGCGAGGATCTCGGCCTGGTACGCGAGGACCTTCTTGCGTGCCTTGTTGTGCGCGCGGCGGCTGCGCTTAACGTAGAGCTGGACCGTCGCAGCGGTGGCGTGACCGCTGAGGATCATCATCTCGTTCTCGGAACAGCCCGCCTCGGCCGTTCCCGTGATGCCACCGTGGCGGAACGAGGTGAACTTGCACTCCTCCGGGAGCCCGACCAGCCGCATGAGGTTGCGGAAGACCGGGTAGAAGGAGGACGGCAACTTGCGGTCGGAGTCGCTCCAGGCCTGGTCCGTGGTGCCGTCCATGGGGATGAGGATGCCGCTCGTGCGCGTGCCCTTACACGCGTCGAGACGCTTCTCGATCGCGGGATAAAGTGGTGCCCCGTCCTCGTCATAGAGATCGATCCACTTCTGACGCTTTGTCTTCCAGTGCACGATCAGCATCTGATGCGGGCGATCCGCCGGCTTGTAGTGCTCAACCCGGAGCTTGGACGGGATCGACAGCACCCGCATCTCCAGATCGTAGGCGACGAACGCCATGGTCGCCATGTTGGAGAGCCCGACCGTGTCGGCCGCGATCAGCGTTTCGATCAGATCCTCAAAGGTCGTCGCGTACCTGACCTCCTTCATCCGCGTCGCGAAGCGCTGCTTGTCGAAGGGATTGTGCTCGGGAGCGAACGGGTAGATGCCCTTCGCACCGTTGAAGGCCGCCCTCAACGCTCCGAAAACCTTCTCAGCGGTGCGGGAGCGCTTCTCCACCTTGACGACGGTCTCGCCGGTCTTCGGATCGACTTCGGTCGTCTCTACCTTCTCGTACTCGATCATGAGACGGCGCGCGTCAGTCGTCTGCAGCATCGGCACCGGTACCGAGCCCATGCGCATGCCCTTGAACGAGCCGCCCCGCAGGACGTGGTTGCAGGCCTTGTCCATCAGGTCCGAATTCTCGGCCTTCGTATCGACGCTGCAGTTCTGATAGACGGACGTTTCGTCCGTCTTGTAGGTGTGCACCAGTTCGTCCACGGTGCCGGGGACGGGCCCGATCTGCACCTCGATCGCGCTCGCTCCGGCCTGGAACGCGCGCAGCCGTGGCAGCAGGTCGTTCGCGACCTTGGCGATGGCCTTCGGGATGTCGGATCCGAGCGCGACGCAGGAGGGCTTGAAGCCTGCTTTCTTGATCGCGGTGGAGACCTCGAAGCGGAGGTAGGGTTTGCCGGTCGGCGACAGGTGGACCCGGGTGTAGTGGGGAAGAACGACACTCAACGCACTCATGGAAAAACTCCTTCACAGGGCGGCTGATAATCAACCGCCATCATCGTGTAATAATATCGTTGGTATCTGAACGTTGACAACCCCGAGGAGATCGCGTGATGATAGGATGGTTAATTAAGCTTTGACGATCGATCGCGTTTCGCCAGCGCGATTACTGCTTCCCACCGAGGCGGGACCGCGTCGAAATCACCGAAGATCCATCCAATTTGCGGCCCGCAGATCGTCGGAACGGAAGCACTCCCGTCGGAACGATCGCGAAATCTCCGGCAAAAGCGGGAGCCACGCGGGTAAAGTAGGCCTTTTTCGAAACCTACCCCGCCGCGAGATATCCTTTGTTTTCAGCCGGTTATCAAATTCCATTCCGACTGGAAAATGGCAAAACCGCGTTTAACTCCATCAATGAGTTCTTTGTTGTCGGAAAAAACCGTAGGACTCAAAATTCGATTTGAACGCGGTCCCCGGACATCGAGCGCACTCATCGGCATGTAATAATTCGTTGAGTATTACGCCGGTAATACCGGTAGTACCGCAAAAACAATTTCGTCCTGTTAAGAAGCTTGTTGCGATGCTGTCCCCAAAAAAGCGGGGCGCAAGAAATGGCCGAAACCGAAGATAGGACCTCCCGTCTTGAGCAGGCGTGGGCTTCACTATCCAATCATCCTGAAATTACGATCACAGTCGCGGCCCTGGCCAAAGAAGCCGGGTGTTCGAACACATACGCCGCTCCATTCCGACGCCTGAAGTTGCACGCGACCAAGCAGGTGCGGAAAGACACCGCCATTCCTTCAATCAGCGAGCCAATAGAAGATTTTCAGGCACGGGATGCATTGCAATCCACCCTCCTGAGGCTCGCCTCGACGGCACAAGACCAAGTCGGGCAACTGATCCACATTCTAAACGGAGCAGTATCTCGGAATCTTGAAGCGCCTTTGCGCCGGCCTAAAGCCGAGGGGTCCAGGGCCAATCGGCGGAAGCCGAACCGTTCTTTCGAGAGCCCCCTGGAAGATGCACGCGAGGGTACTACACCTCCCGAGTTCTCAACGCAATGAAGCGCGCGAAACGTCGCCCCAAACTCCAATACCTTTTGTTGAGACGAAGGAGGCCCCGTTGGCTTCCACCGAGAGTTCTACCCCTGCTCCGCCGCCCAGAAGGAGAGGCGGGAAAAGAGCTCAAGATCCGTGTCAATTGGTGCTTGCCCTGGAATCATCTCCGTCAGAGAGTGGCTTTCCCGGGGTTCACACGTCGGTGCACGAAGCGAAGATTTACGCGTCATGCGGTCAAATACCCATTGTCGCCCTGGTTGCGGATGACACTAACTCCCTTGCGCCGCATTCACTTGCACGTGAATCCGACCATCACACCGCGATGGGGGACGCCAAGCAATCTATTGTCATCGCAGCCACCGACATTCTTTGCACCCAGCGCGGCCCATTGGGCGCCTTTGCGATCGCAGAAGGGTTGCAGAACACTAAAGGACTGAGTTTTCCGAAAAAACGCCTTAAAGACCTGCTTTTGGCAGCTTGCCCTGAGCACTTCGAATATGAGACGGCCAGCGACAAGTTTTGGGCGAACGTGACAGAGGTTTCCGAAGTTGGGAACGGTCGGTCAGTATCTATCCGTACTGCGGCAGTCATCGAAGCCGTCAAGCAGATGGTTGCACGTAGACTTCCTGCCGAGACAAACGCTCTCTATTCGGGTCTGTCGGAACAAGTCCGATCGCAAATTACGCGTGAGTTGTTCGATTTGGTATTAAAGACCGCAGACACGGGTCTAGGAGACTTGAGACAGAATGAAGCCGGCCGGTGGTTTCTGGCGCAACACGGCGATCTCGACCCGTTCAAACGCCGACCGACCAAAATGTACGGCCCTCTCCGAAGAGCCCTCCTCAAGATTCTGACTGCCAGCCAGTATTCGCTTCCTCCCCAAAAAATCTTCGCTGCACTACCCCAGCGGATCGCTAGGCATTTCACCGCAGCAAACATCGAAGAACATCTTGCCAAGGTCAGCAGAGGCCTCGGACGAGATACCGCCGGCTACCTCTCCATTAAGAGAGCAACGCCTCTCAACAAGCCGGGGAAGAGACGTACTCCGTTAAGCAAACTGGCCAGGACCGCTGCAATTGTTGATACGGCTATCGATCGTTTAGAAGCAGAACGAAGGGTTCTGTCCTTGGACGACCTTTATGCGCCAACTTGCGGCATTGACCGCGACGCGTTTCGCAAAGCAATGAACCAAAGACAGAAATCGTCCAGCGAACTCGAACGTATCGATGAGGGCCGTTACCGGTACAATCCCGTGTTGGTTGAGAAGACCTAGTATTGAGCGAAACGCTTGACGCGCTGTCGTGACTTGGGTGTCTCCTCCGCCAGGCAGTCGGATGCCTCCTTGAAAACGGTGCCTTCGACCCGTGAAGCATTCATCAATTTTGCTTGGCTCTCGAAAACGAGCCACGGGTCGTATGCGGCGTCTTCCTCGACGGTGTTACGCTTCTGTTCATCACCTGCTGCAAGAGCGGCGCCGAACGAGCTACGAAGCGGCCACGTACTGTAGAAGCGCGTCATAACGATATCCTTGGATACGCGGGCCCTGATCAAGCCGAAGCCGCCGGAGCGCCCTCCATCCATGCCGAGCGTAAAGCTCAGCGAATTGAGATCAAGTAACGTGTCGTATCCTGAGTATCGCAGGTTGCCATCCTCATCGAGCTCGGCGTCCCGATGCCAGGCTTCCTCAAATACCGCGGTCAGACCTTTGCGGAGCGTCGAAGTGCTTGCAGTCCGGTAAAACGGACTGGGCGGCGTCCGCAAGGATCCAAATCCTTTTGGCATTGTGCCCTGCGTGAACGACAGGACATGAGGCATGTCAAGAAGCCGGGTCGTAACCTGAGCGACTTGAGCGACGACTGCGCCGCTAACAAGAGCCGTTAGAATTGTAGCGGCATCCTCCGGCAGCATATGGGCCGCGCTAGTTCCGCGTCCCTTCTTCGTGATAATGTCGGCCTTCCGCAAGGCCTGCAAAGTGGCCACGCCCATCCCCTGCGGCAAACCGAGTGAGGCCGTGATCGCGTTCATAAGTGAGCCTGAAGAGGCCATCTTTAATAACAACTCCCCGAGCAACCGCTTTTGCTCGTTGCAAAAGTCTACTGACCAGTTCTCTATCAAAATCTTTAACGCCACTTCGCGTCGAGGCCGGCGGCCTTGGTCGTTCTTGGTGGAGAGGCAAGGCCGGCAGTCCCGCCATAAACCGCTTTTCTTAGCCGTCTCTTAACCATTCGCCAAACCCTGCGACGCATCGGTTACTTTACGCTACCAAATCCAAGCATGATCGATTATATGATATATCACATCACTTCAACACGACTTCCTGGCTGGATTTCTACATGGACCAGAGCGATTTATTGCCCGCTACCTCTCGCGTAAAAAGGCTGTCCCCGTACGTATTCACCCGGGCCTCGCGCGCGGGGAAAACGACCGAGCCCTCCATGACGGCGAAGATGTCTTCCCCGATCACCAGGGCGAGTAGGCGTCAGTTGAAAGCGGCGGGCGCCGAAAAGTTTGTTCGAATCCGAAGCGAGCAAGCTCGCTATCCGCAAGGCCCAACGTGGCCTCTTCAGATGCGCGCGGACATGGTTGCGGCGTACCTAGACTTGCATGACACTAAGGATCTATGCCGTGCAGTGAGTAGCGGAGACGCTCCTCCCCCAACGGCCACGCGTCTTATCGGTAAGCGAACAGAAGTCATTTGGGTGAAGGACGCTATCGATCGCTTCGTTTGCAACCTCGTGTGAGCGGTTCGAACGGTGCCTTCTCAGGCCAGTTGCCCACCGGCGCAAACTCCTGAATGACAGCCTGATGCGCAGTACCGGCCCGTTGAGATTCGACTCGATAAATGTCGAGTTGAAGGAAGAACTCAACGTTGCCGAAGCGGGGCTTGAACAGCTGGAACAGCTTTCCTCGAATTACCGGTGATATCTGCTTTCAAGCGGAAAGCGTCATTGGTCGGCGAGCTTCCGCTCCACAGACCTCAGATAGTACGCGAGTTTCAGCTTGACCAACCCAATCCCGCTCGGTTTGAGGTCATTCGTCCCAACCCGGCGCAGAGACGAGGATTTTAAATAATGCGGCGTTTGCGGCAAATCTGGCCGCGGGAAGACTTTGTTCAAATCCGGAATTCAGAATATTATCGCCGAGGTAGACATGCCATTTCCAGGAAGTGGCATCACTAACCTCGACAGATGTCTCCAGCAATTTAGTACGCGGGGTTTCTGCCATACCGCCCGATAAGCCTGAAGGAATGCGTTACAGCTGTTCCACGCCCATCACAGTCAGATTGACGTAGGGATCAAGCTCTAGCTTTGTCTATCAAGTCTACTTGCGCTAATGAGTGCCCAGCCGCTGCGGTCTGTGCGATGAATCATCCATCGCGAGTGAATTCTTCCGCGACTTATAGAACTCCAATATTTTCTGCGCAGCTTTCGAACTCAAACGCTCGTATTCCTGTTTCTTTTTTTCGAGATCCTGAGCCGAAATACGATGATCCGGCGCGGCCAAAAATAGAAACGCCATACTGGTCGACCAGGAATATCCGATCGCGCGGGTCAAAACCAGCAACAGGTCGCCTGTCTCGTCGAGGAGAGCCCGTTCGGTGACGTTCACCGGCAATCCGCAAAGTAGCGACAGGCCAACGACCACTTCGTCCATCTTCCGGGCCTGGGCGTACTCCGACATTTTCGGTTCGGTAAGTTGGCCCTGCTGGTGGACAATCGACACCAGCCGTTTGGCGGTAAAGTAATCTTTGGAGGCTGGTCCGAACTTCAGGTGCAGCTTTCCGGTAAAATCCGTGACGGCGGTTTGTATCTCCCGCTTCATGTCCGGCCGCTCGCTCTGGAGCTTGCGCCTCACTTCCTCCGAAGCCTTCGCAATAAGCTGCTGAAAGATGTGCCGTGGTATGTCGACCCGCTTGCCAAGATCTTCAGCGAGAATCGAGTCATTTTCCGAACGCTTTACGAGACTCAGAAAGCCAGCCTCGGAAAGTACGGCGCCGCTATTCTTGGCTACCGTGCTTACAACTTCCCTATTGCCTCTCACGACGAGAACGTCTGTCACTTCGCTTGGGACGATCTTCCTGCCCGAGATAGCCAGTAGATGCTGTTGGCTCATCGTCCGCGCGTTCGCGACAAGGATTTCGGTGGTTAGCGACCGCGATTGGCGCAAAATCGGGCCTGCAATGTCGATTGATTGGTCAAAAGCCAGTTCATGAAGGATATTGGTAGGAGCCTGCTCGGCCTCGGCCAGGCGCTTTGCGAGTTGAATCCGGGCACCTTGTTCGATCTCTTCCGAGAGGCGGACGATGATCTCGCCGAAGACCCAAATCTGTTCCTCGTTGTACTGCCCGGCAATCAGGAGATCCGTCGCATGCCACAAAGCTTGCAACCGCGTGGCCTGGGAGCCTCCGGAAATTGCCTCGTCCAATTCTTGGAGGTAGGAACGATTTTCAGCCATATGCGCAAAACCGGAGAGTACTAGTTGTGAGGCATCAGCATGGCCTTAATTGCGAGCTTCGCTCGCTGCGGCCACCATTCGACGCCCCGAAAACATCGTCATAAATATCTACTGCTGAATCATCAGCTTTCCGTTAACTTCTGTGACAGTTTGCCAGATTCTCGCGGGCTGTGATGAGACGAACGATTGACATTGGCCGCCTCAGACTTCTCCGATCCCGTTGGGAGCTCGCCGCATGTCTCGGGCTGATCATTTTCAACACGCCCGTTGGCGCACTTGCCGCCGAGGAATTTCTTCTGTCCTGGCCCGTCGCCTGCAATATTGGCCGCACATGCTTTGTGCAGAATTTCTTTGATCACGACAGCAGCGAGGGGGTCAGGGACTTCGCTTGCGGTGCACGCACCTACAATGGGCACGACGGAACTGATATCAGACTGCTCGATGCACAAGCGGAACAAGCCGGCGTCCAGGTCCTCGCTGCAGCGCCTGGCCTCGTGCTCCGCACGCGTGATGGTATCAGCGATATCTCCATTCGGATCACCGGCAAGGCGGCGGTAGCCGGCAAGGAGTGCGGCAACGGGCTGGTCATCGATCACGGCCAGGGCTGGAGCACCCAGTATTGCCACATGCAAAAGGGCAGTCTCGTCGTCTCACCCGGCCAAGTCGTCAAGGCGGGCGAGCCTCTTGGAAAAGTGGGACTATCGGGGGAGACAGAAGTTCCGCACTTGCACCTGACCGTCAGGCACAATGACGTGGCTGTCGACCCGTTCAGTGATGGGCCCTCTCCAGGCACCTGCTCCCAAGGACGGTCCCTGTGGTCAAAGGCGGTGTCGGACTCGTTCCACTACGTCGAACGAGAGGTCATCAACTTCGGTTTTGCAGGAGCACCGGTGACGATGGAGAGCGTCGAAAGCGGCCTGGCGCGCGAGCAGGAACCCAGGGCCCGGTCTGAGGTATTGGTTGCGTATGTTCGCGCCATCGGTTTGAAGCAAGGCGATGAACAGGACCTATCGGTTCAATATCCAGACGGATCAGTGCTCGCTGCATATCGAGCCCCACCCCTGCAAACCAACAAGGCAGAATTCTTTGTCACCGCCGGACTTCGTCGCAACAACCGCGACTGGCCTCCAGGCACCTACACCACGACATTCCACGTCTCTAACAATGGCGTAGAAGCGCTGCGCAAGACTTTCCAGTTCACGATAAGGTAATAGAAGCGACCGGTCGGGCTTTGACCGGACTGGCATGTAGCAGGCCGTCAGGCGGCAGCGCCCGACATTTGCTTCAACACATCGGCCTTTGGTCCGTCGGCAACGAGCCTGCCGGAATCCAGCCAAATGACCCGGTCGACGAGCTGCAGCACCGGTGCGCGATGGGTCGCGACCACAAGTGTGCGTTCTCCGATGAATTCTTTCATATTTCGGACGAGGCGTGCTTCCAACATCGTATCCATCGACGACGTCGGCTCATCGAGAAGCAAGACCTTTGGATTGCTGAGAAGCACCCGCGCCAAGGCAACGGATTGCCGCTCACCTCCCGAAAGCTTCTCACCACGTGGCCCGACACTCATGCCGAAGCCACGGGGATTTCCGGCAGCGAAATCAGCAACGCCCGTGAGTCGCATCATCAGGTCGAACATCTCCGGATCTAGCCTGTCCAGGCCAAATGTCAGATTCTTAATCAACGTATCGTCGACCAGGCCAGTAGTTTGCCCCATGTATCCGACTGCCTGCCGAAGTTCGGACGGTGCGTATTGCCGCACGTCGAAATCATCGAGAAGAATAGAACCCCTGCTAGGCTCGGCGAGACGAGCCATCAACCGCAGCAGGGTGCTCTTGCCCGACCCCGAACGGCCGACAATGGCTATGCGCTCGCCGGGCTGAATAGTCGCCGAAATATTTTCTATCTGCACGGCACCTTGATCAGAATACGAAAACGAAACGTTGTTGAGACGCAAGGCACAGCGCTTCGGCGCGCGCAACGCACCGCTGTCGTCGCCTGCGGTTTCACTCTCATACTTGCTTTCGCTCGCGAGCGATTTTATCATGGCACGACTTTGCATCATGCGGTGAACGACCGAAATCAACTGTCCGATCGGCGCGATGACGCGCCCTACCAGTAACGAGCATGTCGAGAGACCGCCGACAGTCATGTTGCCGGCCGATATCTCGTAGGCACCGATGATCAGCACCAGCGCGACCATCATTTGCCCGACGGTGGCATTGGCGTAGGCAGCCAGGCCTTGCCATAGACGCACAACATGCGAAGAATAGGCGAACTCGTCGAAAATTCGCTCAAACCGGTTCAGCGTCCGCAATTCGGTACGGGTCGACTTGATCATCTCCAAGACTTCGACGGCTTCGGTCAACCGGTTTGATTGAAGCTGCTGCAATGCGGTCGAGCGTATCTGTTCCGCCTCGGAACCTAGATTTGTCCAGTGATGCAGGCCGACTAGGACGGCAATACCGGCAATCGGCGCAAGTACGACCGGCCCGCCATTCAGCCAAAGCAATACGAAGACGAGAAGCAGAAACGGGACATCGACAACAACTCCCGTGATCAGTTGCGGCACCAACTGAGCCAAACCATCGAGGCTCCTCAGCCGGAGTGCGATCGCGCCTGCGGAGCGTGGTGCTTCGACCATCTTGGCCTCGAGCAGCTTTCGCATGACGGAAGCCTGGACGGCAGCGCTCGCAGCGCTCGCCAGCGAGTCCTGGATCTTGAGGCGGACCCAGCGGACGGCGATATCGGCCAGTAGCGCGATCGTAACGCCGATCGATATTGCCCAAAGCGTATCGAAGGCCGAATGAGGGATCACACGGTCGAAGATGAGGCCCGAATAGACCGGTAACGCCAGAAGCATCAGGTTCGAAAACGCGGCCGCTATCAGCAACTGCACGACCATCTTGCGATGACGCGCGGTCATGTAGCTCAGTATGCCGCGAACGGGATCCGCATTCTCGGAGCCGGCGACTGCGGACACCAGTTCCGCAAGGTTTTCGGTCGGAGCTGCGCTGCGGGGCCGAACGAGGAAGATCGTTCCCGCCTCTTCCGCCGCCAAGGCGTCCTTATCGATGGAATAGCTCTTGCCTGCGTGGTGCGCGACAAAGATGCGCCCGCGACGACCAACCAGCATGCGGCCCATGCCATCATTGGTGAGCATCACTGCGGGCAAGTCTTCGGCGGACAGCGATGCGACCTGGCGATTTTCGAAAACGACATCGATGTCGTTCGCCGCCGCGAACGAGACCAGCGCTTCCGGACTATCGATCTGCTGGGCCGTTGACGCGCGCTGTGTGAGGTCACCGCGATGCTCTCGCCAGATCGCGGAGATTTCCGAGAGCAGCCGCGCCAGATGTTCGGGTCGCGGCAGATGGGAAACTTCGAGCCGATTGGGATCCCGCGCCTCCCCCAGACCGATTGCCGCCAGGCCGTCGATCGCGGCATCGAACCTCGCGGAAACCCGGGTCAAATCGATGCTTTGAGGGAACATAGGCTCCACGCGCCATTGGCGATCAGAGCATTAGAGGTACGGAATTAACCTTAATTGTTCGTAAATTCTTTTTTGTTTCAATGAGGTAGCCCTCCGGAAACACGAGTTCAGTTTGCACCCCCTTCGCGTTCAGACCTCTGCCAAGCCCACGGAAACCTTCGGCGCGGCCGTTGCGTCGGCGCGCCTCGCTGCTGCGGCCCCTGCGACAGAGAAGGCTGCCCCATTCCCGCGGCATATCGATCGTATCGCAACCGAAGCACAGGGCCGCTTCGTCGTTATTCTCGGCATTTGCACCGTTGTGACCCTGCTGTGGTCGATGGTGGTTCAGATCGACAAGGTCACCCGCGCTTCCGGCCGGATCGTCACCCAGCAGACGAAGCAGGAAGTCCAGCATCTGGAAGGCGGCATCATCTCAGAAATCCTGGTCAAGGAAGGCGACACTGTCGTCGCCGGCCAGCCCTTGATGCGGGTGAAGAACAGCTTCTTCAAATCAGAGCTCGCGCAAGCAGCGATCGAACAGGCGGCCAAACGCGCCAAGATCGTCCGGCTGGATGCCGAAACTTCCGGGGAAAAAGAAATTAAATTTCCGCCGGATATCTCCGTCGCAAGCCAGCAAGTCGTCGACAACGAGATCTCTCTGTTCCGTCGCCGCCAGTCCAATTTGAACGAACAGCTTTCCATTCTGACCCAGCAGCAACGGCAAAAGGAAATCGAGCTCTCCGAGTTGCGTTCTCGCCAGCCTTCGGTGACCCGGGAGCGCCAAATCTCGGAAGAACGGCTTGCTAGCCTCAAGACCCTTTCCGCCGCGGGCGCCGCCTCGAACAACGAGAAACTTGAGGCAGAGCGCGTGCTGCAGCAGGCCATTTCGCGGCTGTCCGACCTAGCGCATGAAATTCCGCGCACGGAAGCAGCCCTTGCCGAAATCGGGCAGCGCAAGGCCGAAGCTCTCTCCCGGTTTCAGGCCGATGCGGAAAAGGAACGTTCGCAGATTTCTACCGAGCTTGAGAAACTGAGGAAGAGCATTGAAGCCCTGCAGGACCGCAGCCAACGCTCCGACGTCATTGCCACCGTCGGCGGTGTCATCAACAAGCTGAACGTGACCACCGTCGGCGGCGTCGTGAAGCCCGGCGAAGCGCTCGCGGAGATCGTACCGGCGGGCGGCTTGATCGACGTGGAAATGAAGCTGTCGCCGGCCGACCGTGCGGATGTCTGGCCTGGCCAGCGCGCAATCGTCAAAGTCAGCGCTTACGAATACTCAGTGTACGGCGGATTGAACGCCACAGTCTCGGACATATCGCCGGACGCGCACCAGGACGAGCGCGGTATCCCTTACTTCCGCGTTCGCCTGGAGGCCGACGCAGCGGCGTTGGGGCCTGATCATCCGGTATTGCCCGGCATGTTGGCCGACGTTGACGTCATCGGCAATCGCCAAAGCGTGCTCGGCACGATCCTGAAGCCGCTGCGTCGGTTGAAGGACAATGCGCTGAGGCAGTAAAACGGGGCGCCAGTTCTACCCCGAGTATCATCCTCGCATTGGCGACAAGCTGTCAGCTGGAGCTCTGACGCATCCTAGATCAGGCAACCAGCGACAAGTGCGCGACTTCCGTCACATGGGTCGCATCGTTGTAGAATGTGTAATTGGTTGTATTGCCATTCGTCACGGCTGACATAGTTTGCAGCCGGATCGGTAATATTCAAGGTATCGCCGGCGTCGAAGTGCAGAGTAAGCGTATTCGCCGCGCCGCCATCCATCTGGCTGATCTGACTTCCGGACAGATTGAGTGACGCAGTTGACGTTGCTCGCCGTAAAATCGATCGACTGAATGTTGGTCAGCGACGCCACCAGTTCGGGATCGCTGATCGTGCCCGAATTCGCTGCGATATTGACCGAATTGCTGCCAGTACCGCCGTTGATCGTGGTACCCAGAACCAGCGACGAATGGTCGACGATGAAGAGGTCGTCGCCGCCGCCGCCGAACAGCTGGTCTGCTCCGCCGCCGCCGTTGATGGTGTCGTTTCCGGAACCGCCGGTGATGATGTTCGAGCCGGAAGAGCCGGTCAGGGTCAGCGAAGACGAGACCGCCGATCCGTCGATATTCTGGAAGTTGGTGACATTGGTCGAATTGCCGGAGGTTTGGTCGGAATTGGCGAGATTGACCGTCGCTGCCGCAGCCAGCACCAGCGTGTTGGTGCCGCTGCCGCCGTCGATCGAGGTTTCGGTGCCGTGATAGGTAACGGTATCGTTGCCGTTGCCGGCGTTGATCGTGTCGGCGCCGCCCGCGCCATCGATCGTGTCGTTGCCGGCTCCGCCGGTGATGGTGTTCGCGCCGGACGAGCCGGTGATCGACAGCCCGGAAGACAGCGCCGAAGCATCGACGTTCTGGAAGTTGGTGACGTTGGTCGAATCGCCAGAGGTCTGGTCCGAATTGCCGAGATTGACGGTGACCGCCGAGTGCAAGTTCAGCGTGTTGGTGCCGCCCCCGCCGTCGATCGAGACTTCCGATCCGTAATACGCGACCGTGTCGTTGCCATTGCCCGCATCGATCACGTCCGCGCCGCCGCCGCCATCGATGACGTCGTTGCCGGAACCCGTGGTGATGGTGTTGGCGGCCGAAGAACCGGTGACCGTCAGTGACGAACTGATCGCCGACGCATCGAGATGCTCGAAGTTGGTGACGCCGACGCTGTCGCCGGTCGTCTGGTCTGTACCCGCGCTGACGCCAAAATTGACCGCCGTCGTTCCGCCGCTCGCCGCCAAAACGAGAGTGTCGTTACCGAGGCCGCCGTCAATGGATGTCTCGGTGCCGTGATAGGTCACGGTATCGTTGCCGCCGCCCGCAATGATGACATCTGCTCCGCCCATGCCATCGATGGTGTCGTTGCCGGAGCCGCCAGTGATGCTGTTCGCCGAAGACGAGCCGGTCAGAGAGACCGCCGCAGACAAGGCCGAAGCGTCGATATTGCTGAAGTTCGATACGTTGACCGAGTCGCCCGACGTCACATCGGAATTGCCGAGATTAACCGTTACCGCCGCGTGCAGCACCAGCGTATTGGTACCACCGCCGCCATCGATCGACGTTTCGGAGCCGTAGTACCAGACGCTATCGTTGCCCAGGCCAGCCGCGATCACGTCGGCGCCGCCGCCGCCATCGATCGTGTCGTTGCCCGAACCCGTCGTAATGGCATTTGCACCCGACGAACCGGTCACGCTGAGCGCCGAGATCAGGGCCGATGCATCGATATTCTCGAAATTCGTTACGGCGACCGTATCACCGGTCGTCTGGTCGGATCCCGCTGCAACTGCGAGGTTGACGGCAGTGGTGCCGCCGGACGCTGCCAGGACCAGGGTATCGGTACCGGCGCCACCATCGATCGAGGTTTCAGTGCCGCGATAGGTGACGGTATCGTTGCCGGCACCTGCCGCGATCGTATCCGTACCGCCTGCACCATCGATCGTGTCGTTACCCGAGCCACCCGTGATTATATTCGCCGACGATGATCCCGTAATCGACACGGCGGACGACAGCGCCGATGCATCCACATTCTGGAAATTGGCGACCGTGGTCGAATCGCCGCTGGTCTGGTCAGCACTGGCCAAGTTGACCGAGCCGGCTGCACGCATCAACAGTGTGTTTGTGCCAGCACCGCCATCAATCGACGTTTCCGTGCCGTAATACGCGACCGAGTCGTTGCCGAGGCCCGCCGCGATGACATCCGTGCCGCCACCGCCATCGATGGTGTCGTTGCCCGAGCCGCCTATAAGGGTGTTGGCGCCCGACGTACCGGTGATCGAAACCGCCGACGATAGCGCGGAAGCATTGACGTTCTGGAAATTCGTGACGGCCGTCGAATTGCCGGAGGTCTGATCGGCATTGCCTAGATTAACGGTCGCGGCTGCGTTCAAAATCAGCGTGTTGATACCGTTGCCACCGTCGATGGACGTTTCGGACCCGCGGTAAGTCACGGTGTCGTTTCCATCTCCGGCCGAAATCAAGTCAGTGCCGCCGCCGCCATCGATCGTGTCGTTGCCAGAACCCGTCGAGATCGTATTGGCCGCGGACGAGCCGGTGACCGTCATTGCCGACGAAAGCGCCGAAGCGTCGATGTTTTCAAAATTCGTGACAGCCACACTATCGCCGGCCGTTTGGTCGGATCCTGCCGCAACCGAGAGGTTGACCGCTGTGGCGCCGCCGGACACGGTCAGGATCAGCGTGTCGGTGCCGCTACCGCCATCAATGGAGGTCTCCGAGCCACGATAGGTGACGGTGTCGTTGCCGCCGCCGGCAGCGATGACGTCGGCGCCACCCCCGCCATCGATCGTATCGTTGCCCGAACCGCCCGTGATCGTATTGGCGGCCGATGAGCCCGTAATCGAGGCGGCGGTCGACAACGCCGAGGCGTCGACATTGATGAAGCCCGACACGTTGGTTGAATCGCCGCTGGTCTGGTCCGCATTGGCCAGATTAATGGTACCCGCCGACTTGAGCACCAGCGTGTTGGTGCCAAGTCCGCCGTCGATCGAAGTTTCTGTACCGTAGTACGACACCGTGTCGTTGCCGGCACCGGCGGAGATCACGTCCGCGCCGCCGCCGCCGTCGATCGTATCGTTGCCGGAACCGGTCGAGATCGTGTTGGCGGAAGAAGAACCAGTGACCGTCAGGGTCGAACTCAGACGCCGACCCGTCGATATTCTCGAAATTCGTGACGCTGACCGTATCACCGGTCGTCTGATCCGAGCCTGCCGCGACAGCCAGGTTAACAGCCGTGGTGCCGCCGGAGGCCGCCAGGATCAGCGTATCGGTGCCGGCGCCACCGTCGATCGAGGTCTCGGTGCCGCGATAGGTGACGGTATTGTTGCCGCCGCCGGCAGCGATGACGTCTGCACCACCAGCGCCGTCGATCGTATCGTTGCCCGAACCGCCCGTGATCGTGTTGGCCGCGGACGAACCTGTGATCGACACGGCCGACGACAGAGCCGAAGCATCGACGTTCTGGAAGTTGGCTACGGTGGTCGAATCGCCGCTGGTCTGGTCGGCGTTGCCGAGGTTAACCGTGGCGACTGCCTTCAGCACGAGCGTGTTCGTGCCGGTACCGCCGTCGATCGAAGTTTCCGCACCGTAATACGCGACCGAGTCGTTGCCACCACCCGCGAAAATGACATCCGCGCCGCCGGCGCCGTCGATAGTGTCGTTAGCCGAGCCGCCGGTAAGGATGTTGGCGCCCGACGTACCGGTGATCGAAATTGCCGCAGAAAGTGCCGAAGCATCGACGTTCTGGAAATTGGTGACGTTGGTTGAATCGCCCGTGGTCTGATCGGCATTGCCCAGATTTGCGGTCGTTGCCGCGGCGAGTACCAACGTGTTGGTGCCGGTACCGCCGTCAATCGACGTCTCGGTGCCGCGATAGGTGACCGTGTCGTTGCCACCACCGGCGGAAATCACATCCGCGCCGCCGCCGCCATCGATCGTGTCGTTACCCGAACCGGTCGTGATCGTATTGGCCGAAGATGAGCCGGTGACCGTCAGGGCCGAAGAAAGCGCCGAAGCGTCGAGATTCTCGAAGTTCGTGACGGCAACGCTGTCGCCGGTCGTCTGGTCCGCGCCCGCCGAGACCGAGAAGTTGACGGCCGTGGTACCGCCGGACACCGCCAGGATCAGTGTATCGATACCCGTGCCACCATCGATCGAGGTTTCCGTGCCACGATAGGTGACCGTGTCATTGCCGGCACCTGCCGCGATAACGTCTGCACCGCCCGCGCCGTCGATCGTGTCGTTGCCCGAGCCGCCAGTAATCGTATTGGCCGAAGACGAGCCCGTGATCGAGGCTGCCGAGGAAAGTGCCGAAGCATCGACGTTCTGGAAGTTGGCGACGCTGGTCGAAGTCGCCGCTGGTCTGGTCGGCGTTGCCGAGATTGATCGTACCCGCGGCCTTGAGAACCAGGGTATTCGTCCCGGTGCCGCCGTCGATCGAGGTTTCCGTGCCGTAGTAAGAAACCGTGTCGTTGCCGGCGCCAGCCGCAATCACGTCAGCGCCGCCGCCACCGTCGATGGTGTCGTTGCCCGAACCGGTCAAGATCGTATTGGCTGAAGAAGATCCCGTGACCGTTAGTGCCGAGCTCAGCGCTGATGCATCGATGTTCTCGAAATTGGTGACGGAAACGCTGTCGCCGGTCGTCTGGTCGGAACCCGCCGAGACCGAGAAGTTGACGGCCGTGGTACCGCCGGACACCGCCAGGATCAGCGTGTCGGTACCCGGCCCGCCATCGATCGAGGTTTCCGACGCCACGATAAGTGACAGTATCGTTGCCGGCGCCGGCAGCGATGACGTCTGCGCCACCTGCACCGTCGATCGTATCGTTGCCCGAACCACCGGTAATGGTGTTGGCTGAAGACGAGCCGGTCAGCGAGACCGCGGTCGACAGAGCTGAAGCGTCGATGTTCTGGAAGTTGATAACAGTCGTCGAATCGCCGCTGGTCTGGTCGGCGTTGCCGAGGTTGACCGTGCCCGCGGCCTTGAGCACAAGCGTGTTGGTGCCGCCGCCACCGTCAAGCGAGGTCTCCGTCGCGTAATAGGCAACCGAGTTGTTGCCGAGGCCCGCAGCAATGACGTCGGCGCCGCCACCACCGTCGATAGTGTCGTTGCCGGCGCCGCCGGTGATCGTGTTGGCAGCTGCCGTACCGGTGATCGATACTGCCGACGACAATGCCGAGGCATCGACATTCTGGAAATTCGAAACCGTCGTCGAATCGCCGACAGTCTGGTCCGCATTTGCAAGATTGACGGTCGCTGCCGCGTTCATCACCAGCGTATTGGTACCGGTTCCACCGTCGATCGACGTTTCGGTGCCGCGATAGGTGACCGTATCGTTGCCACCACCTGCAGAGATGGCGTCCGCACCGCCGCCGCCGTCGATGACGTCGTTGCCGGAACCCGTCGTGATCGTGTTCGCCGAAGACGAGCCGGTGACCGTCAAAGCCGACGAAACGCAACGACGCGTCCAGGTTCTCGAAGTTGATGACGCTGACGGCATCGCCAGTGGTCTGGTCTGATCCGGCGACGACCGAGAAATTGACGGCTGTGGTACCGCCCGCCACGGCCATCACCAGCGTATCGCTACCCGCCCCGCCATCGATCGACGTCTCCGAGCCGCGATAGGTAACCGTATCGTTGCCACCGCCGGCGGCAATGACGTCCGCGCCCCCGGCGCCGTCGATCGTATCGTTGCCCGAGCCGCCTGTAATCGTGTTGGCCGAGGACGAGCCGGTGATCGTCGCAGCAGAAGACAATGCCGAGGCATCGACGTTCTGGAAATTGGTGACATTGGCGGAGTCGCCGCTGGTCTGGTCGGCATTGCCCAGGTTGACCGTACCCGCCGCCTTGAGCACCAGCGTGTTGATGCCCGTACCGCCGTCGATCGAGACTCTCGGAGCCGTAGTAGGCAACGGAGTCGTTGCCCGCGCCGGCCGAGATCACGTCTGCGCCGCCGCCACCGTCGATCGTGTCGTTGCCGGAACCGGTCGTAATCGTGTTGGCGAGCGAAAGCCCGGTGACGGCAATCGCCGTCGTCAAGGCAGCGGCATTGAGGTTCTCGAAATTGGTCACCGATGTCGAATCGCCGGTGGTCTGGTCGACTCCCGCCGCCACGGTGAAGTTGACCGCAGTGACACTGGCGCCCGGCAGCAAGATCAGCGTATCCGATCCGGTACCGCCGTCGATGGAGGTTTCCGAACCGTGATAGGTCACGGTATCGTTGCCCGCGCCGGCATTGATGGTATCCGCGCCGCCGGCGCCATCGATCGTGTCGTCGCCGGAACCGCCGGTAATGGTGTTCGCAGAAGCCGAACCGGTAATCGACAAGCTCGTGGACACAGCCGACGCATCGATATTCTGGAAATTGGTGACGTTGGGCGTATCGCCGCTGGTCTGATCGGCGTTGCCCAGGTTCACCGTCGTGGCCGCGCGCAGAATCAGCGTGTTGACGCCGGAGCCGCCGTCGATCGAGGTTTCCGTTCCGTAATAGGAGACAGTGTCGTTGCCTGCGCCGGCCGCTATGACATCGGCTCCGCCCGCACCGTCGATGGTGTCGTTGCCGGAACCGCCGGTGATCACGTTTGCACCCGACGAGCCCGTGATCGATACCGCCGACGATACCGCCGAAGCGTCGACGTTCTGGAAATTGGTGATCGTTCCAGCACCGAACGAAAGTTGATTGGTGTTCGCAAGATTGAGGACGACCGATGTATTCAGAATCAGCGTGTTGGTGCCGGTGCCGCCATCGACGGTCGTTTCCGTTCCGTAGTAGGAAACGGTATCGTTACCGGCGCCGGCGCTGATGACGTCCGCGCCACCGCCACCATCGATGATGTCGTTGCCGGAGCCCGTTGTGATCGTATTAGTGCCCGAAGAGCCCGTGACGGTCAGCGCCGTCGTGAAGATACCGGCGTTTACGCTCTCGAAGTTTGCGACATTGACCGTATCGCCCGTGGTTTGATCGGCACCGGCCGCAACCCCAAGATTGATCGCCGTGACGCTGCCCGTCGCGGCAAAAACCAGCAGATCGGTTCCGGCAGCGCCATCAATCGAGGTTTCCGTCCCGCGATAGGTGACCGTATCGTTACCCGCACCGGCATTGATGACATCCGCACCGCCGGCTCCATCGATCGTATCGTTGCCCGAACCGCCGATGAGGGTGTTCGCGCCCGAGGTTCCCGTGATCGTGACGGCGGCTGCAACAAGCGACGCATCGACATTCAGGAAGTTGGTAACGTTGACCGCGTCGCCGGTGGTCTGGTCGGCATTGCCGAGGTTGACCGTGGCCGCAGCATGCAACTGCAAGGTATTGGTTCCGGTTCCACCGTCGATGGTGGTTTCCGAACCATAATAGGCGATCGTATCGTCCCCGGCGCCGCCGCTCAGGACGTCGGCGCCACCGCCGCCGTCGATCGTGTCACTGCCGCTGCCGCCGGTAATGACGTTGACGCCGCTCGAGCCCGTGATCGAAATGCCGGTCGTGAGAGCGGCTGCGTTGACGTTCTGAAAATTGGTGACCGTAACGAGATCGCCCGTCGTCTGGTCGGCATTGGAAAGATTGACCGTCGCGACGGCTTGCATCACCAGCGTGTTGGTGCCGGTGCCGCCATCGATCGTCGTTTCCGAACCGTGATAGGTAACAGTGTCGTTGCCAGCACCGGCCGAGATGTTGTCGGCCCCGCCGTTGCCGTCGATAATGTCGTCGCCAGATCCGGTCGTGACATCGTTTCGACCGGTCGAGCCGGTGAAGGTGATGGCGGTCGTGAGGCTGCTGGCGTTGAGATATTCAAAGTTAGCTACCGCCACCGTATCACCGACGGTCTGATCCGCGCCGGCGGAGACGCTGAAGTTGACGGCAGTGATTCCGCCGCTTGCGGCGAGAATGAGCGTATCGGTGCCCGAGCCGCCGTCGATCGACACTTCCGTGCCACGGTAGGTGACGACGTCGTTGCCTCCGCCGGAGTTGATGATATCCGCACCGCCACCGCCGTCGATGGTATCGACACCGCCGCCGGTGATGATGGTGTTGGCCGCAGACGACCCTGTCACGGTCAACGCGTTGCCGACCGCACTCGAATCCAGGTTCTGGAAGTTCTTCACGACGACGCTGTCGCCACCCGTGATGTCCGTGCCCGCCGCCGCGGCCAGATTAACGCTGGACAGACCGGACACGGATCGCACGATCAAGGTGTTGTTGCCGGTATTGCCGTCGATGGAGATTTCCGTTCCCCAATAGTCGACCGTGTCGTTGCCAGCTCCGGCATCGATCACGTCGGCGCCGGCATTGCCCTGAATGATGTCGTTGCCGGAACCGGTGGTAATGGTATTGGCGGACGACGAACCGACGATCGTAACGGCCGTGGTCAAGACGCCGGCATTGACACTCTCGAAGTTGAGAACGTTGACGGTATCGCCGGTGGTCTGGTCGGAGCCGGCGGTCACCGAAAGGTCGACCGTGGTAATGCCGCCTGCCGCGGCAAGTACCAGCGTGTCGGTGCCGGCGCCGCCGTCGATCGACGATTCCGTACCGCGATAAGTGACCGTGTCGTTGCCGCCACCCGCATTGATGACGTCGGCACCGCCGCCGCCGTCGATAGTGTCGTTACCGTTGCTGCCGGTGATGGTGTTTGCAACAGACGAGCCGGTGAGCACGGCTGGGCCAGCTAGATACTGGGCCGTCACGTTCTGGAAGTTGCTGACGTTGACGGTATCGCCGGTGGTCTGGTCGGCGTTCGCTAGGTTGACGGTGACGTTGTTCAGCAGGATGAGCGTGTTGTTACCGAGTTCCACCGTTGATCGATGTCGCCGTGGAATAGTAATAGATCGTATCGTTGCCGGCACCGCCGTCGATAATGTCCGCGCCGCCCCCGCCGTCGATCGTGTCATCGCCCGACCCACCGGTGATGACATTGGCGCCGGAAGATCCCGTCATGGACATTCCGGTCGTCACCGCCGAACCATCGACGTTCTGGAAGTTGGTGATAGTCGCAAGATCTCCGGTAGTCTGATCGGCATTGCCAAGGTTGATCGTGACAGCCGCCTTCAGGATCAGGGTATTCGTGCCCGAGCCGCCGTCGATCGACGATTCCGATCCATAATAATAGACGGTGTCGTTGCCGGCGCCGGCGCTTATGACGTCTCCGCCGCCCTTGCCGTCGATCGCGTCATCGCCGGCTCCGGAATTGATGTTGTCTCCACCGGTTCCGCCCGTAATCGTATCGTTGCCAGAACCCGTCGTGATATAGCTGCCACCGGCCGAGGCCGTAACGGTCAGCCCGATCGTGGCGATCGATGCGTTCAGGTTCTCGAAATTCGTGACACTGAGCGTATCACCCGTGGTTTGATCCGAGCCCGCCGCCACCGAGAAATCGACCGCCGTGATGCCGCCCATGGCAGCAAGCACCAGGGTGTCGGATCCGCCCCCGCCGTCGATGGAAGCTTCCGTGCCGTGATACACGACGGTGTCGTTGCCGCCACCGGTGCTGATGACGTCGGCGCCACCGCCGCCGTCCACCGAATCGCCGCCGCTGCCGCCCGTGATGATGTTGACGCCGGATGTTCCGGTGATCGAAACGCCGGTCGAAAGCCCGGAGGCATCGACATTCTGGAAGTTGACGACACTCGTCAGGTCGCCGACGGTTTGGTCGGCATTGGCCAGGTTGATCGTCCCGGCGACGCGCAGCAACAGGGTGTTATTGCCTGTGCCGCCGTCGATCGAATTTTCCGTTCCCCAATAAGCGATGGTATCGTCACCAGCACCGCCATTGATGATATCGGCCCCGCCGCCGCCATCGATGGTGTCGTTGCCCTGAGCCGGTCGTGATCGTGTTGGCGGACGTCGATCCGATGACCGAAATTCCGGTCGTCAATGCGCTCGCGTCGAGATTCTCGAAATTCTTGACGTTTGCGCTATCGCCGGTGGTCTGATCCGCGCCCGCCACGACCGAGAAGTTGACGACCGTCGTTCCGCCGGTAGCGACCATCACCAGGGTGTCGAGACCGCTGCCGCCGTCGATCGAGACTTCGGTGCCGTTATAGGTGACGGTGTCGTCGCCGCCGCCCGACGCGATGACGTCGGCGCCGCCGGCGCCGTCGATGACGTCGTTGCCGGCGCCACCTGTCAGCGTGTTGGCTCCGGCCGAGCCGGTCAGCGAAACCCCGATCGCCAGCGAAGACGCATCGACGTTCTGGAAGTTGGCAACCGTCGGCGTATCGCCCGAGGTCTGATCGGCGTTACCCAGGTTCACTGTCGTCGCGGCGTGCAGGATCAACGTATTGGTACCGGTACCGCCATCGATCGAGGTTTCGGTTCCGTAGTAGACCACGGTGTCGTTGCCGCCACCGCTATTGATGACGTCGGCGCCGCCGCCGCCGTCGATGACGTCGTTCCCCGAGCCCGTCGTGATCGTATTTGCGATCGCGGACCCCGTGACCGTCAACGCGGATGTCAGGATGCTCGCATCGAGGTTTTCGAAGTTGGCGACAGACACGGTGTCGCCAACGGTCTGGTCGGAGCCGGCGGCGACCGCGAAATTGACCGAGGTGATTCCGCCAGAGGTCGCCAGCACCAGCGTGTCTGATCCGCTGCCGCCGTCGATAGACGTTTCCGTTCCGTGATAGGTGACCGAGTTGTTGCCGCTGCCGGCCGAAATGACGTCGGCTCCGCCACCGCCATCGATCGTGTCGTTGCCCGACGAGCCGGTGATGACGTTGGTACCGGCAGAGCCGGTGATCGAGACGCCGGTCGAGAGCAGCGATGCGTCGACATTCTGGAAATTGGCGACATTGACGCTGTCGCCCGTCGTCTGGTCCGCGCCGGCCAGATTGACTATAGCGGCAGCTCGAAGCAGCAGCGTATTGGTGCCGCCTTCGCCGTCGATCGAGACCTCGCCGCCGCGATAGGAGACCGTATCGTCGCCGGCGCCTGCCATGATGACGTCGGCCCCGCCACCGCCATCAATGGTATCGCCGCCGGAACCGCCGGTGATCGTATTGGCGCCGGACGAGCCGGTGATCGAAATGCCGGTGGAAAGCGCTGATGCGTCGACGTTCTGGAAGTTGGTGACCGCAGTGACGTCGCCGGTCGTCTGATCGATGTTGCCGAGATTGACCGTGGTCGCCACATTCATTTTCAGCGTGTTGACGCCGGCGCCGCCGTCGATCGAGACTTCCGTGCCACGATAAACGACCGTATCGTCACCATCGCCAGCGCCGATGATATCAGCGCCGCCACCGCCATCGATGGTGTCGTTGCCGGATCCCGTCAGGATGGTATTGGCTCCCGTGGAGCCGGTAACGTTGAGCGCCGTCGTGATCGCGGTGCCGTCGAGGTTTTCGAAATTCGTGACCCCGACAACGTCGCCGACCGTCTGATCCGCGCCCGCGGCAACGGCGAAATTGACCGCGGTGATACCACCCACGGCCGCCAGGATAAGCGTGTCAGATCCAGCCCCGCCGTCGATCGACGCTTCCGTGCCGCGATAGGTAACGCTGTCGTTGCCGGCGCCGGCATTGATGACGTCGGCGCCACCGCCACCGTCGATCGTGTCATTGCCGATGCTGCCGGTGATGACGTTGACACCTGAGGAGCCGGTGATGGAAACACCGGTCACGAGTTGCGAGGCATCGACGTTCTGGAAGTTGGCGACGGTGACGATGTCTCCCATCGTCTGGTCGGCATTGGCGAGATTGACGGTGACGGCCGCCCGCAAGAGCAACGTGTTGGTGCCGGCGCCGCCGTCGATCGAGAACTCGGTGCCGCGATAGGAAACCGTGTCGTTGCCCGCTCCAGCGTCGATGATGTCGGCCCCGCCGCCGCCATCGATGCTGTCGTCTCCGGACCCCGTCTTGATCTGGTTGATCCCCGACGAACCCAGGACGGTCAAGGCCGTCGTTGCAACCGAGGCATCCAGATTTTCGAAATTCGCCACGAGGACGCTGTCGCCGGTGGTCTGGTCCGAACCGGCCGCGACCGCGAAATTGACCGCCGTGATGCCACCGGTAGCCGCCAGAACCAGCGTGTCCGAACCTGTGCCGCCGTCGATCGAGGTTTCAGTGCCGTGATAGATGACTGTGTCGTCGCCGCCGCTCGCATTGATAACGTCAGCGCCACCGCCACCATCGATGCTGTCGTTGCCGAAACCGCCGGTGATGACGTTGGCGCCCGAAGAGCCGGTGATCGACACACCCTGGGAGAGCGCCGAGGCATCGACGTTCTGGAAATTGGTGACGTTGGCGGTGTCGCCTGTCGTCTGGTCGGCGCTGCCTAGATTGACCGTCGCCGCGGCCTTCATGACCAGCGTGTTGGTGCCGAGCCCGCCGTCGATCGAAATTTCGCTGCCGTAATAGGCGACCGTGTCGTTGCCGGCGCCGGCATTGATGACGTCGGTTCCGCCGCCACCGTCGATCGTATCGTTCCCGGACCCTGTCGTGATCGTATTGGCGAATGCCGATCCCGTAACGACAATTCCGGTCGTAAGAACGCTGGCGTCGAGGTTCTCGAAATTCGTGACGCTGACGCTATCGCCGGTCGTCTGGTCCGAACCGGCGGCGACAGCGAAGTTGACAGCGGTCAGACTGACGCCCGCCGCAAGGATCAGCGTATCGGTACCGACGTTGCCATCGATCGAAATTTCAGTGCCGTGATAGGTGACGACGTCGTCGCCTGCCCCGGCATTGATGATATCGGCCCCGCCGGCGCCATCGATCGTGTCATTGCCGGAGCCGGTCGTGATCGTATTGGCCGAAGACGAGCCGGTGATTGTCACGGCTGTCGTTAGAGCCGACGCATCGACATTCTGGAAATTGGAGACGTTGGTGGTGTCGGCTGTCGTCTGGTCGATATTGCCGAGATTGACGTTCGCCGCGGCCTTCATTACCAGCGTATTGACGCCGGCTCCGCCGTCGATGGACACTTCGGTGCCATAGTAGGAGACAGTGTCGTTGCCGCCGCCTGAAGCAATAACGTCCGCGCCACCCGCGCCATCGATCGTATCGTTGCCGGAACCGCCGGTGATGATGTTCGTGCCGGTGGTGCCGGTGATCGATACCGCAGCGGTCAGCGCAGAGGCATCCACGTTCTGGAAATTGGAAACGGTACTCGCGTCGCCGGTCGTCTGGTCGGAGTTGCCAAGATTGACCGTCGCGGCCGACCGCATCACCAGGGTATTGGTGCCGATACCGCCATCGACCAAGGCTTCGGTGCCATAGTAGTAGACCGTGTCGTCGCCGGCACCGGCGCTGATGGAGTCGACGCCGCCGCCGCCATCGATGATGTCGTTGCCCGATCCGGTCGTGATCGTGTTGGCCGCGGACGAGCCGGTGACGGTCAAAGCCGTGGTGGCAACCGACGCATCGAGATTTTCAAAATTCGTGACCGTGACGCCGTCACCGGTCGTCTGATCGACGCCAGCGGCAACCGCGAAATTGACCGCCGAGATCCCGCCGTACGCCGCCAGCCTCAGGGTATCGGATCCGGTTCCGCCGTCGATCGATACTTCGCTGCCCTGGTAGATCACGGTATCATTACCACCGCCGGCCGCGATGATGTCGGCGCCGCCCGCGCCGTCGATGGTATCGTTGCCGGAACCGCCGGTGATGGTGTTTGCGCCGGACGAGCCGGTAATAGACACGGCCGTTGACAGCAACGATGCGTCGACGTTCTGGAAATTCGAGACCGTGACGGCGTCGCCGGTGGTCTGGTCGAGATTGCCGAGATTGACAGTTGCCGCCGCCCGCAACAGCAGCGTGTTGACTTCCGCTGCCGCCGTC
Source organism: uncultured Alphaproteobacteria bacterium (assembly GCA_963792715.1). Taxonomy (GTDB): domain Bacteria; phylum Pseudomonadota; class Alphaproteobacteria; order Rhizobiales; family Xanthobacteraceae; genus Bradyrhizobium. The sequence continues at coordinate 65,656 of CAWBXE010000003.1, read as the reverse complement.
GATCGATACCTCGGAATTGTAGTACGAGACCGTATCGTCGCCGCCACCGGCATTGATAATATCGGCGCCGCTCCCGCCATCGATCACGTCGTTTCCGGACCCGGTCGTGATGGTATTGGCGGCGGACGAACCTGTGACCGTCAATGCCGTCGTGAGTACCGAAGCGTCAAGGTTTTCAAAATTGGCGACGAGGACCGTATCGCCGGCGGTCTGGTCGGCACCGGCGCCGACCGCAAAATTGACCGCCGTAACGCCGCCGGCGGCGGCTAGAACCAGGGTGTCCGAACCGGCGCCGCCATCGATCGTAGTTTCGGTACCGTGATAGATGACCGTATCGTTGCCGCCGCCCGCGTTGATCGCATCCGAGCCGCCGGCGCCATCGATCGTATCGTTGCCCGTACCGCCCGTGATTACGTTGGCGCCGGACGAACCCGTGATCGATACCGCCGATGTCAGCGCGCTGGCATCGACGTTCTGGAAGTTGGCAACACTCGTCAGATCGCCGGTCGTCTGGTCGGTGTTGCCGAGATTGACTGTCGTGGACGCCCTCAAGACCAGGGTGTTGGTCCCGGTACCGCCGTCGATGGAGATTTCCGTACCGTAGTAGGCCACCGAGTCATTGCCGCCGCCGGCGTAGATGACGTCGGCGCCGCCGGCTCCGTCGATGGTATCGTTTCCGGCACCCGTCGTGATGGTGTTGGCAGCCGTTGAACCGGTGACCTGCAGCGCCGAATTGAGCGCACTCGCATCGAGGTTCTCGAAGTTCGTGACGTTGACCGTATCTCCGGTCGTCTGGTCGGAATTGGCCGCAACCGAGAAATTGACCGCAGTCAGGCTCGAACCGGCCGCGACGATCAACGTGTCGACGCCGGCGCCACCGTCGATCGAGATTTCCGTGCCGTGATAGTAGACGGTGTCGTCACCGACTCCCGCGGCAATGACGTCCGCGCCGCCGCCGCCATCTATCGTATCGTTGCCGCTGCCGCCGGTGATGGTGTTCGCACCGATCGAGCCGGTAATCAATACGGACGAGGAAAGCGCGGACGCGTCCACATTCTGGAAATTGGAGACGATGGTCGAGTCGCCAACCGTCTGGTCGGCGCTGGCGAGATTGACCGTTGCCACGGTCTTGAGCTGCAGCGTGTTGTTGCCGCTGCCGCCGTCGATTGAATTTTCGGTGCCGTAGTACGCGACGGTATCGTCGCCACCGCCGGCATTGATGACGTCGGCCCCACCACCGCCATCGATGATGTCGTTGCCGGTGCCAGTCGTGATCGTGTTGGCGATGCCCGACGCCGTAACCGCGAGTGCCGTCGTCAGCGCGCTGGCGTCGAGGTTTTCGAAGTTCGTGACATTAACGGCGTCGCCGGTCGTCTGGTCGACGTTGGTCGCAACCGCAAAATTCACCGCCGTCGTGCCGCCGGAAGCCGCCAGCACCAGCGTATCCGCTCCGGTGCCGCCGTCGATCGACGCTTCGGTGCCATGATAGGTCACGGTATCGTTGCCGGCGCCGGCCGCAATCACGTCAGCGCCGCCGCCACCGTCGATCGTGTCGTTTCCAGTGCCGCCCGTGATGATGTTCGTGCCCGACGAACCCGTGACCGATACGGCCGAAGAAAGCGCCGAAGCGTCGACGTTCTGGAAGTTGGTGACGCCGGTCGTGTCGCCCGTCGGTCTGATCGGCGCTGCCCAGATTGACGGTGGCCGCGGCCCGCATCACCAGGGTGTTATTCCCGGCGCCGCCGTCGATTGATACTTCGGTGCCGTAGTAGGAGACGGTATCATCGCCGGCGCCGGCGCTGATGATATCGGCGCCCCCGGCGCCATCGATCGTGTCGTTGCCGGAACCGGTCGTGATGGTATTGGCGGCCGACGAACCGGTAATCGATACCGAGAGCGACAGCGACGAAGCATCGACGTTCTGGAAGCCGGAGACGCTGGTGGCATCACCCGTGGTCTGGTCGACGTTGCCGAGATTGACGGTGGCGACGGCCCGCAGCAACAGGGTATTGTTGCCGGTACCGCCATCGATCAGGCTCTCGGAACCGTAATAGGCGACCGTATCGTTGCCGGCGCCGGCACTGATGACGTCGGCCCCGCCTCCGCCGTCGATGATATCGTTGCCGGAGCCGGTCGTGATCACGTTGACCCCGGACGATCCCGTCACCGTCAACGCTGACGTAACGGCGGAAGCATCGAGATTCTCGAAATTCATGACATTGGCGGCGTCGCCGACCGTCTGGTCGGCCCCTGCCGCAACGGCAAAATTGACAGCCGTCAAAGTCGCGCCGGTCGCCACCGTCAACGTGTCGTTACCGGCCCCGCCGTCGACGGAAGTTTCGGTTCCGTGGAAGACAACCTGGTCATTGCCGGCGCCGGCATTGATGATATCGGAGCCGCCAGCACCATCGATCGTGTCGTTGCCGGAACCTCCGATAATGGTATTGGCGCCGACCGATCCGGTAATCGACACGCCGGAAGAGAGCGCGGATGCGTCGACATTCTGGAAATTGATGACCGCGACAGCGTCGCCCGACGTCTGATCGATATTGCCGAGGTTGACCGTCGTAACCGCGCGGAGGGCCAGGGTGTTGACCCCGGTGCCACCATCGATCGAAACTTCGGAATTGTAGTAGGATACCGTATCGTTTCCGGCTCCGGCATCGATGATATCGGCGCCTCCGCCGCCATCGATGGTATCGTTGCCGGATCCCGTCGTGATGACATTGCCGGCCGAGGAGCCGGTAACCGCCAACGCCGTCGTGACGATCGAGGCATTCAGGTTCTCAAAGTTGGCGACGTTGACCGTATCGCCCGTCGTCTGATCGGTACCGGCGGCGACTGAGAAGTTGACGGCCGTGATCCCGCCGCCGGCGGCCAGCACCAGCGTATCGTTTCCGGTCCCGCCGTCGATCGACGTTTCCGTGCCGTAGAATGAAACGGTATCGTTGCCGCCGCCAGCATTGATGACGTCGGCACCGCCATTGCCGTCGATGACATCGGCTCCCGCGCCACCGGTAATGATATTGGCCGACGTCGAACCGATGATCGTGATGCCTTGGGACGCCAACAGCACCGAAGCATCGACGTTTTCGAAATTGGAGACGGTAACATTGTCCCCGTAGGTCTGGTCCGAACCGGCCGGACCGCTCAGATCGACGGTGCTGATACCGCCGGACGAACGCAGGACAAGCGTATCCGAGCCGACGCCGCCATCAATCGACGCCTCGGTGCCGCGATACGACACGGTATCGTCGCCGGCTCCGGCGTCGATCACGTCGGCGCCGCCGCCGCTGTCGATAACGTCGTTGCCGGATCCGGTCGTAATGATATTGGCTGCCGACGACCCCGTCACGGTGATCGCCGTCGTCACCGCACTGGCGTCGAGGCTTTCGAAATTGGTTACGGTTGTCGAATCGCCGGAAGTCTGGTCGTTCCCTGCAACGACGCTGAAGTTCACGGCCGTCACGCTAGTGCCGACCTTGAGGATCAGCAAATCCGACCCGGTGCCACCGTCGACCGAAATCTCCGATCCGCGGAGCGTAACGGTATCGTTGCCGGCGCCCGCGTTGATGACGTCGGCGCCGCCACCACCATCGATCGTGTCGTTTCCTGCGCCACCGCTGATCGTGTTGGCACCGGAAGTGCCCAGAACGGAGATCGCCTGCGTCACGGTCAGGTTGGATCCGTCAACGTTCTGGAAATTGGCAACGCTGGTGAGGTCTCCTACCGATTGATCGGCTGCCGTAAGGTCGATCGTTGCCGCAGCTCGCATCACCAACGTGTTGGAGCCGGCGCCGCCATCGATCGAGATTTCCGAACCCCAATAATCGACCGAGTTGTTGCCGGAGCCAGCATTGATGATATCGGCACCACCGCCGCCATGGATAATGTCGTCGCCTGAACCGGTCGTAATGGTGTTGGCGGAAGCGGAGCCGGTGACGGTCAAGGCCGCCGTCATCGCGCTGGCGTTCAGGTTTTCAAAGTTTATGACACTGACGGCGTCACCCGTGGTTTGGTCAACTCCGGCGGCCACTGCGAAGTTTACTGCCGTGACACCGGCCCCTGCGTTCAATACCAGCGTGTCGGAACCCGCGCCGCCGTCGATCGACGCTTCGGAACCACGATAAATGACCGTATCGTCGCCGCCGCCGGCGTTGATAACATCGGTGCCGCCGCCGCCATCAATGGTGTCGTTTCCTGCACCGCCGGTAATGATATTAGCGGCGGCAGATCCCGTGATCGTCGCAGCCACGTAAGCGCGGATGCGTCGACGTTCTGGAAATTCGAGACATTCGTCGTATCGCCGCTGGTCTGGTCGGCGTTGGCGAGATTGACATTAGCCGCAGCGCGCAACACCAGTGTATTGTTCCCGGCGCCGCCGTCGATCGAGACTTCGGAATGATAGTATGCGACAGCATCGTCGCCGGCTCCGGCATTGATGACATCGGCTCCGCCGCCGCCGTCGATGGTGTCGTCGCCCGAGCCGGTCGTGATTACGTTGGCCGAAGATGATCCTATGACGGTGATCGCGGTCGCGAGTGCGGATGCATCGACGTTCTCGAAATTCGTCACTTCAACGCCGTCGCCGACGGTCTGGTCGACGTTTGCCGGCGTCGCCAGATTTATCGAGGTCGTTCCGCCTGACGCCAACACGACGAGCGTGTCATTTCCGGTGCCGCCATCGATGGAAACTTCAGTGCCGTAATATTTGACCGTATCGTTACCTGCGCCGGCACTGATGATGTCGTTGCCACCGCCGCCATCGATTGTATCAGAACCGGCGCCGCCGATGATGGTATTGGCCGACGACGTACCCGTGATGGTCACCCCTGATGCCGCGCCAAGCGCACTCGCATCGACGTTCTGCAAAATTCGACACTGTTACCGAATCGCCGCTCGTCTGATCGGCGTTGGCGAGATTGACGGTGGCCGCTATCTTCAACTGGAGTGTATTGTTGCCGCTTCCGCCGTCGATCGAGACTTCCGACCCGCGATAGGCGACGATGTCGTCGCCGCCTCCAGCATTGATGACGTCCGCGCCGCCTGCGCCATCGATCGTGTCCGCGCCCAGGCCGCCCGTGATGATGTTGGCAGCAGCGCTGCCGATGATATTGACGCCTTGCGCGGCCCAAGCGCACTGGCGTCGAGGTTCTGGAAATTCGTCACGGTAACGGCGTCGCCGACGGTCTGGTCGACGCGACCGAGATTGACGTCGGTGGCATTCTGCAGGATCAGCGTATTGACGCCCGTCCACCGTCGATCGATAGCTCCGTGCCGTGATAGGCAACGGTATCGTCACCAGCTCCAGTATTGATGATGTCAGCGCCACCGCCGCCGTCGACCACATCGTTGCCGGAACCGGTCGTAATCGTGTTGGCCGACGACGAACCGGTAACGTTCAGCGCGGTCGTCAAGGCGCTGGCGTCGAGGTTTTCAAAATTCGAGACAGCTGACCGTGTCGCCGGAGGTCTGGTCTGCGCCAGCGGCGACCGCAAATTCACGCCGGTGACGACCGAACCGCCGACGAGGACGAGCGTATCGGATCCTGCGCCGCCGTCGACCGAAGCTTCCGTGCCGTGGAAAACGACCGTATCGTTGCCTGCGCCGGCATTGATGACGTCGGCGCCACCGTTGCCGTCGATGAAATCGGCGCCTGCGCCGCCGGTAATGATGTTCGCTCCCGATGTGCCGACGACCGAGATCAATTGCGTCGCGGTTAATCCGGAGGCATCGACGTTCTGGAAATTGGTAACCGTCGCCAGGTCGCCGGCGGACTGATCTGCCGCGGACAGGTCGATCGTCGCCGAGGCACGCACCACCAGGGTGTTGTTGCCGGTTCCACCGTCAATCGAGACTTCGGTTCCCCAATAGTCGACGGTATCGTTGCCGGCGCCGGCCAGAATGATATCAGCGCCGCCGCCGCCGTGAATGACATCGTTGCCGGAGCCAGTGGAGATCGCGTTGGCGCCGGACGAACCTGTGACGGCAAGCGCCGTCGTCATCGCACTGGCATCGACATTCTCGAAGCCGGTGATATTCACCGAGTCGCCGGCGGTCTGATCGACACCAGCCGCAAGCGCAAAATTGACCGCTGTGACGCTGCTCGACGCGGCCAACACCATCGTGTCGGATCCGGTGCCGCCGTCGATCGATATTTCGGTGCCGCGGACGGTTACCGTATCGTCGCCGCCGCCGGCATTGATCACGTCGGCGCCGCCGCCGCCGTCGATAATGTCGTTGCCTGCGCCGCCCGTGATGACGTTGGCTGCCGCAGAACCTGTGATCGTCGCGCCGACCGCAAGCGCGGAAGCATCGACATTCTGGAAATTGGAGACGGTCGTCGCGTCGCCCGTCGTCTGGTCGGCGTTCGCCAGATTGACGGTGGTCGCGGCACGCAATACCAGCGTGTTGGTCCCCGAGCCGCCGTCGATCGAGATTTCGGAATTGTAATAGGAGACCGTATCGTCGCCCGCGCCGGCACTGATGATATCCGATCCGCCGCCGCCATCGATGATATCGTTGCCTGAACCCGTGGTAAGCGTGTTGGCCGAGGACGATCCGGTGATCGTCACTCCGGTCGTCAGGATGCTTGCATCGATATTCTGGAAATCGGCGACGTTGACGCTATCGCCCGTGGTTTGATCTGCCCCCGGCGCGACGCTGAGATCGATCCGGGTGATCCCACCGGGTTGTCCAGCACCAGCGTATTGGAACCGAAGCCACCATCGATCAGGACTTCGGTGCCATAGTAATGCACGGTATCGTTGCCCGCGCCGGCATCGATCAGGTCGGCGCCGCCGCCGCCGTCGATGACATCGTTGCCCGCGCCGCCGGTGATGGTGTTGGCCGACGTGGAGCCGGTGATCGAAACGCCCTGCGCTGCATTAAGTGCGCTGGCATCGACATTGCGAAAATCCGATGACATTGACGGAATCGCCGCTCGTCTCGTCCGCATTGGCAAGATTGACGGTCACCACCATCTTTAGTTGCAGCGTGTTGCTTCCGCTGCCGCCATCGAGCAGGGATTCGGTGCCGCGATAGGCAACGATATCGTTGCCGGCGCCTGCGTGGATGATATCGGCGCCACCGGCGCCATCGATGACATCGTCGCCGGCGCTGCCGATGATGGTGTTAGCCACCGAGCTGCCGACGATATTGACGCCCTGCGCCGCGCCAAGCGCGCTGGCGTCGACGTTCTGGAAATTCATGACCGTCGTGGCGTCGCCGACCGTTTGGTCCACGCGCCCGAGATTGACGTCCGTCACGCCCTGCAGCACCAGCGTGTTGACGCCCGTTCCCGCGTCGATCGATGCCTCGGTGCCGTGATAGGTAACCGTGTCGTCGCCCGCTCCGGCGCTGACGATGTCGGCGCCGCCGCCGGCGTCGATGACATCGTCACCTGAACCTGTCAAGATCGTATTGGCCGCGGACGAACCGGTGACGGTAAGCGCTGTCGTCACCGCGCTCGCATCGAGGTTTTCGAAATTCTTGACGGCAACGGCGTCGCCGGTCGTCTGGTCTGCACCGGCCGCGACGGCGAAGTTGACGCCGGTAACGCTCGTCCCTGCGATAAGCACAAGCGTATCGGAGCCCGCGCCGCCATCGACCGAGGCTTCGGTGCCATGGACTGTAACGATATCGTTGCCCGCGCCGGCGTTGATCGTGTCGGCGCCGCCGCCGCCATCGATCGTATCCGCTCCAGCACCGCCGGTGATGATGTTGGCATTTGCATTGCCCACCACCGATACACCGGTCGAAACCGCACTCGCATCGACGTTGGTGAAGTTCGCGACGGTTGTCGAATCGCCGGTCGTCTGATCGGCTTGAGTGAGGTCGATCGTCGCCGACGCGCGGAGAACCAGCGTATTCGAGCCGGTGCCGCCATCGATCGAGATTTCCGAACCCCAGTAGTCTACCGAATCGTTGCCGGCGCCGGCATTGATGATGTCGCCGCCGCCGCCGCCGTGAATGATGTCGTTGCCCGATCCCGTCGTGATCGTGTTGGCAAGGCCAGAGCCGGTGACGGTCAACGCCGTGGTCATTGCACTGGCGTCGAGGCTTTCAAAATTCGTGACGGTTGCCGTATCACCTGTCGTCTGGTCGAGGCCGGCTGCGACCGCGAAATTGACACCGGTGACGGTGCTCGAACCTGGCAGCACCAGCGTATCGTTGCCGTCGCCGCCGTCGATCGACAGTTCACTGCCGTGAACGAAAACGGTGTCATTGCCCGCGCCAGCGGATATCGTATCGCCGCCGCCGCCGCCATCGATCGTATCGTTGCCGGCACCACCCGTGATGATGTTGGCGGCGGCCGATCCGGTTATCGTCGATCCCGTCGTCAGGATTGAAGCGTCGACGTTCTGGAAATTGGAAACGGTCGTCGAATCGCCTGAGGTCTGGTCCGCATTGGCCAGATTGACGACCGCCGCCGCGCGCAATACCAGCGTATTGTTGCCAGTGCCGCCATCGATCGAAACTTCGGTACCCCAGTATGAAATGGTGTCGTTGCCGGCACCGCCGCTGATGACATCGGCGCCGCCGCCGCCATTGATGGTATCCGCGCCGCCGCCGCCGGTCAGAATGTTGGCGCCGGACGATCCGATAATGGAAACATCCTGGCCCGCGCCGAGCGCACTGGCATCGACGTTCTGGAAGTTCGATACATTGACCGAATCGCCCACGGACTGATCGGCGTGGGTCAAATTGATGTCCGTCGCATCCAGCAGCCTGAGCGTGTTGGTTCCGCTGCCGCCATCGATCGAAGCCTCGGTACCGTGATAGGCTACGGTATCGTTGCCTGCGCCGGTACTGATGACGTCGGCTCCGCCGCCACCATCGACCGTGTCGTCACCACCGCCAGTCACGATGGTGTTGATTCCGGTCGAGCCGATGACGTTCAATGCTGTCGTCAGAGCGCTTGCATCGAGATTTTCGAACCGGGTGACGTTGACCGAATCGCCGACGGTCTGGTCGGCACTGGCCGCGACGGCGAAGTTGACGGTGGTGATGCCGCCGGCGGCGGCCAGCACCAGGGTATCCGATCCGCTGCCGCCATCGATCGACGTTTCGGTGCCATGATACGTGACGGAATCGTTGCCAGCACCGGCCGCGATCACGTCAGCCCCACCTGCACCATCGATCAGGTCGTCGCCCGAACCGCCCGTAATGACGTTGGCACCACTGGATCCGGTGATGCTAACGCCAACGGTGAGCGCCGACGCGTTGACATTCTGAAAATTAGTGACCGCGGTACCGTCGCCGGTGGTTTGGTCGGCATTGCCGAGATTGACGGTCGTCGCGGTCAGTAAGGCAAGGGTATTGGTACCGGAACCGCCATCGATCGAATTTTCGGTTCCACGGTACGCAATGGAGTCGTCGCCGGCGCCACCGGAGATGATATCGGCGCCGCCTCCGCCATCGATGGTGTCGTTACCAGCACCGCCGGTCAGAATGTTGACGCCCGCCGATCCGGTGATCGAGATCGATTGCGCAGACGTCAGCGCCGATGCATCGACGTTCTGAAAATTCGCGACGCTGGTCGTATCGCCGCTTGTCTGATCCGCGTTGGCCAGGTTGACATTGGCCTGCGCCAACATCACCAAAGTGTTGTTGTCGGCACCGCCGTCGATGCTCGCTTCGGTGCCGTGATAGACGATCCGATCGTTGCCGGCACCACCGTTGATGATATCGGCGCCGCCGCCACCGTCTATGACGTCGGCACCGGAACCGCCGGTCAGAATGTTGACCCCTGCCGAACCTGTTATCGAGACACCGGTCGTGAGGGCCGAAGCATCGACGTTCTGGAAATTCAAGACATTTACGGCGTCGCCCGTCGTTTGGTCGGCGTTGGCGAGTTCGACGGTGACCGCCGTGGCCAGTACGAGAGTGTTGGAACCCGTTCCGCCATCGATCGAGATTTCCGCACCCCGGTAGATGACGGTATCGTTGCCTGCGCCTGCGATGATGGTATCCGCACCGCCCGCACCGTCGATCACGTCATTGCCGGAGCCGCCAGTCAGAACGTTGGCGCCGCTATTTCCGATGAGCGTGTTGTTTCCGGTCGCTGAGCCGATCACGTTGCTGATGCCGATCAGCGTATCGCCGTCAGCAAGGCCGCCAGTACCGTGGCCCGTCGTCAGGTTGACGTTAACGCCACCCGCGGAGCTGCTGTAATCTACCGTATCGACGCCGCCGTTGCCGATGATGGTGTCGCCACCACCGCTGCCGAAGAATGTGTTATTGCCAGACGTGCCGGTCAGTCGGTCTGCAAAGCGCGAGCCTTCGATATTTGTAAAATTCGCGATCGTGTCGCCCGCGGCATAACCGCCGCTTCCAACTCCAGTCGAGAGATCGACGGTGACGCCTTCATTCGAATATTTGTACGAAAGCGTATTGGTGCCGGTCCCGCCATCCAGTTGGTCGTGCCCGGGACCGGCATAAACCAGGTCGTCACCATCGCCTGCCGAGATAATCGCGCCTGGAGGCACGGCATTGAGAGCATAGATCGTCGATTTTCCGTCCGAGGAAGCGATCGTGACGTCGGAAGCACTGGTGACGTCTCGGATGACGAATGTCTGGCTGCCTGAATAGAATTGGGATTGCCCCCTCCGCATTCGATGTCCCGAACAGGATGTTGAGATTGAAGCTTCCGAGGAATCCGTTTGCATCCGGCGTGGGTCGCCGACGTCGGCAGGACGTAGACGTAGTTCCAGCTGCAGATGGCTGGGATCAGCGGGATCGAGCGCGACGATCCAGTTCGATCCGCTTTGGGTCGCATTGTTGATGGCGTAGCCCGGCGGCAGGTTGGTGATCGTCGCAGTCTTGGCGACTACGCCGGCCGTCCGGGAACGTGACATGGACATCGATCAGCCGCTCCGTCGTCCCCGACGGCATCGCTATTCGGATTGGCCGCATAGATGATGTCGTTCTGAGCCGTACCAACGAGCGTCCGCGGCTGTCTGTTGAACCGCAAATGTCGGATCGGTCGTCGCCGGCAACTTCGGAGGCCGCGCCGAGGATCTGCACGCCGCCGGACGGCAGCGTCGTAATCCGATCGCCGGAAACGCCCAACAGCGTCAATGTCGAGATGTGCCGCGATAACGTTGCCACTACCGCCCGAGCCGGGATCCGCGTTGGTGGGTCCGGTAGGCGTGCCGGCGCCGGATTGTCCGTCGTATGGTGCGACCCGGGCGGCGAGCCCGAAGAAGCAGGGATTGCATCATCCGCCGGCTTCCTGGCGGACCGATCGGGAATCGGCTCCGGCGGCTTGTCGAAATCCGCTACGCCCTTGAATTTGGCGCTCGGCGCCGCCGGCTGCGGCGGAGGCGCCGGCGGCGTATCCTCGGCCTTCTCATCCTTGGCCTGGTCCTGATCCTTTCCGGCGTTCTGGGCCTGTTGCTGCCCGTTTGCGCTGGTGCCCAGAATTTGCTGGCTATTGTCGTTCAGCAGATGGAGATCATCGACAAGAGCAAGCAATTGCTGCGGGCTGACCGCCTTGTCCGAAAATGTGGCGTCCGAGCTTTCGGGACCTACCAGGTTAAAGGCGTAACCCGGAAGAATGACCTTGGCGCCGTCAGGAAACGCCATGACGAGATCGACGTCGAGAACCGCAAACTTTGCTTCGGTCGATGCGAAGTCGAGCTTGAGATGAGCGCCGGGTGGAACTTCGACGACGTTGATCGCGCCGGGCGCCGGCCGGTGCACGGACGTGACGACGCTATCCGTCGCAGGTGCGAGCGCTAGACGTAACTGGCTTTGAATTGTCGACGCCGAAGGCGGCCCACCGGTATTCGCGCCACTCGATTTGTTGTCGGCAACATCCATTGAAATACATCACAGAACAAATTGAACTGACAAATGGCCGCACTTATGGCGCAACAAATAGTATTGACGTATTTCGTTAACTATCCATTAGCCCCGTCGAGACGGTCACGTGCGCCACGGCGCCTATCGCCTTAACGAAGTCGTTGACAGCTTCGAGACCACGCCAGCGATCAACTGCTTGCCGACGCATCGCGTGGAGCCATGTCCATCACGGGCCGCGCGCTAGAATCGGATGGCCATTTCCACCAGGCGGCCCATGTTGCGCAGAATGCCGTAAGCCGCGCGCTGCTGCTCGTACTTGGCGTTCAATCGAATTCTTGTGCATCGTGAACACGACCATCCGGCTGTCGAGCACCTCGAAGACGGTTCTCTTGCCCGCCTTGAACTGCTCCAGATATAGCGAATGGGCCTTTTGTGCGATCGCGATGCCCTGCTGTCGCCGCGGCTTCCTTGGTGCGGTTGGCCGACAAGAGCCTGGTAGAAACGGCGCAGATTCAGCTCGATGCTTTCCTTCTCATCGAGCGTCCTGAAATCGTTGGCCTTCTTGTCTTCCCGAATCCGGTCCGCTTGGGCCGCCAAGGTGCCGCCATCCAGCAGCTTGTATGAAACCATCAGCATCAGCCGGGTATCGACGATGCCCTGGCTGGCCGCGGGCGTTCCGACATAGTGCTTCACCAGACCGTCGCCCTGGATATCGACCCGCGGCAGTGCCTGCGCCTTCTGGGAATCAAGCTGATGGCTGAACGAAACCCCGGCCGCGCTAAGCGCCAGAAGCGACGGATTATGTTGCTTGGCGATTTCGAACGCGACGTCGAAACCCGCCGGCACCTGGGACAGAATGGAGGCGGGGCGGCCAAGCCTGTCCGGGTCGAGCTTGGTCAAGCCGGGAAAATTCGTCCTCGGGCACCATCGTAAGCTGTTTTGATGTCGGTGCGGAGCGCTTCTACCTCGATAACCTTGGATTTGATGCGACTGACATCGGCTACCGTTCCGTTGCCCTGCTCTCACTCAGCTTCACCAGATTTGCGAAGTTGTTGTCGTCGGCAACGACCTTGTCGATCTCGACTATCAGCTCTTCCTGCTCAAGCAAATTCAGGAAGGCATTGGCGGTTCTAAGCCCGATGTCTTCCGCTTGATCGGCCAAACGCAAACGCTCGGCATCAACGAGCGACTTGCTACGCGCGATGTCAGACTTTGCCGCACCGAAGTCGTAGACCAGCTGTCGCAGCGTGAAACCGGCATCGGAACGAGAACTTCCGGGAATGGCGACCGAGCCGAACTGGCTGGAGAGTTGGCATAGCAGCCTAAATACGATCCGCCGGACCCTGCATAGACCTGCAATTGAGGCTTGGTGGCGCCTTGCGCCGTACGGACGTCTGCAAGCGATCCCGTCACTTTTGCTGCCTGTGCCCCCATCAAGGGATGGCTCATGACAGCGGCGCCGACCGCCTGACTAAGCGACACGCCCGGGTGGCCGGAGCGCGCATGCCGGAGCAATACTGCCGGTGATGTCGCTGGGCAGCGGTGCCGGTGACTTGGCCGCAGCAAACCCGCCGGCCATGTTGGACGAGGCGTTTGCGATCTGCGGATAGACCTGCTTGCGGTCGACACCCGGGCCGGCGGTCGCTTGGCCATGGTAATAGGATGTTGTCGACGGCCGCGGCCAGTCTTTTTTCCGAACCCGCCGTGGAGACGGAACTTGCCGCGATCGGTCGGTCGCGGGAGCATTCAGCAGTTGCGGCAATTGGCGAGGAGTCGATTGCGCCTCGAATAGGACCGAGGTCCATAACCGCGCTGAGGAACGGACTTTTTGGATACAGCAACTTCGACCGGGCGGTGAGCTCGGATCCTGAGCCGAAGCCGCCGGCGGGCCAGAACCAGCCGCAATCGCGAGGCGCCGGAGCATTCGCGTTCATGCTGGATGGCGGAGCGCCTGCGGTACCCCGCTTCGGAGGCAGGCCCACACAGCGCTCAAGAACGGGCTGTTCGGTACGGCTGGCTTGCTGGCCGGCAGATCTTGCGACCGAAGACGATGCATCGGAGCAGCGCCCGACAGCATACTGATTGGTCGCAGACGCATTCGCATTCATGGCCGAAGGCGAAAGCGCCGACCGTCCCACGCATCGGAACAAGGCCGAGCACGGCACTCAGAAACGGACTGTTCGGTACGGCGGCATCGACTGGCGGTGGGTTTGAGTTTTGGACCGGGGCCGCAGGCGCGGTGCTCGCACCGGCATGGACTGAAATCGGGATCGGCTTGCGCGGGATCGAAGTGCGCGACCGCAAGCGCGATGGACAACATCAAAGCAAACACGAGGCCGATGCATTCCGAAGGACAGATCGACCGCTGGACTGCAAAAAGAATAGTGCGCGCGCGCACGCGCGCCCGCGCCAGAAAAGCCGCAAAACAAATTTTCGCAAAAAAACTCATGCTATACGGCGCTAAAAACGAGTACGCGGGCTCTTCAGCGTCGTTAATATTTCATTATCGTTAATCGCCAGTTAAATGCGACCTATGAGAGCATAAAAAACCGTTGTCTGAGCAGCACTTAACGATTCCACAAGCTTTGGCGTCGCGAAGCCAACGACCAATGGTTGCAATGGAAAAATGAGAAGCGCTGGCGTAGCGCCTACACAAAGTTGTGGCGCCATTGAAAACAACCAGACGAAAGCGCGGGATCAGCATCCGGAATGACTAGCGTCAGTCGTCTGGTCAGCTTGATTGTTCCGACGACCTTACTCGAAGGGATGACAATCAGTTCCGCTTCGCCAGGAATGAATCAGAGACCTTGAAGCCGTACTCCTGCACGACCCGGTCGATGACGGCCTCTTCAACCTCGTTGAAGAACTGAACTCCATACCCATCCGGACGCACGGCGCGGATGCGACCTTCCACCTCGAAAAACTCGGTGTGGATAAGAACCAATTCGTTCAGCCTATCCAATGCGAACATGCTCGCCTGCCGAAACGTGCAACCGCCGCGTGACAGCTCGAGCAGCGCGCCGTCGAATTCGGCTCCGATTTCGATGACCTTCATGGTCCCGATCACCACGCAGTCGTGGCGATTGTGGCGGCGCGCGAAAGCCTTTTTCTTTGAGTTTCAGCGATTGCGGGAGCGCCAAGCGTGGGCTGATCGAATTCTCTGAGGCCGCGTTTTTCATGAAACTTCTCTCTTCTAACCGACAACTCTATCCGGCCTGCGCAAAGGGGATTCCGCCGACGCGCCTTCGGAACCGGCATTGGTTTCAGACCTATCGAGCGCAGCTACGGCAAGTTTCAACACACCTGAATAGGCAGAGAATGCTGCACCCATATTTTGATTCAGCCGATCGAACCCCTCGGAGATCTTGTCTTCCAGCGCTTTTGTGGATGGACCGGATTCATTCGAGAACTGCGCGAGTTGATGACCACGCGGCATATCCGATGCATTCGCTTGCCGCTCTCGCGAAAGTTCGGAGAATGACCCTTCAATCCTCTGCATCTGTTGGGCAACGGTCAGACCAACCGGGCGTACCGCATCCCGGACAGCGCCGTCGATCCTCGCTTCGAGATTGGCGCTTACCTGCGTCGGCATGCGTTCGACGATCGCTGCGTTATGCTCTATCGCAGCCGCAATCTGGACCGCTGTTTGCGCATGATTGTTGGAAAGAAGGCGGAGATTGGAAGAGTGCGAGCCTTCCATCTCACGGATCATTGCTCGCGTCGCCGCGAGCTCCGTCGTCACTGTCTTCGAGACGCCGTCTGTGAGAGTTTCCAAGCCGGTTCCGAGGCGAGATAGGCTTTGCGCTATACTATCCATCAATCGCGCTTGTTGCTGTTGCCCCACCTGAACGTCGCTTAGCAAGCGCACAGCATGGTCGAAACTTCCAGCGACCCTTGAGTAGTCAGCAAGGATGCCGCCTACCGTCTGAATCATGGAATGGTCGGCAGAAGCTCTCATCGGCTTTCCGACCGAAGGTGACGCGTCTTCGGAATATTCTTCGTCACCGATTTGAACGACGCCCGCCAACCAGGATTCGAATTCATGCTTCAGCACGCCCGCCGCCTGACCAGCCATGCGCGCAAGCAAGCCTACAACCAGCGAGCTGAACAGACCAAACAATGAGGCGGCGAAGCCCGATGCCATACCTTTGAGGGGCTCTTGTAACGCTCCAAGCAATTGCTGAAACGCATCGGTTGAGCCAGCACCACCTGCTGAATTCGCCAGTGTTCCAATGATGCCGCCCATCGATCCGACCATGTGCAACAGGCCGATGAACGTTCCGATGAGGCCCATGAAGACGAGCAGCCCGGACATGTAGCCGAGCAGCGACTTCTCGTCATCGATAGTCTGGCCGATCTTGTGAACCAGCGTGTTCATCACCTCGACGGAAAGACGGATTTTCTTCGTCCGTGCCAGCTCGTCCGTGACGAGGTCATAGGCATGACCGAGCAGGCGAGGTCTCTTGAAGACCCTCGCCGGCCTCGAGCAGCGGTAATGGCGCCAGAGCGGATCCCTGGCTTGTTCGTTGGGACCAATTCGAATGTCGTCCCACATCTCTTTCAAGGCATTGAACGCAATCACCTCATTCTTCAGCTTGAAGACGAAGATGAAGGCCATGATGATCGAAAATGCAAAGGCACTCAGGATCGAGCCTGTCGTGTAGACGTGCGACATCACGCCTTCGGCAATGAAATCCCACTGCCAGGCGCTTGCGAGACCGATCAACGCAATCAATCCGATCATCTTGTATCGGATATATGCAATCTGCTTTTCCATCACTTTGTCCTTTTGCGGAGGCCCCCTGGACTTCCGCAGCCCGGCCTAATGAGCGCCACCATTGCCAGCGACAGCCATTTCGATCGTGGAGCCTTTTTCCTTGTCCGCGGTATCCGTGACGAGAATGCGTATCCCCTCGGCTTTTACTTTCGCATCGACAAGTTGCTTGCGAACCGTCATCGCGCGGTAATAAGCCAGCCGCCGCGCTTCGGAGAGCGCGCCGTCTCCTGAGTAGGCATAGGCATTGATCACAAGCCCCGCGGCGCGTTCAACGACCTTGTTGTCTTCGATAAATCGGCCCAGCGATTGAGCTTTTTCCTGGTCGACTTTGAAACTTCTGTCTTCAAAGCCGACCGTCAAATGAGGTGCGTTGGGCGAAGGAAGAGCAGCGGCTTGATCGTTTCGAGCCCGCGCAGCACTTACGCGCATCGATGTTAACTTCTCCGGGCTGGGATCAATGGTCGGATGGGCCTGAGCGGGCTTGGCGGCGGGACTTTCAGCCGGCGGAGTGCCGGCATTTATCTGGCTGGCTGGCCCAGCAGCCCCAAGGCTCTGGATCTTGTCCATCACCGCCTGCGTGATCTGCTTCATATCGGAATTGGGCTTAACGTCCGCATTCACTGCCTTCGCGATCGCCTCGACCGCGTGCTTTGAAACGCTCTGTGACAGGACGAAGACGGCCATCGCCAACATCATCATGACGAATGCCAGCACCTGCACCATGGACGTCAGTGCATCGACGTAACCAGGCCAGTAGTTCTCGCCCTCCTCCGAATGTGACATGGACTGACCGTCGGCACCTCTCGATGCCGGAACTCATATGCATCGGTATTACTAAGGTAAATGCGATTGGTTACTAAAATGTGCGGAAGGCATAAGAACCAGAAATACACCTTAGCGGCCATCGTCGGCAGCAGGAAAACTATTAATAAATCGTTGATCGCCGAGCCTCAGGGGACCTGCGCTGTCCAGAACAGGCCAGTAAGCTGGGTTACAGCGTATTCGGTGCACAACTACGCATAATTAACATCGCGTACGTCGGCATTCCGCCGTCTTTTACTAACCCTATCCTGCCGCGCTGTCCGCCCGTGAAACTTGCCCATCCCATAGTCGGCGATTCCCAACAGATGGCGTGCGGCGTGTTCCCAATCCGTCCACTTGGGCGATGATGATCTTGAGCTTTGTCCATGTCGGCGCCGTCGCTTGGCGTCGTTCAACACGCAACCAGTGTCACCACTGCCACAGGAAAGCAGTGCTGCTAGTATCCCATCTGTTGCTGATATGCCTATAAACGTTCCACTCGTGATTGGGATTAGGCAAATTGGGTGTCGTCATGAAGGACTACCAGGCGTCCCCGGAAAAACTCAGGAGGGAGGCCGCTGAGGCCGCGTTAATCCTCGATCTGGTGACCGACCAAGCAAGCGCGAAACGTTCACGCGGCTGTCCGAACATTTGGGGTGACTATTCGCGCAATGCGATTGTGCATCAGGGACGCAGGCATGGCCTTACTGAAAAAGCCGATATTCGAGCAAAATCTCAAAATCTTGCAAGCCGACTTCGTGAGATGCGGGAAGGCTGAGATCAATCGCCGGGCGGTGGATCGCGCCAGCCGGTTAGTCCATCTCGGGCAGATAATCGTTCGAGGTGTGCAGGGGACACAGTGACAGCGTCGATGGCTATCCGACGCTTCTTTCGCATAAAACTTTCGAACGAATGGTCGGCAGAAACAAAACAGTTTCTCCCGGAATGCTTGGCAGCGTAGAGCGCTTGGTCAGCTTGGCCGAGAAGTAAATCACTGTCGAGTCCGTCGGCAGGCACCTGGGTTGCTATTCCCATACTCAGCGTGACAAACGGACCAATCCCTGGTGCCCCATGTGCTAAACTCATGATTGAAAGCTCGTTTTGGATTCGCTTCGCCAACCGGCACGCGCCACGATGGTCGGTATCAGGGAGTATAATCGCAAATTCTTCGCCGCCATACCGAGCGGAGAGGTCTGCCAATCTCGTGCTCCTACCCAGCAACGCTGCGACAGCACGCAGACATTCATCACCCTTTTGGTGTCCGTGCAAATCATTGTAGAGTTTGAAATGGTCGACGTCCGCAAGTAACAATGATAATGGCATCTTAGTGCGGAGCCCACGGGACCATTCGATTGAAAGTGTTTGATCGAACGATCGTCGGTTGGCCAGGCCGGTTAGGCCATCGCTAGCAGCGAGCGACTTTAATGCTGTTTCTGCTCGTTTTTGGTCCGTCATGTCACGCAACGTTTCCACGACCGCGATTAGCTTTCCATCTTCATCGTGGATCGGCCCAGCGTCGATTGCCAAATATAACTCGCTTCCTAATTTTGGCATAACGCACCAATTCTCAGCGCTTAACCCGAGACCGTGGTCTGGAATTGTGTGTTCCGGGTAGAGGCTGGCCAACCTATCTGGCCGGTCTAAAGCGACGAGGTCAGCCAAGCAATACCGTTTGCTTTCGTAGAATGCCCTCCAATGCTCGGTAGTGCCTATGACGTCCGCCGCACGCACACCCGTCAAGCGCTCGCAGGCCTTGTTCCAAACAACTACACGTCGTGTAGGATCTAACACGAATGTTGGAACAACTAAATGTTGCATGAGGCGTACGGCGTAGCCCTGCGCGATGTCTGCCGCTTCCCGTATAGCCATGACTGATCCCTCCCCTTTCCTCCAGGGTTGGGCTCACGTTATCGAAAAGAAATAGAAGCCGAGTTACGAATTCGGGTTAGCGGAAAGTTAAACCGAAATGTCGATTAGAGACAACGTGAACTTGGACGAGCCGGACAAAGTCTGAAGGCGCTGGACAGCGAAAACAGCAGACGCGCACTGCGGCTCGAATTATCGGGAGCGCGGTAGCTCAAGGGAACGGCTACCCCAATGTCGGCCGTCCAATCATCAAATAAGAACAAGCGCGCGCCACCACCGACGGAAACGAGCGAAAACCCCTCTCCAAAATTATAGCCGTCGTTCCATACGGTGCCGGCGTCAACGAAACTGTAGAGCTGGTAGCCGCTCCAGTAACGATAGTTGACCTTTTCGTCGAAGCGAAGTTCGAGCGATCCGGCGACGCCATTGTCGCCGCTGATTTCGAGCGCTGCCGTAGCCGCGACCGAACGCCGCGCCGCCGAGATAGAATTGCTGGGACGTAAAGAGGGGGCCAGATGCCCATTGGCCTGCGCCGGAAAGCTTCACCGAGAACGCGTCATTTAGCGTCTGATAACGCGTGTACCAGAAATTCAGCGCAAAGAATTTGCCAGACGCGCCGTCACGCGAAAGGAAATCGTCGTCGTGGTGCGAGGCACCGAGGATATCGAGGCCCTGTCGAAGACCAAGCGTTAAATAATTGTTGCCGCCGAAATTGTCTTTCAGCTGATAGTCCGAGGTTAAATTCGCGGTCCGTATGTGATCGTTGTAAATCGGCCCGAATACGTCCTGCTCTCGGACGTCGCTGAATCCAATCCCGGCGGTCAGCGTCAGACTTGATTGCTGCGATTGCAGCGGAACGATGCTGCCGTGAAATTCGAATGATTGCGTCTTCGTATTGTCGTTGTAGAGATGACGGAAATCACCTGGCCAAACCTCGCTATAAAAGCCGGACGCGCCAATTCTGGCGCCGTCGGTGCCGACAGGCACTTCGTAGGAGAGCCGGCCGAAGGCAAGCTGCCTGGGATCGCCTGGCGTAGTAGACAGGTTGACCGCTAGGGAATCGCCAGGCGTAAGATAGGAATTGAAGGCTGCCGTCGCATAGCTTTGCCAGGGACCAACCGACGAAGACCCCAAATTATCGACCCCGAATGAGGTAAAGAGGTGCCAGGTTTTCAGTTCAACGACTAGCCGAAAACGCCCGCGTGGCAGTGCCGATTTCCTCCAGCCCAGTGTTCTGAATGCGAACGCCCGGCCGGCCGTTGATCAGGAGCAACTGTCGCTCCAGCGTCGTCAACCGCGAGGGTATTTCCGCTACTACGAGCGTCGAGCATCGGCCGGATGCCGAACTGATCAGCGCCGTCGCCTTTTATTGCCACTTCTGTGATGCTGCCTTCGATGACTTCGAGGCGGAGGCGACCTTCTTGAATATCCTGCACCGGGACGATCGCCCGGCTCAAATGAAACCCGGCGTCCCGATAAATATCGCTGACAGCGGACGCCATGTTGGCAAGGTCGGCCTGCGATACCGTTTTCCCCAGATAAGGTTGATAGGCGCTCACCAGGCGGTCGTGCGGGATCGCCACGGCTCCGGCGATGGCAACATGGCGCAGCACGAACAGGGGTTTCGTGTCCGCCGTGCCCTCCGGCCGGGCGAAGGGTGCCCGTGGCAATCGAGGCTGCGCGCCCGAAATTTGATCGCTCGGTTTATCTTCGAAGCGCTTCTCGGCCTGTCTGGGATCGAAACCTGGATTGGCTTGCTGAGCATGCGCAGACGGCGTGACGCCTCCGAGAACCGGGAGCATCAGGCAGGCAAGCAAAGACCGGCGCCAAAAGACGCGGGAAAACGTTTCCTGATGTGGAACCCCACGTGGTCTTGCCCGAGAACAAGCAGAATGGTTAGCCATATGATTCAAATAGAATTTTATGGTCAATGAATCGTTAACATGGCCACCCCAACCGGGCCGCCTCGCTTACTCAATGTTGAAACATTTGCGGTAAGCATTTGAAAGAGAGCGGCAACCGGAGAGAACTTCATGCGTGCGGTCCATCATGTCTCCCGCCTTGTGATCGCGACGGTTTTGTTTACGGCCGTCTCGAGTGCCTTTGCCGCCGATGACGGGGCCTGGATGGTCAGCAAATCCTCTGGCGAGGTCTGGCTCACTAGCACCGGCGCGCAGCCGGCTTCGCTCAAGCAGGAGGAACTGCTGAAGGCGGGCGACACCATTCGCACCGGCCGCAACGGCCGCGTGCTGCTTCAGCGCGGCGAAGAAAGCATGATGATCTCGCCGAACTCGGTGGTGGGTGTGCCGGCTGAGAAGAAAGAAGGGCTGTCGACGACGATCGTGCAGCAGGCCGGCTCGATTCTGCTCGAGGTCGAAAAACGCAACGTCAAGCATTTCGAGGTCGAAACTCCCTACCTCGCCGCCGTGGTGAAGGGCACGCAGTTTCGTGTCACGGTCAATGCCTTGAGCACCAGCGTCGACGTGATCCGTGGCCAAGTCGAAGTGGCGGATTTCCGGACCGGGCAGATCGCGCAGGTCAAGCCGGGCCAGCACGCGACGTCTTTTGCGCATGGCAACAGCGGTCTTTCGCTGAGTGGCTCCGGTACCTTCAGCCCGATCGAGCATGGCAAGCCTCGCACCCCGTCTGTCGAGCGGGTGCAGACACCGAGAGCCGGCCTTACGGCGCCAAAGACCAATCCAGTCGGACATGCCGTTCAGTCGACCCGCCATGGCACTAGCGCTAACCGTCGACAAAGCATCCCGGCGGCCCTCTGGCGCCGCTAAGCCCGGCGTGACGCGGATCTCGTCGACAATCGGCGAGGTCCGGTTGAACTTTCACAACGTGACTCACGGCCTCGCGCGAGACAACTCGTCGTCGCACGGCAATTCAAGGAACGCCGCCAACAAGGGCACAATCTGGGATGCCGGCTCCGGAGCAACCACTTCTGTCGCAACCAGCCCACAGAACAATTCTAGCAACGCCGCGGCCACAAGCGCCAGCACCGTTGCGGTCACGAGCCCATCCGCTGCCGCAGCCGTGGCAGCCGCCAGTAGTTCAAGCGACGGTAATGGAAACAGCAATAGCAATGGTAACGGTAATGGGGGCGCCAACGGCAACGGTCGAGGCAATAGCCAAAACGGGGGCGAGAGTGGCGGAAACGGAACCGGGAATGGCCACGGCCATGGCAATGGCAATAACGGGAATGGGAATGGCGGAAACGGGAATGGCCACGGCCATGGCAACGGAAATGGTAATGGCAACGACAACGGTAACGGCGGGAACGGAAACGGACATGGAAACCATTAGCTGATTTCCAGCAATTTTGCTCTGCCGTTGGGGACGGTACCAAGTGAAGCAGTATCGACCGCATTTCTTCGCGTTGATTGCACTAGCAATTGTCGTATCGTCTGGCTGGCATGGTGCGCTGCGCTATACGCTGGCTGATTTGCGCTTTGCCTGGCAGTCACGGCAAGCGACCGGCGATATCGTGGTGGTCGGGATTGACGCCCCGTCAATCGATAAGATCGGCGTTTGGCCGTGGCCCCGCCTGATATATGCAGAGCTAATTCGACAGCTTCAGAACGCCGACGTGCAGGATATTGTGCTCGACGTTGACTTTAGCACGCCATCTGACGTCGCATCCGACAAGAACTTTGCCGAAGCGTTGCAAAGCGCCGGCGGGTCCATCGTACTACCCTCGTTCCAACAGCCCGGAACCGACCGATCAACCGTTCACGTCAATCGCCCGTTACCGCAATTCACCGAGCATTCCTGGCCAGCGCTGGTTAATGTCGAGGTAGGTACCGACGGTCTGGTGCGCCGCTATCCCTTTGGTGAAAAGCTCGACGGCAAATTCGTGCCTTCGATGGCCTCAGTGCTCGCCGGCCAATATGAGGAAAAGCGCGCACCGTTCCTAATCGATTACGGTATTCAAAGCGCATCGGTTCCGCGGGTGTCTTTTGTCGACGTGCTGCACGGCGATCCTAAGACGTTGATAAAACTGAAGGGCAAGAAAGTCATTATTGGCGGCACCGCGCTCGAGCTCGGCGACCGCTTTAGCGTTCCGAACGGTGTGATCGTCTCCGGGCCCGTGCTACAGACCCTTGCCGCCGAATCGTTGCTGCAAAACCGCGCGCTGCAATGGACGTCAAACGTCGTCACGCTGACCGGGCTCGGCATGCTCGCTGTGGTCATGCTGCTGACATGGCGCCGCCTGTCCGCCGGCCTACGCGTGGGCCTGCTCATCGGGACGCTCGTCGCCGTTGAAACCTTTGCATTCCTGCTGCAGATGGTGCTCCCACTCATTCTCGATACGTCGCTGTTCGATATCGCGATCGTCGTCTACATCGCCGCCATCGCACTCGACGAAATCGACATCAGGGATTTGCTGGGCCGGGTCGCCGAGAGCCGTTTCCAGCGCATCGCGATGTCGCTGGGCGACGGCCTGATCTGCACCGACGCCAACTACCGGATCACGGTCTGGAATCCAGGTGCGACAGCCATCTTCGGCTACCAGCCGGAACAGATGATCGGACAGCCATTCGATGTGGTTTGCGCCCGCGAAGAACCGGCCGCCGCGTCCCCGTTTTCAATCCAAAGTGCCGCGGCACTCGCGGCCGGCGCGGTGATCGAGTTCAACGGACGCCGGAGCAATGGCGAGGCCTTCCCGGTCGAGGCCAGTTTCTCCGGCTGGCAGGGCACCGACGGATTTAACCAATTCGGGGCGGTCCTGCGCGATATTACGGTGCGCAAACGCGAAGCCGAAAGAATTCAATATCTCGCGGAACACGATTCACTGACCGGCCTGATCAACCGCAACACGCTTGACGCCAACCTCGCCGCGATGATTTCGCAGACCGCGACGGAAGGCGGCGAAGTGGTGCTGCTGGTGCTCGGCCTCGACGGCTTTCAGCAGATCAACGACATGCTCGGCCACTCCAGCGGCGACCTCGTGCTGCAGGCGATTTCGGAGAGGCTAAGGGCCGCGATTTCCCCCCCGGGGTAGTTGCGCGGCTGAGCGGCGACGAATTCTGCATCGCGGCTCAAATGGTCGATATCGGCGACGACGTCGGCCGCTTTGCCGAACAGGTCGGCGCGAGTTTCGAGACGCCGCTGGTCGCCGGCAACCGCCAGCATCGCGTCCGGGTCAGCATAGGTGCTGCGGTTTTCCCGGGCGGTGGCCGGACGGCCGACGAACTCCTGAGCAACGGCCATTTGGCGCTGAGCCGCGCCAAGGCGACCCAGCGCGGCGGTCACGTGCTGTTTGAGGAATTTATCCGGCGTGAACTCGAAACCCGCCTGACCCTGGAAGCGGAACTCGCACTGGCGGCGGAACGCAATGAATTCGAACTGTTCTACCAGCCGCAACTGCATCTGGCTGACGGCCGCCTGATCGGCGCCGAAGCCCTGATCCGCTGGCGTCACCCGGTCCGCGGCCTAGTATCGCCGGAGGAGTTCATGCCCGTCGTTAACACTTCGCCGATTTCCGAACAGATTGCCGAATGGGTGCTCGAAACTGCCTGCACCACGGCTGCGGCCTGGGAGCGCGCTGGACATAGCCTGCGGATCGGCGTCAACCTGTCGCCCTCGCAATTCCGCTCAGGCGACCTTGCGACTTCGGTCGCGCAAACGCTGGGTAGGACCGGCCTCAGCCCGACCAGCCTCGAGCTCGAGTTCACCGAAGACATCCTGCTCCATGACGAGCAGGGCGCGCTGAATACGTTCCTGAAGATTCAGGAGCTTGGCGTTCGCATCGTGTTCGACGATTTCGGCACCGGCTTTGCCAGTCTGAGCTATCTGAAGAAATTCCCGCTCGACGGGCTGAAGATCGACCGCTCCTTCGTGTTCGGATTGCTTGCCAATCCCCACGACGCGGCGATCGTCAGCTCAACCATCGGTCTGAGCAAGCAGCTGGGCCTCTCCGTGATCGCCGAAGGCATTGAGAACCGGGCAACGGCCGACTTCCTCGTCAGCATGGGCTGCGAGGAAGGACAGGGCTATTTCTTCGGACGACCGATGCCGGCAAGCGATTTCGACAGACATTTTATGAGCGAGACTTGCTCTTCCACCACATCGCTTGTTAGAGCGCGCCGCCTTTCTCCACGGCTTTTGCGATCGGCGTTTCCACGTGAAGGCTAGTGAAGAGAATCGAGCCGATCTTGGTATGCCCATCGGACAGCCTTCCGGGATTGGCGCATTAGCATAAAGCTTCTGGAGAAGTACGCCAGGCATTGAGGATTCACACCGATGCCAAGAAAATTGGTTTCCGACATTCGGGGCCAAGTCCCTGACCGTTTTAGATATCGCATCATTACACGTCGGGCGTGCCGGATAACCGGGCATGGTCAGACCGCGCCGGTGGGACTGAAAAGTGCCATGTGCGGACGGCTACGTGTGTTGGCAAGAACTTTCTTCACGTCTTGCAGCATTGGTCGGTGCAGCCATGCGTTCGGCCTTTAAATGCGGTTCATATGACCGCTGGCCACATGCCCTCCGACCCGACCAAAAGCTTGCGTTCAAGAATGCTATGGCAAAAGTGGTTTGTCCTGATCGCCGGATCGACCGGCTCTGCATTACGTGCTGTTCGCCCTCCCAACACGCCGGTTTGCCCGGCGCGATCTCGTTTATCGCGCAAGCGCGACGGGTATTTTGTATCGCTCGCCCCTGGCCATCATGCCCAGAACGTTCGGGCGATTTTATTGGCGCGGGCGATGGCCGCAACCTTAGTCGGCCGCCGCGCCAGGAGGGCCGAAAGCCAGGGCCGGTGGTTGGTGCCATGGATCTTGGCGTAACGGATGACAGAAAGCGCGCCGGCCACAAACAGGCCGCGCAGATAACGGTCACCCTGCTTTCTTATATTGCCGAGCCTCTGCTTGCCTCCACTGGAGTGCTGTTTCGGCACCATACCGATTCAGGCCGAGAAGTTGCGGCCTGATCGGAACGACTTTGGATCAGCAACGGCAGCGACCAAGCAGTGGCCAGCACCGGACCGACGCCGGGGTCATTTGTCGTCATCGAGGGGCCCGAAATGTTCACATTTGCTGACCTTCCTCAGGTCGGACACCGCGGGAAAACTCGAACGAGATGATGTTTGACGACGGATCGCCCACCATTGGCGACACTGTCAGCCATATCAAACTGAAATCTTCCCTACAGCTGCCCAGCGAGCACAGACGGCGAAGAATAAGCCGCGCTACCCGGTAGGCGGCGCGGCTGAATTTGTTGATACGCGGCCAACCAAGATCAGGCCGGCTTAAGATCAGGCCGGCTTAACCTTACCCTTGGCAGCCTTGAGGCATCCTTGTCCATCGACGCAAAGCCTTGGCCCTTGCCCCGGGCCCGGCGACGTGCCGCCTTTGCAGGCGCTCTGGCCCTTACAGGCGTTTGCTCCCATGCAATGGCCATCCGCGGCCTGTGCGACGGATGACATGGTCATACTTGCCAAGAATAGCCGCTCAAACCGGGGTTTCTTCAGTTGGCGGCACTGATGACAGAACCGAAGCCGCTACTCCCGTTCCATCGCGACGTATCTAAGCCGACGCGGACTTCTCGCCCGGTTCTTTCACGGGAATTCGAGCCTTGAGTGCCTTTGCACCATCGGGAGTGATGAAGTACCGAGGCCCTGAGATTCCGGGGCGCCGTTCGATCCAGCCCTTGGCGAGCATTTTCGCAATGGTGTTTTTTCCGGCGGGATAAAGTCCATCTTTCGGGAGTCCTTTCGGCCCATTTAATTTCTGAAGAGCGCTACGCTCTCCAATCCCCAAAGACCTCCGGCAGATCGCGCCAGGGAGACCCCGTACGCCCGATCCACAGCACACCTTCCACGAACATCCAGTTGTCGCGCCCGGTAGAGCCCTTCTGATCGGGGCGCCCTATGATCAGAGGCGCCATCCGCTCCCATGCTGCGTGGCTCAATACCAATCGGTCCATCACACCCAAGGCTGCCTCCCAAAAAGCAGCCTTGAATCTGATTTGCTCCTAAAAGGGAATCCTTAGAGTCCACACCACCTAGCGGGCATCAGCGGTCATCCTCTTGGATGTTTGGAACAGTGATGGAGATATTACTTAGCCTAAATCTTCTCGACCGGCCCTTGTGCGAGCTCTATTCGTCATGGTGTTTGCTTCCACCGCCCGGCTTACTAAACGTCTTAATTCACAATCGGAAAGGTTCGCTTCCTCGTTCCTAGCCAACAAAGCTGTGCACTCTCGATGCACTATCTCAACGAAAGAAAGGGGCGGGCCTCTTATTTGACCGATAATGCCTACGAGGATGATGCTGGCAGCGAACAAAGCCATCAAGCCACGCGTGTGCTCTAAAAGAGACGTGCCCGTATTCACGCTGTCGAGGCTACGGTGTAATGACATGCAGCGCTACAACATCTACCACTACGAAAAACGCGAACGCCAAAAGGGTCCATTGCAGGCCTCGGCCTGGATGTGGCTTTCGAAAGATACTATTAGCGTCGCGTTGATTCACGATCATTTTCGGTTGCTGGCAGGCGAGAGGCAAACGGGCGAACTTTTCGTAAACTCGCGGACGCAAGGCTTCCTTACCAATTCCTCTTCCAGCAAGTTCATCTTCAGGCATTCCGCTGCCGTAAGAAGACGTTTGGCGTTTTCTTGCAACTCAGTTGCTTTAACTTCCTCAAAATTTTCTGCGTAGGACGTGTAAGCTGCAGCGCAATTTTTGAGACGCTCGATGAGTAGGCGCATGGCGGTGTTTTCGATCAGATTCATCTGCATGGTCTCTATGCGACTAGCGAGAACAACTAACGCGGTTCGGGAACTTAAAGTTCCTCATCATGGTTTCTTAAAAGAAAAACGGGCGGTTGTTGAAGCGGGGGAAAGATCATCCTCGTTGCTAATGCAGGCTTCCGGCATAGCTGAGCGCGTGATCGACTGAGCGCTAATGCAGACGAAACTTGGCGTAATTATAGATGCAGGCATTCACGATCCACGCTTTGAAGGGTGATCAGTCGATAACCATGGTGCCCATTCGCCCGACCGTCCCGGTCGCGAAAGCGCGAGCACTCCTGGATGACGTCGCACCAAGTCAAGCCGCCTGAGTTCGGCTAGAGCCAGCGCTCACGGTTGTCTTCTTCCGTCCACCTGTTACGATCCGATCGCCCCAAACGCCGGGTCTGATCTACTGCTACCTAGTAAATCCCGACTTTGCCCTGCCCTCTCGGCGGGGCTCTTTCGTAGGGTGGCCATAGCTTCAAGGCGGCCCGACGGCGGGCTGAGGAGGCATTGCCGCCGGGCCTAACCGCGGGGCAGATACGCGCCCTACAGCGCGGCTAGACCGATAACGCGACGGTCACAGCTTTGTGCCTGAGTGTTTTCATGGCTAAGTCCTACCGTCATGTTTTTCCCAGCGCAATAAACAGGGCGTTGTCGCCATCAATTTGAGCCGTCTGCCGGCTGGTTGCGTATCCAGTCGCCACGGCCTTTTCGCCATGGCAAACCTGCCACTCCCAGTAATCGGGTCTGATGGAAATCACTCTCACTTCAAGGAGACGGATAGCGTTTTGGGCCATGTGCGCAATATGCGCCGCCAGCCGCTCCTTTTCCAGCCTTCTTGAGTGCCACCATCAAACTGACCCCACTACCGGCTAGGGCGATGCTCTTTGCGGCCCGCAGCCTTGGCGGACGCCTCAAACCTTGAACACCCACCGCAGTGCCAAAAGAGCGCTGGCGCCGACCAGTGCCGTGACTGCAAGAGCGAATATTACCCGCGCGGCAATCTGCCCAAACGAAATCCCGCAAATGTTCGCTCACTTCCCAAACGCCTCCATCCCCTAACAAAAGCCGGATACGCTGGATTTGACCTTGCCCCAGTGCTCGGCGCGCCCCGATCGGTATGCCCGTTGCCGGTGCTTTGAGACCAGCCCCTCGAGCCCGAGCTGTAGGCGTGGCGGACCAATTTCCCATTGCTCGAAGTCAGACAGGAAGATGCCGCTTAAGTCTCTGGAGCAGCTTGGCGAGGTTCGTCTCGCGCATGGCGAGAGATAGCCGGCGGATGTCATTCTCCAGCATGTCGATGGCAACAACCGTGCCGGAGCGCGGTGGGTCCTCCCCCGGGGTGCGCCGAAGGGACAGCAACACGCGTACAAGCATGGGCGCTGCTCAGCCTTGGCGATTGAAAGCCGGAGGAAGCTATCCGCAATGCTGGTAGCGATGAAGGCCCTCGCCGGTGTGGCTTGCAACTGATTTTCCGACGCCTGCTCGCGGCAACGGCGTTGGAGTTCCGATTCGCGGAACCAGCACACCTACAACTCCTCGTTAACCTTTCGGACAAGGTCGCCGACTTTTTTAAGGACTAGTAGTCGTAGTCGGTCAGACTGCTGCGTTCATGGGGAGGCTGCAATGGCGGACCTTAATCTCAACGCGCGCGGCCGGGTACTTTTATCGGGCAAGGTTATCTTTAACTTCGGCCAGTCAACCATCGATTGCACGGTTCGGCGCATAACCGACGAGGGCGCCACCATCGAAGTGGAGAGCGGGTTAGGCGTTCCCGATACCTTTCAGTTGTCTGTAGCCAGCGAAGGCACTGTGCAGCCTTGCAAGCTCGTCTGGCGTTCGGAAAAGCAAATTGGAGTTAAATTCACAGAGTCACCAGACCGACGAGCCTGCTGATTTAGAGGAAAGTTCGTCGAACCTAGGTGTTGCCGATCATGCCTTGCGCGCGCATACGTTGGCGCTGCGTGCGGCACTCGACCATGCGCCACTCGGCGTTGTCCTCCTTGATAAGCAGCTGAAGGCCAGTTTTATCAATCGAGCGTTTCGGCAGATGTGGTCACTTCCAAACGACAAGGCAGATCGGCATCCATCGTTTGCGGCGCTCATGTTTCACGGACGCGACACCGGGGCTTATGAGATTCCTGCCGAGAAGCTTGAGGCCTATGTCGCCGGGCGAATCGAGCAGATTCAAAAAGGCCAAAGCTTCGTGCTCGACCTGCGCCGCGCCAAGGGAGACGTTTTGCGTATGCAATGCACTCCGGTGCCCGACGGCGGACGCATGCTTACCTATACCGAAGTTACCGATATCGTTCGCCAGTCGGATGAACTGAAGGTGCTCCGGGACGCGCTGGAAAACGTGCAAGACGGCGTGCTTCTGCTTGATACGGATCTTCACGCCACTTTCATGAACCGGAAGTTGAAGCAGTTTTGGGAACTCAGCGATCAGGAGGCGGCAAGGCGCCCCTTTTACGGATCTCTCATCAGTCGTGCCAGGAGAGCGCTAGAGCCCAACATTTCGGGGAAGGAACTTGCCGGATTTGCCGCTAAGCGTCTGGCAGAAGTGAAGGCTGGAGACCACGAGCGCGAGTTGCAGACACCTGACGGCCGCCGCCTTCGAGCGCACTGCACAACGACAGCCGGCGGCGGGCGCATGGTGACCTATTTTGATATCACCGACCTTATCCGGACTGCGGAGCAGCTGGAAAAACTTGCAACCACTGACCCGCTCACTGGACTAGCCAATCGGCGGCATTTCCTTGCCGCCCTCGACGCGGAGTGGAGCCGCTTCCAACGGTACTACCGCTCGCTGTCTGTACTGATGATTGACATCGACTATTTTAAAACGGTCAACGATAGTTTTGGGCATGCTGTCGGTGACGAAGCCATTGAGGCTGTGGCGCAGGCCTGCCTGCAAGGCAAGCGCAAGTCTGACATCGTTGGGCGGGTCGGCGGCGAGGAATTTGCCATGCTCTTGCCGGAAACTAGCTTGACGCGCGCGAGGGGCGTCGCCGAGCGCATCCGCAAATGCATTGCTACGCAAACATTAGGCGCCCCGGGTTCTGAGTTTACTATAACGGCGAGCCTCGGCATCGCCGAGGCATCTGTCAGCATGTCAGGGCCAGGCGCTTTGCTCGCCGCGGCCGACCAAGCACTCTACCGGGCGAAGGCAGAAGGGCGGAATCGCTGTTCGTCATGGGAGCCTCCGCCCCCGGTGAAACTAGCCGCCGAGTAGCGATACTAGATGTCTAAGTTTTTCCTCGCACTCATGACAAGCAGCGTTACCTTGCTAATTGCGGCGTTTGTCATCGCGGCGTTGAAATTCTAAGCCGCCCCAGTTGGCGAATTGGCGGCCGCTACTCATAGGTTCTATTTTCGAGGCGTTGGCTGGCTTCAGGCGACGGACAAGCCCGTTATTCCAGTTGTTCGCCGGAACGCAAGCCACGTCCGATTAGGCGGCCTTGATGTTGCTGAGGAAAGTCTCGACATGACCTCGCATCGTCTCCGACTGTCTGGACAACTCGCTGGATGCTTGTAGGACCTGATGGGCGGCGGCGCCGGTATCGCCGGCGGCCTGCTGAACGCCCGTAACGTTCGACGAGATTTCACCGGTCCCGAGAGCCGCCTGCTGGACGTTGCGTGCAATCTCCTGCGTCGCCGAGCCTTGTTCTTCCACGGCCCCGGCAATCGCCGAGGCGATTTCGCTCATTTCATTGATCGTCGCGGAGATCCCTTTGATGGCGCTTACGGCTTCACTGGATGAAGTCTGGATTGACGAAACCTGAGCACTGATTTGGTCCGTTGCCTTCGCAGTTTGTTCGGCAAAACTCTTGACCTCGGCTGCCACCACGGCAAATCCCCTGCCCGCCTCGCCGGCGCGCGCGGCTTCGATCGTGGCGTTGAGCGCGAGAAGGTTGGTTTGGCTGGCGATTTCGCTGATCAGCTTGACGACGTCGCCAATGCTGGCCGCGTCCTTGAAAAGCCCCTGGACGGTCGTATTTGTACGATCGGCCTCTACCACGGCTTTCTGTGCTATCGCAGCCGATTGCGCTACCTGACGGCTGATCTCGGTGACGGAACTCGCTAATTCTTCCGAGGCCGCCGCGACCGTCTGCACGTTCGTGGATGCCTCTTCCGTCGCAGCCGCAACCGCCGTCGCCTGATTGCTGGTTTCTTCGGCTGTGGCCGTCATCGACGACGCAGTAGCCTGGAGTTCGGTCGAGGCCGACGCGACCGACCTAAGCACAGTCGATATTTCCGCATCGAACGCGTCGGTCAGCTCGTTTACCCGTGCCGCACGAGCTACACGCGCGCTGACGGCTTCAGCTTCCTTGGTTGCAAGTTCCTTTGCCGTGATCATGTTCTCTTTAAATATCAAGACAGCTCTCGCCATCAGACCAATTTCGTCCTTCTTGTCAGTCGCGGGGATTTCGACGGCGTGATCGCCAGCGGCAAGTTGCCCCATGGCCCTCACCATGCTGAGGATCGGAGGCACAATGGAGCGATTGGTCAGGTAAACCACCGTGGCAGCAACGCCGATGCCGACACCCATTAGCACCCAAAGCAGTGTCATAAGAAAACTGGTTTCCGCGAGAACCGCCGCCCCGTCCGCCCTCAAGACATTTTGTTGCCGCGTAACCATCCCTCCCGAACGCGAGCCCGCGGCATTCTTCGCTCCCGCAAAGATATCTAACAGCTTGTTAGCGCGGGGGGCGGCTTCGTTGGTTAGAAACCATTGCGCCATGTTCCAGCGGTCTGAGGCTCGGATATCAAACATTTTCTGCGGTAACGGCGAGAACTTTGCGCGGGCGGAAACGAGCGCATCGAAAGCGGTCTGCTGATCGGGTGTCATTTCCGACCGCCGCGTCTCTAGCGCATCGAACTTTCTCTGGTTAAGCGCCCAGAGGTCGATGAACTCGGCTTTGAAGGCCTCGTCCGCGGTCAGCAGATAGGCTCGGATTGCGCCGATTGCCATCGCCATGCTGCCGCGCATGTCAGCAAAGCCGATCAACAAACTCTTGCGCTTGTCGGTCGAGGCAATGCTTCCTTCCTCGTCGATGATGGAGGTTGCCTTTTGAAGCATTAATTTGGCCAGCGGCGCAGCTTCGGTCGCGAGGATCTTGGCAGCAGGCTGCTCGTCGATGGTGTGAGCGATCGCTTCGGCCTTGTCTTGCGCATTACGCAATTCGTCGAGCAGCGGTTTGGCCTGCTTCCAGTCCACCTTGTTTTGTTCGACCGTCCATTCGCCGGAGAGACGATCCATCTCGGAGCCGCGCGCCTTGATTTCGTTCCAGAGCACGGCGCGTTCGGTCTTGAAGACATCGTTGCCCGTGATCAGCCAGCCCCGCAGCGACGCCAGCGATGCATAAACTCCCGCCACCAGGTCGCTTGCGGTCATGGCGGTCGGAACCCGCAGGTTGACCGTCCGATCGGTGGATTCGCTGACGGCTCGAACCTTGATGATCGTGGTGCTCACAACACCGGCCAGCAAAACGCAAAGCACCGCAAAGCCCAGAATCAAACGCCCACGGATATTCAGTTGCACGAATGCCACAGTGAAAATTCCCCCCCCCGATGCGAGTAGCCGGTAAGCTCCTCGATGAAGGCTATCGCTTAACCATGAATGATAGAACAATAGGCGATCCGTATAAGTACTACGTTCCGGCCACAATCGCGCAGGCGACTCGCTGATTGGGAGCGCTCTTGCTTCAGCCGCACACCTCGCGAAACACAATTTTCGCGAACTGCCCACCAACAATTGAATCTGCGCGACGTTCGCAATTGCCCGCCTCGACCTGAAGACCTTTTTTTAGAGATGTCTGTTCATCGGGGGTAGAACGGGCGTGGGTTCGCGGCCAATCCGACGAGATTGACCTGACCTGAACGGGCATCCGAAGGCGACCTGGGGGCACGCTCGACAAATTTAAAGCAGGCCTTGGCATTAGTTTACGCTCCTCCGCGGTCGTATCCTTTGCGCATTCTACGGCCTTCTATTTTCCGCCAACGTTTTACAATTAACGAAGGCTAAAAGTCAGTCTGTTAGCGTTTGCTGATAGGTTTGCGCTTTTTCATCCGGTTCGACAGGTCCCGAATCATAGGAACCATTTATGAGCGGCTCTTCAATTCGTCTCTCCCACAAGATCCTGGCAATCGGCATTGTCAGCCTGATCGGGCTTCTCGCGTTGGGTGCGATTTATCAGATTGGAAGCTGGTCGCAGGACGCATCGCGCGTCGTCGCGAGCGAAGGTCGCGCCCTCTCCGATTTGACCAACCAGATTTCGATCAAGATGCTGGAGGCGCGCAGGGCTGAGAAGGATTTTCAACTCCGCCGCGACGAGTCCTATTCGAAGCGTCATTCCGAAATATCTGCCGGAATCGATCGCGACCTCGACAAATTGAAGTCCATGGTGAAATCCAGCGGCTTCGAGGCTATCCTGGTGAAGGTCGATATCTTGCAGCGCGGCTTTGCAAATTATGTGGAGAATTTTGCAGGTCTGACGCGAGCCGAGATCGAACTTGGCCTGAACGAGAAACTCGGCCTGACCGGATCGCTGCGCGGGGCCGTTCACGACATCGAAGCCAGGCTCAAGGAATTCGACGAGCCGCGACTGACCAGCGCGATGCTGATGATGCGGCGGCATGAGAAGGACTTCATGTTGCGGCGCGACGAAAAATATGTCGGGGAGCTGAAAAAGACCGCTGCAGATTTCTCAAAGTCGATGGCGGGTGCGGACATTCAACCGGCCGTGAAGGCCGACATCGCCAAGAAACTGGAGAAGTACCAGGCGGATTTCTCTGCATGGGCCGCCGGCGCGCTGGAAGTCGCGAGCAGTGGCGCGGCGATGTCCAAGACGTTTCATGAAATCGAACCTGTGATGGTCGAGGTCGAGCAAAGCATCAAGCGGCTGTTCACGGCGGCCGAAGCACACGAGGCTGCCACCCGTGGCTCGGTCGGCACCTGGATGCTGATCGCGTTTGGCTTGGCGGTCGTCATTGTCTGCGGCCTATCGCTGCTGATAGGCCGATCGATCTCCAAAGCGATTGCCTCGATGGTCTGTGCGATGATCAGGCTTGCGGGAGGCGACCTCGGCAGCATAATACCGGGTCGCGACCGCAAGGACGAGATCGGTGAAATGGCAGGCGCAGTCGAGGTATTTAAAAGCAACATGATCGAAGCTGACAGGCTACGCGCCGAACAATTCGAGATCGAGCAGCGTCAGGCGGAACGACGAAAGGCGGATATGTTCGATCTGGCTAATGCGTTCGAAGAAGCCGTTGGTGCGATCGTTGAGACCGTCTCCTCGGCTGCGACCGAACTGGAAGCTTCTGCAAATACGCTGACAACGACAGCCCAACAATCGCAGCAACTTGCCACCTCGGTCGCGGCAGCGTCGGAGGAAGCGTCCACCAACGTGCAGGCCGTTGCCTCGGCGAGCGAGGAGATGACCTCGTCGGTCAATGAGATCAGCCGACAAGTGCAGGAGTCGTCCCGGGTTGCCAATGCGGCGGTCAGTCAGGCGAAGCAAACCAACGATCGGGTCGGCGAGTTGTCAAAGGCGGCAAGCCGCATTGGGGACGTCGTCGAACTGATCAACACCATTGCCGGGCAAACCAATCTGCTCGCGTTGAACGCGACGATCGAGGCGGCGCGCGCCGGAGCGGCCGGCCGTGGCTTTGCGGTGGTGGCGTCCGAGGTAAAGGCGCTGGCCGAGCAGACCGCAAAGGCGACCGGCGAGATCAGCCAGCAGATATCAGGCATACAGTCTGCCACCCAAGAGTCGGTCGGCGCCATCAAGGAGATCGGCGACACCATCGGCAGGATGTCGGAAATATCGTCGACCATCGCAGCCGCAGTAGAAGAACAAGGCGCCGCGACGCAGGAAATATCCCGCAACATTCAGCATGCCGCGGAGGGAACCCAGCGAGTTTCCTCCCACATTACGAACGTACAGCACGGCGCCAGCGAGACCGGATCAGCCTCGGCACAGGTGCACTCGGCGGCGAAGTCCCTGTCGGTCGAGAGTAACCGTCTTAAGCTCGAAGTCTCTAAGTTCCTGGATTCGGTCAGGGCTGCGTAACTTGTGACGTGAAAGGGCTGGACGGCGCTATGGTCAGCACAGTCTCGAACGCCGTTGATTACACGGCGATGTCAAGGTTATCGATATCGGAGGTCGAGGCTCAGCGACGACTCAAGCAACGCCGACAGATGCTCCTGCTCCAGGCCGCCAGCTACGCGGTCGGCGATATCATCGTCCTAATCTACGCATATGCAGGAAAGGTGTCATTCGCCATCCCTTCGATGTTTTTTCTCGGGGGCGTGGGTCTGACGACATTGTTTGCCGCGTTGTCAGAAATAGGCTTCGGCGACAGGTTCGAAGACCATTTTTTGACCAGCTTTCAAGCTGCCACAAACATCACGATGCAGCTTGCATTTCTGCTGGCAGCTCCGGAAATTGGTTTCTTGTTTCTAACCGTGGTTTTTGTGATTTTTGGGTTTGCGTCGCTGCGAATGACTTCCCTCGAAGCGGCCATCCTATGGGCGTTTACGGGTTTCGGAGTCGCCACGATATTTTTCTTACTAAAAGTTCCGATCGCCCTGCCGATGCAGACGACGACTGAATGGCTTGCTGGATCGCTTTCGTTCGTCGCGACGCTTGGACAGTGTGCTTATATCGGGCTTTTTGGCAACTCGATGCGACGAACGCTCCATCGGCGCACGGTCGAGCTCAAGGTCGCCAATCGCCGGATCGAGGAGCTTGCCCAGCTGGATGAATTGACCGGCCTGCTGAATAGGCGCTACATTATGAAATCGTTGAATGAGGAAATAACCCGTGCGCAGCGCAGCAATATCCCCTGCTCGGTCGTACTCATCGATCTTGATTATTTCAAAATGATCAATGATCGGTGTGGTCATCCGGCCGGCGACGAGGCGCTACGTACTTTTGCAATTAGCGTATTCGCCAATATTAGAGCGATCGACAAGTTTGGCCGTTACGGCGGCGAAGAATTTCTTCTCATACAACCCAACACTGCGCATGATCAGGCAATGCAGATAGTCGATCGGCTTCGCTCGATCATTTCGGAAGTGGATTGGACCGCAATCTCTGGGGAGCTAAAACTGACCATGTCGGCCGGGGTTTCCTCAGTACGTCAGGCGGATACAGCCGAGGACGTTCTCGCCCGCGTCGACGCTGCGCTTTACCGCGCAAAAGAAGCCGGTCGTAATCGGGTCGTTGCGGCGTAACTTCATCTAGTCCCAATTTCAAGCCTCATTCGGATGGGTCCGACGAGGCCACTTCTCGCACGAAAAGGACTATCCGGGCGGGTCGATGATCGATGGTTCCGTGACCGAAAGATTGGTATCGGCAAAAGTGGGCGTCGCCCTGCCGCCTTCAGATAAGACCCTTTTTAGATGCCGCAAATCGGTAAAGCCTCGGTCGAATATTTGCGATACTCCCTCGGTGCTCCCTCGTCCGACGGCGTCCGGGAAGAGGCTCGGCTTATGAGCCACCCGGCTATGTTTGCAAACCGAAATCGCTTCGCCCACTCCAGCACTTGAAGCCCAAGCCGGAAAATCGAAGGAGTTTAGGCGACTTGACCTAATGCCTCTTGAAGCGACTGCTTAAGCTCGCGTCAGCCGCTTTAGTAACTTGAATCGAGCATTAAGGACTGCGTCGTTACCAATCACTGGTAGCTCTTCAGCCACAACAAACTCGATGCCAGCAAAGTTTCCCTCGCGCCAGGTGACTTTGCAGGCGCGGGTAGTCCGGAATTTGTCGAAACTGAAGGCCATGTCCTCGGGGAGTCGTTCGGCAGCAAACCCGAGCTCGATGCAGACGCCGAGGCCGGTAACGTTACGCACGACGCAGTGGTGAACGGTATCGTCGCCAGCAGCCACCTTTGCCGGATGACGGATCACAGTTCGCTGTAGTCGCCGGCGTTCCACTACCAAATCATCTTCTGAAGTGCCTGCAAATTCGAGCAACGGGCTAGTCGCTGCAGTTTCATATTCCGCCGTAGAATCAATCAACTTTCAAACCCCACCCTTTGCAATAAGACAGTTATTCTAACGGCGTCAGTGAAATACTAATCGCAGTGGGCGTGCTTACGACATCGTTTCGGATCAGGAACGCGGATCGTTAAAAGTTTAATTGATGAACCAGTCCGAGGCGATCGTGCCCCTTGGCGAGGTTTAGCTGGCGGCGGGGAACCACGTTCGCCGGAAGGAGACGGCCGGTCAGCTGGGGATAGCCGGAAGGCTGACGGTGGGATCATGGCTCAATGGCGCGATAGTTTCCAGTGTCATGTAGCCGGCACGTTGCACGGCCCACCCATCGTTCTGTTCGAGCAGGATCGCGCCCATGAGGCGAACGATCGCATCCTCGTTGTCGAAAATGCCGACCACTTCCGTCCGTCGCTCGATCTCGCCGTTGAGACGCTCGATCGGATTAATAGAGTGCACCTTGGTCCGATGCTGCGGTGGGCTAGGCGAGCACATCGGTCTCGGCCTCGTCAAGGAAGCCGGCAAGCAGACTTGATTAGAGGATCAATTGGGGCTGCGTTTGTGTCCGGACGGAAGCGATGTTGCCGCCACGCTCCGCGCGGCTCCGGAGAATCGGATTTTTCCGTGCGAACCAAGCGCCGCGAGCCCGGTCGTCCGGATCAGATTTTGCGGACGGAACCCGCGGCGGATCCTGATTTGGTCTCGGGCGCCGTTTGCTAAAACCCGCTCAAGGGCTTTCGAACAGCATCGAGCCCGGCTCGAGTAATTTTGATCTCTGGACCATCGGTTGCTTGGCGTAACACCCCGAACCGATTCACAGGCGCCAAGCCGCGCGATGGCGGGCAGCGCTGCGATATTTGGAGTCTCCGCGCCGCCCGCCATCGGTCATGCCCGATCCTGCGGCGTTTCCTGCGAGATGGTGGGCGCATCTGTCGCCCGTTCCAAAGCGAATGCCTCCTTTCCCTTTGCGGCCCAGAGCGCTCGCGCCTGTTCGCCTTGATTGCTTTTGAGCTTGTCTGCCATCCAGAGCAGCGCGCCGAAGATGATGGCGCGATCATCGCCGGTCAGGTCCACGACACCGGCCTTGACGACGAGGCCGCCGAGTTCGATCAGGTGCCGCGTGCGCTTGCGGCGCTCGACCTGCCATGCGCGCATATCATGCCGCGCCCTTGCTGCCTGTTGACGGTTGCGCGCCGCCCGGTTGCGCCCGAGCGCCGCCAGTGTGGCGCTCAGCTGCCGGTGCAGTTCGCCGCGCCCGGCTCTGAAAGAACGCGGCCCCGCGCTTGGCCCATGCCTCCCTCTTTCCGGCATCCTTGGTCTCGGCCAGCACGATCAGCGCGCCTGCCAGTTCGTCGGCGCTGAGGCTATCTGCCCCGGTGGCGATGACCAGTTCGCCGAGCTGCTGCACCTTGCGGCTCTTGAGGTCGCGCGCCTTGTCCTGAAGCGCTTTCAGTTCCCCGTCGAAATCCCGTGGCTTGCGCATCACGTCCTCCGGCAATGTTGATGGAGAGATGATAGTTGAGCGCCTGGGCACAATGCTGTAAGGTCACCGGGACGGTCTGAGACGGCGTAGTCCCGCCCGAGAATTTTTCGAGGGAGGGCGCGCTTATACGTCGTTCCGACGTGCGCTTCGCCGTGCCAATGATCCGATCGCGATGGCGATCTATCATCTTCACGTCAAGGTCATTGGCCGCAAGTCTGGCTCCAGCGCGGTGGCGTCAGCCGCCTACCGCTCGGGCTCGCGGCTGCGCGACGAGCGGCTTGATCGCAGCCACGATTTTTCCGCCAAGCGCGGCGTCGTCCATTCCGAGGTGATGCTGCCGGAGAATGCGCCGGAAGCGTGGAGCGACCGCGAACGGCTCTGGAACGATGTCGAGGCGTTCGAAGTCCGCAAGGACGCCCAGCTTGCCCGCGAGGTCGAATTCGCCATTCCGCGCGAGATGACGCGAGGCACAGGGCATCGAACTCGCCCGCGACTTCGTTCAGGGCGAATTCGTCGATCGGGGCATGATCGCCGATCTCAATGTGCATTGGGACATGGCCGAGGACGGCATGCCCAAACCCCATGCCCATGTCATGCTGACCATGCGCGCGGTGGACGAGAACGGCTTTGGCCAAAAGGTGCGGGAGTGGAACCGCACCGAGATGGTCGAGCGCTGGCGCGAACGCTGGGCCGAGCTTGCCAATGAGCGCCTGGCCGAACTCGACATCGACGCGCGGATCGACCATCGCAGCCTGGAAGCACAGGGCATCGCGCTGGAGCCGCAAAGCCAGATCGGCGCGCCCGCCAAACGTATCGAAGATCGGGGCATCGAGGGCGAAGGGATCGAGGCCGACCGCGCCGAGATGCACCGCGAGATCGCGCGCGGCAATGGCGCGCGGATCATCGCCGATCCTTCCGTCGCGCTGGACGCGATCACGCATCAGCAATCGACCTTCACGCGGCGCGACATGGCGAAGTTCGCGCATCGGCACAGCGACGGGCATCGACCAGTTCAATGAGGTCATGGGCGCGATGCGCAACGCGCCCGATCTGGTCGAACTCGGCAAGGACACTCGCGGCGAGGATCGCTTCACCACCCGCGAGATGATCGAGGCCGAACAGCGCCTGCACCGCGCCGCCGAACTGATGGCCGAACGGGAGCGCCATGAGGTGCGTGACGCGGACCGCGAAGCCGCTCTGGCGCGCGCGGAAGCAGCGCGGCCTTGTCCTTTCGGGCGAGCAGGCCGATGCGCTGGCGCATGTCACGGACGGGCGCGATCTTGGCATCGTGGTCGGCCATGCCGGAACGGGAAAGAGCGCGATGCTGGGCGTGGCGCGGGAGGCCTGGGAAGCGGCGGGCTATGAGGTCCGGGGCGTGGCGCTGTCCGGCATTGCGGCGGAAAACCTCGAAAGCGGATCGGGCATCGCGTCACGCACCATCGCCAGCATGGAGCATGGCTGGCAACAGGGCCGCGACCTGCTCACGACCCGCGATGTGCTTGTCATCGACGAGGCGGGCATGGTCGGCACCCGGCAGTTGGAACGCGTGCTGTCCCATGCTGCCGAGGCCGGCGCCAAGGTCGTGCTGGTCGGCGATCCGCAACAGCTGCAAGCCATCGAAGCGGGCGCGGCGTTCCGCTCGATCCATGAGCGTCACGGCGGCGCGGAAATCGGCGAGGTGCGCCGCCAGCGGGAGGACTGGCAGCGGGACGCCACGCGTGATCTCGCCAATGGCAAAACCGGCAATGCGCTGGAAGCCTATCGCTCCCACGGCATGGTGCATGAGGCCCAGACCCGCGAGCAGGCGCGCGGCGATCTGATCGACCGCTGGGACCGCGACCGGCAGGCATCACCGGATCGGACCCGGATCATCCTCACCCACACCAATGACGAGGTGCGCGCCCTCAACGAGGCGGCGCGCGAGCGGATGCGGGCCGCCGGCGATCTGGGCGATGAGGTGCGTGTGACGGTCGAGCGCGGCGCGCGAAACTTCGCCAGCGGGGATCGCGTCATGTTCCTGCAAAACGAGCGCGGCCTTGGCGTCAAGAACGGCACGCTCGGGACCATCGAACAGGTCAACGCGCAGTCCATGACCGTGCGCACCGACGATGGGCGCAGCCGTCACCTTCGACCTCAAGGATTATAACCGGATCGACCATGGCTATGCCGCGACCATCCACAAGGCGCAGGGCATGACGGTAGACCGCACCCATGTGCTGGCGACGCCGGGGATGGACGCCCACAGCAGCTATGTCGCCCTGTCGCGGCACCGCGACGGCATGGAGCTGCATTATGGCCGCGACGATTTTGCCAATCAGGACCGGCTCGCCCGCACCCTGTCGCGCGACCGGGCCAAGGACATGGCCTCGGACTACGAGCGCGCCGATCCGGCCCAGAGCTATGCCGAGCGGCGCGGGATCACCTTCCGCGAGCGCGTCGCCGAGATCGTGCGCAAGGTCGTGCCGGAAAAGGTGCGCAACATGTTCGACGGCCTGCGCTCTCCTTCAGATGTGCCCGGCCCGGATGGCGGACGGAGGCCGGAGCGGGAAACGCCGGAAAGGGAAAGGACCGGTACGGGAGCCGCGGCGGCGCGAAACCGAAGCGCCGGAAAGGAAGGTGGCGGAAGACCCGGAAAAGGAATTGCGTCGCGTGCGTACCCGAGCGCTCGTCCGCCATGCCCGCGCCGTGGATGCGATCTTCGATATGCAGGAGCTGGGCGTCGAGGCAAGTCCCGAGCAGGTGAAGGAATTGCAGGAAGCCCGCAAGGTCTTCGAGGAGGTGCGGCCCTATGGCTCGCACGACGCCGAAGCCGCCTACAAGAAGAACCCGGAACTCGCCCGGAAGCCGCTTCGGGCAACCCCGCCCGCGCCATCCGCGCGCTCCAGCTCGAAACCGAACTGCGCATCGATCCGGGCCGCCGCGCCGACCGCTTCGTGGAGGACTGGCAGAAGCTCGACCAGGCCAGCCTGCGCCAGTATCAGGCAGGCGACATATCCGGCTACAGGGCCACGCGCTCGGCGA
This sequence comes from uncultured Alphaproteobacteria bacterium, assembly GCA_963792715.1. GTDB lineage: Bacteria > Pseudomonadota > Alphaproteobacteria > Rhizobiales > Xanthobacteraceae > Bradyrhizobium. The sequence goes on along the minus strand of CAWBXE010000003.1, from coordinate 23,158 downwards.
TGGGCGACATGGCGAGAGGCCTCGAACGCGATCCGCAACTGGAATCCATCCTCGCCAACCGCAAGCATCGAACTCGGCATCGGGTTCGAATCAGGCCGCCGGCTCGGCCTGGAATTGGCCTTCACCCACGGCATCGACCTTGGCAGAGGCCGGGGCCTCGAAATTTGATTCCATCCGATTTACCGCCGACTCTGCGCCATAGTACGGTGACGCCTCAGACCCTCTTGCGGATCTTTGAATGCCTGCCCTGTCTGTCTCAGCAGTGGTCAGAAACAACCAGCAGGAGGCAGCGCTGCCATGCGCGAACCAGACCGCATCATCCGTCTGAAAACCGTCCTTTCCCGGACCGGGCTGTCCCGATCCACCATCTACCGCAAGATCGCCGAGGGCACGTTCCCGGCGCAGATCAAGATCAGCGTCAACGGGAGCGGCTGGCATGAGTCCGACATCAACCGCTGGGTCGCCGATCCCGTCGCATGGCGCCCAAAATGTCAGCGCGATGGAGTCCGGTGAGGTCGGTGGTTGCCTGCCTTCTGCCAGACCATTCGACGGCATGTCCTTTTGCCGCTGACGGCAGTGAACCGGACCGGCCTCAGGCCATAAAGGCTGGCGCTGTCGCGCCCCCGCTTCACGGCTCCGGCCTTGACGGCCTGAGGCCGCCCCGGTTTGGGCTCCCCGTGCAGGCAAAGGTGGATTGGAGGCACGGTCGCGCTTCCAATCTGCAACAAAGAGATAGTGCGGCTCGCCAGCGAAAATTCCCCAGAGCAGATCCTAGTCTAGACTAAACCGAAATTTAGTCTGGACCGTTCTAAGCCAATTTTAAGATCTATAGCTTTTCCAGCGAGCTCGATAAGCGCCGGAACGGTTCGAACGTCCGACCCTCAGATTCGTATTCCGGTCAGCTAACGCTTTTTTCCGAAGCCGTCGCAGTCTGCTCACTTTAGGCGGCAATGCCCTGCATATCTTCAGTCTCGGTCAGCCGCTCTCCGATAGCCGTTGCCAAGAAGCGAGCCAAGGCGGCTTTCCGCGAGTCACGATCCAAGGCGTAGGCAGTCTGCTTAAACTTGACCCCGTCTAGGAGGCCTTGGATATAGCCCGAAATCGTATCGGCCGCCATGATAAGAGCGGTATCGAGCGTGTGGATGTATTTACTAGTCACCGATCCTTTGGCATGACCGACCAGCGCGGCGATAGTAACCTCGGTGAAACCAAGGTCGTTTGCGATGCTGGCGAAGCTGTGACGCAGCACGTGCGGTGTCACGTCCGAGAGCGGCGATTTTCTGAAGAGCTGCTCCCAATGGTTCGGGAAACTGCCGAAGGCATTGTCATCCCCGTACCCCGGGAAGACGTATGATCCGGCCTTTTGCCTTCGTCGAGTTTCCATAAACTCGACCACCGGCAATCCAATCGGCCGAACGGAGGCACCCTCCTTGCTGTCTGCGAGGCGCAGACAACTCGCCTCAGTATCCACCTCGGCCCACATAAGGCCAATTATCTCACTTCGGCGGCATCCGGTCAGCGCGATCTGTCGAATGATATCGACAGTGATCGCGTATTTCTCATCTTGATTGGCGGCCCTTAGCATCGCGCCGAGCGTTCGATACTCCGCTTCATTGAGACGACGGTTACGTACGTTGTCCTTCGGCTTGCGGATGCCGTGGGCTGGATTGTGCTCGATGATGCCGGCTTCAACCGCATAGGTGAGGATGCCTCCGAGTAGACCGACGGTTCGCGTTGCCGTGCCTACACCACCGCGCACGTTAGCTTTGCCACGAAGTTTCTTCGTCTTGACACTGACACGGGTCTTCCCGGCCATGATGTCCTTCAAGACCCCGCTGACGTCGACCTTGACGAGATCCTTGACGCGACGCGTGCCGATCAGCGGGATGATATGGCGATGGATGCGGCCTGTATCCGTCACGATGGTTGTCGCCTTCTTCGGACGCCCGGCTTTGCCGAGCACGAGGCCTGCTTCCAAGTCTTTGAGATAGAGCTCGCACAATTCTTTGACGGTGACCGCCTTGTGGTCGAGGTGCCGCTCTTCGGCTGGGTTATCTCCCTGAGCAACGCGGCCCAATTGGATCTTGGCCTCCTTTCGGGCGAGCTCTGGCGTCCAGACGCCATGAAAACCGATGGTGTAGCGACGTGAGCGCCCGGCGGAGCGATACTGAATGAGGTAGCTGCGCTTACCCGAGACGAACACGCGCAAACCGAACCCTGGCAGTTCATCGTCCCAGACGACATAGTCCCTTCCCTGCGGTTCGACGGCCTCGACAACGCGCTTGGTGAGCTTAGCCACTGGATTTCTCCGGTCCGAAGCCCGTCTCCCGCGTAAGCACCACGTAAGCAGTTGGAAGAAAATCGGGGCGTGTCGAAGGATACAGCCTGCGGAACTGAATTCCAGATTTGTTAGCAATTATAGTGAGATAGCGAAACATCGGATGCCTTGGCGTTTTTCAGCGTAGGCAAGTTAAATTACTCCGAAGGCAAAGGTCACACGTTCGAATCGTGTCGGGTGCGCCATTTTGCTGCGATGCGAGCGCAGCCTGCCAAAATATCGAAAACAACCCCATGCACAGTAGCCGGCGGCCGCCGGAACCGACGCTTTGGGCCGATGCTTGACCACGTCGGGCAATTCAGCGGCACGATCTCATCATCGCAAAATCCGTTAGAATGGCCTGAAGCGTACAGGCGCTGTTCGGCGTGATTTCGCAAACGCCGTCCCCATGGATCCCGCGCTGCATTATGAGCGCGCTGAATAAAATCCTCGCTCGTGCGACGTGCGATTCATCGGGGTAAGTGCTGTCCTCGGCGTGACCGACGTGAAGACTTCACTATTAGTGGGCCTTCGACGTTGCCGAAGCGAAATGAGACCCACGACAACGTCATAGGCCGACCACAGTCTTCGCAATGCCCCGGCCGGATCGGAATCTGAGTGCTTCAATGAACGCGCGAACGTTCCGCGCGAGATCATCAACGCATTTTTCGTCGAATGGGTGCCACGACGATGCTCGCCGGTACGTTAACCTGCTGCGTGATCCTGCCCATGCACAAAGTTTTACCGAACCGCGTATTCAATCTGACGCGAGCTGGGCTAGCTGGGGCGGCCCCATATTTCTTACGGCCCTCCTGTCAGCACGTCGTTAGTTCTGTTTGTGGCGCCGCGTCTCGCTGGTCGCTTCATTTATGCATCCATGCTCTTTCGATTTAGTTTGGAGCATCAATGACCCCGTGGAGCTTCTCTCCGCAACTGTGCTTCGCGGCGTGGCTCTTCGTTGTTACGCATGATTTCAGCCGCTTCCTTCCTGGTGTGGACTTCCGTTCTGCATTTTCATGAGCTCGTACTGAAGTCATCCGGCGACGAGGATGAGTGCGATATGGTCGTGGCGACGCGCCGTTCGGCTTCAACAGCGCCACCGCCATTCCGCTCAGCCCTACCCCCAACCCCAGCCACAAACCTCCCAACCTCCTCCACCACCTTCTCCTGATCCCCGGCGAACGCCCAGTGATCCGCCCCGTCGAGTTCGACGAATCGCGCGCTGCGGGATGTGGTCGGCGAGATACTTCCCGGCGCCGATGCGAACGGCGCGGTCGCCGCGGCGGTGGAGCACCAGAGTCGGCACGGCGATGCGCGCGAGAAGATGCCGCACGTCGGTGTCGCGCAAGGCCTCGAGCACGCCCTTGAGCGCGCCGGGGCTCGAGGCGGCGCGGAGCAGGCCGGCCCACCAGGTCTTGGCTTTGGCATCGGCCTTGAGGCTCGGCGCGAAGGTCTCGATGCCGGCGGGGCCGCCCCAGGCCGACACCATCTGCTGCAGCCACGCGGTGTACTGATCGGCGTGCAGGGCGTGCGGATAGTCGGGCGCGGCGCTTCCCTTGGCGAGCGATGCGAACAACACCAGCCCGGCGACGCGGTCGGGATATTCGGACGCGAACTGGATGCAGGCCGGGCCGCCTTCGGAGGCGCCGAACAACACCACGCGGCGCGAGCCCGCGGCATCGAGCACGGTGCGGATGTCCTGCGCGGTTGCCGCCACGCTGGGGCTGAAGCCGACGCGGTCGGACAGGCCGACGCCGCGGCGATCGAACAGGATCAGACGGCCCATCGCCGCCAGCGACGAAAGAAATTTCCGGCACCGCGCGTCTTCCCAGACGCGTTCGACATGGGACACGAAGCCGGTCAGCAGCAGAATGTCGGTCGCCCCGCTGCCATAGGTCTGGAACGCGAGATGCACATTGCCGCCGCTGACATATTGCGTCGGCGGCGGCTCGACGGCGCCGGCCTCGAGCAGCGCCGTGGTCTCGGGCTCCGGCGTCACGTCGAGTTCGTCGCGCAGACGCTGCGTCAACGCCGCGAGCTGGCGTTCGGCGGCGGCGCGGTCGCCGCCCGCCAGCAGATTGCGGATCAGATAGCGGGCGTAGATTTCGCTGAGCGGGTCGAGCGCCACCAGACGGCCGGCATGCGCTGAGGCAGACGCGTGGTCGCCCGCCGCCTGCTTCTCCTGCACCACGCGCTCGAGCGCCTGGATGACCCGGCCGCGCAAGGCTTCGCGGCGGAAGAACGCCCACTCGTCGAATTGCGGGGAGTCGCCGGGCGAGAAGCCGTCGAGGAAGTCGGCGTGATAGAGTGAGCAGGCGCGCTCGAACTCGCCGCGGTCGCAGGCCTGCTCGAAAGCGGCGTGAATCGATGTCGAGATCGACAGCCGCCGACAATCGAACCGTCGATCGATCGGATGACAGGACATCGCCGATCTCGACTTGAAGCCGATGCAACAGCCGGCGCAGCCGGGCCCTCACCACCTCCGCGGGGCTTTCCGGCCACAACATCGTGGCGAGCGCGTCGCGTCCGACCGGGCCGTTCGCCTCCGCCAGATAGACCAGCAGCGCCAGTCCCTTGCGCAACGCCAACGGGCACGGCCGGCCGTCACAGTGAAGTTCCGGGAAACCGAGCGTGCGGACGCTCAACGAGACCATGGCGATGCGATCTTTGGTTATGGCGCCCGGGGACGTGGTGACGCCCCGGGGACGCCAAAACGCCCCGGGGACGCTGAGGGGACGCTGCGATGCTAGCACCGACGGCAATGCACCGTCACCATCTGGAGAAACCCTCATGACCGGACGCATCGCCGCCTTCATCTATGGCCTTGCGAGCTACCTGATCTTCTCGGCTTCCTTTGCCTATACGCCGGGCTTCCTCGGCGATTTCATGGTCCCGAAGACAATCGATAGCGGACCGGAAGCCCCCTCGCGCAAGCGATCCTGATCGATGCGCTGCTGCTCTTGCGCTTTCGCGGTCCCGCACAGCGTCATGGCGCGGCCGGCGTTCAAGCGCTGGTGGACGCGCATTGTCCCGAAGTCCTGCGAACGCAGCACCTATGTCCTGATTTCGAGCCTGCTGCTGATCCTGATCTTCTGGCAGTGGCGGCCGATCGCCACGACGATCTGGCGCGTCGAGGGCTGGGCGGCAGCCATGTTAACGGCGACCTTCTGGTTGGGCTGGGTGATCGCGCTGACTTCGACATTCCAGATCGACCATTTCGAGCTGTTCGGATTGCGCCAGGTCATGGATGCGCTGCGCGGCGCCGCCGACCGCATCCAGGCGTTCAAGACGCCGCTGCTTTATCGCCTGGTGCGCCACCCGCTGATGTTCGGTCTGCTGCTCGCGTTCTGGGCAACGCCGCACATGACGGCCGGGCATTTGTTGTTTGCCGTCCTGTCCACCGCCTACATCCTGGTCGGCGTCAGGCTGGAGGAACGGGACCTGGTGACCGAGTTCGGCGCCAGCTACGAGCGCTATCGCCAACGCGTGCCGATGCTGATGCCGCGCCTGTTCGGCGCCAGCTCCGCTGTTTCAAAAACAAGCCACGGAGGCTGAGATGCGCGCGATTCTTTGCAACGACTTCAAAGGCGTCGACGCGCTGAGCTTCGCGGATGCCAGCGATCCGCGCCCGGCACCGAACGAGGTTCTGGTCGACGTCCATGCCGCGTCCGTCAGCTACATGGATTATCTGATGACCACCGGCCTCTATCAGCTACGGCCGCCGCTGCCCTATGTGCCGGGCACGGATGCCGCCGGCATCGTGCTGGCCTGCGGCGACCAGGTGACGCGCTTCAAGGTCGGCGACCGGGTCTGTTGCGGCAACTGGTTCGGCGGTTTTGCCGAGCGCATGGTCGCCAAGGAGAGCAGCGTTGCGCTGTTGCCCGACAACGTCGATTTCACGGTGGGATCGACGGTGCTCAACACCTATCTCACGGCCTGGTACGCGCTGATCGAGCGGGCGCGGCTGCAAGCCGGCGAGACGGTGCTGGTGACGGGGGCTGCCGGCGGCGTCGGTCTCGCCTGCGTCGAGATCGCGCATCTGATCGGCGCACGGGTGATCGCCGTGGTCGGCAGTGCGGAAAAAGCGGCCATGCTCCGTACCCATGTCAGTTTCCCTGGCGCAGCCGAAGTTATCGACCATTCATGCCAGGACGTGCATGAGCGGGTGAAGGCCTTTGCCGGAAAGCGAGGCCTCGACGTCTGCGTCGACAATGTCGGCGGCGCGCAGTTCGGTACCTTGGCGCGGCTGATGGGCTGGAACGGCCGGCTGCTGCCGATCGGATTCACCAGCGGCGAAATTCCGTCGTTGCCGATGAACCTGCCGTTGCTGAAGAACTACTCGGTCGTCGGCGTCTTCGTCGGCGCCTGGATGGAACGCCAGCCGGACGATGCCGCCCGCGCCGCCGCGGCGATCATGGCCTGGGTCGGCGAAGGCAAGCTGCGCCCGCGGGTCGACCGGGTGCTGCCGCTTCAGTCATGCCGGCGAGGCGATGAGTCTGGTGGCGAACCGCAGCGCGATGGGGCGGATCGTGCTGCAGGTCAGGTGAGGTCTGAGCGAAGCGCGTCGCTCATTGACTATCTCGTCATGCCCGGGCTTGTCCCGGGCATCCACGTCTTCGCTGCTTCGACCCAAGTAAGTCGTGGATGGCCGGGTCTCGGCGAGCGGAAGCGACGCCGTCCTTCGGACGGCTATGCCCGGCCATGACGAATGGCAGATGGACGCACGACGACGCGTCACTGCGCCCCGGAGCCGCCGACCACGATCTTCTCGTTCAGCTTCTGATCGACGATATCGACGGTGCGGTCGATCTCCGGGCTCGCCGCGCCGAGCTGATGCGAGATCAGTTTTACCAGCAGATCGACGCGCTCGATGAAGGGCGCGCCGCTGGCCACCGCGCGGGCGGCCGACGACGGCTTCAGCAGGCTTTCCGCCGCCTTGGCGTATTTCGCGAACGGCACCTGGTCCTGCGGATCGGCGCCGAGTTGGCGGGCAATGCGTGTCGACATGGTCGTAGATCGACTGCGACAGTTTCAGGTCGCCATGCACGGCGTCGCGGATCGACTGCGGCTCGTGCGGGGTGATGCAGCGGTAGTTGCCGGTCAACAGCATCGACCACTTCGCCAGCGGCACGAACAGCGAATCGAACACTTTCAGCTTGACCGGAACGTCGTGGCCATCGAGCCGCACCGCGTCGATGTCGGCTTCGAGTTCGCGCAGCAGCTTGTTGTGCGCCTCGTCCTCGAAGATCGAAGCCTTGAAGTTGGTCGGCAGGCCGACGTGCAGCACGTTGGCGGCCTCTTCCGGCGGACGGAACGCCTGCGGATCGGGCGAGCACAGCGACACCAGCCCCGGCGTGAAGCGCTCCCACACCGACGCGTTGGTATAGGCCTCTTCCAGATCCATGTCCGCCAGCGCCGGGATGCGCTTGAGATAAGGCAGCGGCGGCATGTTCATGATCGACAGGCACGGCAGTTTCGCCGCGGCGATCTTGACCATCAGCACGCGCACGGTGTGGTTGGCGTATTGCGGCTCCTGCATCGCCAGACAAACCAGATCGTAACGCGAGACGTCGACGTTCTGCGGCGTGACCGCGTCGAGCTTGCCGGGAAGATCGCGCGAGAAGATGGCGCGGTGCACCGCCTCGTCGCGCAGCTTGATGCGGACTTCGGTGCCGTCGCGGTTGATCAGTTCGGCGGTCTTGCTGCGGCAGACCAGCGAGACGTTATGACCCGCCATCAACAGCTTGGTCGCCAGCAACGAGCCGTACGAGGCCCCAAGGATCAGAATGTTACGCGCCATGATCTCTCTTCCACAGATAGAGCCAGAATTTTCAGTGCCGGAATTTTCACCCCAAACCTACCGGAAGTCCGCCAAGGGTCCGCTTGAACAGCGGAACGAAAGAGGTCGGGACTGACGGCCCAGGACTGGCCCCACCACGAGGGTACCGCCCGGTCAGTTCAGGAGTGGGGCGCGTTTATCGCAAATTGCGAGGCAGTACAATCGTACAACCGTTCTTGTTTTATCCCGCGAGGCCCGACCGTGCTTCGGCGACGCGGTGCGGCAATATTGCCCATTTGCGTCGAACGTGGCAGGGCAGTATTTCACGCGCCCGCAACCCGGTACGTTCGGCATGGCGCGGCAAGGAGTGAGTGGAAATGGCTGAAGCCGATCTCGACGTCGTCATCCGGCAAATCGCAAAGGCGCAGAACAAGAGCCTGATGGCGGCCGCCAAGAAGCGGCGCGACCAGATCATGGCCCGTGCGGCCAAGGCCAAGACCAAAGAGGCGCGGGATCAATTCGCTCGGTCGCCAAGAGCACGATGGAGCTCGGCGCCGCGGCGGCCAAGCGGCTGCAGATCTCGGCCGAAAACACTGCCGACAGCTACGCCCGCGCGATCAAGAACGCCGAGGAAGAAGCGGCGGAGGCTGCGAAGAAGGCTGCGGCGGCGAAGAAGCCGGCGAAGAAGGCCAAGAAGGCCGCGAAGAAAGAGGGCTGAGCAACTTTCTCCGTCATGCCCGGCCTTGTGCCGGGCATCCACGTCTTGGCGCTGCTGCAACGAAGGAAGACGTGGATGGCCGGGACAAGCCCGGCCATGACGAGTTGGGCGAGAGCCCGTCCCTCACGCCGGCCTAGTACCGCGATAAATCCTGCGCTCGAACTGGCGATAAACCCCAAGCGCGCGGCGGTCGGCGAACGGCAGTATCTGCATCATGATCACGCCGGCGATGCGCGAGGCCGGATCGATCCAGTAATAGGTGTTGTAGAGACCGGCCCAGGTCTGGCTGCCGGCCGCGCGGCCGCCAGCCACCGGATCGATGTTGATCATGCCGGCAAGGCCCCAGCGCAGGCGGACGCCGGGAAAGAAGTCGACATCGCCAGATAGCGGCGGATTTGTCGTCTTCAGGATCCCCGCATCGATATCGCCGATCTGATTGGTGGACATCGCTTCCACCGTCTGCGGCCGGAGAATCCGTTTTCCGGGAACGCCGCCGCCGTTCAAGATCGCCTGCAGCAAGGTCAGGAAATCCGGCGCGGTCGACTTGAGACCGCCGCCGCCGGAAAATTGCGTCGGCTCGGCCTGCTTCACCAGCGGCTGCGCCACCAGCGTGCCATCGGCCTTGCGCAGATGCAGGCTGGCCTGACGCGCGCGCTGGGCGTCGGTGATCGCGTAGCCGGTGTCCTGCATGCCGAGCGGACCGGTGATGTTGTCACGGAAATAACGATCCAGCGTCTGCCCGCTGGCGATTTCCACCAGGCGCCCGACCCGGTCGAGGCTGCCGCCATAGGCCCATCGCGTGTCGGGATCGAACATCAGCGGCGTGCGCGGCAGCGCCGGATTGCTGCGCGCGAACTTGCCGTAGCGAAGCACGTTCGTATCCCACAACTGATAACTGAAGCCGGAAGTGTGCGTCAGCAAATGGCGCAGCGTGATCGGCTTTCGGGCCGGGCGAAGTTGCGGATTGCCTTTGGCATCGAAGCCGTCGAGCACCTGCGGTTATTCCAGCGTCGGATCGATCCGGGCCGCCGGCTCGTCGAGCGTGAGCTTGCCACGTTCGACCAGTTGCAGGGCGGCGACCGAGGTCAACAGCTTGGTCATCGACGCGATGGCGAAGACGGTGTCCGATGCCATCGCGGCCGGCGCGCCTTTCGCACGCACGCCGAACGCGCCCTGGTAGATCACGGCATCCTTGGTCGCGGCCATGGCAACGACGCCCGGCGCGTCACCGGCATCCATCCGCGCTTTCAGGACGGCGTCGATATCGCTCGTGCGAAGCGGCGAGGCAATGGCCGGAGCGGCAATACGCGGAAGCGCGCTCGCAGCGGCGACGGCTCCCGTGAACAACAGCGTCTCGCGCCGGCTGAGCCGCACTGTCATTCGCGTTTCCTCTAGGATACTCGACCCGGAAGCATTTCCTTCAGCTTCATGACCGCGCTGTCGGGCGTGGTCAGCACCGGACGGCCGGTCGCCGCCGCGACCTGCTCCGCCGCGGGCGCCATGCTGTATTGGGCGAGCGCGATCAGGTCGCAGTCGCGCAGATCCTTGGAGGCTTCGACCACCAGCCGATCATGCGTGGCGCGGTCGCCGCGGTCGAGCGCGGCCATCGCGCCTTCCACGAGTTTCGGCACGATCTGGATCGAGGCCGGAAACTCGCGCGGCATCGACGCCAAGCGTCGGCGGAAACGACGACAGCAGGCCGATCCGTTTCCCCTTGGCGGCGGCCTGCTCGATCATGGCCTCATTGGGCTTGAGCACCGGCATCGGCGCGTGCGCGCGGGCGACGGCTTCGATGCACGGGCCGAACGCCGAGCAGGTGAACAGGATCGCATCCGAACCGGTCGAGGTGGCGTAGCGGCCGAGGCCGAGGAAGCGCTCGGTCATGGCGTCGGAAAGCCCGCCGTCGCGCGCGAGGTCGGCCGACAGGCTGTCGTCCATCAGGTTCATCAGCCGCGCCTCCGGCCACAGCTTTGCGAACGAAGACTCGATCGGCACGATCGAATGCTTCAGGGCGTGGACGAGGGTGATGCGCATGGGGCTCGGTCCGGCAGTTTTGCTTTGTCAGCTCACGCCATATACGGCAGATTGCCGGCCGGAAACAAAGGGATTTTCGCAATGCTCACCGTCCACCATCTCGGCAGATCGCAATCGGAACGGATCGTCTGGCTGTGCGAGGAACTCGGCATTCCCTATGAATTGAAGCGCTACACGCGCGATGCCGTGACCATGCTGGCGCCACCCGACTACAAGGCGCTGCACCCGATCGGTTCTGCGCCAGTCATCACCGACGGCGGCCTCGTGCTGGCCGAATCCGGCGCGGTGGTCGACTACATCATCGCGAAATACGGCAATGGCCGCCTCGCGTTAAAGCCGGATCATCCTGATTTCGCTGAATTATCTCTACTGGCTTCACTTCGCCAACGGCACGCTGCAGCCGAGCATGGGACGCTGCATGACGCTGAACCGGCTGAAACTTCGCCGACGACAATCCGGTGCAGGTCGCGATGCGGGCGCGGCTCGACCGCGCGTTCGATCTGGTCGATGCGCGCACGCGCGAGGCGGAATATCTCGGAGGCAGCGAATTCACCGCGGCCGACATCATGATGGGCTTTTCGCTCACCACCATGCGCTACTTCCTGCCCTATGATCTCAAGCGCTGCCCGAACATCGTCAGCTATCTCGCGCGCATCGGCGGCCGCCCGGCCTATCGCCGGGCGATGGAGAAGGGCGATCCGGGGATGGCGCTGCTCTTAACGTGAGACGAGACCGTAGCCCGGATGCAGCGCAGCGCAATCCGGGGCCACGCGTTCGGTCATGTCAGCCATCCCGGATTGCGCTTCGCTCCATCCGGGCTGCAGCATTTGCGCTTACGCCGCCTTGATCCGCGCCAGGAAGCGGCCGACTTCGTTGCTGAGCGCTTCGGATTCCGCGGCGAGGCCATCGGAGGATTGCAGCACGTCCGACGCCGTCTCGCCGGTCTGATTGGCGGCGCTGGAAACGCCGGCGATGTTGCTGGAGACGTTCTGGGTTCCGGTGGCCGCCTGCTGGATGTTGCGGGCGATCTCCGCCGTCGCCGCGCCCTGCTCCTCGACCGCAGCCGCAACCGTGGTCGCGATCTCCGACATCTTGGCGATGATGCTGCCGATGCCCTTGATGGTATCGACCGCTTCCTGGGTCGAGCCCTGGATCTCGGTGACTTGCGCGGTGATGCCTTCGGTGGCGCGCGCGGTCTGGGTCGCCAGATTCTTGACCTCGGAGGCGACCACCGCAAAGCCCCGTCCGGCCTCGCCGGCGCGGGCGGCTTCGATGGTGGCGTTCAGCGCCAGCAGGTTGGTCTGCGCCGCGATGGTGTTGATCAGGCCGACGACTTCGCCGATGCGGTTGGCGGCGTTGGCAAGTTCCGTGACCGTGACTTCGCTCTTCGCCACCTGCTCGACGGCTTGCGCCGCGATCCGGCTGGATTCGCCGACCTGCCTTGAAATCTCGCTGATCGAGCTCGAGAGTTCTTCGGTCGCGGCCGCAACGGTCTGCACGTTCTCGGCGGCCTGCGCCGAGGCCGACGCCACGGTGCCGGTCTGCGCTTTGGCTTGGGCGGCAACCTGCGACATCTTCTGCGCCGAACCCTTCATGCGCGAGGCGGCGGTCGACACCGCGGCCAGTGCGGTGGTGGCGCCGTCGCCGAATTCGCGCGTCAACTGGTCGAGCAAGGCGGCCTGGCGCTGCTTGGCTTCCTGCTCGGCGGCCTTCTCGGCCGCGGCGGCATTGGCTTCGACGATGCCGGAGCGGAACACCGACAGCGCTTCCGCCATCTGGCCGATCTCGTCGCCGCCGCGCCTGGTCTCGACTTCGGCGGAGAGATCGCCGGCGGCGAGCCGCGTCATGGTCTGCTCCAGACCGACCAGCCGCGCCACCAGGTTGCGGCCGATATAGAACCAGACGAACAAGGCGGCGCCGAACACGCTGACGGCTGCGATCATCAGCATCACGAAGGTGCCGAAGCCGATCGCTTCATCCGAGCGGTCGGTGGCTTCCTTGGTCTTGTTGCTGACGGCCTTGACTTGCGCCGCGACTTCGCCGGCGAGCTGATCGGTCAGGCCGCGGGTCTCCTGCAGCAGCTTCAAACCGAGCTGGCTCGCGGCCAGTTCCTTGCGGCGCGCGTCGAAGATCGTGTCGCCGGAGCCGAGCTTCAGCCAGGCCTCCGCCGCAGGACGCAACCCTTGCGTCGGCTGCAGCGTGTCGACGATATCGACCTTCTCCTCGACCCGGGCTGCGGTCGCCTTGAAGGTCTTCTCCAGCGCCGCGACGCTGTCGGCGTTCGGCGCCACCGCGGCGCGGTCGAGCAGGCTCGATGCCAGGTTGACGAAGCCGACGAGGTCGGCGAATCCCTGCGATACCGGAATCTGGGTCGAGACCAGCTTCAGCAGCGTCATCATCGACTGGTTGGCGTCGCCGCCGATGGTCATCGAGACCATGGTGATGTCGGCCTGCGCCTTCTCGCCGGCGGGAAGCAGGATCGTCGTTGAGCTTGGTCTGGGTCGCCTGCGCCGCCTTGACGATCTCTTCGCCGTGGGTCGAGAGCTTGAGGCGATCGTCGACCGCGCCGTCCAGCGCCGTCAGCTTGCCGTTCATGTCGGAGATCAGCTTCTTCAGCCGGTCGATCGCGACCCGATCGGATTGGGTGCGGGCGATGTCGTCGAGCCGCTTGGCAATGCCGTCCTGCCGCGCCTTCAGCGTCGTCATTTCCTGTTGCCGCGCCGCCTGCGTCTTCGCCGCCAGCAGCGTCGGCGCCGAGCCGGCCAACGCCTGCGTATCGGTCTGCAGCCCGAGCGTCTCGACGATCTCCGGAATGTTGCGGCCGGCGACGCCGTGGAAGAGATCGCGCACCTGCGAGAACATCAGCCAAGCCGCCGCGCCGGCGATCACGGTGGTTCCCGATACCGCCGCAAAGGCGAAGAACAGCTTGGCCTTGATTCCGAGAGATTTTTTCACGGTCCGATTCCTCAATTCTTGAGCGCGGCTTGTCTTGTTGTTTGGCGAGACCGCGAGTCAGGCCTATTTCGCGGCAACCTTGTATTGCTGGATCAGCTCTTTGGCGCGCTTGTAGAGGCGCTCGCCGTCGATGCCGAGCTTGGCCATGTTGGCTTTCCATTCCTCGACCGCGGGCGCGGTGACCCGCAGCAGCTCGGCGCGCTGCTCGTCGTTGAAGGCGAGCGAGACCAGCCGCGGATCGCTCTGCACCTTCTTCTTGCTGATGGCTTCCTGCGCCTCGCGGATCGCGGGCGCTCTCCATCGCCAGGCTGGAGCCGTGCTTTTCGATGATCTTCTTCAGATCGTCGGGCAATCCGTTCCATGTCGCGCGGTTCATGACGATCATCAAAGCCGGCGACGCGAGCTGCGCATCGACCACGACGTTGAGCTGATCGATCAGGTTCTTGCCGGCCGCGCCCTTGGTGGTGGTCGTCGAGTCCCAGCCATAGGCGATGGCATCGACGTAGCCGCTCACCAGCGTGTCGCCGATCATGTTGAGGGGAATGCCGAGCGGCACCGCGCCGAGCTTGGCCAGCGCGACGCCGACGGTGGTGCTCGGCGTGCGCATGCGCAGGCCGCGGAAATCCCGCACCGACTGGATCTTCTTGCCGGTGGTGAAGATCGGATAGGGCGGCAGCACGTAGAGGCCGAGCACCTTCACCGACGCATAGTCCTTGTCGAGCAGGCCTTCCTTGTAGAGCGACATCATCGCTTCGGTGCCGGCGATCGAATTCTGGAACATGAACGGCAGTTCCATCACCGAGGACTGCGGGAAGCGGCCGGGATGATAGCCCTGCACGCTGGCCGCCATTTCGATAGTGCCCTTTTCGACCATGGTGAACAGCTCGTTCGGCTTGCCGTAGCCGCCGAGCGGCTTCAGCGCCACTTCGATCCGTCCGCCGGATTCCTCTTCGACCGCCTTGGCGAACGGCACCAGCACCTGATCATAGGGCGCGGTGTTTTCGGTGTTGATCGAGCCGAAGCGCAGCACCACATCGGCGGCCATTGCCGGCGTGGCAAGGAGGGTCAGGAGACCCAGTAGGGCTGCGGCGATCGATGGCATGTTGGTGCGGGAGGACATTCGATTTCCTTCATCGCCCATCGCGGGCCGGCTTGAACCGGCCATGGGTTGTGACGTGAATCCTTGGGGGCGGGTCGCGCGTTAACCGATATCTTTGCCGCATTAATCGCGGGTAAATCGGCGGTCCCGCCGACCGCGTAGAACTACGCGAAAGCGCGCGCTTACGCAAATGACAACGCCGGCGTGCCGCTCTTCAATACAGGCCGCGCATCGCTGACGCCCAACGCCTCATGCGCAGCCGGCGTGAGACGGAGCAACGGCAAGCGCGTGGCAGACCAAACCAAAGAAGCGAAACAGGAACCGGTCACCCTGACGTTCCGCTGTCCGGCGGAACTCGAAGGTTTGATCCCGCCGCCGATACCGGCCGCGCAAGGCGTTCCCGGCTGGCTCAAGGCGATGCCGGCCCAAGCCTTCAACGCCATCAACAGCCGCGACGAGAACACGGTGAAGCGCTGCCCGCCGTTCGTCGATGCCATGACGTTGGGGTTTTTGATCCCGCTGGCCTGCGATCTCCGGTTCGAGAACGGCGAAGTCAGCTGGGACAATGATTTTCCGCCGGGCGGCACGGTGAGCTATCCGCGCTCGCCGATCGGGTTTCACGATTCGAGCCAGGTCGAAGGCACGCCGCTGTTTGCGCCGGATCGATCCCTGATCAAGTTCAACAACCTCTGGACCGTCGAAGCGCCCGATGGCTATGCGGTGCTGTTCACGCACCCGTTCAACCGTTTCGACCTGCCCTTCACCACCCTGACCGGCATCGTCGATTGCGACCGCTACCACGACAACTGGGTGCACTTTCCGGCGCATTGGCACGACATCAATTTCACGGGCGTGCTGCCGAGGGGCACGCCGGTGGCGCAATGCATGGCGATCAAGCGCGAAGCATCCGTGGTGCGCACCGCACCGTTCACGGCGGAGGAAGCGCAGCGCGCCCACGATCTCACGACCGCGATCAACCGCGAGCCGAGTCTCTATCGGCGACCAATTCCGGGCCTAACCGCCGAGGAATTTGACCGCCGCACTCGGCCGGAAGAAGAAGCGGCCGTGCGACGCCGAGGCCAGCGAGTTCATCGCCCGGCCCAGCATTTCCGGCCTGCCGCGGGTAGCCGCGCGCAGGCTGGCTTCACCGGCAGCCCGGTCCGCCAGTTCCAGTTGGCACATGCCGAGATCGACCCGCGTCATGGCGTCGTCAGGCTGCAGCGCGAGGGCATGCCGATAGATGTCCGCAGCCGCCCCATACTCGCCGTCGAACACCATCACCCGCGCCAGCGCCGCCTGAATGTCCCGCCGTCCCGGTGCCGCGGCGAGCGCCTCGGAAAATAGCCTGCGGGCGCAAACCCGGTCGTTGCGGCCGAGGTAAAGCCGCCCGAGATCGACCTTCAGTTCGACGACATCGGGCGCGAGTTGCAGGCCGGCTTCGGCCACCGCAATCGCCTCGTCCCACCGCCCGGCCTTGGCCAGCTGATCGGCATATTCGCGAAACGCCGGCGGAAACGGCGGACGTTTCGCGATGGTCTTGCTCAATTGCTCCAGCGCCTCGTCGCGCCGCCCGGCGGCGGCGAGAGCTGCGGCCAACAGTGTCTCGATTTTCGGATCGTCGCTGCGCCGCGCCGCCCGCTCCAGCGGCGTGATGGCTTCGAGCGGCCGGTTCTGCATCAACAGCGCCTGACCCGAGAATGACGGCCGCGGCGCTGTGGCTGCGGTTCGCCCGCAGCACGCCGTCGGCCAGCCGTTCCGCTTCACCGGGCGAGCCCATCTGCAACGCCAGCGTCGCGCGCTCCAGCGCGGCGTCGGCGGCGTTGCGTTTGGGAAGGGTGGGATGCGGGAGCTTCGGCATGGATGTTGGTGGTATCAAAACATGATGGAATGCAGCGCGCCATCCGGATTTTACGGAAATGCTAGCCGCTATTTCTTCTTTGAGACAGTTTCCTCACGGACGGCGGCGCCTGAAAACGTGGCGGCCGGCGACGCGCCCGGCCGAACCCGGCTCTTGAAGCGATGTCCGACGACGATGAGTTCGCCCGGCGGGCGCGCGACCTTCTCGGGGGCCGGCAATGCCGGCGGCTCGGCTTCAACCAGCTGGTTGTCCTGGCTGATGGCTTCGAGCGTCCGCAGGAACTCGCGGCCTTCGGGGGTGATTTCCCAGCCTTCGCGATCGTGAAGCACGTAGCCGCTGCCGAAAATATCGATCGAGGGAACCCGGCCGGCGAGGCGCTTCAGGCGCGCGCTCCAATCGCCGCCGCTGGCGGTGAGGACCATGATGTCGTGCCGGAGAGAAGCAAGCGTGGCTCTGCCGTTGCCGTGACTAGCCAACACCTTCAGAATAGCAACCTGTATG
This sequence comes from uncultured Alphaproteobacteria bacterium, assembly GCA_963792715.1. Taxonomy (GTDB): domain Bacteria; phylum Pseudomonadota; class Alphaproteobacteria; order Rhizobiales; family Xanthobacteraceae; genus Bradyrhizobium. The sequence goes on along the minus strand of CAWBXE010000003.1, from coordinate 5,897 downwards.
CTCACGCCTACGCCTTCGGACCGCAACGCTTTTTGTTATTCTGCGCAGTCGTTGGATGGAGGATATTGCGTTGCGGTGGCGGTCGTCCAGCAACCGCGGCAAGTTATCCGCAGCCTTGATCAGACGGCGGAATTTCTACCGGATGGCACGCAGAGCGGCCGCGGCAACCGTGGCATCGGATTTCCTCTATGCCGTTGGGAACGTGAAACGGGGAATGAGAAACGCGAACGACGATGCAATCCAGTTTGGGGCAAACCGGATCGCATCGCTAGCCTTCGCTATGGCGACCGAGCGGTGAGCCTCGGCGCAGCGAGAGAATGCCTGAACCGGCACCCTTTCGGTACCGGTCACGTCGCCGCACGATGTGCGATCAATAGTCGCGATACCGATCGTAAGCGCGGCCGCGCCGCGGTAGCTGACCGAACGCAGCGCGCGGATTGACGCCGCAATAGAGCGCGCGCCCGGACGCCGACGCCATGCACTGGGCATAAGAGCTGTAGGCGCATTCGCCGGGGATGCCGATACCGCGGCCCTGCAGGCAATAGGGGTAATCGTAAGCGGCCGCCGGCGAAGGGCCGGCGAACAGGGCGGCCGAAGCCGCGGACAAGGTGAGTATCGCCAACATTGCGTTGCGCATGATCGATCTCCTTTGCCTGAAGCGGGAAAGCCTGAAGCGGGAAAGCCTGAAGCAGGACAGCCTGAAGCAAGAAAGTCACGCCGCCCTTTGCCTTAAAACCCCGCGGCCGTCGCAATGTTCCGCAGGCGGTCCTACTCCACCTTGGCGATATTGGCGCCTTCGATGACCTTCTTCCACTTCTCGGTTTCGGCGGCGATGTCGGCGCCGAATTTTTCCGGCGTCTGGATCAGCGGTTCGCCGCCGAGTTCGACCAGCCGCTTCTTCATGTCGGGCTCGGCCAGGATCGCGTTGATCTCGCTGTTGAGCTTGGCGATGATTTCCTTTGGCGTGTTCTTCGGCGCACCCATGCCGAACAGCGCGCTGGCCTCGTAGCCGGGAACGGTTTCGGCCATGGTCGGCGTATCCGGCAGTTGCGAGGATTTCTCCGTTGTCGTCACCGCCAAAGCGCGCAGCGTGCCGGATTTGATGTGCTGGATGATCGAGGGCATGTTGTCGAAGATCACCTGCACCTGACCGCCGATCATGTCGGTAATCGCGGGCGCTGCGCCGCGATACGGCACGTGCTGCATCTTGACGCCGGTCATCGCCATGAACAGTTCGCCGGACAGGTGCACCGAGGTGCCGTTGCCCGAAGAAGCCATGTTGATCTTGCCGGGATTGGCCTTGGCATAGGCGATGAACTCGGCGACGTTCTTGGCCGGGACGTCCTTGTTGACCGTCATCACGTTCGGCACGCGGTTGAACGACGCCACCGGCGCGATATCGCGGACGAAGTTGAACTTCAGATTGGCGTAGAGCGAGGTATTGATGTAGTTCGCCGGGTTGACCAGCAGCACGGTGTAACCGTCCGGCTCGGCGTTGACGACGCTCTCGGTGGCGATGTTGTTGCCGGCGCCGGGCTTGTTCTCGATCACGAATTGCTGGCCGAGCTTCTCGGACAGGCGTTGGCCGATCAGCCGCGCAATGATATCGGTGGCGCCGCCCGGCGGGTATCCGACGACCCATTTCACCGGCCGCGTCGGGTAATCGGCCGCGACGGCGCTGCCGATGGAGGCGAATGCCGAAAGGCCGATTGCAGTGAGGCCAATCGCGGCGCGACGTGAAATCATCAGTTTGCTCCCTTAAAACCGGGTTCAGGGCCCGGTCCGTTCTATTGAAGTGATCGCGGGCCGCGTTGTAACAAACAAACCCAAACGCGGCCAGTGCGACACAAGCGCTTGCGACCACGACGAAAGGATAAGTCATGTCCGTCAAGGTGAACGCCCTCGACCATCTCGTGATCAACGTCGCCGACGTGGCGCGCTCCACCGAATGGTATCGCACCATCCTCGGCATGGAGGTCCGCGTATTCGATCCCGGTCCGGGCAAGACACCGCGAACCTCGCTGGTGTTCGGCAACCAGAAGATCAACGTGCGGCCGCGCGGCGCCGACAAGGTCGAGTGGTTCACCGCCGACCACGAGACCGCAGGCAGTGACGATTTGTGCTTTCTGACCGCAAGCACCCCGGACCAGGTGGTAGCGCATCTCAAAGCCAACGGCGTGGCGATCGAGGAAGGCCCGGTCGCCAAACAAGGTGCCCGCGGCACGCTGCGGTCGGTCTATTGCCGGGATCCGGACGGCAGCTTGATCGAGATTTCGTCGTATGAGGGTGGCGGAAAGTAACTCACTCATCGTCATGGCCGGGCTTGACCCGGCCATCCACGTCTTTGCCGCCGTGAGACTGTGAAGACGTGGATGCCCGGGACAAGCCCGGGCATGACGAAGAGCGGTAGGCTTGGCCGCGATGCGCCAGCCATTTGCTCCCCGCGCCATCCAATGGCAGAACTACCTCCAAGCAAAACCAAGGCAGCCCGCCAAAGAGCTGCACGGGAGGAACCATGGCCATTTCTCAGCCAGCGCCTGATATCGTCGGCCCCTTCGCAGGACTTGACGTGCCGTGGCTGCTGCGGATGCGCGCCGAGAGCCGCCGCAACCATCCGTTCCTGATCTGGGCGCCGTTCGAGGCGCCGGCGCGGAGCTGGTCGTATGGCGAATTTCACGACCGCGTCGGCGCGTTGGCCGCGGGCCTCGTGAAGCGCGGCATCAAGCCGGGCGAATATGTTCTGATCCATCTCGACAACTGCATCGAAGCCATGCTGGCCTGGTTTGCCTGCGTCGAACTCGGCGCCATCGCGGTCACCACCAACACCCGCTCGGCGGCGGCGGAGATGGAATATTTCGCCGGCCACTGCGGCGCGGTCGCCGCCATTACGCAACCGGCCTATGCCGAACTGGTCTCGGCCCATTGCCGCGGCCTGCGCTGGATCGCCGTGATCTCGCATGATGCCGGCAGCACGCCTGCCTCTGGCGCACCGCGCGGCGACAGTTTCGAATCCCTGTTCGCCGACAGTGCCGACCGGCCGCGCCGCGCCACCGATCCGACGGCGCCGTGCAGCGTGCAATATACCTCCGGCACGACGTCGCGGCCGAAGGCGGTGCTGTGGACCCACGCCAACGCGCTGTGGGGCGGCAAGATCAACGCCGCGCATGAAGACCTGCATGCGACCGACGTGCACCAGACTTATTTGCCGCTGTTCCACACCAACGCGCTGGCCTATTCGATGCTCGCGACCTTGTGGGTCGGCGCTTCCTGCGTGATCCAGCCGCGGTTTTCCGCCAGCCGGTTCTGGAGCACGGCGCTCGAGCACAACTGCACCTGGACCTCGACGATCCCGTTCTGCATGAAAGCGCTGCTCGAACAGGAGATCCCGAACAATCACAAGTTCCGGCTCTGGGGCACCGCGGTCAACGATCCGCCGCCGTTTGCGGGATTCGGCATCAAGACCATCGGCTGGTGGGGCATGACCGAGACCATCACCCACGGCATCGTCGGCGAGGTCGACCAGCCCAACACCCCGATGTCGATCGGCCGAGCCGCGCCGGAATATTCGATCCGCGTCAGCGGTGACGACGGCCGACCGACCGAAGTCGGCGACACCGGCAATCTCCTGATCAAGGGCATTCCCGGTCTCTCATTATTCGCGGAATATCTCCACAACGAAAAGGCCACAACGGAAAGCTTCGACGAGCACGGCTATTTCATCACCGGCGATCGCGTCACGCTGCTCGACCACGGCTTCATCAAGTTCGGCGACCGCGCCAAGGACATGCTGAAGGTCGGCGGCGAGAATGTCGCGGCCTCCGAAATCGAACAGGTGATTGCGGTGGTGCCCGGCGTGCGCGAGGCCGCGGTGGTGGCGAAGAAGCACCCGATGCTGGACGAGGTGCCTGTTGTCTTCATCATCCCGGCCGCCGGTGTCGCCGATGCGCCACCCGGACTGCATGACGCCGTCATGACCGCGTGCCGTGGCGCGCTGGCGGATTTCAAGGTGCCGCGCGAGATTCGCTTCGTCGATGAGCTGCCGCGCTCGACCTTGGAGAAGGTGGCGAAGGCGGAGCTGAGAAAGATGCTGGATTAGCAGACCAACGGAATAATCCGCCGTCATTGCGAGGAGCGTAGCGACGAAGCAATCCAGCCTTTCTTCCGGTGAAGAACTGGATTGCTTCGCTTCGCTCGCAATGACGGGGAGAAAAACAATGATCGGGAGAGACGATATGCGGGACCAACATTCAGCGGCCGTTCGACTAGCTCAAACCTTCGCCATTGCCCTCTCCCTCGCGTGGCCCTCCGCCGCCTTCGCCCAATCGGCCGATACCGTCCTGTTCAACGGAAAAATCCTGACCGTCGACAAGGATTTTTCGGTGCAGCAGGCCATCGCGATCGGTCAGGGCCGCATCGTCGCGACCGGCACCTCGGCGGCAATGAAGAAACTCGCCGGCGACAAGGCAAAACTGGTCGATCTCGGCGGTCGCACCGTCATTCCCGGGCTGACCGACGGCCACATCCACGGCATCCGCGCGGCACTCACCTTCGGCACCGAAGTGAACTGGATCGGCGTGTCGACCCTGAAGGAAGCGCTGGAGAAAATCCACCAAGCAGCAAAGACGCAAAAACCCGGCTCGTGGATCGTCGTCGCCGGCGGCTGGACCGAGGAGCAGTTCGCCGAGAAGCGCCGGCCGACGCCGGCCGATATCGCCGCGGTCGCCCCCGACAATCCCGTCTACATCCAGCACCTCTACGACTGGCTGCTGCTGTCGCCGAAGGCGATGGAGGCGCTCAATATCCGCGACGATGCCGACGTCGCGCCCGGCGGCAAACTCGCCCGCGATGGCGACAGACCGACCGGCGTGATCGAGGCCAACGGCAACGCGCTCGGCAAGATCTTCGACAAACTGCCGAAGCCGACCATGGAGCAACAGATCGACGGCTCGAAAAAGTTCTTCAGCGAGATGAACAGCCTCGGCATAACCGGCATCGTCGACGGCGGCGGCGTCAGCGTCTATCCGTCGACCTATCAGGCGGTGTTCAAGCTGTGGCAGGACAAGGAGCTGACGGTCCGCGTCGCCTATCATCTCTGCTCGCCCAAACCCGGCAGCGAACTCGCCGACCAGCAGAACCTGACGCAATTGCTGCCGCCGGGCTTCGGCGACCCGATGCTGCACTTCAACGGCCCCGGCGAAATCCTGATCTGGGCCGACTGGACCGACGGCGACATCACTCCCGACGGCAAGGCCAAGATGGCGGAATTGCTGCGCTGGGCGGCGTCGAAGCGCTACACGATTCAACTGCACTGGAATCCCGACCGCACCGTCCACGACCTGCTCGACGTGGTCGAGGCGATCGACAAGGACTTTCCGGTGCGCGACCTGCGCTGGGCCGTGCTGCATCTCTACAACGCCTCGGAAGACAATTTGAAGCGGATGAAATCGCTGGGGCTGGTCTGGGGCGTGCAGGACGGGCTCTATTTCGGCGGCGAGCGGCTGCAAAGGGAAGTCGGCGCAGACCAAGCCAAGCTGATGCCGCGGATCGCGACGGCGCTGAAAATGGGACTCGTGGTCGGCGCCGGCACCGACGCGCACCGGGTGTCGTCCTACAACCCGTTCGTCTCGCTGCAATGGTATCTCGACGGCACCACCATCGGCGGCACCCAGACCCGCGGCCACGAGGAAGCCCCGAGCCGGCGGCAGGCGCTGGAAATGTACACCCGCAATTCGGCCTACATGGCCAATGACGACGACAAGCGCGGCACGCTGGAAGCCGGGCAAGTTCGCCGACCTCGCGGTGCTGTCGGCGGATTATTTGACGGCGCCGGTGAAGGAGATCGGCAAGATCAGGTCTGTGATGACGATGGTCGGCGGCAAGGTGGTGTATTCGGCGGC
>CAWBXE010000002.1:0-6242 GCA_963792715.1 uncultured Alphaproteobacteria bacterium | reverse complement strand
AGGAATACTCCATATCGCCATTTCGCGCGGGGCTCGCCTGTTCGACGCCGAGGCGAAACGGTTCGACCCTGCCGGGCGCTCGGTCGGCGTTGGTCTGGCTGACGGCTACGAGATCGAGGCGCGCTCGGTGGTACTCGCCACCGGCTATGTGATGCCCGACATCGTTCGTTCGAGCGTTCAAACGGTATCTTCGAGCTGGGCGATCGCGACACCGCCGCAGCCGCAGAATATCTGGAAGGACGCCGCGCTGATCTGGGAGAACAGCAAGGATTATCTGTATGTCCGAAGCACGCGGGCGGGCCGGATCATTATCGGCGGCGAGGACAGCGAGATCGATATCGAGCCTGCGGCACGCGATCGCCTGATTCCGGAGAAGTCTGCGATCCTGGCGCGGAAACTCGCGGCGCTATGGCCGATCGCTAATACCGAGATCGAGTTCTGTTGGGCCGGCGCGTTCGACACCACCAGTGATGGTCTGCCGCTGATCGGTCCCGTGCCGGGCACCAAGGGCGTCTATGCCGCCTACGGTTACGGCGGCAACGGCATCACATTCAGCTTCATGGCGGCGCAGTTGATCGGCGATTTGATCGCCGGAAAATCCTCGTCGTTGTTGCACGATTTCGCCATCGATCGGGACGGTCCACCGTCGGATTAACGGAGCAAGATGGAACTTATGTTCCCCCGCCGCGTTGTCAGTTCAGTCGAACAAATGGAGGCTGACATGGGTTTCGGTCGAGGTGCGCTGCTCTGGCTGCTGGGTGTCCCGCTGCCGATCGTCTTGCTGCTGGCGATCTTCTGGCATCACTAGGCGCGATTTCCAAGGTCTGGAATCAACGATCAAATATCTGACTGAGAGGGCTCGATGCGCATTGCATCGGGCCCTTTCGAGCAAGTGGTGGGAAGAATTGAAATTGAACGATCGCAACCCGAAGCCCGGCAAGAAGTCTTCCGCCTCAGCCGGTGGCGTCGGCCACTTCTTCGGCGAAGTCGCCAACACGACATCGCTTGCTGTCGGCCGGGCGTCGGCCTTCATGGTTGCAGCTGGCGTGGTGCTGGTTTGGGCGATCACCGGGCCGTTGTTTGGTTATTCCGATACCTGGCAGCTCGTCATCAATACCGGCACGTCCGTTGTGACCTTCCTGATGGTCTTTTTGATTCAGAACTCCCAAAATCGCGACAGTGCGGCGATCCAGGTCAAACTGGACGAACTCATTCGAGTCAGCACGGCGCATAATTCCTTTGTCGGTATCGAACATCTTACGCACGACGAACTGGAAGAAATTCGAGACAAATGCGAACAGCGTGCCGAAGCCGAAAAGGCCGGTGAGGCGTCGGTTAAGCGCACCGGCGAAAAAGCCAAAGAGGCGGCGGAGCGGGTGGCCGGCTAGGCACCGCGATGTGTCCGGAAATTGTAACGGCGACTCACGCCAGCAATCCGCTTTTCGAGGTGTGTCAGAAAAATCTGACACAAAAAATCTCGAGCGAGGAACCTTTGCAGTTCCTGCACATTAGCGCGGCATCTGATCAACAACGCGGCATGTTTAGAACATGTGCCGCAGCTGGGAGCGCGCGACATGATTGATACTGTTATTGTCCAACCGGGAGCCGATACGGGCGAACCGTCCGTCTCCGGCGTGTCGTGGCCAGCGGTCGCGGCCGGTGCTGTCGTCAGCTGCGCGCTGACTCTCGTGCTGCTGGTGTTCGGCCTCGGTCTTGGCTTGTCCGTGATCTCGCCGTGGAGCGGCGCGGGCGTATCCGCCACCACGTTCAAGATCGGAACCGGCCTCTATCTGATCGTCATCGCCATGCTGTCTTCCTCGATCGGCGGTTACATTGCCGGCCGTCTGCGAACCCGCTGGGTCGGCGTCCACAGCGACGAAGTCTACTTTCGTGACACCGCGCATGGCTTTATCGCCTGGGCGTTCGCTGCGGTGCTCGGTGCTGTACTGCTGGCATCGCCGGCGAGCAGCCTGATCGGTGGCGCGGCGTCGGGTGCCGGTCAGGCCGCAACTGCGGCAGCCAGCCAGTCCGGTCCGATGGACGGCTATGTCGACACGCTGCTGCGTCCGGACACCCCGGCACCCGCAAGTGCCGGTACCACTGACACGTCGCGCGGCGAGATGACCCGCTTGTTTACATCGAGCTTCCGCGATGGCGGCGACATGAAGCCGGCGGATAGGGCCTACGTCTCCAAGGTGGTCGCGGCCCGAACCGGTCTGAGCCAGGCCGATGCCGACAAGCGCGTCAACGACGTCGTCACCCAGGTCAAGAGTGATGCCGACGCTGCCCGCAAGGCTACCGCCCAACTGGCGTTCTGGCTGGTCGCCTCGCTTCTGATCGGCGCGTTCTGCGCCAGCCTTGCTGCGACCGAAGGCGGTGGCCTTCGTGACGGCACCTGGCGCACCTCCCGCCGCTAGTTTTCAACCCCGAAAGGAAAAGCCCATGCCCATTCTTCTCTGGCTCGTCGGGATCCCGATCCCGCTGATCATTCTGATCCTGCTGCTGCGTTAACAGCACAACTCAAAGAGAATCCCCCGCTAGGTGCGGGGGATTTTTGCTCGCAATGTGATCGTTTCACCGGCGCCGTCCGGTGCCGCTTCTTCAATCAGGAAATTTCATGGCCAAATCAGTCAAGTCCACCGGCAAGAAATCGGCTGCGGCCGGATCTGTCCACCATCCACGACCAGAAGCTTCGCCGGGGCGAGGGTGGTGAACTGCATCAGGTTGCCACCGGCGACGTGCCGGTCATGACGACGGCGCAGGGAGGACCGGTTTCCGACGACCAGAACTCGCTGAAGATCGGCCCGCGCGGCCCGACGCTGCTCGAGGATTTTCATTTTCGCGAAAAGATCTTTCATTTCGACCATGAGCGGATTCCCGAGCGCGTCGTTCACGCGCGCGGCTATGGCGCGCATGGCTTCTTCGAAAACTACAAGCCGCTGTCGAAATTCACCCGCGCCGACCTGTTCCAGCGCGCCGGGGAGCGCACGCCGGCCTTCGTGCGATTCTCGACCGTCGCGGGCAGCAAGGGCTCGTTCGATCTGGCGCGCGATGTGCGCGGCTTTGCCGTCAAGCTCTACACCCAGGAAGGCAACTGGGACATCGTCGGCAACAACATGCCGGTGTTCTTCATCCAGGATGCGATCAAGTTTCCCGACCTCATCCATGCGGTGAAGGAAGAGCCGGATTGCGGCTTTCCGCAAGCGCAATCCGCGCACGACAATTTCTGGGATTTCATCAGCCTGACCCCGGAAAGCATGCACATGATCATGTGGGTGATGTCCGACCGCGCGCTTCCGCGTTCGCTGCGCTTCATGGAAGGGTTTGGCGTTCACACGTTTCGTCTCGTCAATGCCAAGGACGAATCGACGTTCGTCAAGTTTCACTGGAAGCCGAAGCTCGGCCTGCAGTCGGTGCTGTGGAACGAGGCGGTCAAGATCAACGGCGCCGATCCCGATTTTCACCGCCGCGATCTCTGGACGGCGATTCAGAGCGGGAATTTCCCGGAATGGGAACTGCAGTTCCAGATGTTCGACCAGGCCTTCGCCGACAGTTTCGACTTCGATGTGCTCGATCCGACCAAGCTAATCCCTGAGGAAATCCTGGCGCCGATCCCCGTGGGACGATTGGTGCTCGACCGGATGCCGGACAATTTCTTTGCCGAAACCGAACAGGTCGCGTTCATGACCCAGAACGTGCCGCCCGGCATCGATTTTTCCAACGATCCGCTGCTGCAAGGCCGCAACTTCTCCTATCTGGATACGCAGTTGAAGCGGCTCGGCAGTCCGAACTTCACGCATATTCCGATCAACGCGCCCAAATGCCCGTTCCATCACTTCCAGCAGGACGGCCATATGGCGATGCGCAATCCCGACCGGCCACGTCAATTACCAGCCCAACTCCTTTGGCGAGGGGCCGCGCGAGTCTCCCAATCGGGGCTTTGTGCCGTTTGCCGATGTCGAGCAGGGAGCAAAGCGCAGGCTCCGTGCCGAGAGCTTTGCCGACCACTACAGCCAAGCGCGGCAGTTCCTGATCAGCCAGACTCCGGGCGAGCAGCAGCATATCGCTGCGGCGCTGACGTTCGAGCTCAGCAAGGTGAAGACGCCGGTCATCCGCGAGCGCATGGTGTCTCATCTCCTCAACATCGATAAGGGGCTTGCTGATAACGTCGGTACGGCGCTCGGCCTCAAGGCGATGCCGAAGCCGGCCGATGCAGCCATGCCGACGAAGCAGGATCTCGAGGCGGCGCCTACGTTGAGCATCGTCGAAAACGGACCGCAACGGTTTGAAGGCCGCAAGCTCGGCATTCTCGTGACCGATGGTACCGATGCGGCCATTCTCAAGGGGCTGAAGGCCGCGATCGACCAAAGCCGGCGCGACCTTTGAAATCATCGCACCCAGGATCGGTGGCGCCAAAGCCAGCGATGGCAGCTTGATCGAGGCCGACCAGATGATCGGCGGCGGCCCTTCGGTGCTGTACGACGCGGTCGTATTGCTGCCGTCGCAAGCCGCGATCGGCGATCTCGTCAAGGAATCGACCGCGCGGGATTTCGTGGCCGACGCTTTCGCCCATTGCAAGTTCATAGGTTACGTGAGCGCCGCCGGGCCGCTGTTCGAGAAAGCCGGCATCGCGGAGGCCGATTTCGATGAAGGCATTATTCGCGTTGGCATCGACCAAAAATATTGCCGGCTTTGTCGAAAGCCTCGGGCAACTCAGGGTCTGGGATCGCGAACCCAAGGTCAAAATGAAATAGGGTTCGGATGACGGAGCCGGTCAAGAAGCACTGGACCACCCACATCGGGCAGGCGGCGGGTCATCCCGCCGCCTTCCTTGTGGTCATTCTTTACGCGGTGCTGTGGCTGGCATTCAGTCCAGCCACCTTCGAGTGGAATGCGGTCGCAACGCTCGCGGTTTTCATGATGACGCTGTTCATCCAGCGCGCGAATCGCCGCGACAATCTCGCGCTTCATGCCAAGCTGGATGAACTTTTGCGCGTAGACAACGACGCAAGATCAGAGCTTGCTCAACTCGACGAGCAGGAACCCGAAGTGATCGAACGTCATCGTGATGAAGAAGTGCGCAAGGACGCAGATTGAACAGATCCGGTGCGCCAAAAAAGGGCAACGGTAGCATCGCCTGGGCTGCCTGAAATTTCCGCACTGAAATCAGCCCCTTATAGGAACGAAGGCTCGGGTCAACCGGCTTGTTCCGCATCCAATTCAGCATCTCCAGGAGAACTACCGTGGAAATCCGTGCCGGCTACGACATCGCCTTTCAATGCGTCCAGGAAACGCCAATGACCCTGGCGCTCAGCATTGAGCCGGCGCGAGAACGGGATCTCCTGAGCGATCACGTCATTCGCTTTACGCCGGGCGTCGCGTCGCGGAATTACGTCGACATGTTCGGTAACACCTGCACGCGGATCGTGGCACCGGCGGGATTGATTGAAATCCGCAACGAGTTTCTGATTTCCGATAGCGGGTTGCCCGATGAAGTGGCGCCTGACGCGCGGCAGCTGGATGTTGCGGAGTTGCCGGACGACCTGCTGGTCTATTTGCTCGGCAGCCGCTACTGCGACACCCAGAAGCTGTCCGATCTGGCCTGGTCGCTGTTCGGCAATGTGACGCCGGGCTGGCAGCGCGTGCAGGCGATTTGCGACTACGCACATCAGCGGATTTCATTCGGCTATCACCACGCGCGCTGCGATCGAACCGCATTCGAGGGGCACGAAGAACGCGTCGGGGTCTGCCGCGACTTTGCCCACCTCGCGGTGACACTGTGCCGCTGCATGAACATCCCCGCGCGATATTGCACCGGCTATCTCGGCGACATCGGCGTACCCGTCGATCCGGCGCCGATGGATTTCAGCGCGTGGTTCGAGGTCTATCTGGACGGTCGCTGGTTTACCTTCGATGCGCGCCACAACCATCCCCGGATCGGCCGGATCGTGATGGCGCGTGGGCGCGATGCCGCCGACGTCGCGATCTCCACCACGTTCGGTGCCGCTCAGCTGGTGAAATTCTCGGTCATCACCCAGGAGGTCGTGCCCGAAACGGGCCAAGTCTCGCAGGCCGCCTGACCCCGACAATAACGTTTGCTTGAACGCCGGGCTGGAGTTTTCAGCCCGGCGCTTTTGCATGCGCCAAATGGGGTAGCAACCCCGGTTTGCTTGCGCTAGACACGTGCCGCTCTACCCGAGGAAAGGCAGTTTCACAGATGCGATCTTCCCGACGCACCCTCA
>CAWBXE010000001.1:0-13735 GCA_963792715.1 uncultured Alphaproteobacteria bacterium | reverse complement strand
GGGCCGGAGCTTTCGCCGGCGAACTGCCAGGCCAGCACGACTTCCTCGCCATTTTTGTTGGTGCCGATGATGTGCGGACACAATTCGCGATGACGGCCTTCATAGCTGCAGACCACCTGTTTCTCACTGAGGATCGCGTTGCGGAACAGGGCGTAGGTTGTGCTTGGCATGGATTGCACGCTTAAGATTGTTCTTGTTTTGTTCCAGGGTTGTGTCAGAGAAATACAAGCGGGATTAGAGCGCCGGACTGCGTCCGTTGTTGGGTGAGCACGCATGGCAAGACGAAACAAGCCGATCAATGTGCCGGCGCCGTATCTCAGGCGGGTCTGGCTCGATCCGTCTGGGATCCCCGACCGCGAAGGCCTATCCGTTTTGCCTGCCGTTCCTGCGCGATGATTTCGAGCTGAGCTTTGACCGCGCCGATCACCATCATCGTCGGCGAGAACGGCGCCGGCAAATCGACCTTGCTGGAAGGCATCGCGGTGCTCGCCGGCTATGACGAGGCCGGCGGCGGCAAGGGCTATCGGCCGGTCGATCATTCCAAGGCGCTTGAGGTGATGGGCGGCACGCTTTCCAAGCGCTGCGCGCGAGCTGGCTGCCCAAGATCACCAACGGCTGGTTCTTCCGCGCCGAGAGTTTCTTCTCGGTCGCGCGATATCTCGATGCGGTCGGGGAGCGGAGCCGATTTCCTCTCGCATTCCCACGGCGAAGGCTTTTTGCGTTTCTTTGAGGAGCGCTGCCAGCGGCAGGGCATCTACATCTTCGACGAACCGGAATCGGCGCTGTCGCCGAGCGCGCCAGATGGAATTTCTGAAACTGATGCGGCGGATGGATGAGAGCAGCCACTGCCAGGTGATCATGGCGACGCACTCGCCGATGCTGATGGCCTATCCCGGCGCGCCGTTGCTGCGGCTCGCCAAATACGGGCTGGAGCCGGTGACGCTGTCGAGGAGACCGATCATTACCGCGTGATGCGGGAGTTCTGCGCCGATCCCGCGGGGTTTGTTGAGGCGATGATGGAGGAGTGAAGGGCGAGGAGCCGACGAGCTCCTTCGTGTTCAGCAAGTGCGAATGGCAAGAAAACGCAAAACGATCAATCTGCCGGCGCCGTACCTTAAGCGCATCTGGCTCGATCCGTCGCGAGTCAGCGACCCCGCGGCCTATCCGTTCTGCCTGCCATTGCTGCACGACGATTTTGAGCTCGACTTTGATCGCGCCGATCACCATCATCGTTGGCGAGAACGGCGTCGGTAAATCGACGTTACTCGAAGGCATAGCCGTGCTCGCCGGCTATGACGAAGCCGGCGGCGGCAAGGGCTACATGCCGGTCGATCACTCCGAGCGCTGCGAGACGATGGGCGGCACGCTGTCATCCGCGCTGCGCGCGGCCTGGCTGCCGAAGATAACCAAGGGCTGGTTCTTTCGCGCCGAGAGCTTCTTCTCGGTCGCGAGGTATCTGGACGAGGCGGCTCTCGGACGATCCGTTCGGACGGGCCTCCGCCCGACTTCCTGTCGCATTCGCATGGCGAAGGCTTCCTGCGCTTCTTCAGGGAGCGCTGCCAGAAGCAGGGCATCTTCATCTTCGACGAACCGGAGTTGGCGTTGTCGCCGAGCGCGCCAGCTCGAATTCCTGAAGCTGCTGCGCTGGATGGATGCAGATCGGCCATTGCCAGGTGATCATGGCCACGCACGCGCCGATGCTGATCGCCTATCCGAACGCCACGCTGCTGCGGTTGACGAAAGACAGGCTGGAGCCGGTGACCGTGAAGCAGACGGACCACTTCAGGGTGATGCGGGAATTTTGCGATGATCCGAAGGGATTTGTGGAGGCAGTGTTTGAGGAGTAACAGACAGTGGAGTGGGTAGAGCGAAGCGAAACCCACCAATTGCAAAGGGAAGAGCCATGGGTTTCGCTGCGCTCTACGTGCTGCGGTCAACTTCATATCATTGGATCCAAAGCACGCTGAGTTCACCAAAGCTGCCCGGCAAGCGGCGTGATAACCACGCCCGCGGCGTAGGTACGTGACGCGACAGGCGTCCGCGGTCGGCTTACGCCTTAATAGGACCGGTAGCGCGCTCCACGTGGGTTTCAACCAAAAACGTTGCAATTGCTCCTGCTGTGTTGACGGCAAGGCTAGCGTGCCGTGGTGAGGGCCGCACTGGTTTGCCGCCTCGACCGTGGGAATCGCTCAATCGGTTCCTCAGCGTGCCGATGCCGTTCACCAGGTTCATGGCGCCGCCAAGGATCGCCTTGATCGGCTCCTCGCTATGCTGGTCGGGCGCCAGGTTCAGCCGCTTTGCGGCCTTTCCATAGAGCTTGGGCAAGTCTTCTTTTTCGGAGTATTCCTCGCCGAGATCATCGAGGATACGTTTGCAGACGCTCTCCAGCAGCGTCCTGGCGACGGTGATCGCGCCTTCCGGATCGGTGTTTCGGCGGTTGAGGGCTTTGGCCACACCGCGTGCACGCCTTCGGCGTCAAACGTCTCGAGCGCGTCGGACACAATGGTGTCGCCCGGAGCCCGGTTGCGGCCTTCCAGATGATCCAAGAGAGGTGTAAAGGCCTCGCCGATAATTGTGCGCCGCTCCGCAAAGGTGGGCGCGGCCTTTTTGATGTGCTGCCAAAACATATCAAGCGTTCGGCAGGTGCGGACGAAGGGCGGCAACAGCCGCGCGAGCACGGGGTCGTCCATAAAGAACTTGCGCAGGTACGTGTAATGCAGATTGCTGGCGACCCCATTGGTCGCGTGCGCGATCAGTGAGTTTTCGAGCATATGAGCCTGCTCATGAATATCGGCGGGTATGTCGTCAAGCGTCATGGCTTGAAAATATCACAGGGGCGCCCGCCAACTAGAGCCTTTCCAGCATCGGCTCCGAGGCGCACTTTCGCTTAAGGCAAACTCTGACTTACGCCGCTCTGAATGCGGCGGCTTCTGATCCTTCGATATTCGGAATATCGGGCTATTTAATCCGAGGCGCGGTCGGTTTTGCGCTATCGAGGTTGACTATATTGCTCCGAAATCGCGGGACTTCCTGCACAGGAGCTTTTGATGCGATTGTCCAAGCGTTATTGAGCTGCGAGATCTCTCGTTAGCTTAAATTTGCTGTCGCAATTATTCCGCCGCCTCGCTCGCCGCGCTGCCCTTCCGCGGCTTCGCTCCGGCCTTCTCCAGCACCGGCGCCAGAAACTTGCCGGTGTAGCTGCGCGGCGCCTTGACGATGTCTTCCGGCGGGCCCCAGGCGACGATTTCGCCGCCGCCGTCGCCGCCTTCGGGGCCGAGGTCGATGACCCAGTCGGCGGTCTTGATCACCTCGAGATTGTGCTCGATCACCACCACGGTGTTGCCCTGCGACACCAGCTCGTGCAGCACTTCCAGCAGCTTCTTGACGTCGTGGAAATGCAGGCCGGTGGTCGGCTCGTCCAGGATATAGAGCGTGCGGCCGGTGGCGCGCTTTGACAGTTCCTTGGCCAGCTTGACGCGCTGGGCTTCGCCGCCGGACAGCGTCGTGGCCTGCTGGCCGACATGGATGTAGTCGAGGCCGACGCGGTGCAGCGTCTTGAAGGTTTCGCGCACGCGCGGCACCGCCTTGAAGAACTCGGCGGCTTCCTCGACCGTCATGTCGAGCACGTCGGCGATCGACTTGCCCTTGAACAGCACTTCCAGCGTTTCGCGGTTGTAGCGCTTGCCCTTGCAGACGTCGCAGGTGACGTAGACGTCGGGCAGAAAGTGCATCTCGATCTTGATGACGCCGTCGCCCTGGCAGGCCTCGCAGCGGCCGCCCTTGACGTTGAACGAGAACCGCCCGGGCTCGTAGCCGCGCGCCTTGGCTTCGGGCAGGCCGGCGAACCATTCGCGGATCGGCGTGAAGGCGCCGGTATAGGTCGCGGGATTGGAGCGCGGGGTGCGGCCGATCGGCGACTGGTCGATGTCGATGATCTTGTCGATATGCTCCAGCCCCTCGATGCGATCGTGCGGCGCGGCGCCTTCGCTGGCGTTGTTGAGCTTGCGCGCGATGGCGCTTGTAGAGCGTGTCGATCAGCAAGCGTCGACTTGCCGCCGCCGGAGACGCCGGTGACGCAGGTGAACAGGCCCAGCGGAATTTCCGCCGAGACGTTTTTCAGATTGTTGCCGCGGGCGTTGACCACCTTGATGGTGCGGCGATGGTTCGGCGGCCGCCGCTCCGGAATCTCGACCGACAATTCGCCGGTGAGATATTTGCCGGTCAGCGAGTTCGGATTGTTCATGATGTCGGCGGGCGTGCCCTGGGCGACGATGTTGCCGCCATGCATGCCGGCGCCGGGGCCGACGTCGACGACGTAATCGGCCAGCCGAATGGCGTCCTCGTCATGCTCGACCACGATCACGGTATTGCCGAGGTCGCGCAGCCGCTTCAGCGTTTCCAACAGCCGCGCATTGTCGCGCTGGTGCAGGCCGATCGAGGGCTCGTCCAGCACATAGAGCACGCCGGTCAGGCCCGAGCCGATCTGCGAGGCCAGGCGGATGCGCTGGCTTTCGCCGCCGGACAGCGTGCCGGAGGCGCGCGCCAGGGTCAGATAATTCAGGCCGACATCGAGCAGGAAGGACAGCCGCTCGCGGATTTCCTTCAGCACGCGCGCGGCGATCTCGTTCTGCTGCGCGTTGAGCGCCTTCGGCACGGTCTCGAACCATTCGCCGGCGCGGCGCACCGACAGTTCCGAGATTTCGCCGATATGCTTGCCGCCGATCTTGACGCACAGCGCCTCCGGCTTCAGCCGGTAGCCGTGGCAGGCGTCGCAGGGCACGTCGGAGAAATATTTTGCCAGCTCCTCGCGCGCCCATTCGCTCTCGGTCTCGCGATAGCGGCGGTTGATGTTGGTGATGACGCCCTCGAACGGCTTCTTGGTGTCGTAGGAGCGCACGCCGTCTTCATAGGAGAACTTGATCTCGTCCTCGCCGGAGCCGTGCAGGATCGCGTTCTGCGTCTTCTTCGGCAGATCCTTCCACTTGGTGTCGAGCGTGAACTTGTAGAACTTGCCGAGCGCGGTCAGGGTCTGGACGTAATAGGGCGAGGACGATTTCGCCCATGGCGCGATCGCGCCCTTGCGCAGGGTCAGCTCCTTGTCGGGAATGACGAGGTCTTCGTCGATATGCTGCTCGACGCCGAGGCCGCCGCAGGCCGGGCAGGCGCCGTAGGGGTTGTTGAAGGAAAACAGCCGCGGCTCGATTTCGGGAATGGTGAAGCCGGAGACCGGGCAGGCGAATTTTTCCGAAAACAGGATCCGCTCGGGCCCGCTCTTGTCGTGGATTTTTGCGGTCTTCTTGTCCGACTTCTTCTCTTCGGCGGCTGCCGCGGGCTGCGTCGGCATATTCGATCACCGCCAGGCCCTCGGCGAGCTTCAGCGCGGTCTCAAAACTTTCCGCCAGCCGCTGGCCGATATCGGCGCGCACCACGATGCGGTCGACCACGACGTCGATGTCGTGCGGGAATTTCTTGTCGAGCGTCGGGCGCTTCCGCGAGCTCGTGGAAGGTGCCGTCGATCTTGACGCGCTGGAATCCCTTCTTGAGGTATTCGGCGAGTTCCTTGCGGTACTCGCCCTTGCGGCCGCGCACCACCGGCGCCAGCAGATAGAGCCGGGTGCCTTCGGGCAGCGCCAGCACGCGGTCGACCATCTGCGAGACGATCTGGCTCTCGATCGGCAGGCCGGTGGCCGGCGAATAGGGCACGCCGACGCGCGCCCAGAACAGGCGCATGTAGTCGTAGATCTCGGTGACGGTGCCGACGGTCGAGCGCGGATTCTTCGAGGTGGTCTTCTGCTCGATCGAGATCGCCGGCGACAGGCCGTCGATCTGGTCGACGTCGGGCTTCTGCATCATCTCCAGGAACTGGCGCGCATAGGCCGACAGCGATTCGACGTAGCGGCGCTGGCCCTCGGCATAGATGGTGTCGAACGCGAGCGAGGATTTGCCGGAGCCGGACAGGCCCGTGAACACCACGAGCTTGTCGCGCGGGATTTCGAGGTCGACGTTCTTGAGATTGTGCTCGCGCGCGCCGCGAATGGTGATCGCGCGCGTGCCTGAGCCGGCGTTTTGTTGGCGCTTCGCCTTGATCACTTCATCCATCGCCGGCCATTCCCAGCGCGCAGATTTCAGGCGCGCAAAATGATTCGGGCGCGCCATCGGGAAAGATCCGGAAACGGACGCCAAGGGTGTGCGCCACGGAACGTAGGAAGAACGAGAGCTGATTTCCAGTGCCGCGATGCACACCATCAACGGTTTGTTGCGGCGGACGTTGCGTTCCCGTGGAAATGGCAGCAGGTGGCACACGCGCAGCGCTCCACGAATGGAAAAACAGTCTCCATAGAAGATTCCGAACAACAAAAAAGCCGGCCATGAGGCCGGCTTTTCCGAGGATCTCGGCGCTGGCCGAGATCCAAGTTCCCGTACTACTGGATCTCAGTACCTTGCAGCGACCGGACCACCAAAGCGGTAGTTCAGGCGGCCAAGGATCATATCGGTGTCGCCGCCCGACCTAAAGGTATCGGTGACCACCAAGCCGGTGGTGGGGTTCACGAAGGTGACGTTGTGGGTATTTTCGAAGATATGGTCATATTCGACACCGAACGACCAATTAGATGCCGTAATGGGCCGGCCTTCGCGAGCATAGCCAGGTTGGTGGCTGTCCCTCAGAATGATGTTGTTGAAACGGAGTCCGAGCGATCGGCTCCAAGCATCATAAAAAGGAACAGCCATGGAACACTATGCTGGAATCGATGTCTCTCTGGAAGAGAGTAGCGTGTGCGTTGTGGACGCGACAGGAAGGATTGTGCGCGAGGTCAAGATCGCCAGCGAGCCCGAGGCACTGGTCCGCTATTTCGACGAATTGGAATTGCCTGTCGGCCGCGTTGGGCTCGAGGCCGGTCCATTGTCGCAATGGCTGCATGCCGGGCTTATGGCCGCCGGACGCGATGCGGTTTTGCTCGAGACGCGGCACGTGAAGGCGGCGCTCTCGGCGATGACGGTAAAGACCGACCGGAAAGACGCACGCGGGATCGCCCAACTGCTGCGGATGGGGTGGTATCGCCCGGTTCATGCCAAATCGGTGACTTGCAAGGATAGCCGAGCCCTTCTTGTTGGGCGCAAGCTCCTGCAAGGCAAGCTTCTCGACGTTGAACTGAGCATCCGCGGGATCTTGCGCGGCTATGGGCTGAAGGTCGGAGAAGTCAGTCGTGGAAAGTTTGAGGCGCGCATCCGGGAACTGACAGCAGGGCACATCACCCTGGAGACGGTGATTGGTGCGATGCTGGCGGCACGGACGGCGTTGTGGTGCGAGTTCACCAAGCTCCATCGCGAGATGCTGAAGATCGCGCGCGCTGATAAGGTCTGCCGGAGATTGATGAGCACACCTGGCGTCGGCGCCTTGGTCGCCTTGACCTATCGCTCGGCGGTGGACGAGCCGACGCGGTTTGGAAAATCCAGTACGGTCGGAGCCTACTTCGGGCTTACGCCCAAAAAATATCAATCCGGTGAGACCGATCGGGATGGTGGTGTCAGCAAGGTCGGCGACGCCATGGTGCGAACAGCGCTCTTTGAAGCGGCGCACATCATGCTGACGCGTGCGACCCGCTTCTCAAGCCTGAAGCACTGGGCGCTCAACGTGGCGAAACGTCGGGGCATGAAGCGCGCCAAGGTGGCGCTTGCCCGCAAGTTGGGCGTCGTGCTCCATCGCATGTGGGTGGATGCGACCGACTTTCGCTGGAGCAAGACCGCAGCGATGGCATAGGAGATAGAGCGGTTCGGAGCGAGCCGAAACGGCAGCGCTCTCCTGAGGTCCCGTCGCCGGGACGAGGGCTTGGCAAGGTCGTGTGTAGTGCTGTGAATGCTTCGGCAAACCACGCTTCCTAGATTGACCTGTCAGCTCTGGATCTGATGGCATGGTGTGGCGGCCTTCGCGCTGACCACGGACAGAAGCATGATCCTGGCGATGAGATATCATTCAGAGGGGACTTGACGAACGAAGGCCCATTACAGAAGCACTACAGTTGTCTTTTCTGTTGAGTTCTGAATCCATGGGCAACCATGATTCGGACATCGTGGACGCGGATGGCGTCGGTTGAGGAGACGCTTGGGTTATGGGCAGCGTCGCTTCGGGAGATCAAGCAACGGATACGTCCGTTGTTCAAACAAGAGCGTGTTGCGATGAATGTCGGTCTGTTCCTGGAAGGCCTGCTCGGCGATGAGCAGCGCAAGACCGGTTGGATGCGCGCGGAGGCGGCGGGCGATCCCGGCCCGTGGCGGCAACAGGCGATCCTGGGGCGCAGGGATTGGGATGCGGATGGCCTGTGCGATATCGTCCGCGACTATGTGATCGAGCATTTGGCCGATGACGATGCGGTGCTGGTAATCGACGAGACCGGCTTTCTCAAACAGGGCAAGGCGTCGTGCGGAGTGGCGCGGCAATACACTGGTTCGGCAGGCAAGATCACGAACTGCCAGATCGGAGTGTTCGCGTCCTACGTCTCACGCCACGGCCATGCGTTCATCGATCGCGCGCTGTATCTTCCGAAGGAATGGACCGACGATCCGGACCGGCTGGAAGCCGTCTACGTGCCTGCCGATGTCGGCTTTGCGACCAAACCAAAGCTTGCGACGAGAATGATCGCGCGCGCCATAGCCGCGTCCGTACCATTCCGATGGGTTGCCGGTGATACCGTCTATGGTGTCGGCGATATCGAACAGCAACTGCGTCGGGCCGGCAAAGGCTACGTGCTCGGCGTCAGCAGCGCCCATGTCTTCCGGTCCTGGGGCAAGCGGCGGTCGGTGGGAATGTCAGAAGTTTTGTGTAAGAGGCCCCTGTGATGGTGGTTGAGGGTCAGCGAACTGACCCTCAATAGTCAGTTCGCTGACGGCGGAAAGCGGTCACCGAACTGGATGGCAAATTGGCCCATTGCCTTGGTCCATTCAATAGCTCGCCGCCATCGCATGCCAGCATTTCTGATGGCAAGATAGAGCAGCTTTAGGGCGGCTTCATCGTTGGGGAAGCTGCCACGGGTCTTGATGATCTTGCGCAAGCTACGGTTCAGCGCCTCCACCGCGTTGGTGGTGTAGATCATTTTGCGGATGCCGGGGGCGAAAGCGAAAAACGGAATCACATGCTGCCACGCCCTGCGCCAAGCCTGGCCGATTGCCGGATAGCGCTTTCCCCATTCAGCCTCGAATTCCTCGAGCCGGACCATGGCCATATCGGCATTCTCGGCACGATAGATCGCCTTGATCGAAGGCAGGATTGCCTTGCGGTCCTTCCAGGTGACGAAGGAGAGGCTGTTGCGGATCAAATGCACAATGCAGGTCTGAACCAGCGTCTGCGGAAACACGCTGGTGATCGCCTCGGGAAAGCCCTTCAGGCCATCGACGACGGCGATCAGGATATCGTTGAGCCCGCGCACCTTCAGATCGTTCATGACCTTGAGCCAGAATTTGGCGCCTTCGGTCTGCTCGATCCAAAGGCCCAGAACATCCTTCTCGCCTGACGGATTGAGGCCCAACGCGACATAGATCGCCTTGTTCTTGACCGTTCCCTCGTCACGGATTTTGACCCGCAGGGCATCGAAGAAAACCACGGGATACACCGGGTCGAGCGG
The DNA here is from genome assembly GCA_963792715.1 of uncultured Alphaproteobacteria bacterium. GTDB lineage: Bacteria > Pseudomonadota > Alphaproteobacteria > Rhizobiales > Xanthobacteraceae > Bradyrhizobium. Next base: position 4,118 of record CAWBXE010000001.1, on the reverse strand, counting down.
CCGGTTCTGCCAATCCCGGACTTCGTCCAGCACCGCGTCCGTGACCTTGCTGATCAGGTCCGGCGAGACTTCGGTGCCGTAGAGTTCGGCCAGGTGGCCCTGGATCTCCCGCACCGTCATGCCGCGGGCGTAAAGGCTGATGATCTTGTCGTCGAAGCCGTCAAAACGTGTCTGGCCCTTGCCGATCAATTGCGGCTCGAAGGTGCCGGCGCGATCGCGCGGAACCTCGATCTGTACTTCGCCATCCTCGGTCAGCACCGTTTTGGCGCTCACCCCGTTGCGGCTGTTGCCGCTGCCCCGGCCAGCCGGGTCGCCCCTCTCGTAGCCAAGATGATCGGTCAGTTCTGCTCCAAGCGCCCGTTCAATCAGCGCTTTCTTCAGTCGCCGGAACAGCCCGTCGTCGCCCGTCAAGTCCTCGGGCTTCTCGTATCCCGCAAGCAATTGATCCAGAAGTTCAGGTGTCAATGTCGTGGTCGTCATGTGAGCTCCTTTCAAAAGGTAAACTCACAGAAACCTGCTTACACAAGATTACTGACACCCTCGCGGTCGGTCGCCGGCAAGGCGGAGGATATCGCCCGGGCCCAGCACGCCTCCGACTGGAAGCGCCTGTCCGCGGGAACGGGAACCAAAGGACCCCGGCTGCATGACTGGTGTTATCTCGAACTGGCCGATCTCGAGACCGAAGCGTCCAACGATACCAATGAAAGTCTATGGACGCGCGGTCTGCTGGTTCGTCGCCACATCGCCGATGGCGATCTCGCCTTCTTTACCACCTGGTGTCCAGCGGGAACATCGCTCGAAACACTGGTAGCGGTCGAGGGTCATCGCTGGGCGATCGAGGATAGTTTTGAGACCGCCAAGAACGAGTTCGGACTCGATCACAATGAGAGCAGATCCTGGCACGGGTGGCATCGTCATGTATCATTGGTGATGCTCGCCTTCGCCATGATGGCGGCGATCCGCCATCGCGCCAATCCGCCATCGCCCAAAAAAACGAAGCGCCGAACCTCGGCAAGGACCACGGCACAACCGCGCCGCCATTGATCCGCTGGTCGATCCAGGAAGTCCGCCGCATCGCCATTAGACTCGCTCGAAAACGGGTCCACCCCGCCCATATCATTGCATGGTCATTCTGGCGCAGGGCACACCAGGCCGCAGCCCAGCGCGCTCATCGCAGAAAATGGCAACTGTAATGTTAGGCGCGAAGCCGAATTCGATGCCAGCGCCGACAGTCGGGCTCCATTCTGTGCGGAAGGCAGAATTGGATGCCACCAGACCTGTGGTATTGTTAAAGAACGCGAACTCGCGATCAGTGACCGCGGCGCCGCCCTTCGCGTAGAGCAGCACGTTATTCCACGCATAACCCACCTGACCCGTGAACAGGCCGAATGCGTCCAGCTTCGAATGCAAAGAGGTAGTAGCGAAGCCAGGCGCGAGGTCTAGAGTGCTGCCAGAAAAATCAGCCCAGTTGCCCTGAGCTTCGAGACCGAACACCCAAGGGCCGGTCTGCCAACGATAGCCAATTTGGCCACCGACGGTCCCACCGTTCGCATCAAAAGAACCTAGGGAAGTTTTCGAAGCGATATTCGTTAGGCGGTATCGTCGAGAGCCCATCCAATTTCCAAAAACGACCATAATCGATTCACTCGAAAAATCCGTCTCCCAAATGCAACACTTGGAATTGATCTGCAGCTGCGGAAGACAATGATTTGTTTAGGATATCAACTCCCAATTGAATCTAACGTGTTGAAAACGGGCGATTGTTCGCTCGCATAGGGTACCCAGACTTGTTTTCGTGCCGGCCGAAAACCTTGCCGCGAACTTTTAGGCGCTTTGGCAGGGATTAGTAACGGCGACTGAGCTGATTGTTGAATGATCAGCAAGAGCATGAGCTAAGGCGCTTATTTTGGGAGCGTCAGCTGTTTCACCCTGGCGGTGGAAGGCATTGGAACTTCGTTCACGGCCGGAGAACTACGGTACGGAAGAACCAAGGAAGTCTGTTCTTGACGGCGTCTTGTTCGGGACCAAGCGGACAGAAACTCTTTTTCATTTGGAACAAAACTGGAACATATGGCGGTGCGATGCTATATGTGGATAACCTGGGACGTCGGGGATCGGCTGGTTGGCCGGGTCAGCGAGCGTATAGGGTTGCTGTGAAGCAGCCTGATATTTGAGACGTTGGAGCGGCGCTCAAGGCCGGACGGGTGAGCGCGGCGATCGGTCCAGTAATTTTCGAGCGGAGAGTGACGATGGCGGGAAGCGTGAACAAGGTGATTCTGATTGGCAATCTCGGCGCCGATCCGGAAATCAAGCGGACGCAGGACGGGCGGCCGATCGCCAATTTGCGAATCGCGACGTCGGACACCTGGCGCGACAAGAACACTGGCGAGCGCAAGGAAAAGACCGAGTGGCACCGTGTGGTGATTTTCAGCGAAGGTCTGTGCAAGATCGCCGAGCAGTATCTGAAGAAGGGCGCCAAGGTTTACATCGAAGGTCAGTTGCAAACCCGGAAATGGACCGACCAGAGCGGTGTCGAAAAATACTCGACCGAAGTGGTGCTGCAGAATTTCAACTCGACGCTGACCATGCTCGATGGCCGTAGCGGCGGCAGCGGCGGAGGCAGTTTTGGCGGCGACGATGCCGGTGGCGATTTCGGCTCCAGCGGACCCTCGAGCGCGCCGCCACGCCGCGCGGTAGCGGCCGGAGCGCGGGGCAACAGTGACATGGACGACGACATCCCGTTTTGAGCAGCAGGCGGCAACGCCAAGAGCTGCGCGGGCGTCAGGTAGGCGTCGGATAGCCCATGGCTCGGAACTGTTATCAGGCACGCCGTGACATTCGGTTCCTGACGCGATTTTGTTGCGATTTTCGCGAGCGTTTTCAGGCCTGTTTTCGGGCCCTGTCGGATGCTTCCGCCAACCCCTTAAGTCTCTGGAAAAACGAAGGGAAAAACCCCTTTTTGGAGCCAGTTAAGGGTGGTTAGGAGAGCTGCGATACGCTATATGATTCCCGATCAAGAACTGACCGGATTCCCCTTTGTCTGACACCGATGATACCGACTCCGACAAGCCGTCGGGGCCATCCGATATTCGTCCCGTTTCCATCCTCGACGAGATGAAGCGCAGCTATCTCGATTACGCCATGAGCGTGATCGTGTCGCGTGCGCTGCCGGATGCGCGCGACGGTTTGAAACCGGTGCATCGGCGCATCCTGTATTCGATGTACGAGCAGGGCCACACGCCCGACAAGAAGTACGTCAAGTCGGCGCGCGTGGTCGGCGACGTCATCGGTAAATATCATCCGCACGGCGACCAGTCGATTTATGACGCGATGGTGCGGATGGCGCAGGATTTCTCCATGCGCGTGCCGCTGATCGACGGTCAGGGCAATTTCGGCTCGATCGACGGCGATCCGCCGGCTGCCTACCGATACACCGAAGCGCGGCTGGAAGTTCCGCGCTGGCGCTGCTCGACGACATCGACGAGGACACCGTCGATTTCCAGTCGAACTACGACGACTCCGAAAAAGAGCCGTCGGTCCTGCCGGCGAAGTTTCCCAATTTGCTGGTCAACGGCGCTGGCGGCATCGCGGTCGGCATGGCGACCAACATTCCGCCGCACAATCTCGGCGAGATCATCGACGCCTGCGTGGCGCTGATCGACGACCCGGCGCTCTCGCATCGACGAACTCATCAACATCATCCCCGGACCGGATTTCCCGACCGGCGGCATGATCCTGGGCCGCCGGCATCCGCACGCGCCTATCATCTCGGCCGCGGCTCGATCGTGATGCGCGGCAAGGTCGAGATCGAGACGATCCGCAAGGATCGCGAAGCCATCATCGTCACCGAGATTCCCTACCAGGTGAACAAGGCCACCATGGTCGAGCGCATCGGCGAGCTGATGCGCGAGAAGAAGATCGAAGGCATCGCCGACCTGCGCGACGAGTCCGATCGCGACGGCATCCGCGTCGTCATCGAGTTGAAGCGCGAGGCGGTGCCCGACGTCGTGCTCAACCAGCTCTACCGCTTCACCCCGCTGCAGACCAACTTCCCGGCCAACATGCTGGCGCTGGACAACGGCCGGCCGCAGACCATGAACCTGAAGGACTTCCTGACG